>NZ_JBPIZB010000001.1:0-1327146 GCF_051172315.1 Serratia sp. B501
ATGAAGTGGTCGAATTCGTTGGTCGTTGGTCAATGATCGACGTGTTTGTGATCGCCGTGTTGTCGGCGTTGGTGCGAATGGGGCAGTTGATGAGCATTTATCCCGCGACGGGCGCCGTGCTGTTCGCACTGGTGGTGATCCTCACCATGTTCGCCGCCATGACATTTGATCCCCGGCTGACCTGGGATCGCGCAAGTGAAACAATCAACAAGGAGCCGCAAGGTGACGGAAAATAATCATAGCGTCGCGGACGTCGAGAAGATCAAACGCTGGTCGCCGGTGTGGATCATTCCCATCGTGACCGCGCTGATCGGCGCCTGGATCCTGTTTTACCACTTTAGCCATCAGGGGCCGGTGGTGACGCTGGTGACCACGACGGCGGAAGGGCTGGAAGCGGGTAAAACCAAAATCAAAAGCCGCAGCGTGGACGTCGGCGTGGTGGAAACCGTCACGTTGAGCGATGACCTGAGCAAGGTGATGGTGCAGGCGCGTCTCAATGCCGGCATGGAGAAATTGCTGCGCCAGGATTCCGCCTTCTGGGTGGTGAAGCCGCAGATCGGCCGTGAAGGCGTTTCCGGGCTGGGGACGCTGCTCTCCGGCGCCTATATCGAACTGCAGCCGGGCAACAAAGGCAAAGACGGCAAAGACCACTATCAGCTGCTCGATGCGCCGCCGCTGGCCTCTCCGGACGCCAAAGGGTTGCGCATCGTGCTGGACAGCGAGAAGTCAGGCCAGCTCAATGCCGGCGATCCGGTGCTGTTCCGCGGCTATCGCGTCGGGTCGGTGGAAACCAGCTACTTCGATCCTAAAGCGCGCGCCATGCGCTATCAGCTGTTCATCACTGCGCCTTACGATCAGTTGGTCACCACCAACGTGCGCTTCTGGAAAGACAGCGGCGTGGCGTTTGACATGTCGGCACAGGGCATGCGGGTGGAGATGGGCTCGTTGACCACGCTGTTTAGCGGCGGCGTCAGCTTCGATGTGCCGGACGGCTGGGATCGCGGTGAACAGGCGAAAGAGAAAGCGGAGTACCGGCTGTTCGACAACCAGCGCAGCACGCAGGATTCGCTGTATACCGTGCATAAAGACTACCTGCTGTTCTTCTCCGATTCGGTACGCGGCCTGCAGCCGGGCGCGCCGGTCGAGTTCCGCGGCATCCGTCTGGGGACGGTGGCGCAGGTGCCGTTCTATAAAGACGGCATGGCGCAGCGTCTGGATAACGACTACCGCATTCCGGTGCTGATCCGCATCGAGCCGGATCGCTTCCAGAAACAGCTGGGCGGCAACTTCGATATTGAAGGGCACTTGAAAGATGCGGAATCCCGCGGCATGCGCGCCTCGATGAAGTCCGCCAACCTGCTGACCGGTTCGCTGTACATCGATCTCGACTTCTATCCGCAGGAAAAACCGTGGAAAGGGCCGCGCGAGCTGTTCGGTTATCCGCTGATGCCGACCACCAGCGGCGGTCTGGCGCAGATCCAGCAGAAGCTGATGCAGACGTTGGATAAGATTAATTCGATGCCGATCAATCCGATGATCAGCGAAGCGACCAAGACGCTGGCAGAAAGCCAGAAAACCATGAAGTCGACGCAGCAGACCATGAAGTCGTTGAACGACATCATCGCCAGTAAAGAGATGCAGGCGCTGCCGCAGGACATGCAGAAAACGCTGCTGGAGCTGAACCGCAGCATGAAAGGGTTCCAGCCTGGTTCACCGGCTTACAACAAGATGGTGGGCGACATGCAGCGCCTCGATCAGGTGTTGCGTGAGCTGCAACCGGTGTTGCGCACCCTGAATGAGAAGAGCAACGCGCTGGTGTTTGAAGCCGCCGGCAGCAATGACCCTCAGCCGAAGAAGGCCACGAAATGATGAAATGGATCCCGGTAGCCCTGGCGCTGTTGCTCAGCGCCTGCAGCAGTTCGCCTCAGAAGACTTACTATCAGTTGCCGGCGCTGGGCGCGCCGGCCGCGGCCGGCAGCAGCGGCGCCTCCACGCGCCAGCTGTGGCTGGAGCACGTGAGCGTGGCGGATTATCTGGCGCAGAGCGGCGTGGTGTATCAGACCAACGACGTGCAGTATGTGATAGCCCAGAACAACCTGTGGGCCAGCCCGCTCGATCAGCAGCTGCAGCAAACGCTGGTCACCAACCTGAGCAGCGTGCTGCCGGGGTGGGTGGTCTCTTCGCAGCCGATGAGCAGCGATCAGGATGTGCTGAACGTGACCATCAGCGGCTTCCACGGCCGCTTTGACGGGAAAGCGATCATTCGCGGCGAGTGGGTGCTGAACCGCCAGGGACGTTTGATCAAAAGGCCTTTCAGCCTGGAGCTGAAACAGGGTGAAGACGGCTATGATGCCCTGGTGCGCACGCTGGCGCAGGGGTGGCAGCAGGAAGCCCAAGCTATCGCAGCACAGATGGGCGGCATTTAGTCATAATTTGGTCTAAAATCGTCTAATCCCTGTCGGCGTGAAAAGTCGTTTTTTCTCGCTGGCAGGGATTTCTATTTTATTTCAATTGGTTAACTCCTTCCTCTGCAGATCAGCCACTTAGCATTTTCCTCGGGCGTAGCTCACAAATATGACATTGGCGTGAATTTTGCGCATTGATCTTCTCTTCTTTTAGCGCTATTGATTACTCGTGGCTGCGCGAAAAGCAGCCATTGTTTTCTTTCCACCAGACCAAAATGAGGGAAACGAGGCATGAAGAGACAGAAACGCGATCGTCTGGAAAGGGCGCATTCGAGAGGGTATCAGGCAGGTATTTTAGGGCGTTCCAGGGAACATTGTCCCTACCAATCATCAGTGGACGCCCGGTCTCAATGGCTGGGAGGTTGGCGAGAAGCCATGGAAGACAGGGCTGTGACCGCTTAAGCGGCTCCCTGTCAAATAAAAGGAATAACCTCCGCCCCCTGGCGGAGGTTTTTGTTTCAGGCGCTTATTCATCCCGCCAGCGTTTCAACAAAATACTCGCATTCACGCCGCCAAAGCCGAAGCCGTTTGATAAGGCGTAGGTCATGTTCATCGATTCCGCCTGTCTCGCGACCAGATGCAAACCTGCCGCCGCCGGGTCGGGGTTATCCAGATTTAGCGTGGCAGGGGCTATCTGATCGCGCAGAGCCAAGGCGGTAAAGATGGTTTCCAGCCCGCCGGCGGCGCCCAGCAGGTGCCCCGTCGCTGATTTTGTTGAGGTCACGGCGACAGTCCCGGCCGTGCCAAACAGGTGTTTGATGGCGTTGATTTCGCCCAAATCTCCTACGGGTGTCGACGTCGCGTGCGCATTTAAATGCTGTACCTCCTCGGGAACGACGTTCGCCTGCTTCAACGCGATTTTCATCGCCCGATAGGCGCCGTTGCCGTCTTCAGCGCCGGATGTCATATGGTAGGCGTCGGCGCTGGTGCCATAGCCGACGATTTCCGCGAGCGGGGTGGCGCCGCGCGCCAGCGCGTGTTCCAGCGTTTCAATGACCAGCATGCCGGCGCCTTCCCCCATGACAAATCCGTCCCGGGCGCTGTCGAAGGGCCGAGAGGCCTGTTGCGCCAATTCGGCCGGAGCGGTGGACATGGCGCGCGCGGCGGCGAACCCGCCCAGGCTGACGGTATCTATAGCGGCTTCGGTACCGCCGCACACGGCGATATCGGCTTCATCATTGCGGATCATACGCACTGCGTCGCCAATGGCTTGCACGCCGGCGGCACAGGCGGTGACCGGCGCGCCAATCGGCCCCTTGAAGTGGTGTTTGATTGAAACGTGGCCGGCCGCCAGATTGACCAGGAATGAGGGGATGGTGAACGGCGACAGCCGCTTGGCGCCGCGGCTGTCGGTTGTGCGCACCGCCTGGGCAATCGCCGGGAAACCGCCAATACCCGAGGCAATGACGGTGGCTGTGCGCTCTTGTTTTTCGTCCGTATCGGCTATCCAGCCGGCCTGACGAATGGCTTCGTCCGCCGCCGCCATAGCAAACAGGATAAAGCGGTCCATTTTCTTTTGGTCCTTGGGGGCGACGGAGGCGTCGGGGTTGAAGCCCGCTTCAGCATCTTGCGCCAGCGCCGGGACTTGTCCTCCGACCTTGACCGGTAAATCTGCAACGATCTCGTCAGGCAACGCTCGAATGCCGGATTCTCCTTTTAACAAACGTTGCCAGATGGCTTCAACACCGCACCCTAGCGGTGAAACGGCGCCCATGCCGGTAATGACGATACGACGATTGCTCATGATGGCTCCTTGGTAAATTCGGGTAAATCGGCGAGGCGCCGCTGCCGCATCAGTTCGGCGCGTTGATGTATGCCGTCGCTTGCCGCCGGCCCTGGCGCCAGCGTAATGAACTGCGGCGGCACCGGCTGTTGGGTATCACGATTGACCAACTGGACTTGGATCGGCCGATCGTTGCGTCCGTCGACCAACAGGGCGCTGACGTCCCCGTCGGTCAGATGATTGTTGCCCCATTGTGAGAGCGCCGCCAACACCGGGAGAAAATCGTTGCCGCGCTCAGTAAGCAGGTAGTGATAGCGCACCGGCCGCGTTTGATAACGTTCTTTATACAGAATGCCGTGGGCCACCAAATCCTTCAGGCGACGCGCCAGTAGCGTGGGTGACATCCCCAGACTTTGTTGGAATTCGTCGAACCGGGACAGCCCCTGAAAAGCATCGCGAAGGATCAGGATGCTCCACCATTCCCCCACGCGATCCAATGCACGCGCTACGGGGCAAGGCGCGTCGCTAAAGCGGGTTTTTTGCATACCTTCCTCACTAAGTACAATAATTGTAGTTACTATGCTAGTCATGTTAGAGGATCTTGAGGGGCAAGAGAATAACCGGATGCAAAAAAACCGCTATCGCACTGATGCGGGTATTGAGGGAGGCCGCCTTTCAGGCTGCCTGTTGCTTTGGCCGCTTCGGGTAAGCATAGGGCAGAGAGCGGTGGGGGAAGACATTTCGGTTTCGGGCGATGAAATAAGGAGCACCCAGCGTCAATGCCAGCGTGATGCGATATTTCATATCGCCCGATAGCGCATCTTTGCTATCGGCCCTAACCCTCTTTGATGAGAACTGAATAATAAGATGATGCTAACGGCGGTTAAAAAGAGGGGCGGGAGTCTTTGAAAAGCCGGGAAAGGATAAAAGAAAGAAATGCCATCACGTCGAACGTGACGGCATGCGAAGAACGTTAGAGAGAAGGCAGTGGCCGCCTTCTCGTCAGCGTGATTAGAACGCGGTGGTATCTTTGAACAGGCCCACTTTCAGATCGGTGGCGGTATAGATCACTTCACCGTCAACCAGCACTTCGCCATCGGCGACGCCCATGATCAGCTTGCGGGTGATGACGCGTTTGAAGTTAATACGATAGGTTACCTTTTTCGCGGTCGGCAGCACCTGGCCGGTGAACTTGACTTCACCGACGCCCAGCGCGCGGCCTTTGCCTTCGCCACCGAGCCAACCGAGGTAGAAACCGACCAACTGCCACATCGCATCCAGGCCCAGGCAGCCCGGCATGACCGGATCGCCGATAAAGTGGCAACCGAAGAACCATAGGTCCGGATTAATATCCAGCTCCGCTTCCACATAACCTTTGTTGTGAGTCCCGCCGTCTTCGGTCATTTTGACCACGCGGTCCATCATCAACATGTTACCCGCCGGCAACGGTGGGCCACCGGCGCCGAACAGCTCGCCGCGGCCGGATGCTTCGAGGTCTTCTTTCGTATAGGAATCGCGTTTATCTACCATGTTCTCAGTAAGCCTTATTTTAATGAAGGACGCAGGTTAGCTAACACGTGTACGCTGAACAAGTCCGATCAGCCGTGGTTGAACCAGTTGAGCCAGCGTAGCGGCCATGGACGACGGCGTTCCTGCAGGCTCACCTGCGCAATCCGTTCCTGAATGGCCGCCAACAAATTCGGCTGTTGTTCGTCAGAGTAGAGGCAACCGGTGAGCAAAGGCAAGGCTTCCGCCGCGCTCTCTACCGCCCACAGGTGGAATTGCCCCTCGCGCACTGCGTCAACGACATCCTGACGCAGGCACAGGTGGCGCACGTTGGTCACGGGCAGTATGACGCCCTGTTTGCCCGTCAGGCCGCGGCGTAAACAAACCTCGAAGAAACCTTCGACCTTTTCGTTAACGCCCCCTATCGGCTGTACGTTGCCGAATTGGTCAACGGAGCCGGTGACGGCGATCTGTTGTGTGATCGGCTGCTGTGACAGGGCGCTGATCAGGGCGCACAGTTCAGCCAGCGAGGCGCTGTCGCCGTCCACTTCACCGTAAGATTGCTCAAAGACGATCGAGGCGGAGAAGGGCAGCTGCTGATCCAGGTCCAGTTCGGCGATCACGAACGCTTGCATGATCATCATACCTTTAGCGTGCAGGTTGCCGCCCAGCTCGGCCTTGCGTTCGACGTCGGTAAATTCGCCGTCGCCGAGATGCACAACGCAACTGATGCGCGACGGTTCGCCGAAGCTGCGTGGGTGGCCGGGATAATCCAGGACTGACAGGCCGTTGATTTGCCCAACCACTTCACCCTCGGTCTCGATCAGGATCTGACCCAGTTCGATCTCATCCTGCATACGCTCGGCGAGATAGCTTTCACGCCATTCGCGGGCATTCAATGCCGCTTCAAACGCTTTGGCCGTAATGCGGTCTTCTTCGGCATACAGTGCCGCTTCGGACAACTGCTGCCCAAGCCAAACCGGCGAGAGTGGCAGGATGCCCTGATCGCCACTATAACGCACCGCCTGAACGATCAGCGGCAGCCAGGCATCGGCCGCCAACATCGGTAACTGCCGCTCGGCGATCACACCGTTGACGTAGCCGCACCACTGCGCCATATCATCAACTTCAGTCAGTTGCAGATCGTCTTCATATTCGCCATAGACCGCTTGTTCACTCAGTTCTGGCTCGATATCGTGGAAATCGGCCAGGCCGTGGCGGTCGCCGACCACAATCAGCCGCAGGTCCAGCGGCATCGGCGGAATGGCGACCGGCAGCGGGCGGGTTTCGTCAGGCGAAACCCAATGGAACTGACGCTGGCCGATCATTTGCTTCAACCGCAGCCATAGCAACGGCTGGGCCAGCAGCGCCCGGGCTGACAGGATCAGAATACCGCCGTTGGCCTGGTGCACCAGACCGGGCTGCAGAGTTATGTCGCCATTGTGGATCCGCACGCAACCAAACAGCTGCTCCGGTTCAATCCACTCTTGGAACACGCAGGCACCGCCGGCAGCGAAAGGTTCATCGCCATGGCTGGCAGGCTCTACGCTGACCTTGCCATCCTGAATGACATAGTGGCTGCCGCGGCATGCCGTGTTTTGCGGCAGCAGCGGTTTGACGGCGTTAGCGATCAGTTCCAGGTATTCTCGCGTTTCTTGCGCTTTCAACAGCATGAATCGCGGCGGCGATTGGGGGTGACAAAATAGCGTCAGGGCATTTTCCAGCCGAGGCTGAATGGCGGAAAAGGGCACGGGTGCCAACTGAGCGGCGGTATCAAATATCGCCTGATAAGGCGTTACGTCCGGCAATAAAGATTGCCATTCAAGTCGGTTATTGGTCAAAGTGTTAGATGCAATCGTTAAAAAGGGAAAGGGCGATTATACAAGAATAACGGCAGCTTGATACATGTGGAGTGCCAGTTGGCATCAGGGAGTTTGACATCGCGCGATGACTGTGCAAAAAACAGTCTAAAAGACGGCTTAATTGCCGGGGAAATTCGGCGTAAAGCTGTTATGCTTATTTGAAGTTACGCGGTCACTGAAGAGCTCAAGATGAAATATCAGCAACTGGAAAATCTGGAGAGCGGTTGGAAATGGAAGTACCTGGTGAAGAAGCACCGGGAAGGGGAACTCATTACCCGCTACATTGAAAACAGCGCTGCTCAGGAAGCGGTTAACGAGCTGCTGAAGCTGGAAAATGAGCCGGTAAAGGTACTTGCATGGATTGCCGCTCATATGAATCCGGACCTGGATAACCGGATGAAACAAACGATCCGCGCCCGCCGCAAACGTCATTTTAACGCAGAACACCAGCATACGCGTAAAAAATCTATCGATCTGGAGTTTTTGGTTTGGCAACGCTTGGCTGCCCTGGCGCGTCGTCGCGGCGTGACGCTGTCGGAAACCGTCGTGCAGCTTATCGAAGATGCTGAGCGCAAAGAGAAGTATGCGAATCAGATGTCGTCGTTGAAAGAAGACCTGAAGGCGATTCTCGGCAAAGAACCTAAATAAACGGGGCAGAGCGCCTTCGTTGCACCAGGCCTTGAATGCTCTGACAAAAACAGGACGAAAAAAAACCCCGCATTGCGGGGTTTTTTATTAGGCGAGTAAACTTAGCCCTGAGGCTGAGTTACAACGTCTTTGATACCTTTAACTTCGATCTCTACGCGACGATCTGGTGCCAGGCAAGCGATCTGAGCTTTGGTAGCGCGGCCAGATTTGTAGCCACAGGTGTTGCCTGTAACTGGCTCTGCTTCACCCATACCACGTGCAGAGATTTTGTCTGACGGGATGCCTTTGGATACCAGGTAGTCAACAACGCTCTGTGCGCGTTTTTCAGACAGTTTCTGGTTGTACTGGTCAGAACCAACGGCGTCGGTGTAACCCAGAACCACTACGGAACCGTCTTTAGGATCCATGGAGCTCAGTTGGGTGTACAGCTGATCCAGAGCCTGCTGGCCTTCTGCTTTCAGAGTAGACTTGTTGAAGTTGAACAGCACGTCAGACTTCAGAGTGAAACGCTTGGTTTCAACAACTGGAGCCGGAGCTGGAGCTGGAGCAACTGGAGCAACTACGTCATCCTGACCGAAGCGGTAAGAAACGCCCAGGCTCAGCATGGTGTTGTCTGGACGCGCGCCAACGGTACCTGCATCACCGATGTTGCTTACGAACTGGTAGTCCAGGCGGGTAGCCCAGTTTTTGGTCAGTGCATATTCAACACCAACAGCAGCCAGCGGAGAAACGCCGGTGTCGTGGTCGCTCAGGCGAGTGCCGTTGCCGTAGTTAGCTTTGGAGTCTGCGCGCCATACCATACCACCCAGACGAGTGTAGATGTCCAGATCGTCAGCAATTGGGTAGCTCAGTTTAGCGGCCAGTTGAACGCCCTGCGCTTTGAAAGCACCGTTGTTCACGCTGCCTTTGTAAGGCATGCGGCCAAGCCAGTCATAGCCCAGTTCGAAGCCCAGGTATTGGTTTGCCTGGTAGCCCAGGAACGCGCCTGCACCCAGCTGATCTTTGTGGGTTGGACCGTTGCCGATACCGTTCTGGTAACCGTTGCCGTAGAAGCCAACGTCATGGTACTGGGACCAGCCCAGTTTAGCACCGGTGTACCAGGTGTTATCTTTTGGAGCGGCTTGCGCTACGGTAGCGAAACCTGCCAGTGCCACTGCTAATGCGATAGCTGTCTTTTTCATTTTGCGCCTCGTTATCATCCAAATAGGCAATGAGCTTTAAAGCTGTTTTAAGCCCTTGGTTAAATTCCTTCGCCAAGGTTTAAGCCCTCGTTTGTTACTCGCCAGTTTTTCTGACGTTATAGAGCAACCTTGGCGATGTAAAGTCTACAACGTGGCGCGAAAGTTACAAGTGTGATGTGATAAGGCTCTAAAAAAAAACGCAGAATCGTACATATTTGCTAACATTCTCAGCTCAAAAAAACGGCGATCAACAGGGCATTTTCCCTTGCCAAACCGCGGCTGGACTAGCTTTTTGCCTTATCCCGCAAAGGTTCCCTTTACGGGGTGCGAAAATGATGGGAAAAATCCTAAATTTACTTAATGATACAAAGAAGAGTGAATTTTTAGGGTAGAACACTGTCCGTGAGTCGGGCTAATGTCACGTTGTGGACGCATGATAAACCCGTATGCGTTACCCAATTCTGCCGCACGTCTTAATTTTAGACGATCCTCCTCCGTTAGCTCGGGCAACCAGCCGAGAACCACGCTGTAATTCCCCGTTTGCAGCGCTTTTTCCATTGCCTCAACCGTATTCACCGGGCTGATCTGGCTCAATTGCACCACTTTATCCACCGGCAGGCCGGATTGCTGCAGCCACTGTTTGCTTAATTTTTGCTGCGGCGTGAGCCACAGAAGCCAGCGAGACTGCTTGCCCAGTTGCTGCAGCAGGGGCAACAGCAGTTGAGCCACTGCGGGCTGGCGTTCGTTGTAAACAAGTTCACTGATCAAGCCATTCTCTTTGCCGACATCCGTGTTCTTCGCAACATTGCGCGTTGTATAAGAGCCATGGCCGAAATGAGGTTGGTAGAGTGATTGAGTACGCATAAAGTTCCCGCCCGTCGTGTTACTGTATGTTTATACAGTATCCCTGATTTAGGATAAGATCAACCCAAATTTTCGTAGCGGCTCGCATAATTGCGATCATTTTTTGTACCGATGGTTTTTGTGATTGGCAGGCGGGCGGATAGTGCGTATTTTTCTAATTAGTTGTTCACGTTACTTTTTTCATTGATGAGAGAAATAATACGGCCAGAACCTAAAAAGGAGGAACGCTATGAAAAGGATGTCGACGAGAAGAATCGCGCAGGCTAAAAATTGCTTTGCGGCATTGGGGGCCATCACGACTCGGTCGCAGTTCGGCGGTTACGGTCTGCTGGCTGAGGGCGTCATGTTTGCGGTGATAGCGGAGGGGGAGCTGTATTTGCGGGCTACGGCAAGCATGGAACCCGCCTTTCGCGCCCGCGGAATGGTCAATATGGTCTATTCCAAACGCGGTGTGCCCATTACCTTGCGCTATTACTGGGTTGACGAGTCGCTGTGGCGGGAACGCAACGAGCTGGTGGGGCTGGCCTGGCAAGCTGTCAGGGAGGCGCGCCGGGAGCAGCGGCTTAAGGCTGGCGATCACGGCCGACTGAAGGCATTGCCGAATATTGACGTCAATATGGAACGTCTGCTGTGGCGAGCGGGCATTCGCAACGCTTATGACCTGAGGCTGCATGGCGCCAAACGCAGCTATCTCCGTTTATTGAAACAGCAGACTAATTTGGGGCTACGAGTGCTGCTGTCGCTGGGCGGGGCGATAGCCGGTTATCATCAGGCGGCGTTGCCGGCCGAATTACGCAGCGAGTTAGTGCGTTGGTTCGATCATACGATGGCGATGCGCCGCCATGGGCATGAGCCGGTTATTCAGGGCCCATCGAACGGGCCCTGAATAGTTAGGCTGCCTTATTGATTTGGGCATGCAGCGCGGTGAGCTCCGGCAGCAGTTCGAGCACCAATCCCACCTGCTGCAAGACCAATTGCTCTTTGCTTTCAGGTTCCGGAACGGCTTTGCTGATGCGCTCCGCCAGCTGTTCCAACGCCTGCGCAATGCGCTGGCTGTTCCGTTCTTCCTGATGCAGGGCGCCGTCCACGTAACACACGGCGTCATTGAGCAGATCGAGCGTGGCCGGGGTGTTCAGCCGCTCGCGGTGCGCCCCCAATGCGGAGATATAGCTCAGGAGCGTGTGGTTCAGACAGAGCAAGCGGAAGGCGGCTTCCTGCAGCGCTTTGTCGGCCTTGGGATCGGCTGACATGTTGGAGATGACCGAAGCCAGTTCCGCATCGCTGTTATGGGCATCTCGTCGTGCAATGCGGTAAGCGAGGCCGTTATCCTTACCTTGATGATATTGCACCAAAATGGCGTCCAGATAGCGGCAGTTGGCATTCAGCGTTTTATCCACCACCGCCGGCAGTTGGCGGAACTTCCAGTCTGGCCAGATGAAGCTGACAGCCGCCCAGGCGATGGCGCATCCCAGCAAGGTATCGTAAACGCGCGGGGCGGCCACTTCGAATCCTTCACCCAACAGGTTAAAGCACAGCAACACCAGTAGCGTGATGAACATCGTCGCGTGGGCATATTGCACGGTGCGGAACGCGAAGAACAGGACGCCGGTGATGACGATCAACACCAGTTGCCCTTCTACGGAAGGCACGAAATAGAGGATTGGCAAGCCGATCAGGATACCTGCCAGAGTGCCGATGATGCGCAATGCCAGGCGCCGGCGGGTGGCGTTGTAGTTCGGTTGGCAGACGAACAGGCTGGTCAGCAGGATCCAGTAACCGTGCTGCATACCGGTGAACTGGATAAAGGCGTAACCGACGCACAGCACCGCCGACATACGGATCGCATGGCGGAACAGGGCCGACTGCGGCGTTAAATGGCGGCTGATGCGCAGCCGGATGTCGCTCCAACCGGTCAAGCGATCGTCGGCCAAGCTGTTCTCTTCCGCTTGTCCGCTCGCCAGCGTTTGCTCGGACTCGATATTGGCCAACTGAGCATCTATCGCATGCAGGTTTTTCAGCAGATGCGCCAGCGCCTTGGTCTGTTCGCTATTGCCCTGGGTTTCGGCGATGCGCGCCAACGCTTCCTGAATGCGGCTGAAAGCTGGCTCAAAACGCGGATTGTGCTGGTACTTTTGCCGCAGCAGGATAGATTGCGCCAACTGGCGGCAGGCGCGCGCCTGCATACTCAGCAAACGCTGGAAGCGGAACAAAATGTCGCTGTGACGGAATTGCCGGCTGAGCGCAGGGTATTGAACGTGAGAAGAACTGGCGCGCTCGTGGATATCCTGCGCGACAAAATAGTAGTGCAAGGTGCGACGGGTGCCGCGCTGGCCGCGATCGCCTTTCAGGCGTGTCAATAACGAGGCTTTGGTCTGGTTGAGTAACGCGACCAACGCGCTGTTGGCCATTGCGACGTCCATCCATGGCAGATCGGCGTCGCGTTCGGCGTCGGGATCGAACAGGTTGGCTTTGGCGTCCAGATAATTGGCCAGTTGATCGTAACAGCGCGCCAGGTTTTCTTGCAGCGGTCGGATCGGGAACAGCAGGTGGCCCGCCAGCGTCAGCAGGTTGTACCACAATGCACCGATCACCAGCAGCAGCGGTTGCTGATACCAGGCATCGTACATGGAAGTGCCGAGCATGGTGTAAACCGCGATCAGCAGCGCACCGAAGGCGATGGTGGCGTAACGTTGCCCCAAGGCGCCCAGCAGGATAAAACCGCAGGTCGAGGTGGTTAAGCCAAGCGCGAACAACCAAGGGTAGGGAAACAGCAGCTCAATCGAGGCGGAAGCAATAAAGAAGCATACCAACGTGATCAGCAGATTGCGTAATCTGCCGGCCAGGCGGTCGTCCAAATCAGTCAGGGCGGCTGCCACCACGCCCAGCGTTAACGGGATAGTCAGCTTGGGAATGCCGAGCCACCAGGGAACGGCGGTGGTGCCGATCAGCGCAATGAGGATGCGCAAGTGATACAGCAGGTTGCTGTTGTAAGTATAACGACGAACTGCGGGTGCAAAAGAGAGCACGAAAAACTCCTCAAACGGAGAAAAAATTAACGCTGTTGATAGTGGCGGCGAGCATTCTCAATACGGGCTTGCTGAGCCATTTCTACCGAGACGACGCGGCGTCCCACCGGCCACAGCGCGATGGCGGCTATTTTGAAATTGGCGATGCCGACCGGAATGCCGATGATTGAAACGCATTGCACGATACCGGCGGCGATGTGTGACAGACACAGCCACCAGCCGAACAGCACCAGCCAGATAATGTTGAGCAGTGAGCCGCCGGCGGAGAGCAGCGCATTGCTTTTTTCCGGATACAGTTCATCGACGTGTATCGCTTCGTTGCCGAACGGCACCAGCGACAGCTTGGTGATTTCCCAACAGGAGCGGGTAAGCGGCAGTGTGATGACAAGCAGCACGCTGAACACTGTAGCAATAAGCCAGCCTAGCGTGGTGAAGAAACCGCCCAACACAAAATTAAGAATATTCAGTACAGTACGCATAGACGTCATTCTGCTCTAATGATAGCCAAACCGCGATGCGGGCGTATTCACGATAAAAACGCAAAATCTATTCTACCCTTTTTTTAGCGCTAGAGTGCCACTGCTTATCGCAGGTAAACTGGCAGATATCCGTTATTTAATCTCAACATAGTCATGGCGCGACGATATGGAACTTAAAGCGACATCGCTGGGGAAACACCTGGCTCAGCACCCTTATAACCGCGTGCGGTTGCTGCACGCCGGCGTTGAGGTGAGCGGGGAAAAACATGAATACCTGATCCCCTTCAATCAACTGATTCAGGTCAGGTGCAAGCGTGGCATCGTCTGGGGCGAGCTGGAATTTGAATTACCGGACGAAAAAGTGGTGCGGTTGCACGGCACCGAATGGCAGGAAACGCAGCGTTTTTATCACTTTCTGCAGCAGGCGTGGCAGCAGTGGAGCGCCGAGATGAGCGACGTCAGCGCCGGCGTGTTGCAACAGCAGGTGGCGCAGATTAAGCGCATTGAACAACAAGATAAATGGTTCAAAAAGTCTGAGCTGGGCAAGCTGCAGCAGCAAATTCGCGAGGCTTTCTCCGCGCTACCGATGCCGGTGGCGCGCCTGGAGGAATTCGATAACTGCCGGGCTGATTACCATCTGTGTTTGCAATGGTTGCAGCAGGGGGAGCGCAGTATCGAGCAACGCAACCGGCAGTGGACCGAGCGCATGCTGGATCAACACCATGATTTCTTCCAGACCGTCGAGAGTTCGCCGCTCAACGACGCCCAGAGCCGGGCGGTGGTCAATGGCGAGGATTCCGTGCTGGTGTTGGCCGGCGCCGGCAGCGGCAAAACGTCGGTGCTGGTGGCGCGCGCCGGCTGGCTGCTGCGTCGTCAGGAGGCTGAGCCGGGTCAAATCTTGCTGTTGGCGTTCGGCCGTCAGGCCGCCGGCGAGATGAACGACCGCATCAAAGAACGTTTGGGTGATGTCGGTATTCAGGCCAAGACCTTCCATGCCTTGGCGCTGCAAATCATTCAACAAGGCAGCCGCAAAGCGCCGGCCATCAGCCGGTTGGAAACCGATGCCAAAGCGCGCAAAGAGCTGCTGATTACCCATTGGCGCCAACAGTGCGCGGAGAAGAAAGCGCAGGCCAAGGGGTGGCGTCAATGGTTGACCGAAGAGCTGGAATGGGAAGTGCCGGAAGGCGACTTCTGGCAGGATAAGCGCCTGGCGGATCGCCTGGCAAGCCGGTTGGAACGCTGGTTGGGGCTGATGCGCATGCATGGCGGCAGCCAGGCGGAAATGATCGAGCAGGCGGATGAAGAAATCCGCGATCTGTTTTCAAAACGCATCAGGCTGATGGCGCCGCTGCTGAAAGCCTGGAAAAGCGCCTTGAAAGAGGAAGGGGCGGTGGACTTCTCCGGCCTTATCCATCAGGCGGTCAACATTCTCGACAAGGGGCGCTTCGTCAGCCCGTGGAAACATATTCTGGTCGACGAGTTTCAGGATATCTCACCGCAGCGTGCGCTCTTGCTGGCGGCATTGCGCCGACAGAACAAGCAGACCTGCCTGTTTGCTGTAGGGGATGACTGGCAGGCGATTTATCGCTTCAGCGGCGCAGAACTGACGTTAACCACGGCCTTCGCCACGAACTTCGGCGAAGGCGCGCAGTGCGCACTGGATACCACCTATCGTTTCAATGAACGCATCGGCGAGGTGGCCAACCGGTTCGTGCAGCAGAACCCGCACCAGCTGAAAAAACCGCTCAATAGCCTGAGCAAGGGCAATAAAAAGTCGGTGACGATCCTGCCGCACGAGCAGTTGGAGCCGCTACTGGACAAGCTGAGCGGCTACGCCAAGCCGGATGAGCGCATCCTGGTGCTGGCGCGTTACCACCATCTGAAACCGGAAGCGCTGGCGAAAGCGGCCACCCGCTGGCCAAAGCTGGATCTGGAGTTTATGACCATCCACGCCAGCAAGGGGCAGCAGGCGGAATACGTCATCATCGCCGGTTTGCATGAGGGGCGTGACGGCTTCCCCGCCGTGGCGCGCGAGTCGGTGTTGGAAGAGGTGTTACTGCCGCAGCCGGAGGACTTTCCGGATGCTGAAGAGCGCCGTCTGCTGTATGTCGCGTTGACTCGCGCCAAACATCAGGTATGGCTGTTGCAGGATCGTGAACGTCCTTCGGTGTTCGTCGACCACCTGCGTGAGCTTGGCGTTCCGGTGCAGAAAAAACCGTAAGCAGCTGGCCTGGCGGTAGCCAGGCCGAAAGGACTATTTCAGGCGGTCTTGCAGGTAACGCTGATAGTCGGGGATGGCGATCGCCACCTCGCTTTTGAACAGCGGAGAGTCAATCAAAAAATCAGCGGTCGAACGGTTGGTCGCTACCGGAATATTCCAGACGGTCGCCAGCCGCAGCAGCGCCTTCACGTCCGGATCGTGAGGAACCGCGTTCAGCGGATCCCAGAAGAAGATCAGCATGTCTATCTTGCCTTCCGCAATCAGTGCGCCGACTTGCTGATCGCCACCCATTGGGCCGCTCAGCATGCTGGTGACGGGAATGCCGCTGGCACGCTGGATCAGGTTGCCGGTGGTGCCGGTGGCGTACAACTGGTGCTGCGCCAGAATGGTCTTGTGGCTTTCAACCCATTCCAGCAGGGCCTGTTTGCGGTGATCGTGCGCCACCAGCGCAATGTGTTTGCGCTCGGCGATAGTGCGGGTGGTCAATTCCATCTCAGTGTCCTTCGCTAATCGGGGATGTGCGACAGATTACTGAAACTGTTTTTCACTGCCTAGCGTTTGCAGCTGAAAATGCGAAGAAAAGGCGCCTTTGCGGCTAAGGCGCCGGAGGGATCAGCGAACCGGTTGTTTGTTGGCCCAGTGCAGGAAGCGCTTCTGGGTTTCCTTGTCCGCCTGTTGGAACCAGTATTGCAGCATCTGTTCCGACACGTTTTCACCTTTCAGCGTCACCGTCGGGGCATTCACCGGTGCGCCGGCCGGCAGGGAGGCTGTTGTGTTGCCTGCGTTCGGCTGGACGAAAAGCGGGACGGAAGCCGGGCGGTTTTGGCGGTTGTAATCCGTCATCACCTTTTCCAAATCGGCATTGAAGGTGACGCTGTCGGGATGCAGCACATCATGCTGGAACGGCAGGGCATTACCCTCTTTATCCACTACCCGATAGTTCAGCGTTTTATCGAAGCGTTGCGCGTCACGATCGTTCTCGATGCGCGGCAGTTCGATCGCCACCTGACTGATCTTTTGCGTATTGAAGGTGGCAACCAGCGGCAGGGACGCATAGGCCTGCGTATGCTGGCCGGAACGTACGGTTTTGGTCACTTTAAACAGCAGCTGGTGCTGTCCGCCATCCAGTTCAAGGCTGTCGGCGCCTTTTAACAACGAACCTGTCATTTTCTTGCCGTCGACCACCAGCAGATCGATGTCCGGGGAGAGTTTCAGGGTCGTAGCCGCGGCAGGCATGCTGATGCTGAGCAACGCCGCAACCACCAGACCAAATTTCATCATTATCTCCTTATAAAGTGACGTAGCTCTAAGTGTTGAACATGGCATAGGTTGTGTCAAAATTTTTCAATCGGGTATTTTATTTACATTTTTACATATTTATTTGTAATTAGACACGTCTGTGCGTGGCTGAACCGCGACAGCCTCAGACCATAAGATTACGCTGAAGTTTCCTGCGCGTAGCGTTTAGCTGCGCGAATGCCGATCGGTTACACTCGAAACGGAAGAGTGACGCAGTGATAAACGGGAGTTGAAGATGCAAGATCAAGAGATTGTTGAGTTATTGCAGCAGGTGAAAACCATCGCGCTGGTGGGCGCCAGCGATAACCCGTCGCGGCCCAGCTATGGGGTGATGGCTTATCTGTTGTCGCAGGGATATCAGGTGATCCCGGTGAGCCCAAAACTGGCGGGGCAGACGCTGTTGGGGCAGCCGGTTTATGCCACGCTGACCGCCATCCCGCAGCCGGTCGATATGGTCGACGTTTTTCGCAATTCGGAGGCAGCCTACGGCGTGGCGCAAGAGGTGATAGCGATCGGTGCCAAGGCGCTGTGGTTGCAGATCGGCGTGATTAATGACCAGGCGGCAGTGCTGGCGCAACAGGCCGGGCTGCAGGTGGTGATGGATCGCTGCCCGAAAATCGAAATCCCGCGTTTGGGGCTGGAGCGCTAAATAAAAAGAGCCCGGCGCGATGCCGGGCTCTTTCAGGGTTTCTCAGGTCTTGGCGCGGTCAATTGCGCAAGCGTGGCGCCTGTAACTGGTGACGGATGGATTCCGCCAGTTCATCCAGCGATGGTTGCTCGGGATGCGCTTCCTGGGGCTCGCCATCCAGCTGCGCTTCCGCCAGATAGGTATGCACCGGTTGGCCTTCCTCGTCTTCCATCACCACGTGGTACCAAGGAGCGGAACGCAGTTCATCGTTCGCCGCTATCTCGTCAGCTTTGGGTTGTTCCAAAGAGTATTCAGGGTCGATATCGATAACGACGCCCAAATACCCCAGCAGTTTATGCCTAACCTGTTGTCCGATACCGAATTTGCTGGCAATCATGATGACCTCCTGAGAAACAATGCCTTGCTCATATATGGGGGCAAGGCAGCGCATTTCAAGTTACATCACCCGACAAGCGAAGCCTTTCAGATACAGCCCCTCAGGGTACGTGGCGATCACCGGGTGATCGGCAGCCTGGCGGAACTGTTCTATAAATTGTACATCACGTCCGGCATCTACAGCGGCGTCGGCCAAAATTTTCTGGAACAGATCGGTCGGCATCAGCCCGGAGCAAGAGAAGCTGAGCAGAATGCCGCCCGGGTTCAGCAGCTGCAGCGCCAGCATATTAATGTCTTTGTAGCCACGGCAGGCGCTGGCCAGCTGGTTTTTGTTCTCGACGAACTTCGGCGGATCCATGATGATCAGATCGAATTTCTCGCCCTGGGCGCGGTAGTTGCGCAGCAGTTGGAACACGTCATCGCGAACGAACTCTGCCTTGTTCAGCTCCAACTTGTTGAGCTCGACGTTCTGTCTGGCGATATCCAGCGCCGCCTGCGAGGTATCTACACTGATCACCTGCGCGCAGCCGCCCATCAGAGCGGAAACGGCGAAGGCGCCGGTGTAGGAGAAGCAGTTCAGCACCCGGCGGCCGGCAGAGTAGTTACGCGCCGCCAGGCGGCTGTCGCGCTGATCGAGATAGAAACCGGTCTTGTGCCCTTGCTGAATGTCCACCAGCAGTTTCATGCCGTGTTCGGTGATCGGCAGCAGCTCCGGCGGCAGATCGCCCAGCACCGGACCCTGCGCCAGCGGCAGGCCTTCTTTTTTACGCACCGCCACGTCGGAACGGTCGTAAATTGAACATTCCGGGTAACAATGCTGCAGAGCGGAAAGCAGAGCCGGGCGCTGATATTCGGCGCCGGCGGACAGCAGCTGCAGCACCAGGAAATTCTGGAAGCGATCGATAGTGATGCCCGGCAGGCCGTCGGATTCGCCGGCGATCAGGCGGTATCCGTCCAGGCCGTCGCGCTGCGCGACCCAATCACGCCAGCTTTGCGCTTGCTGCAGGCGGCGAATGAAGAAATCGATGTTAATCTCTTCATCCTGCTGGAAAGTCCAGACGCGTGCGCGGATCTGCGACTCGGGCGAATAGGCGCCGCGAGCCAGCCATTTGCCCTGGCTGTCGAGAATATCGATGGTTTCACCGGAGAGCGCTTTGCCCTCGACGCGTTGAACGGCGCCGGAGAATACCCAAGGGTGACGACGGAGTAAGGACTTTTCACGTCCTTTGGCGAGAAACAGGCGTACGGTCATAATTAATAATGCTGCCAGCTAGGATAGAAAGAGTGACACGGCGGTGCAAAGGCACGGCAATGCCATAACGAAAACTGAATTAAGGGGGCGATTATGACACAAGTTTGCATTGCTGCGTATGTGTATGGCGTGGTGCAGGGGGTAGGGTTTCGCTATTCCACTCAGCGGCAGGCTGAGGCGCTGGGGGTGACGGGCTATGCGCGCAACCTTGATGACGGCAGCGTTCAGGTGGTGGCCTGCGGCACACAGGCGCAGGTGGACTCGCTGGTCGCATGGCTGAAGCAGGGCGGCCCGCGCAGCGCGCGCGTCGAACGCGTGCTGGTGGAGCCGCAGGGCGTGACCGACTACGACGGGTTCGGCATTCGCTATTAAGTGCTCGCCTGCAGCGGCGCTGCGGGCGGAGCGGTCAGATGCATTTTACCGGTTTGGGCAACCCGGCGATCTTGGTGGCCTGTTTGGCCGGCCCTTTCGGGAACAGGCGGTACAGATAGCGGCTGTTGCCTTTTTCTTCGCCGTATTTCTGCGCCATGGCTTTGACCAGCATGCGAATAGCCGGTGAGGTATTGAATTCCTGATAGAAGTCGCGCACAAAGCGCACCACTTCCCAGTGTGCTTCGGTGAGCACGATCTCTTCCTGCGCGGCCAGCAGCGGCGCCAGGCCTTCATGCCAGTCGGCGCTGTTTTTCAGATAGCCCTGCGCGTCAGTGTCGATAACCCGACCTTCAAACTCCAACATACTGCCTCGATAACGGATAATTCGGAACGGCCGCCAGTTTAGCAAATTTTTTCAGCCGCAAAAAATAAAGCCCCGCCGGAGCGGGGCCTGGAAGGCGGGGTAACACGCGATCAGTTGCTGCGGGCGAAGCCCAGAATGCTCAACAGGCTGATGAACATGTTGTACAGCGACACGTACAGGCTGACGGTGGCGCGAATGTAGTTGGTCTCGCCGCCGTGAATGATGTTGCTGGTTTCCCACAGGATCGCGCCGGCGGAGAACAGAATGAACAGCGCGCTGATCGCCAGGTGCAGAGCAGGGATCTGCAGGAACAGGTTGGCGATCACCGCCACCAGCAGCACCACAAAACCGGCCATCATCATGCCGGACAGGAACGACATGTCTTTACGGGTGGTCAGCACGTAGGCCGAGCAGCAGAAGAACACCGCGGCGGTGCCGCCCAGCGCCAGCATGATCAGATCGCCCGCGCCGGCGTTCAGGAACGAGCTGAGGATCGGGCCGAGCGCATACCCCATGAAACCGGTCAGCGCGAACGCCGCCAGAATGCCTGCCGGGCTGTTGGCCAGTTTATGCGTCAGGAACATCAGCCCGTAGAAGCCAACCAGCATCAGCAGCAAGCCCGGCGCAGGCAGGCCCAGCAGGGTACTGGCGGTTGCGGTCAGCGCCGAGAAAGCCAGCGTCAGGGATAACAGGAAATAGGTGTTGCGCAGGACTTTATGCGTGCTGAGCAGGGAGTCGCGCGAGGAAGACGAGACGACAATGCGGTCCATAATGATCTCTCTTATCAGGCCATCACAAAATAATCCCGATGATAGGCAGCGCAAGCGCTTGATTAAAGTTTGTTTACCAATCTTTACCCTTAGTTATCATTGTTGCAACAGCGGGGGGAGCGGCCACGCGTTTGTTCGCCGGCTTGCATCATTCCGTCGATTTTTCGCGCGGTTGAACGCGCCTGGGCTTTACAAGCGAATAAGCTCTGTTTATAGTGCGCGTCGTTGCGGAGGGGTGGCCGAGTGGCTGAAGGCAACGGTCTTGAAAACCGTCGACGGGAAACCGTTCCAGAGTTCGAATCTCTGCTCCTCCGCCATACATTCTGACCCCGCGCTCTTAGAGCGCGGGGTTTTTTGCTTTTGCGTGCTGAGAACTTGACGGTCGCCCGCAGGAAACGCGAACGGCTATTGATAAGGGCTACGCATCGGTGAGATTATGCGGTCATCAAGGCAGGCTGCTCGGATGCCTGCTGCTGTCAGGCGTGACCGGCACGATAATTAACGCCGCCTTATCGATTTTGCTTAATACTCTTAGGAGACAGAGATGAACTGGTATCAAGTCGCCCTATGGACCATGATTTTTCTCAAGTCCGGCGCTTTCCTGGTGTTCGTATGGTGGTGGATGTTCAAACGTGCGACCAAACCCTATGAGCGTCCGAAAGACGTCGTGGTCGACGAGACGCCGTATGACGATAGCCTTACGATGGAAGAGGTGATGAAGAATCACGGCATCGTACGGACTGAAAAGCCGCTCTGATCGTCGAATGTCTGTGTTGCTATCAACCCGAGCCTGTGGCGCTCGGGTTTTTTATTCCCGCCGTTACTCGCGATGCATCCCTTTTCCCCTATCTTGTTTGACCCCTGTAGCGATTATTTAAATGAATTATCTTTCAGTATATTTTTTAATATACTTTAAAGGTGGGTTTTATATTGATAGGGAAAGATATATTTTTCTCTGAAAAATTCATCCTTATCGACTGAGCAAAGAAAAATTCGGACGCTGTTTCTTGTGTGTCTGAATATTCATGTGCAGAGAGTATCGCATTTCCGGGCTACTCCTATAGCGGTAGGTCGGATAATTTTTAAGGTAGGGGAAAAGTAAACCTTACGTGGAGGGATGAGGAGGGTTAAGGAATCTAAGATTTTTCTTTGTGTGTTTTTTCTTTTTATATCAATGGCTTTTTGTTTTTTTATGCCACAAGCGCTTTTATGAGGAAATGGCGGCCCTCATTTAACCCGCGCAGTAAGCAGCCTGCCGTACTCACTCTTTTAAGGCACACATCCTTCCGGTCATTGCTCGATTCATTTTTTTATTGTCATGAAAATTATTTGATTCGATGTTGCAATTTTTTTGTCTTTGGAATTAATATGTCCTGCATCTGGCGGTGAATGAGATTTTTCCCATTGTCGGATATCTTTTAGAATACACTTGGATATATATAAATATATACCGTCGCATATAAACTTTTAGATGGCAGGATGCTGTCAATACTCTGCTATTGCCTAAGCTTCGTTAGCCTCTAAACGGTTTAATGGTGTAGGTCATTTTATATATGCTCTCTCAGCGAAGAAAGTAATGGGGTTTATTATGATTAAGCAAGGCATCTCTTTGGCGGTATTGGCTGCCGCGTTAACATCTGTGGGCGCAACGGCGGCAGATAATTCCGCCGGTGGCGTTATTTCGTTTAGCGGTGCCGTTACGGATACCACTTGTACCATCAATGGCGGGAAAAGCGCCGATTTTACCGTTGCGCTCAGCCCGATTTCCGTGACTGATGCGGGCACCGTGGTCGGCCCCATCACCAAAAACAAGAAATCTTTCTCGCTGACGTTCTCCGGCTGCACGCCGGCGGCGGGAACGGCCGGTACGCCGCTGAAGATCTACTTCTCTTCGGCGAATAATATCTCTACCGACGGGAAATATCTGCTGAACAGCTCCGTGAATGAAAGCGACGCCGCCGTAGCGAAAAACGTCGGTTTTTCTCTGGCTGAGCCGGGTTCATCCACGCCGATTCCGTTGAACGTGCCTTATGTCACCAAGATCAAAGGCGATAAAACGGCGCCAGATGCCGAAACGCTGACGCTGGACGCCTATTACTACAAGACCAATGCGTTGGCGGCAAAAGTGGGGGAATTGAGTTCCAACGTGACTTACACCATTTCTTACCTGTAATTGCAATTAAGCCAGGCCTGCGCCCAAGGCAAAGGCCTGGCTTCTGGGGTGACTATGAAACAGTGCTTAATCTTTGCTGGATTGTTTCTCAGCAGCTTTTGCGCCGATGCCAATATTGTAATTAATGGAACGCGCGTTATTTATCCGGAAAAAAACAAGGATGTTATCGTTCAGTTAGTCAACAATGGTGACGATCCGGCACTGGTGCAGGCATGGATTGATGACGGTGATATAAACTCGACGCCTGAAACGGCAAACGTGCCGTTCTTGTTATCCCCGCCGGTTGTGAAAGTTGCCGGAAATAATGGCCAGCAATTACGCATACAAAAAATGAACGCGGCGCTTCCCGGCGATCGTGAGTCGGTATTTTATTTGAATGTGCTGGATATCCCGCCTACGCCGGAGAATTTGCAGGGCGTCAATACGCTGCAATTAGCCATCAAATCACGCATCAAGCTATTTTATCGCCCGGCAGGGTTAGCCGGCAGTGTCAATAACATCACCGACTTCATTGAACTCCAGGCGGCGGGGAAGGGATTTAAGGTTATCAACAAAGGCCCTTACTATTTTACGTTGGCCAATGTTGATCAGAAAGGCAAAAAGAATCTGTTGGTCGATTCAGTGATGGTCGGGCCATATTCCAGCCTCTTTGCCCCGACCAAAGTTGGCGTGAGCCGGAATATTCCCTACACCCTGCTCTATATCGACGACCTGGGGGCTTATAAATCTAAAGCCATTACAGCCCGCTAACGTGAAGAACGGCCATGAAGCTTAAACTAAAATTGCTTTCGATACTGACCGCATCTGTATTCATACCGTTAAATAAAGCATCGGCGATGAAATTCGACACTTCTCTATTGGCCGGTGCGTCCAGCGAATCCGATCTGTCGCGTTTTTACCTCAATAATGACATGCCGGCAGGCACGCAAACGGTCGACGTGTATGTCAACCAGAGTTGGAAAGGGCGGTTCTCGTTGCAGTTCGGCGAACATAAAGGCGATATTCGCATCGCCCATCGTGACGCCGCCCTGTTGGGCATCGATATGAGTCGTTTGTCCATCGGGGGGGACAAGGGGCCGATCCCCGTCCAAACGTTGGTGCAAGGAGGAAGGGCGGACTTCGATGTGGGGACGTTGAGCCTTAAGCTGACGCTGCCCCAGTCGCGAGTGATTCGCGCAGAGGCCGGCTATGTTGACACCAAATTTTGGGATCGCGGCGTGCCTGCGCTGCTGCTGGCCTATAACGCCACCTATTACCACGTGCAGTCGTTGCAGGGCGACAAGGCGTCAAACGACGATTTCTATACCGGTTTGGAATCGGGGGTCAATCTGGCGGGTTGGCAATTCAGAGACAGCAGCAATTTCCGCAGCAGTTCGCGGCAAGGCAGCGATTGGCAAAATAATACTCGCTATGTGCAGCGTGGCTTCGCCGCCATCAAATCGAACCTGACGATGGGCGATTTCTATTCGCCGGGTGATTTGTTCGACTCGATTCGGGTGCGGGGCGGCGCTTTAGCCTCGGATATCAATATGCGGCCCAATTCGCAGCAGGGCTTTTCGCCGATAGTACGGGGCGTGGCGCAGAGCAATGCCCTGGTGAAAGTATTGCAAAACGGCAACCTCATCTATCAGGAGAACGTGCCGCCGGGCGCCTTTACGCTGGACAATATATTGCCGACCGGTTCTGCGGGGGATCTGTTGGTCGTGGTCAGGGAAGCCGACGGGCGGGAACAATCCTTTACCGTGCCGTTTTCCGCCGTTCCCAACATGTTGAAGCAGGGCGTCAGCAAATACGGCCTGGTTGCCGGTAAGGTCAATCAGGCGGATACCGACTATGCGCCCGCTTTCGTGCAGGGCACGCTGCAGTACGGCTTCAATAATCTGGTCACCGGTTACGCCGGTACGATCCTCAGCGAGGACTATCGCGCCTGGCTGCTGGGCAGTGGCTGGAATCTGCCGTTCGGCGCGGTATCCGTCGATGTGACTCAGGCCTCGACGCATTTGCAGAATCGCAACGAGAATGGGCAAAGTTTTCGGATCGCCTACAGCAAGTTTTTGGACGCTACCGCAACCAACTTCACGCTGGCGGCATACCGTTATTCGACCAAAGGTTATTACAGTTTCAACGATGCCATCTACACCCATCAAGGCTACCGCGAGCGTGACAAGCGCTTTCACGATTATTGGAACGATCGGGATGACGATGAGCTTGCCCCGCTGGATTTGAATACCTGGGATGCCGTTCGCGCCGCTCGTCCGCGCAATACCTTCAATTTGAACCTGAATCAGAGGCTCGCAGACGGGTGGGGCACGCTCTATTTCTCCGGCACCCAGCGCGACTATTGGTCGGATACGAATAAAAGCCGGGAATACCAGCTCGGGTATTCAAACGCCTTCGCGCGCGTCAGTTACAACATTTCCGCGAGTCGCGTGAGAAATTCCGATCGCAAAGAAGAGACGCGGTTTTATCTCTCTCTGAGCGTGCCGTTGTCGATGTTCGACAACAATGCCTATCTCAGCACCAGCTTATCCGCCACCGATTCGCACTATCAGCAAAGCTCGCTGAGCCTGAGCGGCAATGCGCTGGAATCAAACCGTCTGAGTTATGCGCTTGCCGGCAGCAATCAAAGCGGCGGCAACAGCATGGCGAGCGTGAATGCCGCCTATCGCGCCAACGCGACGACCGTTGGCGGCTCCTACAGTGAATCATCAGACTATCGACAGTTGGGCATGAGCGCCCGCGGCAGCCTGGTGGCGATCCCTTGGCATTTGCTGGCGTCCAACGAAATGGGCAACACCATGATGGTGGTGGACGCGCCCAAGGCCAAAGGGCTGATGGTGAACGGCGACGAGAGCATCGTCACTAACGACGAAGGGCTGGCTTTGGTGCCTTACGCCACGCCTTACCGGCAAAACTCCGTGACATTGTCGGATACCGGCAACAGTTCCGGCGCCGAGATCGTCGGCAATATCGCCAACAGCGTGCCCTATGCCGGCGCCGTCAACTATTTGAGATTCGAAACCGATCGGCGTCGGCCTTATACGCTGCGCGCCTTTAAGCGCGGCAATAAGCCCCTGCCATTTGGTGCGGAGGTGGCGGATCAAAGCGGGCATGCCATTGGCTTCGTCGGGCAGGCCAGCGTCCTGTATCTGCGGGTGGAGCAGCAGCCAACGTCACTGGAGGTCAGGCTGAATGACGGTGTCTGCAAGATTGAACGCCCGAAAATCTCGATGGACAGCGCAGCCAACACATGTCGATAAAAGGATAATTACACCATGCTCAGGATACTCGCACTGACCCTGTCCCTATTGTTCAGCGGTTACAGTTACGCTTCATGCTACGGCAACGGCATCCAATATGCGCCGCCTATCTACGTCGATTTGTCGGATAAGCTCAGCGATAAAACCCCGGTCTGGGAAGGCAGTTTTTATACGCAATACAGCGGTTCATTCAGTTGTTCAACCTCGAGCAGCGAATTCGGCTATACGCGCATCCTGTCAACCGACAGCACAAAGGCGACCATTCTGGGATTCAACAACGGTAAATATTGGATACGCGCGGAGATAACCAACGACATCGCCAACAAAAAACTTAGCGGTTGGGGATCGCACTCCGCTTCGGAATTGAATCAGCCGATGAATATTCGTTTCAGTCTGGTCAGCAAGACGGGCACATCGATACCCGGCGACACGGTTAGCCTTAAGGACGTGATGTTCGTGACCGATCTGAGCGGGATGTCCTTGCTGGAGATCATTTTGTGGCCCGCCAAGCAGTTGGTGAAGATCTTGACCTGGCTGCTCAACGGCTTCAATTGGCCTTACGATCAGCGCGACATGTACGGGCAGCCGATGACCATCAAGTATGCGCCCAAGATGACGACCTGCACTTTCGACAATGCCGGCCTGGCGGTGAAGTTGCCGACGCTGGGGATATCGCAGATTACTCAGGGGGCGCAAAATGGCCTGACGCCCTTTACGCTGAATTTCAGCTGCCAGAATCGGCAAAGTGGCGGCACGGCCGATCGGGATATCAATATGTTTTTATCCAGCAATAATCTGTTGTCTTCGGATAATACGGTTTTGATTGATAAAAGCGCTGAGGCGGCAAAAGGCATTGGCATCCGGCTGGTCAAGACGGCTTCACCGAATAACCCCGTCACGCTGTCGCTTTCCAGCGTGACGCCAGGCGCGGCGACTTCATTATTTCACGTGGGAACCGGCAATGCTTTGGATGCGCAATTTTCCATCGGCATGGCGGCCTATTATTATCCTTACAGCCCCACCGCAATGAGCAGCGGGGGAATTAACACATCGGCTACGCTTAACATTATATATAAATAATTCTTTTGTTATTTTTAATAATAAAAAACAGGTTGCCACATATAAGAAAAATCTTAACATGGTAATTGGTGGCGAATATTATTTGCTTGAATAATATTGGTGTTTAATCCGGATCTCTATGTTGAGGATGAATTGTATGACGGAACAAATCCAGATCGGTGTCAAAGTGGAAAAATCGCTAAAAGATGAGGTTGACGTCATTCTTCGCGGTTTGGATATTAAGCCGACGACGGCGATAAATGGGCTTTATCAATATATCTCGCAGCATGGAGAGCTCCCTTTTGTCATATCAACCAGCGTGAAAACACCGAAGGATATCGCCGGCGGGTTGTTCAAGAACCTGTTTTCCTTACAAAGCACGCTCAGCGTTTTCCTGGATAAAGTGCAAATGAAGCGGTGTGTCAGCAGGGAGGAAGTATTGATTGTGCTCGATATATTGCGCGATTTTATCGTTGGTTTTCGCCAAAGCGCGCAATATCTCGGCGCTTCGCCTTTCGGTCGGCGCGTAGTTTGGAAGGATGCCGTATGCGCCGTCGAGAGTATTCATGAAATTCTAGATAATAACGTGAAATACAGTGAAGATGGCATTATGAGTTTGGATGAAAAATATCTTTCATCGCTGTCCGCATTGCTGATCTCATTATGTTCTTCACTTAAGTAAGTCGGGCCAATAAAGTTAATTGACATGACTGCCATGGGGGCGTTGTTAAAAACGCGCCCATGACAAATAGCAATGGGGTGATCCTGTGCGAGTGGCTATATTTTCTGATGATTACTATTTATTCTATGGCATATCGCAGATCTTAATGTCGTTGGAGGGCGTTGAAGTTATGGGTCTGCATTCATCTGCACGCCGTGGATTACATGCCATGTATTGTCATGCAGAAGTGGTCATCGTCTCTTTCTCGTCTATCTGTCGGGTTATGAATTTCTTATCGCATATTATCGACAGGCCTGACAATACGATCGTCTTAACCGGCGTGGAAACGCCGCGACTGGCGAATTTTAACTGCCTGAAAAAAAACATCGGTCTTACGACGTTCGTTGAGGCAATAAAAATGTTCACCGCGAGCTGCAAAGGGCAGAGCCTGTCGCCGCGCGAGCTTTCGGTGTTGGCCATGCTGCTGGCGGGAAAACCGAATACCGGCGTCGCTAAGGCGTTGGGCATTTCCGAGAAAACCGTCAGCCAGCATAAAATGAACGCCATGCGTAAATTGGAAATCGAACGTTTTCACCAATTTATTGTTGCGG
This sequence comes from Serratia sp. B501, assembly GCF_051172315.1. Lineage (NCBI taxonomy): Bacteria > Pseudomonadati > Pseudomonadota > Gammaproteobacteria > Enterobacterales > Yersiniaceae > Serratia > Serratia sp. B501. The sequence goes on from NZ_JBPIZB010000001.1 coordinate 28,821, forward strand.
CAGATGAGCGAGTGTAAGCGTGATGCCGTTGGCGGAGTGAGCGCCGTCTGATGCCAGAGTAAAAGTAAACCCGCCGAAGCGGGTTTTTCCGTCAGTTTTTGCAGCCCATCAACTCCGGCAGAACGCCGGGCTTGTTCTTCAGCGAAGCCTGTACGTCGTCAGGCAGACCAGCCCAGATGATCAGGCCGGTGCGTTTCTCGATCTCGTCCACCGTCACGCGGAATTGGCAAAAATCGGCGCCCTTCGGCGTGTTTTGATCGAACAGGAAAGCGGCATAGTGGTTCACGGCCGGGCTGTTGTTGATGAAAATCACCTTCCAGTAGGCGCTGGGGATGGTGTGCGCTTTCTGGGTGCCCGGCAGTTTGCCCATATCGCGTTCATACAGCGGCCCGGTCACGGTATAGACCGAAGAGATGTCCGCGCGATCGATAAGCTTGCGCTCCTGATCTTCCAGCCGCGCCCAGGCGCCCTGGTTCAGGTCGGACTTTTGCGGCGTGATGTTGGACAGGTAGTTCAGCGATTCCCAGTCGGAAACGCCGGCCAACGAGGCCAGCGGCGCCTGATGGCCGCGATCGACCTTCAGCGCCGCGTTGGCGCCGGTGTAATCGGCAGGGGCCAGGGTATCTGCCGGATTGAGCGCCGGGTCGGTTTTCCAGTTGCGCGTCTTGCCACTGGCCGGCGTGTCTTTGGTGATGTGATAGGCCACCCAGTTGGCGAATTTGGTGGTGCTGTTATTGTTCAACGTATAAGCATGACGCACGATCGACACATTGCTGCCGCCGCCGGTCGGGCAGCCAACCGCGCAGTTGTCGATAGATTCGAGCGTCTCGGCCGACGCCTGTGCGGCGAACAGCAGGGCGGCCAGGGCCAACATCTTGTTGTTAAAGCGCATATTCATATCCTCAATAAGTCAAAAAAATACTGTATGTATTTACAGTAAATTAAACTTATCGCAGTGAAACGAATACAACAATGCAACACATTCATGTTGTGAATGTGTCAGTCATGGTACAGCGATACCGCACGTTAAAGTCGGCAGAAATAAAAACGGCGTCCAACAGACGCCGTTTCAAAAGGGGGTTATTCCAGCAGGTCGTTGACCGTGCGGCGAACGTAGTGCGTCATCTGCGCCAGATCGTCCGCTGACACCGGCCCGCCGCCGGCGCGCACCACCTGCTGCTCAATTTGGGCGATCTCTTGCTCGACCTTATTGGCGATCTGCACTTTAACTATCTTGTCCACCGAAGACAGCAGCACCTTCAATACCACTTTCAACGCGATGTTTTCGCAGAACGAGTCGTAGTGATGAACCGGCGGCGGCGGGGCCGGAGCCGGCTCGGGCGCGCGCGGAGCCAGAGCTTTGAAGCTGTCTACATTTTCAATAATAAGATCCATGTCTCTTATTAGTTCATCAAAATCTTTAGACACTGACTTATTCCCTTCGCTGTGCGCAAAAAACAGAACGCCCGTCCTCGGGCTGAAAGCCGATGAGCGACGGGCAGAACGAATTCGGGCCTGGCCTTCAGACGCTGAATGGCCGGGGGAGGGGCATTCTAACCTTGCGGCGGGTCGGCAACAAGATGGGGCCGTGCGAATGCGCGGCCCTTTGAATCACGGGTGCAGGAGGGCGATTAACTTTTCAGCTTGGCGGTGATTTTCGCCACGTGCTCGCCCTGATAGCGGGCAATGGTCAGCTCTTCGTTGCTCGGCTGTCGCGAACCGTCGGCGCCGGCGATGGTGGTCGCGCCATACGGTGTGCCCCCGCGCCCCTGCGAAACGTCAAACAGCTCCGGCGTCGCATAGCCGATCGGCACGATGATGAAGCCGTGGTGCGCCAGCGTGGTCCAGGTCGAACTGATGGTTTGCTCCTGGCCGCCGCCGGTGCCGGTGGAGGAGAAGACGCTGCCCACCTTGCCGTACAGCGCGCCGGAAGCCCACAGGCCGCCGGTCTGATCGAGGAAGGTGCGCATCTGTCCGGCCATGTTGCCGAAGCGGGTCGGCGTACCGAAGATAATGCCATCATAGTCCGCCAGCTCTTGCGGGGTGGCGACCGGCGCCTGCTGGTGTTGTTTGCCCCCGGCCTTGGCGAAGGCTTCCGGCGTCATGGTTTCCGGCACGCGTTTGACCGTTACGTCCACGTTATCGACCCGATTCGCCCCTTCGGCCACCGCCTGCGCCAGGCGTTCGATGTGGCCGTACATTGAGTAATAAAGCACCAACAGTTTCGTCATGTTTCGTACTCCCGCTCAGATGATTAACAAAAACCCCTGATAAGCATAGAAGCGAATGACGAACTTGGCGTCGCGGCGTTACCTGATGCCGGCGATCGCCAACAGGGTGCCAAAGACAATCAGCAGCCCGCCAAAGGTGCGATCGATGCCGCGGCGCAAACGCAAAAAGCGCGCATTGACACCCGGCGCGGAAAACAGCAGCGCGACGGCGGCGAACCAGAATACATGGACGGCGGCGATAAAGAGGCCATAGCCGATCTGTACGCCGAGCGCGGTGTGGGGAGAGACCACCTGCATGAACAAACTGACGATGAAGATGGTGGTTTTCGGGTTTAACGCGTTGGTGAGAAAGCCGGTTTTCAGGGCGGCGAGATCGCTGATGGCGGCCGGCGTCGTGGTGGGCGCGGCGTCGTGATGGGTTGCGTTGCGCAGCAGCGTAAAGCCGAGGTAGATCAGGTAGGCGGCGCCGATGCCTTTGAGCAGGTTAAACAACCAGGGCGACTGTTGGATCAACACGCCGACGCCAATCAGCGTATAGCTGACATGGATCAGTACGCCGGCGCCAATGCCGCAGGCGGTGAAGATGCCGGCGCGGCGGGAGAGCAGCAGGCTGTTGCGCGAGACCATGGCGAAATCCGGCCCGGGGCTGATTACAGCGAGTAAAGTAATAGTGACGACAGCGATGAGTTCAGTCATAGTTATCCTTGCGATGTTTATCAATAGAGTGACTGATTTATAAGAGTAATTTTTCTCGGTGACAAACGATGAATAGTGACGATATCGGTGAGAAAAACTCACGCAATAGGACCAGGCCATTGCCGTTGGGCGGGCTGCGCTGCTTCGAGGCCGCCGCGCGGCTGGAAAGTTTCACGCAGGCGGCGCAGGGGCTGAATTTGACGCATGGCGCCATCAGCCGGGCGGTGAGGGCGCTGGAAGAGGAATTGGGCGTGGCGTTGTTTGAGCGCCGCCATCGGCGGGTACTGCTCACGGCGGCGGGCCGCAAGCTGTTTCAGGCGACACAGCAGGCCTTCGGCATTCTGGACCATACCGCGCTGGAGCTGCGCCAGCAGGCGCTCAATGCGCCGCTGATCTTGTCCTGTGAACCGACCTTATTGATGCGTTGGCTGATCCCGCGTTTGCCGGCTTTTCAGCGGGCGCACCCGGACATCAACTTACAGCTGGTGGCGGGCGGCGGTCCGTTTTCGTTCCATGACGGCATCACGGCGGCGATCCGGCGCAATGACTTCGATTGGGGAAATCAGGCGCATAGCCTGGCGCTGTTCAATGAAAAGGTCGGGCCGGTGTGCCAACCCGAGGCGCTGACGAGGCTGACGGCCTCTGTGGACGGACGGCGGCTTTTGCGGCCGGGCGCCAAACTGCTGCATGCCGCGACCCGGCCGGATGCCTGGCGGCACTGGGCGCATCAGCAGGGGGTGACATTGGCGGGGCATCCGGAACAGCGCTTTGACCATTTCTATTTCAGCCTGCAGGCCGCGGTAGCCGGCCTTGGTATCGCAATCGGCCCATGGCTGCAGGTGCGAGACGATCTGGCCGCCGGCTTGTTGAGCGCGCCGTTCGGTTTTACGCCCGACGGCAGCGGCTATTACCTGCTGTCGCCGCAGTCTATCGTGCCGGGCAGCGCGTTGGCCCGGCTGGCCGAGTGGCTAACGCTCACGGCAGGCGCCTGAGTTTTTGCGCCAGCCGCTGTTCCTGCCAGCGGCTGAAGACGTTGCGCAGCAGCAGGGTACGCACCGCCCGCATGATCAGCGCGAGGCTCATGCCGCCGATCGCCCATAGCGCCCAGAGATAGTGCGGGTGGGTAAAGACGTTGACAGCGAGCAATATCGCGCCGATGACGGCGAAACGCACCGCCATGCTCAGCAGTTTACCCTCTGCCGCAACCTGGCGACGAAGGCGCTGCGCCTCAGGCGTCTCCTCCTGCGGTGCCTGCGGCGGCGCGTTGAGATCGCTGACCTGCACGCCCAGCGCGGCGGCGATTGCGGTCAAGGTTTCCAGGCTGGCCTGTTCGCCGTTTTCAATCCGCTGTACGGTGCGGGTGCTGAGGCCGGCGATGGCCGCCAACTGCTCCTGCGACCAGCCTTTTTCCAGGCGTAATGGTCTGATGCGGTACTTTTGCATGGTGCACTCCCGAGTTCGCTGTCACTGTCATCCAGTGTAGGAGGCGCGGGGTAGCGGCGCCACGACAGCGGCACGACGGCGACACGACATCCGCCGCCGGCGTGGGCCGGCGGGCAGTCAGAAGGCGACGTTGCGGATAAAGCGCAGCGGGAGATCGCCGTGGTTGGCGTAAGCGTAGCGCTGATCGCTGTTGAAGGTTTGCGTGGCGCCGGCGCTGAGCGTCAGCGTGCCTTGTTCCAGTTCCAGCGTCAGGGTGCCGGCAATCACGTAGATGATTTCGCTCCAGCCTTCGGCGTCCGGCGCAGAGTCGTAGCGCTCGCCCGGCATCAGCGTCCATTCCCACAGCTCGGCCCGTTGGCGTGCCGGCACGCTGGCGGCAAACAGCGCCTGGCTGCCCGGCAGCGCGCCTTGCCAGGCCAATTCGCCCACCAGATGGTTGCCGCGCGCTTCCGGCGCCTGAATCAGATCGGTGAACGAAATCGCCAGGGCGGCGGCGATCTTGTCGAGCACCGCCAGACTGACGTTGCGATCGCCGGCCTCGATGCCCGCCAGCATGCGGCGGCTGACGCCGGAAAGTTCGGCCAGCGCCATCTGGCTCAGGCCCGCCTGTTGGCGGTAGCCGCGCAGATTGCTGCTCAGGTACTGCAGCACTTTGGGGGGATCGGTTTTCGCGTTATGCGCCGTATTGCTCATCGCCGGACTTTATCTCATACTGGCAGGATCTGTGCATTATATTGCACTCAGCAGGAAGGGCAAGCCGGTGTCAGCAGCAAAAAAATCCTTTATTTCCGCCGTGGTTCCGCAAATCAGGTTGCCGGAAGCGGTGTTGATTTTCATCACCATGATCTGGGGCGGCACCTTTTTGGCCGTGCATCACGCGATGCAAGTCAGCGGGCCGTTCTTTTTCGTCGGTCTGCGTTTCGCCACCGCCACGCTGGCGTTGACGCTGTTTTCGCTGCGCGTGCTGCGCGGCCTGACCCTGTATGAACTGAAGGCGGGCGTACTTATCGGGCTGGCGATCATGTTCGGCTACAGCATGCAAACCGTCGGTCTGCAGACGATTACCAGCAGCCAATCGGCGTTCATCACCGCCATGTACGTGCCGATCGTGCCGCTGTTGCAATGGCTGGTGCTGGGGCGGTTCCCCGGCATTATGTCGTGGATCGGTATTCTGCTGGCCTTTACCGGTCTGATGCTGCTGGCGGCGCCGAGCAGCACGGACATGTCGCTGAGCCTCAGCGAAATTCTGACGCTGGCCGGCACGCTGGGCATGGCGGCAGAGATCATTCTGATCGGCGCCTTTGCCGGCAAGGTGAATATCCGCCGGGTGACCATTGTGCAGCTGGCGACCGCCTCGCTGGCCTCATTTTTGATGATGGCGCCGACCGGCGAATCGCCGCCGCCGTATTCGGATTACCTGCTGTACAGCGCCATTGGGCTGGGGCTGGCCAGCGCGTTGATTCAGCTGACCATGAACTGGGCGCAGCGCAGCGTTTCACCCACGCGCGCTACGGTGATCTACGCCGGCGAACCGGTCTGGGCGGGCATCGTCGGGCGGCTCGCCGGTGAGCGTTTGCCGGGCGTGGCGTTGTTGGGGGGCGCGTTGATTGTGATCGGGGTGGTGGTCAGCGAGCTGCGCGTACGGCGCAAGGGGAAAGCGGCGGTGGCGACGGAAGCGGATTAGCGCAGAGGCAAGAAAGAACAAAGGGGCGGAGATATCCGCCCCTTTTTGCATCACGCGGTTTTCTTCTTGCGCAGGAACACGTAAGACAGGCCGAGCAGGATGAACCACAGCGGGGTAACGATCAGCGCCTGGCGGGTGTCTTCGCGCAGCGACAACAGCACCAACACGAACACGAAGAACGCCATGCACACCCAGCACATCAGTTTGCCGGCCGGCATTTTGTAGATCGATTTCTGGTGCAGCGCCGGGCGCCGTTTGCGGTAGACCAGATACGAACACAGGATGATGGTCCAGACGAACATGAACAGAATCGCCGACACGGTGGTCACCAGGGTGAAGACCGTCATCACGTTCGGGATCAGGTAAATCAGCACCACGCCGCCCAGCAGGCAGATGCAGGAGAAGGTGAGGCCGTTGGCCGGCACCGCGCGCTTGGACAGGTTGGCGAACGATTTCGGCGCGTCGCCTTCCTGCGCCAGCCCGAACAGCATGCGGCTGGTGGAGAATACCCCACTGTTGGCGGAGGAGGCGGCGGAGGTCAGCACCACGAAGTTGATCACGCTGGCCGCGGCCGGCAGGCCAATCAGCACGAACAATTCAACGAACGGGCTCTTGTCCGGCACCACGGAGCTCCACGGCGTCACCGACATGATGACGATCAGGGCGAACACGTAGAACATGATGATGCGGATCGGAATCGAGTTGATGGCGCGTGGCAGTGACTTCTCCGGATCCTTGGTTTCCGCCGCGGTGGTGCCCACCAGTTCAATGCCGACGAAGGCGAATACCGCGATCTGGAAGCCGGCGAAGAAACCGCTGATGCCTTTCGGGAACATGCCGCCGTCATTCCACAGATGGGTGAACGAGGCTACGGTACCGGTTGGCGACTGGAACTGCATGGCGATCATCACCAACCCGGCGACGATCAGCCCGACGATGGCGACGATTTTGATCATCGCAAACCAAAACTCCATTTCACCGAACATCTTCACCGTCGCCAGATTAAGGCCGAGCAGCAACAGCACGCACAGCAGCGAAGCGATCCACTGCGACAGTTCAGGGAACCAGAACTGGGCATAGGCGGTGATCGCCACGACGTCGGCGATGCCGGTGACCACCCAGCAGAACCAGTAGGTCCAGCCGGTGAAGAAGCCGGCCCACGGGCCGAGCAGATCCGCGGCGAAATCGCTGAACGATTTGTATTCCAGGTTGGACAGCAGCAGCTCGCCCATGGCGCGCATCACGAAGAACAGCATAAAGCCGATGATCATGTACACGAAGATGATCGAAGGGCCTGCCAGGCTGATGGTTTTACCGGAGCCCATAAACAGACCGGTGCCGATGGCGCCGCCGATGGCGATCAGTTGAATATGTCGGTTAGTGAGGTTTCGCCGTAGATGATCTTCTGAAGCGGGCGTCGCGTCAGTCGCTATTTTAGAGTGATCTACCATCTGATGATGTCCTGTTTTACCTGTCATTAGTGAAGTCGTGAGCTCTGAAGTGGCTCTTTTTTATACATTTATCCGGTTGGTCCGGCTTTAGTAAGGTAGTGCAATAACGCCACCTTTGTGCAACATGTTTACAACATTTATACGCGGGATAAAAGTCGATCAATCTTTACACGAGAGGAGGCAAATCGGACGTTCAGGGAGCGGAAGATTACTCTTCAAACGGTGGGATTAACAGACCTTATGCGGCTTATCTCGTTGATTAAACAAAGGGTTGTAAAATTCGCATGAGAAAAAGTAATGGGTGTAAGCGTTTGACAGCGAGGCTGACAAGAAGGGCGATTTATCTCGTTGGGCCGTTAGCTCAGGCGGTAGAGCCGTTGATGTCTAATCAACGAGACAGAGGTTCGCCCCCTGTACAGCCCGCCAACCAAATCAGCGTGTTACGCTCAGACATTTCTTTGATTGTGCCCTCATGGCGCCGTTTTAAGCGCGTATTCTGCAAAAAAATTCGCATTTTTCGACTGATGTTCAGAAAGGTGATCTGGCGCAAACTGCGATGTTGCACCGTACTTTATACGGCAAGGGAGGCTGTGCGCTGGCGCAACGTCGGCGCAGGGATGGGGCATTTGCCCAAGAATCTTTCAGGTCAAGAAACGGGGAACACATGCGCGGCCGACATCAAGAGCAGTGCCCAAACGGCGGCTGAGAGTGCGGCGGTGGCATAGACGCGCCTCGCCGGCAGTTGCAGCATGCCGGCCATCAGCGGCACGGTGTAACGCATCACCGCCAGAAAACGCGAGGCGAACAGCAGCGGCAGCCCGCGCTTTTGCAAGGAACGTTGCGCTTTGCGCAGTGGGGCGTGAAAGCGTGCCGGCAGCCGGCGGCCAAGATCGCGACGGCAGAACAGTGCGCCGCAGTGGAAAGACAGGATTGAGCCCAACGCCGCGCCAAGGGCGATGGCCGCCCAAACCGCGCCGATCGGCAGCGCATGTTTGCCCGCAAGGATGCCCATCAGCAGCGTCACCGAGGCAGGCGGCAGGACGGAGGACACCACGATCATGGATTTTCCCAGCGCGAACAGGAAAATCAGCAGCAGCAACATCTCCGGTTCCGGGCTGTATTTGGCGATAATGTGCGTCAATTCATCCATTTAACACCTGTGGGCGAGAGGGCTGACTGTCAGTGTCCCATCCGCAGGTTCAATAATGGCTAAATAACGCGTCGCTATCCGGTTATCTCTGCGTCTTGCTTGCGTGCCTCAGCATGCCGATGTCTGAGCGCCCCTAACAGCACGGCGCACAGCAGCGAAAAGGCGGCCAGCACCAGCGGCCCGGCATGCGGGCTGTGAAAACGCTGTTCCGCCTCAGTGCGGATCAGCGGGGCTAAAAAGCTGAATGCGGCGCCGAGCGTGGTGCAAAAACCGATGCCGGCCGCTAGCGCCGGACCGGTGAGCAGCTGAGCGGGAAACGTCCAGAAAATGGGTTGTACCGCCAGAAAACTGACTGCGCAACAGCTCAGGGCGACGATAGCGAGCAACGGGCCGGCATAGGAAGAGACGACCAACCCCAGCGCTGCCGCGACCATGCAGCCAACGGCGATCGGCAATCTTCTGGCGGTTTTTCTGTCGGCATAGCGCGGCAGGAAATAGACGCCAAGCGCGGAGCATGCCCAGGGAATGGCGGCCACCAACGAGGCCTTGAAGCCGAGATGGGTGCCCATCAGCGAGGCGATCTGCGACGGCAGAAAAAACATCAGGCCGTATACGCCGATTTGCAGGGTGCCGTAGATCAACGCCAGATGCCAAACTTTGCCGCTTCTCATCGCCGCTTTAACGCTGCTGGTTTCGGTGCGCTGCTGTTCAGCGGCCAGCTGTGTGACCAGCGCATTGCGTTCTTCCTCGGTCAGAAAGCGGGCCTGCCCTGGGCTATCGTCGAGATAGAAAAAGGCGAAGACGCCGAGGACGACGGCCGGCAACCCTTCCAGCACGAATATCCAGAACCAGCCGGGCTTGCCCAACACGCCGTGCATCTCCAGCAATGCCCCCGACAGCGGTGAGCCGAGCGTCAGGGCCGCCGGTACGCCAAGCACGAAAATGCCAATGACCGAGGCGCGCACCTTATTGGGAAAATAGATCGACGCCAGCAGCAGGATGCCGGGGTAAAAGCCGGCTTCGGCGATCCCCAGCAGAAAGCGCAGGACAATAAATTGCTGCTCGTTGGCCACCAGCCCGGTACAGGCCGACAATGCCCCCCACAGCGCGGTGGTGGCGCTGAGCCAGCGTTTGGCGCCCCAGCGATTCATCAACAGGTTGGCCGGAATGCCGAACAGCGCATAGGCGGCAAAGAATATTCCCGCGCCCAGCGCAAAGGCGGATTGCGACAGCGCGATATCGATGGCCATCGCGTCTTTGGCAAAGCCGACGTTGACCCTGTCGATAAACGCAATGAAGTACATGGCGAACATCAATGGCACCAGTCTGCGCCAGGTTTTGCGGATGGCGGCGTTGAGCGCTGGAGCGGCATAGTTGGCGTGATTCACTGGCGGTAACCTCTCTTCTGAGAATGATAAACGTCGGTCATAAGGACCGTCCTGGCGCCGTGGCCCATCATGCGGCGATGACATGGCTTTTCTGCGTGAGCCTTAAAGGTCTAAAGGACTAATGGTCAGGCCTTTAGGGGCGAAAAAAACGCCGCGTATTGCGTCGGCATATCGGTACAGATATCACCATGGTGAATGGTGTGTTGCCTTTTTGTTAATTGAAAGTTCACACAGGGCCAGGAGGCGTTCAAGCGCTTTGATCGAGATCTGTGTGCGCTATCACCGAATTGGGAACCCGAGGACCGACACTGGAGAGTGGCGCTTTCATCTCGCGAGGGAGGGCGATAAGGTGAAGCACGGCACAACAGAACGCAGGAGCGCAACATGCTGAAGGTCATTGCTGAAGATTTCATTCACCCGGAACACATTGACACCGTTATGCCGTGGTATCGCGAGCTGGTGGAGAAAACCCGGCAGGAGCCGCTGTGCATCAGTTATGAACTGTGCATCGACCAGCAGGATCCCGGGCACTTTATTTTTATCGAAAGCTGGCCGGATCGCGCGGCTCTCGAAGTGCATTGCCAGACCGAGCATTTCACCCGGCTGGTGCCGCAGATCAATCAGTATCAGCGCAAGCCTTGTACCTTCCTGTTTATGCAGGCGTTCCCTGAAACAGGCGATAAATAGGCGAAAAAATCCCCGCAGGGGGCGGGGTCAATGGCTTCTCAACACTATCTTGTTGTGATTAAAAAGTAGGCTGATAATGATTTTCATTCTCTAAGAATGCTCTTAAATTAATCAATCTGGTGAATGATTCGCCGTCTGCTTTTCGCTGGCGGTTTTAATGGCGCGCAGCATGCGGCGTCTTATCAACCCACTCACCAGGCGAATCGCATACCAGTAGGGGGTAAACCGCCGCCGGCTGGCGCTGTCGGGGCAGAAGATGCGCGTTTCCGTTACCAGGCGGCAGCGCCCGCCCTCCAGCGGGCTCGCGGCATACCCCAGCGCCAGTTTGGCGACGCCGGGCTGAGCGAAGGCCTGAAAGTCCGCCCCGTCAGCGACCTTCACCAAACCGTATTCAGCCTGCCAAAACCGGCCGATCAGGCCATAGACCAACGCGGTTTCATCCTGCTCAAGCAGGCAAAAGTTATGCAGGCCAAACGGCGGAGGACGGGGCTTATCGCGTGGCATCAGCCGCGCGGGCAATTCGCGCAGCGCTATCATGCTGCGGAAAAAACGATCGCGCTTGGGATCGTAAGCGGCCACGGCGTCCAACACCCGCGATTGCGGCGCGGTGATGACGATCGTATGCCGCTCAGAGAACTGGTATTGCCCAAGGTATTTATTCAACAGCGTCATGTTGTTCATGCTCCCGCCATTCGCTATGCAGCAGGGCGAAACCGAATTCATCACCCCATGCGCCTTTGAAAAACACGTTTTGCCGCCAACAGGCCTCACGGCGAAAGCCCAGCTTACTGAACAACGCGGCGGCGCGAAGATTACGCGCGTCCACCACGGCGGTAATGCGGTGTTTCGCCAGCGGCCCGAACAGCAGGGCGATGACGGCGCTTAGCGCCTCGCGCGCCTGTCCTTGCCGCTGATGAACCGGATCGAAGGTCACGCCCAGTTCAGCCTGACGCCCTTCATCGAAAAAATGCACCGCGACATCGCCCAGCAACGCGCCGTCCTCGCGGCGCTCGACCGCCAGTTGAAACCAGGTGTCATCACGGTTGAACGCGAGCCGCTGTTGCTGTGCGAAAAAGGCCTGCGCCTGCGCGGCGCTGTAGTCGCTCCAGCTCTGGTAGCGCGCCACGTCAGGATGGTTGCGGTAGGCGGTAAAGTGGGGCAGATCGTCGGCGGTGAACGGACGCAAGATCAGTCTGGGGGTCAGCAGAGGCAAGTGGCGCATTATTTTTCCTTATCAGCGCATTAGGGCTACCGGCAGTGTAGCCCAGCGCCGAGAGGCGGGCTGCGTAAAATGAGCTGTGGTGGGGAGGCGCAGCGGGAAATGCCGGCTCAGGCAAGCCGGCAAGCAATAAGGGGGTTAACGACGAGCGGCCGCCTGACGCAGGCGTTCGACCGGCGCCTGCTGAAAATCGAACGATGGCGCCTCGCGTTGCGTCAGCCCCTGGCGCACGATGGCCTTCACGGCCAGGCTGGCGGCGAGATCCTTCCCGGCGATCTGCTCGGCGATGCGCAGCGCTTCTTCCCGAGCCGAGCCCTCGCTGATGCGGGAAATGGCGCCGTGTGACAGGGCCTCCCGCGCACCGACGGTTCTGCCGGTCAGCAGCCAGTCGAGGGCGACATAGGGAGAAACTCGCGCCGGCAAGCGCGCGCATCCGCCTTGCGCGGCGACCAAGCCGAGCCCGGTTTCGGGGAAGCTGAAGCGCGCGTTCTGGTCGGCGACGATCAGATCACAAGCCAGGGCGAGCTCAAAGCCGCCCCCGTAAGCGATGCCGTCAACGGCGGCGATGATCACCTTGGCGATCTGCGCATGGATCAGTCCCCCGAATCCCTCCGGCGTGACGATGGGCAGTTCGCCCTGTCGGAACGCGGTGACATCCATGCCGGCGGAAAATACCGCCGGCTGACCGGCCAGGACGATCGCGCGTATCGTATCGTCATTATCCGCCTGCCGCAGGTAACTGCGGATCAACTTGGCCATCTGCAGGTTGATGGCGTTCTTTTTCTCCGGCCGATTGAGGGTGATGACCGCAACCTGCGCGCCATAACGTTCGTAAAGCACCGGCGGTGATTCACTCATCGCTGGCCTCCCCGCGGAAAAAGATCAGCGTCAGCAGCAGGGCGATGGCGCCGAGCGGCAGCGAGAACAGCGGCAAATAGTGGGCCGGCAACGCGTAGAGCGTCAGGCCGCCCAGTATGCCGCCCGCCGCGATGCCGGCGTACAGCACCGAGCTGTTGAGCGACACGGTCAGCGCGCCAAAACGCTTCGATAGCGACAACAGGTGATGTTGGATCGGCACCAGATACATCCAGCCGGTGATCCCCCAGATAAGAAAGATGGCCAACACCCACCACGGTGAGGTGACGTAAAAGGCCAGCAGGAACAGGGACAGCGTCTGGATCGCCACCGAAAACAGCAGCACGAATTTGCTGCCTAGGGCGTCGGTCAGCGCGCCGGAGGCAAAATTGCCGATCACCGCGCCAATGCCGAACACCAGCAGCGCCAAAGGCAGAATGGCTTCCGGGCCGAACTGGGTGTCTTTCAACAGCACGCTGACGTAGCTGTAAACAATGTGCTCCGAGCACACGGCGAAAAAGGTGATCAGCAGCGTGGTCAGCACCGCCTTTTGCCGCAGCGGGGCGAGCCGTTCTTTCAACGAATGTTTGCCCGGCGCCGCAATAGCGCGCAGCGCCAGCGACAGGCCGAGCAGCGCCACCGCCCCCAGCAGGGCGATGAACAGAAAGATGTCGCGCCAGCCGATCAGTTTGGCCAGAAAGGTGCCGAACGGAATACCGAGCGCGATGGCCAGCGTCATGCCACCATAGACGATGGAAATAGCCAGGCCGCGGCGTTTTTCCGTCACCAGCCCCACCGCGGCGGCGGCGGCCTGCGGGGTGTAACAGGCCGCGCCCAATGCCGCCAACACTCGGCCGAACGATATCTGCAGGTAGCTGGTGGCCCAGGCGCAGGCCAGGTTGCCGGCGATGAACAGCACCAGCGCCAACTGCAGGATGTGCTTGCGGTTGACGTTGCCCAGCAGCCAGGCGGTCAGAGGCGCAAACAGCATGTAGGCCAGCGCGAATACCGATATCAACTGCCCCGCTTGCGCGGGGCTGACGGCAAAGGTCTCGGAAATGTCGCTGAGCACGCCGGCGACGATAAAGGCGTCGGTGCCGATGGCGAAGGTCCCGGTCGCCATCAGACACAGCGTGACCAGATGGCCGTTATAATCCGCTAACTTCATCCCGCCCTCCGCAGATCGTTTACCGCCCAGACCCGGCTCAACGCCGCCAGGAAGGTCTCCACGTCGGCATGGGAATGCGCCGAGGTCGGCGTTACCCGCAGCCGTTCGCTGCCCGCAGGCACCGTCGGGGCATTGACCGGTTGCACGTAAATGTCGTGCTCATCGAGCAGCACTTTGCTGATGTGTTTGTTGCGATGGGGATCGCCGACCAGCAGCGGCAGGATATGGCTGTCTGCCGACACCAGCGGGATGCCGGCGGCGCGCAGACCGGTCTTCAGGTGATCGACGATCGCCAGCAGGTGCTTGCGTTGGGTGTCGTGCTCGAGGTTGTATTTAAAGCTGGCCAACGCGGCGGCCACCACCGGCGCCGGCGACGAGGTGCTGAAGACGAATGCCGGCGCCCAGCTGCGCACGGCTTCCACCACCGAACGGGGCGCGGCGATATAGCCGCCCGCCGCACCGTAAGACTTGCCGAACCCGCCCTGGATAATGGTGATTTTATCCAACAGGCCCAGCTGTTCGGCATAGCCCAGCCCCCGTTCGCCATACACGCCGGCCGAATGAATTTCGTCGAGATAGGTCAGCGCCTGATACTGTTCCGCCAGCGCCACAATCTGCGCCAGAGGAGCAAAGTCACCGTCCATGGAATACAGCGACTCAAAGGCGATCAGCTTTGGCCGCGCCGGATCGGCGGCCTGCAGCAGCTCGGCGAGGTGCGCCACGTCGTTATGGCGGAAGATTTTTTTCTCCGCCTTGCTGTAGCGAATCCCGTAAATCATCGAGGCGTGATTCAGTTCGTCAGAGAACACGATCAGATCGGGAATGGCGTCGCACAGGGTGGACAAGGTGGCGTCGTTGGCGCCGAAGCCGGTGGTGAACAGCAGCGCCGACTCTTTGCCGTAGGCGCTGGCCAGCAGCGTTTCCAGTTCAGTGTGATAGACCGAGGTGCCGGAAATGCTGCGGGCGCCGCAGGTGCCTAACCCGACTCGGTTAACCGCGTCGGTGGTGGCCAGCAGCACTTTGGGGTGGTGGCTCATGGCCAGATAGTCGTTTGAGCACCAGACGTTGAGACGGCGCTCGCCTTGCTGCCCGTGGCTGGTGGCCCAGGGTTTGTCCTGCACGCCGCGTTCAAGGTTGAGGAACTCGCGAAAACGCCCCTGTTTTTTGGTTTCCGCCAACTTTTCTTCAAGAATGTTCAGTACGCTCATAGCATGTTCCTTGTGTTAAACGGCTTTAAGGTTTAATGACAGGCCCTGACCGACGCCGACGCACATTGTGACCAATGCGTTGCCGGCCTGCCGATCGCGTAATTCCAGCGCCGCCGACAGCACCAGGCGCGCGCCGGACATTCCCAGCGGATGGCCGAGCGCGATGGCGCCGCCGTTTGGGTTGACGCGCGCGTCGCCGGCGTCGATGCGCCAGTGTTTCAGCGCCGCCAGAACCTGCGCGGCGAAGGCTTCGTTAATCTCAATGATGTCGAAGTCGTTCAAGGTGAACCCGCCGCGCTGCAGTAAGCGCTCGGTGGAAGCGATCGGCCCCAGCCCCATCAGCGCCGGCGCGACGCCGGCGGCCGCGCTGTCGCCGATCTCCGCCAGCGGTTGCCAGCCCTGGCGTTTCACGTAGCGTCCGGAGGCCAGCAGCAGCGCGGCGGCGCCGTCATTGATGCCGGAAGCGTTGCCGGCGGTGACCGAACCGCCGGCGGCGAAGGCCGGTTTAAGCGCCTGCAACTGCTGCAGCGTGCTGAGCCGGGGGAATTCGTCCTGTGCGAATATGCGGGTGGTTTTACGATCCGCCGGCACATCCACGGGCGTGATTTCCCGCGCCAATCGACCACTGTCGATCGCCCGGCGGGCTTTTTGCTGCGAGCCCAACGCGAACAGATCTTGTTCCTCGCGTGAGATACCCTGCTGTTGGGCCACGTTTTCCGCCGTGATGCCCAGCGGATCGCTGCCGTAGCGTTCCGCCAGGCGCGGGTTGACAAAGCGCCATCCCAGCGTGGTGTCGTACAGCTTTACCCCCTTGTCGAACGGCGCTTCGCCCTTGCTCAGCACATAGGGCGCGCGGCTCATGCTTTCCACGCCGCCGGCCAGAATCAGTTCGCTGAGGCCGCTGCGGATTTTCGCCGCGGCGTAGATCACCGCATCCAACCCGGAGGCGCAAAGGCGGTTGAGGGTGATGGCCGGCACCGACTGATCCAACCCGGAAAGCAGCGTCGCCATGCGGGCGATGTTGCGGTTGTCTTCGCCGGACTGGTTGGCGCAGCCCAGCACCACTTCATCCAGATCCTGCTGCGCCGCCGGATGGCGCTGAAGCAGGCTGCGAATAATCGTCGCCGCCATATCATCGGGGCGGGTATGCGCCAGGCTGCCGCCATAGGCACCGATCGCCGTGCGCGTGCCGTCGATCAGATAAACACCGTCATCTTTAATGCTCATCATGGATCCTTAAGGCGTGGTGGTCAGCGCCGGTTGGGCGGCGTGCAGAAGGGTGTAATGCGGCGCATAGCGCGCCGCGTGCAGCAATTGCGCCAGGTTGCTCAGCGTCGTCCTGACATTTTCCTCCCCGAGGCGAGTGAGCCAGCCGAAAATGCCGTCGGCGTAGTTCACGCCGGCGACGGCGGCGACATCAATGTCTTCCCGGCTGCAGACGCCGCTTTCCACCATGATCACCGACTCGTTGATCAGGCTGCTGAGCACGCGGGCGACGATCAAGGCCGGGGAATCCTTGATAAATTCCACCTGCGGGATCGCGGTGTGCAGCAGGCGTAAAAACAGCGCCTTATTGGCCGCAGAGGCGTGGCGGCTATGCGCCGCCACCAGGTACGCCGTATCGCCGTAGTTCAGGGCGACATCGACGACAAAGGCGTCCGCCGCAGTCTGTTCGGCAAGCTGGTTTGCCGTGCGGCCATCGGTAACGCTGACGGTGAAAGCGTCATTAACCTGAATGGCGGCGCCCAGGCCCGGTAATGTCGGCCGTTGTTCCACGCGCAGCCGCGGCCATTGCAGGGCGGCCCGCTGCTGTAGCAGGGTAAAGAGAGGATGTTCACCGTAAATGCGTAGCGTCTCGACCTCCGCATCGACGGCGGCCGCAAGCGGCGGGGGAGATTCTTCGGCGGAGAAATAGGAGCGGCCGTTCTTTTTGCCCAACAGACCGGCATCGACCAGCGAGCGCTGCAGATGGCCCGGGGTATAGCGCGGATCGTACTGCATGTCCTGCCAAATTTGCCGGCTGACCTGATAGTTGATGTCCTGACCGATAAAATCGGTCAGCTCGAGCGGCCCCATGCGAAAGTGTCCGCCGGCTTTGAGGGCGCGGTCGATCTGCGGCGCACGCGCCACGTGTTCTTCCAACAGGCGGAACCCTTCCAGATAGTAGGGGCGGGCCATACGGTTGACGATAAATCCCGGCGTGGCCTGGCAGACGACATCGCGTTTCCCCAACGCCGCCACCAGTTGACGGCAACGTTCGGTGGTGACCTGTGCGGTAAAATAGGCCGGAATGATTTCAATCAGCTTCATCAGCGGCGCGGGGTTGAAAAAGTGCAAACCGATAAAGCGTTCGCTGTGCGTCACCGCCGTCGCCAGCTTATTAAGCGACAGTGAGGAGGTATTGGTGGCGATCAGCGTGTCGGGCTTGACCGTCGCGGCGATGGCCGCCAGCACTTCGAGTTTGGCTTGCTCATGCTCTGCGATGGTTTCGATCACCAGATCGCTGTCGGCGATGGCCCCAAATTCCGCGGAGAACGTCAGATTAGCCAGCACCGCGTCTTTGTCCTGCAGCGCGAGCTTGCCCTGTTCCACCTTTTTGTTCAGGTCTTGCACGATAGCGTCGCGAGCTTGATTGAGGGTATTGCCGTTGCGATTATAAAGCACCGTACGAATGCTTTTTTGCGCCAAAAGATAAGCGATGCCTCTGCCCATCGTTCCCGCGCCGATAATCGCAGCCGATTGAATTGCCGCATTACTTTCTGCCATAGAAAATCCCCGTCACTGTATGCCATGCGAAATTCGCAAATGCTTATTATCTCTTTGGATTTACGGCGGCACCGGGTGCCTGTGAGGAAAGTAATTGGCGGTGTCTTGGCTGTCTAACGGTAGAAATGACAGGTTTACCTGCAGACGGGGTTATGCTATTCGCGTAGTTTTGCGACTCAGCCCAATAAAAAGGCTTATTCTGAGGGAAATAAACCGGGGAATAGCTTTTTTCGTTATAGCGTTCGTATTTTTTATTATATGAAACGGCTATTGGCGCCGGGCGGCGATATCCTATAGTGAGTCTGACCTATCGATAAATCGACATCGCTATTTGGAGAACCTGCGTTATGGATACCCGCACTCAACGGCTCATGGCGGAGGTGATTGGCAGTTTGACCGATCGCGAACGTTTTCTGACCCAACTGGGGCGCTGCGTCGAGGCGCTGGGTTTTGATTATTTCTCCTACATCGTTTTTTCCTGTTATCCGGCGAGCCGGCCAAAAATGCGGGTTGAAGGAACGTTTCCGGCGCGCTATCTCGAGGATTATCGGCGGCAGCGGGCATATTTGCAGGATCCTGTCATCGAGCGAGCCCACCATTCCACGCTGCAATTCCAGTGGGACGAAAGTTTTTATCACGAGCGGCCGGCGCTTTGGCAGCGCATGTCGCAGTTTGGTCTGCACACCGGGTGGTCGCAATCGGTCAAGGATTGCTATGGCCGCCTGGGGATCCTGACTTTTGCCGGCAAGACGCTGCCGCAGCAAACGCCGCAGGCCGGCGCGGTGAATGAACTCTTTTTCCTTTGGCTGGCGCAAACCGCCCACAAAACGCTGCGTGAAGCGTTGATATCGGTGAACGACGAAGCGATAAAAGATGTGCTGACGCTGCGCGAGAAAGATATCTTGCGCTGGTGCAGCGAAGGCAAAACCGCGGAAGAGATCGCGCTGCTGATGGGGGTGAGTGAACGTACGATCAATTTCCATATCGGTAACTCGATTAAAAAACTTTCGGTCGCCAATAAGACCGCAGCCACCGCCAAAGCCGTTTATTTACAGCTGATTTAATTGCGAGAAATAAATAATTAATCGCCTATCAGTTAGCGGCGCGATGTTTATATTTTGTTAAATTAAGCATTGTCCTTATCAGTATTTACCTCCGATCACAAAAGCGTGATAAAGCGGTTCACCGCGCCCGTGCGCGGCAGTACTCTGTAGGCACCCGGTTTACATAGAAAGGATGTGATATGTACAAGACTATTTTAGTGCCGATAGATATTGAAGAGGATCTGTTGACCGAGCATGCGCTGAAGCATGTGGAATATTTGGCGAAGATGTCCGGCGCTAAAGTGCATTTTTTCCATGCGCTGCCGGATGCCTCGGCTTTTGTTACTGCCTATTCGTTCGGTCTCAAGGAGTTTGAGAATCAGGCGGAAGTGAAGGCGGTGGAGAAGCTGAAGAAAATCATGTCGGAAATCGATCTGCCGTTAGATCGCCTCAATTACACCGTCAGCTTTGGCTCTGCGCGCGATCAGGCGCTGGAACTGGCGGAAGAGATCGACGCCGATCTGATCATCATCGGTTCGCGTCGCCCGAGCGTGAAAACTTATCTGTTGGGCTCCAACGCCGCCGCCATCGTTCGCCATGCCAATATATCGGTGATGGTGGTTCGATAATCCTCCTTTAAGCCCGCCGTTTTCATGCGCGTCTGCGGTCGCCGGTCGGCCGCAGAACGCAGGCTGCTTTATTGCCATCTCAGCCTGAGCTGCTACGATTTTAGCTGACGTTTTTTATGCCGACCGGGCCAGCGGCCTTGCGCATATTCTTTATTTCAGCCAGAAGAGGGGCAGCCATGCCATTAGAAGTCGATGGGATCATC
Source organism: Serratia sp. B501 (assembly GCF_051172315.1). NCBI lineage: Bacteria > Pseudomonadati > Pseudomonadota > Gammaproteobacteria > Enterobacterales > Yersiniaceae > Serratia > Serratia sp. B501. The sequence goes on from NZ_JBPIZB010000001.1 coordinate 48,642, forward strand.
AGAGGCGATCGAGGCAGTGAACCGAGCCATTGGCAACATACGCCAACCAAACCGCTTATCACGCTGACCTGGCATCACACCATCCCCTGGAACTGTTTACGCAATGTCTGGAATGGTCTGGTGGCTGGCGAGCACTGGAACGCGCTCGACGAGTTTATGAATCTGATCGGTGTGCCTAACCGCGCCGAGGTGCTCAAACAGATCAAGAATGAAAATCTGCAGGATCGCGATGGGTTACATACCCTGGTGACCTGGCAAGGCTGGAATATCGTCGAGGGTCCGGGTAACGAATATCGCGCGCAGGGTGACGATCCCGGTGAAAATTTCGACGACTGGTCCGGCAAAGGCATGAGCACGAATCAGCAAGCGACGCTGCAGCAGGTCAAAGTGTTGTATCAGGTGATGGCGCCGCTGGGAAGCCGCGCGCTGGACGCCGCCAGACAGGCGCCGAACATTACTGCGGAAGAAGCGAGCGTCTTGCAACGAACGATTAAACAGACCCGCCCAACGTTGCGCGGAAAGGAACCGATCCGGTGGCAAGAGGATATGTGGCACAAAGTGCAACCTGGTAAAGAGGCGAAACATTTCGCCCAATGGGACAGCAAACCCGTATGGCGCAAGCGCCTGCACAGCGACTTGGCTCAGGCAGGCTAAACTTCGCCCCGCGCCGGATTGGCGGCGCGGGGGCATCAATTCGGCGCTAATCGCACAGCGCCGCTATCTCGTTATACAGCGTCCTGGGGATTTCCACGCCGTATTGTTCGCTGTGGCGTCGTTGCCGATAGCGCCGCTCGCCGGGAATGCGTGCGCCTTGCGCTTGCATGTCGGCAAACATCGCCTCCGCGCTGGCGAAATACCGCTCCTTATCCGCGCCGAGAAAACGCTCGGGATCCAACGCGATGATCAGTTCACCGCCGTAGGGCGATGAACCGGTGCCGTCGTCATAGGCCAGCGACTCTTTGCTGGTCATATCGCCGATCAACGGCCCAGCCAACAATTCAACCATGGCCGCCAGCGCCGAGCCTTTATGGCCGCCGAAAGTCAGCATCGCGCCCTCCAACACGCTGGCGGCGTCGGTGGAGGGGTTGCCTGCCTTATCAATGCCCCAGCCTTCCGGCAGCGGGGTGCCGGCGCGGCGATGCAATTCGATTTCGCCGCGCGCCGCCGCGCTGGTGGCCATGTCGAACAAAAACGGCGGCCGAGCCGGGCGCGGCCAGCCGAAGGCGATGGGGTTGGTGCCGAATAGCGGGCGTGAACCGCCGGCCGGCGTCACCCAGGCGTGGCTGGGCGTGCAGGCTAAGGCCACTAAACCCTGTTCGGTCAGCGGTTCGATGTCGGCCCACAGCGCGGAGAAATGCACGCAGTGGTTGATCGCCAGGGCGGCGATGCCGTTGGCGCGCACCTTATCGATAAAGGCCGGTAGAGCGGTGCGGTAGGCGAGCAGGGAAAAGGCGCCGCCGGCATTGGCGCGCAAGATGGCCGGCGCCTGGTCGAAGAGCCTGGGTTTCGCATCGGCAGAGACTTTGCCCGCCCGTAATGAGCGGACGCAGCCCAACAGCCGGTACAACCCGTGCGAAGCACAGCCGTCGCGCTCGCCCTGAATGACATTTTGCGCCACTGTCTCGGCATGCGCCTGATTGAAGCCGTTGCAGCGCAGTGCGCGTAGCGCCAGTTGATAAGCGTGTTCCAGCGACAAAACGTGCATGGTTGTCATTTCGATGTCCTCCCTGGGTCATTCTTCTTCATCGCCGATAAAATTGGCCTGGGGTAAACAGGTATAGGCGCCCCAGTAATAAATCGCCAGCGCAATCACCGCCATGGTGAGGGTGTCCCACGGATGAGCAATAGCGCCGATGCCGCCGAAACTGCTGAGGTAGGAAAGCGCGATCGTCAGCGCATAGAAGACGATTAGCCACAGCGAGGACCAAATTTGCTGCCTGAGGCTAACGGCGTGGGTCGGCACCTGATTCTTGAACAGGATGTAGATGAAGAACATCAGTATCTGTAAGCCGAGCAGCCAGGAGACGGTGTCCCAGCCGGACCAGAAGACGATCAGCGCCGAAATGATAAATGACAGCGGGCCGAGCACGCAGAAACCGCGCACCCGGAACGGACGCGGCATATCGGGCGCATTGCGCCGCAGCCCGGCGGCGGTGACCGGGGCGATGGCGTAACTCAGCACCAGCGCGGCGGACACCACGCCGATCAGCTTTTCCCACGATGGGAACGGCAGCGTCCAGAAGACCGAGAGGGCGAAGGTGAGCCACAACGCCGGGCGCGGGATACCGGATTCACCATCCACCCGGGTGAACAGTTTGAAGAAGGTGCCGGCGCGCGCCCACCCGTAGATCACGCGAGGCGTGGCGTTCATGTAGATGTTGCCGGTGCCGCTGGGCGAAACGATCGCGTCGCTGACCACCAGAAACGCCAGCCATCCCATGCCGAGCGTGATGGCGATATCGCGGAACGGCAGGGAAAACTGTTGGCTGATGCCGGCCCAGCCGCCGCTCAGCATCTCGCTGGGGATACTGCCGAGAAACGCTATCTGCAGCAGCACATAGATGATGGTGGACAGTACCACCGACAGGATCAGCGCGATGGGAATGGTGCGCTGTGGTTTTTGCACCTCGCTGGCGACCGAAATGATCGGCGTCAGGCCGAGGTAGGCGAAGATGATGCCGCCGGCGGAAATGGCGGCTTCAACCCCGGCGGAGCCGAAGGGGGCAAAGCCCTGGCTGTGCAGGTTTTCCGGTTTGAAAAAGCTGAACAGCACCACGATCACCAACAGCGGCACCAGAAACTTCAGCACGCTGATGAGATTATTGGATTTGGCGAAGGTTTTGACGCTGTAGTAGTTGAGCGCGAAGAAAAAGCACAGCAGCGCCAACTGCACCAGCCAGCCGAGCGCTGTCGGATCGCCGGAACCCGGCTGGCTGAGGAGCGGGAACCAGGCGGCGGCGTACTGACGGGCGGCGACGACCTCGATAGCGATCAGACTGGAGAAGGCGATCAGCGTGATAAACCCCAGCAGATAGCCCATCAATTCGCCGTGCGAGAACACCGGATAGCGAATGATGCCGCCGGCGCGCGGCAGGGCGGCGCCCAGCTCGCAGTAGACGATGCCCAGCAGCAGCACCGCCAGGCCGCCGATCAGCCAGGAATAGATGCCGGCGGGGCCGGCGATGGAGGAGACATGGCTGGCGGCGAACAGCCAGCCTGAGCCGAATATGGCGCCCAGACCGATGAACGTCAGATCGGTGAGCGTAAGCTGCTTCTTGAATTTGCCTTGGGTTGTCATGGTATTACCCTTTTGTTATTGAGTGGCAGGCAGATGCGGCCGGGCTAATGTTGGGCAGGTGAAACTATGGGATCTCGGGTGTAAACGCCGTTCACCAGCCGCAGCAGGTTGAGCGGGTTGGCGTCCTGCAGCGGCGGCGGCAGCAGCGCCGCTGGGGTGTTTTGCAGGCAGACCGGCCGCAGGAAACGCTCGATGGCCAGCGTGCCTACCGAGGTGCCGCGTGCGTCGCTGGTCGCCGGATAAGGGCCCCCGTGCACCATGGCGTCGCACACCTCTACCCCGGTTGGATACCCGTTGAACAGCACCCGGCCGGCTTTGCGCGTCAGCAATGCCGTCAGCCCGGCGGCCATATCGAGATCGCCGTCTTCCGCCAGCAGCGTGACGGTCAGCTGGCCTTGCAACGCCGCCAGCGCCGCATGCAGCTGCGCTTCGTTATCTACCGCCACCAGCACGCTGGCCGGGCCGAAGACCTCTGTTTGCAGCAGCGGATCGGCCTGCAGCAGCAATGTTTCCTCCGCCTGATAAAGCTGCGCCGCTGCCCGGTGGGGCAGAATCTCGCGCCCCCCCGCCAGATGCCGTATGTGCGGATGGGCATCGAGCGCGGCCAGCCCGCGCCGGTAGTGCTCCAGCGTGCCGGCATTCAGCATCGGCTGTGGGGGGGCGGCGTCGACCAATGCGCTCATCGTCGCGGCCAACCGTTCGAAGGCGACGCCGCGCAGCGCGACGATCACGCCGGGCTTGGTGCAAAACTGGCCACAGCCGAGCGTGAAGGAGGAGACCAGTTCCTGCGCGATGTGCTGCCCGCGCCGAGCCAACGCCTGCGGCAGGATCACGACCGGGTTAATGCTCGACATCTCGGCGAAGACCGGGATCGGCTGGGGACGCTGCGCGGCCAGATCGAACAGCGCCCGGCCGCCTTGCAGTGAGCCGGTAAACCCCACGGCCTGAATCGCCGGATGCTGCACCAGCTCGGCTCCCACACGGTTGCCGAAGATCATGTTGAAGACGCCGGCGGGCATGCCCATACGTTCCCTTGCGCGCTCGATCGCCTGAGCGGTCAGCTCGGCGGTGATCATATGGCCGCTGTGTGCCTTGAACACGACCGGGCAGCCGGCGGCGAGCGCGGCGGCGGTATCACCGCCCGCGGTGGAAAACGCCAGCGGAAAGTTGCTGGCGCCGAACACCGCCACCGGACCGAGCGCCGTGCGATATTGACGCAGATCGGGACGCGGCAGAGGAGAACGCAGCGGCAACGCGCAGTCGATGCGCACGCCCTCGACGTCGCCGCGTCGCAGCAGCGTGGCGAACAGCCGCATCTGGCCGCTGGTTCTGGCGCGTTCGCCGCTTAACCGCGCCGGCGGCAGGGCGGTTTCCTGCATGACGAAGGCGAAGAAGGTCTCATCCAACGCGTCCAGCTCCTCGGCGATGGCGTCGAGAAAACTCGCGCGTTGTTCGGAGCTGCATTGCGAATAGGGATCAAAGGCCGCCGCGGCGGCTTCGGCGGCGGCGGCGGTTTCTGCCGCCGTAGCCTGGTGGAAGCGGTAGCCGGTCGGCTGACCGTCGTCGGCGCGCAGGCTGAGCAGCGCCGCTTCTCCCGTAGCACGGCGCTGGCCGCCGATAAATTGTTGGCCGCTGATGGCGGCATCGCGAGCGTTGGGCATGGGTCCCCCCGGTAGAGAAAGTGCGACGCCCGGCGTGGCCGGGCGGTGAAGGCGTTACAGGCCGACGTTCGGCAGCGCGGGACGAGTGGCCAGCGCTTTATCGATCACGGCGTTGATTTCGGAGAGCGTTTCACCCTGCAGCGCCAGACGCGGCGGGCGAGTGATGGAGCTACCGCGGCCGACTCGCTGTTCGCACAGCTTGATGCATTGCACCAGATCGGGGCGGGCATCGAGATGCAGCAGCGGCATGAACCAGCTGTACAGCGCCAGCGCTTCCTCATAGCGTTTTTCCTTCGCCAGACGGAACAGGGTTTCCCCTTCGCGCGGGAAAGCGTTGGACATGCCGGAGATCCAGCCTTGCGCGCCGACGGCAATGCTCTCCAGCACCACATCATCCAACCCGGCGAACAGTACGAAGCGATCGCCGACTTCGTTGCGCAGATCGATAAAGCGGCGGGTGTCGCCCGACGAGTCTTTGAAACACACGATGTTCTCGCAATCGACCAGTGAGGTCAGGATGTCGGGCGTGACGTCATTTTTGTAAATGGGAGGGTTGTTGTAGACCATGATCGGCAGATCGGTAGCACTGGCGACGCTGCGAAAGTGCGCGGCGGTTTCGTGCGGCTTGGCGGAGTAGACCAGCGCCGGCATCACCATAATGCCGTCGACGCCGGCCTTTTGCGCTTCACGCGCCATGTTTTGCGCGAAGGCGGTGGTGAATTCGGCGATGCCGGCGATCACCGGCACTTGGCCGTCGGCGGCGTCCCTCGCCACTTCGATCACCGCCAGCTTTTCCTGTACCGTCATCGAGGTGTTTTCACCGACGGTGCCGCAGACGACCAGGCCGGAGACGCCGTCGCGCACCAGGTTTTTGATCACCGTATGCGTGGCGTCGAGATCCAGAGAAAAATCGTTGCGGAACTGGGTCGTCACCGCCGGGAATACGCCGCTCCAGCTTAGGGTTTTATGGCTCATCGTGTTTGTCCTGTCGTCCGAAAGTGTTAATAAAAAGTGAATCTTTAGTGAGGCTCACCGACAGATTGACCGGTATTGCACAGGGAGGCTTGACGCTTTTCGCCGATTGCTGCGACGAAATTGGCACAATGGCGCCGGAAAGCGGGCATGCAGAAATCGGGCGCCGGTGCGCCATAAAGAATGATTTTTATGCGGTAAATCAGCAAATTAAGCGGAAAGCGTCAGGCGGAAATCGCGTGGCGTGGAACCAGTCATCGCTTTGAACTGACGGCTGAAGGCGCTGTGATCGGTATAACCGCACTGCAGCGCGATGTCGGTGATCGGCAGCTCGCCCGCCAGCAGTTCCGTGGCCTTTTCCAGCCGCACTTTGTGGATCATCTGGCGCGGAGTGAGGTGGAAGATACGTTTGCAGTAGCGTTCTATCTGCGCCACCGATAACCCGGTCAACGCCGTCAGCTCCTCGAGCGCGATCGGCCGGGCGTAGTGGCGGCGGATGTATACGTCGATCGCGGCCAGCCGTTGGTAAGCCGGATGATTGGCTTTGGCCTCTTGCAGATCGTGTGAAATGCCGGCCATTCCGATGATTTTTCCCTGCGCGTCGTACAGCGCCAGCTTTTGCGTCAGGCACCAGCCGGTTTCACGGCCGTTGTACAGGTGCATTTCCAGCTGATCCTGGATCAGCACGCCGTGGCGCAATACCCGCAGGTCTTGCTCGGTGTAGCCGGATCCGAGCTGCGCGGGGAAAACGTCGGCGGACGTCTTGCCCAGCAGCGGCGCGACGGTCTTGAAACCGCAGCGCCTGGCCAGCGTCAGGTTGGCCAACAGGTAGCGCGCCTGGGCGTCTTTGATAAAGAACACCACATTGGGAATCGCGTTCAGCAACGGCGCGATCAGCGCCAGCGTATTGAGCAGATCGCGCAGGTTGTTCGGACGCTGCTGCGCCAGCCCGTCGCACAGGCGCGACAAATGTTCGACGGCAAAAACGTCCTCCTGATCCGGCAGCTCCACCAGGGCAGGCGGCGAGAGAGAAATCTGATGTTGATGGTCTGAAATGGATCGCATAGCAGTCCCTTTTCGGTCGTTAGCCGGAAAAACAGGCGGCCAGGTTGGCGCTTTCGCATCAATATTAACTTTTTTGTAACGAATCAAGCGCTATTTCCGGCTGGCTACCAAATATGCGGATCGCCGCATACTTTTGCCGGACGGCGCGCGCCGGTTGCTTGAAAACTGCGGCATTTCTCGCTACGCGGTGGTTTAGCATGAAAGTAACGTCATGATAAATAAGTTATTGTTATGGTTGCGTTAAACGTATGCCCGTGATGGGCCAGGCTAGCCTGTCGTCATTGTGCTGATTTCTTCATTCGCCACGCCGAAACGCATCAAGCCGTCATGCGCGCATTCGTTCAGGCTAACGTCATTGGTAACATCTCATTAACCCTGGAGACGCCGATGGCACTTTCTGCGCATATCACCGCTTTGCGGGCGATTGATTCTCATACCGGCGGGGAGCCGACCCGGCTGATCGTCGAAGGCTTCCCCGACCTTGGCGAAGGCAGCATGGCGGAACGGCGGGCGCATTTCGCGCAACATTATGACGATTGGCGCTGCGCGGTGATGCTCGAACCCCGCGGCAATGACGTGTTGGTGGGGGCGTTGCTGTGTCGGCCTTGTTCGCCGCAGGCTACCGCCGGGGTGATCTTTTTCAACAACACCGGCTATCTGGGCATGTGCGGCCACGGCACTATCGGGCTGATTGCTTCGTTGGCGCATCTCGGGCGCATCCGCGCCGGGCGTCATCTGATCGAGACCCCGGTCGGCCCGGTGAACGCCACGCTGCATGATGACGGCAGCGTTACCGTAGAGAACGTGGCGGCTTATCGTTATCGCCACCAGGTGCGAGTTGAGGTGGCCGGTTACGGCCCGGTGACGGGGGACATTGCCTGGGGGGGAAACTGGTTTTTTCTCATCGGCGAGTCGCCGTTGACCATCGATAAACACAATCTGGAGGCGCTGACCGCGTTCACCTGGGCGGTCCGGCAGGCGCTTGAACAGGCGGGCATTCGTGGCGAAGACGGCGGGGCGATCGACCATATCGAGCTGTTCGGTGACGATCCGCAGGCCGACAGCCGCAGCTTCGTGCTGTGCCCCGGCAAAGCCTACGATCGATCGCCGTGCGGCACCGGCACCAGCGCCAAGCTGGCGTGTCTGGCGGCGGACGGCAAACTGGCGCCCGATATGCACTGGCGCCAGGCCAGCGTCATCGGCAGCGAATTCCAGGCTTATTACCGCTGGAACGGCGAGCGCATCACCCCCTTTATTCGTGGGCAGGCTTATGTATGCGCCGATAGCCAACTGCTGCTCGACGAACGCGATCCTTTTGTCTGGGGCATACGCTGATGGGCGGCGGACGGGGAGTTGATGCCATCGTGGTGGGTGCCGGCATCATCGGCGCCGCCTGCGCCTGGCGGTTGGCGAGGGAGGGGTACCGCGTCTCGGTGGTGGACGACTGTCGCGCCGGCGCCACCGCCGCCGGCATGGGGCACCTGGTATGCATGGACGACAACCCGGCCGAGCTGGCGTTGAGCGCTTATTCGCTGCGGTTATGGCGTGAAGTGACGGGCCGGATGCCGCAAGCCTGCGCCTGGCGCGGCTGCGGAACGCTGTGGTTAGCGGAGCAAGCGAATGAAATGGCCATCGCCGAACAAAAGCGGGCGCGGCTGGCGGAGCAGGGCGTGGCGGCGGAACTGCTGACGGCGGAGCAGGTTGCCGCCATGGAGCCGATGCTGCGGCAGGGGCTTGCCGGTGGGCTGCGGGTGCCGGGCGACGGCATTTTGTATGCGCCGCACGCGGCGCGTTGGCTGTTGGCCGACGCTGGCATGGCGATCGATGTGGTGCAGGGTGAAGCGATCGCGCTGGACGAGGCGGCGGTGCGGTTGGCGGACGGCAGAGAGCTGGCGGCGCCGGTGGTCGTCTTGGCCTGCGGCCTGCGGGCCAATGATTTGTTGTCGCAGCCGTTGCTGCGTGCCAAGAAGGGCCACCTGGCGATCACCGATCGTTATCCGCCGCGGGTGCGGCATCAGTTGGTGGAGCTGGGGTATGGCGCCAGCGCGCATGCCAGCGACGGCGCTTCCGTGGCGTTCAATATGCAGGCGCGGCCCACCGGGCAATGGCTGATCGGTTCTTCCCGCCAGTTCGATTCCGTCGATTCGTCATTGGATATGCCGCTGTTGGCGGCGATGCTCATGCGCGCGCAGCATTTCTTGCCCACACTGGCGCAGCTGAACATCATTCGCTGTTGGACCGGGCTGCGCGCCGCCTCTGCCGATGGATTGCCGCTGTTGGGCGCACATCCGCGGCATACCTGGTTGTGGTTGGCGTTGGGGCACGAGGGGCTGGGCGTCACGACCGCCCTCGGCAGCGCCGCGCTGCTTGCTGCGCAGATCGGCCGGCAGGCGCCGGAGATTGATGATTCCCCGTATTTGGCGGCGCGGGCGTTTGCCGCCGAGGAGCTGCCCGTATGAAAGAGAGGCAAAACACGCTCGCGTTGAGCATCGACGGCAAACCCTACCGGGTGCCGGTTGGCATCAGCGTTGCCGCGGCGCTCAGTTTGTGCGGCGGGGATCATTGCCGGTTGTCGATTTCACGCCAGCCGCGCGCACCATTTTGCGGCATGGGCGTTTGTCAGGAATGCCGGGTAACCATTAACGGTCTGCGCCGCCTGGCGTGCCAGACGTTGTGCCAATCCGGCATGCGGATTGAGAGGAGCGATGATGAGTGACTTCGATTGCGAGGTGCTGATCGTCGGCGCCGGGCCGGCCGGCATGGCGGCAGCGCTGGCGGCGGCGGAAAACGGGGGGCAGATACGGGTGATCGATGATAATCCGCACCCCGGTGGGCAAATCTGGCGTGATGGGCCGCAGGTGGCTTTGCCTGAAGCGGCGAGACGATATCGGCAGGCGATGGCGGCGCGGGAAAATATTGTGCGGCACTCCGGCTGCAAGCTGGTGGCGCAGTGTGGCGCTAACCGATTGGCGTATGAAGACGCTGAAGGCTGCGGCGTGATTCGCTATCAAAAGCTGATTCTATGCAATGGCGCCCGTGAACTGCTGCTGCCGTTTCCTGGCTGGACGTTGCCGGGAGTGAGCGGCGCCGGTGGTCTACAGGCGCAAATCAAGCAGGGGCTGGCGATCCGCGGCGAGCGGGTGGTGATAGCCGGCAGCGGTCCGTTGCTGTTGGCGGTGGCGAAAAGTGTGAAACAGGCCGGTGGCGAGGTCGTGCTGGTCGCGGAACAGGCGGTGCTGCGGCGATTGGCGGCATTCGCCGGCGGCCTGTGGCGTTGGCCGTCCAAGCTGCGTCAGTCGTTTTCTCTGATTCAGCCTCATTACCGTGCCGATAGCCGAGTATTGGCGGCATTGGGGCAAGAGCGCTTGACGTCAGTGCGCGTCGGCAACGGCGGGCGGGAAAGTACGGTGGCCTGTGACAGGCTGGCCTGCGGCTTCGGTTTGGTGGCGAATATTGAACTGGCGATGCTGCTGGGATGCCGGATCGCACACGACGCCGTAGCGGTGGATTATTGGCAGCAAACCAGCCAGGCGCAAATTTATGCCGCCGGGGAGTGTACCGGTATCGGCGGCAGTGAATTGGCGCTCACCACCGGCGCCATCGCCGGTTATGCCGCCACGGGACAAAAGGCAAAAGCCGAATCCCTGACGGCGCAGCGGCGGCGATGGCGGCGTTTCGCCACGTCGACAGCGGCCGCTTTTGCGCTTGATGAACGCATGAGTTATCTGGCCAAACCGCAGACGCTGCTGTGCCGCTGCGAAGACGTCACGCTGGAACAGGTATGCCATCAACCTGACTGGAACACGGCCAAGCTGAGCAGCCGCTGTGGTATGGGAGCCTGTCAGGGCAAGGTTTGCGCGACGGCGGCGCGGCACCTGTTGGGGTGGCCTTTGCCGCCGCCACGCGTCCCTTTAACGCCGGTGCGGACGGAAACGCTGGTTGCTCTGGGAAGGCATTGCAGCGACGACGATAATTGATGGGGCATCGCGGCAGTGGCGTTTCAGTCCAAATCGATTTCGCTGCATCACCACTGCGGCCAATAGTAGGTTTTCTCTCGCCAGCCCTTGCCGTACATGCAAGCCTCGATGGTGGCGTTTCGGGCTGACTGATTGCGATCGGTCTGTACCGTTTTGATCGACGGCTCTTTGTCATAGCGATATCCCGATGGACAATCTTTCTTATTCTTCTCGCAAGGGATGTATTTGTTTTCGTAGCTGAACTCTACGTCCCGCACGACGTCTGGCGGGAAGCGATCGTAGCCCCGACTGCGGCATTCGGCATATTCGGCATTTCGGGTGCTCTCAACTGCGCCGGGTCTTTCCCATTGGGTACAGGCAGTCATCATCAATAACGGCAAAACAATCAAACAACGGTAATTCTTCATGGTGTCCCTAACTCTTCCTCTATCCTGGTGATCACTGACTAGGAATCTTCCCAACCAGCGATGCGAAAAAGTGTAATCAACTGACGTCACAATTGGAAATGATAATGGTTATTGTTTAGGTGTGATTGAGGCAACGGCACCCTGAAATGCGCCGTCGGCGATAGGGGAGAGGCTTACAAGGGGCAGATCTGACGATGAGAGTGTGTGGGCAGAGCGATTTTATATCTTTTCTCTTTTTGCTGCATGGCCTGGTCATTATCTCAGCGTTATGAGAGGGAAGAACAGTATGCAAGCTAAGTATTTTCTTATCCTGTTTAAATGGAATTTTGAATTAAGATATTTACCCATGGCCAAGTTTTAATGCACGGTATTAATGCTCTATTTTTTTATTTCTGTTTTTTTATTGTGCCTTTATTTTCGGAATTCTTCTATTAAATACTTTTTAGTTACAGGGAATTCATTTGCATTTTAAATTTGGATTTTTTAAATTCAGCTCAGATGAGGGATAACCGTTAGCGACAGGTTCAAAAAAGGAGTTTATTTTGTCTGGGATAAAGAAAACGCCTGAAAGCCATGGCGGTTTGCCTTCACCATCAGGGGATTATGATAATTTTAAGCACCTTTCCGATGTTGGCACCGTGTTGGGATATGGGCGAACTCGCTTTTATCAGTGGTGCCGCGGACGCGGATTTCTAACGCCGATGAATGTTCCTTCGCATGAAATGCTCAGTCTGGGATATATGGTGGCGGTGCTGTCAGAGACCGGTCATACCCGGGTTTACGTCACGCCGGATGGCTTCAGCTATGTCAGTGATGCGTTTGCGGCAGATATCCAACGCGGCATGGTAAAGTTTTAAATTTGTAAAAATCGCCTTTATTTCAAGGTCTTTAATGCAGAATCTTCTTATCATGAAAGACGCGCTGGGCGATGAGTGGGAAGTTATCCGATTTTTTCGTCTTTGCGACATGAAGGCTACTGACAGCAGCTATTCTCTTGTTACGATAAGCATTATTTTTTTCAGGAGCCAAGGATGAAGCATTACGCCGCGTTGTTGTTCGCCTCTGCACTGTTGACGGGATGTGCGACCCAAGCCGTACCACCGCAACAGGCTGAATTACCGCCCCCAAGCCGTCTGATGCTTTATCAGAATATCCCGGATACGCCATACGCCACGGTGGTGGTGGTGCGCGACAGTGGAATGCTGGCGGGTAGCTGCCGCACCGGCGTTTATGTGAATGGGGAGTTCGCCGCTTCGCTGGGCGCGAAAGAAAAAGCGGAGTTTCGCGTGCCGCCGGGCAATACTTCGGTGAGCATCGGGCAAGATATGATAGAGAACTCTCTGTGTATTTGGCGAGATACCAGCGGCAGCGTGCCGATGACGCTGCGCGCCGGTGAAAGCCGCTATCTGCGGATCGCCGGCGATCGGCAGCGAGGCTTCGTTTTGCAGGCTGGGCGGCCGTAACCGCCCAGGCAAGGGCGTTAACGCCCTTGCCACCATCCCCACAGTGTAATTAATAGCCACGCCGCCGCAATCCAGCACAGTACCGCCGCACCCAGCGCTAACGACAGCCGCAGACTGTTAATCAGGAAATACAGCGAAATCAAATACACCAGATAGGGCAACACCGCCCACATGCCGAAAATCAGCGTCGTTTTCAGCGCCGCTATTGAACGTTCGCTGCCGACAACATAATGCGCAATCAAAGCGAAAGTGGGGAAGAGCGGGACTAAACCGGCGATATAATAGTTGCGCGTTTTGGCCAGCAGGCCGATCAGAACCACGACCAGCGCGCCTATCAGCGCTTTGACAAGGATGCCCATAACGGTCTCGGGTGTCGGGGGAAAGCCAACACACTGCCCGAAAGCCTGAGCAGAATCAATGGCGTATTGCGTATTGCGTAGTGCGGAGAAAAACAGACCCGCATGAATCGCGGGTCTGAGCGGCAACGTTTACTGGCGGTAAGCGTGCTTGATTTGCTGAATGCTGTTCTTGAAGATTTCCGCCTGAGTCGGATCTTCAATCTGGGCGATGAAACGTTCCATGTTGATGATGACTTTCCCGGCATCGGCCTGGCCGATCGACTTCAGGATCAGCGTCAGCGTGGCTTTGAGGCAGGCAACCTCGGTCGCCAAGATCTCCGGGTTTGCAGACGTAGTGAAATCAACGTTGCTCATTTTCTCTCCTGATTTTTGAGGCCGTAGCCTGATACAAGCTGCTTTAGCGCACCGCGCGCGGACTATAGGCAAGTTGCCCACGCACGGCGGCGAATTTAACTGGGCGCGGAGTATAGCATAGCATGCGTCAGCCATCTGCACCGGGCTTGCTCTGGCGGCGCTGGTGGGTGAAGTTTGCTCATTGCACGCCCGGGTCATCCATTGTCGGCCAGTTATTTCGAGGCGGTTAACAAGTATTTGCCCGGCTCGTTATTGTTGAACAATCGGGGTTATTATAATTATTAGGGGCGGGTGGCACTGATTTTGCCGGCGTTGGTCGGTAATAATAGTTTTGTACGCCGGCTGTCAGGTTCGCGTTGGCCGCGGCTTTAAATATCAAATGATTACAAACAGCCAACAGCCGTGTTAATATTATTCATGTCGTGATTGCTTACACAGATTTCTCCCTCGCGGCATGATTGTCGCGCTATCCTGTGTCTGACGCAGCGCGACGAAATTATTTTCGTCGCTCGATCTTTTCCGACGTGACGATTTATCGGCGGCATAGACGGCTAAAATTGAAAAATCAGCTATGCTCCGCAAAGTTATTCGGAAGTATGTATTAATCTGTGTTCATTCTTGTCTGAAAAACAAGTAATATCTCTGGCGAAAACAGAGGCTGATTGCGTTACTCCCTTTTTTTGGAGAATTTTCCTTGATTAGCGTTCTTCTTGTTGATGACCACGAACTGGTGCGCGCAGGGATACGACGCATTCTTGAAGATATCAAAGGTATAAAAGTTGTCGGTGAGGCCCAGTGCGGTGAAGACGCCGTAAAATGGTGCCGTGGCAACGCTGTCGATATCGTGCTGATGGACATGAATATGCCGGGCATTGGCGGGCTGGAAGCCACGCGCAAGATTGTGCGTTATGCACCCGACGTCAAAGTCATCATGCTGACTATCCATACCGAAAATCCCTTGCCCGCGAAGGTGATGCAGGCGGGTGCCGCCGGCTACCTGAGCAAGGGCGCCGCGCCGCAGGAAGTGATTAACGCCTTGCGTTCCGTGCATGCGGGGCAGCGCTACATCGCGTCTGACATCGCCCAGCAAATGGCTCTGAGCCAGCTGGAGCCGCAGGCCGAAACGCCGTTCAGCTGCCTGTCTGAGCGCGAGCTGCAGATCATGTTGATGATCACCAAAGGCAAAAAAGTGAATGAGATCTCGGAGCAACTGAGTCTCAGCCCGAAAACGGTGAACAGTTACCGTTACCGTATGTTCAGCAAATTGAATATCAGCGGCGACGTCGAACTGACCCACCTGGCCATCCGACATGGATTGTTCAATGCGGAGACGTTGTTAAGCAGTGAATGACCGTTTTGATGCCAAAGCTTTCCTGAGTACCGTCACCAGCCAACCTGGCGTCTATCGTATGTATGACGCCACTGGCACGGTGATCTACGTCGGTAAAGCCAAAGACCTGAAAAAACGTCTCGCCAGCTATTTTCGGCAACAGGTCAGCAGCCGTAAAACCGAAACGCTGGTTAAAAATATCGCGCAAATAGACGTAACGGTTACCCATACCGAAACAGAAGCGCTGTTGTTGGAACATAACTACATTAAATTGTACCAACCGCGATATAATGTTCTTTTGCGAGACGATAAATCTTATCCGCTGATTTTTCTCAGCGCCGATACCCATCCCCGTTTAGCGGTGCATCGCGGCGCCAAACACGCCAAGGGCGAATATTTCGGTCCTTTTCCCAACTCTTACGCCGTGCGCGAAACGCTGGCGCTGCTGCAGAAGCTGTTCCCGATCCGCCAGTGCGAAAACAGCGTGTATCGCAACCGCTCGCGCCCGTGTCTGCAGTATCAGATCGGCCGCTGTCTGGGCCCTTGCGTCGCCGGCCTGGTGAGTGAAGAAGAGTACCGGCAACAGGTGGACTATGTGCGGCTGTTTCTTTCGGGCAAAGATCAACAGGTGTTGCACCAGCTGATTGCCCGCATGGAAGAAGCCAGCAAGCTGCTCAATTTCGAAGAGGCGGCGCGCATACGCGATCAAATTCAGGCCGTGCGCCGCGTTACCGAGCGGCAGTTCGTCTCGGGCGACAGTGACGATCTGGATGTCATCGGCGTGGCGTTCGACGCCGGTATGGCATGCCTGCACGTGCTGTTCATCCGTCAGGGCAAGGTGTTGGGCAGCCGCAGCTATTTCCCTAAGGTGCCGGGCGGTACGGATATGAGCGAAGTGGTGCAGACTTTCGTCGGCCAATTTTACCTGCAGGGCAGCCAGGCGCGCACGCTGCCCGGCGAGATCCTGTTGGATTTCAGCTTGCCGGAAAAGGACCTGCTCGCAGAATCGCTCTCCGAGTTGGCGGGGCGCAAGATCCAAATTCAAAGCAAGCCGCGCGGCGACCGCGCCCGTTATCTGAAGCTGGCCCGCACCAACGCGGCAACGGCGTTGACGACCAAGCTTTCGCAACAGTCGACGATCCATCAGCGGCTGGCGGAATTGGCCAAAGTGCTGAATCTGGCGGAAATCAACCGTATGGAATGCTTCGACATCAGCCATACCATGGGCGAACAGACCGTAGCTTCGTGCGTGGTGTTCGACGGAAACGGCCCGGTGCGTTCGGAGTATCGGCGCTACAATATTAGCGGCATCACCCCCGGCGATGACTACGCGGCGATGACGCAGGTGCTGAAACGCCGTTACGGCAAAGCGCTGGAAGAGAAAAAAATCCCGGATGTCATTTTCATCGACGGCGGCAAAGGGCAGCTCGGCATGGCGATCGACGTGTTCAACTCGCTGAACGTCACCTGGGACAAGAATAAACCGTTGCTGATCGGCATCGCCAAAGGCGCCGATCGCAAGGCCGGGTTAGAAACGTTGTTCTTCGTGCCGGAAGGCGAAGGGATTTCGTTGCCGCCGGATTCGCCGGCGCTGCATGTGATCCAACACATCCGCGATGATTCACATAATCATGCGATTACCGGTCACCGGCAGAGAAGGGCGAAAGTCAGAAACACCAGCGCACTGGAACTGATTGAGGGCGTAGGGCCGAAACGGCGCCAGATGCTGTTGAAGTATATGGGCGGACTGCAACCTTTGTTGAACGCCAGCGTGGAGGAAATTGCAAAAGTGCCGGGTATTTCACAAGCATTGGCAGAAAAGATCTACAATGCATTGAAACACTGAGGGCAATGTAGCAACATACTCTTAATTTCCACTTTAGCCAGATAGTTACCGTAGCATTATGCAATTGAATATACCGACTTGGCTTACCCTGTTTCGCGTAGTTCTGATCCCATTCTTTGTGCTGGCGTTTTACCTGCCGTTCAGCTGGGCTCCGATGGTTTGCGCCGTTATCTTTGTGTTTGCCGCTGTCACCGACTGGTTTGACGGTTTCCTGGCGCGCCGCTGGAAACAAACGACGCGCTTCGGGGCGTTTTTGGATCCGGTCGCGGACAAAGTGATGGTGGCGGTAGCGCTGGTGCTGGTGGCGGAGCACTACCACAGCTGGTGGATCACGCTGCCGGCGGCCACCATGATCGCCCGCGAAATCATCATTTCGTCGCTGCGCGAGTGGATGGCGGAAATTGGCAAACGCAGCAGCGTGGCGGTGTCCTGGATCGGCAAAGTGAAGACCATGGCGCAGATGATGTCGCTGGTGGGTTTGCTGTGGCGCCCGGATCGCTCTGTGGAATATGTGGCGATCGGCTTGCTGTATATTGCGGCGGTGCTGACTTTCTGGTCGATGTTCCAATATTTGAACGCGGCGCGTAACGATTTGCTGGAACCGTGATCGATACGCTGCAAAAAGCGGCAAACGATCGTGGTGGGCCAACAATTTTATTGACTCATCACGTCAGGTAAGTAGAATGCATCGCATCAGACGACAACGATGAATTGCCGAAAGATAGCAAAGAAATCAGTCGGTTCTGGTAATGCGGGAATAGCTCAGTTGGTAGAGCGCAACCTTGCCAAGGTTGAGGTCGCGAGTTCGAGCCTCGTTTCCCGCTCCAAACATTAGCCTGTTGAATCCCGTGATTCGGCTGGTAAGGAAAAGGGGCTTCGGCCCCTTTTTCGTTTTCTGCTTCTGCGCCATTCGGCGAAACCTTTCTTCATCTTCCCATATCGATTATTGACTCTCCTCACGTATCTTTCCTGTCGTTGTCATACTGCTGGATGCAGCCGTTAAACGGTGAAACAATAATTTGATACGTCGGGCGGTTCGCCATGCAAGAAGAAAATAACGCGGCGTATGACACCATCCGAGCACTCAGGCACAGCCATGCTGCGCTGTCGCCTCGCCAAATCGCTGGGTTATCGGCAAAGTGAAGCGGTAGGTCGGTCTTTTGGAACCGGGCATAGGAGGATGTATGGAATCTGGTGCTTTAAAGCATCTGATAAGAACGGCGGCGGGATGTGCGCTGTTCTTCGGCCTGGTCGCCCCGCCGTTGGGGGGCGTGCTCATGTTTCTGCTGATGGCGTTCGGCAGCGGTGAGTGGGTGGGAATAAGTCTTCTCGATGCCGGCGACTTGCTGGGCATGGCCGGGTTTATCGGCATTTTTTCTTATGCGCTCGGTTTTTTGCCGGCATGTTTGGCGGGGGCTATTGCCGGTATCGCCCATTCAGGCATTCGCCAATTGCGGTGGTTTCTGCTGTTGTGTGCGGTGGTGTCCGCCATTGCCCCCGGTTTGCTGAATGCCGATCAACGTATTTTTGGCGCGATCGCGGTCTTACCGGGAATGTTCGCCGGGTTTTTATGGTGGCGCCGGAGATTGCGTGATGCCCCGACTGATGAGGTTTTGCACGATAGCCCTTCGCCATAAGCAAGCAAAAAGCCGGGGAGGGCCATTCCTGTCGAGAAAAAGAACCGTTTTGCCCGTGAATTCCTGAGCCGATGCATATAATATCAACATTCCGCTTGCCTTTTCGTTGGCATTGTGAACAGTGCGCCCACAAAATAAGCAGTTGAAAGCGTTAGAGAACTTTTTGCTATTTCGGGGGGTTGCCAAGGTGGGGGGTTTAGTCCATAATGCAGTCCATCGATTCGGCAGTAACGAAATAAATTACTTAAGAATCAGATGATTAGGGTAAGCGATTTTATCATCGCAATCCCGAAGAACAAAACGAAGTGGGTGATTCACCGGCTTTGGCCTGAAAAGGCAAAACAGAATAAAGGCGCGTTAACAAAGCGGTTATGTAGCGGATTGCAAATCCGTCCAGTCCGGTTCGACTCCGGAACGCGCCTCCAACTTTCCCGAGCCCGGGTGGTGAAATCGGTAGACACAAGGGATTTAAAATCCCTCGGCTTATGGCTGTGCGGGTTCAAGTCCCGCCCCGGGTACCAGGGAACAAAAATACCGAATAATCAAAGCAATAAGTAGTAATGTCGTAACCGCCGAGAGGCGGTTTTTTTGTGCCTTAAAATCACCAAATGGCAGCAAAATGGCAGCGCGATGGCAGCGCAGATTTTCTCTATGCAAAAGTAACGCCCGCATTTGCGGGCGTTTTTCTTGTAGCTATCCAAAAATCAGCGAAGCTTGACCGCCGCTTTGTGGGTGAGGGGGAACCGGATTAACGTTATGCGGCTTTGAAATTACGCGGGTAAAGGTTTCATGGCTGACAAACGTGCATCCACAATTGATGTTTGTGCACTGGTTGTAGCGCTCTTTGGTCGTATTGGTGATGTAGCTCGATGATCTGGTGTGTGCGGCTTGGCCGCATTCAGGACAATGCATCATGGCGGGGTTCTCCGTCATGTTCCCGGCTAAGGCCAGTATTGCTGGTAATTATGCACAAATATTGGCCGTTTGCATTATTCCATTTCCAGCTCGTCGATTTTTACCTCAAGATCCAGCGACGTCGTAAACCCGCTGCCGTTCAAACTGTGCGTTACTGTGACCAGCGTCCACTTTGCTTCGTCGATCTCACGCTTAAAGCCTTTGACTGTGACGGGTGCTTCCGGGTAAAGCTCTGCACGGCCGCGCGCCAGCTGGATCGAGAAAGTGGCGACGCCGCGCTGTATCCGTTCCCAATTGGCCTTTGCCGCGCGCTGGGCATTGTATTTTGTTGCGTAGGTATGGCGTAACACCAGGACGTTTTCATCGCTGCCGACTAAATATTCCCCCTGTTTTTCTTCCTCAACCATTGGCTTTTTCTTGCGGCGGCGCTTGACCTTGACCGGCTCGCTTTTCGCGGCGCGAGTGTTTAACCAGTTCGCTACCACGCCCGTATATGCCCCGCGATCGGTCAACGTGAATTGATGACTGTCGCCCGACTGGCGATTGATTAGCATTTCTGGGATCTGTTTGCCGTTGACGGTCTGATTTTGGCCTTGTTTGAAGAACAGCAGATTACCGTTCTTAACAGCGGCCACTGCGCCATTTTCTTTCGCTATGCGGGTGATGAAACTCCCGTCCGACTCGTTGGTCTGGTCGATGTGAGGAATCGCTATATCAGCCATATTTTTATTGATGACCGGCGTTAGCTTGTTGCGAGTGGCGACGCTTTTCACGATATCGCCCAGGGTTTTCTTGTGATAGGAGTTGTCGCGCTGTACGTTTAGCGTTTGTCGAAAATCAGCGCTGCGTGCCGTGATCGTCAACTTATCCGGCGCGCCGGAATGCCCTATTTCATCCACCACAAACAGCCCTTTGTCGATCGTGCCGGTATCTTTCCAGCCGATAGCCACGGCGATGCTGACGCCGCGACGGGGTAGCATCAGGCTGCCGTCGCTGTCGTCAAGCTCGATCTCCAGCTGGTCAGCCTCAAAGCCCCGGTTATCGGTCAGGGTCAAGCCAAGCAGTTTTTCGCTCACCTTCCCGGTAATATCGACGCCGTCGATTTTCAACGTAAAGGCCGGCGTATTGCTGCCGCCGATCTTGTCCAGGGTGTCGAGTAGGCTCATGATAAAAGCCCCCCGACAGTGTCAGATACCTGAGTGGCGAGGTCTTCAAATTGCTGGGATAAATCGCCGAACATATCTTTTAACCCTTCATCCGTGCGCTTCAGCGTGATGGTAAACTCGATGCGCCTGGCGGATCCGTCCTGAAAGAAAACGGTTTTGCTTCGGGTCAGACTCTCGATCACGAACATGCCATGAATCGCGCCACTGCCTTCGATAAGCGACCACGCCTTGCCTGTTTCCGCCATCAACTGGATCGCCATTAGCGACACTCGGCCGCCGGTCAGTTCCGGCAATAGGACGCCGCTCAATGTGATCGTTTCATCGTCCGGCCCCAAAAACTGGCTTTGCGGTCGAAGCCCGACGCGGCTGTTTGTCGGGTGTCGCCATGACATTTGGTGCTGAAATTCCTGGTATGGAACGGTTTGCAGCATGAACACGAACATGCCTAATGCCATCATCATAATGATTATCCTCACTCGAAATCGTTGTAACTGCTGTTCACCTTGGCGCGCGCCTGCCGTTCTCTCGCGTCAAGTTGTCTGGCAACTTCCCGCGCGATATCCAACGCGCTCTGTCCTGGCTGCGGATTGATGGTTATCGGCGCGTGGATCTCGACAATTGGCGCATTGGTACGCTGATATGATGCGCTACCGGCGGAGCGATATTGGTTCCCGGCCAGGCTGTGTGGGTGTAGCGGGGCGTCTGCTGCTGTTGCACCATTCATGAACAGGGCGGCAACGGCGGCCATTGCTGCGGTGTTTCGGCGGCTGGTGACGTTTACCGGCCCACTGACGATTTCCGGCCCATACTCTCCGACAATGCCGAATTTACCCAGCGGGATACGGCCGCCGTTGTCATGCTCTCCGGTGTAGCGATAGCGTATTGCATCAGCTGAATTTCCTGTCGGCCCTGGCGTCATCATGACACCAGCGCGGCGGGCTGCGGCGGCAACAGCCGGGTTTTCCTGCGCCAGTTTGCGCGTTTCTGCCGACCGTACTTTAATTTCGTCCAGCTTATCCAGTACCCACTTGATTGAGTCCGTCAGCAGTTTCAGTGGGGTTAGCGCCATCTCAATGCCTGCCGCCAGAAATTCGCCGAAGGTCTTCCCGGCCGATGCCGCGCTTTCCAAATTGTCTTTTGTCGATTTCACTGGCGTCAGCAAATCTGTGAACCAGCCCCACAACGCTTTAACCTTGTCGCCGATCCAGTTGAATACTGGCATCAATGGTGCAAAAGCGTCTTTGATCGGTGCGGCGGCGCTTTTGAATCCTTCGACAACACCGCCGAGAAACGCCTTGATAGGCTTCCAGTATTTGTAAATCAGCACACCAGCGCCGACGATCGCGGCCGCAATCAGTCCCAGCGGGCTGAGTAGAATGCCGAACATACTCGCCAAGCCGCCGAGGGCGAAGCGGAGGAATCTCAGTGGTGAGGTTGCCAGCCAGGTAAATACGCGCCCAACTCCTTTCATCCCCTTGGCGGCTGTCTGTAGTGGTGATGATGCAAATGTCATCACTGCGCGGCTGGCGTTCCCTAAGCCTTGCTTAGTGAATGTCAGCGCGCTTTTCCCTGCTTCAAGTAATGAACGGCTGAAGCTCCCGACTTGCTTTTTAGTGATAGGCGTCGTACTGGCGAATTTCAGCATGCTGAGTGAGAGGTTAGGCAGCAGGCGAATACCTAACATGCGGGTGCTGAACCGGAGCAGGGCAAACGGGCCGAGCAGCCCGACTACGGCGATCGCCAGCGTACCGAAAACGGTCGTTGCAATAGCGGCTGCTGCCCCTATCTTAACAATGGCGGCGCTTATGTTGGGGTGCGCTTTTAAAAACTCAGCAACGCCGTGCAAAACGTTGCTGATGCCTTTGGCCGTTTTTCGTAGCCAGGCGTCGTTTTTTTCAAACAGTTCAACGCTGATATTTTCCAGGGCGGCATGCAGCATCGTCATGTCGCCTTTCATGTTATCCAGCATGGTGCCGGAGACGCGCGCGGCCTCGCCATCATACTCGCCCGGCGCGCCGCGCATTTTTTGCAGCTTGCCATCTGATACCGCACGCATCAACTCACCGAATCCAGTGACCGCATACATGCCGGCAATATCTTTGAAAATCTTACCGCGATCGACGTTCCCCATTTTTGACGTCTTCTTGTCGATATCTTTCAAAATATCGACCAGGTCGCGCATATTGCCGTCTTTGTCTTTGGTTTCGACGCCTAGTTTTCTGACGGTGGGGCTGTTGCCAATTCTGCTGAGAATAGCGCGCATTGCTGTACCAGCTTGGCTACCTTGAATGCCCGCGTTCCCCATGATCGCCGTGGCGGCTGAAACGGTTTCCAGGCTTTGCCCATATTCGCGGCCGACGCCGGCGGAATATTTCAATGACTCGCCCAGCATCGGAATATCAACGTTGTTCCGTGTGAACAGCGCGGTAAGCACATCCGCCACTCTGTCCATTTTTTCCGCTGGGATCCCCATCGCGGTTTGAATGTTTGACGCAATATCGGCTGTCGTGCCCAGGTCAATGTCGCCGGCCGATGCCAGATTCAGCATCCCCGGCATGGCTTTCAATACCTGCTCCGGAGAATAACCCGTCCTCCCGAGGAAGTATTGCCCCTCGGCAACCTGGAGATCGGTAAATTTTGACGATAGCGGCAGGGTTCTCGCCTGATGGCGCATAGCCATCATTGCGGGATCTGACTTGGACGGGATACGCGTTACAGCCTGTGTTTTGCTCATCATCGCGTCAAAGTCATAACCGACGTGCAAGGCATTGGCCAGCCCGCGGCCCATCGCGCGCCCGGTGGCCATCGAGGTGTAACCCACCCCGGCAGCCATAACTTTTCGCTGATTACTCTCGTCGAATTGATGGCGCGCAGCATTCAGCCGTTTTTGCTGCTGGGCCTGCTGCTCAAGTCTTCGCTGCTGTGCTGCAAGTGCGCCGGTTGTCCCGCTGATATTGGCGCGCAGCGATCGCTGGGCCTCACCAAGTCGGTTAGTCGCCATGCCGCTGTTTTGCAGTGCGGTGCGCTGGTTTTGCAGTGACAGCCGGAGATCGGAATATTTTTGCTGAAGGCGGGCCGCTTCCTCCCTGGCCTTCTGAAATTGGCGCGCCTGCTTCGCCGTCGGGGTTTCCGTTGATTTCATGGCGATAGCCAGATTGCGCGCTTTATCGCGGGCAGTGCTTAGCGCCTGAGCGGCGGCGGCTACCTGGGCTTTTGTCTTACGGAAACCGTCAATTTTCCCAGCCTGATTATCCAGCTGTTTTAATTGGTCTTTGGTGGCTTTAACAGAAGCGGCCAGCGCTTTATTGCTGGCCTGCATGGATTTAAACGGGCGGGTGACTTTATCGACCGCGCTCAGTAAAACCTGCAATCGGAGGTTTTTGTCACTCATCACTTGCCCCACTGCGGATTATGGCTTTATGCCGCCACTCCAGCAGCTCGGCCAGCGGCATTGAGTCGGTGACGGTCGGCGGCCAATGGAAGACGGCGGCAATATCCGCCGTCAGATCTTCTACTGTCAGATGTTCAGGAAATCTGACCTGACCGAACTCGGTAAGAAAAAAATCGCCACAGCTTGCGACAGCTGATAAAGGTCAGCCGGATCGAGGTTGGCAACCTCGGCCGCCGTCAGGTTCGGCGTGGTGATACGCGGCAATACTCTGATCAGGGAATCGACGTCGGTTTCGATCAGTGCCTGCAAACGGGTGCCGCGCAGCGCGCCGGAATTCGGCTTGTTGACGGTCACTTCGGTGATCTGCGTAGTGCCGCGCACGATCGGAACGTCAAGGGTGATCGGCTGGTTGGTCGCCAGTTCTGCGCCGTCTGTCGTCTGTTTTTCTTTCATCACGTTATCCTAATGATTGGTGCTGTTTAGGCGGCCCCTGCGGGCCGCATGAAATACCTGTCAGCAGGCGATTACAAGCCGATGGCGCGGCGGTGCTCCGCCAGGCGGTCAACGCCATCAACGATCTCGACCATGTTCACGGTGTCGATTTCCATCAGGACGCTGCCGTCCCATGTCAGCTTGAAATAGGTGTTTTTGGCGCTCAGCTTGGTCTGCGTGTTGTCGCCCTGCTTATAGTTGCCATGATCAAACTCGGAGAAACGCCCGCGCATGACCACTTCGACGGCAATGATCTCGGCGGTGTCGTCACGCTGGAATGAACCGGCAAAGCGCAGGAGTACGCCGTCAACTTTGGCGATGCCCCATTGCTTGTAAATCTGCGCCTCAATGCCGCCAAGAGTGATCTCGGCATCCAGTGCGCCATCATCCAGCCCCAGATCAACGCTGGCGCTGCCGTTCATGCCGCCGCCCCGGAATGCTTCAAGCTTTCGCGTCAGCTTCGGCAGGGTGATTTCTTCAATAACGCCCTGGTAGCTGTTGGCGTCATTGAACAGATTCAGGTACTTCAGTTTGCGTGGTAAGGCCATCGCGTCCCCCTTAACTGTTCACGTTCTGAGTGAAGTTCATCAGATACTGATCGGTGATGCGCTGGCGCAGCAGCAGGTTTTCGAGCGGCGGCACAGGCGTGTAATCGTAATCCAGCACCAGCTTGCCGGATGCCAGGACGTCCTTATGGTTGGCCGCTTCATCAATCCAGCAATTCCCGTCAACGATGTAACCGCCGTTTTTCAGCTCGCGGAATTTGGCGTTGATGCCCTCGATAATGTCTTTTGCAAGGGAAGGGTGCAGCGGCTGATCTACTGCCCACATCTGCGCCTCGGCCATCGTGTCGGCCAGCACTTGCGCGGTGCGGGTGTAGTTTTCAAACTGGAACAGCGGATCATCGGAGCAGGTGCGCGACCCCCAGAAGCGAAATCCGTCTTTTCGGATCAGCGTGGTAACGTCATTTTGGTTCAGCAGGTTGGCATCGGTGGCCGTATCCTGCAAATCCCAATAGACGTCGGCGCTGATACCGGTCACGCCGTTAACGCCGACGTTGGACAGGGTTTTGTGCCAGCCGACCTGCTGATCCAACTTGGCGCGCAGCCCGAGCGCGCGGGCTGTTGCAAACGCGGTTGCGGATGCATTGGTCGTGGTATCCCAGCTCAGGAAATCCGGCCAAATCAACATAGCTTCGCGCTGGCTGAAGTTTTTGCGGTAGTCGATCGCCTCGGATACCGTCTTACAACCATAGGCGCTGAGGTAGGCGAAGGCGCGGAGGCTTTGCGCCACGGCCAGTAATTCGGAAGCAACCGCCTCGTTATCGTGGCCCGGCACACCCAGAATGCGGGGTTTAACGCCAAGCTGGCTTTGTGCGGCGAGCAAGGCTTTCATGCCGGTTTTCTTGCCCTCGGTGGTCACGCCGCCGATGATATTGGTTGTCGTCTCGGCTTCGGTTTCGCCCTGGGCGACACGCACCACAACAGTGACGGGCTTTGCCTGATTGGCGATGGCATCCAGCGAGCGGGCGAGGGTGCCGGTTTCGCCGGCCTTGCCGCTGGCGGTCAGGACGTCGGTAATTAGCACAGGGGTGTTTAACGGGAATGCTTTTGCGTCGGCGTCGTCACCGGTACAGACCATACCGACGATGGCGGTGCTGACAGTGGTGATGGTGCGGGTGCCTTCGTTGATTTCCTGCACGCGCACGCCGTGGTGATAGTCTTGAGCCATTAGGCGGATCTCCTGTAACGGTGTTCCCCTATGGTGGCGGCGGTGCGCGGTTAATGCATGCGGTGGGCTTTGTGTGGTGGCTGGCACAAGGTGGCGCGCCAATCAGCGCGGCAGGATGGATGGTGATTACAATGACGGTATTTGCCGTAAAAATAAAGCCCTGCCATGCAGGGCGTTTTTATGCGGCGCGATACCAGCACATTAGCTTGATATGACTTTCAACAATGCTGAATGCCTGGCCGCCGCCGACCTCGGCAGATGTTATTTCGAGGCTGTGGCTGTGCTTACCAATGTTTACCGTGTGATTGTGCTTGCCAATATCGACGGTGTGACTGTGCTTGCCGTTCTGACTTGTCCAGTTCCGGGTGCGGTGGCTGTCATTGTCCGAACCGACGACGTAATCGCCATCCCACGCCTCACCCGGGGCCACCATGCCGCCCTGATGCGCGTGATCGCCGCCTTCTGACGTCCATTTCGTACCGTGGTCAAATTCCGACGCCCATTTGGTGCCGTGGTCGAACTCGCCCACCTGGCCGCTGACGCCGTGGTTGTGCTTCGGCATGTTCCCGACGTTCAGCGTCGCCGTATCTGCGCCGCCCGTTCCCATCACATCGGAGCCGTCTTCTTTAGCGATTCGGATAGACTTATTTTCGCCGGTGTAATACCAAAGCGTTCCTGGCCACTGCTTGTTAGGGTTGAGGAACGTCGCGAAAAATTTCACGTCGCCGATGGGATACATTTCATCAAACGTGACCTTCTGGCGCGCCAGCTCGTAGGCGTCGTTTGCACGCTGTACGGCCTGCCTCACCTGGTTATTCACATATTCGACGGTTGCCAGCACCACGGACGGATCCACCTTCAGCGTCACGGCCTCGGTGCTGCTGACGCGCAGCAGCATGCGCACCGTGGAAATCCGCCCGGAGCCTTCCTCCAGCATCGGTTTGTAGGTTGCCGGCAGACTGCCATCGGCGATGCGCTCGCCGGTGTCGTCATAAATCGCCGTTCCGTGGATCCAGAATCCGCCGACGTTTTCAGGGATCACCATTTCCACGAACAGCACGCCATCTTCCACCACGGACAGCGTGTTAACCTCGGCGCGGTACATTTCGGTTTCGCCATCGGTGACGGTCATGTGCGTGATGTTCAGCCGTGTGCCGTTGGCGATGGCCTCGGCGATCTTCCGTTCGCCGGCGGCGGTTAATTGGCTGCTGTAGATCGGCATACGTCCCCCTTTACAGCTTCGCTTTGACGGCGTTCAGGCGGTCATAGATGATTGCGCGCTCGTCCAGACTCGCCAGCCCCGGCACGATCAGCATCATAGCGAGATCGCCAAAGAAACCGTTTCTGAATGGACTACCGGCACCGCCGATAATCAGCTGCCGTGATGCTGGCGTGTTGAACGGAATGGCGGGAACCGCTTTTTTCTGTCGCAATACGCCGTCGATCTCAATCAGGTGATGCTCTGGCGTGATCTCGATGTAGGCCGTGTGCCAAATCCCATCGTCAACAAACGTCGTATTCAGCGGGTAGTTGTTGTCCGTCACTGGTGAGTTAGTGCCGTGGTTCATCCACAGCGCTGTGCCGGTGTACGCATCATCGCGAAAGCGCAGGGCCATCAGGTTGGGTGATGTGTCGTTGTTGCCGAGGATATTACCCCCGGTGCCCTGATATCCCCCTTGCAAGCGCAACGGGATACGGTAAACCATTGCCAGCACAAAAACGCCATGCTGCGGAATGGCTTCGTATTCACCGGCCGCCAGCACCGCGCCGGGTGCTGACGGGCCACGGCCCAGCCCGAAATTGAGCACCGGAGTGCCTTTTTCCGAGTTGATCACACGCGGGAATACGCTGGGGTTCAGCGGTAGCCATGACGCATTGCCGGAACGGTCATCAATTGACGTGACATTTGTCCCGCTGACATTCACGCCGCTGGTCGATTCGATCCACAGCGACGGATCCATGTACAGAATGTTTTCTTCCTGTTCTGTCAGGTCATACGATGGCAGATAGCCGTTTTCAAATTCGTCTTGTCCTTCAAATACCAGCATTTTTCTACCTCGTCATGTTCATGATGTAAGCCGGGCACCAGTTCGGGTGCGCCTTGTTTTCGTAAAGCGAAATGTGCGCCGTGCTGTCACACAGCACCCCGCGCGCGCCGATGATCGGCCCGTCCTGATTTGACGTGTTATCGTCATTGCGCTTGATGGCGTACCCCAGGCGGCACGATGGGCCGGCAGGGGGCTTGGATAGCTCAATTTCAATCAGCGTGTTGGATACCACTTTCACGCTGGTGATGGTCGGCGGGCTGTCGGTGAAGTCGTCAAAAACATAGCCCATGCCGGCACCCAGTCCGGCTGTCTTGATCACCTCGTCCGTCCTGTCAATCACCAGCGGTGGCCGTGGGACTTCATGCGTTAACTGAAACACGGTGTCGGACTTCCAGACGTAGCCGGTTGGGCGAACGGTGCGCCAGCCGGTGCCGAAACACTCCCACACAATGGCGCGCGCCACAGCCTGGCCGCGTCGGTTCTGGCCGAGCGAGTTGATGTGGATGGTGTCACCGGACGGGTGAGGGTAAACCGGCCCGGCCAGGCGCAGATTACCGATCCCATCAACATCAAATTGCGCCTGGCGCACAGGCTGATCCCAGATTTTGCGCGAGGTGGGTGTGAACGCGCTTTGCGAGATGATGATCGGCACATTGGCTGACTGATTGAAAATACGGCGCGCCTCGGCCTGGATATTGCCATCAAACTGCTGCAACTGTCGGCTGTAGCGCTCGGTCGTCATAAACGTCACCTGATCGCTGTCAGACTCACCGGCCATCACGTCGACGGCCAGGAATACCGGTTTCCAGCCGTTCCGGTCGCAAATATCCCGCGCATCGATCAGCCCCTGGATCAGCGCCTGCCAGGTCTGCGTGCCCTTGGTCAGTTCCATGTACGGTTTGCCGCCTTCTGCCGCAATGAATGACAGCGTGCGGATACGGTGGCCGGTCTGTTTTTCCACTTCGCTGACTACGTGGGCGGCCATGCTGCTTGCTGCCGTCTCTTTCCAGCCGCTGTTAATGGTTTCCCGCAGCGGTTCCAGCTCGCTGATCGGCGCGCTGCCTCGGTTGGGGTTTTCCTTGCCCGCGCCACGGCTTGACTTGAACATCCAGCATTGATCCGGATAGAGCGGGTCGGTGGCGATCAAAACGTCGCCGTTCATTGTGTTCCAGCCCTGCGCCAGGCTCTGCCCCCAGATAACGATGATGTAGCAAATGTTAGGATCAGGATCGACAGAGAGCCGCGTGCGGGTGATACCGCACACGCCGCCGGCGGACGAGCTGCTGTAGTTGATGTTCTTTGCCGGTGCCTGCGTATCGCCAGCGATGCGCTTTAGCCCTTTGTCGGTGGCGATATAGTGCGCGCCGTCCTGCGTGTACGCCTCGGTGATCTGGCGCTTTTTGTTCAGATAGATGCGCGTGCATACCGCGCCATCCGGCAGCGCGACCGGCAGCGACTTATACATGAAGCGCGCCGGCAACTCTGATTCGGCGGCGGCCAGCTGTGCGCGCCCTCGCCGGCGGCCGTCAATCCAGCACAAACGGCCTTTTTTATCGAGGAATGGCGCAACGCGCCCGGACGGCGCCCGAACACCGGCCGTAAACTCGGGCGGCAGCCCGGCCAGCCGGGATGGTACGTTGCGCACCTTGCGCTTGATACTGTCAACGGCATCCGTCAGCCCTTTGCCGCTCGGTAGCCATTCACCCGTTGGCGTCGCCACGCCGTCGACGTTTTGATATTCCTGCACCCACTGACCGGAAACCGTGGAGCGAACACCAAATTTTGTCCCTAACGGGATACGGCCGGCGGTAATATCTGCCTGCGCCTGGGCTGCGCTGGTGTACGGCCCTTCGCCGAGTAATGCCATACCGGCCAGCGCGTCAGCCTGGTTACGTAAGAAGGTGGTGCGGTCGGCAAGCTGCCGGGCCTGGATATTGGCGACGCCGCTTTCCCCGCCTTCGACAGTGTCGGCCCTGTCAATCTGGTAGATATCCGACACCCAGAGTGATTGCTCATTGATTTTGGTCATACTGCTCCCCGGTGAAAGAAACTTGCCCGTTGTAACTCAGCGTGCCGTCATATCGGCTGACGGGATTTGGGCGATAGCCTGCTGGGTACACGGTCAGTATTTCGCCCATGTATCCACAGGCGGCTGAAAAAATGTGGCCTGATGTTCTCGTCTGGATGTTGATCCCGTTGATATGCCTGCTGACTGGTTTTGCGTCACCGATCAAACGCTCAAGCTCACGGACGATTTCGTCAGTGATCCCGACGTCGTTCACGTCGATGGTGAGACGGAACGTGCCGCGCGGGTCGGCGATTTCCCACCACTCGGCGATCGACATTGAATAGCCCATTGCCTCAATGACACGCCGGATGGCGGCAACCGTTCCCTTTCGGCGATGTATGTAAAAGGCATCCGTCACGGCCTTGCGCTTCTCTGCCGCCGTCCATTTCTCGTCCCAGCGGTCTACCGAAAACGCCCAGGCCAGATAGGGCAAAAACTTTACCGGGCAGCGCGCCGGGTTCCACAGGTCACGCAGCGGGACGTTCAGATCGCTGATGCCCGCGCACGCCTCCGCTGCTCGCCGCTCAAGCTGCGATGAACCAGGCGGCAACAGGCTATTCATCTGAACCGCCGATCCTGATGTGGTAATCGGTGCAGTTGGCGGCCTGAGTACGATCTAGCACCACGTCAGCGAGCGGCGCGGCCAGTTCAACGCGCTGCACGCCCTGGGTATGCAGGGCGGCATAGATGGCTGATAGCCGAATATCGCGGCCCAGCCGGCGCTGCTCGTTGATGTAGTTTTTTAGACGCAGTTCGGCATCGGCCATGATCGGCTCAATCGCCGGGCCGGGGTAAACGTAGAGCGTGGCATCAATTTGATAGTTAACAATTTTTGCAGACTGCACGGTCAGGCGGTCGGCCACCGGGCGGACTTCCTCGTCATTCAGCGCGGCGCTGACGGCGGCGAGCAGTTCCGGCGATGCTGTGCCGTCGCCGTCGCGGGATAGCACGCTGATGGTGACTTCTGCCGGCGCAGGGCTGATCGCCGAGGCGTCGGCGACTTTGCCGTCAGCGCTCTGCGCATGAAATTCATAGGCCCCGGTCGGGCCGGCGACGCTCATACCTTCGAAGGCGGCGGGGACGCGCTGGCGCAGGTCGGCATCGCTTTCCATCGTCGGCGGTACGGGTGGGACAGCACCCGGATCACCCTGATCGATCACCAATCGCTTCACGTCGTTGTTTGCGGCCAGTTGGTCGAGGTCGCTGCTCATGGCGTAGGCCACCATTACGGCCTGCGCCGCCTCATTGACGCGCTGGCGCAACAAAACTTCACGGTAGGCGGATTCTTGCAGGACTTTGACGATCGGCTCGGACTCATAGCCCAGCGTGCGGCGCACTGCTTCCCGTTCTTCCTCCGGGTACAGGCTGATCAATCGCTCTTTACGCGCATCAAAGAGCGTTTCATAGTCCAGTTCTTCAATGACATTGGGGCGGGGTAGCTGACTCAGGTCAATCGTCGCCATTATTGCCCCCTGATCGGTAATGAAAATTGAACGCGGCCGGCGGTATCGGTTCGGTTGCCGACCAGGTCAACAACCATTTCCCCGTCCATGTTCGATGTGATGTTGACGGCGGTCAGGGATATGCGGTCTTCCCAGCGCAGCACCGCACCATAAACAGCGGCCATCATCTGAAGCTTGAGCGCCGGATTTTGCGGCTGGTCGATCAGGGCCGACAGCTGCGAGCCGTATTTGCGACGCATGACGCGGCTACCGACGGGGGTGATCAAAATGTCGCTGACAGACTGGCGGATGTGGTCGATCTCGCTGATAGACTCGCCGCTGTTACGGTTCATGCCGAGATACATCATGATGTTGGCCCCCCGGTGTTGCCGCCGCCGTTCTGCACGTTGCCGTGATAATGCAGATGGACGATCACGCCGTTGGAGTTAAAGCCTCCGCCGGTGTGGGTGATGTTGCCGTACATCTCGCCGCCGTACTTCAGCAGCAGCGATCCGGCGATCAGCTTGTTTGTGCATTCCACGACGGGCGCATCCAGCGTGATCATCTGGCTGGCGGTAACGACGACGACGTTTGACGTGGCGCTGATTTTCTCAGCGGCCTGGATATCGGCGTATTTCATGCCGCGCGCCGTTAGCGTGCTGTTTTCCGGCTCGTACTCAATGACTGCGCCGTCGGGAAAATCAATGCGGACGGCGTCAGGTGAAGCGGATGGTGCAGGGTGCTGGTCGGAGAACACAGCCGGCAGCACAAAGCCGGTGGTCAGCTCACCGAAAATGCTCAACACGATCACTTGTTCGCCCACCGACGGGGCCGACCAGCAGCGCACCCGGCCGGCGCGCAGCGTCAGCCAGTTCAGCCAGTCGGTTTCATTTGCGCCGGTTAATACGCGGCATAAGCCTTTCGCCGTATCCACGTCGGACACGGTGCCGATGCGCACAATGTTAGCCAGGCGGCGGCGTAGTTCAGTGAGGATTGCATTCATACCGCCAGTGTGACGCGTGCGGGCGCGGGGGGCATGCGATGCGCCTTGTGCCATCGCTGGCACAAGGCGGCGGGGATGTAGTTATTTGGCTATGTGGGTCAAGGCCAGATCCTTGATCCATTCGATATCGTCGTCAGTAAAGCCGAGCAGTTGCCGGCGCTCATAGCGCACTGTCGGGCCGTTCCGGCTGACTTTATCACGCAGGCCGTAATGGTGGACGGCGGACAAATTCGTCACGCCGGCGGCGAAGGTGACGGCGGCTTCATCGGGGCCGGATTCCGTTTTCATAAAGCGCGCGGTGCGCAAGCGCGTGAACATCTTGCGGCGGATGCGTCCCTGTTTGTCCCGGCGCTTGCTCTTGCGCGGAACGTAGGGGGATCCGTCCGGGTTTTTTTGCTCTTGAATATGCTTTTGCTGGCGCTGGCGCAATTCTTTCGCCACTTGGCGCGTGAATACGCGCCGCGACTGCGGGGAAAGCTGTTGGAGCAAGACAGAAAGGGTATCGTCCAGCGTCTGGAAATCATCTAAGCGGCCCATGCTGCCACCTTCCGGCCCTGCATCCAGATTTCAAACTCGGTGACGTTATTCGGCGGCGGTGGCGGTTCCTCGACGTGGCTGACGTGCAGCTTGCCGTTCTCCTCTTTGACGATCACGCGCTCCGTCAGTTTCAGATCAATGCTGATATCCCTCACCCCGTTATTCAAGAAATCCGCCTCGAAGGTGAAGCCGTCGCCGCGCTTGTCCGGGTTCGCCATAATGTCCGGCTGATTGGTGCGTAGCCAATGCAGAATAGGGACGATCAACAGATTGGCGTCGTCGGCGTAGTTGGTCACGATCATATTGAGGGTGTATTGATACTCAAACGACAGCGACGGGGCGAAGGTGCTGTAAATCGTGCCCTTATCAATAAAAATACGCAGGAAATCAGGGTTTTCTCTGATGTGATTGACGGCGTCGCCCAGGGCGGCGCGCAGGGAGTCGGGTTTTAACATGGCAGCTCCTACGGTTGCGTCAGGCAGACGTCGCGAATGTAGTCTTGCAGCCCGGCGATCTGGCTATTGGCGGTTTCTATTCGCTTTCTGAGGGTGAAATAATCCCGTTGAGCGGCGTCAGTAAGTCGGGCGGCGGTTGCATCAACCATGCCGGCGGTGCCGGAGGTCGGGCATGAGGCGTTGAGGCGCAGCCGGCGGCGGCCAGCATCAATATCGCGTTGCAGATCATCAATTTTATTTTTTGCATCGGTCAGCTCTCGGCTTCGGTTTTCGTCGATAGTGGCGACGGCTATTTGTGTTTTATTCTGCCACTCGATCTGGCCGGCCAGTCTCTTGTTGTCGCGTTGCAACGTTTCGCGTTCCTGGCGCAGCCCCTGATTGCTGTAAACCAGAAACGCCAGCGCACAAAGCGCGATCAGCGTGGCGCAGGCGGTCAGGCGGGTCATTTCTGCCCCCAGGTGCAGACCTCGTGTTCAATATCGCGGCGATTCATTAAGCCTTTCCACGGCTTACCGCCGGCATAAATCCACTGGCGCAGGCCGTCGCATGCGCCGGCATAGTCGCCGGCGTTCAGCTTGCGCAGCAGGGACGAGCGCTCAAAGGCGCTGACGCCCACGTTATAGCTGAAACTGATCAGGGCGGCTTTTTGGTACTCTGTCGCCGGCACTTTTACCGAACGATTGACCGATCGCGCAAAGGGGATCAGGTCTTTGTCCAGAATTGCCTTGCATTCCGCCTGGGTGTAGCGCTTGCCCGGCACGATATCGGCCCCGGTATGGCCGTAACATACGGTCAGCACGCCGGCCACGTCGCGATAGGGTTCAAATCTGACGCCCTCAAGCTCCGGGATCATCAACGTGGCGATCGCCAGCGCGCCAGTGCCGGCAGCACCGAACAGCTTTTTACGCAGGGCAGATGACATTGCCATTAATCGGCTTCCTTATTAAAAAGCCCGCGTTTCGCCGGCGGCTCGGTAATGATCCCGGCGCTGACGCCTTTCTCATAGGCCCGCGTGCGCCGCCAGTCGAAATAGGTCTGCGTGAGATAGGTGATCAGGCCCAGGAGAAAACCGCCGATCACGGCTACCTGATTCCAGTCAACGTGGCGAAACCAGTCGATCAGCCCGCCAGTGCATAAGCCGCCGGCAATGCAATAGTTAATACCGGCGGCAATCTTTTCAGTCATGAGTTTCATTCTCCACCTCCCGCGCGCTGGGATTAATCCCACAGTTGCAGGGTCTGAACCGATTCGGATTGAACAATGTCCGGCATGTCGACCGGGTAGCCGTGCGGCAATATCGGCCCCTGGTCTGCCAGACCTGGATTATTCAGCAATACTTGCTCGGTCACGTCCTGCGTCTTGCCGTAATAGCGCTGGCACAGCGCATCAACGGTGTCACCCTGGTGTGCATACACCTTCATCAGATCAGCTCTACCGTCATGCGCGGCAGCGATTGCAGGTCATTGATGGCCCAATCTGCATCGCGGCGGAGATCATCGATCGACGGTTCGATAGCGTCGGCGCGCTTTGAACCGGATGCTGTGGCATCGAAGCTGCGAAAACGCTCGGTAACGCTGGCCTGAGTCAGGCAGAACACGGCGCGGCGATACAGCTGCACGCGGGTACTCTCGTCGTCCAGGTGATCGGCGGGAACCTGTTCCAGTTCGCTGTAGCCCGCGCGCTGTTGCTGCTTGCGCCAGCCTGCCAGCCGATCGTTGACTTCGTTGATGGCGTTCCGCGCCGCCTCAAGCAGACGCGGCTGGGTGATGGTGCCGTCCTGCCGCATGTCTTCGCGGTACTGTTTCAGGTCGATATCCGGCCAAAATTCCGTATTTTTGATGACGGTGCTGGCCGGCGGCGTCGGCTGCTTGGCGATGTCGATTTCCAGCGCGTTGCTGGGTTTCTTGTCGCCGGGTGCGGGTTCTATTGCGATGCTGACCATACGTTTTCCTGTAGGTGGGCGGTGGACGGGAGCGTTGATGCGGTTTAAACCTGTCGCGGCTCCCGTGCCGCCCTCGCCGGGGGCGATTCGGTTAACTTCCTGCCTGAATGACTTTTTCCAGCTGCTTGATATCCGTTTTTACGCCGGAGTTTTCATCTTTCAGCAGGGCTTTTTTCAGCATGTCCAGTGCCAGCACGGCGTCGCCGTCCTGTCGCAATGCATAGCCAACAAACTTGAACAGACGGGCTTTCACCCGATCGGGCATGTCCTGATTTGCCAGCAGTTGATGCGCGCGTTGCAGCTGCGCCGTGTTCAGTGGCCGGCCGGCGGAAAGATCGCGCTGTGCAGCGGCGGCGATCTCTTCAGCGAGCAGGCAACTGGTCGAGCGGTCGAAACCGTCGGGCGCAACCAGATCGTGCCGAATGGCGTACTCGCCGATATCAAGGGCATATTCCAGGTTGCCAATATCCAGAAACCAGACCAGCACACGCATCAGGATCGCATCCTGCCGGCCTGCGTCGCTTTGCAGCACACCGGCCACCCACGGCATATAGGTAGGCAGCATGCCGCGCTTCAACTCGGCTTTGGTTTCGTGGGACTCGACGCCGCTCAGCCGCGCCAGATCCTGCTGCATCTTGAACAGCAGCAGGTCATAGTTGCCCAGATGGCTCAGGCTGGCCGCCTCATCCAGTGAGGCGGACTGCTGCGCGGCAATGTAGTGCTTGTGTCTGCGTGCCGGGCTGCTCATGGATTAGCCCTCCTGGTTTTCCGTTGGCTGCTGCTCTGGCTGCTGGCCGGTTGGCGCTGGGGCTTTCGCTTTCAGGATCTGGATATTTTCGATCAGCGCCACGCCCTCGTAGTCTTCAACGACATAGGCTTCGTTGACGGACTCGTAGTTTTCGATGCGGTCGCGTTTCGGGTTGTCGATGATGTGGCGGCGGCGCGTGCCGTCTTGCCAGTAGATCGACAGGTTATCCAGTCGGGTGATGAAAATGGTGTTGTCAGGGAAGGACGGAACACGCACCGCCTGCAAGCCGCCCAGCCGCTTCTGGCTGATAATGATATCGGCGGCCAGGGCTTCAGTGTTTGGCTGTTCCTGGTTGACGAGCGGGAAATATTTGTCCGCCAACAGGGAACGGCCGACAACGGCGACCAGCTCGGTGTCGTCCTGGAACCAGGGCGCGATCAGCTCGTTGACGGCATCCATGACCAGTGCATCGAGGTTGTGATAGTCGCCATCGATACCGATGCGGATTTTTTCCGACACGACGCTGCCGTCCTCGCCCAGCACCTTATCCATCACCTGCTCTGGCGCACCTTTGCGAACTTTCTGCAACCAGCCGATGTTAACGTCCTGTAACAGCTTATTGACGGTGATATCCGAGGTTTTAGCCCGGCTGATGCCGTTCCAGCCGATCATGATGCGGTCGAGGCCTTGGCGCTTCACGATCTGGTTGCGAATACGGATCTGGAAGTCTTTGAACTTGGCCCAGGCGTCCAGCTTGGAATATTTCAGCGCGGTGTCAAAGTTGGTCTGGGTACACACATAGCCCACTTCGTCCAGGCTGCTTGGATCCATCGGTTCACGTTCTTTGTCGTCGGTATTGGTCGTACTGGCGATAGGGCGGTCAATGCCCAGACCGACTTTAGAGCCGCTCTGTTCGTCAACGGGAATGATGTTGATCTGTTTCAGAAAGCTGCTGCTTTCCTGAATCTTGTCTTCCAGACGCTGCGTTACCGTCGGATCAACGGTGAATTTTGCGGCTACGTCTTCAGGTTCGATGTGGTTCAGGTTCGCGACCTGGCTCAGCAGCATTTTATATTGCTTGCGGGTATTCGGTTTCATTGATTGTTCCTTGTTCCGGTCGTTTATGTCGATGCGATGCCTGTTTTCGCCGTTAGTCCGTCAGCAGTCGGTTAAGACGCTATCGCCACTGCCGGTAGACAGGTCGCGGCGATGGGTAGAACGGTCAGAAGTGCTGAGGGTGGTTTTCAGCTCGGAAAGCTCGGTTTTCGCGTCTTTCAGCTGGCTTTCCAGCGATTCGACGGTGGTTTTCAGGCCGGAAAATGCTTCGATTTTGGTTTCAAGCCCTTGCTGGCGTTCAGCGACAAATTCCACCGCCTGATGAACGTCGGAAAAACGGCCGTCATCGGAGTGCTGTTTTTTGCTGAACATGGTCTTGATTTGGGTCAGAAGGTTCGGTTTGTCGGTTTCTGGCGCGTCAAATTCCATCACGGTTTCTTCCATCGCCCCGAAGTGCAATCCGCTGGTTTCGGCCAGGTTGTTGGCGGTGAATTTCATGACTTCACTACCCAGCGACGCCGGATTGTCGGTAAACGCCAGCCCGGTCAGATAGGCTTTACCGGTGTCGGCAAATTGCGGGTAATACTCGATACTGGTGTAAATTTTTTGCCGATCGTTGTTCAGCTTCACCAGCCCATCCGTCGCATCGACCTGCGCCAGCAGCGCCAGCTTGCCTTTCAATTGGCCGGATGTGATTTCCTGCGCCTTCAACGCGACGACGTCGCCCTGGGCCTTAAAATCGCTGTTTGGGAAAATGCTCAGGTAGTGCTCAAGGTTGGCGCGCGCCGGGCGGAATGCTGGCGAGAACGTTTCCGCCATTTCTTCGATATGACGGCGTTCGATTTTGCGGCCGTCACTGGTCGCGCCTTCAACGGCGACGCGGAAAAATTTTGATATTGGCATGGGTAAGCCCCGATCAGTCAGCAGATGGGCCGGGATTGGCCGTGTTTGGCCTATGTTGGCTGGGGCGGGATGGCGGGACAACGCGGCGGCTTTGTGTGGTCGATGGCACAAGGCGCTTTAGGGGTGTTGGTTGTGGCGCGTAGGTAGCCTTTCGGTATTGAAACGTTGAAATTCAGGCCGATAAAGCATGAGCGCTATTACTATCAGCACCGATCTTGATCCCCGCCGTCAGGCCATGTACCTGTATTGGCAGGGGCTTCGCGTCACTCGCATCGCCGAAATGATCGGGGAGAATCCCGTCACGGTACACAGTTGGAAACGCCGCGACAAGTGGGACGATTACGGCCCGCTCGATCAGATGCAGATCACCACCGCCGCACGCTATTGCCAGCTGATACTGAAGCCGGAGAAAGAAGGGCGCGACCTCAAGGAAATTGACCTGCTGGCGCGCCAGGCGGAACGGCACGCACGCATCGGCAAATACAACGGCGGCGGCAATGAGGCCGATCTCAATCCCAACATTGGGAGCCGAAACGCCGGGCCTCGCCAGCGCACGCAAAAGAACGTTTTCACCGACGAACAGCATGCCCGGCTGAAAGAAATCTTTCTCGAACAGATGTTTGCATATCAGCGGCGCTGGTATGAGGCGGGGCTGTCAAAAGATTTTCGTATCCGCAACATCCTGAAATCGCGCCAGATCGGCGCGACGTACTATTTTGCACGCGAAGCCCTGATCGACGCCCTGGACACGG
The DNA here is from genome assembly GCF_051172315.1 of Serratia sp. B501. Classification (NCBI taxonomy): domain Bacteria; kingdom Pseudomonadati; phylum Pseudomonadota; class Gammaproteobacteria; order Enterobacterales; family Yersiniaceae; genus Serratia; species Serratia sp. B501. The sequence continues at coordinate 87,660 of NZ_JBPIZB010000001.1, forward strand.
GGCGCAATCAGATGTTTGTTTCCGCATCCAAGGCGCAGGCGCACCAGTTCAAAAACTACATCACCGCCTTTGCGCAAGAGGTCGATGTGGAACTGCGTGGGGAAACCATCATCCTGCCAAACGCGGCGGAATTGCATTTCCTCGGCACCAACTCCAACACCGCCCAGGGCCGGCCCGGCAATCTGTATCTGGATGAATATTTCTGGATCCCCGGCTTCAAGAAACTGCGCCGCGCCGCATCGGGTATGGCGTCGCAAACCCGCTACCGTTCGACCTACTTTTCCACCCCGTCGAGCATGACGCATGAGGCCTATTCCTTCTGGAATGGCACGTTCTTCAACAAGGGGAAATCCAAGGATCGCCGCCGTGAAATTGACGTTAGCTATAAACGCCTGGCCGGCGGCGTGCTCTGCGAGGACAAGCAATTCCGCCAGATCGTCAACATTGAAGATGCGTTGCGCGGCGGCTGCGACCTGTTTGACCTCGACGAGCTGCGCGAGGAAAACAGCGATGAAGATTTTGACAACCTGTTCATGTGCAACTTCATCGACGATACATCGTCCGTCTTCCCGATGGGCGAAATGCAGCGCTGCATGGTGGACAGCTGGGAGCACTGGACGGACGTTAAGCCGTTTGCGTTGCGCCCGGTAGCCTCGCGCGAAGTCTGGATCGGTTATGACCCTGCCAGCTCTGAAGATGGCGACAGCGCCGGGTGCGCGGTCATCCTGCCGCCGCTGGTTGCCGGCGGAAAATTCCGGGTGCTGGAGCGCCATCAGTGGCGCGGGATGGATTTTGCGGCGCAGGCCCGCAACATCAAGGCGCTGACCGAACGTTACAACGTGAGCTATATCGGTATCGACAACACCGGCCTGGGCCGCGCGGTGTCGCAACTGGTGCGCCAATTCTTCCCTGCGGTGAACGCCATCAACTACAGCCTGGAAATGAAAACTGACCTCGTGCTGAAGGCCCGCGACGTGATCCGCTCCGGCCGCCTGGAGTTTGATGCCGGCGCGCTGGATATCGCCCAGGCGTTTATGTCCATCCGCAAGCAAATGACGGCTACCGGCCGCCGGGCAACCTATGTCACCAGCCGCGCCGAAGGCGTCAGCCACGGCGATGTGGCCTGGGCCGTCATGCACGCCTTATTCAATGAACCGCTCGAAGGGGCAACCGGTAGCAATACAGGTTTTATGGAGATCTACTAAATGAGCAAGCGCAACCGGGGCCGCAAGCACGCCCAGCCGACGACACAAAAACAGACTGGCGCGCAACACGTCGAGGCGTTCACCTTCGGCGACCCGATCCCGATGCTGGATCGGCGCGAAATTCTGGATTATCTGGAGTGCTGCGTCGTCGATCGCTGGTATGAACCGCCTATCTCGTTCAACGGCCTGGCGAAGACGTTCCGCGCGGCGGTTCATCACAGTTCACCGATCACGATGAAGCGCAACATCTTAGTGAGCATGTTCAAGCCCCACCGGCTGCTGTCAAAGCAGGATTTCAGCCGCTATGCGCAGGATTTCATGGTGTTCGGCAACAGCTTTATGGAGGCGCGTTACAACCGCCTCGGCGGGATAATGAAGCTGGTTCCCAGCCTGGCGAAATATACCCGGCGCGGCGTCAATACTGATTCTTATTGGTTCGTGCAATCGTGGGCGGAGCCGCATCAGTTTGAAGATGGCACCATTTTCCACCTGCTTGACCCGGACATTAATCAGGAGATCTACGGCGTTCCTGAATATCTTTCCTCGCTTAACTCCATCTGGCTGAACGAGGCCGCAACGCTGTTTCGCCGGAAATACTACCTCAACGGCAGCCATGCCGGCTTTATCCTGTACATGAACGATGCCGCGCACAAACAGGAGGATATCGACAACCTGCGCAAAGCGCTGAAGGAATCGAAAGGGCCTGGCAACTTCCGCAATCTGTTCATGTATGCGCCTGGCGGTAAGCCGGACGGCTTGCAGCTGATCCCGCTCGCCGAAGTGGCAGCGAAAGATGAGTTTTTGAACATCAAGAACGTGACGCGCGACGATCAGTTAGCGTCCCAGCGCACGCCGCCGCAGTTGATGGGGATTTTGCCGAATAACACCGGCGGATTCGGGGATGTGGAAAAGGCCGCGCGGGTATTTGCGATTAATGAGCTGGCCCCGTTGCAGGAGCGCCTTTGCGAGCTAAACGACTGGGTAGGGGAGGAAGTGATCAGCTTCAACCCGTATGAACTACTCAAGAATGACCAATAAGTTACTAGCTTATTAAGTTAGTGGCTGATGTGTGTAATGTGAACCGCCGAAAGGCGGTTTTTGCATTCTTATGCGGCGCTATTCATGTTGCATTTTTTATCCGTGCGCTACTGTGACATGTCACAGGCGTTTTTTTTCATTAAAATGTCGCGTCACACGGCTGTTGAAAATTAAAATGTGACGTGGCAGGATAACGCCAAGTCGCCCGCCATGCTCAATGTCGGCACTCAACCCGCAAACGCGGTTTTTGCAGAGATCGAAAGTGATTCTTTGCCAAAAAAACACCGCATATCCTAAGTGCAACAATCCGCATAGTTCATTGCATACCTAATCACCCCTCAAGACCGCACCAGACAAGGCTTTAGCGCCTTTTTCCTACTGCATAAAAAGTGAATTGTTAAGCATGCAGCGTGGGGGCGGGGGGGACGGCACGGAACAGGGGATCGATGGGGATCGTTTTTCCTGCCTATCCCCCGCAAACCCCGCACCGCATTCACTTGCGCATCGCTGCGAGGCGATCAGATTTGATGTGCGATCGTTGGTGCAAAGAAAAAGCGCCTCGCTGTGTGGCGTATAGGCGCTTTGGTGGGGGCGGTAATATGCGGGTTTCTATGTTGCTGGGCTGGTGTTATTCATTTTTGTGAATATTCATTCATTTTGATTGCGTCATTTCCCCGGTACTGCTATTCTCGACTGGCGAAGGTTCTACAGCGTTGTCAGCATCAGCTTCTTGTAGCCGGTGGTCTGCCAGCATTGCGAATCACCTTGCATGCAGCACCCGCCCGGATCGCCCGGCAACGTGTCGCCGCATTTCCCACAGCTACTTTTACGCAGCTCGGTCAGTTGTTTATGCAACAGCTTATTGTCTTGCCGTATGAGGCCTATCAGGTATTCCGTCACCTCGTAAGGCTCCCTCGCGATCCGGCGCTGCTGGCAACCTTCCAGGATCATCGCCATTTCCTGGCTATCGACGCGCAGGGTTATCGTGGTGATGCCGTTGGCCTTGTCGCGCTGGCGCTGGCTGCGTTTACGTTCTGCTGATGTAGTCATGCTATTCCTCCGATTTCTGTTGTTTTGCCGCTTCTTTTCTCAAATGATTGCCGACAAGCCTTTCCTTCTCGGATACCTGCCGTTTCCATAGCGCAGTAAGGCGATTCAGCGCGTTTGGTGTGGCCGCTGGCATCGGTTGCAGGTACAAGCAACCGTCAGCCCGCGCTCTATATCGCTTCCCGTCAATGATCACCGTTGCTCCTTTGGCCGCCGCCTTCAAAATGTTGTCGTCCAGGCTGAAGCCTATCGACTCAGCGAAGCTTTCTATCCGGCGTTCCTGCGGACTGAGTGGCCGGCGGAGTGTGCCGATCCCCTCGCTCGCGCCCGCCGGTCTGTCAGCTGCCGCATCCTGAATGTCGCCCAGGTAGAAATACGCCAGCGCGCGCTGCTGCTGTTCCTGGCGAATCTGTTCGCGCCAGCGTGCCAGGCTGTCTGGATCTGGCTGTTTTGCCCGGATTTGGGGCAGATAATCCCCTTCATCAGGCAAGGTGAAGCCCTCGGCGACTGCCGCGTATGGGTTTTTCACTCTTTCTGGCGATTCGCTGCGTATCCGCCGGAGCAACAACCGCCGCTCTTTGTCGGTTAATTGCTCAAAATTGAGGTTTTCAGGTGGTGGCGGTGGCTCCGGTGGCTGTTTGGTTTTTAACCTTTCCGGCGATGCCGTACAGTTATTGACAGAACTCCGAGAGGGCGCAGGCGCGCCCTTAAGGTCAACGGCCAGGTCAACGGCACGCGCCGGCACAAATTTCCATTCTGTCGTGCGGGTGATGATTGGCGTGTCGATGCCGACCGGTGGAGAGAAAACCCCACGGATCCGGATCACGTCTTCGCCGTAATCGTTCGGTGTTTCTGCCGGCTCGTAGTAGGTGCGCACGACCAGATCATCGCGGCGGACAAACGGCCCGCCCTGGGCGTTGACGTACTCCGCCCACTTCCCGCAGTCGGCGGCATCGTGCACGGCAGCGAATTCGACGCTGAGGCCGACGGCGGTTTCATGATCGGCCATGCGGCGCAACTCACGATAAACCGTTACCGGCGCGCCGCCGATAAACTGAAACTGACGAATACGCCAGCGGGCCGCCCAGGCAGACACGGCCGGGGCGACTTCCTTCAACTCTTTGCCGCTGTCGTCGTCCAGCTCACCATCCAGCGCGTAACCGTCGATGTTTTTGCTGATGTATTTAGCGATGTAGCCGGTGGCGCTGCCTTTCTCTGGGTCGATGGCTTCAGCGTGGAAACGGGCCTTTCTGGTGCGCTCGCTGTACAGCTCGCCGGCGTCTTCCTCGCAGGCGTAGCTGCGCAGAATACTGCGCACCTGTTCCACGGCTTCAGGACGCATGAACAGCAACATATGCCAATGCGGCGTACCGTCGGCATGCGGCTCGGCCACGCGGATCCCAAAAATTCGAACGTCTTCGCGGTGCAGCTTGGCGCGGGCGCGCTCCCAGACGCCGCGCAGGTAGCGCTGCGTTTCGTCCGGGCTGGCCCCGCGCCATTTTTTATTGCGGTGGCCGTGCTTGTTGGTGGCGTGGAAGCGAGAAGGGGCCGTCAGGGTGTAAAACTCTCCCACAAAGCCCATTTCATTGCAGATATTCTCAAAGCCGCGGATGCGCGCCATCAGCTCGCAACGGCGGATCGCTGGGTTCGCCACGCTGTGATCGTATTTGTCGATCAGCGAAATGCGGTTGCCCTCGTCGTCCTCAAGTTCCATCGACTTGAGAAATTCGCGTGTGCGCCGCTTCTGCTCCCGCCAGTCTCCGACCGTTGGCCGGCTGGCGTATGGCGTTGCCTTCTTGCTGACGTGGCCGATCGCGATATGCAAGTGCTCTTTCCAGCGGTCAGCATGCCGGCGCAGGCGGCGCAGCCACCAGTTTTCGGACAGCATGCGCCGCACCGCCGGCCCGGTATTCTCGACCGTCATTTTTTCGCCGTCAGACTGATAGGTATCCCATAGCGGCGGGGTCTGTTTGAATCTGCGGGTCAAGGCAGCTGCGCCCAGGTATAGCTCCAGCACGCTCAGGAACTCTGAGGCACCGCCGGCATCTTCATCGATCACGCTTAACTCGCGCTTGATGGTGATCGCGATATCCTTGGCCAACAGCTCGACGTCGGCGCGGCTGGCATCTGGCAACCGATTGAACCGCTGGCACAGATCGGCGTCGATGTTGTTTTCTGAAATGCGGTATTTCTCGTGGACGAGATCAAGCCGTGGCAATACGCGCTCGACAAAGTTTTTCGTCAAGTACGCATTGCCCCGGCGGGTACCCTGTGATTCTTCCAGCTGGCTGATGTGGTAACGCACGTCGCGCTGTATCAGTTGCGGCTGCTGCTCAAGCAGATGATGCGCGCGCAGGGTGGCGGCGATCTGTTCTTCGGTCTGTTTTTGGCTTTCTGCCAGCAGGTCTACAGGTGGATCGATCGCCGGGCGTGGGGCGTTCCACGGAAAGGCCCATTCAAAAGCAGGCGCGCCGCTGCCAGGGTATGGCAACGGCGGTGATGGTTGGTGACGGCCGCGAATGGGTTTACTCACGCCCACGGCCACTCGTCTAAGTAAAACCACGGCGAGTTTTGCCACTTACGCGACAAAATATTGACCGATACCAGTGTTAAACCGCCTGTGGCGTAGTTGCGTTTATATACGCACTCAACTGACTGGTCTGGGCCGCTGGCAGGGTCATAACTGACCATCCTGTCCCTAAGAGGCTGCTTTCTTCTGGCATGAAGAAGTCGCAGCGTCGCGCCTGCGGAGAGCTTGAACGCAGCGCGGATCAGCTCCTGTTGGCTGGCTGCGTAGGTTTTCCCGCAACGACGGCCGCACCGGGCGAAGGCAAGCACTCGATTGAGATGCGCCAACACATGAAGATCTTGAATGTGATTGTGTCGTGGGTAGAGAGCCGCAATGGCGATGGCAATAGGCTTTTTCATCCCTGAGCCTCCAATGCTGTGATGAATTCACACATAGCTTTTGGCGGCACAGCATTGCCCGCCATGTGTACGCACAGCTTGTGCGATGGCGGTTTGATGTAGTCCTCCGGGAACGTCATCGCCAGCAAGTTTTCGTCGCGGGTCAAAATGCGCATGCGATCGCCGTCGACAACCGCCCAGCGATCGCGCGTGGTGATCGTGCCAATCGGACGGGAAAGAGAGCGGCCTGTTTTGGTGTTGCCGTAGTAGCTGAAAAGGAAACGATCACCGAACTGTGCGCGGCCATTTTTAACGCGCTCCAGCGTTGCAGCTGCGCGCCCCGGTTTTTCAATCGGCTGCCATTTGCCGGCGTCGAAGTCGATAAAGGTGCTGGCCGGCACATGCGGCATTTTTGGTAACTTCAGGAACAGTGGTTTTTTGCTACGGGTGCAGATAATGAACAGTCGCACGCGGTTTTGCGGAACACCGAGATCAGCACAATCCACGATGTGCGGCGCAAGAGAATATCCCAGGGCTTGCATCGCCGCTTCCCATGCTGGGTAAAGCCCCCACTGAAGGAACTCCGGCACGTTTTCGATGATGACTTTCGGCATTCTGTGGAATTCGGCAGCAGATACCACCGCCCACGCCGTGGAACGGCTGGCGTCGTGCTGCGGGTTTCCTGCCTTCTTGCCGCGTGCTTTGCTGTGGCCTTGGCAGCACGGCGAGGCCATCATCAGATCGTGCTGAGGCATCAATGACCAGTCAGCCTGGTGCAGGTCTTGGCAAACGTGGATTGCGCCGGGATGATTCGCCTTATGGGCTTCGACGGCGGCCGGCCAGTGATTGCCGGCCCAAACCACTTCAGCACCCGCCATTTCTGCGCCGGTAGATGAACCACCCAGGCCGGCAAAGAGATCACTCACTTTAATCATTTGAGCGGCCCTCTGGTGCTGCCGCCAGCATGGCGGCGTAGATGTTGCCGAAGTTAACGCAGAAGGTTTCTGGGTTGGTGAATGTCACGTCGTCGCAGTTCATGGCAGCGGCGATCATGTCTTCTGTCGGTTCTACCGGAACAAACTTGTAACCGCGACTTACAGATTGAGCCAGCATTGCGGCGCGGCAGGCGTTCCATGATGCTGCCCACGTAATGCCGGAGTACGTGTTGATATTGTGTTCTTGCGGAATGTCGGCAGGCGACACCTCCGGCGGCACTGCTGGCGCTGGCGGCGCATCGTACAGAATGCGAGCCTCATAGAACCGCCCTGCGTCGGCCTCGCCCGTAGCGATTATTTTGACGGCTTTATCGTATGTGGCTTCATCAATTTCGGCCCACGCTGACCACTTCGACGGGGTATGCCATTCCACGCGATAGCGTAAGAAATAGCCCGTAGCTTTTGCATTGGCTGGCGCTGGCGGGGCGGCAATGATTCGAAACTCAACGTTGGCCGCAATGGTTTCCTTCAGGATGAAATCTACCTTTTCAGGCTTGATGGTTTCCCAATCTGTCACCTGGCCGTTGTACGGGTTTCGCATGCGGTACTGATACACCGGCCGCGCCTCCCGGTTATCCGCCAGCTCGTCAAATGCCTCAGCATTCAGCAGCATGTCCTGCGCGATGCTCACGGATTGCCACTTCGCATCTACTGCTTTTTTGCGCCAGATCTTAGCGCGTGCTCTCAATTGCTCAGTCGTTAGTGTCATTTCTGGTTGCTCCTATAGTCCTGAATCGTGAACACAATCGGCGCAGGCTCTGGTTTCATTAACTCGGACAAGGTTGGCTCGACAGGGGCCAAGCCAGAAAAAATTAGCAGTTGCTTGAGGCCGAGAATTACAGCTGCAATGAGAAGCCATTTCCCGATGAAGTTAATCAGACGTGTCATGCTTCCCCCTTAACCGGCTGTAGAGTGAATGGCGGCTGGGAAATCCAGGTCGCAGAAACCAGCATTCAGCGCATTAACGCTATGGCAGAACTCGCGCCCATTGCGATCCTGATGGGCGTCAATTTCCTTATCCTTGCTACGGTCATAGACGTATATGCGCGGGTCGCCGATGGTGAAGAATCCCAGACGCTCGGACGGGCAGCGGTTCAGAATCTCTTGCAGCTCGTCAAGCCAGGCGCGCTCTTTCTTGTTCAGCTTTGCCATCCTACTCATCCCCCCTCTACGGTTGATGCCTTCATAGTTGCGATGATCTCGCCAGCTGTTGCGCGGCTGGCAGCTTTGGCGCTGACAGAACGGCGTGCGGTGGCGGTTGTGATGATGAAATCGGAATACAGCTCCCGCGCGGCGTCGGTTTCGCTGTTCGAGGCTACGACGTGGCGGCCGCGTTTTGCCGCAATGCGCAGCATGCGCGCCAGCTTTCTCTGCTGTTCGCTGGTAAAGCCGTCAGTGTGGTAGCTTGTGAAATTGGCGGTGGCGCTGGCCGGGATGTAGGGCGGATCGCAATAAATCACGTCGCCGGCCTGTGCCATCCTGATCGCTTCCTGGAATGTGCAGCACAGGAAAATCGCTTTTGTTGCCCGCGCCTTCTCAGAGAAAGCTCGGATCTCGTCTTCGGGGAAATAGGGTGCTTTTCGATGACCGAACGGCACATTAAACTCGCCGCGCAGGTTGTAGCGGCAAACGCCATTGAAGCCGTGGCGGTTCAGGTAAAGAAATTGTGCGGCGCGGTACAGGAAATTACTGTCGCATCCCAGATTGAAATCGGCGCGTACAGCGTAATATCCGGCTTCGCTGGCGTGCTCCGTGAACAGGTTGCGCGCTTCGCGGATCAGGACGTCCGGCAGGTTTTTGGCGACGTTGTGGAAGTTGATCAGATCGCTGTTGATATCGCACAGCAGATAGCTTTCATAGTCGGTGTTGAGAAACACCGCGCCACTGCCGACGAACGGTTCAACCAGCCGCTTTCCGGCTGGCAGGTGCTGGCGCAGCGTGTCTATTATGCTGGCCTTGCTGCCCAGCCATTTCAGCGCTGGGCGGTTCATGCGTCACCGCCTGCAAAAACGACATCAGCTACAGCGAAACCCTTCAGCTCATTACCATCATAAATTGCTGCTATCACTTCAGGGGCAATCAGCGCATTGATGACGCCAATCATGCCGATGATATAGGTGCTGTCGCAGATACCTACCGTTGCCGCTGTCTTTTTGGCGAAATATTCAGAGCACTTAACGCGATTATCAACCAGAGCTGTGATCGCATCTGGGTCTACCTGAAATAACCCGTTAAGGATATCGACAGCTTTCTGTGCCGTTATTCCGTGCGATGCGCGGCGAACACCTCCGGCTGCCATTGCCTTAATCACGCCGAGAGTGGTCAGGCAGTCAGAAAGAGCGCGATGCGGCGTTCCTTCGATAATGACGTCTTGCTGTTCAGCGGCGGCGGTCAGCTTTTGCCATTTGTACCCGCCGCGCTCGCTGTTCTGGCCGTAGAATTCGGCGTAGGCCAGCATTGCGCATTCAAACGTTGGTCGCTCGATTTTAAAGTGAATCGTGATCCCCCAATCATCATTGGTCTGATCAAGAATCCGGGTGTCGAAGTCACTGTTGTAAATCACGACTTTGCGCCCGCTGATAATGTCGTAAAGACTGCGGCACACATGCGGCCAGGATGGCGCAGTCGCTACCATTTCGTTTGTAATGCCGTGAATGGCTGTCGCGGAGGCAGGGATCACGCTTCGCGGTTTTACCAGCGTGTTCAGCAGAACCTGGCCGTCCGTGTCGATGATGGTGACTTCTACGATCTCGGCATCTTCTCCAAGACCGGTGGTTTCGGTGTCCAGAATCAGGCAGTTTTCGCGCAACCATTGCTGCGCTTGCTGTTGTGGTGTCATGTTTTACCCCTTGAAATGGCGTGATTTTGCTTCTCTGGTGGCCTGGCAGTGCACGCAGGTGCTGACGCCATGAATCAGGCAGCGGCGCTGCTCAGGGATAGGTGCTCCGCATTCCTCGCAGTGAAATGCAGAAGGCCCGCAAGGTTGCGGGCGGGCGTTTTTGATTTGGGCGTCAAGGATTAGCTGATGCCGTTCCTGTGCCATGTCGATTTGATCGGCCATTGGGCGTCCTTAGTCGTAATTGCGCAATTCAGGCGGCATGCACTGTTGATTAAACTCCCGGCAGCATTTGCACTGGCGGTATGCGAACCAGCCCACGACCGCAAAGGCGAGGACAAACCAGACTGCGATTACAGCAATGAAGGTGTTCATTTCGCGGCACCTTCTTGTTGAGTGCCGATCTTTTGGCGGGCGGAAATCCAGCTTTTCAGCATGGAAAGGATTTGATCGCGGGTGGCGTTGTCGGCCTCAAGGCGTTCAATCCTCGTGCTCAACAACTCCAGAAGTTGCAGCCGTGAAACGCAGCGGGCATCTGCAAGCAACTTCATTAATTCGGCTTCGTTCATAAAAACCCCCTGAATTCAGGATGTAGGAAACCCGCCACCAAAAAGGCGGCATTTTTTATTTCGGGTGGTGGATATATTTCAGTAAGCGCTGAATGTGCCCACTGAAATATATGCCGGGTTTTAGCCATGCCCGGCGCATGAGAAGGTAATCGCCCGATCTAAGCAGCCCATTCTTTTGTAAGGACGCAACCGGGTTTCATTTCCTATCTGGGAGCACACCCCGGACGCCAATCCCCCACACGTTGATGGGAGGGTGCGCTCTCAGATAGGGCCGGGCTTTCCCGGCTCATGCGGACTGTTCAACCGCTCGCGGGTGAGGAATATCGCCGTTGTTGCAGCGCATGATCAGACTGTCGATAACGGCGGCGTCCGGGGCGTGGCCGGCGGCTTCCGCTGTACTCAGCAGACCGGTCAGGCCGATGCACAGACGGTATGCGTAATCGTTCAGCGAAACAGCTCGTACAGCTGGCGCAATCGCCGTGGCGGCGTTGATGTTGTTGGCTTTTGCGTGGTACTGCGCCAGAAGGTCGCCCACTAAAGTGATATATGCTTGTTTCATGCTGCCGCCTGGTGCTGTGAGTAAAGTTGGTCTATATAGCCAGTCGCCTGTGCTTGCGCATCGAATAAGCCATAAGACTGATCGCCTTGGCTTACTTCATATCTGGCTATTGGGTTAACGATAGTGCGCGGACGATAAGTGATAACAAAGCCGCGATAGCGTGAAGAATTGCGGCTTATTTTGGTTATAGCGTGTTCAATTGGTTGCATGTTTCTGCCTCAACTGTTGGCTATTGCGTCTTTCAGCATGGCGACAAGGTTTACCTCGATCTTGTCCTTTGGGTTCGCTTTCGGACGAATGATTATCCGGCCATCCCTAACCATCCGCCGGCAGGTGCCGATCGGGATTTTTGTCATTTCGGCGTATGCTTCCAGAGCGACATAACCTGTAGGAACGGTGATGTTTATCGTGGTGTTCGCCATGATTTACCCCGTCATTCCGCCTGGATGGATTCAATGCCGCGCAGATACACCAGGCGCGCCATGCTTGAAATCGAACGACTTTCTTTTGCTGCGATGGCTTCCAACTCCGCGCGCTCTGCATCTGATAAGCGCATAGGGATCGGGTTTTTTGCAGCAATTCCGCCAGGCAAACGTGAGCGCGGCGCATGATTGGCTTGTTTCATAGTGTTATATTGTGATCCACTAAGTTCCTGTACAACACAATCTAAGGAAGAAATGTTCCTATGTCAACCGGGAAAGAGGAATTATTGTTCCTGATCGGTAGCCGTCTGCGCGAAGAAAGGGAAAAATCAGGTAACAGCCAAGAGTCCATCGCCTCCACATTTGGCATATCTACCCGCACCTGGGGTAAATACGAGAGAGGGGAAACCATGCCCGACGCCGTTACTCTTGCGCTGCTTAACAGCCATTTTGGGATAGACGTTGCCTATATATTGACCGGGGTAAAAACCCCCGAATCAAATATATCAACAGAAGAACAAAAGCTAGTTGATAACTATCGAGCAATGGATGACTCGGCACGGTTAAATATACAGGCGGTTGGCGATTCGTTCGCGCATTCAAAACCAAATAAAAAGGTAGAGGGACAATGAAATTAATTAATGCTCGGGCAGCATGTTTTTTTAAATATGGTTTCTTTGTTTTCGTGGCAATTATGGCGATTGGTTCAAACGCTGCATTTGCTAACAGTTGGTATCAAGGTGGAACACTGCATGAGGCTAACGCTCTCACGTGGCAAAAAGCATCACAGCAAAATAAACTTGCAACCTGTGCTGACTTTATTGCAGGGCTATACAGCAAAAATTTATTATCAGATGACATAAGCCGAAAAATGAAATCGGTTGATGATTTCAAGCCTTATGCGGCTGAGTTAGTAAAACAATTAGATTCCGCTTTTAAGCCAGAACCGAATAAGGCGGAAAATGAAAAGATGTTCGCTAACCAAACCGTTAAATCGACAGCGATGATGCTCATGATCATGATGAAGTGGGTAAATACTAATGGCAGTTAGCAAACTTCCATCAGGCAAATGGTTATGCCAGTGTTTCCCTTACGGACGTGATGGAAAGCGCATTAGAAAGCAGTTCGCCACTAAAGGGGAGGCGCTTTCCTACGAGCGCCGCCTTTTGGCAAATAAGAAAGCTGTTGAAGTTGGTGATGGCGCGGTCAAATTGGCCGATCTGATCCAGCGCTGGTATGACATGCACGGCAAAACGTTGACTTCCGGTGAGTCTCGGCTTTCGAAGCTGCAAGCTATCTGCGAACGTCTTGGCGATCCGTTGGCGCATGAAGTCGATAAGAATATGTTTGCTGTATATCGCGAACGCCGGCTTGCTGGTGAATGGCTGGCAAAGGGGCGTAAGGCTATTAAAGAGGCAACGGTAAACCGAGAGCAATCATATCTGCACGCAGTGTTTTCCGAGTTGAAGCGATTGGGGGAATGGGAAGGCAATAACCCCTTGGATGGCATTCGCCAATTTAAGGAGGGTGATCAGGAATTATCTTTCCTTTACCCCGACGAAATTAAGCGCCTGCTGGCAGCTTGTGATGAGTCGGATAATAAAAGCCTGGGTATCATTGTTCGTCTCTGTTTGGCAACCGGTGCACGCTGGGGTGAGGCTGAATCAATGCGGCAATCTCAGGTTCTGCCTGGCCGCGTGTCTTTCATCAACACGAAAAGCAACAAAAACAGAACGGTTCCAATATCAAAACGGTTGCAGGATTTGCTGCCGAAAACGCGAGGGGCGCTTTTCAGCACATCATATGATGCGTTTAAGCACGCGCTTAAACGGGCTGGCATCGAGTTACCAACGGGTCAGCGTACTCACGTTCTGCGGCACACGTTCGCAAGCCATTTCATGATGGGGGGCGGCAATATTTTGGTGCTTCAACAGATACTCGGTCACAGCACGATTATGATGACAATGCGATATGCACACTTCGCCCCCGATCACCTTGAGGCAGCGTTGACGTTGAATCCATTTGATAAGATTTCTGGCGAAAAAGGGCCTGAATTAATGGCAGCAGAAGCGCACAACGCGTCATAATGCTCAACGATGCGCATTTCTAACCTACTGATTAAACTTAACTTATTGAAACTAAAAGCATATACTAGCTTTTTAAAATCCCTCGGCTTATGGCTGTGCGGGTTCAAGTCCCGCCCCGGGTACCAGGGAACGAAAATACCGAATAATCAAAGCAATAAGTAGTAATGTCGTAGACCGCCGAGAGGCGGTTTTTTTGTGCCTGAAATTCGCATTACGCCTGCATTTTTTTCCTTTCTTGTCATGCCGCCCCCCTGCCTGCAGGGAGCCCCGCAGGGCTCCACAGTACAGATCATAAGAAACCGAACGCCGCGGCGAGGATCCAGCCGAAGACGCAGGAGACGCTGACGCCGATCAGGCCCGGTAGAATGAAGCTGTGGTTGATCACGAAGCGGCCGATGCGGGTGGTGCCGGAGCGGTCGAACTGAATTGCCGCCAGATCGCTGGGGTAGGTCGGCAAAATATAATAACCGTAGCAGGCCGGCGCCGAAGCGACGATATAGGCCGGGTTGACGCCGATCGCCAGCGCCACCGGCACCAGCGCCGCCAGCGCGGCAGCCTGCGAATTGACGAATTTCGACACCAGCAGCAGGATCAGCGCATAGGCCCAGGGGTACTCTTTCACCAGCACGCCCAGCGTGGCTTCTATCTGCGTCAGGTGCGCGCCGAACATGGTTTCCGCCATCCAGGCGACGCCATACACCGCCACGATGGCAATCATGCCGGAACGGAACACCTCGTTTTTAGAGATAGACGCCGGGTTGGTGCGGGTAATGATGACGATCAGCGCCCCGGCCATCAGCATGCACATCTGGATCACCAGGACCATGGAAAGTGGCTTGCCACCGAAGCTGGGCCGCAGGTCGGAAAAGGCCCCCAGCACCGCCACCAGGGCGATAGTGGCGAGGAAAATCCACATGGCGATCCAGTTGCTGCGCGGCAATACCCGGTCCAGCAGGGTGGCGGCGTCGCCATAGACGTAGCGATGGTTCTCCGGCACCGAGATAAATTTCTGGAACTCGGGATCTTTGTCCAGGTCTTTGCCGCGGAACCAGCTGAAGATACCGATCGCCAGAATGCCGCACAGGGTGGAAGGAATGGTGATCGACAGCAGATCGAGGAATTCCAGATGGCGGCCATTGAAGGTGTAGCTGCTGAGCATCGCCACCAGTGAAACGACCGCCACCGAGACCGGGCTGGCGATAATGCCCATCTGCGCGCCGATCGAGCTGGCTGCCATTGGCCGTTCCGGGCGGATGTTATTTTTGATCGCCACGTCATAGATGATCGGCAAGATGGTGTACACCACATGGCCGGTGCCGCACAGGATAGTGAGAATGCAGGTGACGAACGGCGCGATGATCGAGACATATCGCGGGTTGCGCCGCAGCATCCGCTCGGCGATCTGAAGCATGACGTCCAACCCGCCTGAGGCCTGCAGGGTGGCGGAGGCCGCCACCACCGCGATGATCACCAGCATCACGTCTACCGGCGGTTTGCCGGGCTGCAGGTGAAAGCCGAACACCAGGATCATCAAACCGATACCGCCCAGCAACCCCAGCGCAATGCCGCCCTTACGCGCCCCATACAGCAGGCATGCCAATATAACCGCTAATTGCAGAAAGAAATCCATGATAGATACGCCTTAATAATGTTGAACTTAACTGCGTTCAGTTTCCGGCGGCGTTTACAGCAGAAAGTTGTTTTAAATCTAAAGGCATTAATAAATTGTGGTTATTAACCTTAAAGAGTGATGTCGGTCACATTCAAAGAATATGGAGAGCGGGTGGAAAGCGGCATTAGCACGAAAAAGCAAGCCAAGAGGTCAGACCTCTCCTATATGACGGATTTACCACCAGAGGAGAGAGTTATGGATCCGACAAAAATGACGGGGCTGGCGTTATTACAGGCAGCGATGGCCGGCAAAATTCCACCGGCTTCGATCGCTGAAACGGTGCCCATGAAACCGGCCGCGGTTGAAGAGGGATATATCCGCATCGTGGCGCGGGCCGACGAACGCCACCTTAACCCGCTGGGCGGCGTTCATGGCGGCTTCGCCGCCACCGTTTTGGACTCGGTGACCGGTTGCGCGGTGCACAGTACGCTGGGCGCAGGGACGGGTTATGGCACCGTCGATCTGCAGGTGAAAATGTTGCGCCCGGTGCCGAAGGAGATTGATCTGATCGCCGAGGGGCGTCTGGTCTATGCGTCGAAAAACGTCGCTTTCGCGGAAGGCACGCTCAAAACGGCGGAAGGGAAACTGCTGGCTTCGGCAACCGCCACTTGCTTTATCATTCGCCCTACCGAACAGCCGCCACAATAACCTGCCATTTATCAGGCCCCGGTTCTTCCATCCGGGGCCTGATGCATTTCTCTGTCGGCTGCACCGATCGCCGCGATACGGCCGCAGGCGCGATGCGTCATTGTGGTCTAGTATTCTTGGGTAAAAATTTATCGGGGTGAGTATGCAGCCGTATAAAGAGGTTGAGTTTGATCATGAGCTTTGTCTGGCGATCGGCAGGGCCGTATTGGACGTGGTAGCGCAAGGGGAAGAAACCAGCGCGACGTCGGTGATGAGCGCCATTGAGCGGGCGGTGGAACAGGGGCTGAACGACGACGACACCGCCGTTGCCGACGACGCGCTGGATTTGATGGCTCGTCTCATTCACGGCTGCGGATTTATTAATCTATCGGGTGAAGAGGAGACTTCCCATGCATTGGTTGAATTTCAAGCGCTACAAGAGTGACGTCGCCAAACAGGCCGTGCCGCCGCATCTGAATGCCGCTGAATTTGCGCGGCATTATGCCGATAAGCCGCAGGAGAATACGGAAGAGTATCTTTCGCTCAGCGGGGAGATGTGTTGGGATGCGGTGGTGCTGTGCGCCCACCGTTCCGGCGCGCTCAGTAAGGCGAAATACAAGCAGCTGTGGCTGACGGTGTTCGATAAGCAGTACAAACATTTCGTCAGCCCCGACGATACCGAGATCCGCACCATGGCGGATATGCTGCGCGCCCCGCAGGGATGTTTTATCGGGATATTCTCCATGCGCGACGCGGCCTCGCCCCGATTGCTGCATGCCATGATCGGCACCGGCGCGGGATTTGCCGCAGGCAATAAAAATCTTTGCATCGGCGTGGGAGGCGCGGTCGGCTGGGAAAATCTCAATCTGGCGCGCGATCTGCGCTGGCAGCCGGAAGGCGGTTTTCTACGCCAGGGCGACAGTGAAGTGCTGCGTATTTTTTATCGGCCTTTCCCCGCCTGAAACGGTCCGGACGCTTTTTAGGGTAAAAAAACCGCCGTTGGGCGGTTTTTGCGTCTTATTTGAACCCGCCGCTGCGGATGAAGTCGAGACCGGCGGCGGTGATCCGCGTTTGGTGCGGATCGATATCATAGTTGTTCTCGTCGATGTCGCTCATCACGTAGGCCTGTATCAGCCCCTTGGTTTTGAGATAGGCGAAGGGATCTGCGAAGGCGTGCGGGCTGGTGGCGTCCTGCTTCCACAGTTCGTAAGTTTTCTCATCCAGCGTGCCGGGATGATTGGCGGCCAGTCGGGTCAGGATCTGATTGTAGAACACATAGTCGGTCATGATGCGGTCCTCTTTATCGCGAGCGACAATCTCGGAAAATGACGTAACGTCTATCAATCATAGCCGATGTTTGCTCGCCGCCTGCGTTATCGCGAACCCAGGCTATCCACGCTGGCTTTCGAACCAGTGAAACAGGCGCGAAATGGTAAGGCTGAGATCGCCGATGTTGAAGAGCGCGCCGCTGCGGAATGGCGAAGGCCGGCCATCAGGGTGACCGGCCGGGTTTCAACAGCCTATCTTGCCGCCAAACGGTCAGGCATAGTGGCGGGCGATATGCTCGGCGGTGGCGATCGTCGTCACATTAGTGGCGACGGAGGGCACGTCGGGGAAAATGGAGGCGTCGACAACCCGAAGCCCGTGCACGCCGTGCACGCGGCCCTGAAGGTCAACGACCGTCTTCGGGTCGCCGGCATTCCCCATCGGCGCGGAGGAGGTCGGGTGATGATAGGTATCCAACGTCGCCGTCATCGAGGCCAGAATGGCCTCGTCGCTGTCTGCGGCGGGCGCAAGCTCGCTGTGGATAAGTGTAGACAGCGGGGCGGTTTGCCCTATTTTTCGCGCCAGTTTAACCCCCTCCAGCAAGCGAACACGGTCGCTCTCTTGCGCCAGGAAGTTAAGGTCAATGTGAGGGGCTGCCATTGGATCGCGGCTTTCCAGCCAGATGCGTCCGGTGGATTGCGGCCGGGTCAGCGCCACCGCCAGGACAAAACCGACGCCGGTGGGGCTTTGGTCATGTGGGAACAGATGCGTCGCGGTAATGTGCAGATCGAGCTCCCCCGGTTCCGCCCGGCTGCTGCGGGTCCACAGCTTGGCGCCGATAACCGGCGATTGGCTGCCGATGACGTCGGGGCGGGCTGCGTAGGCATTGTAATAAAAAGGGTGATCGACCAGGTTTTCACCGACGGGCAAATCGGCAACGACGGGGATCCCCAGACGCTTCGACTGTTGCGCAGGCGCAATGCCGGATCGCATCAAAACGGCGGCGCTGCCGTAGGTTCCGGCGCTCAGGATCACTTCAGCGGCATGGATTTCTTCGCCACTGGCCAGGCGAACGCCGATCGCGCGCTGTCCGTCAAATATCACGCGGTCGACCAGCGTATCGGCACGCAGGATGAGATTGTCTCTGGCGCGCGTTTTCTCATCCAGATAGGCCATGCCGGTGTTAACGCGCACAGCGTTGACAATATTCATCGGGTAGGGGCCGACGCCATTCGCTGAAGGGCCGTCAAAATCGTCGATGGCGTCATAGCCGTTGGCGCGCGTGGCGGCGACGAAAGCGCGTTGCATTGGCGTGATGTCATCCAATGTGAGTTGCACGACGGGGAAAGGACCGCTATCGCCATGGATTGCGCGGTCGTGCAGGCCATGACGAGTCTCCAGTTTTTTGAAGGAGGGCAGCAGATCCTGATAGCGCCATCCCGGCAGATCCCAGCGTTTGAAATCTTCCGGGCGGGCGCGGATCGCCACGGCGCCGTTGACGCCTGAACTGCCACCCAGGACTTTACCGCGGATGGCGCCGATCGCGTGGCTGACATAGCCGGGTTCTGTCCGGTATCCCCATTCGAATTCCGGGTCGCCATTGGCGCCGAGCACGTCGCTGTTCGCGATGAGGCGCGGATAATCGTAGGGCGCGTAACTGTGTCCGGCCTCTATCAGCAGGACCCGGCGCGTTGGGTTTTCGCTGAGGCGAGCCGCCATCACCGCGCCGGCGGAACCGCCGCCGACGATGATCACGTCGAAGGTGGATGGCTCGCTGGCGCGTTGGGCCGGTTGTGTTTGCGCCGCCGACGCGGAACTTGATGCGCAAGCGCTGAGCGTGGCGGCGGCAGAAACGGCCAGCGTTTGGGATATCAGCTGACGGCGTGACAGGTCTTTCATGGCGTAGTCTCCAGAGCGGGCGGAAGGTGTGTTCTGCAGACTAAAACCCGGAGATAAAAGCGACAAGCGGGCGAAATTCGAACCTGCTGTTCGCGTTCTGCGAACCTTTCAGGTTGACGTCAGGAAAGGGGACAGCGCGGTTTCCCAACTGGGCGTAGGGCCAATGTGCTCACTCAGAAAGTCCACCAGCGCCTTGATCTTGGGGGATGCGCGTTTTGAACGGCGATAGACGGCGGAAATGTCGCCGCCGTCGGGTGAATAGGCGGCCAGCACAATGCGCAGTTCCCCTGCGCGTATCGCGTCGGCGGCGATAAATGCGGGCAGGATGGCGAGGCCCAAACCGGCTTTCGCCGCCGCCAGCAGGTGAAAAGCATTATCGGTGCGCAGGCGTCTGCCGATACGAAACGATCGGATCTCGCCTTCGATGGGGAGTTGCAGCATGCCGGTCGGCTCGCGGTGAATATACAGCAACCCCTGATGCTGTTGCAGATGTTGCGGGTGCGTCGGCGTGCCTTGACGCGCAAGATAGGCTGGGCTGGCGCAAATCAAGTGACGGTTGGCGCAGATGCGCTGCGCGATCAGGTCGGAATCCGCCAAGGCGCCGATACGGATGGCGACGTCGAAATTTTCCTGATTCAGATTGGCCAGGCGATCGCTGTACTCCACGTCCAGATTGAGGTTCGGGTATTGTTCCATAAAGGCGGATAACAGCGGCGCCAGATAGCGGATGCTGAACGCCATCGGCGCGGTTAACCGCAATGGGCCCTGCAGTTGGCCGTGCAGTGTTCGCACCGACTCTTCGGCATCGCTCACTTCGCTTAATATGAGAACGGCGCGCTGATAGAACAGGTGGCCGGCGTCGGTCAGCCCAAGCGTTTTCCCGCGTTCGAACAGCACAGTCCCAAGGCGCGTCTCCAACTGCTGGATGCGTCTGCTGACCACCGACTTGGTGGTGCCCAAGCGGCGGGCGGCGGCGCTGATGTTGGCGGCCTCGACCACGGCGATATAGGTCGCCATCTCCTGAAACTGATTCATTCATCTCTCCTTCGGCATCCGCCGGGTCAAGTTACCACTCTGTGCACGCCAGGCAAAAAAAACCACCCGGGCGGGTGGTTTTTGCTTGTCAGAGCGAATCAGTCCAGTTTGGGGTGCTGGTCGATCAGGATCTGTTTTTTCTTTTCCAGTTCGGCGATCTGCGCGTTGATGTCCTCGACTTTCTGTTCGATGTTGTCGTAGGTTTCCTGCAGCAGCTCTTTTGCCTCGGAGCGGTCAGAGGCGGCCGGCGTCGCGCCGCGTAGCGGCTTGTTGGCGGTTTCTTTCATGTACAGACCGGTGATAAGACCGATCACCGCAACAACCATCAGGTAGTAGGCCGGCATGTACAGGTTGCCGGTTGCTTCCACCAGCCAGGCGGCAACGGTCGGCGTCGCACCGGCGATCAATACCGAAATGTTGAACGAAATCGCCAGCGCGCTGTAGCGAATGTGCGTCGGGAACATCGCCGGCAGGATGGAGGCCATCACCCCGGTGAAGGAGTTGAGCAGCACCGCCAGCACCAGCAGGCCGACGAAAATCAGGCCGATGACGTTGCTGTTGATCAGAATGAAGCACGGGATCGCCAACGCCAACAGGCCGATGCTGCCGCCGATGATAAACGGCTTACGGCCGATGCGGTCACTGGTCAGGCCGATCACCGGCTGCACGAACAGCATGCCGATCATGATGGCGATGATGATTAGAACGCCGTGATCTTCCGAGTAGTGCAGGTTATGCGACAGGTAGCTCGGCATGTAAGTCAGCAGCATGTAATAGGTCACGTTGGTGGAAATCACGATACCGACGCACACCAGCAAACTTTTCCAGTGTTTGGCCGCGATCTCTTTGAACGAGGTCTTTGGCGGATTCTCGATGGCGTTGCGATCCTCTTTCTCCATCTTGTCCACGTGCTGCTGGAACGCCGGGGTTTCTTCCAGCGCATGGCGCAGGTAGAGACCGATCAGGCCCAGCGGCGCGGCGATGAAGAACGGGATACGCCAGCCCCAGTCGAGGAAGTTGGCTTCGCCGACGATACTGGAGATCAGCACCACTACGCCTGCGCCCATCACAAAGCCGGCGATGGAGCCGAAGTCCAGCCAGCTGCCCATAAAGCCGCGTTTGCGGTCCGGCGAGTATTCGGCGACGAAGATCGCCGCACCGGAATATTCACCGCCGACGGAGAAGCCTTGCGCCAGTTTGGCCAGCAGCAGCAGGATCGGCGCCCAGATGCCGATCGACGCATAGGACGGGATCAGGCCGATACAGAAGGTGCTGACCGCCATGATGATAATGGTGACCGAGAGCACTTTTTGACGGCCGAACTTGTCGCCCATGGCGCCGAAGAACAGACCGCCGAGCGGACGCACCAGGAAGGGGACGGAGAAGGTCGCCAGCGCGGCGATCATTTGTACGCCGGGAGAGGCGCCGGGGAAGAAGACCTGGCCAAGCGCATAGGCGACAAAGCCGTATACGCCGAAGTCGAACCACTCCATTGCGTTGCCGAGGGCCGCGGCGGTAATGGCCTTCTTGAGTTTGCTGTCATCGATGATGGTGATGTCGTTAATGTGCATCGGTTTATGTCGTTTTTTTCTTAACTTCATATAATCATCCCTTAATGAATTATTCGTTGTTCGTGAAAGCGTAATCTCCGTTCACTGTTGTTTTCGAGTTATCAAATCGGCTAATCGAATCGCGGTTCAAGACGATTCATTATCCACATTTAAGTTGGGATGTGGATCACAAAATAGCGTCGCTCATGCCGATGTTATGTCATTTAGGTGACTAATTATTTTGCATCTATAGCTTAACGTTATATCTTGCGGCGATCAAATCCAGCAGTTTAACTTAAGTATTTGCACCGATTTGGTGCGAGAATGGTCTGATAATTGTGCGATATGGCGATTTTTCGGCTGATTGATGGTGTTTCCAGTATAGAGAATACGGGAGATAACACAGGAAAAATTGATGTGTTCGCCGCTAAAAAAACGCCTGGCCGGGTGGCCAGGCCGCTGAGATTACGGCGCCGATGAACCGCCGAATTCGAGATAGATTTTCGCCAGATTCTGGTACTGCGCGAAGCGGTTCTCATCCACCGCCAGTTCCGCCTGACGGCGTTGTTCCTGAGCGTTCAGCCAGTCGGTAATGGTGACGGCGCCCTGTCGATAACGCACCTCGTTCAACCGCTCCGATTTACGCGCCAACGCCAATGAGGCGCGCAACTGCGTCTCCTGCGCCAGCAGCTGCGTGCGCAGTGACAGCGCGTTGTTCACATCGCCCATCGCTTTGTACAGCGCCTGCTTGAAGGCCAGAACTTGCTGTTCATAGTCGTTGCGGGCGATCTTGATCTCCACGCCCATTTGCCGCCACTGCAGGAACGGCAGCGTCAGGCCGGCGCCGAGGCTGCCCGTCGGGTTGCGCAGGAATTCCAGTAGCGCGCTGCTGCTGGCGCCCAGTGAACCGGTCAGGCTGAACGCGGGATAGTATTGCAGACGTTTTTCATCGACGTTGGCCAGGGCGGCGCGCAACCGCAGCTCTTGAGCGCTGAGATCCGGGCGACGGCTCAGGACGCTGGCGGGAATGCCGGTGTTGATCTGCGGCATCGCCGTCGTCGGCAGGCGCGCGGGTGCGATGGTGGCCTGGCCTGATGGCGCGCCCAGCAGCACCGCCTGTTCGTTCAGCGCCTGTTGACGATCGTGTTGTAACGTCACCAGGCTGCGTTCCTGCGTCAGCAAGTTTTGTTCCGCATTCACTACGTCCAGCGCCGAGATGCTGCCGGCCTGATAACGGGCGTTGGCCAGCCGCAGCGTCGTTTTGGCATAGGCGATGCTCGCCTGGCTGACGCTGATTTGTTGATTGAGAAAACCGATGCGCCAGTAGTTGGTGGCGGCATCGGCCAACAGCTTCAGGCGCGCCGCCTGCAGATCCTGCACGGAAGCCTGGCTGCTCCACTCGGCCGCGTCGCGCTGGCGCGCCAGCTTGCCCCACAGATCGACCTCATAGCTGGTGGTGAGCGACGCGTTGCTGGTTTTATTCCACGCGGAGGACTCGGACAGCGGGCGATTAATGCCGCTGCCTAATGAGGCGCTGACGCCGGGCGCGGTGCTGATGCCGACGCGTTCCGCCTCGAGCCGCGCGCGGTAAACGCGCAGCACGGCGGCGGCCAGATCGTTATTGCTCGCCATCACCTGTTGCAGCCAACGATCGAGCTCGGGATCGTGGAAATCGCGCCAGTCGAACGGCGTCGGCGCGGCGTTGCCGGCAGCGTATTGCCACCCCGCAGGATA
The DNA here is from genome assembly GCF_051172315.1 of Serratia sp. B501. Lineage (NCBI taxonomy): Bacteria > Pseudomonadati > Pseudomonadota > Gammaproteobacteria > Enterobacterales > Yersiniaceae > Serratia > Serratia sp. B501. Next base: position 111,108 of record NZ_JBPIZB010000001.1, read on the forward strand.
GTTGACCTGCGGCGCCCGGTAGTCGCTTTTCAGGGCATTGCCGCAGCCGGCGGTGAGCAGGGCGGCGAGGCTTAACGCCAGGGGAGATAAAATTTTCATGGGTTACTCGCTGGCCAATGAAACGACCGGATCCATCCTTGCCGCTTTGCGGGCGGGGAGATAACCGAAGATCATGCCGATTAAGGTTGAACAGAAAAATGCCGTGGCGGCGGCTTGCCAGGAATAGATGGCGGTGAACATGCCGCCCGCCAGCGAGGTGAACAGCGACCCGGCGGCGAACGACAGCGCGATGCCCAAAGCGCCGCCGATCAGACAGACCAGCACCGCCTCTATCATGAACTGTTGCATGATGTCGCTGCGCCGCGCGCCGACCGCCATGCGCACGCCGATTTCGTGGGTGCGTTCGGTCACCGAGACCAGCATGATGTTCATCACGCCCAAGCTGCCGATCACCAGCGCGATGGACGCCACCATCAGGATCAGCAGGCTGAAAGTCATTGACGTGCGTTCGATGGACTTTCGGATTTTATCGAAGTTGTACAAACGGAAATCTTTTACGCCATGGCGTTGGGTCAACAGCTGTGTGATAGCGGTGACGGCCGATTCGCTGGCGACATTGTCCTTTAGCCGAACGGTGATGCCGCTGAGCGTCGGTTTGCCTACCATGCGATACATCACCGTGCTGTAGGGCATCCAAACAGTGATGCGATTGGGCGCGTAGTTGCGATTGCTTTTCGCCACACCGATCACCCGGGCCGGCACCGAGCCGAGAAACACGATCTGGCCGAGCGGCTCGACGCCGAAATCGCCGAACAGCGCCTGGCGCGCATTGTCGTCGATGATCACTTCCTGCAGCGCATTACGATCGTCGCGGAAAGTCACGCCTTGTAACAGCTCGACGCCGTTAACGCGGAAATAGTCGCGCCCGACGCCGGTGATCGAGGCGGTGGCGGATTTGCTGCGAAAACGGATGCTGTCGGAAGCGTCTACTTCCGGGCTGACGCTGTCGACGAAGCTTTGCTGCGCCAGCGCGTCGGCATCGGCCGGCACCAGAGTGCGGATGCTGTCGATGGCGTCGTCGAAGAAATCGCGGCCCGGATAGATGCTTACCACGTTAGTGCCGAGATCTTTGAGGTTTTCCAGCGTGCGCTGTTTGGCGCCTTCGCCCAGCGCCACTACCGTGACCACGGCGGCGATGCCGAAGATGATGCCGGTCATGGTCAGCGCGGTGCGCAGACGATGAGCGTTCATCGCTTTCAGCGCCATGTGCAGCGATTCGCGGGTGCGGTCGATCAGGCGTTGCCAGCCGCTTTGCCGGCTGCGGTGCGGCGGCGGCAACGATGGGCCGGACGCCGACTTGCGGCCGCTGTCAGCGATGATCTTGCCGTCTTGCAGTTCGATGACGCGCTGCGCATGTTGCGCCACTTTCATATCGTGGGTGACGATCACCACGGTGTGGCCGCGCTGATTCAGTTCGCTCAGGATCGCCAGCACTTCCTGGCCGGATTGGGTGTCCAGCGCGCCGGTCGGTTCGTCCGCCAGGATGATCTCACCGCCGTTGATCAGGGAGCGGGCGATGCTGACGCGCTGCTGTTGGCCGCCGGAAAGCTGGCCGGGCTTGTGGTCTTCGCGTCCCTCAAGCCCCAACCGCGCCAGCAATTGCGCCGCCCGCTGCCGACGCTGATCGCGCCGGGCGTTGGCGTAGATGGCCGGGATTTCGACGTTGCCCAGCGCGCTGAGATCGGGCATCAGGTGATAGCGCTGGAAGATAAAACCGATATGTTCGCGGCGCAGGCGGGCCAATTCGTCCGGCGACAGGTGGGCGGCGTTTTGGCCGCTGATGTAGTAATCGCCGCGATCCGGCACGTCGAGGCAGCCCATGATGTTCATCAGCGTCGATTTGCCGGAGCCGGAGGCGCCGATGATCGCCACCAGCTCGCCGGCGGCGATGGTCAGATCGATATCTTTCAACACCGTTAACGCTTGACCGCCGTTGGTGTACGTTCGGCTGATGCCTTTTAGTTCGATGATCGCGTTCACAGGAAGATGCCATCCTCAGCCGATTTGGCGGCGGGCTGCGACAGCACCACGGTTTCACCGGCTTTCAGGCCGCTGAGGATCTGAATGTCGACATTGTTGGTGATGCCGGTGGTCACTTTGCGCGTTTCCAACCGCTGGTCCTGGGTCAGCACCTGCACCTGCTGCTCTTTGCCATCGATTTTATGCACCGCCTGGATCGGCACCAGCAGGGTGTTCTTCGCGTCGCCGAGGAGCAAGGACACCTGCGCGGTCATGGCGATGCGCAGGCGGTTTTCCGGGTTTGGCACGTCCAGCAGCGCGTTGTAATAGACCGAGGCGTTCGAGGTACCGGAGCCGGAAGCGGAGCTGGTGCCGGCGAGCGAGTCGTCTTTCATCACCGATTCCGGTGCCAGCTCGATGGTGCGCAGCGTGGCGTCGTAGCGCTTATCCGGATCGGAGAAAATAGTGAAGTAAGCCTTTTGTCCCGGCGAAATGCGGGTGATGTCGGCTTCGGAGATCTGCGCCTTAATGGTCATCATATCCAGCCGCGCCAGCTTGACGATGGTCGGCGCACTTTGGCTGGAGTTGACCGTTTGTCCCTGCTGCGTGACCACGGCGATAACAATGCCGTCCATTGGCGCAACCACGCGGGTATAGCCCAGATCGATTTTTTTCTTCTCGACTTCGATCTGCGATTGCACCAACTGCGCATTGAGCGCCTGCAGATCGGCGCGAGTGGTGGCGAGCGAGGCTTCGGCGGTCTCGAAGTCTTCCCGCGAACTGGCTTCGTCGTTCAGCATGCGGCGCTGGCGTTTGAAACGCGACTCCGCCTGTTTCAGCAAGGCCTGTTTGGCTAACATATTGGCTTTGACTACGTTCAGCGCCGCTTCGGCGTTGCGCAGATCGTTGCGCTGTTGCAGATCGTCGATGTCGGCGATCGGTTGCCCTTTGGTGACGCGATCGCCCAGCTTGACCTTCAGCGATTTGACTTCGCCGGAGACGCGGGCGCCGACGTTGACGCGTTCGATGGCATCCAGCCGCCCGGTGGCCAGCACGGCGTTTTCGATATCGCCCAGACGGGCTGGCGCGGTAACGTAATCCTGCTGCGGCGGACGTTGCCAAAAGATGGCCAGCGCGACGGCGACGGCGATGAAAACGATGGCGGCGATCAACGCCAGACGGCGGGAGGGGAGTTTCAGTGATGACATACCCAGGTTTTCCATAACGATAAAAGCGGCGGTTCCAGTATGCCATCATGGCAGCGCCAGCTTGAACTGGCGCTAAACGTGAGGCACTTTCCCGCTGGAAAGGGGATAGTAAAGGCTTTCCCGTTAAAGATCACGGTGAGTTATTATCCGCCGGGTGTGCAACCGGCTGCGTTGGGCGTTATACTGGGTAAAAAACCAGTGTTCATTCATCAGCAGGATAATGCCACCGCCATGATGCCAAACCGCCTCGAGCCAGAACTCGACATTTATCAATACCCGGAGCACCTGCGCGCCTGCCTGGCGCCGTTGCCCAAAGGGCCGGGCGTGTATGTGTTTCATGGTCAAAGCGAGAGCCTGCCGCTTTACATCGGTAAAAGCGTCAATATACGCAGCCGGGTGATGGCGCACTTCCGCGCGCAGGACGAGGCTAAAATGCTGCGCCAAACCCGACGCATCAGCTTTATCGAGACCGCCGGCGAGTTGGGTGCATTGCTGCTGGAGGCGCAGTTGATCAAACAACAACAGCCGCTGTTCAACAAACGTCTGCGGCGCTCGAAACAGCTGTGCGCGCTGCGCTTGCAGGCAGATGCGGTGACGATTGCTCACGCCAAAGAGATCGACTTTGCCGTCACGCCCCATCTCTACGGGCTGTTTGCCAATCGCCACGCCGCGCTGGAAAAGCTGCGCGCCATCGCCGACGAGCATCGTTTATGTTACGGCAAGCTGGGGATCGACAAGCTGCCGGCGGGGCGAGCCTGTTTCCGCTACAGCCTGCGCAAGTGCGCGGGCGCCTGCTGTGGCGTGGAGTCGGCGCAGGAGCATGCGCTGCGGCTCAGCGCGGCGCTTGAGCAGCTGCGTATCACCTGTTGGCCGTTCGCCGGGCGCGTGGCGCTGGAGGAGCAGGGCGAGACGCTGCGTCAGTACCATGTGATCCACAATTGGTTTTATCTGGGCTCGGTCGGCAATCTGGCGCAGGCGGAGCGGCTACAGAGCGCGGCCAGCCATTTCGACAGCGATGGCTACAAGATTTTGTGCAAGCCGCTTATCGCCGGCGATTACCCGATTATTGAGCTGCCGTAAGGCCATAACGCTGGCGATAACCTAAGACTTATCCGTAAAATCAGGGCATTATGCTAAAAAAGCTTGAGTCCATAATGTTGTTATGGATAATAACGCCCCGAAGCGAAGGAACGCGCTATTAACTCAGTTGGCAGAGTGATTGGTTTTATAATGGCTTGTTTTGGCTTGAAAATTGATAGACGCGGGTTCGAGTCCTGCATAGCGCGCCAGCTTTCTTTCACTTCATTTCATCGCGCTTACCGTAAAGCGCACCCGGGTTGATTTGCACTATCGGCTCCTCGTTGGGATTTTCGGGTGTGCTTTACCGTAACCGCTGGCTTTCCTTCCTCTTTCTCTCTCGATCCTTTGCTAAACTGTAATCAGGCAGGCTTGCTGCCCGGCAACAGGAGGTCGATATGTCACACTCCGAGCAACTGCAGGAACTCTTGCAACGCGTCGCCGCCCTCGAGGCGAGAGAGAAGGCGCTGACCGCCGCGTCCAACGCTTACCAGGCGATTATCACCACCATGTTGGGCAATATGGAGAAGACTGAACGCGATCGCATCATCGCGATGATCGATCAGGCCCATGAAATCGCCTACGCCCGCGCCATTCAACGCAGCAACGAACCGCAAAAGCAGAAAATCAAACAGGCCGACGACGTCGCCCAGCGCATGTTCATGTTTGCGCAAGGCAAAGCCGCTCAACCGCGCTGAAGCCGAACTATAACAGTTGCCGCCATTAAGTTGGTTAACTGATCTACCCGGCAAAACTGTACTTGTGTTACTTTTAGCGGTGAGATTTGATGGCAATGCTGTTTCCAGCATAAGGTTGTAACGATGGACGCGATTAAAAGCATCTTGGTTAAAGAGATTGAACAGATCAATCGGCGCGAAGGGCGCGACGGCAAGCCGCGCTTCAACAGCGAATTCGCCCGTACTCACCGCTATTTGTGCCTTGCCATGTTCGCCGGTTACTTCGCGGTGATCGCCGTGATGTATCAGGTGCCGTACATGGGGATGTATGCCTTCCTCGGCTTCACCGCCTTTGTGCTGTTCATGTTCGCCATGCTGCTGATAGAGATCCGGCCGGTCTACCGCTTCGAGGACATCGGGGTGCTGGATCTGCGAGTGTGCTATAACGGCGAGTGGTACTTCACCCGCGCGCTGTCGCCTTATGCGGTGCAGCAGCTGCTAGATGAGCCGTCCATCGGCGCCGCGCTGAAACAGAAGATGCGGGTGATCATCGGCAACAAGGGCGAAATCGACTTCTACGACGTGTACGACATGGCCTACGGAAAAAAGCCGCAGGATGAGCCATCGCAGCTGGCGGCGGCAAACTGAAAGGTTTCCGGCCGGCGGCTTGTCGATTATACTCAGCGTTTGAACGCGAAGCAGAATGAGGACCAAGCGATGAGTGATGATATTTTCGATTTTGATATCGATGCCGAACTGGCGAAAGCCGAAGAAAAAGCGGCGCAGAAGGTAAAAGAGGTCCCTGAATTCCTCGAAGACGAAGCGGACTGCGAAGGTTGCAAGATCTGATCGCCTGACCCATAAAAAAACCGCCGCGGCGGTTTTTTTTATCTCTGAGCGTCCTCGGTATCAGTCCAGCATGAATCCCCAGATGAGGAACGCCGCCACCAGAATCAGGCAAAGCGCGGACACCGTCACCAGTATTTTCCCCAGAATGTCTTTTTCTTGTTCCCGCTGCGTCACGTTGAAATTATCCAATTAAAAGTCTATGGACCAAACCGGCGATACTGAGATCGAGCGCCGCTACGCCCAGCGCCATGACCATCATCACCGAAAGAAATCGAGTCTTGCCGTTCACATCCCTAATCCCCGTTGGCGCCGCTGTTAAATTGTTTTTATATCAAACGGATATAATTCAGCGACGCCGTACTTCATGCATCATGATAGTGATTAAGAACGTTCTTAAGGCCAGAAGTTCCCTCATCTGATAGCGCGGCCGCGTTAGTCGGTCACGATCCTGACGCCTATCTTGCTGACCTGATTGCCCTCCATTTCGGCAATGGTCCAGGTCAGGCCGTCCCATTCCACCTGGTCGCCGATCACCGGTTCACCGCCGATCAGCTGAATGACGAACTGCCCCAGCGTCTGTTGCTCGTCGACATCATCTTGCAGATTGAGGCCATAAACCTGCGAGATGTCGCTTAAACGGGCGTCGGATTGCAGGATAAAGTCGCCGAAGAAGCGTTCGTCGAGCGTCACGGCCGGCGCTTGGCTAAACAGTTTGCCGAGGATCGGCAGATCGTGCTCATGGCCGATAACGCACAGGATATCGTTCTCGCGCAGCCGGGTACTGCCGCTAGGGTGCAGCAGCTCTTTGCCGCGGAACAGGGCGGCGATGCGGGTATTGGGTGGCATTTTCAGCTCGCGCAGCGCGGCGCCGACGCACCAGTTTTCCGCCGAAAGTTGATACACAAACTGTTCCCACTGGTTTTCCGGGTGCACGTCCAGCCCAACGCGGGAGATCGGCGTCAGCGCCGGTGGCACGATCACCTTGGCCTTTTTGGCGGCGAACGACAGCGTGGTGCCTTGCAGCAGCAGGGAGACCAGCACCACGAAGAACGCCACGTTAAAGAACAGCTGGGCGTTGGGCAGCCCGGCCATCATCGGGAACACCGCCAGGATCACCGGTACCGCGCCGCGCAGGCCAACCCAGGAAATAAAGCCGCGTTCGCGCAGAGTAAAGCTGCGGAACGGCAGTAGGCCGATAAACACCGACAGCGGGCGTGCGAACAGGATCATCCACAGCGACAGCAGCAGGGCAGGGATGGCGATCGGCAGCAGCTCATGCGGGTTGAGCAGCAGGCCGAGCACCAGGAACATGCCGATCTGGCTGAGCCATGCCAGGCCATCGAAGGTTTGCACGATGCCGTGACGGTTGCGAATTGGACGGTTGCCCAGCAGCAGGCCGCACAGGTACACCGCCAGAATGCCGCTGCCGTCCAGCGCGGTGGTCAGCGCGAAAATAAGAATGCCGCCGCTCACCGCCAGCAGCGGGTAGAGGCCGTCCGCCAGCTTGATGTGGTTAATCAGCGTCAGCAGCAGCCATCCGCCGCCGAGACCGAAGACGATGCCCATGCCGAACTGCTGCATCAGATGCAGCGGGAAGGTCCAGCTCAGCGCGGTTTCCCCGGCGGCGATCATCGCAATCAGCGTGATGGTGAGAAATACCGCCATAGGATCGTTGCTGCCGGACTCGATCTCCAGCGTGGCGCTGACGCGTTCGTTCAGCCCTTTGCCGCCCAGCAGCGAGAATACCGCGGCGGCGTCGGTAGAACCGATGATGGCGCCGATCAGCAACCCCTGCAGCAGATCGAGATTGAACAGCCAGGCGGCGGCCATGCCGGTCAGGCCGGCGGTGATCACCACGCCGACGGTGGCGAGAGACAGTGCCGGCCACAGCGCCACGCGGAATGAGCTGACCCGGGTGCGCATGCCGCCGTCGAGCAGGATCACCGCCAACGCGAGGTTGCTGACCAGATAAGCGACCGGGTAATTGCTGAAGACGATGCCGCCGGGGCCGTCAACGCCGGCCAGCATGCCGATCGCGAGGAAGATCACCAGGATCGGAATGCCGAGCCGGGAAGAAAATGAGCTGAGCAGAATGCTTGCCCCCACCAGCACGGCACCGATGACGAACAAGCTGTTAATGGTGCTGGCATCCAAAATATCGTTCTCCTGAGGCTGGGGGATAGGGGGCACTGCGCGTATTTCGATGATAACGTGTTTAGTGGGTAAAACGCCAAGGCTGATTGCGAAAACAATCGATCAATTATTACCCTTTGGTGCGATTAAACTAAGAAAGTGAGGGGAAGGGGTGAAGTTCTGCCTTTTATCCAACATTATCAGGCTGCTGTATTTTAGTTTTGGCAACAATGCCGGGTTTGCACGGCGGGAAAAACCATTAAGCCCGCGCAGGCAGGCTTAATGGTTTGCAGGCGCGGTAGGGTTAATGGTCGAGCGATTCCAGCGACCGTTTGATCAGCTCGGTGGCCAGTTTGCGTTCCGCTTCGGAAATGCCGTCGAGATTGAAGTTGGAGAGCTCAGCGACCAAAACGCTGCGTTCTTTACCGCTGATCGAAGCGTCCAGCGCGGACAGCAACCTGCTGAGGATCTTCAGCAGGGTGGCGTTTTCCGCTACGGCTTCCTGAGCCTGGGTGTTTTTATCGGTCATTCAAAATCCTCTCTGTCGTGACGGAAGGGAGAGACAGGTAACGCCATCGAATCAATCAAGCGATCGCGCAGCCCTTCGGGGGTTGAGCCCAATCACTACCGTAAGGCAGGGATCCGGATTTCTACTTATGCATTGCAGTTATAACGGCCATGTTATCTATGCCGCCGTATCACTTTGCCTTAACGGACGACGTCAAGCTGAACAATGTGTGCTCTGTGTGACATGGGGAAGAAGACGCAACCGGCAGGTTGCGCCATCAAGTATAGTGTCAGGAACAGCGGGCAGGGGCGGCGGAACCGCCCTCAGGAGATTTTTTCTTTTTGCAGACGGCTATTGAAGCGAGGACGCTCCAACAGAAAATTGAGATGCAGGCGCTGTATCAGCAGATAAGCGATAATGGGCGCGCTCAAGCCAACCAGAGTGCCGAGGATCGCATGCGCCGGCCAATTGCTGACGTGCAGAAACTTGGTCAGTATGATGCGTAAACCGCTGGTGGCGAGGATATGCATCAGATAGATCACCATGCTCAATTCACCGAGTCGGCGCAGCCAGGAAAGCTTCGTTTTAGCCAACATAACCGATAGGGTGACGATGAAGAAGATGGCTTCAACCGCCAGTATCAGGGAGAAACTTCCTGCATCGGTATACAGCAAGCCGGAATAGCCGTGGAATCCCCATTGCAGCGAGATAAACGCGAACAGGGAAGCCAACAGCGAGCCAAAGCCCAGATTGGCGATGTGAGAAGCGTAACGAACGGCCAAAGCGCCAAGCAGGAAGAAGATCAAGAACCGGGTGATGTAATCGAAATGGAAGGCTTTGGTGAGGTTATCTTGGTAGAGATACAGCCCCATGCTGATGACGATCAACACCGGCAGAAGATAACGGTATGCATCTTTGCTATACAGTAAAGTTGCCAACACAAAGACCATAAACAAGGCATACAAGAACCAAAACTGCGCGCGAGGATGCGTAAACAGCGCCAGGACATCGCCGAGGCTCGAAGGATTATTGGTGTAACGTGACAATAAGACTTCCACCAAGCCTTGCAGCAGCGACCAGATCACATAGGGGTAGACGATGGTATCGATCTTGCTGATGACGAAGCGAGTTTTGCCCTTTCTCTCCAGCGACTGCGTAAAAAACAAACCTGAAAGGAAGAAAAACAGCGGCATATGGAAGCTGTAGATAACGCTGTCTGTCAGTTGATAGAACGAGCCGGGGAGTTGAATGCCTGCGCTGTATAGACCGCGGTTGACGTGGCCGAAAACCACGAGAATGATGCCGATCCCTTTTGCATAATCGACCCATGCTTCTCTCATATGTGTACCTTGCCCAGAAAGTAACGCAACTAATTTATAAGTATCAATAGTGAGCGTAACAGGCAGTTGCCGTTTTGCAATGCGTCCCAGGGATTAGGATTAATATTAGGAAAATGCTCAGGGTGCTGCCGATGCCGCAGCGGTAATGGAAGGGATCATAACATTGATGCGGTTAATTTCTGGGCGATAATTCATCACCCAGAAATGGCGTAAGGCCTTATTGCGGCTTGCCGGAGAACAGGAAGCGCAGCACCGGGATGCGTTTGTGCAGCTCATATAAAGCGAAGGCCAGCGAGAACACAAACAGCAGGCCCAGCAAGAACCCCAACAGGTTGTTGCCGATATAAGGCGTCACGAAAGCGCCATATATCAGGGTCAACGGATGGTGCACCAGATATATAAACAGCGAGGCGTTGACCAGATAGGTGATGCGCGGCGAGTGATAATTCAGCAGGTTATGCCCGAAAGAGAACACCACATTGGTCATCAGGATCCCCATTAGGGTTTTGATCACCACTTCCAGCTCGAACATATAGCTGCTGTGCGCCAACAGTTTCTGGTTCAGCATATATGCGATAAACAGCAGCAGCGAGCCGAGCAGCGCCAGCGGCGAACGGCGCAGAAAAATCTCTTTAAGCCACACATACTTAAACGCATAGGCGCCGAGGATGAAGAACGGCAGGTAGAACATCGTCTCCATCACCACGAAATTGAACAGGCCATTGGATAATAGCTGCGGCGCGAAAATTAAAATAATACGGTGCGCGGCCGAATAGCATACCGCATAAATAAAGAAACACAGTGAGATGTTTCCTAATCCACGCATTCTGTTGATTAACGCTGGAATAGGCTCGCGGGTTTGACGCTTGATTTTGCGGAACAGATAAAAGCAGGCGAAGGTTAACAATGACAGGGTCAATAAGAACCACAGATGAGACACCAATTCCCAAACTGTTACATTTATTTTCTGATAGAGAGAAAACTCGTCCCAGCCGTTTAATTTATCGGTGAAATATTTCAGCATGAAAAATTGCGGCACCGTAATTAGCGGGATGGAGCTCAACAGCGGGATCGCCACCCGCTCCAGCCTGACCTTCAGCCACTGATGGCGCTCGTAACGCTCGTAGAGCATGTAGGAGAAGTAGCCGGAAATCACGAAGAACACCTGCATGCGGAAGGCGTGGATGAAGTCGTTCAGCACCGTGAGCGAGAAGGAGGGCGACGCGCTGTTCACCGCCCAGGCGTGGCTGGAATAAATCAGGGAAAGGTGAAACGGAATGCCGAGCAGCATCAAATAGGCTCGGATCGAATCGAGGAAAAACTCGCGCTGTTTGCTGCCTTTAGTCATAGATTACCGCTGGTGATTTAATCGGGTGCTCATTAACACGCTTAATAAGTCGTCAAACGTTAAATTGTTATCCGGAACCCTACTATAGCCCCTCGCATTTTTCCATAGCGTCTTGTTGCGCGGCTTGCTACGCTGGTGCTCCATCAGCTGCTTAAACAATGAGCCGTAAACATGAACCATCCATTTATCATGTTGTCGGAAAGCTGAGTAATCCATTAATATGGATTTAAATGATTTGAGCACACGAATAGGGGGGGATGTGCTAGTTAATATATTATCCGGACAACCACGCGCCGCGAGCGTTCGTTGGTTAGGTGCTACCGTATTGTTCACGCTGTTCAGTTCGCCGGCATGGGCCTTTTCTATTGATGATGTGGCCAAGCAGGCGCAGGATCTGGCTGCGAAAGGTTTCGAAGCCCCGAAGAGCAACCTTCCTTCTCAGTTCCGCGAGATGAAGTTCGCAGACTATCAGCAGATTCAGTTCAATCACGATAAAGCCTATTGGAGCAAACTGAAAACCCCTTTCAAGCTTGAGTTTTATCATCAGGGGATGTATTTCGATACGCCGGTGAAAATCAACGAAGTCACCTCTACCAGCGTAAAACAGATCAAGTACAGCCCGGATTACTTCAACTTCGGCTCGGTCAAACACGATCCTGAATCAGTGAAGAACCTCGGCTTTGCCGGCTTCAAGGTGCTCTACCCGATCAACAGCGCCGACAAAAACGATGAGATTATGAGCCTGCTGGGCGCGAGCTATTTCCGCGTGGTGGGTAAAGGGCAGGTTTACGGGCTTTCCGCTCGTGGCCTGGCTATCGATACCGCTTTGCCTTCCGGCGAAGAGTTCCCGCGTTTCCGCGAATTCTGGGTTGAGCGTCCGAAGCAGGGCGACAAACACCTAGTGATCTACGCGCTGCTGGATTCCCCGCGCGCCACCGGCGCTTACCGTTTCACGGTGATCCCGGGCCGTGACACCACCGTGGACGTCGAGTCCAAAGTGTTCCTGCGCGATAAGGTGGGCAAATTGGGCCTGGCGCCGCTGACCAGCATGTTCCTGTTCGGCCCGAACCAGCCGTCGCCGACGCTGAACTACCGCCCGGCGCTGCACGATTCCAACGGTCTGTCTATCCATGCCGGCAACGGCGAGTGGATCTGGCGTCCGCTGAACAATCCTAAACACCTGTCCGTCAGCACCTATACCGTTGAGAATCCGAAAGGCTTCGGTCTGCTGCAGCGCGGTCGCAACTTCAAAGAGTACGAAGATCTGGACGATCGTTACGATCTGCGCCCGAGCGCCTGGATCGAACCGAAAGGCGACTGGGGCAAAGGCAAGGTCGAGCTGGTGGAGATCCCAACGGCGGATGAAACCAACGACAACATCGTCGCGTTCTGGACGCCGGATACCTTGCCGGAAGCCAAAAAACCGCTGACGCTGAGCTACCGTCTGAACTTCACCCGCGATGAAGACAAACTGCATTCGCAAGACATCGCCTATGTGGCGCGGACCATGCGTTCGACCGGTGACGTGAAACAGTCCAACCTGATCCGCGAGCCTGACGGCAGCGTCGCCTTCCTGGTCGATTTCGTCGGCCCGGTGCTGAAAGCGCTGGACGCCAATACGCCGGTCGCTTCTCAGATCAGCATCGGCGACAACGGTGAAATGGTAGAAAACAACGTCCGCTATAACCCAGTGACCAAAGGCTGGCGCCTGACGGTGCGTCTGAAAGTGAAAGACGACAAGAAGCCGGTAGAAATGCGCGCGGCGCTGGTCAATGGCGATAAGACACTGTCGGAAACCTGGAGCTATCAGCTACCTGCCAATGAATAAGCCTACTCAACCCGCCCAGGATTATCTTGCGGCGCTGCCTCTGACCGCCGAGCGGTCGGAGGCGCTTACCCCTAAAACGGCGGATGGCGCTCAGGCTCTGGAGGCGCTCCATCGGCAGATGGGCGCCGCCGACGCCAACGTCAATAGCCTGTCGGCGGATGACGTGGCGCTGGCCTCGGTCAAACCGCGCATCGAAAGCGCCTGGCCGGATGCGGTCAGCGATGACGACTTCGATACCGACGCCGAAGGGCGCGCCATTCTGAAGGCGACGCCGCCGATCAAACGCACCACCATGTTCCCGGAAGCCTGGCGCACCAACCCGGTGGCGCGCTTCTGGGATTCTCTGCTGGGGCGGTCGCCGCACAATCGGCACGCCACCAAAGAGGAGGCCGAGGCCGAGAACCGCTGGCGTACCGTCGGCTCCATGCGCCGCTATGTGCTGCTGGTGCTGATGCTGGTGCAAACCGGCATCGCCACCTGGTACATGAAAACCATCTTGCCTTACCAGGGCTGGGCGCTGATCGATCCTATCGCCATGCTGGACCAGGATCTGATGCAGTCGGTGCTGCAGCTGCTGCCGTATGTGCTGCAAACCGGCATTCTGATCCTGTTCGCCGTGCTGTTCTGCTGGGTCTCGGCCGGTTTCTGGACCGCGCTGATGGGCTTCCTGCAGCTGCTGATCGGCAAGGACAAATACAGCATTTCCTCCACCATCAAGGGCGATGAGCCGATCAACCCGGCGCACCGCACCGCGCTGATCATGCCGATCTGCAACGAAGACGTCGAACGCGTGTTCGCCGGCCTGCGCGCGACCTATGAGTCCGTCGCCGCGACCGGTCAGCTGGAACACTTCGATATCTACGTGCTGAGCGACAGCTACGATCCGGACATCTGCGTGGCCGAGCAAAAGGCGTGGATGGAGCTGTGCCGCGATGTCGACGGCCACGGCCGCATCTTCTATCGCCGCCGTCGCCGCCGCGTCAAACGCAAGAGCGGCAACATCGACGACTTCTGCCGTCGCTGGGGCGGTGAGTACAGCTACATGGTGATCCTGGATGCTGACAGCGTGATGAGCGGCGAATGCCTCACCGGGCTGGTGCGCCTGATGGAAGCCAACCCGAACGCCGGCATCATCCAGTCCGCGCCGAAGGCGTCCGGCATGGATACCCTGTACGCGCGCGTGCAGCAGTTCGCTACCCGCGTTTACGGGCCGCTGTTTACCGCCGGTCTGCATTTCTGGCAGCTGGGCGAGTCGCACTACTGGGGCCATAACGCCATCATCCGCGTGAAGCCGTTTATCGAGCACTGTGCGCTGGCGCCGCTGCCGGGCGAGGGCTCCTTCGCCGGTTCTATCTTGTCGCACGACTTTGTTGAAGCGGCGCTGATGCGCCGCGCCGGCTGGGGCGTGTGGATCGCTTACGATCTGCCGGGCAGTTACGAAGAGCTGCCGCCGAACCTGCTGGATGAGCTGAAACGCGACCGTCGCTGGTGCCACGGCAACCTGATGAACTTCCGCCTGTTCCTGGTGAAGGGCATGCACCCGGTGCACCGTGCGGTGTTCCTCACCGGCGTGATGTCCTACCTGTCGGCGCCGCTGTGGTTCATGTTCCTGGCGCTCTCCACCGCATTGCAGGTGGTGCATACCCTGATGGAGCCGCAATACTTCCTGCAGCCGCGGCAGCTGTTCCCGGTCTGGCCGCAGTGGCGGCCGGAGCTGGCGATAGCGCTGTTCTCCACCACGCTGGTGCTGCTGTTCCTGCCGAAGCTGCTCAGCATCGTGCTGATCTGGGCCAAGGGGGCGAAAGAGTATGGCGGCGCGTTCCGTTTGTTCATTTCGATGCTGATGGAAATGCTGTTCTCGGTGCTGTTGGCGCCGGTGCGCATGCTGTTCCATACCGTGTTCGTGGTGAGCGCCTTCCTCGGTTGGGAAGTGGTGTGGAATTCGCCACAGCGTGACGACGACGACACGCCGTGGGGCGAAGCGTTCCGCCGCCATGGCTCGCAGATGTTGCTGGGCCTGGTGTGGGCCGGCGGCATGGCGTGGTTGGATCTGCGTTTCCTGTGGTGGCTGTCGCCAATCGTGTTCTCGCTGATCCTGTCGCCGTTCGTGTCGGTGCTGTCGAGCCGCGCGACGCTGGGCATGAAAAGCAAACGCGCCAAGCTGTTCCTGATCCCGGAAGAGTACAATCCGCCGCGTGAGCTGCTGGCGACGGAAGAGTACCTGCATCTCAACCGCAACCGCGCGTTGACCAACGGCTTTATGCACGCGGTGGTCAACCCGTCCTTCAACGCGTTGGCGACGGCGCTGGCGACGGCGCGTCACCACCTGCGCGCGACGCTCGATCGCAATCGCGAGGAGCGGGTAAACGAAGCGCTGCAGCTGGGGCCGGAGAAGCTGGTGAAGGGCAAGCGTCTGGAACTGCTGAGCGATCCGGTCACGCTGGCTCGTCTGCACCAGCGCGTCTGGCTGCTGCCGGAAGGCGCCGCCTGGCGTGAACACTACCAGCAGTTGCCGCACAACCCGCTGGCGCACCCAACGGGCCGGCGTTAATCTCTTAGCGGCAACGCTTAGACGGGGAATGCGCACGGCGCGTTCCCCGTTTTTTTTACCTTTTGCCTGAGCGCGCCGGTGCCGGTGAAAAAAGGGAACTGTGATAGACTGCGGCCGATGCGTTGTTCACTCGCGAAACAACCCCTTTCTCAGAGTCAATGTCGTGAAGCTCTCTTCCTACTTTCGCCTGGCCTGCGTGACGGCCGGCGTGATGGCCCTAACCGGCTGCGGCAGCATCATCAGCCGCACCGTGCCCGGCGCCGGGCACGGTCATCAGTATTATCCCGGCGTGCAGTGGGATCTGCGCGATACGCCCTGGCGCTACGTCACGGTGATAGACGTGCCGCTGTCGATGGTGGTGGACACCTTTATGCTGCCGTTCGATGCGCAGCATGGCCCCTACGAGTAACTTCGTTCAGCGGCTGGCGAACACCACCAGCTGGTAGCCTTTCTGCCCGCAATGGAAAGGCGCCAGCGCCGTCATCCCCAGCCCTTGCACGTGAGCGGCCAACGAATGCGGATTGTCGTCGTCGATAAACAGTGCGCCCACGTCGTAATCATGGCGGGTGTGCGCTTTGACTGCGGCGTAGAGGCGCTTTAATACGCCTTTGCCGCGCCAGGCCATGCCGAGGCAGACCGGGCCGTAGAGAAATACCCGCTGCTCACGCAGCGGCCGTCCGGCGAATGAGTGCGTGGCGAGCGTCGCCAGCATCGCATCCACCACCGGCGGCCGCGGCTGCGCGTCGGCGGGCATCAGGCAAACGAACCCCGCCAGTTGGCCCTCCTGTTCCGCCACCCATATGCCGATGCCGCGGTTGATCGCCGTCAGCTGCGCCTCATTCATGCGCGATACGATAAATCCCTGCCGTTTTTGGCGCTCATCGAGCGCTTCCGGCACGTTTTCCGCCTGCAGTTGCAAAATGGCGGGGTAGTCGGTGGGGCGGGCCTGGCGAATGTTCATGCTGCCTCCTTGGCGTTCAAAGCGTCGTGCGGGTTAACGTTCATCCCACTCATCGGCGGCGGCCTGGCCTCTTCGGTATCCAGCGGCGGCTCGAGCTGGAAGTCGCCTTCCTCCCATTCGTACAGGGTGTTTTCGTCTATCCACTCGGCGGTGATTTCCACCTCGTCGTAGTCACCGTCGAAGATCGCCTGCGCCGCCGCACCGCTGCGCAGCGTCAGGCATTCCACCGCCTCGCCTTCTTCTTCGAAGAACTCCGCCTGCCACATCGTGTCGCCATCCTGCATCACGTACTTTTGCAGATTGAACTGCTGCGGCACCGGCGGTTCGTCACCGCCGCCGCCTTCGGCGGTGTCGAGAAACTCTTCGCGTGCGGCCTCGATGGCTTCTTCCAGGGTTGCATACAGGCTCATGTTCGCCTCCGTTGACAATGAGAGTAAAGCGTCCGGCGTGCTGCCGGCTCGGTGGGGAAAACGTCAAAACTAATTGTTGTCTCACTGGCGCAGGATGCAAATTTTTTTGTTGTCCGCTCTGCGACGACGGTTGTCCGCAAAGCGGGAGAAGCAAGCGCGGAGGCGGGAAATAATGACGGTATCGTTCATTCAGGCATCAGGAGAAGCCCATGTTAATCGACCCTTCAAACAAATACCGACCGTTCCCGCCGGTGACGTTACCGGATCGCCAGTGGCCTTCGCGTACCCTGCGACAGGCACCGCGCTGGTGTTCCAGCGATCTGCGCGATGGCAACCAGGCGCTGGCGGAGCCCATGGATAACGCGCGCAAGCGCGAGTTCTATCAGCTGCTGTTGCAGTGCGGTTTCAAAGAGATCGAGGTGGCTTTCCCTTCGGCGTCGCAAACGGACTTCGACTTTGTGCGCGCCCTGATCGATGAGCGGCTGATCCCGGACGATGTCACCATTCAGGTGCTGACGCAGTCGCGCGACGATCTGATCGACCGTACCTTCGAGGCGCTGCAGGGAGCGCCGCGGGCTATCGTGCATCTGTATAACGCCACGGCGCCGATGTTTCGCGACATCGTGTTCCGCCAGGATAAGGCGGCTACCGTGGCGCTGGCGGTGAATGGCGCGCGGCGCATTCGCCGGCATTGCGAGGCGCAGCCCGATACCGTCTGGTGCTTCGAATATTCGCCGGAAACCTTCTGCTTTACCGAATTGGCGTTCGCGCTGGAGATCTGCGAAGCGGTGGCGGATGTTTGGCAACCGGGGGCACAGCGGCCGATGATCATCAACCTGCCGGCGACGGTGGAGGTGAGTACACCCAACGTGTATGCCGATCAGATCGAATGGTTCTGCCGCCACTTCAGCCGTCGCGCCGATGTGACAATCGGCGTGCACCCGCATAACGATCGCGGCACCGGCGTCGCCTGCGCCGAGCTGGCGCTGCTGGCCGGCGCCGATCGGGTCGAAGGCTGCCTGTTCGGCAACGGCGAGCGTACCGGCAACGTCGATCTGGTCACGCTGGCGTTGAATCTCTATACCCAGGGCGTGGCGCCGGGCCTGGACTTCAGCCGCTTGAAGCAGGTGGTGGAGGTGGTGGAACAGTGCAATCAGCTGCCGGTGCATCCTCGCCATCCTTATGCCGGCGAATTGGTGTTTACCGCCTTCTCCGGATCGCATCAGGATGCGATCAAGAAAGGCTTCGCCGCGCAACGGCAGCGGCAAGATGGCTGGTGGCAGGTGCCTTACCTGCCGCTCGATCCCGCCGATGTCGGCTGCAGCTATGAGGCGGTGATCCGGGTTAACAGCCAGTCCGGCAAAAGCGGCGCCGCCTGGCTGTTGGAGCAGAACCATGGGCTGGCGCTGCCGCGCGGTTTGCAGATTGATTTCAGCCAGGTGGTCCAGCGGGCGACCGACGGCAGCGGTAAGGAAATGAGCGTCGCGCAGCTGTGGCGCTTATTCCGCGACACTTACGGGCTGGTGGAGCAGCCGCGCTTGCAGCTGTTGAGCTATCAAACGGAAAGTCACGGCGTGGAAGCGTACAGTTTCAACGCGCGAGTCGCCTGGCAGGGGGAGCCTCTGCAGCTGCAGGGGGCCGGCAACGGCCTGCTTTCCAGCGCGGTGGATGCGCTGCGCCAACGCTTCGGTTTGCCGTTGGCTATCGAAGATTACCACGAGCATACGCTGGGGCATCAGAGCGACAGCCGAGCGGTGGCTTACATTCGCTGCGTTTTGCCGCACGGCGAGGCGAGCTACGGCGTTGGCATCGACGTCGACTCCGCCAGCGCTTCGCTGCAGGCGTTGTTCAACGTCGCCGGGCGCTATCTGGCGTCAACGTCGGCGCGGCCCGGCTGAAATAGTCGCTGGGCGCTACCCCCAGCACCCGGCGAAACATGGCGCTGAACGCGCTGGGGCTGTCATAGCCGAGATCCAGCGCCACTTCCAACACCGAACGTCCGATCGCCAGCGCGTTCAGCGCCGCCAGCAAACGGGCGCGTCGCACCCAATCGCCAAAACGCAGCCCGGTTTCTCGCTGGAAGCGCCGCGACAGGGTGCGTCCGCTGACATTGAGGCGTTCGGCCGCCTGTTCCAGCGTCCAGGGCTGCGCCAGCGTGGCCTGAATATGGCGGCACAGGGCGAGCAGCGAGGCCTCGCGCGGTTCGGGCAGGTGCAGCGGCAGGCTCGTCAGCACCCGTAATTCATCCAGAATCAACTCCATGATGCGCTCGTCGCGCCCGCCGCTGGGGTAGCCGGGCGCAATCTCCATCGCGCTGATAATCAGCTCGCGCAGCAGCGGCGACACCTGCACCACCTGGCACTGAGCCGGCAGATCGGCGCGCGCCAGCGGATCGATGAATAACGTCCTGGCCGCTACCTGGCCGGTGATGCGCAGACTGTGCACCACTTTCGCCGGTACCCAGACGCCGCGGCCGGGCGGCACCACCCAACTGCCGAGCCGGGTAGTGACCTGCACCACGCCGCTCAGGCTGTGGATCAGCTGCGCGCAGTTATGGTAGTGCTCCGGCTCGCTGTCGCCATGATGATAATCCCTGGCTAACGGCCGGACAGGCTGATCGGGCGGCAGAACGTCGTGAAAAAACAGCATCGCTGGCGCCCTCCGCGCGGCAAAAGGATAAGACCAAACAGCATGCCATGCGGCGTTATTTCACGCTAGTCGGTGGCTTTGTGTGCGAATACTTTATAAAATAATATTATATAATTTTATATATTGATGGAGGAGCAATGGATATTGACGCGATGCGTAAGGCGGCGACGCAGGCCGGCGCGATGCTGCGTACCCTGGGCAACGAAGATCGGCTGCTGCTGCTGTGCCGGCTCAGTCAGGGCGAGATGGCGGTGAGCGAGCTGGCGCAGGCGCTGGATATCCGCCAGCCGACGCTGTCCCAGCAGCTTGGCGTGCTGCGGGAGGAAGGGTTGGTGTCCACCCGGCGCGCCGGCAAGCAGATTTACTATGCGGTGGCCGATGCCAAAGCGCTGGCGCTGCTCCATACCCTGTATCAGCTTTATTGCCCACAACCGGAGAACCGCGATGACCATTGACTGGCAACACTTCACGCCTTATTCCGCGCTGGCGGGCGGGGCCATTATCGGCGGCGCGGTGGCGCTGCTGCTGCTGTTCAACGGCCGGATCGCCGGCATCAGCGGCATTACCGGCGGTGTATTGAGTGCCGGTGGCCAGGAGCGGGGCTGGCGCGCCGCATTTATTGGCGGGTTGCTGCTCTCTCCCTGGCTGTATGCTGCCGCTGCGGCTTTGCCGTCCGGTGAGATCGCGGTCGGCAACGGTGGGCTGGCGGCCGCAGGGCTGTTGGTGGGATTGGGCACTCGATTGGGCAGCGGTTGCACCAGCGGGCACGGCGTGTGCGGCGTCGCACGGTTGGCGCCGCGTTCGCTGGCCGCCACGGCGGTGTTTATGCTGCTGGGCTTTATGACCGTGTGGTTGATGCGCCACCTGGCGGGAGGTTGAGAATGCTTAAAACGCTGTTGGCGCTGCTGAGCGGCGTCATTTTTGGTCTGGGGCTGATCGTCGCCGGCATGGCCAATCCGGCCAAAGTGTTGGCGTTTCTCGACGTTACCGGCGCGTGGGATCCCTCGCTGGCGTTGGTGATGGCTGGTGCGATCGCGGTGGCGGCGCCGGCCTTCCTGTGGACGAGGCGACGAGAGCGTAGCCTGTTGGGGGAAACGCTGCAGATCCCGGCCGCCGGGCGTCTGGATCGTCGTTTGCTGGCGGGCAGCGCGCTGTTCGGCATCGGCTGGGGCATCGCGGGTATTTGCCCCGGACCAGCCTGGGTGTTGGCCGGGGCGGAGATAAGCCGGGTATGGCCGTTCCTGCTGGCGATGCTGGCGGGCATGGCGCTGTATGACGTTATCATGAGGAGAAGGAGGATATGTCGATAGCCAAAGCGGTGTTGCGCATCGCGCGCCCGACCGATCGGTTGCAAGAGATTGCTACGCTGTATTGCCGCGGGCTGGGGTTCGAAAAGCTGGGCGAGTTTGTCGATCATCAGGGGTTCGACGGCATGATGATCGGGCATCCGCAGCATGCCTACCATCTGGAGTTCACGCAGCATCGCGGGGTACGGGTCGGGCAGGCGCCGACGCAGGATCATCTGCTGGTATTTTATCTGCCGGATGAGAACGAATGGCGGGCCGCGTGTGAGCGGATGCGGGCGGCGGGATTCTTATCGGTCGCCGCCTATAATCCCTATTGGGATCGGGCGGGGCAAACCTTTGAAGATCCTGATGGCTACCGAGTGGTATTGCAGCATCAGGCCTGGCAAGCATAAAAAAACCGGCGCATCGAGCGCCGGTTTGCGAGATAAAACGGGCTATCCGTCAGGCGTTGGTCGCCGGTTTTTGCGCGCTCTTGGACTGGGTATTTTCCAGCATGCGGCGAATCGGCACGATCAGCACGATAAGCACGGCGGCGCAGATCAGCAACGCGACTGAGCAGCGGGCGAACAGATTCGGCAGCATATCCAGTTGGTCGGCCTTGACGTGACCGCCGATCAGACCGGCTGCCAGGTTGCCCAACGCGCTGGCGCAGAACCACAGCCCCATCATCTGACCGCGCATTCTCTCCGGCGCCAGCAGCGTCATGGTGGCCAGCCCGATCGGGCTCAGGCAGAGTTCACCCAGCGTCAGCATCAGGATACTGCCCACCAGCCACATCGGCGATACGCCGGCGCCGCCGTTGCTCAGCACATTCTGCGCGGCCAGCATCATCAGGCCAAAACCGCCGGCGGCGCACAGGATGCCGATCACGAACTTGGTGATGCTGCTCGGACGCACGTTATTGCGCGCCAGCGCAGGCCAGGCCCAGCTGAAGACCGGTGCCAGCAGGATGATGAACAGGGCGTTGATCGACTGGAACCATACCGCCGGGATCTCGAAGTCGCCGATCATGCGATTGGTGTAATCGTTGGCGAACAGGTTAAACGAGGTCGGTTTCTGTTCAAACGCTGACCAGAAGAACGCGGCGGAGATCAGCAGGATGAAGCACACCAGCAGGCGTGCGCGCTCTTTGCGGCTCAGGCCGGCAAAGGCGAACAGATAGATGAAGTACAACGTGACCGACGCGGCGATCACGTACACCAGCACGCTGGCCACCTCGACCGGATTGATGACGATAGTGCCTTGGGCGATCAGCACGATGACCGCCACCAGGATGGCCGCCAACGCCAGCAACCAGGCGCCGACGCCTTTTTTCTTCGCGACCGGGCTGTTCCAGGTGGAGTCCAGGCCCACTTCGCGGTCATAGCGTTTCATCGCCGGGACGGCGAACACCCGGAAGATCACCAACGCCACCAGCATCCCGATACCGCCGATGCCGAAGCCCCAGTGCCAGCCGTGTGACTTGATCAGCCAGCCGGAGATCAGCGGGGCGATGAACGAACCGATGTTGATGCCCATGTAGAACAGCGAGAAACCGCCGTCGCGACGCGCATCGCCTTTCTTGTACAGCGTACCGACCATCACCGAGATACAGGTCTTGAACAGGCCGGAACCGAGCACGATGAACATCAGACCGATGAAGAACAGGTTGGTGCCCATCACTGCGGACAGCGCGATCGACAGGTGGCCGAGCGCGATCAGAATCGAACCGTACCAGACGGCCTTGCGTTGGCCGAGCCAGTTGTCCGCCAGCCAGCCGCCGGGCAGCGCCGCCAGGTACATGCTGCCGGCGAAGATGCCGACGATCGCCGACGCGTTCTCGCGCGCCAGGCCCAGGCCGCCGTCGTACACCGTGGCGGCCATAAACAGGATCAGCAGCGGACGGATGCCGTAGAACGAGAAGCGCTCCCACATTTCGGTGAAGAACAGAGAACCCAGCGGATAGGGATGGCCGAAGAAGGTCCGGCTTTCTGACTTATTGACAGAGGATTGCATAACGATTTCCCAATAAAAGGCGCTGCAAGGCTGCAGCCCGTACTGTGGTATGTATGTGTATTTAATGAAGGCGATCCGCCCAATGCGGATTACCCGACAAAACCGCGGCTGCAACGCTGATAAACCGTGGAAAGCGTGCTGACCTTTTCTTCACTTGGCCGATGGTTCACATCTGGCGTGATATTATTTAACCATTTGATAACTGGTCGTTGGTTTTGTCTAGTACCTGTATCCCATTTTTTAGACGAAAAGTCGACAAGCATCTCCTTTTCTGGTTTTTCTGTTGGTTGTGACAGGAATATGATTGACAGCGGGTTTTATGCGCTGAAAGTTAATTATTTGTTGATAAACAAGATGTTGTATTAAGAAAGCTCTGGGTTAGGTGAAAATTCACCGGCGGCGAGAAAACATTATTAAAAATACGGGAAACGCGCCGTTGATCCGGCCAACGGCGGAAACTGGCGATAAATGCAGCTATTGCTCTTCCTGCAGCGTATCTTCCCGCATATAGCCCGGCCGTCGCCGCAGACACCACCAGGAATAGCTGGCGTTGAACAGCACCACCAGCGCGGTGACGCCGAAGACCGCGCGAAAACCGTAACCGGCGGAGACAGCGGCGCCGAGCAGCGGGCCGCTGACGTTGCCGACGTCGCGGAACGACTGGTTATAGCTGAAAATACGGCCGGCCACCTGATTGGTGCAGTTATAAATCAACAGCGTCTGTACCGCCGGCAGCAACGCGCCGTCGGCCGCCCCCAGCAGAAAACGCAGCACCCCGAGTTGCCACGGCGTTTGCACGAACGCCATCGGGATCAGCAGCAGCACCGAAACGATCAGCATGAACACCAGTATGCGTTCCGGGCCGATGCGATCGCCCAGCTTGCCCAGCCGCGGGGCGCTCATCAATGCCGCGACGCCGGGCACCGAGGCGATCAGCCCGCTGATAAACGCCAGATTGTGGGTGGCGCCGGCCAAATCGCGCACATACAGCGTCAGGATCGGCGCGATCGAGCCGGTGGCGATCTGGATGATCATGGTGGTGACGAACAGGCTGAGCACCAGCTTCGGGTTTTTCAGCGAAGCGAACACCTGTTTTGCGTGCAGCATGTCGCGCTTTTGCACCGGGGTGAATTGTTCTTTGACATACAGCAGCGTCAGCACGAAGCAGACGAACAGCACCGCGGCGGTGATATAAAACACCGGGCGCAGGCCGTATAAATCGGCCAGCAGCCCCCCGATCAGCGGGCCGATCAGCGCACCGCCGACGCCGCCGGTGGACAGGGTGCCGAGCGCCCAGCCGCTGCGGTTGCGCGGCACCTGGGTGGCGATCAGCGCGTTGGCGTTGGGAATGAACCCGCCGAGCAGCCCCAGCACCGCACGCAGTGCGAGAAACTGCCAGACCGTTTGCGCCATGCCCATCAGCGCCATGACGATCGCCATACCGAGCGCCGAACGCAGCAGCATCAGTTTGCGGCCGCGTCGATCGGCCAGGGCGCCCCAGAACGGTGCGGCGATAGCGGAAAACAGGAAGGTGATGCTGAACAGCAGACCGGACCACATGTTGAGCGCCTGATGGCCGGTAACGCCCAGCGTCTCTACGTACAGCGGCAGAAACGGCATCACCAGGCTGAAGGCGGCGCCGGTGAGAAAACATCCCAGCCAGGCGACGAAAAGATTGCGTTTCCAGTTAACGGGTTCTGCTGCCGAAGCCATAAATGTCCACTGCCGAAAGGTGACGCGTTTTGCCGGTGGCGAGATGATGGGGCAAAACGTGAAAGTTAGCGTGGTAAGTATGCGCCGCAGGCGCGGCGACGGCAAACGAGGGGACGCAGATAGGGCAAAAAATGAAATAAAGTTTTAAAAATGGCGTTTAAACCTTATTCCGCGCTTGGCGCGCGGAATTTACAGCGTTTTATAGTCCGGCCAGCGCCTCGAAACCGGCGGCAGTGGTGGTGGCGCTAAAGTCGGTGACCTCGTAGTGGGCCACGGCGTTGAACGGATCTTCGGCCAGGATGGCGTCCAGCCGAGCACGCTCAATGCCTTTGGCCAGGATCACGCCGCCGGTGCGGGGATTCTTGCGGCCGGAGGCGACGAAGGTGCCGTCCTGAAAATATTTCTTAAGCCAGGCGATGTGTCCGTCAAGGTGGCTATCGACGTCGGCGATCGGGCGATGGTAGGTCAGGCTGACAATGTACATGGCGGCTCCAAGGGTGGCGGCAAAAGCATTACCATCCCACCCTCGCCGGCGATTCTCAAGGGGCGCGCAATAAAAAACCCGCCGGCGGCGGGTTTGCGCGATCAGTACAGCGAAGGCTCGCCTTCCGGGCGGGTCTTGAAGCGGCGGTGCAGCCACATGTATTGGTCCGGCGCCATCAGGATCTCTTTTTCCACCACTTTATTCATAAAGGCGGCGGCGTCGAGTTCGTTGTCCAGCGGGAAGTTTTCCACCGCCGGCTGCATGATCAGCTCATAGCCTTTGCCGTCCGGCAGGCGACGCGGGGTGAACGGAATGATCGCCGGTTTGCCCATCCGCACCAGCACGTAGCTGCCGGTGGTGGTGGCGGCTTTATCCACCGCGAACAGCGGCACGAAAACGCTGCTGCGCGGGCCGTAGTCGTGATCCGGCGCATACCAGATGATATCTCCCTGTTTCAGGGCGCGGATCATGCCTTTGACGTCTTTACGATCCAGCATCGATTTGTTGGAACGCATCCGGCCCCAGGTTTGCAGCCAGTCCATCAGCTTGTTGTCGTGCGGGCGGTAAACGCCGATGCCCGGGTTGTGAATGCCGAAGATGCGTGCGCCCAGCTCCAGCGTCAAAAAGTGCAGGCCAATCAGCAACACGCCCTGATGGTTGTCGCGCGCTTTTTGAATGTGCTCCAGGCCGCTGACCTTGAACCAGCGCTCGATGCGCCAGTTCGGCCAGAACCACGCCATGCCGGTTTCAAACAACCCCATGCCGACCGATTCGAAATTCTTTACCACCAGCGCATCGCGTTCAGCCTGCGGCATGTCGGGAAAACAGAGTTCGAGGTTACGTTGGGCGATAACGACGCGCCGCTTGAGAAAGCGCATGGAAAATCGCCCGATCGAGGTGCCGAGCCAGTAGATGACGGGATAAGGCAGCAACACCAGCAGATACAGCAAGCCGATGCCTACCCAGGTCAGCCAGTAGCGCGGGTGCAGTAAGGAGCGATTGAAAGTAGGAACTTGAGTCATGGGTTCTCTGTTTTAATACGGTTGTTTAAGTGTAATGACAGAGTCATAGCATGGTCTGACGGCCGGGTGGGCTCGGTCGCTAGGTTCGTTTCTGCCGATTGTTTGCGACTATTGTGGCATTTTTCTGACGATCCGGGAAAACACAACGCATTAAAATCCCCTTTTGGGCGTTAAATATGCATCGAGTGCCGAATTTTTCCACAATATTTCCTGCCAAAAGCCCATGGCGATATCCTTATCAGGAGGTCAATACGGTGGCATCCGGGATGAGTGCGCGATGCAGGTATGCGCACGCGAGCGCCAGGGCTGCGCGGCGGCGGTTTTTCGGGTATGATGTGCGCCGCGCGCGGGCCGGCTGGCTGCGCGCGGTAATCAGTCACCTCCCGAAAGACAGGAAAGTACACCATGCCAGTGTTACATAACCGAATTTCTAATGAGGAACTGAAGGCGCGCATGCTGGCGGAAACCGAGCCGCGCACCACAGTTTCTTTTTACAAATACTTCTCCATCGACGATCCCAAGGCGTTTCGCGACAGCCTGTACGTTCAGTTCGAAAAACTGAAGGTGTTCGGCCGCATCTACGTGGCGAAAGAGGGCATCAACGCGCAGATCAGCGTGCCGCAGCATAACTTCGACGCGTTCAAAGCCGCGCTGTTCGCCTCGCACCCGGCGTTGGATCAGGTCCGCCTGAATATCGCGCTGGAAGACGACGGCAAATCCTTCTGGGTGCTGCGCCTCAAGGTGCGCGAGCGCATCGTGGCTGACGGCATCGATGACGAGAGCTTCGATCCGAGCAACGTCGGTGAGTATCTGCAGGCCGATCGCGTCAATCAGATGATCGACGATCCGAATACGGTATTCGTCGATATGCGCAACCACTATGAGTACGAAGTCGGCCATTTCGAAAACGCCATCGAGGTGCCGTCGGATACCTTCCGCGATCAGCTGCCGATGGCGGTGGAGATGTTGCAGGACAGCAAAGACAAGAATATCGTCATGTACTGCACCGGCGGCATTCGCTGTGAAAAAGCCAGCGCCTATATGCTGCACAACGGCTTTAAAAACATCTATCACGTGGAAGGCGGGATTATCGAGTACACCCGCAAAGCGAAAGAACAGGGGTTGCCGCTGAAGTTTATCGGCAAAAACTTCGTGTTCGATGAGCGTATGGGTGAGCGCATCTCCGACGATGTGATCGCCAACTGCCACCAGTGCGGCGCGCCGTGCGATACCCATACCAACTGCAAGAACGACGGCTGCCATCTGCTGTTCATTCAGTGCCCGAGCTGCGCCGCCAAGTTTGAAGGATGCTGCAGTGAGATTTGCCGCGAAGAGCTGAAGCTGCCGCGCGAAGAGCAGCGCGCGCGCCGCGCCGGCCGCGAAAACGGCGTCAAGATTTTCAATAAATCGAAAGGATTGTTGCAGACCACGATGCACATTCCGGCACCGGAAGAAGAAGGCCCAGCCCGCTGAGCCTGAGGAACCGACAAGCCCGGCCGCTAAGCCGGGCTTTTTTTATTTCTCGCGCACGCCTTCTACGGAGATGATCAGCTCAACGTCTTGCGACGCCGGGCCAAGATCGGTGGTGATGCCGAAATCTTTCAGCTTGATCTTGCCGTTGGCTTCAAAGCCGGCGCGGTAGCCGCCCCACGGATCGTTGCCCTGGCCAATCAGTTTGGCATCGAGCGTAACCGGTTTGGTGACGCCGTTCAGCGTCAGGTTGCCGACCACCGCGTAACCGTCGCCGCTTTTCTTCACTTCGGTGGATTCAAACTTGGCTTGCTTGTTCTTCTCCACGTTGAGGAACTCGGCGCTGCGCAGGTGCTTGTCGCGCTCGGCGTGGTTGGTGTCGACGCTGGCGGTATTGATGGTCACGTTGACCTTGTCCTTGGACGGATCTTTCTCGTCGAAGGTGAAGCCGCCGTCGAAGTCTTTAAAGCTGCCGTACAGCCAGCTGTAGCCCAGGTGCTGGATGCGGAATTCGATAAAGGCGTGTTGGCCTTGTTTGTCGATCTTGTAGTCTGCCGCCAGTGCGGAACCGGCGCTCAGCAGCAGGGCGCCTGCGGTCAGGCCCAATACGGTCTTTTTCAACATAGCAATCTCCATAAATCCAAAGGTTAATCGGCGCTGCTACCCAGCATCCGTTTCAAAGTGACATCACGATCGATAAAGTGATGTTTAAGCGCGGCCAGCCCGTGCAGTACCGAGAGCACTACCACGGCCCAGGCCAGATAAAGGTGTATGGCGCCGGCGGTGTCGGCCTGTTCCGCCATGCCGGTCACGGTGGCGGGCACGTTGAACCAGCCGAACACGCTGATCGGTTGGCCGTCTGCGGTGGAGATCAGATAGCCGCTGATCAGAATGCCGAACAACACGGTGTACAGCGCCAGATGCGCGAGGATGGCGCTGACGCGAGTGAGGCGGCCATAGCTGGCCAGAGGTTTAGGCGGCGGTGAGACAAAGCGCCAGACCACGCGGATCACCATCACGATGAACAGCAGCGTGCCGATGCTTTTGTGGATCTCCGGCGCCTGATGGTACCAGACGTCGTAATAGCCCAGCGTGACCATCCACAGGCCGAGTGCGAACATGCCGTACACCGTCAGCGCCACCAGCCAGTGGATCAACACTGACACATGGCCGAAACGATCGGCGGTATTTTTCCAGAGCATCCTGTTTCCTTCGATTACCGATTGGCTGGCTGCAATAATTAAACTTTAGGAAACATAAAATCAATAATAAATTTAACTATGTTACTACTTTGAAATATTAGTCAGTGAATTTGTTCGAGATGTTCGGAGTTAATCAGATAAATCGTTGGAGATAATATTATTTCGCTCACGAGAGGTTTATGCTAGTCATTGAAAAATGGGGTTATTATCTATTAATGTCAGCTTTTGTCATTTTACGTAAACCCCTCGTGAGTTACCCGGCGAGATTATTTGTTGGCAAAGGTTATGCCTATTTATTGCGGCGCAGGGCAGGGCGGAAAGATTAACTTTGTCGAACGGTTGCGCTAAATCCCCTGCGGTGCAGCGGCGGATTTTGCTACCATTAGCGCCAAGAGCCGGCGCCCTGGCGCCGGTTAACCCAGTGAAATAACAAGGAAACGTCATGGGCCGAACCCGTGTGACCGACAGCAGCCTGCGTCTGGCCGTCCTGCTGGCGATGTTGGTGATCATTTTGGCCGGGGTGAAAGCCGCCGCCGACATTGTGGTGCCGTTTTTGCTGGCGGTATTTCTCGCTATGGTGCTGAATCCGCTGGTGGCGATGCTGGAGCGTAAACGGGTGCCGCGTATCGTCGGGGTGACGCTGCTGGTGATGGCGGTGATCGTGGTCGTGATGCTGTTTATCGGCATGTTGGGGGCTTCGTTGAACGAGTTCGCCCGTTCGCTGCCGCAGTACCGCGGCATGATGATCGAGAAGCTGCGCGAGCTGCAGCATTACGCCGACCGTTTCAATATCAGCCTTTCCAGCGAAGCGATGCTGCAGTATGTCGATCCCAGCGCGGCGATGAATCTGGTCACCCGCATGCTGGGGCACCTGTCTGGCGCGATGACCAACGTCTTCCTGCTCCTGATGACCGTGGTGTTTATGCTGTTCGAAGTGCAGTTGCTGCCTTACAAGCTGCAGCAGGCGCTGGATAAACCGAACGAGGGGCTCGCCGCGATGCGGCGGGCGTTGGATGGCGTGACGCGCTATCTGGTGATTAAAACCATCATCAGCCTGGCCACCGGGGTAATCGTCTGGATCTTCCTGGAGGCGGTCGGCGTGCGTTTTGCCTTTATCTGGGGGCTGCTGGCATTTCTGCTTAACTACATTCCCAACATTGGCTCGGTATTGGCCGCCATTCCGCCGCTGATTCAGGCGCTGTTGTTCAACGGATTGGGTGATGCGCTGGTGGTGGCGGGTGGCTTTATCGCTGTCAACATGGTGATCGGCAATATCCTCGAGCCGCGCGTGATGGGGCGCGGGCTGGGGCTGTCGACGCTGGTGGTGTTCCTGTCGCTGATCTTCTGGGGCTGGCTGCTCGGCCCGGTGGGCATGTTGCTGTCGGTGCCGCTGACGATCGTGGCGCGCATCGCGCTGGAGACTACCGAGGGCGGCTATCGGCTGGCGGTTATCCTGGGGGACGGCCGCCCGCCGCGCCAGCCTCCGGCAGAGCCGGAGTGAGGAGAATTCTTGTAGCCACATTGTGCCCGGGGTTGTTAATGCGTTTGAATAACCCCCCCAACGGTGGCTTAACGCTTCTATCTGACTGTTTATAGTTTGCGTGGTTGACCAATACATTCACTCTGGTTTATTTACTGTTCATTAAACGGACTGCCTGTTTTATTAAGGGTAAATCAACCATCGAGCCACCAACCTGAAAAGCATAGTTATCTCTGGACTGTTTTAACACCTCTTCAGCCCATTTAATTTGTTCCTCCGTAGGGCTAAATGCCTTGGCAACCACATTGATTTGATCCGGATGAATACATAATTTAGCACCGAATCCAAGGGAACGAGCATGGCAGCAATCCGTTAACAACGTTTCGGACGTACAAAATTCGGGGGTGACGCAATCAATAGGGGGCGATAGGTTGGCAAGCCGTGAAGCCACCACGATACGACTTCTCGCATAGAGAAGTGCCTCTGGTGTTTGCAGACAATTAATATCGTGTGAATAATCTAAAGAGCCGAACGCTAATCTGACCACACCGCTACAGGCTATATTCTCACAGTGATACAATCCTCGCGCCGTTTCTATGATGCCGATAAAGGGTAGCCTTGATATTCCGGAATTAAGCCTTGAGTTTATATGGGTTATCGTTTCACTGCATTCCAGTTTTGGCACCATCACACCCGTAATCAATGGCTTATTTAATGAATTGAGCAAGCTGATGTCGTCATCAAACTCCTTGTCGTTTGGATGATTTATCCGGATATATATTCCGGTTTTAATGTTGCTCTTATTAATTTTATGTAGCCAACTCAGAACGTTATCGCGACCAAGGGGCTTTTCGTTCGGATGAACGGCATCTTCAAGATCAATAATGATCGCATCTGTACCACTGGCCAACGCCTTCGAAAACATAACCTCTTTATTAGCAGGGACAAACAAATAGCTAATCTCTACACTCATACCTTTACCGCCTAAGTGATTGATATAAATTTGTTATCTCATCATTGATTACAGTTATGAGAATGATATTGATTATCATTTACATGAATTTATTTTGATGGTAGCGTAGTGACTGAAAGTTTTCAAGGAGCCTGAGAGAGCAATGAAATATCACGTTGACCTTAAGATGCTCAATTTACACCTAATTGTTTCAACCCTCTTACATTGGGAGAAAATATGATGGAGTTGGCAGAGGAGAATGGCTTTGCAGGACAAGCACTTTCAACACAACCTGATTTTTCGGCACGTAACGCACTCTCTCGCATAATTCGTTGTCTTTTTGCGGAAAAACTACTTGATGAAAAGAAACTTGAGGTTTTCGGTGACGAAAGTAGGGTTAATTACCGCCTCTCTGATGGAGAACATATCCTTCAGCTAAATCTAACGGCGGTTTTTCCGGCGAATAGTGTTATTAATCGTGGTGATATTATCCTCGAGGCAGCCGACGGGAGCAAAACCCCGGTTCAGTCACATGAACAACTGATCGACGTCCTGAAAAATGAATTCAGTTTCAGCCCATCGGCTGAGGGGATAGCTAAATTCAATAAAGATGTTGCTAACAGTATCCATAATGATCGGCTGGCCAGAGCGCATCGGTCAAAATGGCGGAATAGCATTGCTAAAGATATGGAGAAAGAGGGGGAGTCTTATTTTGTTAAATGGGTAGGACGTCATCACAGTTTGAGAGAGGGGGCGACCCTCCTGGACCAGTGGGGATCTCTGGAAGGCCACCCTTATTATCCTACCTGGAAGTCCCGGCCTGGATTAAACGATGAAGACATCGAAGCCCTATCCGCCGAATTTGGAGCCCGAGTCACTCTTCGCATGGGGGCCATACAGGACGACATGGTTTATTGCGAGAAGATGCCTCATGTTCAGGATATCCGTCAATGGCTGTCATCGGCCTTTCCTGACGTCTGGAGTGAATGGTGCGACTGGCTCGAAAGTCAGCATCGCAACCCTCAAGAATGGCTGCCCATTCCCCTTCACCCCTGGCATCTTGAACATTGGATCTTGGGTCATTTCGCCAAAGAAATAGACGAAGGAATTCTTTTGCCATTTGGTCCCGAAATTGAAACCGCACCCTCAATGTCGTTCAGAACAATGCTTCCGACGGCCCCGGCATTGCCTTTTATAAAATTGCCCGTTGCCATATGGATGACCAGTGAGATGCGCAGCCTCCAGGCCAAATCCATTCACATGGGGCCGCGTATTAGTACGATTATTGAGGATATCCTGGATGTGGAGCAAGGTTTTGACGGCAAGCTCGACTTTTTTCGGGAAGATGCCGCATGGCACTTTCGTCATAAAGATCGTATGGATGACGCTGAGGGTAAGTTTCTCTCCGTCGTGTTTCGTAGTACGGATGCGTGGACAAGAAACGATAATTCATTGGCTATCACGGTTGCATCGCTATTTACCGCGCTCCCGCATAAATCCGATCCCCTTATCAGTGAGCTGATTGCCTTGTCAGGAGACACGCCTGAGACATGGTTTCGTCATTATACCCGGATCATACTGAAACCGGTCTTGGCTATGTATTTGATTTATGGCGTGGCGCTTGAAGCACACCAACAAAATACGCAGGTTTTATTTGATGATTCCGGCCGCGCTGTGGCCATGCTTATCCGTGACTTCGGTGATGGCCGCACCTGGGCCCCAGCACTCCGTAGGCAAGGTTACGAACTCAAACCTTATATCTGGCCTGGCATTTTACCCACGGTGTTTGAAGATGATATTGAACCCGTCAGAACCTTCGTCGTGGATGCTTGCCTTGTCAGTCATTTACATGAAATCGCCCTTTGCCTGACTCACTTCTATTGCATCCCAGATAATCGTATGTGGAAAGTTATTGGCGAAGAACTTGACCGTGTATTTAAAGAACTTCACCCAAGGCTGGATGCCAGCTTCTGGCATCAGGAACGCGAGCATTTTATGAACCATCCCTGGTATACCCGCTCATTAATGAGCATGCATTTACAACAATATACTGATTATCGACTTCAGCACGGTCTTAATAATCCTTTAGCTGATTGATACGCCGGTAATTCTGGGACTAGAGATAATGGTTATGAATCGTAGAAAGAAGTTTCTGGTTTTGGCTGTTGTAGAAGTTTTAATTCCTTATATTGCGAACGCGGAAGATACCGTTGTCGTTAGCGCCGACAGTACTGTTACACAAACTGAAGATGCACTATCCGAACAAACCAATATTGGCTTATTAGGAAGTAAAGTCATTCATGATACGCCATTTAGTATCAAGGTATATAACTCGCGATACATTGAAAATAGGCAGGCTAAATCTCTCGGCGATGTTATAAAAAATGATTCATCCGTGCGGGTTACCTCTCCTTCAGGTGGGATCCTGGATTCTTTCATGATCCGTGGATTCCCTATTGGTGAAGGCAATACCGGTGAAGTGGCACTCAATGGTGTCTATGGTGTGGCACCAAATTATCAATTATTGCCGCAATATCTCGAACGAATAGAGTTACTGAAGGGGCCGGGCGCGGGACTCTATGGGATGTCCCCGAACGGAGGGGTTGGCGGTGTCATTAACGCCGTGACTAAAAGAGCTACAGCTCAGGATATTAAACGACTCACCACCGCCTGGGAGTCCAACAACCAACTCGGTGCATATGTCGATGTCGGTAAATTGTGGGTTAACCCGGACGGGGAGATGTGGGGAATCCGTTTTAACGGTGGCGGTAGTGGTGGCGATTTGGCACTCGACAATGCCAATAAAAATACGGCATTAGGCGCGCTTGCTCTCGATTATGGGAACGGAGGGGTGAGGGCTTCCCTTGACCTGCTTGATCAATATCAGCGCGTCAAATCCCCAAATCGCCCCTTCACCGTCGCTGCAGGCATAGATGTTCCGGATGCTCCTGACGGCAAGACAAACATCGCACAAAAGGGGATGTGGTGGAAAATCCGGGATCAGGGGGCATTGCTACACACAGAATACGATATTAATGACAACGTGACCGTTTTTGCGAATGCAGGCGGTGGGCGCTCGATGGTTTCACGCATATCAGAGCAAACCCCTAATATTATTAACGACAAAGGAGATGTCGTCTCGACGATTACTAATTTCCGCTTTAAGGTGAATCGTTATACTTTAGAAACTGGCGCGAGAAGTTATTTTTCAACCGGTTCCATTGATCACCAGGCGACGCTGCAGGTCAGTTATTACCATGATCGCCTTGCTATCGCCAGCACCTGGGGGCAAACGGTAGATTCCAATATTTATTCCCCGCCAGACGTTGATGTCACCCTGCCTTCTGCGCCAGCCAGAATATCAAAAACCTCCTCCAGCCAGTTAAGTGGTCTCGCGCTTGCAGACACAATGACCGTACTGGATGGAAGTGTTGACATCACGCCAGGCGTGCGTGTCCAAAGGGTTCGTGCCGATAACTTCGCCGCTAATGGCGATCGTTCATCTTCCTATGATGAATATGCCGTCACTCCGATGCTTGGCCTGGTCTACCGTCCCTGGAAACCCGTTTCGCTGTATGCTAACTACATTGAGGGGCTCAGCAAAGGTGATGTCGCCCCTGGTACGGCACAAAACGCAGGTCAGGTGATGCGTCCATACCGATCGCGTCAATACGAAGTGGGCATTAAATACGATGAGGCGGGAATCCAAAGCAGTCTTGCTCTTTTCCAGATCACGAAGCCAAGCGGTGCAATCGACGGTAACAATACATTCAATTCCAACAGCGAACAACGGAACCGTGGAATTGAACTGAATATCTCCCATGAACCTCTGGATAATTTGCGAATATCAGGAAGTCTTTCCCTGATTGATGCTGAGCTCACCAAATCTCCCACCACTGGCGTTCGTGGTAACAAACCCGTTGGTGTATCCCCGATACAAGCAAACGCGAGTGTGGAATATGACCTCCCTGTCCTACGGGGATTGTCCCTGAACAGTCATGTCAATTACAGCGGGAAGCAGTACGTCAATCAGGCGAATACGCAGTCTATCCGTTCTTGGACCACGGTAGATATGGGGGCTGCCTATAAAACGCGTGTTTACGGTACACCGGCAACTTTCCGCTTTGATGTTCAAAACGTGTTAGATCGCCATTATTGGGCTGGCGTGGCGTCATACAGCACCATTGCGCAGGGAGCGCCACGCACCTTCCTTGCATCGGTAACCCTTGATTTCTGAGAGGATTTAATATGGCTTCGCTGTTAAATACCTATTGCCGGGAAACAACTTCATGGCGGTTAAGCCCTGCCAGAGAATTGCCCCCCTATGTGGATCCTGTTATTGCCCGATGGTTAGAGACGTCCCCTGATACTCTTGTTCGCTTATCAGAAATTTACGGTTCTCCGCTCAATATTGTTTGGCCGCATACCGTGGAGAATAATTTCAATGCGATGGCTGCTATTACGGCGGGATTTGGCATTGAAGCGAAATTTTATTATGGCGTTAAAGTCAATAAATCACAGTCGTTATTACAGGCGGCCGTCACTGCCGGAACAGGGGCTGATGTATCCAGCCTGCATGAACTCAACGATGCTATCCGCGCTGGATGCAGAGGCAACGATTTGTGTGCCACTGGGCCTGCAAAAACAATACGTTTTTTGCAGGAGTTAATTCTGCAGGGGGCGCGGATTGTTGTGGATTCAGTCGAGGAAATGGACGATCTCATGGAGGTAGCTAAACGCTGGAAAAGCCCGACAGGCCGGATCAGTATACTACTGCGCCTTCGCCCCGCGTTCAGCCATACCAGCCGTTTTGGTATGTCATCCCGTGAAGTGAGTGCCGTGCTTCAGAAACTCGAGACCTGTAATCCCTTAAAAATCGATGGCTTCCATTTCCATCTTAGTGGCTACTCGCCCGTATCCAGAGTTAACGCTTTTTTTGACACTTTACCGTTAATTGCCTGCGCCCGTAGTCTTGGCCATTCCCCATGCATTATCGATATCGGGGGAGGATTGCCCGTTCAGTATGTAGAGGGGAATTGCTATAAGGCATGGCTATCCTCACAAACGCAGGAAAACTATCGTACTCGACGGGTCCCGGATGCTTTCTATCCCTATGGTGGCGATATAAACGCTGAGCACTGGCTCACTCAGTTTCTTGGCGGCGCGGACCCTGCGGGTAAAAGAGTCTGCGATGCATTAATCGATGAAGGATTAACGCTGTGTGTCGAGCCCGGAAGAAGTCTGGCCAACCAGAGCGCCATAAGTGTTTTTCGCGTATGTCGAGTCCGGCCTCACGGTGATTCCGGATACGTTATTTTTGTCGAGGGAAGTAGCTTCAGTGCATGCGAAACGTGGTTTAACTCTGAATTCCTAAGCGATCCGCTCCATATTCGTCAGAATTCTCATGAGCCACCTCCTGCTGCGAAAGCATGGATTGCGGGTCATAGTTGCCTTGACGAGGACGTTATAACTAACCGTCTGATTACATTCAAGCACCTGCCTGAACCGGGCGACTTGCTGATATTTGCCAATACTGCTGGTTACCAAATGGATTTACTGGAAAACCAGTTCCACCGGCACCCGCTCCCCACAAGACTGACCGCCGTCATGAGCTCGCGTCAAAACCTCATTTTTACCGTTGACAATTAAGGAGTTGTAAAATGATCTTCAGAAAAGTAACTGATTTGATTGGCAATACTCCCGTCATTCAATTACCGCTGGCGCAATCTGAATCTCGCCTTTATATCAAAGTGGAGAAAAACAATCCTGGCGGGAGCATGAAAGATCGCATGGCCAGAAATATGATTGTTGCGGCGCTGAAATCAGGGCGGATCCAACCAGGTGGGACAATTGTTGAATCATCGTCAGGAAATACGGGGATCGGCCTGGCCATTGCGGCTATCGAATTTGGGCTTAAATTTATTGCAGTGGTGGACCACCATGCCGCTCAGGATAAAATTACCATCATGCGAGCTCTGGGAGCAGATATTCGTTACGTTAAGGGTAATTACGGCGAAAATGAAGTCGCGGTTGTGGAACGACAGCGTATGGCGGCTGAAATTGCGAGTGAAATACCCGGCGCAGTGTTCATGAACCAATCAGATAATGCAGCCAATGCCGG
The DNA here is from genome assembly GCF_051172315.1 of Serratia sp. B501. Lineage (NCBI taxonomy): Bacteria > Pseudomonadati > Pseudomonadota > Gammaproteobacteria > Enterobacterales > Yersiniaceae > Serratia > Serratia sp. B501. The sequence continues at coordinate 148,412 of NZ_JBPIZB010000001.1, forward strand.
TGGATATGCAGACCTGGTGCGTGAAATTATCTGCCAGATTGGCAAAGTCGACGCGTGGGTTGGATGTGTTGGTACTGGCGGTTCGATGACAGGGATAGCGCATGGCCTCAAGGTTCATAATCCGGATACAGTCACGATCGCCGTAGAGCCAGAAGGCTCTATCGTATTTGGAAAGCCAGGAAAGCCCTATTATCAATCAGGAACCGGCACACCGGAAGGAGACACCGTCGGATTAGTTCTGGATTACAGCTGCATTGATTATGGTGAACAGGTTTCCGACGTCTGCGCTTTTGAAACTGCACGCTATCTTGCGCGCCGTTTCGGGCTGCTTGTTGGCGGTTCTACCGGGGGTGCAATATATAAAGCGTTGGAATTTATCAATAATGGAACGATTCGGGGGAATGTGGCTCTCGTTATTGCAGATGGCGGTGAAAAATATCTAAATACGATCTTCAATGAGGAGTGGCTCAAAGAACGGGATCTTCTCTCCGTGCAAGTTTGGGGGCAACTTGATAGCTGGTTTGCACTCTCTTCTGTTGAGGAGGGAGAATAATGTTCTCAGGCGAGAAGTTAAGGGTAACAATATGTGGGGCCGGCCGTACGGGCCATCTTGCTGCCATTTTATTCAGTCAAAATCCGGCAGTTGCAGTAACTCTCTACACTAGCCGGCCAGAAACTGTCACCGCATATCAAGGCAGTGGCGCTCAGTTGCATGCGATCATGCCTGACGGAAATGTTATAAAAGCCCCTGCCGTCAGGATGACGGCGTCAGCCGATGAAGCCTGTGCCGCTGCAGATCTCATTATCATTACTGCCCCAAGCCATGTGCGCGAAAGCGTGCTTCACAGCATCGCGCCAGCGCTGTCACGGCATAAGCAGGTCTTCGTCGGAGCCATTCCCGGTTTTTGCGGATTTGACTGGATGGCAGAAAAAGCATTTGGAGGCTTATCGAATATTGTTATATGGGGCATGAAAGATGTCCCCCATATTGCGTTTGATCTTGTACCTGGAAAAAGTGTCAGGATGGGGGGGGCGAAATCACAGTTGTACGTGGCTGTTCATTGCCGGGAAACACCTGAGAATACCGATATTCTGCTTGACTACCTGAAGCAGCTTTATGAAGCTCCCGTCACTCTGCTTTCTAATTACCTGGAGATTACCCTTACACCAGGAAATCCAATCATGCACAGCTCCGTCATTTATGGTCTCATCGGCCCATGGGGGCAGTGGCACGGGCATGCTTTCAATCATATTCCGTGTTGGTGGAGTGACTGCCCGGAACTCGGTGCTTATTTCCTTGCTCGCTGTGATGAGGAAAATCAGGCCTTATGTAAAGCTGCCGAACTTTCACTGGGCATCGATCTCAGCTCTGTGCAGTCATTGCAGCAGGAAATAGTCGAGGCATACGGTGACTCAATTTCTGACCCCAGAACACTCCTCAGCGTTTTACGAACGAATAAGGCCTATGAGGGTATCCCGCTGCCTCTGATCCGCGAAGGGCGATCCGACACTTTTATTTTTGACAAAAACCATCGGGTCTTTCGGGAAGATATTGGCTGTGGTTTAAGCCTGCTGGTTTCGATCGGCCAGAGGCTCAGGGTGCCAACACCATATATAGAAGAAATCTATTACTGGTGTTGCGAGTATATGGGAGGGAAGATTGCCCCCTCCCCGACCCCCGCCGATTGGCCAACGGTAAGGGGGAAGTGAGGATGCGCGTAACGGGCAGCGTGACTTTTATTGTCCAGTTTCTGTTTATCGTGCAACTGCTTTCGATGGGAGCGATGGAAATGAGTGGCCCTTTTTGGCCGCTTCATCTCGAAAGCATGACGTCCACAGAACTACTGAGCATCGCTGGCACGGGAGTGTATATAGCGCCGATGCTTGGCGTTATGCTAACCAGTACATTCTGGGGGCGGGTAGGCGACAAAACGGGCAATAAAGTCATGATGATCCGCGCACTGATGGGCCTGGCATTAACGCAACTCGGGCTTGCTTTCGCCAATGAAGTCTGGCTGGTGCTTATTTTACGTTTTTTGCAGGGTACCTGTGCGGGTTATATTGCGCCGGCTCAGGCCTATGGTATTGCAATGGTGCCAGCGGCACAGCGTACGAGACTTTTTGCCTGGTTACAGGTGTCAACCAACGCAGGCTCTTTGGCAGGGGCGATTATCGGGGGAGCCATTCTCGATCTACTGAGTTTCTTCTGGATAAACGTCAGCGCATTTATTATTTGTACGCTGTGTGCACTGATTGTTCTTTTCATATTACCTGCTGATGCTCCTCATGGAGTCTCGTCCACTTCAGCTGTTCATTCAAAAGATAAGAAAAGGACTCCAACTGGAATCAACAATGGCGTCATTGTTGGCTTACTGACGGTTCTTGGCTTGTTATTAATGAGCCGCATGATTACGCAAACGCCTTTTTCTCTTTATGTCAGCACGGTGTTCAATGCACCTAATTGGCTAACAGGATTAGCTTATGGATTACAGGCTACGGGAGTGATTGTATCAGCGTCTCTCTGGGCAAGATGGTTTGAAGCGCACGATATAGCCAGCACGCTCTACCGAATGGTGGGGGTCATCATGGGATGTATCCTGGTAACACTGCTGCTGGCTACAGTAAGGGAAACCCGCTGGTTTATCGGGCTTTATTTTTTATGGGGAATTCTCCTTGGCGCAACCACGCCTGTGCTTACCGCATTAATCTCGCGTACAACAGCCGAAGGTATGCAAGGGTATATATTGGGGGTAGTCCAGAGTATCAGCCAGTTCGCCTCCATTACAGGTATTGCTTTGGGGGGCGTAGTCCTTCTCTGGCCAGGGTTGTCAGCGTTGTTTCTTTGCGTTGCTGTTATGTATTCCATGACTTTAATTATTACGTTAAAAATCAGCCGCTCTTCAAGGGAATTCAACAAGAAAATAGGTTATGAGAAATGATATTACGACTTGTGCTCTTTATAGTATTGTTAACCTCATCAATTGCTCATGCTGAACAGACGATGACGCCTGTAACCGATCTCTTTGGCCGAACCGTTAACATCAAATTACCGGTACAGCGTGTCATCCTTGGGGAAGGGCGCCAACTGTATCTGGTCGCCATGCTTGATAAAGAAAATCCTGCCAAGAGGATAGTGGCCTGGCGGAAAGATTTAATACAGTCAGATCCGGCAACATGGCAGCAGTACCGGCAACAGTTTCCACAACTGGAGAAAATCCCGACATTTGGAGGCCGCGAGCAAGGGACCTTCGATATCGAACAGGCTATTAATCTGAAACCTGACGTCATCATCATGAATATGGATGCGCGAAATTCCATTGTTGACTCAGGGTATGAAGCCGCACTTGCCAGTGCGGGTATCCCAATTGTCTACGTGGATTTTCGGTATGACCCTATTGCACATATTCCTCCAACAGTGAAACTATTTGGCGAGCTATTTGGCCAATCGGAACGCTCTGAAGCCTATTTAAAGTTTCGCGATAGTGAATTACAACGCGTCACATCCAGGACTTTAAAATTAAAGAAGCCATTGCCAAAGGTATTTTTAGAACGTCTTGGAGGTTATTCAGAAGAATGCTGTATGACCTTTGGCAAGGGGAGCTTTGGGCGTTTTACTAAATTAGCCGGAGGAGACAATATCGCAGCCAATCTTGCTCCCGGTTCATTTTTTACGTTAAATCCTGAAAAGGTGATAGCTGCAAATCCTGATGTCGTCATACTCACCAGCGGGAATTTTCAGGCCTTCGTTCCTGGTGGAAGGTGGATCCCTCTCGGGCCGGGCGTCAATATCGACGAATCCAGGCGTAAGCTGGCATGGTTCACCAGCCGTCCAGCTTATGCAGATAGCACTGCCCGCCGTAATAGCGCATTTTTCGCCATCTGGCATCAGTTCTACAACAGCCCGTATGATGTCATTGCCATCCAGCAACTAGCCAGATGGATACATCCACAATTATTCGCGGACCTGGACGCTGATGACACATTCCGTCGCCTGCATCAGGAATTTCTTCCCGTTCCGTATCAATCCGGATATATGGTAAGCCTGAAAAAAGAGGGTAATAATCATGACGTTAAGTCTGGCGCAACTCCGCACTGACACGCCAGGGACTGAGCATGTTATTCATTTTAACAATGCAGGAGCAAGCTTAATGCCTGTCCCGGTTATACAGGCTGTACATGAACACTATTTAAAAGAAATTACCCTCGGTGGGTATGAAGCCGCAGAGCGTGAGCGCCAATGGCTTGGTGACATATATGGTTATCTGGCGAAATTGATCCAGGCAAAGCCTGCAGATATCGCGCTTGTGGAAAATGCTACCCGGGCCTGGGACATCGCATTCTACTCTCTTCCCTTGCGCCCAGGGGATATCATCCTGACTTCGACCACTGAATATGCAGGCAATTATATACCTTACCTGCAACGACAAAAACGTGATGGCATTCAGATCAACATTCTGGAAGCGGATGAGGACGGGGCTGTTTGTCTGAAGCAGTTACAACATACCCTTGACAATCCTCGAGTCAGATTAATCAGTCTCCCAATACTGGGAACTCATGGAGGACCAATACAGCCGGTAGAAAAAATGGGCGTCCTTGCTCGTGATGCTGGCGTGTGGTTTTTCCTTGATGCTTGCCAGGGTATTGGACATTTACAACTTGATGTCCAAAAAATTGGGTGTCACGTGTTAACAGCCTCAGGGCGTAAATACCTGAGAGCTCCACGCGGTACGGGTTTTTTATGGATGGACAGCACCCTGAGTTCGAATATTGAACCGGTGTGGCTTGATCACCATGCTGCCAGTCTTATAGATGAGCGGCGTTATCATATTAGCGAGGGAGCCCGACGATTCGAATGCTGGGAGGCAAATATTGCTGACAGGCTTGGCCTGGGGGCGGCCGCGAAATATGCGCTTTCGTTAGGGCAAGATAAAGTAACGCAAAGGATTTTTAAGTTGGCTAAGCAACTTCGCTCAGGCCTGAAATGTATACCGCACGTTCAGTTACAGGATAAAGGAGATAATCTATCAGGAATCGTTACATTTACAGTTAAAAATAAAACAGCTGAATCTGTTAAGGAATACCTATCGGCTCAACCACGTCGAATTAATGTCTCATGTTCTCGATCGAGTTCGACATTCATTGACATGCGAAATCGTGGGTTGGAGTCAGTCGTTCGTGCATCCGTTCATGCGTATAACAGTGAAGATGAGATAGATATCTTACTTAATGCCCTTGAAAATTTCAGGTGAGGTGAACATGCAGTATGAGGTAATATTACACCCAGTTGCCTTGATCCGTCCCTCTGAAGAGGTCAACATGGAACATGTTATAGCATTAACAGAGGAGATAGCGCGTTGCCAAAAATGGATAACACCCGTTCCCATTGAAAAAAACACGGGGATCATTATGGATGGCAACCATCGATATCGCGTGGCCAATAATCTTGGGCTAACGTACCTTCCTTGTATATTGCTTGACTATACTGATGTACGCGTGAGAGTAAACGACTGGAATAATGGTGAGCCGTTCTGCCCGTTAAAAATCAGAGAGCACATAGTCAACCAAGGAAAAATTTTTCCGTATAAAACCACTCGTCATTTATTTTCACCGGTTCTTCCAGTCGTTGATTTTCAGCTAAGGCAGTTACTCGATATAAATTCATTAACCATGTAACTATTGTTGGCTCTGAAAAAAATTAATACCGGAGCCTTTTTGCTGGAATAGTTTTGCACTAGGGAGTTGTCATGGATCTTTTTGTCCGCAGAATTATCGGCTGGAGTCTGTCAGCGAATGCCGATACAGAGTGGGTAAGTCGTGTCCTACGGATGGCCTATGAGACGCGTGGCCAACCCCGGTAGGTCATGTTCCATAGTGATCAAGGAAGCCAGTATACCGGCCTTAAATATCAACAAGTTCTTTGGCGTTACAGGATAAAGCAAAGCGTCAGTCGGCGAGGGAACTGCTGGGATAACAGCCCAATGGGACGCTTCTTCTGTAGTCTGAAAACAGAATGGGTTCCGACAAATGGTTACGCAGGGAGTGATGAGGCCCGGCGTCAAATCGGCGGTTATATCCTGAATTAAGACAATAGCGTCAGACCTCATCATTACAGCGGGGGGCTGACACCGGAAGAATCAGAGAACAGATACCGTTCTTACTGTAAAACCGTGGCCAGTATTACTTTACCACTACAACCCCAATCTGCTGTTGTTGCCTGACTTGTCGTACTGGCTGAAGTAGTTTTCAGGCATCTATCAGAGGATTCGTACTTAAAGGTGGCGAAGATCTCAAACCCACTAGATTTAATGAGTTCATCGTTTGACTCTTTAATTGTCATGCTCATTTTACTATCGATCGTTATTTCTTGGGTAACGATGCGCCTTATCTCAAAGCGTAGAGATTGATAGCATAATAATGTCCGTTGCCCTAATAAAAGGGCATCTCACCACTAATAAGTTTACATTAACGGAAAAGGCGCCTTTTCCTCCATTGCGTTTTATTTATTGGGAACCCCGTTGAATAATGGTTCATCCACCGCAATCGTCTCAGATGTCGTCGGCGTAAGGAAGATTTTGCCATTCACGCCGGGCTGCGTGGCGTGGTGCAGCGCCGCTGCGTACTGATGCAAAGGGTAAATCGCGGCGGGCGGGCGCAGCGTCAACTGGCCACGCCGCAGCAGCTGGAATAGCTGATAAAACGCCGTTTGCCACTGCGCCGGCGCCGCCTGCGCATTCCATTTACGCAGGTGGAACAGCGAAGCGCGCAGCTTTAACTCGTCCACCACGCACCGCCAGTCTACCTGGCGGCCGCTCAGCAGGCCCAGCGCCACAAAATCGCCGCCGGTGCGGACCGCCCGCGCCAGCTGCAATCCGTCCTCTCCACCGATGCAGTCGATGGCCGCTCGGGCGCCAAAATTCGTCATTTCCGCCAGCTGCGGCGCTTCGATAACGCGCCAGGCGCCGGCGGCCAGCAACGCCTGGCGATGAGCGGCATTGCGCGCCACGACCGCCAGACGAATGCCGCGCAGCGCTGTCAGCTGCGCCAGCAGCAGGCTGACAGCGGAGCCGCCGCCGTTGAGCAGCAGTACGTCGCCGGCGCTGAGCGGCAGCCATTGGGTCAACAGCACCCAGCAGGTGAGCGGGTTGATATAGATTTGCGCTGCGCAGGCGTCGTCGATGTCGTCCGGCACCCAGACCACCCGATCTTCAGGCAGCGTGACGAACGTTTGCCAACTGCCGTTACCCGCTACCGCCAGCGCGCGTCGGCCCGTTGAATGCCCATTCTGCGGATTGACGACGACGCCCACGCCTTCATATCCCGGCACCTGAGGAAGGGCGATGCGGTGCGCGTATTGGCCGAAGATCGGGATCAGATCGGAAGGGTTGAGCGGGGCATAGCGCATCTGCAATAACCGCTGTCCGGGGCGCAGCAGCGGTCTGCTCATCTGCTGGAATTCCAGCACCTGGGCGGGATCGCCGAAGCGGCTGAAGCTCAATCGGGGAAATAACGGCGGCATGGATTACATGACGAAGAAGAAATAGACATCCAACGCCAGCAGCACCAGCCACAGACAAAGGTACAGCACCAGGTGCTCACGCACATTGTTGACGATAGCCGCCAGTATTCGGTTTAACATTTCAGCCGCCTGAAGAGAAGGACCCTTGATTATAGTCCTTTTCTCGGCGTCATTTATAGCGCGCCGCGCGTGAGGGGCGGGAAAGTGACGATAAAAAAGCCTGCGTTATCGCAGGCTTGAGGTTACACGGCCAACAGCGCCAGCGGCGTTGAATTCGCCGGCGTGCTCGGCGGGTAGAAATAGCGCAGCACGTTATACAGCGAGTAAAACTCCAGCCGGTTGCGCGCGTTGATCTTTTCCGTGATGTGACGCTTGTGCACATAGACCGTATGGGAGCTGATCTGCAGTTTTTTCGCAATGCGGTAGTTAGGCATCTCTGCCATCCAATACTTCATTACCGTCAGCTCCTGCGGGCTGAACAGGGAACGCTCTTCGCCGTCATCGGCCAGCGCCAGCGGATTCTCGCGCAGCGTGCGTAAGGTGAGCGGCAGAATGCTTTTATTGAACAGAAAAGCGTTATCGGCGATGCGCATTGGCGCTTCGCTGTAAGGGTAAGGTGTGTCGAGATAGATAAATAGCAAGGCGGACTGGCTGGCTTCCATAAAGGCCTGCAGTTGCGCGTCCGCTTCGTTATAGCGGCATTGGTTGCTGAGGTTCACCAGAATGTGGCTCGGCTGAAAGCTGGCCAACAGCGATGTAGCGTATTCAATGCTGTGGCAGCACTTGATCGTCGTGATCCCACTATCAGCAAAGTAGCTGGCTATACCGACCCGGGTGAAGCAGCATTCGTCCACGACAAGTAGTTTCATGGTGACGTCCTTGTTGAAAGCCGATGGAGCATATCTTCTGTAAAATAGGACTTACACTGCAAGTGTTCAATTCGGAAATTCAACTGCTGAATATAAGAAATTTCCGTTATCAGGATTTTTACTTGGTATTTAAAAGAGTTAGCAGGTTAACAAATTGTAACCGCCAAATTTCGCTGTCCAGTGCCTGAGGGGGACTTGGACAGCGAAATCCTTCGCTCAGCTAAATCGTTTCAGACCAAAGCTTGAGACGTCAACCGGCGGCGCTTTGTCCTGCGCGAACAGCGCGGCGATCTCGCCCAGAGCGCTGGCGAACTTGAAGCCGTGGCCGCTCAATCCGCTGATGACCATCAGGCGATCGCAATCCGGCAGGGTATCGATAATAAAGTCTTCGTCGGGGCTCATATCATAGCTGCAGGCTTCGCCGTGTAAACATACGCCTACACCCGGCAAAAATTGCCGCAGGAAGGAGAAAACTTCCGTGCCGTCGCTGGCGTAGCTGCCGAAGGGTTTGCGCTGCTCGGGGGCATCCATCGGCTGGCCGCCGTCGTGTTTGCCCACTTTCAGGCCGTCGTTATCCGCCGGAAAACCGTAATAGTGCGTGCCGTCTTGCGCTTCGACGGTAAAGGCAGGGAAACGATTGTTCACGCTGTAGCGGCCATCTGCCTGATGCCAGGAGAAGACTTTGCGCAGCGGTGCGATCGGCAGTTGCGGCAACAGCGCTTTGACCCAGGTGCCGGCGGTGATCACCGCTTTTCGCGCCGTGAAACGCCCTTCGCCGGTGATGACCTCAACGCCGCCATCGATGGGTTCTACCGCGTTGACCGGGCAGTTGAACAGCTGGCTGCAGCCGGCTTCTTTCGCCAGCTTGATCAGGCTGGTTATCGCCAGCTCGGCGCGCAGGAACCCCGCGTCTGGCTCGAATACGCCGACATAACCTTCCGGTGCTCGGAATTCCGGCCAGCGCTGATTGATCTGTTCGGCGCTGAGGGTTTGCGCGTTCAGGCGGAATTTTTGCGCGCTGAGCTGCGCATTGCGAATGAATTCGGAGTGCTGTGGCCCCAGGTTGAGCACGCCGCACGACTGGAACAGTTCCTCGCCGGATTGTTGAATCAGCGCATTCCACAGCGCCTGCGCGCGCAGCACCAGCGGCACGTACTTTTCGCCTTCGCCGTAAGCGTGACGGATAATGCGGGTATCGCCGTGATGGCTGCCGTTTCGGTGCGGAGGGATAGCGCTGTCGATCATCAGCACTTTCAAGCCGGCCCGCGTGGCATAATAGCCTGCCGCCGCGCCGACGGAACCGCTGCCCACCACAATCAAATCATATTCCACGTGCCAACCCTCTCTGATAGCGATTTCTTATGCCCCCATGATAAAAGGTTGGCGGACGCAATGCACTGATTGAACGGCGAAAGGCGAAGAAAAGGCGCCGGGAAAGATCGCGGCGCCTTAGGGGGTAGGAGACGATGAATCAATGTTTTCTGCGATCAAGATCCTGGTAATCCGTAGCTTCAATCTTGGCGATGCCGGCCTCTAAGATATTGATTAATTGACGGGCGACATCTGTGGTCAGCCAAAGCGTTCGGTCTACTTGGGCTTCTTCGGGCGTTTGGTCTAGTGAAGACAGGTAATGAAGGCGTATCATCATGGCGTCGTAAACGTCGACAGTACTGATATCCCAACCGACAAGCGGGTGCGTCTGAATTACTTCATCATTTCTGTCCATAAAGACCCCTTATTGAGTAGTAACTACCGTGAGTGACTAACGAGGATCAATGCGGCTCATCATCATGAGAGCAATTACAGTATACGCATCCGCTTTCATCGGTGGAGGGGTTGTCACCTAAAATTGCAAAATAAATATTTATTTGAACAATTATTCTACAAATTCGGGTGCGAACGCGCGATGAGTAAAGCCTGTGGCGTTATTCCGCGCCGCCGGTGGGTGGGGCGGAGCCGTGCAGACATTTTTCCAGTTCTTCGGCCAAGTGCGCGAAATGTTTCTGCGTTTCGGCGTCGCGATTCTGGCTTTGCGATTCCAGCCTCAGGCTGTGGATCAGCCGTTGGTTGGCTTTGTCATCCAGGCTGAAGGCCAGGTAAGAGAAGGCCACTTCCAGTACGTTCAAGCGTCTTTTTTGATCGGCAATCAGCGCCAGCAATTCGCCAAACGTCATTGCGTCTTCGGATTTCACCTTGTCCGGGGCCATGCTTACTCCTTTGCGTTAAATACAGCGCTGAGGCGGATTTGGTTCCAGAGTAAGGGTAAGCGATGAATGGGCAGGGCGCCAGAAACAAAAAAGCCGGAGAGCGACCCCCGGCAAAAACAGCATTGCAGTGTTATTCTGCGCTGAACCATTCGTCCGCGCTTTCCCAGGTTTCCTGAAGGATTTCCTCAATCAGATCCCGGTCGGTTTTGGCGCCCCCCAGCACGGAGAGCCCGTTGGCGCCGGCATAACGGACGTGCACGACGGCGCCTGGAAACTGGCGATTGACCCGTTTGCCCAGCTCGCCGGTCAGCGCCTCAATGGCGCCCGACGGCAGCGGCCGGGTTTTATCTATAGTGACTTCAATACGCATAATTGCCCCCGAAGCGATTCACTGTTTATTTATACAGTTAACCGTAAGTGAGGGCAAGAGGGCGAAGCAAAAATATCAGCCTTTCAGCGACCAGTTCAGGGTTTCGCCGGCCAGGAATGGGATCACGGATTCATTGCCCAGGGCGATCTCTTCCGGCTGGGTGGTCGGCACGCGCTGCAGTTCGATGAAGTCTTCGTTGAGCGGCAGGCCATAGAAGCGTGGGCCGTTGAGCGAGCAGAAGGCCTCGAAGTGCTCCAGCGCGCCGAGCTGTTCGAAGACGGCAGCGTAAGCCGGGATCGCATTCGGCGCATTGAAGCAGCCGGCGCAGCCGCAGCTGGACTCTTTGCGATGCTTGAGGTGCGGCGCGGAGTCGGTGCCGAGGAAGAAACGGTCCGAGCCGCTGGCCACCGCCTGACGCAGCGCTTCCTGATGGACGTTGCGCTTGAGGATCGGCAGGCAGAACAGGTGTGGGCGAATGCCGCCGACCAGCATGTGGTTGCGGTTGAACATCAGGTGCTGCGGGGTGATGGTGGCGCCGAGGAAACGGTTGCCTGCCTGCACGTACTGCGCCGCTTCTTTGGTGGTGATGTGTTCGAAGACGATTTTCAGTTCCGGGAAGTGACGGCGGATAGGCTCCATCACCTGTTCGATAAAGCGCGCCTCGCGGTCGAAAATATCGACGGCAGGATCGGTCACTTCACCGTGGATCAGCAGCGGCATGCCGATTTTTTGCATTTGCTCGAACAGCGGGTAAATGCCGGTCACGTCGCTGACGCCGTGGCTGGAGTTGGTGGTGGCGTTGGCCGGATACAGCTTGGCGGCGGTAAACACCCCTTGTTCGAAACCGCTGACCAGTTCACTGGCCGCCAGAGAGTTGGTCAGGTAACAGGTCATCAGCGGAGTAAAGTTGTGACCCTGCGGCACCGCCGCCAGAATCCGATCGCGGTAGGCGCGCGCGGCGGCCACGGTCGTCACGGGCGGAACCAGGTTCGGCATCACGATCGCCCGGCCAAATACCTGGCTGGTATAGGGCACCACCGTTTTCAGCATCTCATCGTCACGCAGGTGGATATGCCAGTCGTCTGGGCGGCGGATTTTCAGAACTTGAGGTTGTGCGGTCATCTAGCTAGGCTCCGGCGGTCAAATACGTCTAATGAAAAGCGAATAATGGGTTTATTCACGCCGGGGTGTAAGGATAAGCGGAAAGTGCCGCAGATGCATCTGTTTGTTGGCGACAAGTTGAAATCAACGGCGCAGCAGGCGCATAGTGACAATGATTTCAACGATGCCGACGCCAATACCGTCGACTTTCATCAAGTGGAAAGGGAGAAAACAATGGAAGTACGCGTTATCGCCACCCTGCAAGCGAAAGCGGGATTTGAGGCCGCAGTCAGTGAAGCGGTGCACGACATTCTCGAGCCGAGCCGCCAGGAGCTGGGCAACCTGCAATATGATTTGCATCGCGATCTGGAAAAGCCGGGCACCTTCGTGTTCTTTGAGCGTTGGGCCAGCAGCGAAGCGCTGGATAAGCATAATGAGACGGCGCATTTTCAGCAGTTCGTCAGTCGACTTGACGGCAAGTTGGATGTTCTGGACATCAAAAAACTGAAAAAGATCGCCTGAGCTTTTTGCAGGCAAGAAAAAACCCGCCGTCGGCGGGTTTTTTTAGGTGTGCAGATTAACTTATTCGTTAACCGGCTGCGGCTTGGTGGCCGGCGCGGTGGCCTGGCTCACTGCCGAGTGACCACCGGCTGAACCTTTGCCTTCAAAGTTGAAGGAAGGGCGCTGCCAGTCGCTGTGCTTGCGTTCTTCCGGCACGTAGGCCGGCGCAGGCGCTTTGGTCATCGGCGCAGTGGCGATGTGTTTGTACAGTGCGTCCTGCACGGCTTTCACCGGTGCCGGCTGCTGAGCAGGCGCAGGCTCGGCGGCCGTTGGTTCCGGCGCTTTTTCTACCGGAGCGGCTGCCGCTGCAGGTGCGGCTTCTACCACTGGCGCTTCTTCCGCCGGCGCGGCTTCTACCGGTGCAGCTTCTTCCACCGGCTCGTCTTCCGCTGGCTTAGCTTCAACCACTGGCTCTGCCGCTACGGTTTCAGGTACCGGCTCAGCTTCCACTGCAGGGGCAGTCTCTTCCGCTTTCGGTTCTTCAACCGCAACCGTTGCCGGGGCGGTTTCCACCGGCGCCGGGGTTTCCTCGGCCGGGGTGGCAACAACCGGCGCTACGACTGCCGCTTCTTCCGTTACGGTGACGGCGGCAGTTTCAACGGCGGCTTCTGGTGCCGGTTCGTTGACGCTGGCCGCGGCCTGAGTTTCTTCCACGGCAACGCTGTGCTGTTCAACCGCTGCGGCGACAACCGGCGCCTGCTCTACGGCTTCGGTTTGCACTTCGGCTTCTTCAACCTGAGCGACCGGGTAGCTTACCCAGACTTTGCCTGATGCCATTTCCGGGGAAGCGAACGCGCCCACCAACGGCATAGGGGATTGGAGCGGGTAACGCTCGTCGCGGTAACGACGGCGACGCTGGCCGCTGACGCGAAGGTGACGCGGTGAACGACGGGAACGACGCGGCATGCCTTCGCCGTTGCCGCGGTTTTCGCCCTGGGCATCGTCTTCCGCCTGAGCGGCAACGGTTTCCGGCAGCAGCTTCACGCTGTCGTCGGCAGTTGGCTGCGCATCTTCGGCTTTCGCTACCGGCGCTTTCGGCGCCAACAGCTCTTCCGCTGCGCGCTGCAGCTCTTCTTCCGCGGACAGGATGCGCACTTTCTGCGTCAGAGGGCGGCGCTGACGGCGCTGCATGTTCTGCTGCTGGCGTTCTTCCTGCTCTTCGTCGGTGCTCTCGACCGCGTCAACGCTTTCCAGCGCTTTCACTTCCTGCTGAGCCTGGCGTTTCTCTTCCTGACGGCGACGCTGGCGTTCAGCACGCTGTTCACGGCGCTGCTGCTGATCTTCGCGCGGCGCTTTAGCGCTTTCTTCCGAGGCAGTTTCCTCCGCTACCGGCGCGTTCTGCTGCTGGTTGCGACGGTTACGGCGCTGCTCATCGCGAGATTCACGCGATTCACGGCCTTCACGGTTCTCACGCGGTTCACGGTTGTCGCGTTCGCGATTGTCACGGCCTTCACCGCGCTCTTTACGTTCGCCGCGTTCCGGACGATCGCCACGGTCGCTACGCTCACCGCGCTCTTTACGGCCGGTGCCTTGACGGCGCTGACCGCGACGATCCTGACGACGGTTTTCACCGTTGCCTTCCGCCTTCGGCGTTTCGGCCGGTTTGGCTTCTTCGACGGCAGGTTGTTCTTCACCGGCGAACAGGCTCTTCAAACCACCGAACAGGCGACCCAGGAAGCCCGGCTTGGCGGCGGCCGGCGCTGCGGCTTTAGCCTTGGCGGCTGCAGCGACAGGTTTGGCAACGGCGACGGGTTCTTCAGCCGGCGGCGGCACATCGGCGGACAGGGAGAAGGAAGCCAGGGCCGGTTGCTCCGGACGCTTGCGTTCCATCGGCGCATCTTCCAGCGGACGCTCCATGTCTTCTTCGTGCAGTTTCGGCAGCAGGTAGCTGAGGGTAGAGGTTTCCTCGCCCTTGCGTACGCGCAGCACCGAGTAGTGCGGGGTTTGCATTTCATCGTTCGGCACGATGACGGCTTTCACGCCACCCTGACGTTTTTCGATCGCGCTGACGGATTCACGCTTTTCGTTCAGCAGGTACGAAGCGACCTGAACCGGTACGATAGCGTGAACTTCTTTGGTGTTTTCCTTCAGCGCTTCTTCTTCGATCAGGCGCAGGATGGACAGCGCCAGCGATTCGTTGTCGCGGATGGTGCCGGTGCCGTTACAGCGTGGGCACACGTGGTGGCTGGATTCACCCAGCGACGGGCTGAGGCGCTGACGCGACATTTCCAGCAGGCCGAAGCGGGAGATGCGGCCGATTTGGATGCGCGCGCGGTCTTGACGCACGGCGTCGCGCAAGCGGTTTTCCACTTCGCGCTGGTGGCGTACCGGCGTCATGTCGATGAAGTCGATGACGATCAGGCCGCCGAGGTCGCGCAGGCGAAGCTGGCGAGCGATTTCGTCCGCCGCTTCCAGGTTGGTGTTGAACGCCGTCTCTTCGATGTCGCCGCCGCGGGTTGCGCGCGCGGAGTTGATGTCGATGGCGGTCAGCGCTTCGGTGCTGTCGATGACGATCGAGCCGCCGGACGGCAGGCGCACTTCGCGCTGGAAGGCGGATTCGATCTGCGATTCGATCTGATAGTGGCTGAACAGAGGAATTTCACCGCTGTACAGTTTGATTTTGCTGCTGAAATCCGGGCGGCCCAGCGCGGCGATGTGCTCTTTGGCCAGATCGAGAATTTTCGGGTTGTCGATCAGGATTTCGCCGATGTCCGGGCGCAGGTAATCGCGGAAGGCGCGCACGATAACGTTGCTTTCCTGGTGGATCAGGAACGGCGCAGGGCGGCCTTCGGCGGCTTTTTTGATCGCTTCCCAGTGCTTCAGGCGGAAGGAGAGATCCCACTGCAGCGCGTCGGCGGATTTGCCTACGCCCGCGGTGCGAACGATCAGGCCCATGCCGTCCGGCAGTTGCAGCGAAGAGAGCGCTTCTTTCAGCTCGGTGCGATCGTCACCCTCGATGCGGCGAGAAATACCGCCGGCGCGCGGGTTGTTCGGCATCAGCACCAGATAGCTGCCCGCCAGGCTGATGAAGGTGGTCAAGGCGGCGCCTTTGTTGCCACGTTCTTCTTTGTCTACCTGAACGATGACTTCCTGGCCTTCGCGCAGCACATCTTTGATGTTCGGGCGGCCATGGGAAGAGTAATTGCTAGGGAAGTATTCGCGGGCGATTTCTTTAAGAGGGAGGAAACCATGTCGTTCTGCGCCGTAGTCCACGAACGCTGCTTCAAGACTTGGTTCAATGCGGGTGATTTTGCCTTTGTAAATATTCGCTTTTTTCTGCTCATGACCCGGACTTTCGATATCCAAATCATACAGCCGCTGTCCATCTACGAGGGCAACACGCAACTCTTCCTGCTGAGTTGCGTTAATCAACATTCTTTTCATCTTAACTTACTCGTTATTTTTACATTATCGACAAAGCTGCGGGCAAAATAACCTCATGGCCGGAGTTAAACCGAAAGCCCCGTGTCTTCTCGCAAAGCCGTCAACCTCACGGTTGTCGCCTGCATAGGGGCGCATTATCTCGGTAAGCCTGCTTTTCTTTGTGAAAGACAGCACTTTTACTAGGGGAATAGCCTCTGATTTACGTCGACAGATCTGATTCCATTTGCCGGCCAAGCTGCAACCCGCAGCCCGCTAATTGTTTGATTTCGCATTACGTCTTACGCCATTGCTGCGTTTTTGCGCGATCAGACAAATTTTATAATTCCACCGTTTTCCCTGTTTAACGAGAATCAACGCGGAAAGTGACTGCATTATTCCACTGCTGATGCCGTTATAGCAAGGTGACTTTTCCTTAACTGCGGAAGAAATCGCAAACGTTCAAATCGGCTTGCTGCCTTATTGTCCGCTGGGGTTTCGCCCGCCGTCAGAGAGACAGTTAAGCACAGAAAAAGATGTGGCGCTATTCACGCGCTCTATTTAGAATCCCGCACCATGAAAACGAACAATCCAGCAGTACAATTCATCACGATTTCCGACGACGAAGCCGGTCAGAGAATCGACAACTTTCTGCTCGCTCGCCTGAAAGGCGTGCCGAAGAGCATGATTTATCGCATCGTGCGCAAAGGCGAGGTGCGGGTTAATAAAGGGCGCATCAAGGTCGAGTACAAATTGGCGGCCGGCGACGTGGTGCGCGTGCCGCCGGTGCGCGTGGCCGAGCGCGAAGAGGCGCCGGTGTCGGCGAAGCTGGATAAGGTGGCCGCGCTGGCCGACTGCATTCTGTATGAAGATGACCACCTGCTGATCCTCAACAAGCCTTCCGGCACCGCGGTGCACGGCGGCAGCGGCCTGAGCTTCGGCGTGATTGAAGGGCTGCGGGCGCTGCGCCCTGAGGCCCGTTTCCTGGAGCTGGTGCATCGGCTCGATCGCGATACCTCCGGCGTGCTGCTGGTCGCCAAGAAGCGTTCCGCGCTGCGTTCGCTGCATGAGCAACTGCGGCTGAAGGGCATGCAGAAGGATTATCTGGCGCTGGTGCGCGGCCAGTGGCAGTCCCACTGCAAGGCCGTACAGGCGCCGCTGCTGAAAAACATTCTGCAAAGCGGCGAACGTATCGTGCGCGTCAACAGCGAAGGCAAGCCTTCGGAAACCCGCTTCAAGGTGGAGGAGCGTTACGAATTCGCCACCCTGGTGAAGGCCAGCCCAATCACCGGGCGTACCCACCAGATCCGCGTGCACACCCTGCATGCCGGGCATCCGATCGCCTTTGACGATCGCTATGGCGACCGCGAGTTCGATCGTCAACTGGCAGGTACCGGCCTGAAGCGTCTGTTCCTGCACGCCGCGGCGCTGCGCTTCGAGCATCCGGCCACCGGCGAAACGATGCGTATCGAAGCGCCGATGGACGAAGAGCTGCGTCACTGCCTGCAAGTGCTGCGCCGACAGGCCGCCAAATAATCCGCGTCACACCAGCGGGTTGATGCCTTCAGCCCGCAACATCTCCAACAGCGCGATCAACGGCAGGCCGATCAGGGCGTTCGGATCCCGGCCTTCCAGCCTGTCGAACAACGCGATCCCCAACCCCTCGCTCTTGAAACTGCCCGCGCAGTTCAGCGGTTGCTCCAGACGCACATAGGCGGCGATCTCCGCTTCGCTCAGCGCGCGAAAATGCACGTGGAAAGGCTCGCACAGGGCCTGCAGCTGCTTGCTGCGGCCGTTGTACAGCGCCAGGCCGGTGTAGAAGGTCACGGCCTGGCCGCTTGCCTGGCGCAGCTGCGCGCGGGCGTTTTCCTCGGTATGGGGCTTGCCGGCGATGCTGCCATCGATTACGCAGACCTGATCGGAACCGATGATCAGATGCTCGGGGTAGGCGAGGGCCAGCGCCTGGGCCTTCGCTGCCGCCAGGCGCAGCACCAGCGCTTCCGCGCCTTCGCCCGGCAGCGGGGTTTCATCCACCTCCGGCGCGGCGCAGTCGAACGGCAGCTGCAGTTTCTCCAGCAGCATTTTTCGATAGGGGGAGGTGGAGGCTAAAAGCAATCTCTGCATAATTTTTTTCGCAAACCGTAGCGTAAATGGGTACGGCATTTTAAACTGTCGGCCGCTGTGGAAGCGAATATTGGTGAAAGGAGCCGTTTTACGGCCTTTTTCTTTGACTCTATGTCGTTACAAAGTTAATATGCGCGCCCTATGCAAAAGGTAAAATTACCCTTGACCATTGATGCGGTACGTACCGCTCAGAAACGCCTGGACTATGCTGGTGTCTATGCGCCTGAGCAGGTTACTCGTGTTGCCGACTCCGTGGTCAGTGTGGACAGTGATGTTGAGGTGTCGTTGTCGTTTAATATCGACAATCAACGCCTCGCGGTGATAACAGGGCATGCGGACGTCTCGGTAACGTTGATGTGCCAACGCTGTGGAGTCCCGTTCGAACATCAGGTTCACACAACATATTGTTTTAGCCCGGTCGTCAATGATGAGCAGGCTGAGGCATTACCGGAAGCGTACGAACCGATCGAAGTTGACGAGTTTGGCGAAGTCGATCTGTTGGCAATGATTGAAGACGAAATTATTCTTTCACTGCCTGTCGTTCCGGTACATGAATCTGAACACTGTGAAGTGTCCGAAGCGGACATGGTATTTGGCCAACTGCCTCCCGAGGCGGAGAAACCGAATCCGTTTGCCGTATTAGCCAGTTTAAAGCGTAAGTAATTGAGGAGTAAGGTCCATGGCCGTACAACAGAATAAACCAACCCGTTCCAAGCGTGGCATGCGTCGTTCTCACGATGCTCTGACCACGACTACTCTGTCTGTAGACAAAGTATCCGGTGAAACTCACCGTCGTCACCACATCACTGCCGACGGTTTCTACCGCGGTCGCAAGGTTATCGGCTAAGTAGCGATACCTTGACTCGTCTAACCCTGGCGTTAGATGCAATGGGCGGGGACTTCGGTCCCTGCGTCACAGTGCCTGCTTCGTTGCAGGCACTGGCCTCTAATTTACAGCTTCATCTCTTGCTGGTCGGTAATCCCGACGCCATCTCCCCTTTGCTTGCCCACGCCGATCCGGTTCTTCTGGAGCGTCTGCGAGTCGTGCCCGCCGAGTCTGTGATCGCCGGCGACGCCAAACCTTCACAAGCGATACGCGCCAGCCGCGGCACGTCGATGCGCATTGCGCTCGAACAGCTCAGCAGCGGCAACGCGCAGGGCTGCGTCAGCGCCGGCAATACCGGCGCGCTGATGGGATTGGCGAAGCTGTTGGTCAAGCCGTTGGAGGGCATTGAGCGCCCGGCGCTGATGACGGTGATCCCGAACCAGCAGCGCAGCAAAACCGTGGTGCTGGATCTGGGCGCTAACGTCGAGTGCGACAGCACCATGCTGGTGCAGTTTGCCGTGATGGGCGCGGTGATGGCGGAAGAGGTGATCGGCATTGCGCAACCGCGGGTGGCGCTGCTGAATATCGGCGAAGAAGAGACCAAAGGCCTGGATAATATCCGCGAAGCGGCCGCTGTGCTAAAAAATACTCCGGCAATCAACTATATTGGTTACCTGGAAGGAAACGAACTGCTCACCGGCAAGACCGATGTGTTGGTCTGCGACGGCTTCGTGGGCAACGTCACGCTGAAAACCATGGAAGGGGTGGTCAGGGTGTTCTTATCGCTGCTGAAATCGTCCGGCGATGGAAACAAGCGAGCCTGGTGGCTGAAATTGTTGGGCCGTTGGTTGCAAAAACGGGTGGTCAAGCGGTTCGGCCACCTGAACCCCGACCAGTATAATGGCGCATGTCTGTTAGGATTGCGCAGCACCGTAGTCAAGAGCCACGGCGCTGCGAACCCTCACGCGTTTGCAGTCGCAATCGAACAGGCTGTGCAGGCGGTGCAGCGGCAAGTCCCGGAAAGGATTGCTGCGCGCCTTGAGGCTGTATTACCTAAGAGTGACTGATCGTACATGTATACAAAGATTCTCGGTACGGGGAGTTATTTGCCCGTACAAGTGCGCACCAATGCTGATTTGGAAAAAATGGTGGATACCTCTGACGAGTGGATCGTCACGCGTACCGGTATTCGCGAACGTCGCATCGCCGCTGCGGATGAAACCGTCGCGACGATGAGCTTCCAGGCCGCTGAGAAAGCGCTGGAAATGGCAGGTGTGGCTAAAGAAGACATTGGGCTTATCGTCGTGGCGACCACCACGACGACTCACGCGTTCCCGAGTGCGGCGTGCCTGGTGCAGCAAATGTTGGGCATCAAAGACTGCGCGGCGTTCGATCTGGCTGCGGCCTGCGCCGGCTTTACTTATGCGCTCAGCGTGGCCGATCAGTACGTGAAAAACGGCGCGGTCAAACATGCGCTGGTTATCGGCGCGGACGTCTTGTCGCGCACGCTGGATCCTGAAGATCGCGGCACCATCATTCTGTTTGGCGATGGCGCAGGGGCGGTGGTGCTGGGGGCTTCTGAAGAGCAGGGCATTCTGTCTACCCACCTGCATGCCGACGGCAGCTACGGCAGCCTGCTGACGCTGCCTTACAAGGATCGTCAGAATCAAGACAAGCCGGCCTATGTCACCATGGCGGGCAATGAAGTCTTCAAGGTTGCGGTCACCGAACTGGCGCGCATCGTCGATGAGACGTTGCAGGCCAACAACATGGACCGCAGCGAGCTGGATTGGCTGGTGCCGCACCAGGCCAACCTGCGCATCATCAGCGCAACGGCGAAAAAACTGGGCATGGGGATGGACAAAGTGGTGGTGACGCTCGATCGTCACGGCAACACCTCTGCCGCCTCGGTGCCTTCCGCACTGGACGAAGCCGTGCGAGACGGGCGAATTCAGCGTGGCCAGCTGGTGCTGCTGGAAGCCTTCGGCGGCGGCTTTACCTGGGGCTCGGCGCTGGTTCGTTTCTGATTTGAACAGGAATAAAAAATGACGCAATTTGCTTTTGTTTTCCCGGGCCAGGGGTCACAGGCCGTTGGCATGCTGGCCGAATTGGCCGCACAGTTCCCGATCGTCGAAGAGACTTTCGGCGAGGCCTCTTCCGCGCTGGATTACGATCTGTGGCAGCTGGTGCAGCAAGGCCCGGCGGAAGAGCTGAACAAGACCTGGCAGACCCAACCGGCTCTGCTGGCGGCTTCCGTGGCGATTTTCCGCGTGTGGCAGCAGCAGGGCGGTAAAGCGCCCGCATTGATGGCTGGCCACAGCCTGGGCGAATACTCGGCGCTGGTCTGCGCCGGCGTGCTGGACTTCAAGGCGGCGATCCGCCTGGTCGAGCTGCGCGGCAAGCTGATGCAGGAAGCGGTGCCGGAAGGCACCGGCGCTATGTACGCCATCATCGGTCTGGACAACGATGCGATCGCCAAGGCGTGCGAAGAGTCCGCGCAGGGACAGGTGGTTTCTCCGGTCAACTTCAACTCGCCGGGCCAGGTGGTTATCGCCGGCAATAAAGAAGCGGTTGAACGTGCAGGCGCCGCCTGTAAAACGGCGGGCGCCAAACGTGCACTGCCGCTGCCGGTGAGCGTGCCTTCGCACTGCGCGCTGATGAAACCGGCCGCCGACAAGTTGGCCGTGGCGCTGCAGGACATCACCTTCAACGCGCCGCAGGTGCCGGTGGTGAACAACGTCGACGTACGCACCGAAAACGATCCTGAAGCGATCCGCAGTGCGCTGGTGCGTCAGCTGTACAGCCCGGTGCGTTGGACCGAGAGCGTTGAATTTATCGCAGCACAGGGAGTGACGTCGCTGCTGGAAGTGGGGCCGGGCAAAGTGCTGACCGGTCTCACTAAACGTATTGTTGACACCCTGACGGCTGCGGCGGTGAACGACACCGCCAGCCTGTCGGCGGCGCTTGAACAATAAAGAGGAAAATGATGAGCTTCGAAGGTAAAATCGTTCTGGTCACCGGCGCGAGCCGCGGTATTGGCCGAGCTATTGCAGAAACGTTTGTGGCCCGCGGCGCCAAAGTGATCGGCACCGCGACCAGCGAGAGCGGCGCTGAAGCGATCAGCGGCTACCTGGGCGCAAACGGCAAAGGGTTTATGTTGAACGTTGTTGATGCGCAATCTATCGACAGCGTGCTGGCATCGATTCGCGCCGAATTTGGCGAAATCGACATTTTAGTGAATAATGCCGGCATTACGCGTGATAACCTGCTGATGCGTATGAAGGATGATGAGTGGGAGGATATCCTCGACACTAACCTGACTTCCGTATTCCGCCTGTCAAAAGCGGTAATGCGCGCTATGATGAAAAAGCGGTTTGGCCGTATCATCACCATCGGTTCCGTTGTCGGCACCATGGGGAACGCAGGGCAGGCGAACTACGCGGCGGCTAAAGCCGGTCTGATTGGTTTTAGCAAATCTTTGGCACGTGAAGTTGCTTCTCGTGGCATTACGGTCAACGTCGTGGCACCTGGCTTTATTGAGACGGACATGACACGGGCGTTGACAGATGATCAACGCGCAGGCATTTTGTCATCAGTTCCAGCCAACCGGCTGGGCGATGCTAAAGAAATCGCCAGCGCTGTTGCATTTTTGGCCTCTGATGAGGCCGGCTATATCACCGGTGAAACGTTACATGTCAATGGCGGCATGTACATGATTTAAAAAATGTGAAAACCATTTGCGTTATTTGAGGCAAAAACCGCAAAATAGCGTAAAATCGTGGTTTGACCAGCCGGGATTTAGTTGCATCTTTTTCAGCATTTTATACACTACGAAAACCATCGCGAAAGCGAGTTTTGATAGGAAATTTAAGAGTATGAGCACTATCGAAGAACGCGTTAAGAAAATCATTGTTGAGCAACTGGGTGTTAAACAGGAAGAAGTTTTGAACAACGCTTCTTTCGTTGAAGATCTGGGCGCTGATTCTCTTGACACCGTTGAGCTGGTAATGGCACTGGAAGAAGAATTCGACACCGAGATTCCAGACGAAGAAGCTGAGAAGATCACTACTGTTCAGGCAGCTATTGATTTCATCAACGCTAGCCAGCAGTAAGAGAACATATCTAGGCGGTCGTTCGACCGCCTAAGTTTTTTCTATCCCTAGTGTCATATTTTTCCCTCCCTGGAGGACAAACGTGTCTAAGCGTCGAGTAGTTGTGACCGGACTGGGCATGTTGTCTCCTGTCGGCAATACGGTAGAGTCCACGTGGAACGCTCTTCTTGCCGGTCAGAGTGGCATCAGCCTGATCGACCATTTCGATACCACTGCCTATGCGACCAAGTTTGCTGGCCTGGTAAAGAATTTTAATTCTGAGGATTTCATCTCTCGCAAAGATGCGCGCAAGATGGACGCCTTTATCCAGTACGGTATCGCTGCCGGCATGCAAGCCATGCAGGATGCAGGTCTGGACATCACCGAGGCTAACGCCAGCCGCATTGGAGCCGCGATCGGTTCCGGCATCGGCGGCCTGGGTTTGATTGAAGAAAACCACAGTTCACTGGTTAACGGTGGCCCACGGAAAATCAGTCCGTTTTTCGTGCCTTCCACCATTGTGAATATGATTGCAGGTCACCTGACAATCATGTACGGCATGCGTGGCCCAAGCATTTCCATCGCCACCGCCTGTACTTCAGGTGTACACAACATCGGCCATGCCGCGCGTATCATTGCTTACAATGATGCGGACGTGATGCTGGCCGGTGGGGCAGAGAAAGCCAGCACCCCATTGGGCGTCGGCGGCTTTGGCGCAGCGCGCGCCCTGTCCACCCGTAATGACAACCCGCAGGCGGCGAGCCGTCCGTGGGATAAAGACCGCGACGGCTTCGTGCTGGGCGACGGCGCCGGCATGATGGTGCTGGAAGAGTACGAACACGCGAAAAAACGCGGCGCGAAAATCTACGCCGAAGTGGTTGGCTTTGGGATGAGCAGCGATGCTTATCACATGACGTCACCACCGGAAAACGGCGCTGGCGCTGCGTTGGCGATGGAAAATGCCCTGCTTGACGCCGGTGTGACCCCGTCACAAATCGGTTACATCAACGCACACGGCACCTCTACGCCGGCGGGTGACCAGGCGGAAGCGCAGGCGGTGAAATCTGTGTTCGGCGCTGATGCCCAGCGCGTGCTGGTGAGCTCGACCAAATCGATGACCGGCCACCTGTTGGGTGCGGCGGGCGCGATCGAGTCCATCTTTACCGTGCTGGCGCTGCGCGATCAGGCGGTACCGCCGACCATCAACCTGGATAACCCGGATGAAGGTTGCGATCTGGACTTCGTGCCTCACGAAGCGCGCCAGGTCAGCGATATGGAGTACACCCTGTGTAACTCTTTCGGCTTCGGCGGCACCAATGGCTCGCTGATCTTCCGCCGAGTGTAACTCGCGCGGTTGTTCGCTGATGAAAAGCCCGGTTTTTTAACCGGGCTTTTTTACGCCTGGCGTCCGGCCGTCAGCAGGGCTGCGTATTGCCTCGCTGCCTGCTATTCTGCGGACGTAATGAAATTACCCGGCAACAGGAGGAAGCATGTACTGGATTAACGGACAACGCCACGATGCGCTGGCGCCGAGCGATCGTGGTCTGCAGTTCGGCGACGGCTGCTTTACTACCGCCCGGGTTATCGACGGTAAAATCGAGCTGCTGCCCTGGCATCTGGAGCGGCTGCAACAGGCGGCCCAACGGCTGATGCTGCCCGCCACCGATTGGCCGGCTTTCGAGCGCGAGATGGCGCAGGCGGCAGAATCAATTTCGCTCGGCGTGGTCAAAGCGATACTGACGCGCGGCAGCGGTGGACGAGGCTACAGCCCGACGGGGTGCGAAAACCCGACGCGCATCGTCGCCCGCAGCAGCTACCCTGCGCACTATTTGCAGTGGCGCGAGCAGGGCATCACGCTTGCGCTCAGCCCGGTGGCGCTGGCGCGCAATCCGCTGCTGGCGGGTTTGAAGCATTTGAACCGCCTGGAGCAGGTGCTGATCCGCGCGCATCTTGACCAGACGGCCGCCGACGAGGCGCTGGTGCTTGACACTGCCGGTATGCTGGTGGAATGCTGTGCGGCTAATTTGTTCTGGCGTAAGGGAAAAGCGGTGTTTACCCCGGATCTGAGCCAGGCGGGCGTCGCGGGCCTGATGCGGCGACGGGTGATCGCGCTGTTGGCGGGATCGGAATACCGTCTGCACTGCGTCAGCGAGCCGCTGGAGACGCTGGCCGATGCCGACGAAGTCCTGGTGAGCAACGCGCTGATGCCGCTGCTGCCGGTAAACGTTGCTCAATCATGGCGTTATCATTCGCGCCAGCTGTATGATTTTTTGCGTCCACACTGTTAACCATGGCTGATTGATGAAGAAAAGAAAGCTGAAGGTCCTGTCTGTTATTGTTGTTCTGGCATTGGCGCTGCTGTTTTGGGGCTACCAGAAGATCGAACGCTTTGCCGATACGCCGCTGGCTATCCAGCAAGAGACTATCTTCAAACTGCCTGCCGGCACCGGCCGGGTGGCGCTGGAAGGGTTACTGGTGCGCGATAAACTGGTGCGCAGCGGCCGCTGGTTCCAGTGGCTGCTGAAACTGGAACCGGAGCTGGCGGAGTTCAAGGCCGGAACCTACCGGTTCACGCCGGGCATGACGGTGCGCCAGATGCTGAAACTGTTGGCCAGCGGCAAAGAGGCGCAGTTTACCGCGCGCTTTATCGAAGGCTCACGCCTGCGTGACTGGCAGCAGGTGCTCCAGCAGTCCAAATACCTGAAACACACTCTGGCGGGCAAAAGCGACGCGGAGATCGCCGCCGCGCTCGGCATTGCTGCAGGAGAAACCCCGGAAGGGCGGCTGTACCCGGATACCTACCAGTATACCGCTGGCATGAGCGACATCGCGCTGCTCAAACGCGCCCACGTCCGCATGAACAAAGCGCTGCAGGCCGCCTGGGACGGCCGCGACACCAGTCTGCCGTACAAAACGCCGGAAGAGCTGCTGACCATGGCATCGATCGTCGAGAAAGAGACTGCGGTGCCGGAAGAGCGCAGCAAGGTGGCGTCGGTGTTCGTCAACCGTTTGCGTCTCGGCATGCGTCTGCAGACCGATCCGACGGTGATCTACGGCATGGGCGAGCGCTATAATGGCAACATCACGCGCAAGGATCTGGAGACGCCGACGCCTTACAACACCTATGTGATCGCCGGCCTGCCGCCAACGCCGATCGCCATGCCGGGCGAGGCCTCGCTGCAAGCGGCCGCCAATCCGGCCAAAACGCCATATCTCTATTTTGTCGCCGACGGCAAGGGTGGGCATACCTTCACCACCAATCTGGCGAGCCATAACCAGGCGGTGCGCGTGTACCTTCAGGCGTTAAAGGAAAAGAATGAAAAGTAAATTCGTTGTAATCGAAGGGCTGGAAGGCGCGGGCAAAACCACCGCGCGCGACACGGTAGTCAATGTGCTGCGTGAACATGGCATCAACGACATCGTCTTCACCCGTGAACCCGGCGGCACGCCGTTGGCGGAGAAGCTGCGCGACCTGTTCAAGCGCGGCATCGACGGCGAATTGCCGACCATCAAGGCCGAAGTCTTAATGCTGTACGCTGCGCGCGTGCAGTTGGTGGAAACCGTGATCAAACCCGCCCTGGCGCGTGGCGCCTGGGTGGTGGGCGATCGCCACGATCTCTCTTCACAAGCCTATCAGGGCGGCGGCCGTGGCGTGGATCCGCAGCTGATGGCCTCGCTGCGCGACACCGTGCTGGGGGATTTTCACCCGGATCTGACGGTCTATCTCGATCTGCCGCCGCTGGTCGGCCTGCAACGCGCGCAGGCGCGCGGTCAGTTGGATCGCATCGAGCAGGAGGCGCTGCCGTTCTTCGAACGCACCCGCGCTCGCTATCTCGAACTGGCGGCGCAGGACGAAACGATCGTCACCGTCGACGCCGCCCAGCCGCTGGAGCAGGTGACTGCGGCGATCCGCGACTGCGTCAGCCACTGGCTGCGGCAGCAGGAAGGCGCATAATGAACTGGTACCCGTGGCTGAATGGCCCTTATCGCCAGCTGATTGGGCAGTACGCCGACGGCCGTGGCCATCATGCGCTGCTGCTGCATGCGGCGGCGGGCAATGGTGACGATGCGTTGGCCTACGGCCTGAGCCGTTGGTTGATCTGCCAACAGCGCAACGGCGAAAAAAGCTGCGGCGAGTGCCACAGCTGCCGGTTGATGCTGGCGGGCAATCACCCGGATTATCACGTGTTGGCGCCGGAAAAGGGCAAGAGCAGCCTGGGCATCGAACCCATCCGCCAGGTGATTGAAACGCTGTACGCCCACGCGCAACAGGGCGGTGCCAAGGTGATTTGGCTGCCGCAGGCGGAACAGCTGACCGAGGCGGCGGCCAACGCGCTGTTGAAAACGCTGGAAGAGCCGCCGGAGAAAACCTATTTTCTGTTGGGTTGCCGTGAGCCATCGCGGCTGATGGCGACGCTGCGCAGCCGCTGCCTGTACTGGCATTTGGCCAGCCCGGATGAGCAGCTCAGCCTGCAGTGGTTGGGCCGGCAGGCGGCGGGCTCTCAGACAGACCGAGTCACGGCGCTGCGCCTGCACGACGGCGCGCCCCTGGCCGCCGAACAGCTGTTGCAACCGCAGCAGTGGCAACAGCGCGGCGCCCTGTGCGCCGCATTGAGCGCCGCGCTGCCGCAACGCGATATGCTGTCGCTGTTGCCGGTGCTAAACCATGAAGACGTCGCCGAACGCCTGCATTGGCTGTGCGCGT
This sequence comes from Serratia sp. B501, assembly GCF_051172315.1. NCBI lineage: Bacteria > Pseudomonadati > Pseudomonadota > Gammaproteobacteria > Enterobacterales > Yersiniaceae > Serratia > Serratia sp. B501. Next base: position 176,142 of record NZ_JBPIZB010000001.1, read on the forward strand.
TATTGGTGGACGCAATGAAGTGGCAACAGGGCGCGCATCACTATGTATTGAATCAGGATCAGCAGCCGCTGGTGCATCAGCTGGCCAGCCTGCTGAGCAGCGCTTCGCTGCAACAGATTGTGCAGCAGTGGCTGAACTGCCGTCACCAGCTGCTCAGCGTAGTGGGCGTCAACCGCGAGCTGCTGCTGACCGAACAGTTACTTCGCTGGGAACAGATGCTTGGCGCCGCCGGCTATTCCCAACCTCATTCGCTGTAAAGTAAAAGAGTTAAAAATTATGTTGTTAGTCGATTCTCATTGCCACCTTGACGGCCTGGATTACCAAACGCTGCACCAGAATGTGGACGACGCGCTGGCCAAGGCCAAGGCGCGCGACGTCGGCTATGTGCTGGCGGTCGCCACCACGTTGCCGGGTTACCGTTCCATGACCGAACTGATCGGCGAGCGCAACGATGTGGCTTTCTCCTGCGGGGTGCATCCGCTTAATCTGGAAGAGGGCTATGATTACGCCGAGCTGCGTCGCCTGGCGGCGGCGGAGCAGGTGGTGGCGCTGGGAGAGACCGGGCTCGATTACTTCTACCAGAAAGACAACCTTGAGCTGCAGCAGGACTCTTTCCGCGAACATATCCGCATTGGCCGTGATCTGAACAAGCCGGTGATCGTCCACACCCGCGAGGCGCGCGCGGACACGCTGGCGATCCTGCGTGAAGAGAACGCGCAAGACTGCGGCGGCGTGCTGCACTGCTTCACCGAAGATCTGGCCACGGCCGAAGCCTTGCTGGATCTGGGCTTCTACATCTCCTTCTCCGGCATTGTCACCTTCCGCAATGCCGAACAGCTGCGCGAAGTGGCACGCTATGTGCCTCTGGATCGCATGCTGGTGGAAACCGACTCGCCTTATCTGGCGCCGGTGCCGCATCGCGGCAAAGAAAACCAACCCGCCTATGTGCGTGATGTGGCTGAATACATGGCGGTATTGAAGGGCGTCAGCCTGGAACAACTGGCCGAAGCGACCACCGCCAACTTTTCACGCTTATTTCACCTTGAACTATGATCTTTGACCTAGGCTATAGCAGTAGGTCATTGTCTGCGTAATTTTTTTTAAGCTCGTAATTAATCACTGAAACGGGTAAGGTTCGCTCCCGTTTCAGGGTGATTGGCGCGCGTTTTTTGCTCTGTTTTGCCAAAAAAACGCCGGTTTATGCAAAGTTGCCGCGGCTCGATCATCGAAACGTGATTGTCATCAAACATTGCGCAGGCTATTTATTTTACTCTGCGTAATAAATTCAAGGGGTGCTCAGACACCCTGAATTGCAGGGGTTTTTCTCCCCCCCCTTGCAGCGCGACCAATCGCGACAAGAAGTAGCAAAGCATTATTACTCAGGAGCACACTCAACTATGTTCAAGAACGCATTTGCAAACCTGCAAAAAGTAGGTAAATCGCTAATGCTGCCGGTGTCCGTGTTGCCTATCGCAGGTATCCTGCTGGGCGTCGGTTCCGCCAACTTTAGCTGGCTACCTGCGGTAGTCTCCCACGTGATGGCGGAAGCGGGCGGTTCGGTCTTCGCCAACATGCCGCTGATTTTCGCCATCGGCGTCGCCTTGGGCTTCACCAACAACGACGGCGTTTCCGCGCTGGCGGCAGTGGTGGCTTACGGCATCATGGTGAAAACCATGGCGGTGGTTGCGCCGCTGGTGCTGCACTTGCCGGCTGAAGAAATTGCGGCCAAACACCTGGCGGATACCGGTGTGCTCGGGGGGATTATCTCCGGCGCCATCGCGGCCTATATGTTTAACCGCTTCTTCCGCATTCAACTGCCGGAATACCTGGGCTTCTTTGCCGGTAAGCGTTTCGTGCCGATCATTTCCGGTCTGGCGGCGATCGTTCTGGGCGTAGTGCTGTCCTTCATCTGGCCGCCGATCGGTACGGCTATCCAGACCTTCTCGCAGTGGGCGGCTTATCAGAACCCGGTCGTGGCCTTCGGCATCTACGGCGTGGTTGAGCGTGCTCTGGTGCCGTTCGGTCTGCACCACATCTGGAACGTCCCGTTCCAAATGCAAATTGGCGAGTTCACCAACGCGGCGGGCCAGGTATTCCACGGTGATATCCCTCGCTATATGGCGGGCGACCCGACCGCGGGCAAACTGTCCGGCGGCTTCCTGTTCAAAATGTACGGTCTGCCTGCTGCGGCCATCGCCATCTGGCACTCGGCCAAGCCGGAAAACCGCGCGAAAGTCGGCGGCATCATGATCTCCGCCGCGCTGACCTCGTTCCTGACCGGTATCACCGAGCCGATCGAGTTCTCCTTCATGTTCGTCGCGCCGATCCTGTACGTGATCCACGCTATCCTGGCCGGCCTGGCGTTCCCAATCTGCATCCTGTTGGGCATGCGTGACGGCACCAGCTTCTCGCACGGCCTGATCGACTTTATCGTACTGAGCGGCAACAGCAGCAAGATCTGGCTGTTCCCAATCGTCGGTATCGTCTACGGTCTGGTGTACTACACCATCTTCCGCGTGCTGATCGCCAAGCTGGATCTGAAAACGCCGGGCCGTGAAGACACCGCTGCCGAGCAGACTGCGCAGGGCGGTTCCGAAATGTCCGCAGCGCTGGTTCAGGCCTTCGGCGGTAAAGAAAACATCACTAACCTGGATGCTTGCATCACCCGTCTGCGCGTCAGCGTGGCCGACGTGTCCAAAGTCGACCAGGCGGGCCTGAAGAAACTGGGCGCAGCCGGTGTAGTCGTCGCTGGCTCCGGCGTGCAGGCCATCTTCGGTACCAAGTCCGACAACCTGAAAACCGATATGGACGAATACATCCGTAATCATTGATTCAGGCAGGGGAGTTGTAAAGGGAGGCGAAAGCCTCCCTTTTTTTATTGCCTGTCGTCAGGCGCCAAGCCGCTGTTCGAGTTCGGTGAGAGAAGAGAGGAACCAGACCTGTTCGCCGCGATTGGCTTCGCGCACGAAATCTTGCAGCGCGTTGCTTTTCGCCAGCCAGGGGGTGATATCGCCCAGCAGCGCCACGCGCAGGCGGTAGTTGATGAATTTCTGCAATACGGCGCCGGCAATGCCGCTTCTGAGCTGGAAGAAGGCGGCGTCGAGGCGCTTGACGGGGAGGGCAATCATCCCGGCCTCGTGTTCAAAGGCGGGCGCGATAAACAGGCTGACGTCGTTTTCGTCTTTCAACATCGGCCCGGCTTCGGCGAAAACCACCAGGCGCAGACCATGGACTTGCTGCACGGCGTAGCTCATCGGCGTTCCGGGAGTCAGGGTTTGGCGTGCTTTTGCAGGTAATGCTCGAACACCGCCAGCGTTTCGTCCGAGATATGGTGTTCAATTCCTTCGCTGTCCAGCTCGGCGGTTTCGCTCGGCACCCCGAGGCACATCAGCAGATCGACCACGATGCGGTGACGGCGGCGCACTTTCTGCGCCAACTGCTCGCCTTCTTCCGTTAAAAACACCCCGCGATAAGGGCGCGACTCCACCAGCCCGGCGCTTTTCAACCGCGCGATATTTTTGATCGCCGTCGGGTGAGAGACGCCGAAGCGGCGCGCGATATCGGTGGTTCTGGCTTCGCGGGTGCTTTGCAGCAAATCGGCGATCAGCTCAACGTAATCTTCGATCAGCGCATTGGACTGCGCTTCGCGGGCGCGGCTAAAACGCAGGGCGTGCTCGGCCTCGTCCGGCATGTCGGTCTGGGCGTGGCGGTCGGCGTTATCTGGCGCGCGGGTAACCATAGCGTGGGGCGTCCTGTAAGCATAAAAATGGCGTCTCCCGGCAATGCGGGGAGGGTTGCCCTAAGTTAGTCCAAATAGCACACATTATCAATTCGATGCCATGCATTGTGGTAGTTAGAAATATCTCTACACAAAGCCCATTAATTTCGCCTGTTGCATAAAGTGTAGCCGATGCTACATTGTCAGCATGATCGGTGGAAAAATAACCAGCAAAAGATTAAGGGTACTTCATGCGAGACGCGGCAACCCCCTCATCGTTAACCGAACGGACCAACATCGCGATTGGCGCTGCCCTTGCCGGACGCAAGCGCGGCGCCTTTACGCCGCTGCTGTTCGCCGGCCCGGCGGTGATTGCCTCGATCGCCTATATGGATCCCGGTAACTTCGCCACCAACATTCAGGCCGGGGCGAAATATGGCTACAGTCTGCTGTGGGTAGTGGTGATGGCCAACCTGATCGCTATGTTGTTCCAGGCGCTGTCAGCCAAATTGGGCATTGTCACCAACCGCAATCTGGCGGAGATGTGTCGCGACCAGTTTTCCCGGCCGGTAGTGATCGGCATGTGGCTGCTCAGCGAAGTGGCGGCGATGGCCACCGATCTGGCGGAGTTTCTCGGTGGGGCGATCGCGTTAGCGCTGCTGTTCCATATGCCGCTGCTGGCGGGCATGGGGGTGACGGCGGTGATCACCTATGCACTGTTGATGGTGGAAAAGAAAGGTTTCCGCCCGGTCGAGCTGATGATCGGCGGCCTGGTGGGCATCATCGCGCTGTGCTACCTGGTGGAAATGTTCATCGTGCCGGTGGATTGGCCGGCGGCCGGCCTCGGCATGGTGACGCCGCAGTTGCCGGATGCACAGGCGTTGACCATCGCCGTCGGCATTATCGGCGCCACCGTGATGCCGCACGCCATTTTCCTGCATTCGGGGCTGACCCAGCACCGCAGCCCGGCCAGCGACAACGGCGAGCGGCGCAAGCTGCTGCGTTTTTCCAATATTGAAGTGGTGATCGCGCTGGCGCTTGCCGGGCTGGTGAATATTGCGATGGTGATCATGGCCTCGAGCGCCTTCCACGCCGGTAACAGCGACGTGGCCGAAATCGGCACTGCCTACCATACGCTGACGCCGCTGTTCGGCGCTGCGGCCGCCGGCATCTTCCTGGCTTCGTTGATCGCCTCCGGCATTTCCAGCTCGGTGGTGGGCACCATGGCCGGGCAAATGATCATGCAGGGCTTCGTCGGTTTCCGCATACCGGTCTGGGTACGCCGTCTGGTCACGATGGTGCCGGCGTTTATCGTGGTGGCGATGGGCGTCAACGCCACCGACGCGCTGGTCTACAGTCAGGTGGTGTTGAGCCTGGCGCTGCCGGCGCCGATGATTGCGCTGGTAATGTTCACCCGCCGCCGCGACATCATGGGCGAATTCGCCAACGGCCGCTGGACCAGCCTGGCGGCGATGGTCGGCACGGTGGTGATCGTGCTGCTCAACGTGGTGTTGCTGCTGCAGACCTTTGGCGTCGATATTCCCGGCCTGGGGTGATTTTCGGGCCGCGCAGGCCGCGGCCGCACCGCCGAATTATAAATTCCCTACGCCGCCGTCCATCTGCAGCTCCGCGCCGACCATAAAGGCCGACTCATCCGCCGCCAGAAACACCGCCGCTTTGGCCAGCTCCAACGCGCTGCCCATGCGGCCGATCGGCACCAGCGAACGGATATCATCGCGCAATGCCTGCTCATCCGCTTCCGCCAACCCCAGCTTACCCAGCGCCGGGGTTTCGGTCGGGCCGGGGCTGAGGCCGTTAAGGCGAATGCCGCGCGCGTGCAACTCGCCGGAGAGCGTTCTGGCCAAAGACAACAAACCGGCTTTGCTGGCGGCGTAGGCGCTGCTCTGCGGCAGGCCGATATGGGCGCTGACCGAACCGCACAGGATCACCGATGAAGGGTTGGCCAGCAGCGGCAGCAGCGCCTGGATCAGAAAGAACGGCCCCTTCAGGTTGATGTCCATCAGCCGCTGGTAGCTTTGCTCATCCCACTCCTGCAGCGGGCGGTGCGTGACGTCGCCGGCGTTAACGTACAGCACGTCCAGCCGCGGCCACCGTTGCTCCAACTGCTGCGCCAGCGCGCGCTGCTGCGGGATATCGCCGGCGTCGCTCAGCAGCAACAGCGCCTTGCCCGCCAATGCCTGGCCCGCCGCGTCCAGGGCGCGTTGGCTGCGGCCGGTGATCGCCACCGTTGCGCCCTCGGCGATGAACTGGCGGGCGGTTTCCAGCCCGATGCCGCTGGTGCCGCCGGTAATCAATGCGTATTTGCCTTGCAGTCGTGACATAACCGATTCCTCTTTAGCGTCTGTTGCGGCATTATTTGCGCTATAGTTCCTTTTGCATAGTAGGCACCTTTTGGATACTAAAGGACGAGGAGGGATGAAATGACGACGCAAGCGCTGTTAGCGGCGGAAAATAGTTTGTCGGCGCTGCCGACGGCGGGCGAACCCTGCCCGATGGTGGACTTCGTCAATCTGGTGTCGGGCAAATGGGCGATACCCATCCTGTACCGGCTGATCATAATCGATGGCCCGGTGCGATTCAGCGAGCTGCAGCGGGCGGTGGCGCCCATCGCGCAAAAAGAGCTGACGCGCCAGCTGCGGCTGTTTGAACAGCGCGGTCTGGTGACGCGGCAGGTGTATCCCGAAGTGCCGCCGCGAGTGGAGTATCAGGTCACCGCGCTGGGCAAATCGCTGCGGCCGACGCTGGACTCGCTGGCCGAGTGGATGCGTCGGCATGCCCCGCAGCTGATCGGCGGTTAGTCGCCGATGCCCGGCGGGTTGATGGTTGAACGCTCGACCTTTTCGTCGCCTTCGCCCCAGCGTTCCAGCACCTGCGCGTATTCGCCGCTGACGATCGCGCCATTGATCGCGGCGTTGACGGCGTTCACCAATCCGTTGCCTTTTTTGGTGGTGACCGCGACGTAGGCCACGTTGGGGCCGATGCCGACCATTTTGGTTTTGCCGGTCAGCGCCGCCTTGTAGGCGCCGGTGGAGTGGGGGCCGAAGAACGCATCGGCGCGCCCGGACTGAATGCTGAGGTTGGTGGCGGCGTCGTCGGTCACGTAGATCGGCTGTACCGGCGGCAGCCCGGCGGCGCGATTCTGCTTATCCCATCCCAGCAGAATGTTTTCCTGATTGGTGCCGGATCCGACGATGATCCGCAGCCCGGCCACATCCTGCGGGTGGTTGATCGCGGTGATGTGGCTGGTGGATTTGACGTAAAAGCCCAGCGTGTCCACCCGGTAGGTGGCGAAATCGAATTTGGTTTTACGCTGTTTGGTGACGGCGATGTTGAAGATCGCCGCATCGTATTTGCCCGCGCTGATGCCCAGCGGCCAATCTTCCCAGGAGGTGGGCACCAGATTCAGCTCCAGCCCGAGGCTGTCGGCCACCAGGCGGGCGATGTCCGGATCGCTGCCGATCAGCGTTTTATTGTCTTCGGCGAACAGCGCCAGCGGCGGGGAGTTCTCGAATGCTACCGCCACCGTCAGCTTGCCGGGCACCGCGAAGTGAAAGTTCGCCGGGATCAGCGCGATAGCCGCCGGATTTTTCTCCGCGCGTATCGGCTCTCGGTTAGCCTGCAGGTCGATACCGCCCGTCGTGGCCGCCTGCACGGCGGCGCTCAGCAACAGCGCGCACAGCGCCGCAATCTTCAGTGGCATAGTACCCTCTATCCTTTGTTAATCATGGGGTTACTATTGGCGGCGGCGCGGGGCAAGTAAAGCAACAATAGTGAATAACCAAAGTGAAAAGATGCACAAGCGGGGCGACGGCCTGCGCGAATCTGCAGCACTCGACGTGGAAAGTGCGCAATCAGGTTGAAAGCAGTAGAATTTGTCACTCATACTGCGTACAGCTAATTGTGTAAAACAAGGAACGCCAGATGGCCGAAGAAACGATTTTCAGTAAAATTATCCGCCGCGAAATCCCTGCTGATGTGGTTTACCAGGATGAACTGGTCACCGCTTTCCGTGACATCTCCCCCCAGGCGCCCACCCATGTGCTGATCGTTCCCAACGTGCTGATCCCAACCGTCAACGACGTGACCGTGGAGCATGAGGCCGCGTTGGGGCGCATGATCACCGCCGCGGCAAAAATCGCCGAACAGGAAGGCATCGCCGAGGACGGCTACCGCCTGATCGTCAACTGCAACCGCCACGCCGGTCAGGAGGTCTATCATATTCATATGCACCTGGTCGGTGGCCGCTCGCTGGGGCCGCTGCTGTCACGTTAAGCGAGGAAATCATGCGCGGTAAAAAAACTCTGCGTTGTCTGATGGCGTTGGCGTTGGCGCTGCCCGCCGCATTGCTGATGGGGTGCAGTTCGCCATCCGGCATCGCGGTTAACCGGGGGCAAACGGTGGTGATGGATCCTTCGGTGCTGACCGCCGGCATTTTTGCCGATACGCCCTCTGTCTCGAACGCTTCCGGGCGGGTGATGGCGACTTCGGTGCTCAATAACAGCCAACCGACGCCGGTCACCGTGCATTATCGTTTCTATTGGTACGACGCGCAGGGGCTGGATATTCGCCCCTTCGAGAAACCGCGTGAGATCGTCGTGGCGCCTAACTCGGACGCCAAAATCTACTCGATTAACGGTAATCTGGAAGCTAAAAGCGCGCGTCTGTATCTGTACCTGTAAGCGCTTGCCAGGTTTGGAGAGAAAGCATGAAAAAGTACGTCTTAGTGGCGCTGGCCGCATTCACCCTGAGCGGCTGTCTGTCGCGTCCGCCTGAGCCGGATCAGCCGTTGCCGCCGGTCACCGTCGAACCGGAACAGCCCACGCCGCCGGTAGAGCAGCCGCCGCCAACCACCGAACCGGTGCCGCAGCCGCCGAAAATCCAGCAGCTTGACTGGCTGGGCAGCGTTCAGCCGCTGGTGAATCAGATGCTGAAGGCCGATGGCGTAGCGGCCGGCAGCGTGCTGCTGCTGGACAGCGTCAAGAACAACACCAACGGTTCGCTGCAGATGGGCAAAGCCACCGCTGCGCTGTATAAGGCGCTGGCGTCGAATTCCACCTTCAGCGTGGTGCCGGAAGCGAAGCTGACCAGCGCCAGACAAACGCTGGGCCTGTCGGCGGATGACAGCTTCGGCTCGCGCAGCAAGGCGATTGGCCTGGCGCGCATCGTCGGCGCGCAGTACGTGTTGTACAGCGACGTCAGCGGCGACGTGAAGTCGCCGGCGCTGGATATGCAGTTGATGCTGGTGCAAACCGGCGAGATCGTCTGGTCGGGCAATGGCGCCGTTAAACGCTGAGGCCGCGCTGCGACAATTGATGGAAACCAGGCTGCCGGCGGTGAATACCGCCGGTTGTCATTTCAGCCCGGTGCAGGGGCTGACCGGCGAGAGCTGGCGCATCGACGGATCGGGCATCACGCTGCTGGCGCGGCAAAACAGCGCGGAGAAACGCACGCTGGGCGTGAGCCGACGGCGGGAAGCGCAGGTCTTGCGTCGCTGCGCGTCGGGGCTGGGGCCACGGGTTTTCGCGCAGAATAATCAGTGGCTTGTCCTCGAATGGCTCGAAGGTGACATCGTCACAGAAGCTGAGTTTGACGCGCTGAATCAACGCGGCGAGCTGGCTGCGATGGCGGCGACGCTGCACCGGCGGCCGCTCAGCGATTACCGGTTGGATCTGCGTCGGCAGTTCATTCGTTACTGGCAGCAGCTGGATGGGCGGCGTTTAACCCCCACCTGGCTGCGCTGGCAGCGTCATTTCTTACGCTGCGCGCCGCCGCGGCCATTACGCCTGGCGCCGCTGCACATGGACATCCATCCGGGCAATTTGCTCGCGACCGGCGAGGGGCTGCGGCTGATCGACTGGGAGTATGCCGCCGACGGCGATGTGGCGCTGGATATCGCCGCGCTGTTTCGCGGCAACGGCTGGGCGGCCGAGCCGCAGCAACGCTTTTTGCAGCACTATGCGCGTCAGGGCTATCACGATGTCGCCCGGTTGCAGGCGCAGGTGCGCCGCTGGCTGCCGTGGGTGGACTATCTGATGCTGCTGTGGTGTGAAGTGCGCTGGCAGCAGAGCGGCGACGCCGAATTTTTGCGTTGGGGCGCGGCGCTGCGCCGGCAATTCTGTTTATCATCATCCGAATTCTGAACGAACAATATGAAGTGAGGTGCCCGTGGGCCCAGTAATGCTAGATGTCGCCGGCTACGAGCTGGATGCAGAAGAACGCGAGATTCTGAAACACCCGCTGGTTGGCGGGTTGATCCTGTTTACCCGCAATTTCCACGATGCGGAACAGCTGCGTGAGCTGGTGCGCCAGATCCGCGCCGCTTCGCACGATCGGCTGGTGGTGGCCGTGGATCAGGAGGGCGGGCGCGTGCAGCGCTTCCGCGAAGGCTTCACCCGTTTGCCGGCGGCGCAGTCGTTCGCTGCCTTGAACGATGCGCAGGAAGGCGGCCGCCTGGCGCAGGAGGCCGGCTGGCTGATGGCGGCGGAGATGATCGCGCAGGATATCGACATCAGCTTTGCGCCGGTGCTGGATATCGGCCACGGCAGCGCGGCGATCGGCGAGCGTTCGTTCCACAGCGATCCGCAGCAGGCGCTGGCGATGGCGGAGCGCTTTATCCTCGGCATGCACAGCGCCGGCATGAAAACCACCGGTAAACACTTCCCGGGGCACGGTGCCGTCAGCGCCGATTCGCACAAGGAAACCCCGCGCGATCCGCGGCCGCTCGCGCAGATCCGCGAGCATGACATGGCGATCTTCCGCGAGCTGATCAATCGTCAATTGCTGGACGCCGTCATGCCGGCTCACGTCATCTATACTGAAGCGGACCCGCGTCCGGCCAGCGGCTCGCCGTACTGGCTGCAGCAGATCCTGCGTCAGGAGCTGGGCTTCGACGGCGTGATTTTCTCCGACGATCTGTCGATGGAAGGCGCCGCCATCATGGGCAGCTATGCCGAACGCGGCCAGGCGGCGCTGGATGCCGGTTGCGACATGATCCTGGTGTGCAACCACCGCGAAGGCGCGGTCAGCGTGTTGGATAACCTGTCCCCGGTCAAAGCAGAGAAGGTGAAGCGGTTATATCATCGCGGTCAGTTCACCCGTCAGGAACTGCGCGACTCCGAGCGCTGGCAGCAGGCGCACAAGGCGCTCAGCGCGCTGAGCGAACGCTGGGAGGAGCACAAGCAGCGTTCGCAAGGGTGAATCCAGGCGCCGCATCGCGGCGCAGAGCGGAAATGATGAGGGCCGCGCCCGCGGCCCTTGGCTTGTTGCGAGGATCCAGATGATTATCTATTTGCACGGCTTCGATTCCACCAGCCCCGGCAATCATGAAAAGGTGTTACAGCTGCAGTTTATCGATCCGGATGTGCGCTTTATCAGCTACAGCACGCTGCACCCGCGTCACGACATGCAGCATCTGTTGAAAGAGGTGGACAAGGCGGTGCAGCAGGGCGGCGATGCGCACCCGTTGATCTGCGGGGTCGGCCTTGGCGGCTTCTGGGCGGAGCGCATCGGCTTCCTGTGCGGCATTCGCCAGGCGATGTTCAATCCCAACCTGTACCCGGAAGAGCACATGCACGGCAAGATAGACCGGCCGGAAGAGTATCGCGATATCGCCACCAAGTGCGTGGAGGATTTCCGCGAGAAAAACCGCGATCGCTGTCTGGTGGTGCTGTCGCGCCACGACGAGGTGCTGGATAACCGGCGCAGCGCCGAATTGCTGCATCACTACTACGAGATCGTGTGGGATGAACAGCAGACGCACAAGTTCAAAAACATCTCGCCGCATCTGCAGCGGCTCAAGGCGTTCAAGGCGCTGGGTTAACAGTTTCATAACGCTGCCGCGAGCCGCGCTCCCCGTTTTTCACCGACGGAAAGTGCGGCTTTTTTGTGCGCCAAAGCCAGATTTTGCGTGGCAATCGGCAAAATTTAAAACTGTGACTCAGCGCTAACTATTTGAATCGCAATCCCCAAAAAATGCCCTCGTCCAGCCTTTAACCAAAAAAAATTGATGTACGTCAATTTTGGTATGACCAAATAACCTCACATGCTATTCTGGCTGCAGAGAGCCGATTTATTTTACGCGAACCCTATGTATTCTAAGGATATTATTTATTTACCCTGGGATAACAAATGGTTCACATTTAGGGGGTTATTTTGACAACGCCAAAGAAGAAAATCGTTATTGTCGGCGGCGGCGCCGGTGGTCTGGAGCTGGCGACCAGCCTGGGCCATAAACTTGGCCGTAAGAACAAAGCCGAGATCACGCTGGTGGATCGCAACCACAGCCATTTGTGGAAACCGCTGTTGCACGAAGTGGCGACCGGATCCCTCGATGACGGCGTGGATGCGCTCAGCTACCTGGCGCACGCGCGCAATCACCATTTCAGTTTCCAGCTGGGGTCGTTGACCAACATCAACCGCGAGACGCAAACGCTGCAGCTGGCGCAGATCTGCGACGAGCAGGGCGGCGAGCTGGTGCCGGCGCGTGAACTGCCGTACGACATCCTGGTGATGGCGCTGGGCAGCACCTCAAACGATTTCGGTACGCCGGGCGTGAAAGAGCACTGCATCTTCCTGGATAACCCGCATCAGGCACGTCGTTTCCACAACGAAATGCTTAACCTGTTCCTGAAGTTCTCGGCGCAGCCGGGGCAAAAAGAGCGGGTCAACATCGCCATCGTCGGCGGCGGCGCCACCGGCGTTGAACTGTCCGCCGAACTGCACAACGCGGTGAAACAGCTGCACAGCTACGGTTTTGAAGGCCTGGACAACAGCGCGCTCAACGTGACGCTGGTCGAAGCCGGCGAGCGCATTCTGCCGGCGCTGCCGCCGCGCATTTCCGCTGCGGCGCACCAGGAGCTGATCAAGTTGGGCGTGCGCGTGCTGACCAACACCATGGTGACCAGCGCGGACGCCAAAGGCCTGAATACCAAGGGCGGCGAGTTCATCGACGCCGATCTGATGGTATGGGCGGCAGGCATCAAAGCGCCGGACTTTATGAAGGACATCGGCGGCCTGGAAACCAACCGCATCAACCAGTTGGTGGTGGAGCCGACGCTGCAGACCACGCGCGATCCGAACATCTTCGCCATCGGCGACTGCGCCTCTTGCCCGAAAGAGGGCGGCGGTTTCGTGCCGCCACGCGCCCAGTCGGCGCACCAGATGGCCTCACGCTGCGCCACCAATATCCTGGCGCTGATGAACGGTCAGACGCTGAAGCCTTACGCGTACAAAGACCACGGTTCGCTGGTGTCGCTGTCGCGCTTTAGCACCGTTGGCAGCCTGATGGGCAACCTGATGCGCGGCTCGATGATGGTGGAAGGGCGCATTGCGCGTTTCGTCTACATCTCGCTGTACCGCATGCACCAGGTGGCGCTGCACGGCTACATCAAAACCGGCCTGATGATGCTGGTGGGCGGCATTAACCGGGTGATCCGCCCGCGTCTGAAGATGCACTGATCCCGCCGTTGTCGATCAACCCGCGCCGGTTCGCCCGCGCGGGTTTTTTTATGGCGGGGCGAGGCTAACGGCGGCGGTTGCTTGATTCTTCAGCATAAGCTGTCGCCGACATGGGTAAAATTCTTAAGATTCCTCCTAAACAACGGCAAAACGGCCGTTTTCCCGCATTTTTGGTCCCCTTGTCTTATTGCGAGCCCTCAAATCATTGTGCAGACTTTACCTCGTTTACAGACGGCGCGTCGCGCACGCCGTAAACCGGGATACCGCAAGCCGCCCATGCGCAAAATAATAAGCGCGGTGCCATGCCGGTAACAGACCCGGAAAAAATGCGTGGTAACACTTTCAGGAGGTTTCCTGTGAACAAGTCAATGTTAGCCGGTGTTGGGATTGGCATCGCTGCCGCTCTGGGGATTGCCGCGGTAGCCAGCCTGGACGTCTTTTCTGCCGGTCCGCAATATGCGCAGGTGCTCGCCGCAACGCCGATTAAAGAAACCATCAAAACGCCGCGTCAGGAATGCCGCAACGTCACCGTCACGCACCGTGCACCGGTGCAGGATGAAAACCGCATCGCCGGTTCTGTGCTGGGCGCAGTGGCGGGCGGCGTGATCGGCCACCAGTTCGGCGGCGGTCGCGGACGCGACGTGGCGACCGTGGTGGGCGCTCTGGGCGGCGGCTACGCCGGTAACCAGGTGCAAGGGGCGATGCAGAATAACGATGTCACCACCAGCGTTCAGCAGCGTTGCAAAACGGTCTACGACAAGTCTCAGAAAATGCTGGGCTATGACGTGACCTACAAGATCGGCAATCAGCAGGGCAAGATCCGCATGGATCACGATCCGGGCACCCAAATCCCGTTGGACAAAAACGGCCAGCTGGTGCTGAACAGAGCCTGATCGACGCATTCGAATTAAACCCGCGGGCAGTGTTAGTTCTGATCGTTTAACTCGGTTAAGCGAGCGGCGTTAACATTGACGCGGGTTTCTGCTTTTTGTCTGCCCGCGAATTCGACGATCGTTCTAATGTCTGCGTGCGATATCACTGGGCAAAACTTCAAAAAAGCCCCCGCGTTTGTTATATTATTGTGCGATTAAGCGGTGTGTTCGGCGCTAATCGCCGCACCGGCCAAACCCGAGTATTTCGTCTCGCAGAGATAACGACATGTTAGATTTTCGCTTTCCGACAGCGTTGCAAATGGTCCTTAGCGTCGCCGTAGCTGAGAAGCAGGGCATGCGTTCGACGAGCGCCACGCTCGCCGCCACTCTGGAAGCTAACCCGAGCTTTATCCGCAAACTGATGGTGCCGCTGACCAAAGACGGCATCATCGTTTCCACCCTGGGCCGAAACGGCTCTATCCACCTTGGCCGCCCGGCGGAAGAGATTACCCTGCGGGATATCTACCTGGCGGTGATCGACGACAAGCGCATCTGGGCCTCACGCCCTGAAGTGCCGGCCCGTTGCCTGGTGAGCGCCAACGCCTGTTGGTATTTTAAATCGGTGGTGAACGAGGCCGAGCAGGCTTCGCTCGCGGTGCTGGCGCGCCACACCGTGGCTGACTCGCTGGCCGAACTGGAGCGGGGCGACAAGCGCGCCTGTGCGGAATACGCCGCCTCGCAAGAGGCCGAAACCGCCGATAAATAATCGCGGTTCTGATGCATAAAGAAAGGTCGGGCAATGCCCGACCTTTTTGCATGTTAAGACGAGGATTACGCCGTCTGCGTCTGCGTTTTGCGTGCCACCAGGCGACGCAGGGTGACGTAGAACACCGGCGTCAGGAACAGCCCGAACAGCGTGACCCCCAGCATGCCGGAGAACACCGTGATGCCGGTGACGCCGCGCACTTCGGCGCCGGCGCCGTGGCCGAGGATCAGCGGGATGGTGCCGGCGATGAAGGCGATGGAGGTCATCACGATCGGGCGCAACCGCAATCGACAGGCTTCCAGCGCCGCCTCGACGATGCCTTTGCCCTGCATTTCCAGCTCGCGGGCGAACTCGACGATCAGAATGGCGTTCTTGCAGGCCAGCCCCATCAGAACGACCAACCCGACCTGCACGAACACATTGTTGTCGCCGCCGGTCAACCACACGCCGAACAGCGCCGACAGCATGGTCATCGGCACGATCAGGATCACCGCCAGCGGCAGCGTCCAGCTTTCATACAGCGCCGCCAGCGCGAGGAACGCCAGCAGCACCGCGACCGGGAACACCACCAGCGCGGCGTTGCCCTGGGTCGATTGCTGGTAGCTGAGATCGGTCCACTGGATGTTCATGCCGTTCGGCAACAGCTTGCCGGCCATTTGCGTCAGCGCGCTCATCGCCTGGGTAGAGGAGAGGACGCGCGGATCGGCGTCGCCGATCAGGTCCGCCGCCGGGAAACCGTTGTAGCGGATCACCGGATCCGGGCCGTAGGTCGTGCCGATGCTGACCATACTGCCGATCGGCACCATTTCGCCTTTGTCGTTGCGGGTACGCAGGTTGGCGATGTCTTCCACGCTGTCGCGGAACTGGCCGTCGGCCTGCGCCATCACCTTCCAGGTGCGGCCGTAACGGTTAAAGTCGTTGATGTAAGACGAACCGAGGTAGGTCTGCAACGTGCTGAACAGCGCATTGAGCGGCACCCCCTGGGCCTTGGCCTTATCGCGATCGATTTTGGCGTCCAGCTGCGGCACGTTGGCCTGATAAGAGGAGATCGGGAACCCCATGCCTGGCGTTTGCATAATGGCGCCGGACATCGTGTTGATCGCGGTCTGCAGCGCGCCGTAACCCAGCCCGCCGCGATCCTGCACGTACAGCGAATAGCCGGAACCCTGGCCGATGCCGAGGATCGGCGGCGGCATGATCGAGAAGGCGAAACCTTCCTGGATCTGTGAAATGCGCGCGTTGATCTCGGCGTTGATCTGCGCTGCGGTGCGGGTACGGGTGCTCAATGACTCCAGCGCGAAGAACACCGTGCCGGTATTCGGCGTATTGGTGAACTGCAGCGCGTTCAGGCCGGGGAAGGCCACCGCATCGGTGACGCCGTCCACGCTCAGGCCGATGGCGCTCATCTTACGGATCACCGCATCGGTGCGCTCCAGCGAGGCGCCTTCCGGCATCTTCACGCCGCCAATCAGATACAGCTTGTCCTGCGTCGGGATAAAGCCGCCGGGCACGGTCTTGAACATCACCCCGGCGGCGACCAGCAGCAGCAGGTAGACGACGAACACTGCACCGCGTCGGCCCAGCACGCGGGAGACCCCGTGCTGATAACGCTGCGAGCCGCTGGCGAAGAAGCGGTTGAACGGCCGGAACAGCCAGCCGAACAGCCGGTCGATCAGGCGCGACGGCAGATCTTTCGGTGCGCCGTGCGGCTTCAGCAAGCGCGCCGCCAACGCCGGCGACAGGGTCAGTGAGTTGATGGCGGAGATCACCGTCGAGATGGCGATGGTGACGGCGAACTGTTTGTAGAACTGGCCGGTAACGCCGGAGAGGAACGCCATCGGCACAAACACCGCGCACAGCACCACGGCGATGGCGATGATCGGGCCGGAGACCTCGCGCATCGCCTGGTGCGCCGCCGCCAGCGGCGACAGCCCCTCTTCGATGTTGCGCTCGACGTTCTCCACCACCACGATGGCGTCATCTACCACAATACCGATCGCCAGCACCAGCCCGAACAGGCTGAGGGTGTTGAGCGAGAAGCCGAGCAGATACAGCGCGGCGAAGGTGCCGACCACGGAGATCGGTACCGCCAACAGCGGAATGATCGAGGCGCGCCAGGTCTGCAGGAACAGAATGACCACCAGTACCACCAGGATCACCGCTTCCAGCAGGGTGTCCACCACCGCGCGGATCGAATCGCGCACGAACACCGTCGGATCGTACGGCGATTTCCAACTCATGCCGTCCGGGAAGCGGGTCGCCAGCTCGGCCATCTTGCCGCGCACCGCGTCCGACAGCTCGATGGCGTTGGCGCCCGGCGACTGGAAGATGCCGATGCCGACCGCATCCTTGTTATTGAGCTGGGCGCGCAGCGCGTAGCTGCCGGAACCCATTTCGATGCGCGCCACGTCGCGCAGCCGCACGATCTCGCCGTTATCGCCGCTCTTGAGAATGATGTTGCCGAACTCTTCTTCGGTTTGCAGGCGGCCCTGGGCGTTGATCGACAGCAGATAGTCGCTGCGCGTCGGCATCGGCTCCGCACCGAGCTGGCCGGCGGAGACCTGCACGTTCTGCTCCTGCATGGCGCTCACCACGTCGGAGGCGGTCAGCCCGCGCGCGGCGACCTTGTTCGGATCGAGCCAGATGCGCATTGCGTATTCGCCGGCGCCGAAGATCTGCACCTGGCCGACGCCCGGCAGGCGAGCCAGTTCATCTTTGACCTTCAGGGTGGCGTAGTTGCGCAGGTACAGCGAGTCGTACTTGCCGGAAGGCGATACCAGATGCACCACCAGCGTCAGCGCCGGAGACTGTTTCTGGGTAGTGATGCCCTGGCGGCGCACATCCTCCGGCAGGCGCGCTTCGGCCTGCGCCACGCGGTTTTGCACCTGCACCTGCGCCTGATCGGGATCGGTGCCCGGGCGGAAGGTGACGGTGGTCACCAGCACGCCGTCGGAGCCGGCGACCGATTTCATGTACATCATGTTTTCGACGCCGTTGATCGCTTCTTCCAGCGGCGTCGCCACCGTTTCAGCAATCTCTTTCGGGTTGGCGCCCGGGTATTCGGCGCGCACCTGCACGCTGGGCGGCACCACGTCCGGGTACTCGCTGATCGGCAGCAGCGGAATGGCGATCACCCCGGCGACAAAAATCAGTATCGACAGCACCGCGGCGAAGATCGGCCGGTCGATGAAAAAACGGGAAAAGTCCATGGGTCAGAATTCTCTGCTGGGAGCTTAGTTAAGGGCGGAGGCGGTGGTGGTCATGGCGACGCTTTTCGCGTCGACCGGCATGCCCGGCATAAACACTTTCTGCATGCCGTCGACGATCACCCGATCGCCGTTCACCAGGCCTTTTTGCACAATGCGCAATCCTTCGGCCATCCGGCCTACGTCGATGTCGCGGCGCTGCGCCTTGCCGTCTTTATCGACGATGTAAACGAACTTGCGGTTCTGATCGGTCATCACCGCTTTGTCGTCGATCAGCATGGCGTTGAACTCGGCGCTGCCGGGCATCTGCACGCGGGCGAACAGCCCCGGCGTGAAGCGGCGATCGCGGTTGTCGAGCAGGGCGCGCATGCGGATGGTGCCGGTACCGGCGTTCAACTGATTGTCGGTGAAGTCCACCAGCCCCTGATGCGGAGTGCCGTCTTCGCCCACCAGGCCCACCTTCACCGGCAGACGCGCGTCGTGTCGGCCCTGCTGCTGATAGCGCAGGAAGGTCGCCTCATCCACGTCGAAATAGACGTAAACCTTATCGAGCGATACCAGCGTCGTCAGCACGCTGGCGCTGTCGCCGGCGGTGACCAGGTTGCCGGCGGTGATCATCGCGCGGCTGGCGCGCCCGTCGATCGGGGCGGTGACGCGGGTAAAGTCGAGATTAAGCTGCGCCATATCGAGCTGGGCCTGCGCCGCCAGCACGTTGCTTTGCGCCTGCGCGGCGGACGAACGGCGCTGTTCCCACACCTCTTGCGAGATGGCCTGAGTGCCGATCAGTTTCTCGGTTCGCGAAGATTCGCTGCGCGCCAGGGCTGCCTGATTGCGCGCCCGCACCAGCTCCGCCTGCGCCTGTTCGCGCGCGGCGCGGTAGGTGCGATCGTCAATGGTGAACAGCACCTGGCCTTTCTTCACCTCGTCGCCTTCGGTGTAGTTGACCCGCTCGATGTAGCCGGAAACCCGCGGGCGCAGCTGTACGCTTTGCACCGCTTCGACCCGGCCATTGAACGCATCCCACTGGCTGATCGGTTTGACCACCACGCTGGCGGCGCTGACCACCGGCGGCGGTGGCGGGGCGTTGTGCGCGACGCTGTTGTCACACCCGGCGAGCAGGGCGGCCAGCAGCGCCACCCCGGAGAGCCGCTGGCCCAGAGCGAAGGCGCGCGTGCGGCCGCCGGCGTTGAACGATGAGTTTGGTTGATTTGGCATTATTTTTATTCCGATAAGTAAGCGCTGTCTGGCCCCATACCCAGCCCTGTTTTCCGGGCTTTTCCCTTCATGCCGGCGTTCGGCGGAAGGGGCGTCGCGCTTTGTCATGGCGCAACGTTAGGTTTTGAAACATATTGGTGTCACATTAATGTATCAATATCGGTTACATTAATTGGGTGGAGTATAGAGGCGGCTTTCTGGTAAATGCAATAATAAAAATTGCATTTAAAGCGAAACTGTTGCAACGTATGCGCACTGGGCAGAGGGGGACCCTGCCGACATGATGGGAGCATCAGCATGAACACGACGGGTTTCATTACCGATTTGAAGACGTGGATCGACAACAATCTGGAAGAAAAACTGGATATCAACACCGTAGCGGACCGCGCGGGCTACTCCAAATGGCATCTGCAGCGCATGTTCAAGCGTCAGACCGGCTATGCGTTGGGGGAGTATATCCGCATGCAAAAACTGAAGGTGTCGGCGGAGCGCCTGGCCAATAGCGGCGAACCGATCGTCAGCGTGGCGATCTCGCTCGGCTTCGACTCACAGCAGTCGTTCAACCGCAGCTTCAAACGCCAGTTCGGCCAAACGCCGGGGGATTGGCGCCGCGCACTGGCGCAGCCGACGGCGGTGAGATGCACGCACCACTGAACGGTTTGGCAGTGGGAATAAAAAAGCCTGAATTTGCGTTCGGGCTTTTTTGTATGGCGGTAAGGGAGGGATTGATTCGCTGCGTTCACCCTGCGGCCCACGTTGGCGGTCCAAAACGCGGGCGTTTTGTCGAACCCTGTTGAGGATTCTCACCCTCCCGGCCGGTGCGCGATGCAAACAAAAAAGCCTGAACGCGAGTTCAGGCTTCTTCGTAGAATATGGCGGTGAGGGAGGGATTGATTCGCTGCGCTCACCCTGCGGCCCACGTTGGCGGTCCAAAACGCGGGCGTTTTGTCGAACCCTGTCGAGGATTCTCACCCTCCCGGTCGGTGCGCGATGCAAACAAAAAAGCCTGAACGCGAGTTCAGGCTTCTTCGTAGAATATGGCGGTGAGGGAGGGATAGATTCGCTGCGCTCACCCTGCGGGCCGCCGTTGGCGGTCCAAAACGCAGGCGTTTTGTCGAACCCTGTCGAGGATTCTCACCCTCCCGGTCGGTGCACTATGCATACAAAAAAGCCTGAACGCGAGTTCAGGCTTCTTCGTAGAATATGGCGGTGAGGGAGGGATTCGAACCCTCGATACACTTTCGCGTATACACACTTTCCAGGCGTGCTCCTTCAGCCACTCGGACACCTCACCATATTTTTTTGTTGCGAAATCATCGCTGCAACGGGGCGCTACTATAGGGAGTGGGGCCGATCCGGTCAAGAATAATTTCTGTGTTTTTGCTTGTCCGCTCAAGCCGTGTTCACTTTGTTGAAAACTGCGGCGAACTACACGTCAGAAGTCATGAAAGGGCGAGAAAATCAGAGAGGCGGTTCGAGGAGAACCGAGAAAAAGGGGAACCTCGGTAGCGTAAGGCGGGGAGGTGTTCGCGGCGGGCCGCCGTTGGCGGTTCAAAACGCAGGCGTTTTGTCGAACCCTGTCGAGGCTTCTCACCCCTCTCGGCGGTGCACCATGCAAAAAAAAGCCTGGACGCGAATCCAGGCTTTCTCTTTGAATTTGGCGGTGAGAGAGGGGTTCGAACCCTCGATACACTTTCGCGTATACACACTTTCCAGGCGTGCTCCTTCAGCCACTCAGACACCTCACCGTTTTGTTGCCGATAACGCCTTGCGCTGTCGACGGGCGCTAATGTAGGAGAATCTGATCTCAGCGTCAACCCTCTTATTTCATTCTCATGACTGTTTAGTCAAACTTGCAGCAATTTGCTGATTTACCGAACGATATCCTGACTCTCGGCCGCCGGCGGACAGGGCGGCAGCGAGCAAAATGCGTGAAAGCCGATTGTTTGACTTTTTTCTGCACAGATAGCTCAATATCTCGCCATTGAAGTTGGGTTGTTTGCTGTTATATGCATTAATACTGGATTATTAGTCAGATGTGTCGCTAAATGGAATCATGTCGGCGCGGCGTTTTTGGCAAGGAACATCACGTCGCCGCGCAGATTGCCGGGTGACAGGCCGGCGATACCGCAGACAGGGACAGACTCATTACATAATAATGCAGTAGAGGTTCGTTTTGACTCCTTCAGATGCCATGCCGGCGCCGCAAGCGCGCCATGCCATTCCCCCCGGCGCGGGGGCGCTGTTCTTCATCCAGATCTTCGCCACGCTGGGTTTCGCCGTGCTCTATTCCACGCTGGTGCTGTACGCCACCAAGCGATTGGGTTTCAACGAAAGCAGCGCCAATGCCATGATGGGCGTGTTCGGCGCCTTCAACTATGGCCTGCACATGTTCGGCGGCTATCTCGGCGGCCGTTTCCTCAGCAACCGCAACCTGTTCGTGCTCGGTATGGTGCTGCAGGTGTTCGGCTGCGCGCTGATTGCCGTCGCGGGCGTGTGGGGGTTGTACTGGGGGCTGGCGATGTTCCTGACCGGCAGCGGCCTCAACGTGACCTGCATCAATATGATGCTCACCCAGCGTTTCAAACCGGACGATGATCGGCGCGAATCGGCGTTCCTGTGGAATTACGCCGGCATGAACCTCGGGTTCTTCGTTGGCTTTACCGTGGCCGGGTATTACCAACTGACGGAAAACTATCGCGCGCTGTTCCTGTTCGCCACGCTGGGCAACGCGGCGGCGATCATCGTCGCCGTCTGTCGCTGGCGCATTCTGGCCGATCTCAATACGCCGCTGCACGACGCCAGCCGCAGCCAATACCGCTGGCGCATGCTGGCCGGGTTGGCGGTGCTGGTGGCGCTGGTGCCGATTATCCGCGTGATGCTGACCCATGCCGAGTTCAGCGGCCATTTCGTGATCGTGCTCGGCGCGCTGATCTTCCTGATGCTGTGCGTCGTGACGCTGCGCCACCATCCGCGCGATGAGCGCCGCAGAATGGCGGCCTATCTGATCCTGGCGCTGGGGTCGCTGGTGTTCTGGGCGCTGTATCAGCTGGCGCCGATGGGGCTGATGCTGTTCTCCGAGCACAACATCAATCTGAACGTTTACGGCATTCAGGTGGCGCCGCAGTGGATCCAGAACATCAACACGCTGGTGATCGTGGTGGGCGGCCCGCTGCTGGCCTGGTGGTTCAACCGCCTGCGCGCTCGCGGCTGCAACATCGACATTCCGCTGCAGTTCTCCGGATCGCTGTTCTGCATCGGGCTCGGCATGCTGGTGCTGCCGCTGGGCATCAGCATGGCGGGCGGCGACGGGCTGGTGGCATTCAAATGGATCGTCATCAGCTATGTGCTGCAAAGCGTCGGTGAATTGATGATCTCGCCGATCGGTTACGCGATGATCGGCAAGCTGGCGCCGCCGCGCTATCAGGGCGTGATGATGGGCTGCTGGATGATGGTGACCGGCGTCGCTTCGGTGTTGGCGGGCTACGTATCCGGCCTGATGCCGGAAAACAGCGGCAGCACGCCGCTGCAAACCAATCCCGGCTACAGCGAAATCTTCAGCGCGCTGGGTTGGGGGGCGACGGGCGTCGGCGTGGCGATGCTGATTTTAATTCCGCTGTTGCGGCGTCTTATCCGGCGCGACGGCGCGTCTGCCGCCTGATTTTGCGAACATGCACAACAGCCCCACTGGTCGGGGCTGTTTTTATTTTGGGCTTTAACGCTTGCATCCGGCGATGAATCGCGGAAGGCTGAAGGAAAACCAATAAAAACAAACGGGAGCCCGCAGTATGAACATCATCTATTACCATCCCTTATTTAACGCCCAGGAATGGCTGACCGGCATCAAGCAACGCCTGCCGCAGGCCGAGATCCGCGAATGGCAGCGCGGCGACGAGCGGCCGGCGGATTACGCGCTGGTATGGCGCCCGCCGCACGAGATGTTAGCCAACCGCCGCGATCTGAAAGCGGTGTTCGCCCTCGGCGCCGGCGTCGACGCCATTCTCGATCAGGAGCGCAAACACCCCGGCACGCTGCCCGCCGGCGTGCCGCTGCTGCGGCTGGAGGATACCGGCATGGCGCAGCAGATGCAGGAATATGCGCTGAGCTATGTGCTGCGCTATTTCCGCCGTTTCGACGAGTATCAGGCGTTGCAGCAGCGGCAGGAATGGCAGCCGCTCGATCCGCACTCACTGGATGATTTCACCATCGGCATCCTCGGCGCCGGCGTGCTGGGGCAGAGCGTGGCGCGCAAGCTGACCGAGTTTGGCTTTAGCGTGCGCTGCTGGAGCCGCAGCGCCAAACAGATTGACGGCGTGCAAAGCTTCGCCGGGGAGGCTCAGCGCGCGGCCTTCCTCGACGGCGTCAAACTGCTGATCAACCTGCTGCCCAATACGCCGGAGACCGTTGGCATCCTCAACCGCGAGCTGTTCGCGCAGTTGAGCGCGGGCGCCTACCTCATCAACATCGCGCGCGGCGCGCACCTGGTGGAAGCCGATCTGCTGGCGGCGTTGGAACAGGGGCAACTGGCCGCCGCCACGCTGGACGTGTTCGTCCGCGAGCCGCTGCCGCAGGATCACCCGTTCTGGCGTCATCCGCGTGTCACCATTACCCCGCATATTGCTGCCATCACGTTGCCGCAGCAGGCGATGGATCAGATCGCCGCCAACATTCGCGCGCTGGAGGCGGGGCATACCCCTGCCGGCGTGGTCGACAGGCAACGGGGGTACTGATCCTTCAGCCGCCGTTCGGTAACTGATAAGCTGACACCGTCATCGCGCCCGCCCGCACCGCTGCGGGTGGGCCCTCTGGAAGGAGAAACAATGTACCCCGTTGATTTGCATATGCACACCGTCGCCAGCACGCACGCTTACAGCACGCTGCACGATTACATCGCCGAAGCCCGGCAGAAGGGCATCAAGCTGTTCGCCATCACCGATCACGGCCCGGACATGGCCGATGCGCCGCACTACTGGCACTTTATGAACATGCACGTGTGGCCGCGCCGGGTGAACGGCGTGGGCATCTTGCGCGGCATCGAAGCCAACATCAAAAACCTGCAGGGCGACATCGACTGCACCGGCCCGATGCTGACGGCCACCGACGTGATCATCGCCGGTTTCCATGAGCCGGTGTTTGCGCCGCAGGATAAAGCGTCCAATACTGAAGCGATGATCGCCGCGATGGCGCAGGGGGACGTGCATATCATCAGCCACCCCGGCAACCCGCGTTATCCGATCGACATTCCCGCCGTCGCGGCGGCGGCGGCCAAATACGAGGTGGCGCTGGAGCTGAATAACTCGTCGTTCACCCACTCCCGCAAGGGCAGCGAGGCCAACTGTCGGGCGATCGCCGCCGCGGTGCGCGACGCCGGCGGCTGGCTGGCGCTGGGCTCGGATTCGCACGTCGCCTTTTCGCTGGGTAACTTTGAGCACTGCGAGCGCATTATCGAAGAGGTGGGCTTCCCGCAGGAGCGTATTCTCAACGTCAGCCCGCGCCGGCTGCTGGATTTTCTCGAGCGGCG
Organism: Serratia sp. B501; assembly: GCF_051172315.1. Lineage (NCBI taxonomy): Bacteria > Pseudomonadati > Pseudomonadota > Gammaproteobacteria > Enterobacterales > Yersiniaceae > Serratia > Serratia sp. B501. Next base: position 200,917 of record NZ_JBPIZB010000001.1, read on the forward strand.
CGGCAAGCCGGCGATTGCGGAATTGGCCGATTTGTGACATCGTCCCGGCAAAATTTTCCGTATTGAATAAGGCTTTATCATGAATGAGTTTTCGATTGTCTGCCGCGTGCTGGGTACGCTGTTCTACCGCCAGCCGCAGGATCCGCTGTTGGTGCCGCTGTTCGCGCTGATTAAAGAGGGCAAGCTGCAGCAGCACTGGCCGCTGGAGCAGGATGACCTGCTGAAGCGCCTGCAGCAGGGCGGCGACGTCAACCAACTGGCGACCGACTTCAATGCGATGTTCGTCGGCAGCGAATGCAGCGTGCCGCCGTTCCGCTCCGACTATGTTGAAGGCGCAAGCGAGGCTGAAGTGCGCGCCTTCCTGCAGCAGCGCGGCATGCCTCTGGCTGAGGCGCCGGCCGACCATTTCGGCCAGCTGCTGCTGGCGGCATCCTGGCTGGAAGATCAGTCGCAGGAAGATGAAGCGCAGGCGCAGATCGCGCTATTCGACGAGTTCCTGCTGCCGTGGTGCGGCCGCTTCCTCGGCAAAGTGGAAGCGCACGCCACCACCGGTTTCTACCGCACGCTGGCGCTGATGACCCGCGATGCCATCCAGGCGATGCGCGACGAGCTGGCCGAGTACGAGCAGGACGATGAAGCGGGCGACGAAGACGCGTAACGCCGCAGCCATCCAGGCGGGCCACCCGGCCCGCTAAACACAGGTTTGCATCCCCCAGACGTAAATTGACAAAAGATCCCCTAATCTGGCGGTTTACCGTCGGTTCGGCCGCGCCTGCGCGCCGCGTTTTCTCACGCAAGGGGTAGATGATGAAAAGTAACTGGATGCAGCAGATTCAAACGTTGATCGGGCAGAAGGCCGGCGCGATGGGCGGGGCAGAAGGCATCGGCAAACTGCTGGCGCCCACGGCGCTGGGCGGCCTGGTCGGCGTGCTGTTGGCCAACAAATCTTCGCGCAAGCTGGTGGGTAAGTTCGGCAAGAATGCGCTGATTATCGGCGGCAGCGCGGCGGTGGGCGCGGTGCTGTGGAACAAGTACAAGCAGCGGGTGAAAGAGACCCATCAGGACGAACCGCAGTTCGGTATGCAAACCACGCCGGTGGATCTGCGCGCCAAGCGTTTGGTGCAGGCGCTGGTGTTCGCCGCCAAGAGCGACGGCCATATCGATGCCGACGAGCAGCGCGCCATCGATCACAGCCTGGCGCAACTGCAGGTGGGGGAAGAGGCGCAGGGCTGGGTGCAGGAAGCGCTCGACCAGCCGCTCAACCCGGAGTTAATCGCCCGCAGCGTGCAAAACGAAGACGAGGCGCTGGAGGTTTATTACCTGAGTTGTCTGGTGATCGACGTCGATCACTTTATGGAGCGTGGCTATCTTGATGCGCTGGCGCAGGCGCTGAAGATCCCGGCGGACGTCAAGCAGGGCATCGAGAGCGACGTCAACGAGAAAAAGCGCGAGCTGGCGTAGCGCCGCTTGGCAAGCCGGGGGGAATCGTGTCACTCTTGCCGCAATCTATGTAAGCGGATGATTTAGCAATGATGACCCCACCAAAAGCGGAAAAACGCCCTTATCCCATCACCATCCACGGCGACACGCGCGTGGATGACTACTACTGGCTGCGCGACGACGAGCGCGCAGACCGTCAGGTGCTGGACTACCTGCAGGCGGAGAACGCCTACACCGATGCGATGCTGAAGCCGCAGCAGGCGCTGCGCGAAACCCTGTACGAAGAGATGGTGGCGCGCATCCCGCAGCAGGAACATTCGGTGCCTTACGTGCGTCACGGCTATCGTTATCAGACGCGCTACGAGCCGGGTAACGAATACGCGATTTATGTGCGCCAGCCGCAGGCCGAGAGCGAGCGGTGGGATGTGCTTATCGACGGCAACCAGCGCGCCGAGAACCACGAGTTTTACACCCTGGGCGGACTGGACGTCAGCCCCGACAACCAGCGGCTGGGGGTGGCGGAGGATTTCCTGTCGCGCCGCCAGTATGACATTCGTTTCAAGAACCTGGCCGACGGCAGCTGGGCCGACGAAGTGCTGGAAAACACCTCCGGCAGCTTCGAGTGGGCCAACGACTCCTCGACGGTGTACTACGTGCGCAAGCACGCCAAGACGCTGTTGCCGTATCAGGTTTATCGCCACGTGGTGGGCAGCGATCCGCAGCAGGACGAGCTGATTTACGAAGAGCTGGACGATACCTTTTACGTCGGGCTGGAGAAGACCACCTCCGAGCGCTTTATTCTGATCCACCTGAGCAGCACCACCACCTCGGAGATCCTGCTGCTGGACGCCGATCGGGCGGACGCCAAGCCGCAGCTGTTCGTGCCGCGCCGCAAGGATCACGAGTACGCCATCGATCACTATCACCAGCATTTCTATATCCGCTCCAACAAGGACGGCAAGAACTTCGGCCTGTACCAGAGCGAGCAGGCGGACGAAGCGCAGTGGCAGACGCTGATCGCCCCGCGCGCCGACGTGATGCTGGAGGGCTTCAGCCTGTTCCGTGATTGGTTAGTGGTGGAAGAGCGCAATGCCGGCCTGACGCTGCTGCGCCAGATCCACTGGCAAAGCGGCGAAGAGAAGCGCATCGCCTTCGACGATCCGACCTACACCACCTGGCTGGCGTATAACCCGGATCCGGAAACCGCGCTGTTGCGCTACGGCTATTCGTCGATGACCACCCCGACCACGCTGTACGAGCTGAACATGGACAGCGGCGAGCGGACGATGCTCAAACAGCAGGAAGTGAAGAATTTCACGCCGGACAACTACCGCAGCGAGCGGGTGTGGGTGAAGGCGCGCGACGGCGTCGAGGTGCCGGTTTCGTTGGTGTATCGCCAGGACAGCTTCCAGCGCGGCGCCAACCCGCTGATGGTGTATGGCTACGGCTCTTACGGCAGCAGCATGGATCCAGCGTTCAGCGCCAGCCGCCTGAGCCTGCTGGATCGCGGTTTCGTGTTCGCGCTGGCGCACATTCGTGGCGGCGGCGAGCTGGGGCAGCTGTGGTATGAAGACGGCAAGCTGCTCAACAAGCAGAACACCTTCAACGACTTTATCGACGTGACCGAAACGCTGGTCGCCCAGGGGTACGGCGACGGCAAGCGGGTGTTCGCGATGGGCGGCAGCGCGGGCGGCCTGCTGATGGGCGCGGTGATCAACCAGGCGCCGCAGCTGTTCCACGGCGTGGTGGCGCAGGTGCCGTTCGTCGACGTGGTGACCACCATGCTGGATGAGTCCATTCCGCTGACCACCGGCGAATACGACGAGTGGGGCAACCCGAACGAGCAGGCCTATTACGACTACATCAAGCAGTACAGCCCGTACGATCAGGTGAAAGCGCAGGAGTACCCGCATCTGCTGGTGACCACCGGCCTGCACGATTCGCAGGTGCAGTATTGGGAGCCGGCCAAGTGGGTGGCCAAGCTGCGCGAACTGAAAACCGACGATCGGCAGCTGCTGCTGTATACCGACATGGATGCCGGCCACGGCGGCAAATCCGGCCGCTTCAAGGCCTATGAGGATATTGCGTTGGAGTACGCCTTCATTCTGGCGCTGGCGGAATAATAGCGTTCGGCGGGCGGCCTGCGCCGCCCGCCGTGTTAGCCAATCAGATAGTATTTCAGCGTGTGTTTCATGTCCGGGCTCAGATCGTCGATGGATTTCAGCATCCAGCGCAGATAGCCGGGGTCTTCCTGGGCGATGCGATCGATCTCCTGCCCGCGATACTTGCCGAACTTGAACTTCTTCAGCAGCACCGGCTGTTCGGTGATCTGCACCATTTGCTCCGGCGTCCAGCCCGAATCCTTGATGATGCGTTGCAGCAGCGCGGCGGTGACGTAGCAGTCATACAGCGCGCGGTGCGGGTACAGCGTGGCGTCTGCCGGCAACTGCACGTCCAGATTCAGCGCGTAGCGCAGATACTGGTTGCCGTACTTGATGTCCGGATACAGCGTGCGCGCCAGCTTGAGGGTGCAGATCCAGGCGCCGTTCATCTCCGGCAACACCCCGCGATCAAAGGCGGCGTTGTGCGCCACGTAGTAGGGGCTGCCCTGATAGCGGCCGATCGCCACCGCAATGCGCGGTTTGCCTTCCACCATCTGTTCGGTGATGTGATGAATAGCCATCGCGTCGAGGCTGATGGGGCGGTCCGGGCTGATCAGGTCGCTCATCGGGTTGGTCAATTGGCCGTCGAGCAGATCGAGGGAGGCCACTTCCACCACGCCGCCGTCCAGCCCGCAGGTCTCGGTATCTATTACGCGTAACGTCATGCTTTCCTCCGCGTTGCCGTCAGGCTTCAGCTTAACCGGCACAGGCGGCCGTGCCAACCGTCGCGGGTCCTGTCGGCGATGATAAGACCAGGGGCGTCATCCGGCGCGGCAACCAAAAGCGCTCCCGTTTCATCCCAGATGGCGCTGCGGCCTGCCGGGATCCAGCCTCCAGTCGGCGCCGCATGGTTGGCCATCAGCGTGACCATGCCATAACGACGGGCATAGCCTGCCAGCGCGGCGCTGTCTTTCGCGTAACCGGCTTCAGATACCAGCACGCCGGCGGCATAAATCTGCGCACCCGCCAGCGCGGCGGCGCTTGCGTGGCCGGGTTGCGAGGTGTCGGCGCAGATAGCCAGCGCGATGCGTTGCCGATGTATTTCCAGCAGCGTGCCGCCATTACCGGGCAAGAACCGTTGCTGTTCCGCGCCGTGCAGATGTTGCTTGGTATAGGCGGCCACCGCGCCGTTGGGGGGAAAGATCAAGGCGGCGATATGCAGCGCCTGGCCGCTGCGCAAGGGCGCGCCGACGATGATCGTCATCTGATGCGATTGCGCCGCCGCAGCGAGCGGTTGCAGACGCGGATCGCCCAGCGTCAGCGCCAGTTCGGCGGCATCGGCCAGCTCATAGCCGCTTAGCGACAGTTCGGGAAAAACCAGCAGTTGCACCTGCTGTTCGGCTGCCTGCGCGACAAATTCAAGGTGACGTTCAAGGTTGCAGGCGATATTGGCCGCAGCGGCGGGGTATTGGGCTGCGGCGAGGGTAAAGCACGGCATTGGCCATCTCTCCAGTGAGGCAATAAAAAACCCGCCTTGGCGGGTTTAATGACGGATGGAAGGACGCTTACTCACCAGACGGATGCGCTTTTTTGGCGCGTTTCTCCGCACGTTTCTCGGCTGGGGTTTTCAACGGCTTCTTCTTCGCATTTTTTTTGCTATCCATTCCCTTACTCATGATGGCCTCTCGTTACCTATGATTGGGTGGCTTGCTCAGCCATTAACCGCCTAAAGCCGACAGGATGCAAGCGACAAAGTGCAAGTAGTATGTAACCTGCTGTTTGCACGTGAAATTTTGTTTTTGGATGACCGGGTGCTTAAAATATTTATTATGTTATAATATTACACCTTTAGGGTTCGGAGAACGCAATGACAGTGATGACATTACCGGATGCGCAGCAACTGCTGGCCATGCCGGATTCTGATTACATGAACTCGGTTCAACGGGCTTTTTTCCGCCAGCTGCTGCAGGATGAGCGGCAAAAACTGCTGTTGCACATCGATGAGCTGAAGAAGGCGATCGACAGCGGCGAAGCGACGGGCGATGAAGCCGACAAGGCGGCGCGCGAAGAAGAGCTGCGCCTGTTGTTCCGCCAGTTGGATCGCGAAAGCCGCCTGCTGCCGAAAATCGATGCGGCGCTGGCGCGGTTGCAGAACGGCGAATACGGCTACTGCCGGGAAACCGGCGAACCCATCGGCTTGGCACGCCTGATGTTGCGCCCGACGGCGGAACTGAGCATCGAGGCGAAAACCGCACAGGAGATGCGCGAGCCGCATATGCGTAAAGGTGTGTAGGCGTAACAAGGCGTGAACTGATCGGGCCTGTGGGTGTTTTGCAGGCGGGTCGTTGCGATTTTGAGCAAACGCGCGCCGAGTTCCCGGCGCGCGTTCGAGTTTTCAGGTTTTACCGTTGACCTGCCGGGCGGCTTCCGCTTTGATGAAAGCATGACTCACAGAGAGACGGAAAGCGCCATGGAACAATTACGAGGTTTGTACCCGCCGTTAGCGGCATACGACAGCGGTTGGCTGGACACTGGGGATGGCCACCGGATCTACTGGGAGCTGAGCGGCAACCCGAACGGTAAACCGGCGGTCTTCATTCATGGCGGGCCGGGCGGCGGCATCTCTGCGCATCATCGCCAGCTGTTCGATCCCGAGCGCTACAAGGTGCTGCTGTTCGATCAGCGCGGCTGTGGCCGCTCCCGTCCGCACGCCAGCCTGGACAACAACACCACCTGGCATTTGGTGGCCGATATCGAGCGGCTGCGCGAAATGGCCGGCGTCGAGCAGTGGCTGGTGTTCGGCGGCTCCTGGGGATCTACGTTGGCGCTCGCCTATGCGCAGACCCACCCGGCGCGCGTCAGTGAAATGGTGCTGCGCGGTATCTTTACCCTGCGCAAGCAGGAGCTGCATTGGTATTACCAGGACGGCGCTTCGCGCTTCTTCCCGGACAAGTGGGAGCGCGTGCTGTCCATTCTGTCGGATGACGAGCGCAAAGACGTGATTGCCGCCTATCGGCAGCGGCTGACTTCAGCCGATCCGCAGGTGCAGCTCGAAGCGGCCAAACTGTGGAGCGTGTGGGAAGGGGAAACGGTGACGCTGTTGCCAAGCCGTGAATCCGCTTCGTTCGGCGAGGATGATTTCGCGCTGGCGTTCGCCCGCATTGAAAACCACTACTTCACGCATTTGGGGTTCCTGGAGAGCGATGACCAACTGCTGCGCAACGTGCCGCTGATCCGCCATATCCCGGCGGTGATCGTCCACGGCCGCTATGACATGGCCTGCCAGGTGCAGAACGCTTGGGATCTGGCCAAGGCCTGGCCGGAGGCGGAGCTGCATATCGTGGAAGGGGCGGGGCATTCGTTTGATGAACCGGGCATTTTGCACCAGCTGATGATCGCCACCGATCGATTCGCCGGCAAGTGACACGAAAAACCCGCCGTAACGGCGGGTTTTGTTATTTGGCCTTCGGTTCGTAAGGCAGACGCGAAAACTTGTGGGATTCCGCGCGGTAGTGCGCCACGCGCTCGCGAAAATAGTCGCGCAGCGGCTCCGGCTGTTCGCGCTCCACCACTTCCGGGATCACCGGCATGTTGTAACGCTCTTTGTACGCCACGCCTGAGGCGGCGAGATCCACATTCACCCTGTCCATTTCTTCTTTGGACAACTCGGCCAGATTGTAACCCACCTTATGCTCCTTACTTTGCCGCATTGAATCTGCGCAGAAGGTAATCCACCCGGCGGCGCTTGGCAAGCCCGTTGCGCCGCGGCGGCGGGCGATATTTATCCAAGAGTAATGCAATCTATTTATTCTTTTAAATAAGAATGATTCGCTTTTTGATTAAAATAAAAGATCTAAATAATTCTCATGTTAATTACCAATAATTTTATGATATTTTAACTTATTGATATAATTTGTTTTTGTAATTGATTTGGTTTGAATGTAAATAAGGTGTTTTTATTTTTACGGCGACAGGGCATAATGCGCGAAAATTAAATTCATGACCTGCAAAATAAAAGGAATCATTATGCTGACGCAAGAAATGACTCAAAAGCTGAATGAGCAACTGAATCTGGAGTTCTACTCCGCCAACCTGTATCTGCAGATGAGCGCATGGTGCAGCGACAAAGGCTTTGAAGGCGCCGCCGCATTTCTTAAAGAGCACTCTCAGGAAGAGATGCAGCATATGCAACGTCTGTTCGACTACCTGAGCGACACCGGCTCTCTGCCGCTGCTGGGCACTATCGCGGCCCCGCCGGTGGCGTTTGAGTCGCTGGCGGACGTGTTCGAACAGACCTACGAACACGAGAAGCTGATCACCCGTCAGATCAACGAGCTGGCGCACGCGGCAATGTCCTCGCACGATTACTCCACCTTCAACTTCCTGCAATGGTACGTGGCGGAGCAGCACGAAGAAGAGAAACTGTTCAAATCCGTGCTGGATAAGCTGGCGCTGGTGGGCACCAGCGGCAAAGGCCTGTTCTTCATCGACAAAGACCTGAAGAAAATGGGCGCGATGGGCCAGGGCGGCAACGGCCAGGCCTGATCCCTGACTGAACATTGAAAAACCGCGCGCGGGGCAAACCCGACGCGTGGTTTTTTTTACCCTGCGTTTATCGCGGTTATGCGGCGATACGTGCTGCCGGATCGCAAAATGCCAGTGATGCGCTCGACTTGCTGAGGCGTGCTCGCTATGATTTACCGCGATACGCTACAGGGATGGTAGAGTCAAAACAGCGGGTTAGCCGATACAACCCGTTTTTCTGTTTACCCGTGGCGCAATCATTTGCGGTGGGTTGGGGCCGCTGATACATCGCCTTGGCTGTGGCCTTAACCCTTATGACCCTCTTTATATTGTTAAGGGATACCACTGTGATCGGTAAAATTCGTTCCTCCTGTCGCCTGCTTTCCACCGTTTTCGTCCTGTTCGTTGGCCTGTCTTCACAGCAAGCGTTAGCGCACGCTCACCTGAAAGTGGAAACGCCGAAGGCCGACGCCAGCGTCAGCCCGGCGCCGAAGGCGCTGACTCTCAGCTTCTCCGAAGGCATCGAGCCGAACTTCAGCGGCGTGAAAATCACCGGCCCGGATAACGCCGTGGTGAAAACCGGCAAGCTGCAGCTCGATCCGAACAACAACACCCAGGTCAACGTGCCGATCGAAGGCGAGCTGAGCGCGGGCAAATACAACGTCAGCTGGCATGTGGTGTCGGTCGACGGGCATAAAACCAAAGGCCAGTACAGCTTCACCGTAAACTGATCGTGAGTCTGGCGACCCTGTTCGTTCTGTGTCGCTTGGTGCACTTTGCGGCGGTGATGCTGATGTTTGGCATCAGTCTGTTCACCGCCTTATTGGCACCGCAGCGCCTTTCCCCGATCCTCTCCCGCGATGTGCGTCCGCTGCTGCTTGCCGGTACCTGGGCTGCCGGGCTTTCCGCCGTGGCGCTGCTGGCCATTCAGGCCGGGCAGATGGGCGACGGTTGGCAAGACGCCTGGCGGCTGGAGGTTTGGTGGGCGGTGCTCGGCACCACCTTCGGCGAAGTGTGGCGCTGGCATCTGGGCCTGTCGCTGCTGGCGATCCTGAGCCTGCTGCTGCCGGAACGGCCGCGCGCGCAGGCAGTGGCGCTGTGCTCAGCGCTGCTGCTGGTGAGCCTGGCGTTCATCGGCCACGCGGCGATGCACGAAGGCGCGCTGGGCGCGCTGCACCGCGCCAACCATGCGGTGCACCTGCTGGCCGCCGGTTACTGGTTCGGCAGCCTGGCGCCGCTGCTGGTCTGCCTGCGCTACCTGCAGCCGCCGCAATGGCGCAGCGACGCCATTACCACGCTGATCCGTTTCTCGCGCTGGGGGCACCTGGCGGTGGCGGCGGTGATTGTTACCGGCATCGTCAACAGCCTGATCATACTCGGCGGTTGGCCGCTTAATCTCAGCTCGCCTTATCAGCGCCTGCTGCTGATCAAAACCGCGCTGGTGGCGCTGATGGTGATGGTGGCGCTGGCCAATCGCTACGCCATCGTGCCGGCGATGAGCCGCGTACCGGCGCTGGCGCAGCGCGGGGTGGTGCTGGCCTGCTGGCTCGAAGTCGGGCTGGGGATGGCGGTGCTGCTGCTGGTCAGTTTATTTGCAACCTATGCGCCGGTTTGACATTTCAGCTTGCCGCAGGCCGGCAAGCTGCGGGAAAATCGACGCGAATAGCAACCTTAAGGCCATCACATGAAATCGGTATTACTCGGCATTACGCTGCTGGCAACCGCGACCGGCGCGCTGGCGGCAGACAAACTGGTTAACATCACCAAACTGGAGTACGGCAAACAGTGGGCGTTCACCAAGGAAGAGGTGACGCTGCAGTGCCGCAGCGGCGGCGCGCTGTTCGTGCTGAATAACAGCACCCTGATGCAATATCCGCTCAACGACGCGGCGGAGCAGCAGGTGAAGAAGGGCCATCAGCGCGCACAGCCGCTGGACGTGATCCTGCTGGACGATCCCGCTGAACCGGGGAAGAAAATGAGCATGGCGCCGTTTATCGAACGCGCCGAGAAGCTGTGTGCTGACTAACCGCTTGTTTGCCAACGCCTTGCCCAGCGCGCGCAGATTGATGCGCATTTGCCGCATAGTTATTTCGTCACGAAACTATCACGCGGCCGCCGGGCGGCTGGCAAAACTGGCGCGGTAGGCTACTCTTAAAGTGCACGGCTGAACAAGCCCTGCATTAAATGCCAACTTTTAGCGCACGGCTCTCTCCCAAGAGCCATTTCCCTAGACCGAATATAGGAATCGTATTCGGTCTTTTTTTGTGTGATTGATTTATAATGGAAAATTTCACCCATCCACGAAAAAACACGAAATTCCCACGAATTTTGATAGTCGGTCTTTTTTTTCGTCACAACAGAATGAACTCCTTTCTACGGGTATCCAGGTGCTTCTGTGTCATCCTATGGCCAAGCAGTTTTTGAGTGAACTCTTTCTCTGGCGGCAGTCGACCATGCTTCTCTTTCTCTAGAATAAAACTCTTCTGTTAAAATTTAAATTAAAATGCTCTAAGAATAAACATTGGGGAATCCCCCCCAATGTTTATTCTATAGTGAAAACTATTCCCTGATCGTTGGTTTTCCGATGTCTAATGCCTTTGCAATGCCAGGGTGTATGATGTAAATACACCCTTTTTTTATTTTTGGCATTACATTCATTGCATTTCTTTCACGATAAGACCAGTGGTAAAAGTTATTATTTTCCTCTGCTATTCTTTCTTTGTAACCAATAACGTTAACGTCATACCAAAATTGCAAGAAGGAAGCATAATCGGTAGTGATGTTCGGCGCTCCTTTAATCTCATCACCAAGTTTTATACTGAATTTATTATACGCTTCCTCGAATTCTTCTTCGGTGAAATTACTCTTTCCGTCAAAATGCTGGAAAAATGATATGAGAATGTCGAATTGGCTATTTGATATATAATAGTTTGAGTAATTTTTAACTTCACCAAGGAGATATTGGGAGTAAAGCTTAGTGAACTCAGGGCTGTGAATGTCTTGCCCAGTAAAAAGCTCAGAGCCTTTCCTACCATTTTTCTTATATAACCCTATGAGGATTTTAATTGCGGAGAAAATATCGCGAGGTCTTTGGTATGATATTCTCAATAGCTTTCTATATGATTTGTTTCTATTGGGTAGTGAAGTGTCTTGAAAATAATCCTCCCATCCGAATTTACCATCGTTTTGTGAATTAAAATATTTGTCAGACATTTTGTAAAGGTCAGAGTGCTTATAACCAAGTCTAGAGGAACCCCAATCGAAGATTACAGAGTTATCAGTTAACTTGCAGTTTGAATTGTGCAAGTTTAATGAATCAAATACATCTGGACGAAGAAGTAAAACAACCCTTGGTTTCTTTGATGAGTGTTTAAAATTCGAAAAGAAATCTTTATTCAAACTCCATGCGGCTTCAGCTAGCCCTGCTATGCATTTCTGATATTCTATAAACTCTATCCCACCGGGTTTCGCATCAATACCATCGAGAAATAATACAACTTGTTTGTTTAGCTTAAGGTCGTAAAGACTGTTTTTAAGAACTTTCTCACATTCAAGCAAGGAGGCTTTTATTGATGTTTGGGTTGTTTTAACTGAATTTGTCTCACTGGATTCTAACGCAAGTTTAAATGCCTCTGGAAGATTGGCTGATATCTTTCCTCCCTCCGTTAGTGAGGTTGCGAATTCTATAACATACTCTAACTCAGGAATGTGAGCATCCTTATCGTAGGTTGTTATGGCTGACTGTAATTTGTTGAATTTTTTAGTTAGGCTATGATACCAACGCTTCCTTTTTTCAATTATAAGTTTGCAGATTAAGTAAAGTATTGTAGCTCGCCAAATAATGGGGTAGTCAGTGTACGCCAATTTTCCTGATGTTTTTAAATTGATAAATCTAGTATATTGCGCTTCGGAAATTGGTAATAACTTTGCATTGATGTCATTAGGCTCATTATTTTGTATATGAAAAGCTAAAGCTGTTTTTCCAGTTCCTTTTTCACCAACAAAATAGTAGCAGTTTTCTTCACAAGCCTTATCAGAGAAACTTGTTGATAAATATGATTCTTTAAAGAAATTTTTCTTTTCAGAGGATGTATAATCAATGGCGTCAACAGATGGTATTATTAGATTGCTAATATTTCTCATTTTTAATAATAATCTCCAGTGGTTTTTATCTTGGCAAGGTTAAATCTTAGTCATGTTATCATAAAGAAAGTTACATGCCATATTAGATAATTATACCTACCTCGTTCTAATAATTTGTTTTTTCAATAATCTGGATACCAAAGTAGTCTACGATCCGCAAAATAGCCACATACAGAGCAGGCGACGAACGGTAACTGTGAGGTGTTGGATGGCTTTGTTGAATAAATCGAACTTTTGCTCAACGGTAGGATCAGAGCACGCATCATCCTGATAACGCAGGCACCCCGTGGCAAAACAGAAGTACAAAATCATCAACTGGAAGACCTACAACAAAGCCCTCATCTATCGTGGCTCCATCACTTTCTGGCTCGACAATGAAGCCATTCAGGCGTGGTACGACTCAGCAGCATCCTCATCACGGGGAAGACCTCAGCGCTATTCTGACCTGGCCATCACAACCGTCCTCGTGATTAAGTGCGTTTTCCGACTGACCTTGCGGGCAGCTCAGGGCTTTATTGATTCTATTTTTCCCTGATGAGGGTTCCACTGCGCAGCCCGGACTACTCCTGTGTCAGCAAACGAGCAAAGTCGGTTAATGTCAGCTTTAAAACGCCCACCCGGGGTGAAATTGCGCATCTGGTGATTGATTCCACGGGGCTGAAAGTTTTCGGTGAAGGGGAGTGGAAAGTTAAAAAGCACGGCAAGGAGCGGCGTCGTACCTGGCGTAAACTGCATCTGGCAGTGGATGCAAAAACCCATGAAATTATCTGTGCTGACCTGTCGCTGAACAACGTGATCGATACAGAAGCTTTCCTGGGTCTTATCCGACAGACACACCGAAAAATAAAGTCTGCGGCGGCAGGCGGGGCTTACGATACACGACGATGCCACGATGAACTGCACCGTAAGAAAATCATAGCACTCATCCCTCCCCGAAAGGGAGCGGGTTACTGGCCTGAGGAGTATGCAGACCGAAACCGTGCAGTTGCGAATCAGCGCCTGAGCGGGAGTAATGCGCGATGGAAATGGTCAACGGAATATAATCGTCGCTCAATAGCCGAAACGGCGATGTACAGAATAAAACAGTTGTTCGGCGGAACACTGACGTTGCGTGAATACGACGGTCAGGTTGCAGAGGCTTTGGCTATGGTGCGTGCGCTGAACAAAATGATAAAGGCTGGCATGCCAGAAAGTGTGCGTATTGCCTAAACGATAGCCCGATACAGGGAAACTCTCCTTAAATCTGATTTATTCAACAAAGCCGTGCTGGATATCCAACAACTAGCTGGAACTGTTCCTTACAACCAATGGTTTCAATTACGGAATATAAGAGCACAGGTAAAAAGTCAGGTTTTCCTGATCCCTAAGAAAGACCCTGATTTAACAGTAGTGCCTGCTAGCCCTGACTCAAATAGGTCAGCCTTAGTGAACGCTTTTCGCACATCTTTGGCATATTGAATGATTCTAAAATTACAGCTTCACAAATATTTTTGATGCGTTAGTGTTCCTGCACTCCTGCACTCCTGCACTCCTGCACTCCTGCACTCCTGCACTCCTGCACTCCTGCACTCCTGCACTCCTGCACTCCTGCACTCCTGCACTCCTGCACTCCTGCACTCCTGCACTCCTGCACTCCCCAACCGCACCTAACGCTAATTTGGTCGCACCAAAAGTCATTACGTCATCTATGGCGTATGGCGCTGATAAGCTTCGGCCATTGCTCCCATCAACGGTTTAACGAGAGTGTCATTATGGGAAATATCCCGGCATCAGGCGCTATAAAAGGTAGCCCGCAGTGAACGAGCAACTGAGTCAACTAAAGATGATGTTGCCCGGCTATTTCAATGCGTGGCGTGAGGGGGCCTTACCCTCTGACTGGGAGCAGGTGGCTCATCCTGAAGTGGTCGCCGCCCTGTTGGCTGAGTGGGAGGCGCTCAGCGAGTTGGCGTCTCGGTTCGACACCGTCACTGAAACACGCGCCGATGCCACCGCGTTTTGGCGGGCGCGCGCCGAGCTGATGGCGCAGCGCAATCGTGATCTTATGGCCCAACTGGCGACGCCAATCCGTTTGCCCAGCGCACGGGTGGCCTTTTTTGGCTATGTGAAAACGGCCGTGATGGACGCCAGGCAGGTTAAGGCGGCGATTCGCGATGCCGGTTTTATCGTTGCGGGCGGCGCTCCCAATAAGAACACGGCTTAACGCGGTTTCTTCTCAAATTTCTCGGCAAAAAAGAACCGCAGCAATTTATGGGTCCACAGCAGGATGGCGCCGACCACCACCAGCGAGACGACGAAATGCGACAGATTTTTAGGCGCGGCGTAGCCGTGGGTAAAGGAGACCCCCGCGCCGCTGAGCAGCAGGGTGGCGATCCAGAAGCCGAGCAGCAGGCATAAGGTACGAAACAGTTTAAACATGGTTATCACCAAAAATACGGAAAGCACCGACCGAACGGAGAGAGGCTCAGCCGGGGCTTTGATTAATTAAAACCGCTTAGCGCGAACAGGTATTGCCGCCTTTATTGCTATTGCAGTTGCTGCCGCTGTTTTTGTTGCCGCCTTTCCCCATGCCGACGTTGCCGCCGCCTTTGCTGCCTTCCTTGAAGCAGCCGCCGTTGAGCGCGCCCACCGCCAGGCCGCCAAGGCCGCCCAGAGAACCGGTGATCACGCCGTTAACGCAATCCGGCGAGGTGTGCTTGCCGTAGAATCCCTGATTGGATGACCCGCCCCCGTTCTTGTTGCCGCCGTTGTTGTTGACGCGGCCATTGCTGCCGCGGTTGTCGGCAAAGTTACCGGCGCCGGCGATCAGGTGAAAGTGTTTGGCATCGATCTCTTGCATAAAATTCCCTCTTTATCGATTCAGTTAAATTCAGTAAAGCTTGCGCAAGCCAGCTGTTTTAACAGAAAAAATAGCGGGGGTAATTACCGGTTCGGATAAGAACAGGGGGTTTATTTTGCGATATTTTCCAGACTGATAGAGCACCGAGGAATGATATTTTGGGCGTGTGGATCCGTATCGCTATCCGTTCTCTTGAGCCGGTTAATTTGTTAGCATGGCGCCCCTGGATGACTATTGGTGCAGTACATTGAAAATTAAAGCGTTGTTATTTGTTGCGTTGGCCGCGCTGGCCGGCTGCAGCCAGGAGGGAACCTCGATGAATCAGCCCGCAAACGCGAAAGAAGGCCAAACGGAAGTGTTGTTGGTCAACAGCGCGCTGGTGGACTGCGTGGGCGTCGGCCCGATGAAGTGCATGCAGGTGCGCCGCTCCGCGCAGCAGCCGTGGGAGTTGTTCTATACCGGCATCGAGGGTTTCACCTTCGAACCAGGCTATCAGTATCGGCTGAAAGTGCGCGTCACCCCGGTGGAGAACGTACCGGCCGACGCCTCATCGCTGCGTTACACGCTGATCGAGCAGTTGGAAAAGCACAAGGCATGACCCTCAACAGGCCGGGCAATAGCAACCTGGCCTGCTATCATTATCCTTTGCCTGTGTCGCAGGGCCGTTGACTGGTCTGTTCACTGCGCTTGTTTTCGCACTTTCTTAAGTATATCGAGAAAATCAGGTATATTGTCCTTCGGTTTTTAGCTACCAAGAAAAAATTACTATGATTATCAAACCTAAAATTCGTGGTTTTATCTGCACCACCGCTCACCCGGCAGGCTGTGAAGCCAACGTCCGTGAGCAAATCGCCTACGTTAAGTCGCGCGGCGAACTGAAAAACGGGCCTAAAAAGGTGCTGGTCATTGGTGCATCCACCGGTTACGGTCTGGCCTCGCGCATCAATGCCGCTTTCGGCAGCGGTGCGGCCACCATCGGCGTATTTTTCGAGAAGCCTGGCAGCGAAGGCAAAACCGGTTCCGCCGGTTGGTACAACTCCGCCGGTTTCGACAAGGCAGCTAAAGAAGAAGGCCTGTACGCGAAAAGCATCAACGGCGACGCATTTTCCAACGAGTGCCGTCAGACCGTTATCGATCTGATCAAGAAAGACCTGGGTCAGGTTGACCTGGTGGTTTACTCGCTGGCTTCGCCGGTGCGTAAGATGCCGGAAACCGGCGAAGTGGTGCGTTCCGCACTGAAGCCGATCGGCGAGCCGTACAAATCCGTCGCGCTGGACACCAACAAAGACGTGCTGGTTGAGGCCGTGGTCGAGCCGGCCAACGAGCAAGAAATCGCCGACACCGTGAAGGTGATGGGCGGCCAGGACTGGCAGCTGTGGATGGACGCGCTGGACGAAGCGGGCGTGCTGGCGGATAACGCGCAGTCTGTCGCTTACTCCTACATCGGTACCGATCTGACCTGGCCAATCTATTGGCACGGTACGCTGGGCAAGGCGAAAGAAGATCTGGATCGCGCGGCGCACGCCATCAACCAGAAGCTGCAGGCCAAAGGCGGTGCGGCTTACGTTGCGGTGCTCAAGTCGGTGGTGACGCAGGCTTCTTCCGCCATTCCGGTGATGCCGCTGTATATCTCCATCGTGTTCAAGATCATGAAGGAGCAGGGCATTCACGAAGGCTGCATCGAGCAGATCCAGCGTCTGTTCGCCACCAAGCTGTACAGCGGTGCGGCGCCGGATACCGACGAGAAACACCGTCTGCGCCTGGATGACTGGGAACTGCGTGACGAAGTGCAGGAAACCTGCCGTGAAATCTGGAAGCAGCTTAACGACAGCAACATCAACGACCTGACCGATTACCAGGGCTACAAGGCGGAATTCCTGCGCCTGTTCGGCTTCGGTCTGCAGGGCGTTGATTACGATGCCGATCTGAGCGGCGAAGCCAACTTCGATGTGATCGAACTGGTCTAAGCGCGTCGAGCGGTCAAACAAGGTCGGGTTAGCCCGGCCTTTTTTATTGTCCGCGCGTTGGCGACCACCGCCTGACTCATCAGTCCACTTGATCATTGACAGCAATAAATTATCGTTTTACGATAATTTATTGCTGTTGATTAAGGGATAGAAAATTATGGGCGCTGCGCCAAGGATCCATCTGCCGCTGTATGTGCGTTGTCTGTGTTTGCTCATCATGGCGATGCTGATCGTCAGCACCGGCGTTGAGATGTTCATCATCGTGCGGGACTGGCTGCAGGGCGTAGCCTATCGCGATATCGTCGCCTCTTACCGGGAATATTACCCGGAGCTGCTCGCCTACGCGATCCCGCAGCAACGCTGGGCGCTGTTCGCCACGCTGGTTATCGACATGCTCGGTTATTTGCCCTATTACAGCGCGCTGCTGTGCGGCGCCGGGCTGTTTTATCAATTCTTCCGCGGCAACGTGTGGCATCGCAACAATATGGTGCTGTTGCAGATCATTGGCATCTTGCTGATCGTCGATGTGTTGTTCCCGTCGTTAGCCGGTCTGCTGCAGGTGATGGTATTGACCGCCGATGAAAAAATGCTGTTTATCCTTTATTATGGCGTCAATAGCGAGTCGGTGCGCTCGCTGATCGTAGGCTGCGCAATCCTGGTATTTAGCCGGGTATTTCTGGAAGCGTTGCGGCTGAATGAAGAACAGCTTTCTTTCGTGTGAGAATAGAGTGGCAATAATCGTAAGTCTTGATGTCATGTTGGCCAAAAGGAAGATGCGTTCAAAGGAGCTGGCGGAGCAGGTGGGGATCACCGAGCAAAACCTGTCTCTGTTGAAAAACGGCAAGGTCAAGGGAGTCAGGCTGGAAACGCTGGACAAGATCTGCCGCATTCTCGACTGCCAGCCTGGCGATCTGCTGGCCTGGCAGCCGGACGGCGAAGAGTAAGATCCCAGCGCACTCGGAAGTGCGCTGAACCTGCTGGCCCATTTCTGCGATTAGCGTTGTGTTATTGAACGATATTTGTTTGATTCAGGTTAATTAAAATAACGGGTGATTAACACTTGCGTATTCTTTTTGTCGCAGGCGATTGCATGCGGCGAAAGTTATTAAACTAAATAAACTCGTTTTTCATTTACCGTCACTACCAATAGCGTTATTTTAAGGGAAATAGTATGACATGGCGTAATTCTCTTCTGGCATTGTGTCTTGTATTAAACGGATGCAGTGCCATTCACCCCACTGTTTCATCCTCATCCTCCTCCACTCACTGGGGGAATTGGGGGACACCGCAGCCCGCAACGCGAGAACAGAAACAGCGCATTATCGCCGGCGAATCCGCCGCTGCCGTGCTGAATGAAGGCCGGGTCGGTATCGGCGGTACGCTGGACTGGTCGAAAATAGGGGGGCGCTAACCGCTGCTCTTTATTCGGCGGGGCGGCAGACGTTATCTCAAAGATATTGTGGAACGGTTTATTATTAATTCGCTACTCTGTTTTTCCGATGCGTTATTTATCTTTAAACGATGAATCTCTGCTTGTTGAATATATATCAACATACCCAGACATCCTTACAGGAGTTTTCAATGGCAAAGCGTATTGTCGCCATGTTGATAATGTCGTTGTTGAGTCTGCAAGCAAATGCGGCCCGTTACGATCGGCAATGCGAGGGAATTTCTCCCGTGCTGTTTCAGAAGAAATTGAAAGAGCTGGCGCATGGCCTGCGACAAGAGATGGCTGAGCCGACCCCGCCCACGGAGAATGAGGCCGAAACCTTGGCGCGTCTGGCGGAATGCGATGCCGAAAACGCGAAAGCGCCGGCGACGGGAGGGCAACATGCGCCCGATCCCGCGGAGCCTCAGGTGTCTTCACTCAACGGCTGTTGAACGGTTCTCTGCGTCGTTTTTCGCGGCGCGCCCCAGTCGGCTTATTCATGGAGCTTGTGTATTGAAACTACCTTCGTTAATCGCTGCGGCGCTGGCGCTGCTGGCCTCATTTTGCAGTCAGGCGTTCATCGATCGCCATTCCTCGCCCGGCGCCTCGACGGAAAGTCCCTCTGCGGCGGGGTGTCCGGCGCGGCTGGATGGCTTGTTGCAGCATATTTGGTTGGCTGAACAGATTCAGGCGGAGCGCATGCAGCTGGCACTGCTGCGTGCGGAGCGGGAAGCGTTGGAAATCCGGTTGCAAACGCAGGAAGCGGCGAGACCTTCCGCGCAGGGGCATCAGAGCGCCCGATCGGCCTGTGAGCAGGGTGCCGATATCGTCCGTTGCCTGTCGCTGCGTCTGCGGCGGACGTCTCTGACGGGGCCGCATCGACCGTTTGTCGGCGTTTATTGCCGCGCCTGGCTGAATGGCCGGCCGCTGAATTGCTAAAGATGAGAACAGGGATTTGTCAGGAGTTTATCGATGAAAAGGCTAGTGTTGGTCGGCGTGGCCCTGTGTTGCGCCTGCTTTGCGCAGGCGCGGGTGGATTTGGAATACCACGCGGCGCCGCCGAACGACAATAAAGTCCCCGAGGAGTACCAGAAAAAACGCAGCGCGCTGCGCCACAAGGTGTGGAATGTCGACAGCCTGACGCAGGCCAATGAGCAGGCGATCGCGCGTGAGCAGCAGCGCGAGGCCGCAGAAGCCGCCAAGCGGCAGCAGCGTCACCTGGAGCAACAGCAGAAAAAGCAGCGCTGCCTGCGGATACACTCGAAAGATCCTCACCGCGAGGCGAGGTGTTACATGTACAACTTCTAGCTTTCAACGTCCGGGCGCTTGCAGCGCCCGGCGTCGTTTATGCCGGGCGGCAATGCTCTTTCAGCATGGCGATCGCGTCCGGCTTCAGCTGATACAGATAGACCGGGCGGCCAGTCGCGCCGTACAGAATGCGGGTACCGAGAATGCCGCTTTCCGCCAGGTAGATGAGGTATTTGCGGCAGGACACCCGCGAAATGCCGATGGCGTTGGCCAGGTTGTCGGTGGAGAATTCGCTGTCGTGCTGCTGTTCTATCCACTCGCAGACCGTGCTCAGGGTGATGCTGGTCAGGCCCTTCGGCAGCTTTTTGCTCTCCTGGCCGCCGGGCTGGCGGCGCAGCAGGCTGTCGACGTCAGCCTGCGAAAACTCGCGCTGCGCCAGCAGCTGCGACTGTTGTCGATAGTGGCTGAGCGCCTCTTTGAAGCGGCTGAACTGGAATGGCTTGATCAGGTAATCCACCACGCCGTAGTGCAGCGCCTTTTGCACCGTGTTCACATCGCTGGCGGAAGAGATGATGATCACATCGGTCTTCTCGCCGAGCTCGCGCAGGCCGGGCAGCAGATCCAGCCCGTTCTCCTGCTGCATGTAGATATCCAGCAGCACCAGATCGATGCTGACGCTGGCGTCGGCCAGCAGGGCGCGCGCCTGGCCCAGGGTGGCGACCGTCGCCTGGCAGTGAAAACCGCCGATCTGGCTCAGGTAGTATTTGTTCAGCTCCGCCACCATCGGGTCGTCGTCGACAATCAGTACGTTAATCATGGGTTTCGCTCTTGGCCTGATAGGGAAGGTGCACGAAAAATTGGGTCAGCTCGCCCGGTTCGGACTCGAAATCGATGCCGCCGCCCAGTTTCTCCAGATGGCTGCGGATCAGCGCCAGGCCGATGCCGCGTCCCGTTCCCTTGGTGGAAAATCCGTGTTCAAAGATGTGCGCGGCGATCGCCGGATCGATGCCGGGGCCGTCGTCGCTGACGATACAGTGTAATTGATCGTCGTGGTGATGGAAGCTCAGGCCGATCTCGTGGCCTTCAACGCCGTCGATGGCGTCGATGGCGTTTTCGATCAGGTTGCCGAGCACGCTGATCAGCACGTGCGTGGTTTCCGCGTCGTCGGTTTCCGGCAGCAGGCTGGTTTCCTCGATGGTCAGTTCGATGCCGGCTTCGTGGGCGCGGCTGATCTTGCCAATGAAGAAGCCCGCCACTTCCGGCGAGTGGATCTTGCGCAGCAGCGCGCCGATCTCTTCCTGGTAGTTGCTGGCGGTATTGATGATGTAGTTTTCCAACTGCTGATAAGCCTTCATGTGCAGCATGCCGAGTATCACGTGCAGCTTGTTCATAAATTCGTGCGACTGCACCCGTAGGGCATCGGCGTAGTGCGCCATGCCGCTCAGGCGCTGCAGCAGGCGGCTGACCTCGGTCTTGTCGCGGAAGGTGGCGATGGCGCCGGTCACCTGGCCGTTGACGATCACCGGCACGGTATTGGTCAGCAGTTCGCTGCCGTTGAAGCTGATCTGTCGATCGCGCAGCGGTTTGCCGCTGGCCAGCACTTCCGCCAGATGCAGCTGCGCCGGCCAATGCTTGCTGGCGGCGTCCAGCAGCAGGTTTTCCACCGGGCCGCTCTGGCGCAGCAGGCGCTTGGCCTCGTCGTTGACGATGGTGATGCGGGAATCATTATCGACCGCGATCACGCCTTCTTTAATCGACTGCAGCATGGCGTTGCGCTGCTCGAACAGGTTGGAGATTTCGTAAGGCTCGAAACCCAGCATGATGCGTTTGAGCGCGGAGACCAGGAAAAAAGTGCCCAGGCTGCCGACCAGCGCGGCGAAGGCGATGGTCCAATAGATGATCCAGCGGCTTTCCGCCACCACCCGCTGCACGGTGTCCAGCGCGATGCCGAGCGCCACCACGCCGATTTGCCGCCGCTGCTCGTCATACACCGGCACGAACACCCGCAGCGCCGGGGCCAGCGTGCCGCGGTTGATGGCGCTGTTGACGTTGCCCTGCAGCGCCGGCGCCAGATCTTCGCCGATGAAATGTTTGCCGATCAGCCAGGGTTTGGGATGCGAATAGCGGATGCCCTGCATATCCACCACCACCACGAACAGCAGCTCGTTTTGATGGCGCACCTGCTCGGCGAAGCGCTGCACGGCGCCGCTTTGATCGCGTCGCTGCAGGCCGTCTATCACGGTGCTCGAGAGCGCCAGCGTGTTGGCGATAGCGATGGCTTTTTGCTGCAGCTGATCTTGCCCTTCGCGGCTCATTTGCACGAAAAACAGCGCGAACACCACCAGTAGCACCGAAGCGATGATGGCGGACACCATCAGCGTGATGGAGGTGCTCAGCTTGAGCGGCACCCGTTGTTTTGGCATGGCGGTTCTCCGAATGGCGATATCACGGCGTATTCTAGCGAGGAATGAGGCAAGCTGCAGTTACCGGCAGCAGGTTATAGCATGCTGCCGGGTCGCGAAGGGGTTATTTTAGTTACAAAAGCGGGTCACTGCTGGTGGTAGATCTCCAGCGCCTGTTGGCCGCTGGCGCCTTGATGGATGATCGCCATCAGGGCGCGCACCACCTGCGACGGATTGCTGTGTTGATACACGTTGCGGCCATAGACCATGCCGGACGCGCCCTGGGCCATCAGCGCCGCGGATTTCTCCAGCACCGGGCCCAGCTCCCCCTTGCCGCCGCCGCGCACCAGCGTCGGGCAGCGCGCCGCTTCCACCACGCGGTGGAAATCTTCCACCCGTTCGGTCGGGTCGGCCTTGATGATGTCGGCGCCCAGTTCGCGCGCCAGCCGCACCAGCGGCACGATCTTTTCCACGTCGCCGAGCGACCCGTAGGCGGCGCCCTGGCCGGCCGGGGCCATCACCAGCGGTTCGATCATCAGCGGCATGGCGTAGCGATCGCAGGCGTGGCGCAGGCGGCCGATGTTCTCTACGCACTGGCGGAAAATGCCGGGTTCATCCGGGATCATATACAGATTGACCACCACCGCGGCGGCGTCCATTTGCAGCGCGGCGAGGATCGGCGCTTCCGGGTTGTGCAACACCGCCCACATCTCACGGTGGCGTGCGGCGTTATAGGCGTTGCCGACGTCGGTGCGCATCACCAGCGCCGGCTTTTCGCGCTGCGGCGCGCGCTGCAGCAGCTCCGCCTGGCCGTAGTTGACCTGAATGGCGTCGGGGCGCGCGGCGATCAGGTTGCCCATCACCCGTTCGATATCTTCCAGACCGATTAAGAAATCCGGTTCGTTGGCGATGCCGTGATCGATCGCCACATCCAGGCACTTGCCGTTATTGAACAGGCGGTTCATCCGCACCTTACTGCTGAGCTGCATGTCAGGTCCTCCTGAGATAGGGATATGTCCATTATTGCCGAGTAAGGATGGTCGGGAAACGCGGAAACCGCAAACTGCGCGCCCGCTCGCAGTTTTTGCCGACGCCCGGCGTGGCGCACGCGCGGGGCGCGTTACCCGACGGCTTTCACTGCATTTGTTAGATCCGTGTCATGTTTTTGTTAATAAGCCATTCCAAAACGCATGTTTCGCTTGTTTGGGTTAAAAAGTTTCAATAATCTCAATTATGAAATAAACATTTAAAAAAGCAGCGAAGACGCGGCTTGCTCTGCCAGGGGTTTATTTCAATTGATTGTTTTTAATCTGTTTTGAGATATCGATCACCATTTTGTTCACGGCCTTAATACGGGGATAACGCGGTAATTTCGCCGTATCAAAGGGATAATACCGACCGTAATGTTGTTTGAATGTAAAAAATATCTTTCATTAGCTGTCAATCAACAGACCACTTCATTCTAACGATTAAAGGGTAACGAACATGAAGCTGAAGAAACTGATCGCCGCCTCCGTACTGATGTGCATGCTGCCGGCCAGCGTGTTGGCGAAAGACATCAAGATCGGCGTTTCCATGGCTTACTTCGATGACAACTTCCTCACCATTCTGCGCCAGTCGATGCAAAACAAAATGAAAGCCGACGGCAACGTCAGCGGCCAGTTCGAAGACGCCAAGGGCGACATCGCGCAGCAAATTCAACAAATCGAAAACTTCGTCAGCCAGGGCGTCGACGCCATCATCCTCAACCCGGTGGATACCCAAGGCGTCAAGCCGATGATCAAATTGGCCGAGAACGCCAAGATCCCGCTGGTGTTCGTCAACCGCAAGCCGGAAGTGACGCTCCCGGCCGGCATGGCCTACGTCGGCTCCGATTCCAAGCTGGCCGGCAAACTGCAGATGGAAGCGTTAGCCAAGCTGATGAACGGCAAGGGCAACGTGATGATCCTGATGGGGGAACTGTCGAATGAATCGACCCGCGACCGCACCCGCGGCGTGGAAGAGGTGGCGGCCAACTATCCCGGCATCAAGATTGTCGATAAGCAAACCGCCAAGTGGACGCGTAAAGATGCGGTGGATATCACCACTGACTGGGTGCTGACCGGCCAGCAGATCGACGCCATCGCCTCCAACAACGATGAAATGGCCATCGGCGCCATCCTGGCGCTCAAGCAGGCTAAAAAGTCCGGCGTGCGGGTGGCCGGCGTGGATGGCACGCCCGATGCGCTGGAATTCATCAGAAAAGGCGATCTGGCGCTGAGCGTGTTCCAGGACGCCAAAGGCCAGGGCGAAGGCGCGGTGCAAACCGCCGTTCAGTTGGTGAAAGGCGAGAAGGTGGAGAGCAACGTGCTGATCCCTTATCAGTTGATCACCCAGGCCAATTACCAGCAATTCGCCGATAAAAACAAAAAATAAGCCTTGAAGCCTGCCGCGGGCGCTCAGGTGTAGCGCCTGCGGCAGAAAACGTGGGTCAGTGCGGAGGTAAGCGGTATGTACCCTTATGTTCTTGAGGCCGAAGGCATCAGCAAGCAGTTCCCCGGCGTCAAAGCGCTGGATAAGGTCTCGATTAAAATCAAACCCGGCAGCGTGCATGCGCTGATGGGCGAAAACGGCGCGGGCAAGTCGACGCTGATGAAATGCCTGATCGGCATCTATCACCCGGATGAGGGCTCGATCAAAATCAAAGGCCGGCCGGTGACCTTCAGCGACACGCTGCAGGCGCTGCATTCGGGCATTTCCATGATTCACCAGGAGCTGAACCTGGTGCCCTACATGACGGTGGCGGAAAACATCTGGCTGGGGCGTGAGCCGGCGCGGCTGGGGTTCGTCAACCACGAACAGCTGAATGAACAAACCCGCGAGCTGCTGGCGCGGCTGAACATCAAACTGCGGCCGGAAACGCTGGTGGGCGAACTGAGCATCGCCAGCCAGCAGATGGTGGAGATCGCCAAGGCCGTATCCTACAACGCCGACGTGCTGATCATGGATGAGCCGACCTCGGCGCTGACCGAAGGTGAAGTGGTGCACCTGTTCGCCATCATTCGCGAGCTGCGCGAGCAGGGCAAGGGCATCATTTACATCAGCCACAAGATGGACGAAATCTTCGCCATCACCGACGAAGTGAGCATTTTCCGCGACGGCACCTTCATCGCCTGCGACAAAACCGAAAATCTGACCAAACAGTCGCTGATCACCATGATGGTGGGGCGCGAGCTGACGCAGATGTTCCCCAAATTCAACAACAACATCGGCGAGGAAGTGCTGCGGGTGGCCGGGTTGCGCCGCAGCGGCTGGTTCCACGACGTCTCGTTCAGCGTCAAACGCGGCGAGATCCTCGGCGTCGCCGGGCTGGTGGGCGCCGGACGCAGCGAAGTGATGGAAAGCCTGTTCGGCATGCACCCGGCGGACGGCGGCGAGATCTTTATCGAAGGCCAGGCGGTGAAGGTGGATTCCCCGGCGAAGGCGATCGAGAGCGGGCTGGCGTTTCTCACCGAAGATCGCAAGAAGTCCGGCCTGTTTCTGGTGCTGTCGGTGGTCGAAAACATGAGCATCGTCAACCTGTCGGAATACATCGGCAAGAACGGCTTCGTCAGCCATGTGCAGATGGCCAAAGACTGCATGGCGCAGATCAAGAAGCTCAACATTAAAACGCCGACCATGGATCAGATCATCAATAACCTCAGCGGCGGCAACCAGCAGAAGGTGCTGATCGCGCGCTGGCTGCTGGCGCAGCCGAAAATCCTGATACTCGACGAACCGACGCGCGGCATCGACGTGGGGGCGAAAGCGGAAATCTACCGCCTGATCAGCGAGCTGGCCAACCGCGGCGTCGCCATCATTCTGGTGTCTTCCGAGCTGCCGGAGATCCTCGGCATGAGCGATCGGGTGATGGTGATGCACGGCGGCCGCATCACCGGCATTTTGGACAAAGACGACGCGGACCAGGAAAAGATCCTGGCGCTGGCCTCAGAATAACGAAGGGTGAACATCATGAGTAACGTAAAGATTGAGAAGCCGCTCTCCGCCGATTCAACGGGCAAGGGATCGCTGTTTTCCGGGCTGAGCGGCAAAATGCCGAAAGACACCGGTATTTTCATCGTGATGCTCGGCATTGCGCTGATCTTCGAAATCCTCGGCTGGTACATGCGCGATCAGTCGTTCCTGCTTAACCCGAACCGCCTGCTGCTGATCGTGCTGCAGGTGGCGATCATCGGCATCATCGCGGTGGGCGTCACCCAGGTCATCATCACCACCGGCATCGATCTCTCATCCGGTTCGCTGATTGCGTTGACCGCGGTGGTGGCGGCCAGCCTGGCGCAGACCTCGGACAGCATTTCGCCGATGTATCCGGGGCTGCTCGATCTGCCGGCGGCGATCCCGATCGGCGCGGGGATCGGGGTGGGCATTGTCTGCGGCTTTATCAACGGCTTTCTGATCACCCGCACCGGCATTCCGCCGTTCATCGCCACGCTGGGGATGATGGTATCGGCGCGCGGTCTGGCGCAGTACTACACCAAGGGCAACCCGGTCAGCTTCCTGTCGGATGGCTTCACGGCGATCGGCCAGGGCGCGATGCCGGTGATCATCTTCCTGGTGATCGCGGTGATCTTCCACATCGCGCTGAAGCACACCCGTTATGGCAAATACATCTACGCCATCGGCGGCAACATGACCTCGGCGCGGGTTTCCGGCATCAACGTCAATAAGTACCTGGTGACGGTTTACACCATCGCCGGCGGGTTGGCGGGGCTGGCGGGCGTGGTGCTGGCGGCGCGCGTCAGCAGCGGCCAGTCGAGCATGGGCATGTCCTATGAGCTGGACGCCATCGCCGCGGCGGTGATCGGCGGCAGCAGCCTGATGGGCGGCGTCGGGCGCATTACCGGCACGCTGATCGGCGCAGTGATCCTCGGCCTTATCAAAAGCGGCTTCACCTTTATCGGTGTCGATTCTTATATTCAGGACATCATCAAAGGCGTGATTATCGTCGCCGCCGTGTCGATCGACATGCGTCGCAACCGCAAAAAACACTGATTGCCGTGAATTGCCGCCGGCGCCAAGGTTGGCCGGCGGCGTTTTTTTACCCGGGGGACACATCATGAACTTTCTGAAAGGGCTGTGGCTGGCGGCGGCGCTGTGCGCTTCCGCGCCGGCATGGGCGCAGACCATCGGCGTATCAATGGCCTATTTCGACCAGAACTTCCTCACCATAATCCGCCAGGCGATCGACAAGGAGGCCAAAGCGCGCGGCATTACCGTGCAGTTTGAGGACGCGCGCGGCGACGTCGGCCGCCAGACCGATCAGGTACAGAGCTTTATCAGCGCCGGGGTGGACGCGATTATCGTCGATCCGGTCAACTCGGCCAGCACGCCGGTGATGACCAAAATGGTGCAGGCCGCCGGCGTGCCGCTGGTGTACGTGAACCGCACGCCGGGCGATGCCAGGCTGCCGCAGGGGGTGGTGTTCGTCGGCTCCGACGAGCGGGAGTCCGGCACGCTGCAGATGGAAGAACTGGCGCGGCTGGCCAACTATCAGGGCAACGTGGCGGTGATGATCGGCAACCTGACCGACGCCGGCGCGCTGCAGCGCACCAAAGACGTGGAGCAGGTGGTGGCCAAATACCCGAAGATGAAGGTGGTGCAGAAACAGAGCGCCAACTATTCACGCAGTGAAGGTATGGACCTGATGATGAACTGGCTGACCAACGGCGAAACGATCGACATCGTCGCCGCCAACAATGACGAGATGGCGATCGGCGCGATCATGGCGCTGCAGCAGTCCGGCAAAGCGGACAAGAACGTGCTGATCGGCGGCATCGACGCCACGCCCGACGGCCTCAAGGCGCTGGCCTCCGGCAAGATGCAGGTCACGGTGTTCCAGGATGCGGTCGGCCAGGGCAAGGCGTCGGTCGATGTGGCGCAGCGCATGATCAACGGCGAAAAGCTTGAGCCGTATTACTGGATCCCGTTCGAGTTGGTGACGCCGGCCAATCAGGAGAAATACGCGGCCAAACCGTGAGTTCGCCGTCGGATCCGCGTTGCCGGGGCGCTGCTTGCAGCGCCTTTTTCATTGCGCCAATTGCATGTCCGCTTGCGGCCAGCGCTGCGCCGGATGTTGCGTCACACTGAGGCTCTTTTACGGTGTGAGGATAAGAGATGAACGCATTGAACGGTAAGGTGGCGGTGATTGGCGGCGCCAGTTCGGGGATCGGGCGGGCGGCGGCGCTGTTGTTCGCCCGGCAGGGGGCGACGCTGGTGTTGGGCGCCCGGCGCGAACGGCTGCTGGCTGAACTGGTGGAGGACATTCGGCGCGAGGGCGGCCGGGCGTTGGCGGTAGCCGGTGACGTGCGCGACGAAGCCTTCGCCGAACGGTTGACGGCGACGGCCGTCGATGAATTCGGCGGGCTGGATATCGCCTTCAACAACGCCGGCACGTTGGGGCCGCTGGGGCCGTCGCTGGCGCTCAGCGCGTCAGAATGGCGCGACGTGCTGGAAACCAACCTGTCCAGCGCTTACTACAGCGCCAAATATCAAATCCCCGCCATGCAGGCGCGCGGCGCGGGCTCGGTGATCTTCACCTCTACGTTCGTCGGCCACACCGCGGCGTTTCCCGGTACGGCGGCCTATGCGGCCAGCAAATCGGGGCTGATCGGCCTGACGCAGGCGCTGGCGGTGGAATTTGGCGGACACGGCATTCGGGTGAACGCGCTGCTGCCGGGGGGCACCGACACGGCGATGGGGCGGCAGATGAGCAATACCCCGGAAGCATTGGCGCAGGTGGCCCAGCTGCACGCGCTGAAGCGGTTGGCGATGCCGGAGGAGATCGCGCAGGCGGCGCTGTATTTGGCGTCTGACGCTTCCTCGTTCGTCACCGGCACCGCAATGCTGGTGGACGGCGGCGTTTCCATCCAGCGCGGCTGAGGCTGTCATCGCCCGTGGCCAGGCGCCACGGGCCCTACGCGCGGCGTTACCAGCCTTTGACGGCGTCGCCCTTGTAGATTTCGGCGGCGCTGGCCGCCACTTCATCGGTCTGATAGGCCTTGACCAGATCCTTCACTTTCTCGCTGTCTTTGTTGTCGATGCGGCTGGCGAAGATGTTGACGTAAGGCGAGTTTTTGTCCTCGACAAACAGCCCGTCCTTCGCCGGCGACAGACCGATCTGGCTGGAATAGTTGGTGTTGATGATCGCCAGCGTCACCTGCTGGTCGTCCAGCGCGCGCGGCAGCTGCGGCGCTTCAATCTCGACGATTTTCAGCTTTTTCGGGTTGCTGACGATGTCCAGCGCGGTCGGCAGCAGGCCGACGCCGTCTTTCAGCGTAATCAGCCCCTGTTTTTGCAACAGCAGCAGCGAGCGGCCCAGGTTGGTCGGATCGTTCGGCACCGCCACCTGCGCGCCGTCCGGCAGTTGGCTGAGCGCGGTGATTTTCTTCGAATAGCCGGCGATCGGGTAGACGAAGGTGTTGCCTACTGCCGCCAGTTTGTAGCCGCGCTCCTGCATCTGTTTGTCCAGATACGGCTTGTGTTGGAAGGCGTTGACGTCCAGATCGCCGTTGTTCAGCGCTTCGTTCGGCAATACGTAATCGTTGAAGGTCACCACCTCGACGTCCAGATCGTATTTCTGCTTGGCCACTTTCTGCACCACCGCCCACAGCGATTGATCGATGCCGGCGCTGATGCCGACCTTGATGTGGTGATCGTCCTGTGCGGTCGGGCCGCAGGCGGTCAGCAACAGCGTGCCGGCGGTAGCCAGCGCCAGCGTGAGGTTTTTCAGCGTAAATGTCATTTTCCCAGGGTCCTTGTCAACATTGCCTGCTAATTTTGGCGGGCAGAATAGTGGCTGTGACTGTAGGTAATCGCTGAGCTAAAACAAAATACTGATTCACTATGACTCATAGCGATTAGCTATGAGCGGCCGCTGCCCGGCGCGATGCGGATTGCTTTGACGGCGAATCGGCGGGCTTATTATGATAGCCGCTGGCCCGCGAGGGCAGACTGGGTACTGAAACGAAGGAAAAGACAATGCGATTGAACACTTGGAGCAAGGCGCTGCTGCCGCTGGTGGTGTTGGCCTGCGTCTCGGCGACTCAGGTTCGGGCGGCGGAGAGCGATACCGGGCCGATCCCGAAACAGCTGCTGGGCAACTGGCGCGTCAGCAAAATCGTGCCGACCCAAACCACCGGCTGCTGGGATCAGCAGCAGGCGCAGAGCCTGATCGGCGGCAAGATCAGCTATAAAGCGGATGCGTTCAGCTGGAACGGCACGGCGCTGAAAAGCGAAGGGGCTACCGTCAGCACCGTAGAGGCGCAGGAGTTTGTCGAGGACAACGCCGGCAGCAGTTCCTACATCGATTTCCCGATGCTGGGCATCAGCACGCCGTCGGTCGAGCGCGTGGCTATTCAGCACGCCGATATCGCCATCAAAGGCATCACCGATCAAGGCACCGAAGGGGTGCCCGGCGACAACGTGCTGGTGAAAGACGCCAACACGCTGATCCTGTCGCTGTGCAACGTCTGGTTTGAGGCGCAGCGCGAGAAGTAATTTCTGCTTTCAGCCCCGGCAACGGGGCTTTCCCACCGCATCACCTCCCGCCACGAGCGCCATTTCTGAACTAAAATTAACCATAACGATATGACCCCGGCGTGATATCGGAGCCTCGGCTCTACCGAGTCCATGACAGGAGGCGCTATGTGTTACCACCATATTGTCATCGCCACCGATCTGAGCGATGACGGCAAACGGCTGGTCGAAAAGGGGGCGCGGCTGGCGGAAGCGTTGAAGGCCAAACTCTCGCTGATCTATGTGGACGTTCACTACGACACCTACCACGCGGCGATCGGCTTTTCTGAGCGCAGCGACGACGGCGTGCCGTTCGAAGAGAAGATCCGCAAAGAGCTGGAACCCACCACGCAAAACGTCAATTACCCGATCGCGGAAGTGATTATCGGGCGCGGCGGCTTCGTTGACGAACTGCGCACGGCGATCGTGGATAAAGACATCGATCTGCTGGTGTTCGGCCATCACCACGATCTGTGGAGCAATCTGTTTTCTTCCACCCGCAACGCCATCAACCAGTTGAATATCGACGTGCTGGTGATCCCGATCCGTTCATAAGCGCGATCATGCCTCGTCCATTCACTCCGCGCTGCGGCGCGGAGTTTCTTTTGCAGCAAAAAATGCCTTGCTCGGTTGCATAATACATAAGTAAATACTAATGTATTTATATGAACGAAAATGACATCTTCAAAGCGTTGGCCGATCCGACCCGTCGCACCATCTTCGACAAACTCGCCGCCGGCAGCATGAACGCCAGCGCGCTGCGCGAAGGGCTGCCCATCAGCCAGTCGGCGATGTCGCAACACCTGGCGGTGCTGCGCAATGCCGGACTGGTGCGCGAGGCGAAGCGGGGGCGCTGCGTTAATTATCAGGTCGACCCGGACGGGTTGGCGCAGATCGCGCAGTGGCTGGCGAAGTACCGCGCTTACTGGCCGGCGCGCATCGACGCGCTGCAAACCTTGCTGAAGGACATGGATCAATGAACAAACAGGCCGAGCCGCCGCCGCAGGAACGGCTGGTGTTGGAATATTCGCTTGATGCGCCGCCGGAAAAAGTGTGGCGAGCGCTCAGCGTGCCCGAATTGCGCGAGCAGTGGCTGCCGACGGGAGATCTGGCGCAGGCAGAACCGTTGGCCGCCACGCCGGGCGAGGCGGTGAGCTATCGCCTGCGCGACGGCCAACCGCCGTTTCTCGAAAGCATCGTCACCCTGCAGATAGTGCCGGACGCCGGCGGCGGCAGCCTGCTGCGGATTATCCACCAGCTCGACGCCGCCAACGATGGCCCGACGACGGTGATGCGCGCCGCCTGACGCGTTAAACACCTTTCTCTTTGTTGCCAACCTAGGAGTTCACCGATGCGTGAGAAGATGATGCTCGTCCCGATGGTGGTGGAGCAGACCAGCCGGGGAGAACGTTCCTTTGACATTTACTCGCGCCTGCTTCGCGATCGGATCGTGTTCCTCAACGGCGAAGTCAACGACGACGTGGCCGAAATGCTGTGCGCCCAGCTGCTGTTTCTGGAAGCGGAAAACCCGGAAAAACCGGTCCACCTGTACATCAACTCGCCGGGCGGGGCGATCACCAGCGGGCTGGCGATTTACGACACCATGCAGTATATCCGTGCCCCGGTGCATACGCTGTGCATGGGCACCGCGCGCTCGATGGGGTCGTTCCTGCTGATGGCCGGTGAGCCGGGGCACCGCATGGCGCTGCCCAACGCCAGCCTGCATGTGCACCAACCGCTGGGCGGCTTTCAGGGGCAGGCGTCTGACATTCTGATCCAGGCAGAGGAAATGAAACGCACCAAAGACCGGGTGATCCGGCTGTATGCCCAACATTGCGGCCTGAACGAAGAGGAAGTGGAGCGGGTGTTGGATCGCGATCGCTTTATGACCGCCGACGAAGCGGCGGCCTGGGGATTGATCGATCGGGTATTGCGGGCGCGGTGAGTGTCGGCCCCGATAGTGGAATGAAGGGGGCAATATCACTCGATTATTGGTAGGTGAGCGCCGTTGAGGTGATCCAGCCACGCTGACCGGCACATTCGCCGGTAATGATGGAGATTTCTTTCCATTCCGCATTGCCGATGTCCATTGCAGCGCTTTTACCTGTCAATGCGACCTGTGTGCCGGCGATGAGCTGGCAAATATGTTTGGTGGGCTCCAACAAGTTACCCATATTGGGTTGAGCAATTAAAGGCATCGGCCGCTTCAGCACTAGCTGAGGCGCCTTTTCACCCGGTGTGTTGGTGATGGTGATATTTCCGCTATTACTACCAATCGTCGTATTCGCGCTGCCATTAACGAACTGACTGCGTGTTTCCGTTGAAGATGAAAAGGCAGAATAACCAGCGAAGAAGGTGCCGATAATTGTGGCTATGCCCGCGAGGATGGGGGGTTTATTTTGCAAGATATTTCTCCAGAGATATTTATTATATTGATGTTTGGTAAATATACCTTTCCCAATAAAATGGATAAAGCGCAAATGAAAATATAATCCATCATATTTAAAAATGCATTTATGTTTAATTATTCACTTGGAATATAACTACAAATGCGTGCCATCCTAATTATTGTATTTGGTTGTTTCCTTATGTTACTAAACCAAGTTGGGGGAAATGTTTCATCTTTCTCACAATCATTCACGCGGGGATGTTTGTTTTTTCTTTATTTAACAGTAAGATTGGCCATTTTTTGTCTCACTTTTGCACACTTCACGTTGCCTCTTTTTTTGAACCAGTAATGTCTTTTTTTCTTCATGGGTAATTGTTATGAATTTGTTATTGATCACAAATTAAGCAATTCCGTGTTGCCATTGACTTGTCTATACAACTATATACTTAAAGGGAAAGTAATGTTCAATAATCATCTTAACTTTTTCAGGTGTTTAATTTTACGACTTAATAATGTCTAAGCATTAATTCATTTTTAATTTGAATGAAATTGATGGGTTGAATATCAATTTACCGTATATCACGTACTAATCGGGATTTTACGCCTCAAGGAGATAATCGAACATGAAACTTGGCGCATTTTTAATGCCGGCACATCCGCGTTATCGCTCGTTGCACGATGGGCATTACCACGATCTTGATACCTTGAGGTTTTTGGACAAAATCGGTTTTGATGAGGCCTGGATTGGCGAGCATTATACGATGCCGGCTGAACCGTGCCCTTCTCCAGATTTGCTCATCGCTCAAGCCATTTTGCAGACTGAGCGCATAAAATTGGCGCCGGGCGCCTTTATGCTGCCGTTTCATCATCCAGCCGAGTTGGCTCATCGCATTTGTTGGCTGGATCATATATCGAAGGGGCGATTAATGGTGGGAATTGGCGCCAGTGGTACCACGTTGGATCTCGACATGTTCGACATAGATCATAAGTCGGGTGTGCATCGGGAGATGACGGCAGAATCGATAGCGATCATGATGCGATTTTGGAATAGCGATGGGCCATTCGAATTTAAAGGTAAGTATTGGACAGCGCGTCGGCCGGCGGATCAGTGGGATAAAACCTCCGGTTATCACCTCAAGCCCTATCAATCACCCCATCCGCCAGTAGGCGTGACCGGCCTTTCACCTTCATCCTCGACGTTGAAGATTGCCGGTCGCAATGGCTGGATCCCTATCAGCTTTTGTTTTACGCCGCAGTATCTCCATACCCATTGGCAAGTTGTTGAAGAGGGCGCCGCATTGAATGGAAGGGTTCCGCCGGCCAGGGATACATGGCGTGTCAGTCGTCCTATTCTGATCGCCGACACAGATGCGCAAGCATGGCGGCTTGCTGTCGAAGGCGAAATGGGACGCTACTTTCGTGAGGATTACTTGCCGATGATCGCCGGCAACAAGGCGCTTGGTTTGTTCAAACATCACCCGGATGTACCCGACAGTGAAGTCACCGTCGAGTATTGCGCCAAGCATTGCTGGCTCCTTGGATCGCCGGAGACGGTACGTGAACGCATAGAAGAAATGCAATCGCTGTCTGGCGGATTCGGTGTGTTGCATGTCATGGGGTTCGATCATTTGGATGAATTGAAACCCGTACGTGAAAGCCATCGCGCATTGCAAGAGATCGTCACGACGTATTTCGCCTGACCCAGACCGAATATCGGCACCGTGCGGTCATTCATGGAGAGAAAGATGCAACGTCAAAAAGCAACTCCGCCCCCCAATCGGACACGTCGATTCGCCGTTTTGGTGATCGATATGCAATACGACTTTCTGGATGAAGATGGTCCTGTTCCTTGCGAAGGAGGGCGGGAGATTATCGCGTCGCTTCAAGTTTTGTTGAGCTTTGCGCGCGGTGCGGGCATCCCGGTGATCTATACCCAGGAAAGTCACCGCGTCAACCGTGTGGACTTCGGCCGGGAGCTTGACTACGGCGAGACACTACATTGCCTCGAAGGGAGTCGTGGCGTTGAGATCATCGCAGACTTATCTCCACAGGTTGGCGATCAGGTATTAATCAAACGCCGTTACAGTGCGTTCTTCGCCACCGACCTGGATCTTCTGCTGCGTGGGATGGGAGTAGATACCGTCGTTCTGACCGGTGTTGCCACGGATGTTTGTGTTCGTGCGACTGCTCAGGACGCCATGCAATTAGATTATCGCGTCATAGTACCGCGCGAGTGCGTCGCGGGGACGCGTCAAGTGCGACATGAGGCGGCGCTTGAGAACATCGGTTATGTATTTGGCAGTATTCAGAGTTTGACTGAGGTTATGAATCTCTTGCGGGTGGGATTGGAGGAGACATGAACGCAACGCTGTCGATAAAACCGCTGGAAGAGCGATTCAGAAACGTCTTGCAAATCTTGGTTGAAAAACGGCTTAGCTTGAGCCGGGAACAGACCCGAGATCTGGTCCAGGCCATGCTGGGACAGCAATTGGATGATATGCAGATCGGCGCGTTGCTCGTCGCTATGGCACAAAAGGGCGAGTCCGCTGATGAGATCGCCGGTGCGGTTGACGCAATAGCGGCACGTTGCCGGCCATTGGTAAGCGGTTTGCCGCTTACGTTGAATATTGGTGGTACTGGAGGAGACCGGAGCGGGACCTTCAATATTTCCACCACGGCAGCCTTGGTTGTGGCCGCAGCTGGCGTGCCAGTGATCAAGCATGGCAATAGTCGCGTGACCAGCGTCAGCGGCAGCAGCGACATGATGTCGGCGTTGGGCATTGATGTTTCGCGCAAGGGTGATGAAGCGTGGCTGCGGCGATCGTTGGCAACGAGCAACTTCGCGTTTCTCTCTACTTCGTCTTGGTATGCGTTTCCTGAACGGCTGACTGCTGTACGGCGCGCTTTGGGGGTTCGTAGCCTGTTTAATCTGAGTGGGTCGTTGGTTCATCCTGCTAACGTGACGCACCAACTGATAGGCGTTGCGCATGCTTCGCTTTTGTATCCCATGGCTGAGGCGCTGGTGAGGTTGGGCAAGGTGACGGCTTTTATCGTACATGGTGCCGGAGATTTGGATGAAGTCAGTTGCCTGGGAGAAACCCAGGTCCTGTGTGTAAGTGATGGCTGTATAGGTCGGTTTTCCGTGCAGCCGGATGATTTTGAGGTCCCTGCCTGTGAATTACGGGCGCTGCGAGGGGGTTCTGCGGAGCGTAACGCGAAAATCTGCCTGGCAGTGCTTAACGGCGAGCGGGGGGCCTATCGCAACGCGACTATAGTGAGCGCCGCGACGGCGCTGGTGTTGGCCGGCAAGACGCACTCCTTTGGCGAGGCGGCGAAACTCGTGCGGCAAGTATTGGATAACGGGCGGGCGTATCAGGTTCTTAAACGATTCAAGGAGACGATGAATGAGAACGAGAGTGAAAGTCTGCGGCATCACGCACCTTGAGGATGCTCTGGCGGCATTAAACGCGGGGGCCAATGCATTGGGGTTCATTTTTTCACAAAGTCCACGTCAGGTTTCGCCCGACGAAGCCCGTTCGATCATTGAACGATTGCCGCCTTTTACTCAGGTGGTCGGCGTGTTTGTCAATGAACCCAGGGAATGGGTGCAAAACATTATATGTTATTGCGGCCTGGCAGCGATTCAGCTTCAGGGTGACGAAACGAATGAGTATTGCCAGGCATTTGATGTCCCGGTCATTAAAAGTTTCCATCTCGAAAGCACTTTGGCTCTGGACAGGATAAACGACTATCAGGTTAGTGCATACCTATTGGACACACAGGTTGAGGGGCTGAGCGGCGGTTCTGGAAAGCCATTCGATTGGAGTTTGTTGAAAAACAAAACATTTGCGCGGCCGGTAATTGTTGCGGGTGGACTGCATGCCGGCAATGTCAGCCATCTGATTCAGCATTGTTTCCCCACGGCCATTGATGTCTGTTCTGGCGTCTCTCGGTCCGCGCGCCGTAAGGACCCTGTGCGACTCCAAACCTTTTTTGACGCTGTCGCCTATGCCGATCGCCTTCGCGTGCAGGCGCCGGCTGAGAGTGGGCAAGAGGACATCCTCAAGGCGTCTTTTGATCGGCAGCCTTTGGTGGAGATTCAGGGGCGGCGGTTTTTGTTGAATGCTCTGACGGAACAGATCCCGGCAACCCCGGCTGAGCTATTGCGTGAAGCAGCCAGGCGAGTCTGCGATGCGGCGCAATTTCCGCCGGGAACCAAGCTGGTGGGGGAGGAAGACAAAGGAGGCGGTTTATTGGCTGCCGTTTCGCTGCTTTCAGGCCTGTCATACGGCATTGCCCGCTGGTACCCATCCGGTCTTGAAGGGCAGGTACAGGTTGAGTTCGATTGCGAATATACCGGCGGCAGTCTCTTTTTGAACGGTGTGGAGCCAGGCGACAACGTTTACATCGTGGACGATCTCATCAGCACCGGTGGAACATTGGTGGGGTTGGTTTGTGCAGTGCGGAAAGCAGGGGCTGATGTATCAGGCATCTTATGTGTGGTGGAAAAACGCAATTATGGTGGAGCCAGGCGCGTGTTCGAGGCGACGGGGATCTCGGTGCAATCGCTTATTGAAGTGGATGTGAGCGGCGAGCATTCGGTCGTTGTCGGCGTTAATTATTAAATAAAAAGGAGGCTGTGATGGTCAAGGAAAGAAAATTCCGCGGTTGGTACATGGTCGGTGCCGTTCATCTTTTGCTGGCGGTTATTTTTGGCGCTGCTTACTCATTCGGGGCATTTTTTACTGCATTACAGGCGAACTTTGACGCAGGGCGTTTTTCTACCGCCTCAATCTTCTCGTTGACGGCGTTAATTTACTACGTCGTCGGCGTATTTTCCGGTACCTGGAGCGATCGTACTTCAGTAAGGACGGTAACCGGCATCGGTATTTTACTGCTTTCTCTGGGCTTTTTGGGCAGTAGCCTGCTGGCGTCGACACTGACGGCGTTTTTGTTCACGTTTTGCCTGTTGGTTGGGGTGGGGGTCGGGTTGGTTTACGTGCCGGCTGTTTCAACCATTCAACGCTGGTTCGTCGTTCATCGAAGTTCGGCTTCCGGCTTAGCGCTGGCTGGCACCGGTTTGGGAACGCTGGTGGGGCCGATGGTGGCTGGTGGGTTGATGCAGCATTTGTCCTGGCAAAGCACCCTACAAGTTTACGCCATCGCTATCGCTGCGCTGGGGTTATCTGCCGCCTTCGTCTTGCGAGGCAGGCCAGAGGACGTGGGAGAATATCCCGATGGGCTTCGTCCCGTAGAGGGGACATCAATACCGGGTTCCGCGTTTAACGGTAGCGTTACGTTGCGAGAAGCGGCGAGACAGGCTCAGTTTTGGTGGTTTTTTATCGCGATATTTTTCGGCTCTATCGGACTATTCCTGGCGTTGGTTCATATTAATCCTTATGCACAGCAACAGGGGCTAAATGCAACGCAGGCCAATCTGCTCATCGGTTTGATCGGCGTGGGCAATATCGGCGGCCGTCTGGTTTTGGGGCGGATAGGCGACCGTATGGGCGCGCGGCGTTTTTTGGTTATCGTCACGTTGATTTTGGCCCTGTTATGCGGTTTTTGGAGTGTGGCGCACAGCTTTACCGCGCTGGCGATTTTCGCGCTGCTGTTCGGCGCGGCCAACGGCGGCTGTATTGCGCTGTACCCGGCAGTGGCCAGTACATGGTTCGGCACCGCCAATCTGGGCGCCATTCTGGGGGCATTGTATATCGCCGTGGGGATCGCCGCCGTTGGCGGGGGCAGCGCCGCCGGTTGGCTGTATGATTTGTATCAGAGTTACACGTTGTCTATTGCGTTGGCCGGCATGGCGGCGCTGCTGTCTGCTTTGGGGATCGTCTTGGCTTCTCGCTGTACTTCCCGGATGGGATGAGGGAGGAGTCAAATGCTATTGCCTAATGACTTGCGCTCTGCCTTGGCGTTGTTGCGGCAAGCAGGGGATGAGATTACCCCGGTGGAGAGATCGATTTCTCCCGAGGTGGAGATGATTGAAGATTTTCTCGATGCCTATCGCCAGCCTGGCGGTTCCTGGTTTGCCGATGAGCAACCGTTACGGCTTTATCGACGACCACCACGGGGCGAGTTTCCCGTTTTGGTGGGGATGTTTGGCAATCGTCGCCGTTGTAGGTTGTTTTTGGATCCCTTCGGACGTTACTCCGCAGACATATCAAATGCTCAGTTGTTGTTGCAGGCGGCGAGTAGGCCGATAGCGCCCAGATTACTGGGCGGGGAGGAACGCAACTTTCACAACGTGCGTAAGCCTGCTGAAATCCTGGCTTTGTTGCCGATTCTACGTTATCTGCAAGATGATCCTGGGCCGACGGTGACCTTGGGGTTGATCTATGCGCACGATAATCGAACCGGAGCCGCGAATTGTTCTTACCACCGAATTACCTTCAAAGAGGATTCGGCGGTGGTGGCGATTGACTCTCGTGGTCACTTACAACACATGCTTTCGACACATCTGGCGCGCGGAGAGCTACTGCCGATTTCCGTCAATATCGGGCTTGATCCGGCCATTTATCTGGCTTCGACATTGACTCGGCCTTGTCTTTCTTACGGTAGCGACGAGTTAGGCGTTGCGGGGGCCCTGCGCGGCAATGCGGTGGAGATTGCGCCATGTCACGCCAATACGGGGCGATATATCGCCCATGCCGAGATCGTTATAGAAGGGATGTTGGGGGCGGAAAAAGAACCGGAGACAGCTGAGGTGGCCGGTTTTTCCTTACCTGAGTATCTCGGTTATCGCTCGCCATGTGGTATGGCCACAACACTGCAGGTTCAGGCGGTAAGCCACCGCGCCGGGGCGATATATCAGACGCTGTCGGGTCCTGGTGTGGAGCAATCCATTCTGCTTGGTTTAGGCCAAGAGTGTTCGCTGCTCGCCCGACTAAAAACAGAGGGGCTTGAGAGGCTGTTTTGTCGAGTCGCGGCTCTGCCTTCCGGCGGCGGTCACTTGCTTACCGTATTGCAAGTCGTTAAACGCGCTTGCAGTGATGACCTGCGCGTTATCGACGCAGCCAAGAGATTGCTCGGTGAGGTGCCGTCACTCAAAAATGTGTTACTGGTGGATGAGGATGTTGACCCTTATTCGGAGCGTGATGTCCTCTGGGCTATGAGTACGCGCGCCCGACTTGAACGCGATATTCATGTCAGCGCTTTGCTGCCCGGCACTTCCCTTGATCCCTCGCAATTGCCGCTCTATGGCGGGAGTGATGCGAATGGGCTCGTCAATAAATGCGTCGTTGATTGTACGGTTCCTTTTAGCTCTCGGCGGCGTTTTCAACGGGCGTTTTAATGTGAGCGGTACGCCTTTCTGCAGCCTGCCTGACCAGGCTGGCGAACCATGATGTCTGTCATGTTGAAGGAGACAAGCCATGACGAATACTCTCGATCCTCGTTTCGATTCCACCCGGACTATTTGTGCTCCCAGGGGCAATCAATTGACCTGCAAAAATTGGCTGACCGAGGCGGCCTATCGCATGATTCAAAATAATTTGGATCCCGACGTCGCCGAAAACCCGCAAGGGTTGGTTGTGTATGGCGGTATCGGTCGTGCTGCTCGCAATTGGCAATGTTACGATCAGATTTTGGCCTCACTTAAAGCGCTCAATGAAGACGAAACTCTGTTGGTTCAATCCGGAAAACCGGTTGGTGTATTCCGCACCCATACCGATGCTCCCCGAGTGTTAATCGCCAATTCTAATTTGGTTCCACAGTGGGCCAATTGGGAACACTTCAGCGAGCTTGATCGCAAGGGATTGTTCATGTACGGGCAGATGACTGCCGGTAGTTGGATCTACATCGGCAGTCAGGGCATTGTGCAGGGTACGTTTGAAACTTTTGCCGAAGCAGGCCGCCAGCACTATGGCGGGGATCTGACCGGACGCTGGATCCTCACCGCCGGGCTGGGGGGGATGGGCGGGGCGCAGCCGTTAGCGGCGACATTGGCCGGCGCGGTTTCGTTGAATATAGAGTGTCAGCAGAGTAGCCTGGATTTTCGTTTGCGTACGCGCTATCTCGATAAACAGGCAAAAGATCTGGATGAAGCTATCGCCTTGATCAAGGCGCACACGGCGGCCGGACAGGCGGTTTCTATAGGCCTGCTGGGCAATGCCGCAGAGGTGTTGCCTGAACTGGTTAAACGCGCGCATGCAGGCGGTATCCGACCCGATCTGGTTACCGATCAGACGTCTGCGCACGACCTGATCCACGGTTATTTGCCGGTGGGATGGAGCGTGGCGCAGTGGAAAGCAGCGCAACGCGATCCGGGGCAGCATGCCAGGTTGGCTGACGCCGCAGCTGCTAGCTGCGCCATTCATGTGCAGGCAATGCTTGATTTCGTTGACATGGGTGTGCCGGCTGTTGATTACGGTAACAATATTCGCCAGGTCGCACGCGATATGGGCGTGGAAAATGCTTTCGATTTTCCTGGCTTCGTACCGGCTTATATTCGCCCCCTGTTTTGCGAGGGCAAAGGGCCGTTTCGCTGGGTGGCGTTATCTGGCGATCCGGAAGATATCTACAAAACGGACGCCAAGGTTAAAGCGCTGTTTCCTGAAAACCAGCATATCCATCGTTGGCTGGATATGGCGCGTGAGCGCATTGCTTTCCAGGGATTGCCGGCGCGTATCTGTTGGTTGGGGTTGGGCGAGCGTCATCTGGCAGGCCTGGCTTTCAACGAGATGGTGCGTAGAGGGGAGCTTAGCGCACCGGTTGTTATCGGCCGAGATCATCTGGATACTGGCTCTGTCGCCAGCCCCAATCGTGAAACCGAAAGCATGAAGGATGGAACCGATGCCGTTTCCGATTGGCCGTTGCTGAATGCATTGCTCAATACTGCGGGCGGCGCTACCTGGGTGAGTTTGCATCATGGTGGCGGTGTGGGGATGGGATATTCGCAGCATTCGGGAATGGTGATCGTGTGCGATGGCAGTGATGAGGCTGACCGGCGGCTTGCTCGGGTGTTGGTCAACGACTGCGGTTCCGGCGTGATGCGCCATGCCGATGCTGGCTATGAGCAAGCCGTTGCTGCCGCGAAAAGGTTTGGATTGAAACTGCCGATGCTTTGAGAATAAGAGCATATTGAGGCTTTATAGCGGTTCTTATCGGGTAGAACCGCTATTTCTCTATAGGATGATTTTTACACCGTATTGCCTGTCTTGTGAGTATTTCACCTCTGGGCATGTGACGATTTAGTCTTGGCGTCAACTTACGGTTTTGCTGTCTGGCCTTCTTGCCAGTTTTGCCAAACGTGTTCAAGCCCGAATTCGACCATCGCGAAATAGAGACTGAAATAACGCTCCGCCATGATGAAAAAAGAACTGTTGAGTTCGATCACCACATTATTGGTGGTGGTCAGCAGGCCGGATTTTTCCGCCGCCTGCAGAATGCGGTTCACGTGAGCGCGAGAGACGGAACACGACTTGGCGATTTTCGCCGAGGAGAGCAGCAGAAAGGGGGAGTCCTGTCGGATACTTTCGATAAACAGCATCAACAACACCATGTGACCTGCGTCTTTGCTGATAAACAGCCCGGACTGTTGCACCAGATCGATCAGGTAGATCTCCTTGAGCATCAGTTGCCCGTAGGCGGCGAAAAAGGTGGGCAGAAAGTCGGGCGCCGCCAGCAGCGCCGCGATGGGCATCTGTGGTGCCAGCGCCTGATAAGGCCGTGCCATTGAGGCGATCAGCGCCTGGGTTTCCGCCAGCGCGTGCGGCGTAGGCTTATAGCGCAACTGGCGTTTGTCATGCTCGCAGGGTTTGACCTCCAGCCGGCGCCCGACCCGTAAAAAGAACAGAAAGGAATCCAGGGAGTTCTCGCTGATCATATTCTTCCCTTTGAAAAAGGCTTTGATGTCTTTCAGCGCGGCGGCGGGCTGGTGGTAATAAATGGACAGGATGGTGGAGCAGATGATGAACCGGCTGTTCCTGAAAATGATTTTGTAAAACAGCGGATGCTTCTTGTAGGTCTCCCTCAATAATTCCCCGTGTTTGACGATAGCGGTGTGAAACGCCGCTGACTGCCTGATGTTGTTGGCCTGTTTCTCCAGATGAAACTGTAGCTGGAATCTGCTTAGACTCATTTTCCCTATTTCCTGTACTTAAAAAAATGCGCTGCTTTTTATCGTTATGGGTTTGCTGTGTATGGCTTGACGATCTGCTGGCCCTGGTCGTTGATGAGGGTGGCCTGAACGGTGGCCCGAGAGGGGAGCGCGGATGCCGAAACGCCGTCGAGGTGATAATCCCGCGAGCTGAATGGCGCGGTCATCATGTCGCTTTCTTGCCGCACCGGGTAATCGCGCCTGTCGGCGTGCACGGCGATGCGCGCGAACGAGAGATAAAACGCCGATCGGTTTTGACAGCGCAGCAGATAACCGTCCGGCGATTTTTGCAGCGTGAATGAGACGGCCTCGGCCGCGTTTTCGGCTTTTCCCTTCAGCGCCCTGGGCCGGTAGAAGATTTTCATCTGGGTGTTCATCGCCAGCGTCACGCGCGACGCCAGCGGCGGCGTGGCCGGCCGGGTGGGCGGGATCTCATACAGGTTAAGCCAGAACACCGACTCTCTGTCGGCGGGCAGGTTCGCGCCGGCAAACAGGATCCGCAGCCCTTTCAGCGCCGAAGGCTGCAGCGCGAATACGCTGGGCAGGGCGACAAACGGCGCGCGAGACAGTTCGGGGGCGGCGTTGACGTCACCGTTATCGACCCAGGTTTGCGCCACGATCGGGTAGCCGTTGGTGTTGAGCAGCATCAGGGTTTTTTCCGTCTCGCCCTCGTGAAAGATCACCC
Organism: Serratia sp. B501; assembly: GCF_051172315.1. Taxonomy (NCBI): domain Bacteria; kingdom Pseudomonadati; phylum Pseudomonadota; class Gammaproteobacteria; order Enterobacterales; family Yersiniaceae; genus Serratia; species Serratia sp. B501. The sequence goes on from NZ_JBPIZB010000001.1 coordinate 244,740, forward strand.
GCGTGGCGGAGGCGATGATGCCCGCCTGCGCGCCGATGGAGGCCAGCGCCAGCAGCAGGGCGCATCCCATAATCAGGTATTTCTTTCTCATCATTGCACCTTAACCCAGACGTAGGCCCTGGCGTCCACCTTGCCGGCGGTGACGGTTTGGCCAGGCAGCCGGGCGAGCGTGGCGGTGAGCTGGGTGGTGTAGTGGGTAAACCCCGCTGCGGTGCTGCCGCCGCCGCTGGCGCCGTTGAGCACCGGATACCAGCCTGCGTCGCTGCCCTGCGGGCATTGCCCGGCGCTGCAGCGTGCCCAGCCGACAAAGTTCATCGGCGCGCCGTTGCCGGCGTTGGCGAGCGCGATGCCCACGCCGGTGGCGACGCTGCTGTCGGTGCCGTAGCCGCTGGAGAGCAGGTAGCTCACGCCGCCGTTGGCGCTGACCAACCCGAGCCGCTGCGCCGCGACATAGCTTTCATACGGCACCTGCAGGCCGAGGGCGGTATTGTTGCTGCTGACGCCGGACACGGCGGCGTTGTCGCATTCGATATTGAGGGTGAACTGCGCCTGCGAGGTTTGCCCGGCGGTCAGTTGGCTGACGGAGAGGGTCGGCAGGATCACCAGCGGCGTGACGTTGCGCGCCACGCAGGTGGCGGTATAGGTCAGCGAAGAGATCGGTGCAGTGCCCATGCCCATCGCGTTCCAGCGCCCGGTGCCCCAGGTGGCGTAGTTGGTGGCGGAGTCGCTGCCGATAGGATCCGAGGCGATGCCGGGCCCCTGAAAGGTGACATAGCCGTTCGGCTGCGTGCAGGTATAGTTCGAATTGCCGGTGGTCGACGCCATGCCCACCAGCGGGTTGCCGGCGCTGTAGCCGCAGTAGTTGCTGGCGCCCGCGCCCGGCAGCGAGCTGATGCGGATCAGATCGGCGCGGATGGCGCTGAAGTCTTTCACCCGGATCTGGATTTTGTTGCCGACGGTGGCGTAGCGGGTAATCGGCGCCGACTGCCAGTAACGGGTAAAAACCTTGCCGGAATCCAGATGGGTCAAACGAATGCCGACGTAAGGGAAGTAGGTGGCGTAATAGTTGGGGTTGCCGTCCCTGGCGCCCAGATCGTAATAGCCGCCGACGCGATCGTCGCCGTTGGTGGCGAAGACTTCATAAATTTGCCCAACATCGCCGGCATCGCATTCATACAGCACCTTGTTTGGGTCGGGATAGCGGGTGCCAGAGGTCAGATCGAACACGCTGGTGCCCAGCGGCGTGCCGACGGGCTGCAGATAGGTGCTGGTCAGGTTGACCCGACCCAGCGCCGTGCCCACCCCGCAAGGATCGCAGCCAGAGTCGATCCAGGGGGCGACGCGCGTGCATTGCGCCAGCGCCGCGGGCGCGCCGAACAGCGACAGGGCGAACAGCGCCGGGGCGGCGACCAGATAAGAAATGCGTTTCATCGTCTCTCCTGAGATAAGTTAAACGGGTTAGCGGCACGGAGCGCTGAGCCGCTGAATCGGGCTGTCTTCCGCGGCGGGCAGGCGATAGTGCAGCGTGCACTGCTGGCCGGGCGCGTCGCCCCAGTTCAGCATCAGCGTGCCGGCATTCCGGTCGCTGCGCAGATACACCTGATTGGCCTGGCCAACCATGCCTACGCTGTTGCCCGCGTTGTCCAACACGTTGGCGCCCATCGGGATCGGCGCGTTGTCGGGACGCTGTGCGGTAATCAGCAGCGCCTGGCCGCGCACGGTGTTGAAGCGCAGGCGCACCGTGGCGCCGGCGTACGGGGCGATGCGTTGCTGGCCGTCCTCCAGTTCCGCTTTATCATTCATGCCCTCGGGGTTCAGCGCGACGGTGTTGTAGTGATAGGGCACCAGCGCCGGCGCCAGCGCATAGCCGAAGCGATCGACGCGCGCGCCTTGGCCGCCCATCACCTGCGCGCCGTTGGCGCCGGGCGCCTCTATCAGGGCGAAGGTGTCACCGACATACGGCCCTAATGTCACGCCGCCGCGGTGCGCCACCACCGCGCCCTGCAGCGACAGTGAGCCTTGTCGATACTGGCGCGCGGTGGAGAACGAGCCGGTGACGTTGGCGTAAGGCAGGCGGGTTTGCAGGTTGCCGCCCCAGATGCTTTGTTGGCGATCGTCGTCGGTGGTGAAGTTCAGGCCGTAGCTGACCGGCTGTTCGTCGCCGACGCTGCCCGACAGCGCAGCCTGATAGTTGCCGCCCTGACCCTGGCTGTGGTTGGCCAGCAGCGAGACGCTGGGGGCGGATGACGAACGCCCGAGCGGGAAGCTGAGCGACAGGGCGGTGACGGTTTGCGTGTTCTGCGCCAGCGGCGCGCTGTAGACGTTATCCAACGGCCCGTAGCCGCGATAGTCGCCGTTGCTGTAGCCCAGGCTGCGGGTGCGGGTGACGGAGAGGTTAAGTGCCACGCCGTTGCCGAAGGTTTTCCCCCAGCCCAGCTGGAGCTGATTGTCGCGGCCGCGCTGATCGCGGTAGTCCTGGGTCGAGCCGGACATCGTCAGGCTGCCGAACGCGCCCATGCCCTGATTGACGGCCACCTCGAAACGCGAACGCTGGCGGTAGGAGTCGGATTGCCAGCGTTGGCCGGTGACGGCGGCGCGCCGCACGCCGAGCACGTCGCTGAGATCGCGGAAGCCTTCGGTGGAGTAGCGGTAGCCGGCGATGGATAAGGTGGTGTCCGTCGGGCTGAAGGTTCGGCTGTAAGAGAGATGCAGCATCCAGCCTGAGGCGCCGCCGTCCGGCAGGCTGGCGTGGGAATAGGTGGTGTCCATGCCGAAGGCGCCCAGTTCGCTGCTGTACACGCCGCCCAGCATCATCGCCTGATAGCCGTCCGCCAGCTGGTTGCCGACGTTGAAGGTCAGGGCGTTGGTCAGGCCGTGTTGCCAGGTCAGTTCGCTGAACAGATCGTTATCGCCGACGTAGCGGGAACGGCCGACGATGGCGGAGTAGCGCGACTGGCCGGGGCGGATGGATTCCGGCACCGCGGCGAACGGCACGGTGAAGGTGCTGACGCTGCCGTCGGCCTCGGTCACCACCACGGTCAGATCGCCGGCGTAGTTGGTGGCGTACAGATCGTTGATGGCGAACGGCCCCGGTGCCACGGTGGTTTCGTACAGCGTGCTTTTACCCTGCAGCACCGTCACGCGCGCGTTGCTTTTCGCCACGCCGCGCACCACCGGCGCATAGCCGCGCTGTGAATCCGGCAGCATGCGATCGTCCGAGCTGAGCTGAATGCCGCGAAAGCCCAGGCCGGAAAAGAAGTGACCGTCGGTAAAGCCTTCGCCCAGCAGCATTTCGCTGCGCCAGGGCAAGATCGCGCGCTGCACGTAGCGGCGGCTGGTGTCCAGGTGGCCGCCGAACTCCCGATCGTAGCGGTAGCTGGATTGCTGGCGGTAGCGCCAGAGCCCGAGGTTGAACCCGCCGTTCAGGTTGGCGTAGGTCGAGTCGAGGTCGCGGGTTTGCCCCTGTCGGTAGCTGACGTGGTACTGGTTGAGGTTGTAATTGACGAAGACCATCGATTCGCCGCCGTCCAGGCTGGCGGGATTGACGCTGCCGCGCGGCTGGCCGTTCAACAGCGCCTGCGGAATGCTCAGATCCAGGCGCAGCCGCGAGATATCGGCGTTCACCGTGATGTCCTTCAGATCCCGGCCGGGCAGCAGGCATGCCGTTTCGGCCGACGGCGGATTTTTCAGCCCGAAGCGCGTCAGCTGCGCGCGATCGAAACAGGGCAGCACCTGCTTGCCATCGCGCACGAAACGAATTTGATCGCGCTCGAGAAACTGGCCGTTGAGGTACAGATCGATCTGATAGCTGCCGGGGGCGACGGCGTCCTGTTGGTTGAATTGACTCAGGGCGCTGTTGCTCAGCACGCTGCCGCGCAGCAGCGCGGGATCGAAGGTGTAGCCATCGGCGGCGGCGCAGCCCAGCGGCAGCGCCAGCAGCGCGCAACACCAGCGTGCGGGAAGCGGCGTCGCCTTGCGAGCATCGAACATGAAAACCTCCCTGTCTGGTTTCAGCGCGCGACGTTCAGGGTGCGTGTGATTTCCACCCCATAGTCATTGATGACGCGCAGCGCGATCTGCCGCACCTCACCGTTCACCGGCCAGCTGGCCTGCGAAAACGGCGGGATCAGGTCCGCCTGCGGGATCGCGGTGCGTTTTGCGCCGCTGAGTATCGTGGCCTGGCTGACGTTGGCGTAGTAGCCGGTCGGGTTATCGACGCGCAGCGCGTTGCCGACCTGGCGCAGGCTGAGCTTATCGATGACGTGGTTGGCGTCGCCGGCCAGCCCGGCCGGGCGATAGAACACTTTCAGGCGATTGGTGACCACCAGCAGCAGTTTGTTCTTGTCGCTGTCCGTCTGACGCACGGCGGGCACCTGCAGGAAGTTGAGGTAGAACAGCGATTCGCGATCGCGCGGCAGCGGCTGGCCGACGAACGACAGCCGCACCATCTGCCCGCTGTGCGGATTCATGCGGAAGATTTGCGGCGAGGCGACAAAAGGCGCGTCGGCGTTTTCCGGCGTGGACTTGGGGTTATTGATATCGAGCCAGATCTGCATCAGCGCCGGGGCGCCGTCGTCATTGGTGAATTGCAGCGTTTTTTCCCGCGCCTCGGCGGGGTAGATCACGCGATTGCCGAGCAGCGTGACGCTGGCCGACGCGTAGCTGGCGGCAAAACTCATCAGGCAAAACGATAGGGCGGCCCAACGGCGGGCGTAACGGGTTATCTGCTGCATAAACGTGAACCGATAAAGGGAGCGAGTCATTCAGCGCCGTCCGCGAAGGAACGGCGCTGTCATCAACAGGTATGGCGCCTGACGCCGGCTTATCTGTAGGTAATGGCGAACTGTGCGGTGGCGATCACCGAACCTGCCGCTACGCCGGTATCTTCCGCGTAGTAGCGAGCCACCAGGTTCTGCGAGGTGGACGTGGCGTCTTTCGCCAGCGTCATCGCCGACGTGGTGACGGTAGAGCCGCTGGCGAATGACAACGGCGTAGTGGCGTCGCTGTCCAGCAGTTGAATGGAAACCTTGGCCGCATCGCCCGCGTTGCCCAGGTTGCCGTTAACTGTCGGGTTGTTGCCCGCCAGCACGGTTTTGATCGCCGTATCGCTGGTTGCCGCCGCACAGCCCGTGACGTTAACGGTAAAGGTGGTGTCGCCGGCGGTGGCGCCTTTGGTGGCGAGCTGGCTGGCGGCGACGGTCGGCAGCAGAACAACCGGGTTGGATTGGTTGCCGTTAATATTCACCGAACAGGTTTGCGTGCTGACTTCGCCTTTAAATTGCACCGTATTGGACGAGGCGGCCGCACAGGCGCCGGAGAGAGCCAGCATGGATAATGCGACTAATTTAACATTCATGTGAAATGCCCTTTAATTTACTTTAGAGAAAAGCTTTCCTGACAGTAATAATTTACTGACGTGCGGTTGTTGATTAATCATGTTGCGCAATTGTTTTTTAAACGCGTCGGCAAACATGGATTTTCATCCTAACAAACTAAGAATTTTCCCTATAGATATTTTGAATAAGGCAATAAGGTGGTGGCTCCTGTTGTTACATTTGCTTTCATTTTTGCTTATATCATACAAAATAGAAAATAGATCTATATCATTGCGTTGCATTTTTATTGAATTGTCAGTTTTTGCGAATGAAATAATTTGAAACATTCATGCCTTTTTTGCGTATTAATCAAAGCGCTGGCTGTTGCGTGATTATTTGAAAAACATGTTATCAAGATGTTTTATATCGGTGTGCTTTGCAGGCGAATTACCCCAAAAAAGAGCAGCGACAAGCCGCCTGAGGTGTGGAAGCATACTTTTACGCTGATAAGGAGAATTAAAGTGAGAGTGATTTATATCGACGGTTCACCGCTGTGCCGTTTGGGGATGAAAAAATTATTGGGAGAAGGAGTGATAACCTTATCCTCGCCCAATATTAATATTATTAAAAATATAAGCCCCGCGCCTGATTTAATTATTATGGATTTCCCCCATGAAATTTATCGGTTCGAAGCGTATTTGCGATTTATTCACGCCTCACGTGCTGAATATGAAGGCGTCCGGATACTGTTCTTCGTCGATAAGACTTCGCCGCTGATCCTGGCGTTTATCGCGGCGGCGCAGCCGGATGCGATTTTGCACAAACGGGAAGCGTTGCAGGTGGTGCAGGAGACCTGCGCGGCGCTGAGCCGCCGGGAAAAGGCGGGCGAACGGCGCGCGCTGAACAGGCATCGGGCGGCGGCGATCACGCCCGGCGAGGCGGCGGTGCTGTGTGAAACGGCCCGTACGGAAGATATCCGCCTGACCGCGCGGCGGCTGAATTTGCACCCGAAAACCGTTTATTCGCACCTCAACAATGCCGGCAAGAAGTTCGGCATCCGCAATCGGGTGGAATTGCTGAAGATGATTGCGCTGCTGTAGATCACAACGAACGGGCTTGGCCGACGGCCAGCCGCCATTGCGTCATTTCGTCGGCGCCCGGCCCGGCCGCCAGCGCCAGGTTTTGCGCCGGCAGCGATTCGCCGGTCACGCTTGCGGGGGAGACGTGGTGCAGCGAAAATCGATCTTCGGTGTAGTCGGGGAAGTTTAGAAGAGTCATAGAAATCCACGCAAAGCGTGTATTTTTGTGGGCGTTTTCTGCGCAGGGATTGCGTCAAAGGTTCGGATTTATGAATCCTTATGGAGGGACTCACTGTAATCGTATGAGCATTTTTGCCGATTCATGATGCACATTCACCCTTCTATGATGGAAAAGACGAAGAGCTACTTTAAGGCTAAAAGAATGAATGAACAAAGTTGGCCTGTAACTCACTTGCTCACATGCAAATTGTTCTGATTGTAAGAATGCCTGTAATTTTTCTACATTGCTCTTTCTCACCATATGAGTTTCAAAACTAACATATTGATAGCCTTCACTCTTGAGTTGCCTCAACAGCGAACGAAATCCTAAGAAGATGCTCGCGGCAGCTATATCACCTGTCGGACATTTCGTTGCTCTCATGTGAATAGTACATCTATTGGATTTTTGCTTCTTTACAACAAAATAACCATAGTGCTTTGTGTGTAATCTCATCCAAATGAGGTAAGTTGCTGTTATCACCAGAGCGGTAGTTAACACAACAATGGGTAAATCAAATTTATCGTTCATATAATCTCCTTAGAAAAAGGAGATAACGGCAGTCCATGGGATTTCTTTAAAAAACCAAGAGTAAGAATGCCCATGCATCTATGATTTTCTCGTCAATCAGAAAGTGGTGATGCTTGAGAGTGGCAAGAGTTCTTATAGGACTTCAGCGGGAGAGAAAGAGAACGAAGGTATTCGATTGAACGCATAATTCTCGTTTTCGACTAACCAAAAAAATCCACGCCGAAGCGTGGATTTCTCCGTTTCCGGCAGCGGATAGAGAAACGCTGCGGGGTAGGGTTTAGACGTTAAACAAGAAGTTCATCACGTCGCCGTCTTTGACGATGTAGTCTTTACCTTCGGAGCGCATTTTGCCGGCTTCTTTGGCGCCTTGCTCACCCTTGTAGGTGATGAAGTCGTCATAGGAGATGGTTTGGGCGCGGATAAAGCCTTTCTCGAAGTCGGTGTGGATCTTGCCGGCCGCCTGCGGGGCGGTGGCGCCCACCGGGATGGTCCAGGCGCGCACTTCTTTCACGCCGGCGGTGAAGTAGGTTTGCAGGTTCAGCAGTTCATAACCGGCGCGGATCACGCGGTTCAGGCCCGGCTCTTCCAGGCCCAGTTCGGCCATGAACTCGTCACGCTCTTCGTCTTCCAGCTCGGCGATGTCGGATTCCACGGCGGCGCACACGGCGACCACCACGGAGCCTTCGGCGTCGGCGATTTTACGCACGGTGTCCAGGTACGGGTTGTTCTCGAAGCCGTCTTCGTTGACGTTGGCGATGTACATGGTCGGCTTCAGCGTCAGGAAGCTCAGGTATTTGATCGCCGCCTTGTCTTCCGCGGTCAGATCCAGCGCGCGCAGCATGCCGGCGTTTTCCAGGTGCGGCAGGCATTTCTCCAGCGCCGCCAGCTCGGCTTTGGCGTCTTTGTCGCCGCCTTTGGCTTTCTTCTGCACGCGGTGGATAGCGCGCTCGCAGGTGTCCAGGTCGGACAGCGCCAGCTCGGTGTTGATCACGTCGATGTCTTCGGCCGGATCGACCTTGTTGTTGACGTGGATGATGTTGTCGTTTTCGAAGCAGCGCACCACGTGGCCGATGGCTTCGGTTTCGCGAATGTTGGTCAGGAACTGGTTGCCCAGGCCTTCACCCTTGGACGCACCTTTCACCAGGCCGGCGATGTCGACGAATTCCATGGTGGTCGGCAGAATGCGCTGCGGCTTGACGATCTCGGCCAGCTTATCCAGACGCGGATCGGGCATCGGCACCACACCGGTGTTCGGTTCAATGGTGCAGAACGGGAAGTTGGCTGCTTCAATGCCCGCTTTGGTCAACGCGTTGAACAGGGTGGATTTGCCTACGTTAGGCAGGCCGACGATACCGCATTTGAATCCCATGTTGTAATCACCTTAAATATCTTAACTATCAGCCGGTTAGATTTAATCGACTGCATAAAGGGCAAAATAATGCCGCCATTATACACGTAATGGGCGTTTATCTCGATCAGACTTGATTGGCCGGGGCGATCCCAGCGCCCGCGGCCGGTTTTTGATTGAGATTTGGATCACATTTACCCATACTGGCCATTCCGATTAACCGACAGGAAACGCGCCGGATGTATTTCTTGCCTACGCCACCCTGAGCTGTGCCCGCCTGCAGTCTGCCGCGCCTTGCGGTACCCCATACCCGCTACGCGGGGAAGATGATGTCATCTGTCATAAGTGAATAATGCATGTTTAACCTGAGTAACGTCAGGATCGCGGACGTTAAAAATGAAGTCCTGGCGGGCTTTGTGGTGGCGGTTTCGATGATCCCCGAGGCGGTCGGCTTTTCGCTGGTCGCCGGTCTTTCGCCGATCGTCGGTTTGCATACCGCGTTTATTATCGGCCTGGTCACGGCGCTGTTCGGCGGCAAGCCGGGCATGGTTTCCGGCGCCGCCGGCTCCATTGTGGTGGTGCTGATGAGCCTGGCGGCGCAGTACGGTATGGGTTACGTGCTGTGGGCCACGCTGTTTGCCGGGGGGATCCAAATCCTGATCGGCGCCTTCCGGCTGGGCAAGTTCATTCGTCTGGTGCCGCTGCCGGCGATCCACGGCTTCGTCAACGGCCTGGCGATCGTCATCATGCTGGCGCAGTTGAAGATGATCGCCGGGCAGGGCCCGCTGATGTACGGCCTGGTGGCGCTGGCGATTGCGGTGGTGGTGCTGTTCCCGCGCCTGACCAAAGCCATACCGTCTTCGCTGGCGGCGCTGCTGGTGGTTTCGGCGTTGGCGATCGGCCTCAATCTGCATACGCTGCGGGTGGGCGATCTGGCGGACATTTCCGGCGCGCTGCCGCACTTCAGCCTGCCGACGGTGCCGTTTACCCTGGAGATGGTGCGGGTGGTGCTGCCCTATGCGGTGGTGATTGCCTTGGTCGGTTTGATCGAATCGCTGCTGACCATGACGGTGCTGGATGAAATGGGCGGCAAGAAGGGGAACGGTAACCGTGAAAGCATCGCGCAGGGCGCCGGTAACGCGGTATGCGGCCTGTTCGGCTGCTTCGCCGGCTGCGCGATGATCGGCCAGTCGATCATCAACTTCACCTCGGGCGGGCGCGGGCGCCTCTCCGGCACAGTGGGTGCCATCCTGCTGATTTTGTTCGTGGTCAGCCTGTCGCGCTATATCGGCCTGCTACCAGTGGCGGCGTTGGCCGGGGTGATGCTGGTGGTGTGTTACAACACCTTCGAATGGAGCTCGCTGCGCCGTTTGCGCCGTATGCCGAAGGCAGACGCGCTGGTGATGGTCGCCGTCACGTTGATCACCATCTTTACCGATCTGGCGGTGGCGGTAATCAGCGGGGTGATTATCTCGGCGCTGGTGTTCGCCTGGCAGCAGGCGCGCATCCGCGTGCGCCAGCGGCAGGTGACGGGCGACGTGGCGGTGTATCGGCTCGATGGCCCGCTGTTCTTCGGCTCTGCCGCGGCTTTCGCCGAGCTGTTCGAGCCGCAAAGCGATCCGCAGAACGTGGTGCTGGATTTTGCCGGCACGCGGGTGATGGATTCCAGCGGCGTAGAGGCTATCGATAAGCTGACGGCGCGTTACCTGGCGGCGGGAAAAAGCATTCGGCTGCGCCACCTGAGCGGTGACTGCGTGCGCCTGCTCAAGCGCGCCGGGCCGTTTTGCAGCCATGAGCTGGACGATCCGCAGTATTACGTGGCGGAAGAGGGATTCGCCGCCGATGACCGCCGCGTGGGCGAGGAGACCTTCCACCCGCGTGGCTAAAAGCCGGCAGCGGGCAGGGCGCCCGCTGCGGCAAGGTTCAGGCTTGCGCCTTGAAGCTGTGCAGGCGCTGAACGGTTTTTTCCAGCCCGTCCTTCATCAGCATCTCGGTGCAGCGCAGCGATTCGTCGATCGCTTCGTCGATCATCTTCTGCTCGCCGGCCGGCGGCTTGCCGAGCACGAAGCCCACCACCTTGTTCTTGTCGCCCGGATGGCCGATGCCGATGCGCAGGCGATAGAAGTTCGGGTTGTTGCCGAACTTGTTTTGGATGTCTTTCAGGCCGTTGTGGCCGCCGTTGCCGCCGCCGAGCTTGATTTTGGCTACGCCGGGCGGCAGATCCAGCTCGTCGTGCGCCACCAGGATCTCGCTTGGTTCGATGCGGTAGAAGTTGGCCATCGCCAGCACCGCTTTGCCGCTCAGGTTCATGAAGGTGGTCGGCACCAGCAGGCGCACGTCGTTGCCCGCCAGGTTCAAACGGGCGGTATAACCGAAGAACTTGCTCTCTTCTTTCAGCTGCTGATTGTGGCGCTGGGCCAGCAGATCGACGTACCAGGCACCGGCGTTGTGGCGCGTCTGGGCGTATTCCGCGCCCGGGTTAGCCAGGCCGACTATCAATTTAATACTGCTCACTGAGTGATTCGCTATGATCAGGGTAATGGAAAGGGAGTTAGTCTACCTGTCGGGGCGGCGAATGACAAAATCCGATCTCCGCCGTCGTCGCAGGTAACAAAGACGAATGATTCATTAGCTGAATAATTCAATTTGTCCGCTAATTTTCAGCCGTGTGTTAAGAAGTGTCAATAATTCTTTACCATTTGTGATCGCCTCCGCAATCCCCTTGCCGCAGCAAGGGCTATACTTAACTTATCAAAGTGGGTTAACAAGTTGCAGCGTTATCCCGGTTGGCACATGGCAATCATGGAGGTGGCATATGAAACGTAGAAACGCGGACAGAATGGGCAACTTTTTTATGGGGCTGGGCCTGGTCGTGATGATCGGCGGCGTCGGATACTCCATTCTTGCTGAAGTATCGCAGTTCAATTTACCGCAATTTTTCGCCCACGGCGCCATCATGAGCATCTTCGTCGGCGCGCTGTTGTGGCTGGTGGGCGCGCGTATCGGCGGCCGCGAGCAGGTAGCGGATCGCTACTGGTGGGTAAAACACTTTGATAAACGGTGCCGCAACGATCAACATCGTTCGTCGCATTGATTAAAAAAGCAGAAGGGAAGCAAGAGCAGGGCAAGGGAACATCTGCCGTGCATTAAGGTTTGAGGTCATGTCGGACTACAAGTAGAAAACCCGTTGTTGCTCGCGCACCAACGGGTTTTTCTTTTTCTGCTGTCGGGCTCGTTATCTTTCCGGCGCAGTGGGCGCCGCACCGGAAAGACGACGAATCAATGCTCGAACATCGCAGAGATCGACTCTTCGTTGCTGATGCGGCGGATGGCTTCAGCCAGCATGCCGGACAGGGTCAGAGTGCGAACGTTTTTCAGTGCCTTGATTTCCGGCGACAGCGGAATGGTGTCGCAGACGATCACTTCATCAATCACCGAGTTCTTGATGTTGTCCACGGCGTTGCCGGAGAAGATCGGGTGCGTCGCGTAGGCGAATACGCGCTTGGCACCGCGTTCTTTCAACGCTTCAGCCGCTTTACACAAGGTGCCGCCGGTGTCGATCATGTCGTCGACCAGCACGCAGTCGCGGCCTGCCACGTCACCGATGATGTGCATCACCTGAGAAACGTTCGCGCGCGGGCGACGTTTGTCGATGATGGCCATATCGGTGTCGTTCAGCAGTTTGGCGATAGCGCGGGCACGCACCACGCCGCCGATATCCGGAGAAACCACGATCGGGTTTTCCAGATTTTGCTGCAGCATGTCTTCCAGCAGGATCGGGCTGCCGAACACGTTGTCTACCGGTACGTCGAAGAAGCCTTGAATCTGCTCAGCATGCAGATCCACCGTCAGAACGCGGTCAACCCCTACGCTGGAGAGGAAATCGGCGACAACCTTGGCGGTGATTGGCACACGCGCGGAACGCACGCGGCGATCCTGGCGGGCATAGCCGAAGTAAGGGATAACGGCGGTAATACGACCTGCGGAGGCGCGACGCAGGGCGTCGACCATCACAACCAGTTCCATCAGGTTGTCGTTGGTCGGGGCACAGGTGGACTGGATGATGAAAATATCACCGCCGCGTACATTTTCGTTGATTTGCACGCTTACTTCGCCGTCGCTAAAACGACCTACAGCGGCGTCACCAAGGCTGGTGTACAAACGGTTGGCAATACGTTGTGCTAGTTCCGGGGTGGCGTTACCAGCAAAAAGCTTCATATCAGGCACGAGAAGAACCTCAGGCTTGCGTCCAGAGAAGATATTGTCATGCGACATCGCCAAGGGGCAGTCGGCGACGCCGGCGCAATATACATACGGGTATGTAAAACTAAAATTGAGACCGCAGGCAGCGCAGGGATAACAGGGCCAGGTGTGCATGACCCTGCGCAGCGAAACGTTGAGCTACGACTCAAACCGCCCGGAACGGATGCGATGTAGTGGGGAGACGTTAACGCCGCGCGCTACAAAACCACACAACCACTCCGGGGCTTGATTTAACACCTGACGGGCGGCGATTTCTGTGTCGAATTCAGCAAACACACAAGCACCTGTGCCAGTCAGGCGTGACGGGGCGTATTCTAACAGCCATGAAAGAAGCTGTTCAACCTCGCGAAAACGTTTTCTTGCGATCGGTTCGCAATCATTTGCGTACGGCGCCTGCAACAGCTCACTTAAGGAGCGAACCGGGGTGTCCCTTTTCAATTCGGCGTCGCCGAAGATAACCGGCGTCGGGATGCCGACGCCGGGATGCGCCACCAGATACCATTTTTCCTGCGGCTCGGCCGGCTGCAGGCGCTCGCCGATGCCTTCGGCGAAGGCGGCGTGGCCGCGCACGAACACCGGCACGTCGGCGCCGAGGCTGAGCCCCAGCTCTGCCAGTTGGTCGTCGCCAAGACCGCAGCGCCACAATTCGTTCAGCGCCACCAGCACGGTGGCGGCGTTGGAGGAACCGCCGCCCAAACCGCCGCCCATCGGCAGGCGTTTGTCGATGCTGATATCGGCGCCGCGCGGCGCGGTTTGCAGGCTGCGTTCATCGCAATAGCGCTGCAGCAGGCGGGCGGCGCGCACGATCAGGTTCTGCTCGTCCGGCACGCCCTCAACCGGCGTCAGCAGGTGAATGCGGTCGTCCTGGCGTGGGTCGATGGTCAGGGTGTCGCCGTAGTCCAAAAACTGGAACAGCGTCTGCAGCAGGTGATAGCCGTCTTCACGACGGCCGGTGATGTACAGAAACAGGTTGAGTTTCGCGGGGGAGGGCCACTGGCGGATCATTTGAGCGTCCAGTTATCCATCTTCAGCTTGATGCGCTGGTCGCCCTGCTGCAGCTCCAGGCGGTTCGGCAGCGTCGGCTGCACCTCGTTGCTGTAGCCCTGGTAATCCACTTTCCAGGTCTGGCCGCCTTGCTGGTAGGTCAGTTTGCTCAGACGATATTGGTCATCCAGCGCAAAATCGCTGGCTTCGCCCGGCAGGCCGAGCATCCACTGGCGCAGGTTGTTCAGCGGGATCGCCATGCCGGTCAGCTTGCGGATCATCTCTTCCGGGTTGTCACTGACGTAGCGTTTGCCCTGGTTGTCGGTCAGCTGCACCACGTTTTTCTGCACGTTGAGATCCATTTCCGTACTGCCCAGCGGGTTGGTCAGCAGCAGGCGGTAGCGTTCCGGCGAGAACTGCTGCCAGAAGAAGCGGGCGTAGACTTTTTTCTGATCAGACAAGTAGGCGAAGGAGCCGCGGGTCTGATAGGTGCTGAGCTGTTGCACCGCCTGCTCATGGGCGCGCCACTGCGGTGAGGTTGGACTGGTGGCCGGGCCGGTCGGCTTGGTGGTGGTACAGGCGGCCAGCACCAAGCTGGCCAGCGGGATCAGACGGAGCAAACTAACTTTGCGTATTGGCATAACTTTCTCTTGTCCTTTTGTCCTTGCGGGCATGCGCGACGAAACCCGGATTCAGCGCTCACGCTAACGGGGCGGCGGCGCCGCGTCAATTTTTTGCTGCATCGCGTTGAATCTTGCCGCTTTTGCCGGCGCAATGCCAACCCGGCGCGCGCGTCGGGGTCGCCATTAAGATTAACACAATCGGCTGAAGGCGGGGGAGGCGCGCCCGATAAGCGGTGCCGGAGTTGCGCAAACGCCGCCGCTGCGTACGCCGAATAGCGTGCGCGTTATCGCAAACTGCGCTAAAATTTAAGCAATCAACCTACCCTATGACTATTTATCCTGCTGTATTTATTGCTTATTCATTAATTGATGTCATCTATGACAGCGATTGAACGGAAGATGCGGTTGTTACTTTTATTGATCCCGCGCATCAAGTAGAATGCCGTTCAACGAGAACCCGTACCAAGATAAGTATTACTCGAAGCAATGACCCTGCTGGCGTTAGGTATAAATCACAAAACCGCTCCGGTTTCTCTGCGTGAAAGGGTGACCTTCTCGCCAGAGTCCATCGATGAGGCGCTAACCAGCTTGCTCCAACAACCGTTGGTGCAGGGCGGCGTCGTGTTGTCCACCTGCAACCGCACCGAGCTGTACCTCAGCGTAGAGCAGCAGGAACACATGCACGAGCAGCTGGTCGCCTGGCTGTGCGCGTACCACAACCTGCGCCCGGAAGAGGTGAAGAAAAGCCTGTACTGGCATCAGGGTAACGACGCGGTCAGCCATCTGATGCGGGTGGCCAGCGGGTTGGACTCACTGGTGCTGGGCGAACCGCAGATCCTCGGCCAGGTGAAAAAGGCCTTCGCCGAGTCGCAACGCGGCCAGTCGCTGTCCGGCGAGCTGGAGCGGCTGTTCCAGAAATCCTTCTCCGTCGCCAAGCGCGTGCGCACCGAAACCGAAATCGGCGCCAGCGCGGTCTCCGTGGCTTTCGCCGCCTGTACGCTGGCGCGGCAGATCTTCGAATCGCTGGCCGATCTCAACGTCTTGCTGGTGGGCGCCGGTGAAACCATCGAGCTGGTGGCGCGCCACCTGCGCGAACACAAAGTGCGGCACATGATCATCGCCAACCGCACCCGCGAGCGCGCGCAGCTGCTGGCGGACGAGGTCGGCGCTGAGGTGATCACCCTGCCGGAGATCGACGAACGCCTGGCGGACGCCGACATCATCATCAGTTCCACCGCCAGCCCGCTGCCGATCATCGGCAAGGGGATGGTGGAGCGCGCGCTGAAGGCGCGCCGCAACCAGCCGATGCTGCTGGTGGATATCGCCGTACCGCGCGATATCGAGCCGGAGGTCGGCAAACTGGCCAACGCCTATCTGTACAGCGTGGACGATCTGCACGCCATCATTCAAAGCAACCTGGCGCAGCGCAAAGCGGCGGCGGTGCAGGCGGAGTCGATCGTGCAGCAGGAAAGCACCAACTTCATGGCCTGGCTGCGTTCGCAGGGCGCGGTGGAAACCATCCGCGACTACCGTTCGCAGGCCGACCAAATCCGCGCAGAAATGGAGGCCAAAGCGCTGGCCGCCATCGCGCAGGGCGCCAACGTGGAGCAGGTTATTCACGAGCTGGCCCATAAACTGACCAACCGTCTTATTCATGCCCCCACCAAATCCCTCCAGCAGGCCGCCGGCGACGGCGACGTGGAGCGGTTGCAGTTATTACGCGACAGCCTCGGGCTGGATCAGCATTAGTTTTCTCTATTAACAGGGTTTATTACCACGCATGAAGCCTTCTATTGTTGCCAAACTGGAAGCGTTACAAGAGCGCCATGAAGAAGTGCAGGCGCTGCTCGGCGATGCCGGCGTCATAGCCGACCAAGACCGGTTCCGCGCGCTGTCGCGAGAATACGCGCAGCTGACCGACGTCAGCCGCTGCTTCCTGGAATGGCGTCAGGTGCAGGAGGATCTGGAGACGGCGGAAATGATGCTGGACGATCCGGAGATGCGCGAGATGGCGCAGGAAGAGCTGAAACAGGCGCGGGCGAGCAGCGAAGAGCTGGAACAGCAGCTGCAGGTGTTGCTGCTGCCGAAAGATCCGGATGATGAGCGCAGCTGCTTCCTCGAAGTGCGCGCCGGCACCGGCGGCGATGAGGCGGCGATCTTCGCCGGCGATCTGTTCCGCATGTACAGCCGTTACGCCGAAGGCCGCCGCTGGCGCGTCGAGGTGATGAGCGCCAACGAAGGCGAGCACGGCGGCTTCAAAGAAGTGATCGCCAAAGTTTCCGGCGACGGCGTGTACGGCCAGCTGAAGTTTGAATCCGGCGGCCACCGCGTGCAGCGCGTGCCGGAAACCGAATCCCAGGGGCGCATCCACACCTCCGCCTGCACCGTGGCGGTGATGCCGGAAGTGCCGGAAGCCGAGCTGCCGGACATCAACCCGGGCGATCTGAAAATCGACACCTTCCGCTCCTCCGGCGCCGGCGGCCAGCACGTTAACACCACCGACTCGGCGATCCGCATTACCCACCTGCCGACCGGCATCGTGGTGGAGTGCCAGGACGAACGTTCTCAACACAAAAACAAAGCCAAGGCGATGTCGGTGCTGGGCGCGCGCATTCGCGCCGCCGAGATGGCCAAGCGCCAGCAAGCCGAGGCGTCCACTCGCCGCAACCTGCTGGGCAGCGGCGATCGTTCCGATCGTAACCGCACCTACAACTTCCCGCAGGGGCGGGTGACCGACCACCGCATCAACCTGACGCTTTACCGCCTGGACGAAGTGATGGAGGGCAAACTGGACATGCTGATCCAGCCGATCGTGCAGGAGTATCAGGCCGATCAGCTGGCTGCGCTGTCCGCCGAGCAAGAGTGATGGATTATCAACACTGGCTGAAAGCCGCCGCCGCGCGTTTGACCCACAGCGACAGCGCCCGGCGCGACGCGGAAATCCTGTTGGGTTTCGTGACCGGCAAGGCCAGAACCTTCCTGATGGCGTTCGGGGAAACCCTGCTGACGCCGCCGCAGCAACAGCAGCTGGAGACGCTGCTGGCGCGCCGCGAACGCGGTGAGCCGGTGGCCTATCTGGTGGGTGAGCGCGAGTTTTGGTCGCTGCCGCTGTCGGTCTCGTCCGCGACGCTGATCCCGCGCCCGGATACCGAATGCCTGGTGGAACTGGCGCTGGCGCGCCTGCCGCCGCAACCCTGCCACTTCCTCGATCTCGGCACCGGCACCGGCGCCATCGCGCTGGCGCTGGCCAGCGAGCGCCCGGATTGTTCGGCAATCGGCGTCGATGTGCAGCCGGACGCGGTCGCGCTGGCGCAGCACAACGCGCACAAGCTGAAGATCGACAACGTTCGATTTTTACAGGGCAGCTGGTTTGCGCCCGTGGCCGGGCAACGCTTTGCGCTGATCGCCAGCAATCCGCCCTATATCGACGCCGCCGATCCGCATTTGTCGCAGGGCGACGTGCGCTTCGAGCCGGGCAGCGCGCTGGTGGCCGCCGAGCACGGGCTGGCCGATCTGGCCGCCATCGTGCGCCAGGCGCCGCACTATCTGCAGCCACAGGGCTGGCTGCTGTTGGAACATGGCTGGCAGCAGGGTGAGAGCGTGCGCGCGCTGCTGCAGGCCGCCGGATTTTCCGCTGTCGCCACCCACCGTGATTACGGCGACAACGATCGTGTGACGCTCGGCCAATGGCCGGGATAAGCGCCCCTCATAATAACGACGTCCGGGCCATCTAAGGGAGCATCATGACTGCATACACCGCGTTGAAACATTTCCATTTGCTGACGGTCGCCATCAGTATTACCTTGTTTGTGCTGCGTTTTTACTGGCAGTGGCGCCGCTCGCCGATCGTGGGGCGCCGCTGGGTCAAGATAGCGCCGCACCTGAACGACACGCTGCTGTTTGTCAGCGGCATCGCGCTGGTGGTGACGTTCGGGTTTTATCCGCTGCTGGGTATGGACTCATGGCTGACCGAGAAGCTGTTTGGCGTTATTATCTATATCCTGCTTGGCTACGTCGCATTGGGCAAGAAGACCAAAAGTCAGCGGCTGCGAACCGTGGCGTTCGTGCTGGCGTTGGGCTGTCTGTATCTGATAATTAAACTTGCCACGACGAAAATACCGTTTCTGATGGGATACCTATGAGTAGCATTGCTGATTTTGAATTTAACACCTCGCCGCTGAGCGAAGGGGTGATCCTGGTGTCGCAGTCGGTAAGGCGTGATTTCCCCGCCGCCGACGTGGAGCGCAAGCTGCAACAGCTGGTGGACGAAGCGCGCGCGGCGGTGCCGGCCGACATCACACAGGAGCAGCAACTGGATGCGCTCATCGAACTGTTCTACAAAACCTGGGGATTCGGCGGCGCCAGCGGCGTCTATCGCCTGTCGGACGCCATCTGGCTGGATAAGGTGCTGGAGGGGCGGCAGGGCACGCCGGTTTCGCTTGGCACCATCTTCCTGCATATCGCCAACGCGCTGGATTTGCCGCTGCTGCCGGTGATTTTCCCCACTCAGCTGATCCTGCGCGCCGATTGGCTGGATGAAGAGCTGTGGCTGATCAACCCGCTGAACGGCGAAACCCTGAGCGAACACCAGCTGGAAGTGTGGATCAAGGGCAACCTGGGGCTGGGCGCCGAGCTGGAAGACGACGATCTCGACGAATCCGAGAACATCATGGTGGTGCGCAAGATGCTGGATACGCTGAAGGCCGCCCTGATGGAAGAAAAGCAGCTGGAAATGGCGCTGCGCACCAGCGAAACGGTGCTGTGCTTCGATCCGGAAGATCCGTACGAGATCCGCGATCGCGGGCTGATTTACGCCCAGCTGGAGTGCAACCATATCGCGATTTCCGATCTCAACTATTTTGTCGAGCAGTGTCCTGAAGACCCGGTCAGCGAAGTGATCAAAGTGCAGATCCATTCGATTGAGCCGAAACAGGTGACGCTGCATTAATTCAATGACTCCGTGCAGTTTGCAAGGCGACGGTTACAACCTTAACAAAGGCGAAAGCATGAAACAGAAAGTGGTTAGCATTGGCGACATCGACGTAGCAAACGACCTGCCGTTTGTGCTGTTTGGCGGTATGAACGTGCTGGAATCGCGCGATCTGGCGATGAGCATCTGCGAGCACTACGTCACCGTGACGCAAAAACTGGGCATTCCTTACGTTTTCAAAGCCTCTTTCGACAAAGCCAACCGTTCTTCCATCCACTCGTACCGCGGTCCGGGCCTGGAAGAAGGGATGAAGATCTTCGAAGAGCTGAAGAAAACCTTCGGCGTGAAAATCATCACCGACGTTCACGAAGCGGCGCAGGCGCAGCCGGTTTCCGAAGTGGTTGACGTGATCCAACTGCCGGCCTTCCTGGCGCGTCAGACCGATCTGGTGGAAGCGATGGCGAAAACCGGCGCGGTAATCAACGTCAAGAAGCCGCAGTTCGTCAGCCCGGGGCAGATGGGCAACATCGTCGACAAATTCAAAGAAGGCGGCAACGACCAGGTGATCCTGTGCGATCGCGGCAGCAACTTTGGTTATGACAACCTGGTGGTCGACATGCTGGGCATCAACGTGATGAAGAACGTGACCGGCGGCCATCCGGTAATCTTCGACGTGACCCACGCGCTGCAGACCCGCGATCCGTTCGGCGCCGCGTCCGGCGGCCGTCGCGCTCAGGTGGCCGAGCTGGCGCGCGCCGGCATGGCGGTTGGCCTGGCAGGGCTGTTCCTCGAAGCGCACCCGGATCCGAACAACGCCAAGTGCGACGGCCCGTCCGCGCTGCCGCTGGACAAGCTGGAACCGTTCCTGGCGCAGATGAAAGCCATCGACGACCTGGTGAAGAGCTTCCCGGAGCTGGATACCAGCAACTAAGCGCTCATCGCCAAAAAAAAGCCCGACTCGTCGGGCTTTTTTACGTTTAGGCGCCGGTGTTCGCCAGCGCTTCCGGCAGCGTCGGGTAGAACTGCAGCCGGCCCTCGATCGGCTGCACCCGCGCGCGCGCCAGGGTTTTCAGCGGCTGGAACGGCACGTCGGTGATCACCAGCTTTTTATCCGCCGGCAGCACGTCGATAAAGCGACGCAGGGCGCTCAGGCCGCCGGCGTCGAGCACCGGCACCGCATCCCATTGCAGCACGATCGTCCGATAGCCCTCGCTGCGCGCCAGCAGTTCGGTAAAGATGCGCTCGGCGGCGGCGAAGAACAGCGGGCCGTTCACTCGCAGCACCAGGCGGCCATCGTCGGCGCTCAGTTCGCTCAGCCGCGTCATGCGGGCGATACGGCGCATAAACAGCAGCGACGCCAGCACGATGCCCACGGTAATGGCGATCACCATGTCGAACAGCACCGTCAGCGACATGCACAGCAGCAGCACCAAAATATCGTCCTTCGGCGCCCGGCGCAGCAGGTAAACCACCTTGTGGGCCTCACTCATGTTCCAGGCGACCATCAACAGCAGCGCCGCCATCGCCGCCAGCGGCAGATAAGAGAGCCACGGCGCCAGGACCAGCAGCGCCAGCAGCACCAGCAGCGCGTGGATGATGGCGGATACCGGCGAGGTGGCGCCGGCGCGCACGTTGGCGGCCGAACGGGCAATCGCGGCGGTCGCGGTGATGCCGCCGAAGAACGGCGCGATGATGTTGCCCGCGCCCTGGCCGATCAGTTCGCTGTTCGAGTTATGCTTCTTGCCGGTCATGCCGTCGAGCACCACCGCGCACAGCAGCGATTCAATCGCCCCGAGCATCGCCATCGAAAACGCCGCCGGCAGCAGGGCGGAGACGGTTTGCCAACTGAGGCTGAACGGTTGCCCGCCGCCGCCCGGCAGATCCCAGGGCAGCAGCAGCTGCGGCAAGATAGGCGGGATGCCCTGGCCGCTGCTGCCGTCGGCCAGCAGGTAGCTGAAACGGGAGCCGATGGTCGCCACCGGGTGGTCAAACAGCGTCAGCAGCCCCATCAGCGCAGTGCCCGCCAGCAGCGCCGGCAGGTGGCCGGGCACGCGCAGGCCGAGTTTGGGCCAGAAGATCAGGATCAAGAGCGTCACCGCGCCGATCAGGGTATCGCCGAGATCCAACGTCGGCAGCGCCTGCAGCAGGGCGTACAGCTTGCCGACGTAGTTTTCCGGCGTGTGCGTCAGCTGCAGACCGAAAAAGTCCTTAATCTGCATGGTGGCGATGGTGATGGCGATACCGGAGGTAAAACCGAGCGTCACCGGCAGCGGAATGTACTCGATCAGCCGGCCAAAGCGCGCCAGCCCCATCAGCAGCAGAAATACCCCGGAGATCAACGTGGCGACCAGCAGGCCGGCCAAGCCGAACTGCTGCGAGACCGGATAGAGGATCACCACGAAGGCGGCGGTGGGGCCGGAGACGCTGTAGCGCGAACCGCCGCTGACGGCGATGACGATGCCGGCGATGGCGGCGGTATACAGGCCATACTGCGGCGGCACGCCGCTGGCGATCGCCAGCGCCATCGCCAGCGGAATGGCGATAATGCCGACCGTCACCCCGGCGATGGCGTCTTTCAGCAACCGCGCCAGGCTATAAGGTTCCCGCCAGCAGGCGTCTATCAGCGCGCTGAAGGGGCGAATTTTGTTTATTTCATGGGTTTTCATCTACGGTGCGTACCAAATCTTCAAAAGTAAAAGGAATGGCGGGCCCGATGAGGTCCGTCTTGTCACGTGACAGATACCATACGCCTTTTGTTCAGCGGATTACCAGACCTGTATCAATTTGGCTCTGGAAATCAGAGAGCCGCCCTTTTGTTTGGCGCTAAATGCCGATAACAGATAAGTCAGCCGCAGATTCTGCGGCTGAAAAGGAAAGGAATAATCAAAGTTTTAATAGCTAGTGGAGTTCGGGCAAGGATAAGCCGAGAAAATGGGCTAAAGTGTTCACCAGCAGCTGATGATCTTCTTTCTGCGGCGCGCCGGAAATGCTGATGCTGCCGACGCAGCCGAGGCCGGTCAGGGTGAGCGGGAAGGCGCCGCCGTGCACCGAATAGTCGCGCACGCTCAGCCCGTAACGCTCCTCCAGCGACGTTTGCCGCTGCTGCAGGCGCAGGCCGATAGCGTAAGAGCTTTTGTGAAAATGGTTCACCAGATTGCGCTTGCGCCGCACCCAGTCGGCGATATCCGGCGTGGCGCCCGGCATGGCGTAATAAAACAGCGTTTGCCCGGCCAGCTGGATCTCGATGGCGATGCTCAGGCCGCGCCGCTCGGCGGCGGTTTTCAGCGCCGCACCCAGTTCCCAGGCGGTCGCGGCGTCAAAATGCGCAAACGCCAGCGTCGCTTCCTGTTCGCTGAGTGCGTGCAGTTCATCGTCGATATTCATGCGGTTCTCCCCAGATAACCCAAAGCACAGAGTAGCCTGAAGCGTTCGCCATGAGATAGACGGCTTAGCGATAAGATAGAACTGCTACTCTATTAATAGACCGTGTAAAATGGCCGCCGCCGAAGCGGAGACGACAGGGATGCGTTATTCAACGTCTGCATATTACCCCCTGGCGACACCGAGGAGCGCGCTGACTATTTATGACTTACATTGCGTCTATTTCTACCCTTTACAGCGACGCCTGCATCACCTACGCCACGCTGTCGATAAGCTATTTCCTGCTCAGCAAGAATGCCCCTTTTTCTTATCAATCCGCACGGTGGAAGCGCATCGTTTTCGGCCTGCTGGCCGGCGTGGCGGTGCTGTACTTAAGCCAGGACCGCCTGGAGCTGACCGATAAGGTTCACTACAGCTTTGCGATGATCCCGATGATTTTGGTGACGTTCTTCGGCGGCGGCGTCAGCGGGCTGGTGAGCTTTCTGTTCGCCATGGCGCTGACCGGCGGCTTCACCGTCGATAACCTGTTCATCGCCTCGATCGTCGCGCCGCTGCTGCTGTCGCGGGTGTGGCTGAAGAAATCCCATCGGGTGTTTTACCTGACGATCGGCGTCATCGCGCTGTATCGCATCGTTGTGGTGTGGCTGTTGGTGGACCTAAGGGGGCTGTGGCCGGATGTATTGCTGTACCAGGCGGCTTCGGCGCTCTGTCTGGCGATTTGCTATCATGCGCTGAATTTCAAAGAGCGTCACATCTACGCCTATTTCGCGATGCGCGCGCGCGCCACGACCGACAGCGTGACCCACATCAACAACCGCGCCAGCGTCGATTATCACCTGATGCTGCAGCGCGCCGAACGTCGCCCGTGCGGGCTGATGATCCTCGATTTGGATAACTTCAAAAACATCAACGACACTTACGGTCACCCGGCCGGCGACGTGCTGCTGGCGAGCGTGGGGCGGCTGTTGCAAAACAGCGTGCGCAATGAGGACTTCGTCGGGCGCTACGGCGGCGAGGAGTTTATGGTGATCACCGCCAGCTACGATCCGCAGGTGATCGGCGGGGTGGCTGAGCGCATTCGCAGCGCGGTGGAAAGCTCGACGTTCTTGCTGAATGCGCACGACGAAGCGCACATCACAATGTCCATCGGCGTGTCGCTGTATCTGCCTGGCATGATGCTGGACAAGGCGATCGCCATGACCGACGAGGCCTTGTATGAGGCGAAGCGCAGCGGCAAAAACCGGGTGGTGACCAGCCGCGTGATGCAGCTGGCGCCGTTGGGCGCCGGATTCCCGCGCGAGTAAGCCGCCCCCGCCGCCACGGCGGGGGCGTTGGCTCAGGCCGCCAGCGTGTGTTCGCGGAACGCGTTCAGCAGCTCTTCGGTGAACGTCAGGCGTTTCTGGCGATCGGCCAGATCGAGCGTGAACTTCAGCTTGCTCGGGCCATCCAGGCGGTAAACCTGCGGATTGCCCTGCAACAGGCCGATCAGATAACCCGGGTCGACGCGGTTATTGTCGCCGAACTCGATAAAGCCGCCGCGCTCGTTGCTCTCGATGCGTTTGATCCCCAGCTTCTGCGCATGCAGCCGCAGCGCTGCGCACTGCAACAGGTTACGCGCCGCGTCCGGCAGTTGACCGAAGCGGTCGATCAGCTCGACCTTCAGCTCATCCAACTCACCGTCGTTCTTCGCGCTGGCGATGCGCTTATACAGCGACAGGCGGGTATTGACGTCGGGAATGAAATCTTCCGGCAGCAGCGCCGGCATGCGCAGCTCCACCTCGGTCTGGCTGTTGGTAAGATCTTCCAGCGACGGTTCGCGGCCGTTTTTCAACGCGTCGACGGCGCTTTCCAGCAGCTCCATGTAGAGCGAGAAGCCGACGGTGGTCATCTGGCCGCTCTGGTCTTCGCCCAGCAGCTCACCGGCGCCGCGGATCTCCAGATCGTGGGTCGCCAGCGCAAAACCGGCGCCGAGGTCTTCCAGCGAGGCGATGGCCTCGAGCCGTTTATGGGCGTCGGTGCCCATGGCTTTCGGGTTTGGCGTCAGCAGATAGGCGTAAGCCTGGTGGTGCGAACGTCCGACGCGGCCGCGCAATTGATGCAGCTGCGCCAGGCCGAAGCGATCGGCCCGCTCGATGATGATGGTGTTGGCGCTGGGAATATCGATGCCGGTTTCAATGATGGTGGTGCACACCAGTACGTTGAAGCGCTGGTGGTGGAAATCGTTCATCACCCGTTCCAGATCGCGTTCGCGCATCTGGCCGTGGCCGATGGCGATGCGCGCTTCCGGCACCAGTTCAGCCAGACGCTGCGCCGCTTTTTCGATGTTTTCCACGTCGTTGTAGAGGTAGTAAACCTGGCCGCCACGCAGCACTTCGCGCAGGATCGCCTCGCGCACCACCAGGCTGTCGTATTCGCGCACGAAGGTCTTCACCGCCAGGCGGCGCGCTGGTGGGGTGGCGATGATCGACAGATCGCGCATGCCGCTCATCGCCATGTTCAGCGTCCGCGGGATCGGCGTGGCGGTCAGCGTCAGGATATCGACGTCGGCGCGCATCGCCTTGATGCGCTCCTTGTGGCGCACGCCAAAGCGGTGCTCTTCATCGACGATCAGCAGCCCCAAATCCTTCCAGCGCAGATCGCTCTGTAGCAGTTTGTGGGTGCCGATGATGATGTCCACTTTGCCTTCGGCCGCGTCGTCCAGTACCTGTTGCTGCTCTTTGGCGCTGCGGAAGCGCGACATCATCTCGATGCGGATCGGCCAGGTGGCGAAGCGATCGCGGAAGTTGTCGAAGTGCTGCTGCGCCAGCAGCGTCGTCGGCACCAATACTGCCACCTGCTTGCCGTTTTCCACCGCCAGGAAGGCGGCGCGCATCGCCACTTCGGTTTTGCCGAAGCCAACGTCGCCGCACACCAGGCGGTCCATCGCCAGCGGCTGGCACATGTCGCTCAGCACCGCGTTGATCGCCTGTTCCTGATCCGGCGTGGTTTCGAACGGGAAGCTCTGGCAGAACAGCTGGTACTGCTCGCGGTTGTGTTTGAAGGCGAAACCGGCCTTGGCGGCGCGCTGGGCGTAAATATCCAGCAGCTCGGCCGCCACGTCGCGCACCCGTTCGGCCGCTTTCTGCCGCGCGCGGGTCCAGGCGTCGCCGCCCAGTTTGTGCAGCGGTGCGTTTTCGTCCGCGCCGCCGGCATAACGGCTGATCAGATGCAGCGAAGAAACCGGCACGTACAGCTTGTCCTCACCGGCGTAGGAGAGGATCAGGTATTCGGCCTTGATGCCGCCGGCCTCCAGCGTGGTCAGGCCGACATAGCGGCCAACGCCGTGCTCCAGGTGCACCACCGGCTGGCCGGGATGCAGCTCCGCCAGGTTGCGGATCAGGGTATCGGTGTTGATGGTGCGCCGGTTGTCCTGCCGGCGACGGCTGACACGCTCGCCGAGCAGATCGCTTTCGCAGATCAGCGCCCGCCGGCGCAGGCCGTCGAGGAAGCCGTGTTCGGCGGCGCCGACCATCATGTAACGGCCCGCGGTTTCCGCCTGATCGAGTCGTTGGATCAAGGCAGGCGCCAGCTTGATGCGGCCGAGCAGATCCTGCAGCGTTTCACGCCGCCCCTCGCTCTCGACGGAGAAGATCACGCTGCCGTCAAAACTTTCAATAAAGCGGCGCAGATTATCCAGCGGGGATTTATGCTGCGCCTGCACCGCCAGATCGGGCAGGGCATGGTAATCCAGATTGGTATTGCCCGCTTTGGCCGGCAGCTCATCGGTTTTCAGCGCGATGCGCGGCCAGGCTTTCAGCTCGCCGAACAGTGCGTCAACGCGCAGCCACAGCGTATCCGGCGCCAGCAGCGGGCGCATCGGATCGACGCGGCGGCTTTCGAAACGCTGGTTGACGTCCTGCCAGAAGCGCTCGGCGGCGCCCTCCAGATCGCCGGTGTTGACGATCAGCGTATTGGCCGGCAGGTAGCTGAACAGCGACGGCAGCGGCTGGCTGAAGAACAGCGGCTGCCAGTATTCGATGCCGGCGGGCCAGGCGCTTTTGCTGACCTGCTGATAGATGTGCTCGGCGTCACGACGCACCTCAAACTGCTCGCGCCACTGGCTGCGGAACAGCTCGATGGCGTTTTTGTCGGTAGGGAACTCGTGGGCCGGCAACAGATTGATGGCCTCGACTTCGCTCAGCGTGCGCTGGGTGTCGACGTCGAAGATGCGCAGGCTG
The DNA here is from genome assembly GCF_051172315.1 of Serratia sp. B501. Taxonomy (NCBI): domain Bacteria; kingdom Pseudomonadati; phylum Pseudomonadota; class Gammaproteobacteria; order Enterobacterales; family Yersiniaceae; genus Serratia; species Serratia sp. B501. The sequence continues at coordinate 271,628 of NZ_JBPIZB010000001.1, forward strand.
TCTATCTCGTCATCGAAGAAGTCGATGCGGTAAGGCTCATCGCTGCCCATTGGATACAGGTCGAGCAGCGCGCCGCGGGTGGCGAATTCGCCGTGCTCCATTACCTGATCGACGCTGCGGTAGCCGGCTTGTTCCAGCTGCGCGCGCAGTTTGTCGCGCGACAGGCGCTGGCCTTTTTTCATCACCAGCGCATGGCCGTGCAGGAATTCGTGCGGGCAGACGCGTTGCATCAGGGTATTGACCGGCAGAATGATCACGCCGCGGGCCATGGTCGGCAGGTGATACAGGCTCGACAAACGGTCGGAGATGATTTCCTGGTGCGGCGAGAAGCTGTCGTACGGCAGGGTTTCCCAGTCGGACAGGGTGGTCACCATCTGATCGGTGAACTGTTGGATCTCGTCGCGCAGCCGCAGGGCGTTTTGCATGTCCGGCGCGATCAGCATTACCGGGCCAGGGTGACGCTCGACGATCTCGGCGCACTCCACGGCGCAGGCCGCGCCGGTCAGTTGCCCCAGCTGGCGCAGATCGCCCGCGCGATCGGGCAGAGAATAACGGGGGGATGAGGAACGGTTACGGCTATCGGAAGTGCTCATTCAGGTATCTTTAATCAATGTGTTGGATGGCGTCCCGGCACGGATAACCCAGCGCCTTTATGCTGTTTATAGTAGCCCAGCGGCCGGCAAACTGACACCGATAAAAGTGCCCTGTCTCGCAAGTTATTGGGTTGGCATTGCATGCAAGCGCGACGTCAAACAGGCGTCGCGAGGGGCGGAAACAGCGCAAGATTAGCGCTTCTGATATTCGTCAAACGACAGGTAATCCGTATTCAGGACAATCGACGCTTTGCGCGAAATGATTTTAGCCGGTATGCCTGCCACGATGCAGTTGGGCTCGATATCGCTGGTGACTACGGAGTTGGCGCCAATCGTCACATTGTCACCGATGGTGACCGGGCCAACGATTTTTGCTCCGGCGGCAATGGTGACGTTATCGCCGATAGTGGCAACGTCGTCCCGGCTTTTGAAGAGGTTGTTGCCGATGGTCACCCCTTGCAGGATGGTACAATTTTTACCAATTTTGACGTTGGGATGGATGACGATGCCACCGAAATGCGGGATAACCAGACCTTCACCGATGCTGGCCTGATGGGGAATTTCGATGCCATATTTTATTTGCAGGCGCTTCAGATTCTTTACCAGCAGGCGGAAGCAAATTCTCTCAACGATATTGCGTTTCCTGGAATGAAAATCACTGTGCAGCCTCAGCGTGAAAATATAGTTAAAGCCGATGTAGTTCTGTTGGAAAAGGGACTTGATTAGTCTTGCGACGCCGGACTTTCTGCTGGCGCGAAAGAAGTCGGCATAAATTTTATATTTTGTTTCCGTTCTCATTGATTGCCCTTGGGTTTAACCGATAACTATCATCAACTTCGTCAATGTTGGCAGATAGTAACATAGGCCGAAATCGCTGGCGATCCTGTGCGGGAGCCCCAGACTGAAACCCGTCGGATAACGGCATGTGCCAATAATGATGGAAAACGAGGGCGCGGCGGGTGCCCTGCGAGCGACAGGGGCAAATACGATTTCGCAGGCGACACTGTCATTTTCAGAAGAAACTGAGGCGGACCGGCAAAAACATTTTCGGCGACTCACCAAAACAGTCAAGGGTAAACAAGGGGTTATCCGCGATGGAAATGCCGCATGCACATCGATACAAGAATCGTAAAAATCTTTATTTTTCATTTAATTGTTTTCACGGCGACGATATAATCCGTGATCACTTTGCTTAAGCCACGGCTATCAAACGGATTTCATGTATCAACCTGTCGCGTTATTCATTGGCCTGCGCTACATGCGCGGGCGAGCCTCAGACCGCTTCGGGCGGTTTGTTTCCTGGCTTTCCACCATCGGCATTACGCTGGGGGTGATGGCGTTGGTCACCGTGCTGTCGGTGATGAACGGTTTCGAAAAGGATCTGGAGAACAACATTCTCGGCCTGATGCCGCAGGCGTTGGTCACCAGTCCGCAAGGATCGGTCAACCCGCAGCAGCTGCCGGCCTCCGAGGTGCAGAAGCTGCAGGGCGTCACGCGCGTTGCGCCGCTGACCACCGGTGACGTGGTGCTGCAAAGCGCTCGCAGCGTGGCGGTCGGGGTGATGCTCGGCGTGAATCCCGACGAGGCCGATCCGCTGACCCCGTATCTGGTCAACGTCAAGCAGCAACAGCTGCAGCCGGGCCAATACAACATCATCATCGGCGAACAGCTGGCGGGGCAACTCGGTGTCAAGCGCGGCGATTCGCTGCGCGTGATGGTGCCGAGCGCCAGCCAGTTCACGCCGATGGGCCGCATTCCCAGCCAGCGTTTGTTCACCCTCATCGGCACCTTCCACGCCAACAGCGAGGTGGACGGCTATCAGCTGTTGGTCAACCAACAGGATGCTTCGCGCCTGATGCGCTACCCGGCCGGCAACATCACCGGCTGGCGTCTGTTCCTGCAACAGCCGCTGACGGTCGATACCCTCAGCCAGCAGGCGCTGCCGGCGGGCACCGTCTGGAAAGACTGGCGCGATCGCAAGGGCGAGCTGTTCCAGGCGGTGCGCATGGAGAAGAACATGATGGGGCTGCTGCTCAGCCTGATCGTGGCGGTGGCGGCGTTTAACATCATTACCTCGCTCGGCCTGCTGGTGATGGAGAAGCAGGGCGAGGTCGCCATTCTGCAGACTCAAGGGCTGACCCGCCGCCAGATCATGTCGGTATTTATGGTGCAGGGCGCCAGCGCCGGCATCATCGGTTCGCTGCTCGGCACGCTGCTCGGCGTGCTGCTGGCCACTAACCTGAACAACCTGATGCCGATCCTCGGCGCATTGATCGACGGCGCTTCGCTGCCGGTGGCGGTCGATCCGCTGCAGGTGGCGATCATCGCCGTGGTGGCGATGACGGTTTCCCTGTTGTCCACGCTCTATCCTTCATGGCGCGCTGCCGCCGTACAACCCGCTGAGGCTTTACGTTATGAGTAACCATCTTTTGCTGCAGTGTGACAACCTGTGCAAGACCTATCAGGAAGGCAACCTGCACACCGACGTGCTGCGCAACGTCAGCTTTGCCATGCAGCAGGGCGAGATGATGGCGATCGTCGGCAGCTCGGGTTCCGGCAAGAGCACCCTGTTGCACCTGCTGGGCGGGCTGGACTCGCCGACTTCCGGCGAAGTGATCTTCAAGGGCGAATCGCTGAACGCCATGTCTTCGGCGGCCAAGGCCGAGCTGCGCAACCGCCAGCTGGGCTTCATCTATCAGTTCCACCATCTGTTGCCGGACTTCACCGCGCTGGAAAACGCCGCCATGCCGCTCTTGATCGGCGGCGCCAAACCGGCGCAGGCGCAGGAGAAAGCGCGGGAAATGCTGGCGGCGGTCGGGCTGGAAAAGCGCAGCAAACACCGCCCGTCCGAGCTTTCCGGCGGCGAGCGTCAGCGCGTGGCGATCGCGCGCGCGCTGGTCAATAACCCGGCGCTGGTGCTGGCGGACGAACCGACCGGCAACCTCGACAAGCGCACCGCGGACAGCATCTTCGATCTGCTCGGCGAGCTGAACGTGCGTCAGGGCACCGCTTTCCTGGTGGTAACACACGATCTGCAGCTGGCCAAGCGCCTGAGCCGCCAGTTGGAAATGGCCGATGGCCACCTGCAGGCGCAGCTGACCCTGATGGGGGCCGAGTAATGGCGGGAGCCTCACTGTCCTTCCTGACGGCCCTGCGTTTCAGCCGCGGCCGTAAACGCGGCGGCATGGTGTCGCTGATCTCGGTCATCTCCACCATTGGCATCGCGCTGGGGGTGGCGGTGCTGATCGTCGGTCTGAGCGCGATGAACGGCTTTGAGCGCGAGCTGAAGAACCGCATTCTGGCGGTGGTGCCGCACGGCGAGCTCGAGCCGGTCAATCAGCCGTTCAGCGGCTGGCCGTCGATTCTGCAGCGGGTGGAAAAGGTGCCGGGCATTGTGGCCGCCGCGCCGTACATCAACTTTACCGGCCTGATGGAAAACGGTGCTCAGCTGCGCGCGGTGGAAGTCAAAGGTGTGGATCCGCAGCAGGAGAGCCGACTGAGCGCGTTGCCGCAGTATGTGCAGGGCGACGCCTGGGCCAACTTCAAGCCCGGCGAGCAGCAGGTGATCCTCGGCAAGGGCGTGGCCGACGCGCTGGGCGTCAAGCAGGGCGCCTATGTCACGGTGATGATCCCCAACAGCGACCCTGAGATGAAGCTGCTGCAGCCGAAGCGTATTCGCCTGCACGTGACCGGCATTTTGCAGCTCAGCGGCCAGCTCGATCACAGCCTGGCGCTGGTGCCGCTGGCCGATGCGCAGCAGTATCTCGACATGGGTGACAGCGTCACGGGCATCGCTCTCAAGATGAACGACGTGTTCGCCGCCAACAAGCTGGTGCGCGACGCCGGCGAAGTGACCAACGCTTACATCTACATCAAGAGCTGGATCGGCAAGTACGGCTACATGTACCGCGACATCCAGATGATCCGCGCCATCATGTACCTGGCGATGGTGCTGGTGATCGGCGTGGCCTGCTTCAACATCGTCTCCACGCTGGTGATGGCGGTGAAAGACAAAAGCGCCGACATCGCGGTGCTGCGCACCCTGGGCGCCAAAGACGGCTTTATCCGCGCCATTTTCATCTGGTATGGGCTGCTGGCCGGGTTGCTGGGCAGCCTGAGCGGCGTGGTGATCGGGGTGATTGCCTCGCTGCAGCTGACCAACATCATCCGGGGCATCGAGAAACTGGTCGGCCACTCCTTCCTGTCGGGCGATATCTACTTCATCGACTTCCTGCCTTCCGAGCTGCACTGGCTGGATGTGCTGATCGTGCTGGCGACCGCCATCGTGCTGAGCCTGTTGGCCAGTTGGTATCCGGCGAGGCGCGCCAGCCGCATCGATCCGGCGCGGGTGCTGAGCGGACAATAAAACCCACGGGGAGGCAGCGATGCCGCCCCGTTTTTTTAGCCTGGGGATGGGTTATGTACTACGGTTTCGATATGGGCGGCACCAAGATTGAGCTGGGGGTGTTCGACGACAGCCTGCAGCGCATTTGGCAAAAGCGGGTGCCGACGCCGCGCGACGATTATCGGCAACTGCTGGCTACGCTGTGCGAGCTGACCCTTGAGGCGGATGCGTTTTGCGGCCGGCGCGGCAGCGTCGGCATCGGCATTCCGGGCCTGCCCAACGACGATGACGGCACGCTGTTTACCGCCAATGTGCCGGCGGCGATGGGGCGGCCGCTGCCGCGCGATCTGGCGGCGCTGATCGGGCGCGAGGTGCGGGTAGATAACGACGCCAACTGCTTTGCGCTGTCGGAGGCCTGGGACGACGAGTTCCGCCGCTACCCGACGGTGCTGGGCATCATCCTCGGCACCGGCGTAGGCGGCGGCCTGATCGTCGAGGGCAAGACGGTGCCCGGGCGCAACTATATCGCCGGCGAGTTCGGCCATTTGCGCCTGCCGGTGGACGCGCTCGAGGTGCTGGGGCGTGATGTGCCTCGCGTCGCCTGCGGGTGCGGCCATCAGGGTTGCATTGAAAATTACATATCGGGCCGCGGTTTCGAATGGATGTACGCCCATTTTTATGGCCGGTGCTTGCCCGCCACCGAGATCATTGCGCATTATCAGGCGGGTGAGCCGCAGGCCGTGGCGCATGTCGATCGCTTTATGGACGTGCTGGCGATCTGCCTGGGTAACCTGCTGACGGTGCTGGATCCGCACCTGGTGGTGATCGGCGGCGGGCTGTCGAACTTCGACGCCATTTACCAGGCGTTGCCGCAGCGGCTGCCGGCGCACCTGCTGCGGGTGGCTCGGCTGCCGCGCATCGAGAAGGCGCGCTATGGCGACGCCGGCGGCGTGCGCGGCGCAGCGTTCCTCAATTTGGCTCGCCCAACGTAATGGGCGTTGCGGCCAGGCGTGAATGTATACAGCCAACAACGCCGCAACGTTCAGTAAGAAGGGTAAACAGGGAAAAGTAAGGAGAGAGTTAATGCACACTCGCCATCGGCTGTGTCAGTTTCGCAAGAGTAAGCATGTGCTGCATCAGCGCTTTCGTTCACGCATTTTTCACCGTGACACCATGGCGGCGGCCGAGCTGAAAAAGCCGTTTGTGGTGGTGTTGACCGGGGCCGGCATTTCGGCCGAGTCGGGCATTCGCACCTTCCGCGCCGCGGATGGGCTGTGGGAAGAGCACCGGGTGGAGGACGTCGCCACGCCGGAAGGTTTTCAGCGCGATCCGGCGCTGGTGCAGGCGTTTTACAACGAACGCCGCCGCCAGCTGCAGACCGAGGACATTGCCCCGAACGCCGCGCACCGCGCGCTGGCGGATCTGGAAGAGTGGCTGGGGGACAACTTCCTGCTGGTCACGCAAAACATCGATAACCTGCATGAGCGCGCCGGCAGCAAGCGGGTACTGCACATGCACGGCGAATTGCTGAAGGTGCGCTGCACCCAGTCGGGGCAGGTGTTCGAGTGGCCCGGCGATCTCAGCGTCGACGAGCGCTGCCACTGCTGCCAGTTCCCGGCGCCGCTGCGGCCGCACGTGGTGTGGTTCGGCGAGATGCCGCTGGGCATGGACGACATCTACCAGGCGCTGAGCAAGGCCGATTTCTTCGTCGCCATCGGCACCTCCGGCCACGTCTATCCGGCGGCCGGGTTCGTGCATGAGGCGCGGCTGGGCGGCGCCTATGCAATGGAGCTGAACCTGGAGCCGAGTCAGGTGGAAAGCCAGTTCGACGAGAAACACTACGGCCTGGCCAGCGAAGTGGTGCCACGTTTTGTGCACAAATTCCTGGTGGGCAAGGTGGCGCGGGCCGATAAGCCCTAAAGACATCAGGGCGCAATGCGCGCCCTGATGGGATGGCGGGCGTGTTAGCGCCCGGCTTTCAGCTTTTGGAAGTAGCTTTCGTACAGCGTGCTGGCGTCGCCGACGTCGTTTTGCCACTCGCCGTGCTCAATCACCGTCTTATCCGGGTAGAGAGACGGATCGTTGGCGATCTCCGGCGACAGCAGCTTCTTCGCCGCCAGGTTCGGCGTCGGGTAACCGATGGTTTCCGCCACCTGCACCGCGATTTCCGGCCGCAGCAGGAAGTCGATCAGCTTCAGCGCCCCCTCGACGTTGCGCGCGTTGGCCGGAATGGCCAGGCTGTCCATCCAGAAGATCCCGCCTTCCTTCGGCCAGACGATCTCCAGCGGCGTGCCGGCCTGGCGCGCCACGAAGGCCGAACCGTTCCACACCATGCCGACGTTGACTTCCCCTTCCATAAACGGGTTGCCCGGGTTGTCGGAGTTGAAGGCCAGCACGTTCGGCATCAATTTTTGCAGTTCGCGGTAGGCGGCTTCGATCTCTTTCGGATCGGTGGTGTTGCCCGAATAGCCCAGCTTGAGCAGCGCCATCTGGAACACTTCGCGCGCATCGTCGGTCAGCAGCAGGCGGCCTTTGTACTGCGGCTGCCACAGATCGGCCCAGGAGGTGACGGTGGACGGATCCTGCGCGTCGCTGTTAACGCCGATGGCGGTGGCGCCCCAGATGTAAGGGATGGAGTAGTCGTTGTTGGGATCGAACGGCTTGTTCAGCAGGGTAGGATCGAGATCCTTGAAGTGGCTGAGCTTGCTCTTGTCGATTTTTTGCAGCATGCCTTCCTTGCTCATCTTGGCGATGAAGTAAGTGGAAGGCACCACCAGATCGTACGCGCCGTCCTTGTAGGTCTTCAGCTTGGCGTACATGCTTTCGTTGGATTCATAGGTGGAATAAATCACCTTGATGCCGGTTTCCTTGGTGAACTGCTCCAGCAGCCCCGGCGGGACGTATTCAGTCCAGTTATAGAAATACAGCGTTTTGCCGTCAGAGGCGTTTGCAGAGCAGAAACTCAGCGCCATCATCCCGGCTGCGAGCAGATGTGACCACTTTTTCATGCAGCGTATCCTTCAGCAGTAGTGAGCCGAACCCGTATGAGCCGCCGTTTTCGGCCGCGCCATACCCCAGAAAGGGGCCATTATAGGGGCCGGGGCGGGGTGGGTAAAGGCGGTTATCCCAGCGGCAAATCAGCGGGTTAACCGAGTCAGGGCCATCACCAAAGGGCGCTTTCATATCATTGTGGTCAATGAAAGAGACGGGCGCCGCAGCGCCCGGCGGGAAGGATTACTCGGCCTTGGGCGAGCGATCGCGCATCACCCACTGGCTGGCGATCACCAGCGTCAGCGACAGCAGCAGCAAAATGGTGGCCAGCGCGTTAACCTCAGGCGAGACGCCGACTTTCACCATCGAATAGATCTTCAGCGGCAAAATCTCGTAGCTCGGCCCGGTGACGAAGGAGGAGACGACCACGTCGTCCATCGACAGGGTGAAGCTCAGCAGCCAACCGGCCGCCACCGCCGGCATCGCCAGCGGCAGAATGATTTTGCGCAGGATGGTGAACTCGCTTGCGCCGAGATCGCGCGCGGCTTCCAGCATCTTCACGTCGAAGCCTTTCAGGCGCGCGTAGACGGTCACGACCACGAACGGCAGGCAGAAAGTGATGTGCGAGAACAGCAGCGACCAGAAGCCGAGCGAAATGCCCAGCAACATGAACAGCACTAGCAGCGAGATGGCCATCACGATGTCCGGCGACATCATCACCACAAACAGCATGCCGCCGACGAACGGTTTGCCGCGGAAGCGGTAGCGGTACAGCGCCACCGCGGTCAGCGAGCCGATCAGCGTGGCGAAGGTGGCGGAGAGCACCGCCATGGTCAGCGAGTGGCCCGCCGCCTGCAACAGGCTGTCGTTGTTGAGCAGCGTGCTGTACCACTTGGTGGTGAACCCTTGCCAGTTGATGCCAAAGCGCGAGGCATTGAAGGAGTTGATGATCAGGATGACGATCGGGATATACAGATAGGCGTATACCAGCGTCATAAAGCCGCCGCGCAGCAGACGTCCGATCATGCCAGATCCTCCTTCTTGTTCAGCAGGCGGGCGGCCCGATAATAGACCAGCAGCAACAGCCCCATCACCAGCGTCAGGCAGATGCTGGTGGCCGCGCCGAACGGCCAGTCGCGGATATTGAGGAACTGGCTTTTAATCACGTTGCCGATCAGCAGGTTTTTGGCTCCGCCCATCAGATCGGCGACGAAGAACAGCCCCATCGCCGGCAGCACCACCAGCAGGCAGCCGGCGATAATGCCCGGCATGGTCAGCGGCACGATGATGCGGATAAAGGTTTGGAGCTTGCTGGCGCCGAGATCGCGCGCCGCCTCCAGGCAGGATTTATCGAGCTTTTCGATGCTGGAGTAGAGCGGCATCACCATAAACGGCAGCAGGATATACACCAGGCCGAGGATCACCGCTTCCGAGGTGTACATGATGCGCAGCGGCTTGTCGATGACGCCGATCCACAGCAGCGCGTCGTTGAGATAGCCGCGGGTGCTGAGAAACAGCTTCAGGCCGTAGATGCGGATCAGCGAGTTGGTCCAGAAGGGCACGATCAGCAGAAACAGCAGCAGCGGCCGCACCTTATGCGGCAAGCGCGCCAGAATAAAGGCGAACGGATAGCCGATCACCAGGCAGCACAGGGTGGCGATCAGCGCCATGTTCAGCGAGTGCAGCAGCACCTGGGCATACAGCGGATCGAACAAGCGCCGGTAGTTATCCAGCGTGAACACCATCTGCACCAGGTTGGCGTCATCACGGGTCAGGAAGCTGGCGCCGATGATCATCAGATTCGGCATGAACACGAACAGCAACAGCCAGGCGACGACGCCGACGATCACCACATTCTGGAAGACTTTACGCGATTTCTTCATCGGCCAGCACCACCTCCCAGCTTTCGACCCAGGTCACCGCCATCTTCTGATTGAGCGAGTGATCGACGTCCGGATCGTCTTCGTTGAAGAACTCGCTGACCATCACCGTTTTGCCGTTCTCCAGCTCGACCACCGATTCCAGCGTCATGCCTTTGTAGTTGCGCTCACGCACGTAACCGATCAGCCCGTCGTGCTGCGCGCTGTCGTTCACTTCTTCCACCCGCAGATCCTCCGGGCGCAGCAGCACCTTGAGCTTTTGGCCCGGTTCTACCGGCAGATCGGCATAGATGTCGCACTCGCGGCCTTCCACATTGGCGCGCACCCGCTGCGGATCGAGGCGTTGCAGGACCACCGCGTCGAAGATGTTGATCTCGCCGATGAAGCTGGCGACGAACAGGTTTTTCGGTTCTTCATAGATCTCACGCGGCGTGCCGTCTTGCTCGATGCGGCCTTCGCGCATCACCACGATGCGATCCGACATGGTCAACGCTTCTTCCTGATCGTGGGTGACGAACACGAAGGTGATGCCCAGCTTGCGCTGCAGCGCTTTCAGTTCGTTCTGCATCTGCTTGCGCAGCTTGTAGTCCAGCGCCGACAGCGATTCGTCCAGCAGCAGCACTTTCGGCTTGTTGACCACCGCGCGGGCGATGGCCACACGCTGCTGTTGGCCACCGGAGAGCTGGCCCGGCCGCCGCTTGGCGAAGTCGTCCAACTGCACCATGCGCAGCGCCTCTTCGACGCGCGGCGTCAGTTCGGCCGCCGGCACCTTTTGCATGCGCAGGCCGAAAGCGACGTTGTCGAACACCGACATGTGCGGAAACAGGGCATAGCTCTGAAACACGGTGTTGACGTGGCGATGCTCGGCCGCAATGGCGGTGATGTCCTGGCCGTCGAGCGCGATGCGGCCCCGATCGGCGTCTTCCAGACCGGCAATCAGGCGCAGCACCGTGGTTTTGCCACAGCCGGAGGGGCCAAGAATGGTGAGGAATTCGCCGTGATTAATCGTCAGATCCAGATCGGAAATGATGGTTTTGCCATCGAACGCTTTGCTCAGGGCATGCAGTTCAACAAGGGGGGCTCGAGAGGATGTCTCAGTCATTTATCGTCTTACTCTATCCCGTGGGCTAATGCAGATAGAACCGCAACTGGAAAAGACTGCCGGAGCTTGCGGGCATGCCCGCGATTCAAAAGAAGCTCAAACCAGTTGCGCCAATGGAAATTTTTCGAGCGCGCATGATAGACGCTGAATGCCGGAATTGAAAGCCGATCCGGCCCAGATGCCGCGTTTTTCATCATGATAGCGACAAATGACCCTGTGATGACAGCGTTATTTCCCTCTGAAATCATCACAAAGATTAATGATATTGGCGAATTCTGGTTAAAAATGACCTGACGCAATATTTGATCCTGATCGGTTCAGCATAATGAAACGCGATATTCTGAGGGGCCGCTACCATGGATAAATTACTTGACCGCTTTTTCAACTACGTCTCTTTCGACACCCAGTCCAAAGCGAACGTAAAGCATGTGCCGAGCACCGACGGGCAGTTGAAGCTGGCGCGTGCGTTGCAGCAGGAAATGATCGCGCTCGGCTTCGAGCGGGTGTCGCTCAGCGAGCACGGCTGCGTGATGGGCACCTGGCCGGGCAACGTCGCCTGGCCGGTGCCGGCGGTCGGTTTTATCGCCCATCTGGATACTTCGCCGGATTTCAGCGGCAAACACGTCAATCCGCAGATCGTCGAGAACTATCGCGGCGGCGATATTGCGCTCGGTATTGGCGATGAAGTGCTGTCGCCGGTGATGTTCCCGATCCTGCACCAGATGTTGGGGCAGACCCTGATCACCACCGACGGCAAAACGCTGCTGGGCGCCGACGACAAGGCCGGCATCGCCGAGATCCTCACCGCCATGGCGCGCCTGCGCGCGCGCAAAATCCCGCACGGCGACATCCGCGTGGCCTTCACCCCGGATGAAGAGGTGGGCAAGGGGGCGCAGCTGTTCGACGTGGCGGCCTTCAATGCCGAATGGGCTTACACGGTGGACGGCGGCGGCGTCGGTGAGCTGGAGTGCGAAAACTTCAATGCCGCCTCGGTGACGATCAAAATCCTCGGCAACAGCGTGCACCCCGGCAGCGCCAAGGGCGTGATGGTCAACGCGCTGTCGCTGGCTACCCGCATTCATCAGGCGCTGCCGGCGGACGAAACGCCGGAGACCACCGAGGGTTACCAGGGCTTTTACCACCTCAGCAGCATCAAGGGCAGCGTGGAACGCGCCGAAATGCACTACATCCTGCGCGACTTCGAGCGCGAGGGATTCGAGGCGCGCAAACGCAAGATGGTGGAGATCGCCCGCGAGGTCGGCAAAGGCCTGCCGCGCGATTGTTATATTGAAGTCAGCATCGAAGACAGTTATTACAACATGCGCGAACAGGTGGCGGAGCATCCGCACGTGATCGCGCTGGCGCAGCAGGCAATGCGCGACTGCGACATTGAACCGGTGATGAAACCGATCCGCGGCGGCACCGACGGCGCGCAGCTGTCGTTCCGCGGCCTGCCGTGCCCGAACCTGTTCACCGGTGGCTACAACTACCACGGCAAGCACGAATTCGTGACGCTGGAAGGCATGGAGCAAGCGGTGGCGGTAATTATGCGCATCGCGGCGCTGGCCGCCGAGCGGGCGCGGTAAAACGGGACGCTTGCGATTATCATAATCGCTTGCCGCAACAAGGCGTTGCTCATAGTGTGGAAGCCCATTCCCCACGCATAAGGACCGCATGATGAGCACCGAATTCCGCATCGCCGGCTCGCATTTGACGCAGTTCGTTCAGGCGATTTGGCGCCAGGCCGGCAGCACGGCGCGCGAAGCCGAGCTGGTGGCCGATCACCTGGTGCAGGCTAATCTGGCCGGGCACGATTCGCACGGCGTCGGCATGATCCCCAGTTACATGGCATCGTTGGCGCAAGGGCAATTGCAGCTTAATCAACATGCCGAGGTGGTGCGCGACGCCGGCGCGGTGCTGACGCTCGACGGCGCGCGCGGCTTCGGCCAGGTGGTGGCCAGCGAAGCGATGGCGCTGGGCATTGAGCGCGCCGGTAAACTGGGCCTGGCGGCGGTGGCGCTGCACAACGCGCACCATATCGGCCGCATCGGCCATTGGGCGGAACAGTGCGCCCGCGCCGGTTTTATCTCGATTCACTTCGTCAACGTGGTGGGCGATCCGATGGTGGCGCCGTTCGGCGGCAGCGATCGCCGCTTCGGCACCAACCCGTTCTGCGCCATTTTCCCGCGGCCGGGCCGCACGCCGCTGCTGTTGGATTTCGCCACCAGCGGCATCGCCTTCGGCAAGACCCGGGTGGCCTATAACAAAGGCTTGTCGGTGGCGCCGGGCTATCTGATCGACGAACACGGGCAACCCACCACCGAACCGAAGGTGATGCACGAAGCGCCGTTCGGGTCACTGTTGCCGTTCGGCTTGCACAAAGGCTATGCGTTGGCGGCGATGTGCGAGATCCTCGGCGGCGCGCTCTCCGGTGGCCGCACCACCCACGACGCCACGCTGAAAGCCGACAGCGACGCCATCTTCAACTGCATGACGACCCTGATCCTCGATCCTCAGGCCTTCGACGCCCCGCAAATGCAGGCCGAGGCCGAAGCGTTTATCGGCTGGGTGAAGGCATCGCCGCCGAGCGGCGAACAGCCGATCGCGGTGCCGGGAGAATGGGAAGAGGCCAACCGCGCGGCGCGGCTGGAGCAGGGCATACCGATAGACGCCAATACCTGGCGGCAGATTTGCGCGGCGGCGGAGCAGGCGGGCATGGCGAATGAAGCGCTGGCCGGTTTTCGCGCGCAGGCGCGGCAGGCATAAAAAAAGCCACCCGATAGGGTGGCTTGTTCGCGTACTCGCAATCAGTCGTTAAAGTACCAATAGCCGCTGTTGACCAGCGCGGTCAGCAGCGCCAGGAATGACGGATCGTCTACCGCGTCGCCGAGCAGGGCGGCGTCGACGCTGAAGTGCTGGCACAGGGCGTCTGCGGCCTGCAGCTGGTCGGTGTCGATCAGTTCGCCGTTGACGAAGCAGCGATCGCCGACGCGCAGCACGCGCAACCCGCCCAGGCGTTGCAGTGCTTCACCCTGTTGCAGCAGCTCGTAGATTTCCCCGGCCTGATAAGGCGGCTCCGGCGGTGCCAGATCCAGCTCGTGGCGCGACTGGGAGATGAACTCGCCGAACCAGTGCTGGAAGTGTTCCGGCTGTTGCACCAGATCCAGCATCATCTGCCGCAAGGCGTCCATTTCCTGCGGCAGGATCTCCGCCGGGTGTTCGCGCAGTTTAACGTCCGGATCGCCGTAGCGCTTGCTGCCCAGTTCGCGCGCCAGCACGTAGTCGGCGAAGCCGCTCACCAGCTCGCGGCCGTTCGGCGCGCGGAAGCCCACCGAGTAGTTGAGCGCGTTTTCCAGCGCGTAGCCTTCATGCGGGAAGCCCGGCGGAATGTAGAGAATGTCGCCCGGCTCCATCTCTTCGTCGATGATGGCGTCGAACGGCTCTACCTGCAGCAGATCCGGATGCGGGCAGTGTTGTTTCAGCGGCGTTTTTTCCCCGACTCGCCAGCGGCGGCGGCCAGTGCCCTGAATGATGAACACGTCGTACTGATCGAGGTGCGGGCCGACGCCGCCGCCCGGCACCGAGAAGGAGATCATCAGGTCATCCATCCGCCAGTCCGGCAGTTGGCGGAACGGGCGCATCAGCGCTGCGGAAGGCTCATGCCAGTGGTCCACCGCCTGCACCAGCAGCGACCAGTTGTTTTCGCTCAGGTGATCGAAGCTCTCGAAGGGGCCGTGCGCGACCTGCCAACGGCCGTCCTGGTGGCTGACCAGGCGGCTGTCCACTTCGTTTTCCATCGCCAGCCCGGCCAGCTCATCCGGGGAGATCGGATCGATAAAGTTTTTGAAGCCGCGCTTCAGAATCACCGGACGTTTTTGCCAATAACGTTGCAAAAAATCGTTCCAGTCCAGGTCTAATTGATAATCCATGTTCTATTCCAGGATAGAGGAGTGAGCCTGAGTGCGATTATAACGGAAGTTTGGCCCCGTGGATCGGGGCCGCCGAGGCATAATTTACTCGTTGTGGTGGGTATCGTGCTGGCGGGCGAAGGTGACCTGCATGCGCGCGCCGCCGAGCGGGCTGTCGCTGATGACGATTTCGCCGTCGTATTGCTCGATGATCTCCGCCGCCACCGACAGGCCAAGGCCCTGACCGGGACGCAGGGTATCCACCCGCTGGCCGCGCTGGAAGATCAGCTGGCGCTTGCTTTCCGGGATGCCCGGGCCGTCGTCGTCGATGACGAGGATGAGGTTTTTCTCGGAGTGCAGCGAGGTGATTTCCACGAACTCGAGGCAGTATTTGCAGGCGTTTTCCAACACGTTGCCCATCACTTCCATAAAGTCGTTCTTCTCGCCCATAAAGGTCACTTCCGGCGAGATGTCCAGCGTGATCACCACCCCTTTGCGCTGATAAACCTTGTTCAGCGCCACCACCAGGCTGTCGAGCAGCGCCGGCACCGAGTGGATCTCGCGCGTCAGCACCGTCTGGCCGGAGTTGATGCTGGCCCGATGCAGGTAGTAACCGATCTGCTGAGAGATGCGCCCGATCTGATCCAGCATGATCGGCTCGGCTTCTTCGATGGTGGTCTGCTTGCCGCTGCGCAGCGAGCGCAGGGTGCTTTGCAGCACCGCCAGCGGCGTTTTCAGGCTGTGGGTCAGATCCGACAGGGTGGTGCGGTATTTGGTGTAGCGCTGGCGTTCGTTGCGCACCAGAATGTTCAAATTGCGCACCAGGCCGCGCAGTTCGCTGGGCGGGTTCTCATCCAACTGATCGCGTTCGCCGTTCTCCAGCTCGCCCACCTGATTGACCAGCGCCTTGATCGGCCGCAGGCTCCAGTAGGCCGCCAGCCACAGCAGCGGCACCACCAGCAGCAGGTTGGCCAGCAGCACGTAGCTGAACCACTCCCACACCACGTCTGAGCGCTGCAGCTCCTGCGGAATGCTGTCGACCACTACGATGGTCAACGCCGGCAGCCGCGCCGTGGCGGCATAGGTATTGACCGCCACCGAGTGCGTCAGCGCGTTCTGATCGGTATCGTCATAATTCTTCAGCTGATCCTGCGCTTTGGGGTTGTCCCCCAGCACTTCGCTACTGATGCGGGTATCGGTGTCAATTTCGTAGAAGCCGGACTCCTCCAGCCATTCCTTGTTGATCAGCTTCTCCAGCTCCGGCACCTTGCGCTGGCTCCACAGCAGGTTGCCTTTATCGTCGTAGATAAACACCAGCGTGGGGAAATTGAGATCGATATCGGGAGGAATGGCGATGGTGAGCTTGTTGTCTTTCCACTGCGCCAGGCTGAAGAACAGGTTGCTTTCGCCGCGCAGCAGGCGGAAGGCGGTCTTGTCGAAGCTGACGATGTAGCCGACGACCGCCACCAAACCGTAAGAGAGCGACAGCGCCAGGATCACCCCGGCGGTCGCCATCAGGAAGCGGGCGCGCAGCGAAAACGGTTTTTTATTCTTGTTGAACATCATGTTCACTTCGCGTCAAAACGGTAGCCCTGGCCACGTACCGTGGTGATCACTTCATGCGGGTATTCCGCCTGCACCTTCTTGCGCAAGCGGCCCATCAGCACGTCGATGGTGTGGCTTTCGCGCAGTTCGGCGTCCGGGTAAAGCTGCAGCATCAACGAATCCTTGCTCACCACCTTGCCGGCGTTGCGGATCAGGGTCTCGATGATGGTGTATTCAAAGGCGGTCAACTTGATCTGTTGATCGTTGACGCTCAGTTCGCGGCGCGACAGATCGATCTGGAACGGCGGCAGCACGATCACCTGCGATGCCAGGCCGCTGTTGCGGCGCATCAGCGCCTGCATGCGGGCGATCACTTCTTCCAGGTGGAACGGCTTGGTGACATAGTCGTCGGCGCCGGCTTCCAGCACCGCCACTTTGTCCTGCCAGCTTTCGCGGGCGGTCAGCACCAGGATCGGCAGCTTGGTCTGGTGCGCGCGCCAACGGCGGATCAGGCTCAGGCCGTCTTCGCCCGGCAGGCCGAGATCGACGATGGCGATATCCGGCGCATGCTCCTGCAGGAAATAATCGGCTTCCTTGGCGTCTTCAGCCGCATCGACCTGATGGCCCATCTCGCGCATCTGAACGGAAAGGTGGTGGCGCAGCAAACCATTATCTTCAACAACCAGTACTCGCATGGCGAACTCCTGTGACTGTGCGGGTGAATGTCCTGTCACCCACGCGATAAAAGGGAACACGCTCCGCGGCGTGTCAGGGGATAACGCGGCCAGCTGAACCATTTTGGCAAAAAATGCTGAGGTTATGGTAGGTATAACCCGCCCGGCCCGCAAGAGAGCCGAAGCAATGTATTAAAATAAGCGTTATCAATTTGTTCGCCGACATTATCGACAAGTTCTGATAAACGTCGGATAAACAGCGGCGGGGCAACGTTAAACGCAACTTAAACGCGTCGGGCATTGCCGCGAAAGGAAAGTGTGAACCGGAGCGCTTGATAAGCTTTAAAGGTACTAATAAGGTATTATTGAGATATCGGCATATTTTCTCAGGAGCGATGGATGAAGCAATTAACCCAGGCAGAACGTATAGCGGGCGCATTTTACGGACAGATGCTGGGCGACGCGCTCGGCATGCCTTCCGAGCTGTGGCCGCGCGAGCGGGTTAAGCGCCACTTCGGCTGGATAAACGGCTTCCTCGATGGGCCGGCGGAGAACTCAGCCGCCTGTTACTTCAAGGCCGGGCAATATACCGACGATACCTCGATGGCGTTGGCGCTGGCCGATGCGCTGCTGGAAGCGGAAGGCGAGGTGGTGCCAGAACTGATCGCCCGCAACGTGATCCGCTGGGTGGACAGTTTTGACGCCTTCAACAAGAACATTCTCGGCCCCAGTTCCAAACTGGCGTTGAGCGAGCAGAAAACGGGCACGCCGATCGCCGCGTTGGAAAACAACGGCATCACCAACGGCGCGGCGATGCGCATTTCGCCTTTGGGCTGCGTGCTGCCGTCTGCGCCGCTGGAGGGGTTCTGTCAGCAGGTGTGGCTGGCCTCCAGCCCGACGCACAAATCCGACATCGCCGTCGCCGGTGCCGTGGCGATCGCCTGGGCGGTTTCGCGTGCGGTGGAGGGGGCGGACTGGGCCTCGATTCGCCTGGCGTTGCCGGGCGTGGCGGAGTATGCCCAGCGCCGTCAGGTGACGACGTTCAGCCCTTCGCTGGCGGCGCGTATCGGGTTGGCGTTTCAGGTGGTGGATGAGGCGACCGATCCCGAACAGGCATCCGAGCGGATATATCAACTGATTGGCGCCGGGGTGAGCACCATCGAGTCGGTGCCGGCGGCGCTGGCGATGGTGCAGCTGGCGCAAACCGATCCTACCCGTTGCGCCGTGCTGTGCGCCAACCTGGGGGGTGATACCGACACCATCGGCGCGATGGCCACCGCTGTCTGCGGCGCGCTGCACGGCGCCGAAGCGATGGATCCTGCGCTGCTGGCGCAGTTGCAGCGGGTGAATCCACTGGACGTCGAGGCGTATGCCCAGGCGTTCGTGCGTTTTCGCCGCCGTCGGCAGGGCGAGGCGTAACGGATCAGCTTTCGCTGGTAAACTCGTACATGTCGCTGCGGCAGAAGCTTTCGCTGTATTCGATAGGCTTCTTGCGGTGGTCGAACAGCGTCTGGCGCACGATCAGCAGCGGCATCGGTTCTGATAATTGCAGCGCCCGGCGGATGTCGTCATCGGCCATGGCCGCGCTGACCTGGCTGCGCAGCGATCCCATCTCCACGTTATTTCGGCGGAAGTAGTCATAGAGCGAGATGCCAATCTCGTCGACGTTGGCAATCGCCGCCGCCACCACGTAGGACACCGCCACCGACATCGGCTGCCGATCGAGAAAGTGAATGCGTTTGAGTTGATAGATCGGCGTTCCGGTCGCCAGCTGGAGCTTTTCCGCCAGTTCGGCGCTGGCCGGCACCCGTTCGCGGCTGAGCCATTGCGTGTCCGGCCGGCGCCCTTGTTGCATCACCTCGCGCGAGAACCCTTTGACGTCCGCTAATGAATAGCGCAGCTTCGGCGCGGCCCGTTGCGCCTGGATGAAAGTGCCGTAACCGCGTGAACGGCCGATGATGCCGTCTTGCTCGAGACAGGCCAGCGCTTTGCGCACCGTGATGCGCGAGATGCCGAGCCGTTCGGTAAACAGACGCTCGCTGGGCAGGAAATCCCCCGCGTTCAGCAATCCTTGCTCGATGGCCTGGCGCACCGAGGCGTTAAAGCGCAGATACAGCGGCATCGCGCCCGCGCTGGCCAGATCCTGCAGCAGTTTTTCCAGCAGACGCTGGTTGGTCTCCTTGCTCATAGCCGACGGAAATCCTGTAGCCTCAATGCAATGGCTTATTTAAGGGGATTTCGCCGGGCAGCGCAACTGCCGCCGCCGAGGGGATGAAATAAGGTAGAGTAGTGTGCAATCGCCCCGAGTTTGGAGAAACAGACAGCCCATGAGTGACCACCCATCCTGCGCGGACGACGCGGCAATCCTGGCGGCCTTCACCCAGCAGCGTCAGCAGGGCCTGACCCGACGTTCGGCGCTGCATCAGGCCCTGTTGCGGCTCATCACCGCCGGGGAACTGCCGTGGCGAGCGAAGCTGCCGCCAAGCCGCGCATTGGCGCCCCGGCTGGGGGTGGCGCGCGATACGGTGGAGCAGACCTACGCGCGGCTGGAGGCGGAGGGATACATCAGCCGGGCGGTGGGGCGCGGCAGCTATGTTCGCTATCGCTGCGATACGCTGCTCGGCCGTGAACTGCTGGCGACGCAGGCGGGCCAGGAGGCGCGGCTGGCGGAACGCGAGCTAAGCGATCGCGGCCGGGCGTTGCTGGCGGTCAGCCATACGCCGCACACCAGCCGTCAGGCGTCGCTGACGCCCTCGCTGGCGGATCTGCGGGCGTTTCCCATCGATTCGTGGCTGCAGTGGGAAAAGCAGGCGCTGCGGCGCCACGGCGAGCGGCTGTTGGGGTATGCCGATCCGCAGGGCTTGCCGGAGCTGCGTGCGGAGATCGCGCACTATTTGCAGCGGGAGCGGGGCGTCAAGGCGACGGCGGAGCAGGTGATCGTGGTCACCAGCTCTCAGCAGGCGCTGGCGCTGTGCACGCAGGTGCTGTTCGATCCCGGCGATGCGGTATTCGTCGAAGAGCCGGGTTACCAGGGGGCGAAAAAACTGGTGCAGTCGGCGGGGCTGCAGGCGCGGCCGATCGGCATTGATGAGCAAGGGCTGGACGTCGGGCAACTGATGCAGGCTTCGGGCGGCGGGCGGGGCGTTTACATCACGCCTTCCCATCATTACCCACTGGGATACTCGCTGAGCCTCGAGCGGCGCCTGGCGCTGTTGCAGTGGGCCCAGCGCCGGCGGGCCTGGATCATCGAAGACGATTACGACGCCGAGTTCAACTACGATCGACAAACCAAGGCGGCGCTGCAGGGGCTGGACAGCGGCGGGCGCACGCTGTACATCGGCACCTTCAGCAAGACGCTGTTTCCGGGACTGCGCATCGGTTTCATGATCGCGCCGCCGCAGCTGGTGCGGCCATTGGTCGCCGCCAGGCAGTTTCAGGACGGCTACACGTCGGCGTTGGCGCAGATGACGCTGTTCCACTGCCTGCACGAAGGCGGCTACGCCGAGCATCTGCGCAATATGCGCACGCTGTACAAGGCGAGGCTGGACGTCCTGTACGACGCGGTGCATCGCCATCTCGCGCCCTGGACGCGCCCGGCCTTGCCGCAGGGCGGCCTGCAGCTGGTTTGCCCGCTGGCGGATGCGGCGACGGAGCGGCGGCTGGTGGCGGCGGCGGCCGAGCGGGGAATACGATTGTACGGCCTGGCGGATTTCTACACCGGCGCGCCGCAGCGCGGGGCGCTGGTGCTCGGTTTCTCGGCCTATGCGCCGGACGAGATCGTGCGCTTTATCGCCACGCTGGCGCAGGTGTTCAACGCGCTGCCGCGGGAAAACGGCGGTTAAAATTGGTCTGCTCGGCGTTTTGAATTGGTCCGTATTACACCGTCGCTGCGCGGTGTATCCTGCCGCTATTCGGTTATTTCCCTAATGGAAATAATATGTTAACCCCGTGAGGCGCTATGAACCCATCAAATCGTGAAGTGACTATCCGCAGAATCAATGGCGACGACAGAGCGCAATGGCTGGCGTTGTGGCAGGGCTATCTCGACTTCTACCGCGCCGAGGTGGCGCCGCAGGTGACCGATCGCACCTTCGAACGGTTGGGGCAGGATGAACAGGTGTACGGGCTGGTGGCGGAGGATGCCGACGGCCGGCTGCTGGGGCTGATGAACCTGGTATTCCATCCGTCCACCTGGAGCGCGGTGGGCTATTGTTATATCGAAGATCTCTTTGTGTCGCCGCAGGCGCGCGGCCATAAAGTGTCGGAAAAACTGTTCGAACAGGCGTATCGGCTGGCGGAGGCGCGCGGCAGCGATCGGGTCTATTGGATGACTCAGGAGTACAACGCGCCGGCGCGTTCGCTGTACGACAAAATCGGCAGAAGAAGTTCGTTTATCGTTTATACCCGTTAACCGCAGGAGGCGCGTATGGCAATGAATCGTTATGGTCAGCCGATTGGCGAACCGATGCCGGATTGGCAGCCGGCTCGCCGCCCGGGCGGCGCAACGCTCGGCGGGCGTTTCTGTTCACTGGCGCCGCTCGAACCGCAGCGGGATTACGCCGCGCTGTACGATGCTTTCCAGCTGGCGCCGGACGGCCGCGACTGGACCTATCTGTCTATCGAACGGCCCGATACACCGGCGGCGATGCTGCAGCATCTCGAGACGCTGCAGGCCAACCCGGGGCTGGTCAATCTGACGGTGTTCGACGCCGCCAGCGACGCGCCGGTGGGGACGGTGGCGCTGATGCGCATCGACGAGGCCAATGGCGTGCTGGAGATCGGCCACGTCAGCTGGTCGCCGTTGATGAAACAGCGCTCCAGCGCCACCGAAGCCATCGCGCTGCTGCTGCGCTACGCCTTTGATACGCTGGGCTACCGCCGCTGCGAATGGAAGTGCGACAGCCACAACGCGCCGTCGCGCCAGGCCGCGCTGCGCTTTGGTTTCCGTTACGAGGGCAACTTCCGCTTTGCGGTGATCGTCAAGGGGCGCAGCCGGGATACCGACTGGTTCGCCATCACCGCCGACCGTTGGCCGACGGTGCGGCAGGCGCTGGCGCGTTGGCTGAGTGCCGAGAACTTCGATGCGCAGGGGCGGCAGATAGCCCGGCTGCAGGTGTTGCGCGGCGAATAATAAGCAACAAGGCGGCCCGCGGGCCGCCTTGTCGTTGTGGGTCTAACGCGCTTACTTCAGCTCGTCGACCAGGGTGGTGGCGCGGCCGATGTAGTTGGCCGGGGTCATCGCCTTCAGACGGGTTTTCTCTTCTTCCGGCAGCGCCAGACCGTCGATGAACGCCTGCATGCCGGCGGCGTCCACGCGCTTGCCGCGGGTCAGTTCTTTCAGCTTCTCGTAAGGCTTCTCGATGCCGTAACGGCGCATCACGGTCTGGATCGGTTCGGCCAGCACTTCCCAGTTGTGATCCAGTTCGTCCAGCAGGTGTGCCTGGTTCACTTCCAGCTTGCTGATGCCCTTCAGGGTGGCCTGATAGGCGATCAGCGCATAGCCCAGGCCCACGCCCAGGTTACGCAGCACGGTGGAGTCGGTCAGGTCGCGCTGCCAGCGGGAGACCGGCAGTTTGCCCGCCAGGTGCCCCAGCACGGCGTTGGCCAGACCCAGGTTGCCTTCGGAGTTTTCGAAGTCGATCGGGTTGACCTTGTGCGGCATGGTGGAGGAGCCGATTTCCCCGGCGATGGTCTTCTGCTTGAAGTGGTTCAGGGCGATGTAGCCCCAGATGTCGCGGTCGAAGTCGATCAGAATGGTGTTGAAACGCGCTACGCAGTCGAACAGCTCGGCGATGTAGTCATGCGGTTCGATCTGGGTGGTGTACGGGTTCCAGGTGATGCCGAGCGAGGTCACGAACGCTTCGCTGAACTGATGCCAGTCCACTTCCGGGTAGGCGACGATGTGGGCGTTGTAGTTGCCGACCGCGCCGTTGATTTTACCCATGATCTCCACACGCTCCAGCTGGCGGTACTGGCGCTCCATGCGGTAAGCCACGTTGGCGAACTCTTTGCCGACGGTCGACGGCGTAGCCGGCTGGCCGTGGGTGCGCGACAGCAGCGGGATATCGCGGTATTCCAGCGCCAGCCCTTTCAGCGCATCGATGATTTTACGCCAGTAAGGCAGCACCACGTCCTGACGAGCGCTTTGCAGCATCAGCGCGTGCGACAGGTTGTTGATGTCTTCGGAGGTGCAGGCGAAGTGAATGAACTCGGACACCGCGTGCAGCGCAGGCACCGCCGCCACTTTTTCCTTCAGGAAATACTCGACCGCTTTCACGTCGTGGTTGGTGGTGCGCTCGATGGTTTTGATGCGCTGAGCGTCTTCTTCGTTGAATTCAGCGACGATTTTGTCGAGGAAAGCGTTTGCGTCGGCGTCAAAAGCGGGAACTTCCTTGATTTCTGCGCAGGCGGCCAGTTTTTGCAGCCAACGTACTTCAACCTGTACGCGGAATTTCAGCAGACCGTATTCGCTGAAAATGGGGCGCAGTGCGCTGACTTTATCACCGTAGCGTCCATCAACGGGGGAAACGGCGGTCAGTGAGGATAATTCCATCGGTAGCAACTCCTGGGATCGATTAACAATGAGCAACGATATTTTGCGCCTGCTTGAACAGACGATTACGGGAAAACATTAACTGCAGGCGGCTGCCGCCGACCTGTTGCCACAGCACGGCGGCGCGAATGCCGGCCAGCAGCGTGGCGCGAACTTTGGCCTGCACCTGCGGGTTCTGCAAGATTGCCGGTGAGCCGGTCACCTGGATGCGCGGCCCGAGCGGGCTGACCACGTCGACATAAATGCCGGCCAGCGCGCTGATGATGGTGTCCGACTCAAGATCGAAGTGCGCCAGCTGGCGTTCGAGCTGGCCGAGGCGTTCGCCGAGCGTGTTCATCGCCTGTTTGTTGGCGTTGAGCTTGCGCTCCAGCACCATCAGGCTGATGGTGTAGCGGGTCAGTTCCGCGCCCGGCCCTTTGTTGTTGGCGTTAAGCACGCCCATCAGGGTTTCGAGGCCGACCATCAAATTGCGCTCCTCGCCGCCGAACACCGCCAGCGTAGAGGGTGGGTCCATCTGCAGCAGGCTTTTCAGCGAGGTGTGAAACGCTTCGCGGTCGCATTGCCCTTCATGGGCCAATTGCTGAACCAAACGCGCCGACTGGCTGATACCCGCCATGGCCAGCGTGATGTCATAATAATTCTTCGCCACGATGACTCCTGTAAACGCGGTGAACGGTACATGGCTTACTGTATAAGGTTGTGCGTATCGCCAGGGTAACGGCGGCGGCCGCGAACGGTAACGATCGGGCGTGGCTGTAACAACGATGACAACGAATGCCGCGGATCATGCCATAAAATTGAGGGTAAACCCAGCGTCTAATACGCCTGTGGCGAGGCGGATGCGCCGTGCGGCGCAGAACTGCGCAAATAGACGGCGAAAATCGCCGGTGGCGCGGCACGAACTTATTGTTGCGGCGGCAAATAAAGTGCGGCGGCTGCATCTATACTGCCAACGTGACCCCTCAAATAAAGACCTTTATATGCACGTAAAAAACAAGCAGCCGCTGCCGGCGGTGACGCTGGCGGCCATCGGCGTGGTGTACGGCGATATCGGCACCAGCCCGCTGTATACCCTGCGCGAATGCCTGACGGCGGAAGAAGGGATCACCCTGACGCCGACGTCGATCTACGGCTTTCTGTCGTTGATTTTCTGGCTGTTGACGCTGGTGGTGTCGATCAAATACGTCTGCTTCGTGATGCGCGCCGACAACGACGGTGAAGGGGGAATTCTGACGCTGATGTCGCTGGCGATCCGCAAGCTGGATGCGCGCTGGGTGCCGGCGGCGGTGCTGGTCGGGCTGGTGGGCGGCAGCTTCTTTTATGGCGATGGGGTGATTACCCCGGCCATTTCGGTGCTCTCGGCTATCGAAGGCCTGCAGATTATCGCCCCCGAGCTGGACAGCTTTATCGTGCCGCTGTCGCTGCTGGTGTTGACCGCGCTGTTTGCGATCCAGAAACACGGCACCGGCAGCGTCGGCAAACTGTTCGCCCCGGCGATGGTCATCTGGTTCCTGACGCTGGCGCTGCTCGGCATCGGCGGCATTTTACATCACCCCGGCGTGCTGCGGGCGCTGAACCCTTACTGGGCGGTGAATTTCTTCCTCGAGTACAAGGCCGTGTCGTTCTTCGCGCTGGGCATGGTGGTGCTGTCGGTCACCGGCGCCGAAGCGCTGTACGCCGACATGGGCCACTTCGGCAAAAAACCGATCCGCCTGGCGTGGTTTACGCTGGTGGCGCCGGCGCTGGTGCTGAACTACTTTGGCCAGGGGGCGCTGCTGTTGGCCAACCCGGCGGCGATCAATAACCCGTTCTTCCTGCTGGCGCCCACCTGGGCGCTGATCCCGCTGCTGGTGATCGCCACGTTGGCGACGGTGATCGCCTCGCAGGCGGTGATCTCCGGCGTCTTCTCCCTGACGCGCCAGGCGGTGCGGCTGGGCTACCTGCCGCCGATGCGCATCATTTATACCTCCGATCAGGAGTCCGGGCAGATCTACATTCCGGTGGTGAACTGGCTATTGTTCGCGGCGGTGCTGATCGTGATTATCAGTTTCAAACACTCCAGCAACCTGGCCTCGGCTTACGGCATCGTGGTGACCGGCACCATGCTGCTGTCGTCGATTTTGCTAAGCATCGTGGCGGTGAAAAACTGGGGCTGGCCGCGCTATCTGGGCGGGCTGATGCTGCTTGCCATGCTGTGCATCGACGTGCCGCTGTTCGGCGCCAACCTGATCAAACTGGCGACCGGCGGCTGGCTGCCGGTGGCGCTGGGGTTGATCATTCTGCTGATCATGCTGACCTGGAAGACCGAGCGCTCGCGCCTGATCCGCCGGCTGCGCGACAACCAGGAAGGGCTGACCGCGCTGATCGAGTCGCTGGAGAAGGCGCCGCCGAAGCGGGTGCCGGGCACCGCGGTGTTTATGGAGCGCACGCCGCATGCGGTGCCGCTGGTGCTGCTGCATAACCTGAAGCACAACAAGGTGTTGCATGAGCGCGTGGTGCTGCTGACTATCGTGACTACCGACATGCCGTATGTGCACAACGTGCAGCGGGTGGCGATCGAACAGCTGTCGACGAGCTTTTGGCGGGTGGTGGCGAGCTACGGCTGGCGCGAAACGCCCAACGTGACGGATATCCTTTATCGCTGCGGCCTGGAGGGGATGAGTTTCACCATGAACGAGACCTCGTTCTTCATGTCGCGCGATACGCTGGTATTGGGCAAGCGCCCCTGGTATCTGCGCGTGCGCGGCAAGGTGTTCCAGCTGTTGCAGCGCAACGCGCTGCGGGCGCCGGATCTGTTCGAAATTCCGCCAAACCGGGTGATCGAACTGGGGGCGCAGGTGGAATTCTGAATAAAAAAACGCTGCGGTAAACGCAGCGTTTTTCTTGGGCGGCAGGCGAACTACGCCAGGCGCTGTTCGATGATGCCGCCGCCGAGGCAGATTTCGCCCTGGTAGAACACCGCCGACTGGCCGGGGGTGACGGCGGAGACCGGCTCGTCGAAACGCACTTCGATGCGTTCGTCGTCGAGCGGGGTCACGGTGCAAGGGATGTCCTGCTGGCGATAGCGGGTCTTCACCGTACAGCGGAACGGGCCGGTCAGCGGCAGGCGATCCACCCAGTGCAGCTGCTGCGCGATAAGGCCGACTGACATCAGGCGCGGGTGATCGTGCCCTTGCGCGACCACCAGCACGTTATTGGCCACGTCTTTATCCACCACGTACCACGGATCTTCGCTGCTGTCTTTCAGGCCGCCGATGCCTAACCCTTTGCGCTGGCCCAGGGTGTGATACATCAGGCCCTGGTGTTCGCCGACGGTCTGGCCGTCGACGCTGACGATCGGGCCCGGCTGCGCCGGCAGGTAGCGGCCGAGGAAGTCGCGGAATTTGCGCTCACCGATAAAGCAGATGCCGGTGGAGTCTTTCTTCTTGGCGGTGACCAGCTCCAGTTGCTCGGCGATGCGGCGCACCTCCGGCTTCTCCAGTTCCCCAACCGGGAACAGGCTTTGCGCCACCTGCTCGTGGCTCAGGGTATAGAGGAAGTAGCTCTGATCTTTGTTGCCGTCGACGCCGCGCAGCAGGCGGCTTTTGCCGTCCACGTCCTGGCGGCGCACGTAATGGCCGGTGGCGATGAAATCGGCCCCCAGGTCTTCGGCGGCGAACTCCAGGAAGGCTTTGAATTTGATTTCTTTATTGCACAGGATGTCCGGGTTCGGCGTGCGGCCGGCCTTGTATTCTTCCAGGAACAGCTCAAACACGTTGTCCCAGTATTCCGCCGCAAAGTTCACCGTGTGCAGTTCGATGCCCAGCTTGTCGCAGACCGCTTGTGCGTCGGCCAGATCGGTCGCGGCGGAGCAGTACTCTTCGTCGTCGTCTTCTTCCCAGTTTTTCATGAACAGCCCAGCGACCTGATAGCCCTGTTGCTGTAACAGATAGGCGGTAACGGAAGAGTCGACGCCGCCGGACATACCGACGATTACTTTTTTCTGGCTGTTGTCTGACATGGGGATCTCACGAACTTGAACACGAACCGTGCTGATAAAAACAAGCGCAGGATTTTACCACGTTGCCCGCGCTGGCGCACTGTTCATCTTGTGCTGCACGGTGCCCTTAAAACGGCCAGGCGAAGCTGCCGACCAGCGACAGCGGGTAGCGCTCCGGCTGCTGGTAGCTGCGAATGCTCTCGGCCACCAGCGCGGAACGCAGGTTGGGCGCCTGCAAAATCTCGTCGGCGCTCAACCACAGGCAGCGATCGATGTCGCTGTCGTGCGGCTCGGTCGGCAGCGGCTGTTCCAGCTCGATGACGAAGCAAAACCGCAGGAACGGCGTGCGATCCGGCGCAATCCATTGGTGCAGACGTAAAAACGCCTGCGGCGTGGCGCGGATGCCGGTCTCTTCCCACAGCTCGCGCTCGGCGGCCTGCACCAGCGTCTCGTCGGCCTCCAGGTGGCCGGCCGGCTGGTTCCACAGCGCTTTGCCGTTGATGGTCTCTTCGACGACCAAAAATTTGCCGGCGGCGTGCACTACGCAGGCCACGGTGACGTGCGGTTTGAACATGCGGTCTCCTTACAGCGGTTTGTCGATGCGCCGATAGATATCGTCCAGCTCGGCGATGCGGGTGCGGTAGCTTTTGAGCAGACAGGCGGTGTCGCCACCGCACCGCTGGCGTTTTGCCAGCCAGGCCTGCTGGCTGTCCTGCATCGCGCCGCGCGCGCCCATGGCGAACAGGCCGCGCAGCAATTGGTATTGGGTGGCCATTTGCACATCCAAATCGTTCAGCGTGCGGTTGGCGCAGATGGCTTGCTCATCGCGGCTTGCCGCCTTGGCGCAGTCGAAGCTGGCGGCCTGGGCGGCGAACGGGGCCGCCAGAGCGGCGAGCAGCAGCGCGATCGGCGTGGATTTCATGGCGCCTCCATCAGTTATCGGTCTACAGGGAATCGATGCTTTTCCATTCACCAGGCTGCAGTGAGCCCAGCGAAAGATTACCCATACTGTAGCGAATCAGGCGCAGGGTAGGGAACCCGATATGCGCCGTCATGCGACGCACCTGGCGGTTTCGCCCTTCGAACAGGGTGATTTTCAACCAACTGGTGGGGATGGATTTACGCTCGCGGATCGGCGGGGTGCGCGGCCATAGCCACTGAGGCTCGGCCACCAATTCCACCCCGGCGGGCAGCGTCGGGCCGTCTTTCAGCGTGACGCCGGAGCGCAGCGGCGCCAGATCGCTTTCCTGCGGCGCGCCCTCGACCTGCACATAATAGATTTTGCCGGTGCGCTTGCCCGGCTGGGTGAGCTGCGCCTGCAGCTTGCCGTCGTTGGTCAGCACCAGCAGCCCTTCGCTGTCGCGATCCAGGCGCCCGGCGGCGTAAACGTCGGGGAAGGGGATGTACTCTTTCAGCGTGGCGCGGCCGGCTTCGTCGGTGAACTGCGGCAGCACGTCGAAGGGCTTGTTGAATAACACAATTCGGCGCGGCCCCTTCGGCGCGGCGGGTTTGGCGGCATTCGGCTTGCTGAATCGTTTAACGTTGTGATTTCTAACAGAGAATTTTTTCATAACAGTTGAGATTACGGATGATAAGCGCATTATAACCGAATCCGTTTCGGATTGGCGCGGACCGAATATTCAAGTAGTATCTACACGCATCTTACAAAGCATTAACAAAATTGCGCTTGAAGGAGAGGTTGATGGAAAGCAAAGTAGTTGTTCCGGCAGAAGGTAAAAAAATCACGGTTGACGCCCAGGGTAAACTGGTTGTTCCTCATAACCCGATCATCCCGTTCATCGAAGGCGACGGCATCGGCGTTGACGTGACTCCTGCCATGATCCACGTGGTTGATGCGGCCGTTAAAAAGGCTTACCACGGCGAACGTAAAATCTCCTGGATGGAAATCTACACCGGCGAAAAATCTACCCACGTTTACGGTAAAGACGTGTGGCTGCCGGACGAAACTCTGGACCTGATCCGCGACTACCGCGTCGCCATCAAAGGCCCCCTGACCACCCCGGTCGGCGGCGGCATCCGTTCTCTGAACGTGGCCCTGCGCCAGCAGCTGGACCTGTACGTGTGCCTGCGCCCGGTGCGTTACTACCAGGGCACCCCAAGCCCGGTGAAACAGCCTGAGCTGACCGACATGGTGATCTTCCGCGAAAACGCCGAAGACATCTACGCCGGCATCGAGTGGAAAGCCGGCTCCGCCGAAGCGGACAAAGTGATCAAATTCCTGCGCGACGAAATGGGCGTGAAGAAAATCCGCTTCCCGGAGCAGTGCGGTATCGGCGTGAAGCCATGCTCTGAAGAAGGGACCAAGCGTCTGGTGCGCGCGGCGATCGAATACGCCATCACCAACGACCGCGACTCCGTGACCCTGGTTCACAAAGGCAACATCATGAAGTTCACCGAAGGTGCCTTCAAGGATTGGGGCTATGAGCTGGCGCGCGAAGAGTTCGGCGGCGAGCTGATCGACGGCGGCCCATGGCTGAAGATCAAGAACCCGAACACCGGCAAAGAGATCGTGGTTAAAGACGTGATCGCCGACGCCTTCCTGCAGCAAATCCTGCTGCGCCCGGCGGAATACGACGTGATCGCCTGTATGAACCTGAACGGCGACTACATCTCCGACGCCCTGGCGGCCCAGGTAGGCGGTATCGGCATCGCGCCGGGCGCCAACATCGGCTCTGACTGCGCGCTGTTCGAAGCGACTCACGGCACCGCGCCGAAGTACGCTGGCCAGGACAAAGTGAACCCAGGCTCCATCATCCTGTCCGCAGAGATGATGTTGCGCCACATGGGCTGGTTCGAAGCGGCTGACCTGATTGTTAAGGGCATGGAAGGCGCCATCGCCGCCAAGACCGTGACCTATGACTTCGAACGCCTGATGGAAGGCGCTAAACTGCTGAAATGTTCAGAGTTTGGCGACGCTATCGTTAAACACATGTAAGCATGTTTCATAAATAATAAAAAAGGGAACCAGTCGGTTCCTTTTTTATTGTTTAAATTGCAATCACTATCAAAATTAGTTATCAAAGCCATTACTTGGTGCTATATTTGTAAAAAAACATATTAGACTATTTTCGGATTGTTTTATGGATAATAATTTCAAAGTTGACACAGTAAATACAGACTCGAAATGCTGGGTTGTTCGTTCTGGTGTAAGATATCGATATGTCAGTAAGTTTTATGAAGATGGATTTGTCGCCACTGGACACTTGGACGATTTCGCTATAGATGAGGAGGTTCTCTCTAAAGAAATTAATTATGAAAATATTGACGAATCAATTGATGGTTTTAATTTAATTAATTCAAGAAATGTTAAGACTCAAATAGAAAACTTTATCATTGATATGCAGATAGGCGATGTAGTGTTCACTCTTGACGCGAATTATGTAATTCCAGGTGTGATAAAATCTGGAGTTTATTATAGTTTGGACGATATATCTGACCAAGAACAGTTTCGTGTAAGGCGCGCAGTTGCTTGGGGCGACCCTATTGCAAGAAGAACAATTCCATTAACTATTCAAAGATCTTTTAACGCTTATCAAACAATATTTTCTTTAGGTGATAACTCGAAAGAGATTTTCCATTGGTTAATGTCTTTCTTTATTAGTGGCGATGATTATTTCAGCAGTCTAAGGGTTGATCAACCTGGGGAATTAAAACATCATACTCTAAAACAATTATCAGAATTAATTGATCGTATTCAAGTTTTATCAATATTGATTGCAGAGAAGTACGCAGAGAATAACAACTTACAAGAAGAAGGATATCGTGTCTCATATGCTGAACTACAAGATGCAATGTGGAGATATTCAGAAGAAGGATTGCTTGATTTAACATCGCAGCAAATATTAATGTCACCTGGCGATGTATGGTTAAAATTCTCAAATTCTTCAAAGGTTGCGGGGGCAATATTCTTATATTTAATTCTAACGACTTCCAGTCCAGGAAAGACTATTCAGTTTTCTGAAGAAGTTTATGGGCAGGAACTTGAAAAAGTTATGGCTATCGTAGACGATAATCGTGATGTGCTCAATCATAATTTAAATATTGAAAAAATCAAAAGACAGCTTATACTGAATGCTGCGAAGCAAAATAATCAATTGGTTGAGAATGAACCAACCAAAAATACTGGGGATGGTTTTCCAGAAGATGGTGAGCCAAGGCACGTAGGAGGCTAAAATGAGTATAATGTCATTAATTATATTGACATTAATTATTATTTTACTCATTTGGGTCGTTAAAGAACGTCGTGTTGTATGGTCTGATCATTCCAATTTCAATAATGTCTCTGTTGGCTTATGTGCGATTCTGACCTTAGCATGGGGTGCATACACCTTTGATGCCCTTAATCAGCGTGACAAAGCCGCTGTAGAATTGAAAGAGCTGCAAGATAAAATTAAAGGTACGGAGTCAACGTTCTTTTCTATCGATGTTAAAACTGAACGTTGGGATAATGGGTATTACCTTTTGCCTGTTGTTACCGTAAAAAATAGCGGTACGAATCCAATTCATATACGAATGGGAAAGGATTCATTAACTGTAAAAAAAGTATTGGTTAAAGATGACAAGGTTAAAGCTGTTAGCAGCTATCATCCAAAGTTTTACGAGGTTATTTCGAATGATGATGCTGTAAAACATACACCCTTATATGACCTGATTATTCCAATATCCGCTGAGCGAAAAATAAATTATGCTTTAAATGTTAATGAGCCTGGATTGTATTACTTGACATTTCAAGCAAGTACTATAAATGAAAAAGGTACAGAAGAAACCAAGGAAGTCAATGGAATGCCAGTTATATGGTTTGCTTCTAAATACTTTTTCGTCCAGTAATTTTATAATGGTCGAGTTCCATCGACCATTATCCACTCCTTCCCTCTATCATCATGATACTTATCAGTTTGTATTCTAAACTTATGTCCTAATCTTTCGCCCGTTCTGTAGAGCGCTCGGTGAAGGTGCCAGCAAGCGAATATTGTGATTGCTAGCATAGCCGGCGAGTTCACCGTGAAGCGCCTTTGTTTGCATCCTCGCGCGCAACTGGAACCCATGAACCCGAAGTATGAGCCGATCCTGCTCCATGATGGCGGCGACGATCTGGAGGTGATGGGCGTTGTTGTGTCTTCGATAACGAGGCTCAAATAATGTACGCGCTTGCTGATGTGAACAGCTTTTACGCGAGTTGCGAAACGCTATGGCGACCAGATCTGCGAGGGCGCCCTGTTGTTGTTCTGTCGAATAACGACGGATGTGTCGTAGCCAGGAGCAAGGAAGCGAAGGCGTTAGGGCTAAAGATGGGAGAACCCTATTTCAAAATTAAGCGGGAATTTGAGCGAGCAGGGGGCATCGCGTTCAGCAGCAACTATGAGTTATACGCAGACATGTCTCAGCGTGTGATGGCTGTTTTAGAAGAGATGGCACCTCGCGTGGAAGTGTATTCAATTGACGAAAGTTTCCTTGATCTGACTGGCGTTCGTAACTGCATTGATCTGGATACTTTCGGTCGTCAGGTGAGGGCCAAGGTACTGCGCAACACAGGGTTAACTGTGGGTGTTGGCATTGCCCAAACCAAGAGGTTAGCCAAGCTGGCAAACTTCGCGGCGAAGAAGTGGGGCAAGACTGGCGGGGTTGTGGACCTGTCCAACGAAGGGCGCCAGCACAAATTGATGGGCCTCGTGCCTGTCGATGAGGTCTGGAGTATCGGCCGGCGGATATCGAAAAAACTCAACATGATGGGTATCGAAACCGCGCTGCAGTTGGCCGATGCCAGCACGACGATGATCCGCAAACACTTTAGCGTTGTGATAGAGCGGACTGTGCGGGAGCTACGCGGTCAGCCTTGCCTAGAGCTTGAAGAATTCGCCCCGACTAAGCAACAGATCATTTGCAGCCGAAGCTTTGGTGATCGAATCACTGAATATGACCAGATGCATCAGGCAATCTGCATGTATGCGACACGTGCAGCGGAGAAATTGCGAGAGGAACGTCAGTATTGCCGGCATGTCAGCGCCTGGCTTAAAACCAGTCCTTTCTCCATCAAGGAGGAATACTACGGCAACACGGCCAGTATAAAACTGAGCACGCCGACACAGGATACCCGAGACATTATTGCCGCCGCGATATTGCCGCCGCGATGCGCTGTCTTGACGCGATTTGGCAATCCGGTCATCGGTATCAGAAAGGTGGGGTGATGCTGCAGGACTTTTTCAGCCAGGGTGTGGCCCAGCTTGGCCTATTTGATGAATATCAGCCACGGCAGAACAGTGAGCAACTGATGGGTGTGCTTGATAGCATCAATAACTCGGGCAGGTCCCAGCTATGGTTTGCTGGGCAAGGGGCACACCAGTCATGGTCGATGAAGCGTGAGCTACTATCACCAGCATACACAACACGGCTAAGTGATCTTCCTCGTGCGCGAGTGTATTAAACCAACGGATAAGCGATAGGTTTAATCAGGTAGGGAATGTCGGGATATAACCGACTGTATAGGGAATAAAACGGAGTGTTTTGGGAGAAGTTTTACAGTCAGTTTACCATGGTGGAGTTATTGGTAATAAAAAAACAACCGCAAATGGTTGGTTTCTATAAGGGTATCTTTGTCGGCATGAGAGGGTTCGAACCTCCGCTCCCCTATGTTTGGATACGGAGGGATACAATTAAATTATGCCGTGCAATTGATACCGAGTTAGCACGTCATCAACAATACTATTTAGCTTTAAATCCCTTAAAGAATTTACTACTCTAACAGGAAAGTTTAGGCTGCTAAAAATATCGTCTAAGGTCAGGTAGACCTCTTCCTCCCATTGCTCCGGGAAAGAATCATAAATATTCTGCATCTTTTCACGTTCTGATTTGCAGCATGCAGTAAAATTTTCGGAGAAAAGATTCATACCAGCATCGTGAAAGGCCATTATTATTGCTAAAATATCTGGCGTAGCAAAGTTTAGAAAATCTTTTCTTTCTTTCGCTTGCCTTTCCAAACTTTCAGTTATGTCATACTCTTCATTTCTAGGAGTTTTGAATGGGACAATACCATTTTGCATTGCTAATCTAAGTTTTAGATTTTCCATGCTATAAAGTTCATTCCATAGATCTAACATTTTAATAAGAGTATGATGGCTGATGAGTGGGATTGTTGCGGGTATGCCAATTTTAACGCATAAATCATGACATGACTGTATTAATTCTAATGCGGAAGTGAATTCTCTATTGCTTATTTGAAATTTATCTTTTATTTCATCTTTTACTTTATCGAAGGAATCCCCGCCCCATTCATTTCTGGGCGGTAATTTTTCTGCAATTATAGAAATGTCATGGCGTGACAAATTCCTTGTAAACGTACCTGTATAATATTCTTTAATAAGGTATGAGTTTAATTTTATTAGTTCGTCTAAAATTTCTTTGATAAGTAAAAAATGGTGACGAAGATTGATTACGTTGATTACGGAAACTTTAATAAGGTGTTTTTGTTTTGATTCCATATCATAATTATAACGGAATGTTTGCCCTGTAGGGTCAACTTCACTAATGCAGGAAATTAATGGCGATAGTTTATTCGTGAATTCAGTATACCTTTTGTCTACAATTTTTGTTTTTACGCATAGATCGTTCCAAATTAATTCAATGTCGTGCATCCTTTTGACATCTCTGACTTTTTTCTTCAAGTAATAACTTGCTATTTCTCTTTCTAAATTTACTTTTTTTATTTTTGCTAAAATATTAACTTCATCTAAAAACGCTTTTAAGTACA
This sequence comes from Serratia sp. B501, assembly GCF_051172315.1. Taxonomy (NCBI): domain Bacteria; kingdom Pseudomonadati; phylum Pseudomonadota; class Gammaproteobacteria; order Enterobacterales; family Yersiniaceae; genus Serratia; species Serratia sp. B501. Next base: position 306,963 of record NZ_JBPIZB010000001.1, read on the forward strand.
ACTCAATAGAATGGCGAAAATTAAAACAAATTGGATAAATCAGAGTGTCAGCGAGAAACCTCTCACTGATAACTTTGTCAGAAAGTATAATGGCGGCCTCTAGATAACCCTGCGCATAGTAATAAGTGTCTGGTTGCCCATTTTCACCAACGCAAGCATTTGCCCAGCTATACTTAGGTATTCCTCTAAAGATTAAGTTCTCAGTTCTCTCCGTGGGGTTACGGTTAAGATGAATTTTCAATGGAATTGTTGGCATTTTAATCTCATGAATGGATAATGATATTATATATTCTACCAAAAAACAGGTCGATTGTTGAGTGGATAAAATACATGTATTTCAAATAGTTAAATGAATGAGGCGTGTTAAAAAATAAAACTCATTCTAATAAGAAAGTATTATGAATGGTCATCGAAATAGCATGGTGCTAACGTTGTCAATAAATTATTTAAAAAAACTCAATTTATTACGATGCGAGTTTATGTCCTTTTCTAAGTATAATTAAAATAAACCCTATAGTAATCTAAGTAATAACCAGGAATATCATGATCATCGTAAAACGGCTTTATTGTACCCAAAAGTACATTCTAATGTATTATCAAACTCTAGATCAGATGCAATCACAACAAGTTAATCGACGCGAGTCTGTACCTGAGCAAAGCGACCACATATGTTTAGAATCCTGTTAACTACTTTTCTAATTATAGGTTAGAAGAGGGTAATGTGCGCTGGAGTTCGAAAAAAGCAAGTTATCAAAACCTAACATTAAGTTTTTTAATTCAATAAGTTACGATCATGACAAGACAACCGATAATGGCAAGCTTTTTATTTTATTATCTATAATAATCAATATATTGCTAATAGACTATCAATCTAATGTTGCGCCACATGGGCTGGTTCGAAGCGGCTGACCTGATTGTTAAGGGCATGGAAGGCGCCATCGCCGCCAAGACCGTGACCTATGACTTCGAACGCCTGATGGAAGGCGCTAAACTGCTGAAATGTTCAGAGTTTGGCGACGCTATCGTTAAACACATGTAAGTGTGTTCAGCGCTTGAATGAGAGCGGGAGCCTTATGGCTCCCGTTTTTTTATTGTTCAAATGAGCAAGCGATTTCAAGCGTTAGCCGATTCACGCACGACCAGCACCGGGCAATTGGCGTGGCGCACCACCGCAGTGGCATTCGAGCCGAGAAGGTAAGTCATTGCAGAAGGGCGGTTGGAACCCATCACAATAATCTCCGCGTTAAGCGCATCGGCGAGTTCCAGGATCTGATCTTTGGGATCGCCGACGGCGACATGCGTGGTCACTCTATCCTCGGGAACGCTGAATTGTTTTGCCGCTTTCGCCAGCCCCTCGGTCGCTATCGCAATGGTTTCATCTTTGGTTTCCACCGCCGCCGTGGCGGCAAAGCCGAAGGCCGCGTAGGTGGCGCGCGACGGGATCACCGCCAGGAAATGGACGTGGGAGTCTTCGAGCCTGGCGAGCGCGTTGACATGCGGGATGACCTGCTGTGTTAATTCCGGCTCGGTAATATCCACGGGAACCAAAATAGTTTTGTACATACTCCCTCCTTATCGTTTTAAAAAACTCCACTTATCGGATTATAGCCGTTCGACGCCGGGAAAGGGGAGATCCGTATGGCAAACCTGGCAACGTTGTCTGCTGAAATGTCAGGCGTTTATCGACGTTATCGTTAAACGCCAATGAGCGCGCTTAGTCTTTGAATAGAAAGGGAGCCATCGGCTCCCTTTGTTTTAGCGGGCTCAGATTATCGGAACCTTAATGAGGGATTTCCGACACCTCTTTGACTTCCGTCTTGTTGATTTGCTGTTTGACGCCATTGGCGTCGGTATACCCGATCAACCCGGCAGAAGTCTCTTTCGGTTTGCCGTCACTGATGATCGTTCGGCCATCGTGGGTATGAATAGCGTAGCTGGTGCGTGTGCAGCCTGACAGTGCGGCGATGGCAACCAGGGCGATCGCGGGAAGAACAAGCGCTTTTTTCATTTGAAGCTCCTTTTAGTTATTCAACTCACTCATGTTTGCAATCTGGTCTCGATTGATCTGTTCCGTTTTGCCCGTTTCAGCATTTCGATAGGAGACCAATCCGGTATCTTTATCGATCTGGGGCTTGCCGTCGGTAACAATGGTTTTGCCGTCCGTTGTTTTGATCGCCTGATTGGAAGCGCAGCCCACCAGGGACATCAATGCTGTTGCCGCCAGCAGCGCGGCAAAGGGGCGTTTGCTTTTCATACCTACCATCCTGGTTACTTAAATGAATTTAATATCAGGAAAGTAAGTATAGGCAGATTTTCCAGATTGCCAGGGTTGAAAGTGCTTCTAATGGGATAAAAAATTAAGAATAACTTAATTTATTGATGGAGTGATTGCTCGTTCGGATAACAAGGCTATCGAAAGGTCAGGGTTTTCAGGTGTACGCCCCGCCTGGGACGCTATGGCTTCATGTCATCATCGGCCCACGATTCTCCGCATGCCGATGCTTGATACTAGCAATGTCTCTGGCGGTTTGGCGTGAATTCTGTATAAGTATTCGCCGGGGATCTTGTCGAATACCACGTTGATTTCGGCTGATAATCATCCATAAGGACAGGGATATGAAAATCACGCATTCAGGCTATAAAACCGGCGCCGCCACATTATTGGCGGCGATGCTCGCGCTGGCATTAACCGGGTGTGCCAAGAGTACTGCCCCCAGCCAAACCGACCCGGCAAATAAAGAGGTTGACGATCTTTTCGCCAACCTTGGCAACCCAAAGGCGCCGGGAAAAGAGGAATTGCATTACCTGTCTCAGGTGCAAGCGGAGATCCAACGCCATTTTAAAGACGCCGAAGCCTACTCAGGCAGAAGTTGTACATTAAGCATCAAGCTGGCGCCGGATGGCCTGCTGATCAGCATTCGGGCTGATCAAGGGGATCCTGAACTTTGCCAGGCCGCCATGAAGGCAATTGCCGATTCGCGCTTCCCTAAGCCGCCGACGGCAGAGGCCCATAATGCGTTCCAAATTATCACATTGGAACTGCGTCCTGCAGCAGCTAGATGAAATAAGGGGTTGGGGTAAAACAGTGTTTTTCTGCGGGATATTTTAGTAAAAAATTTAGGTATTCACGTGACTTCCACCAGCCTGTGCGGCTGGCGGATTTAGATTTAAGTCTTTATTGTCCGTCTGAGTTTTAAGCAAGATGCTCCTTTGTATTCGCATTGGCCAAAAATTTGGTAACCCAGATGTTGAGCTATTTTAACGGAAGGCCGATTGTTTTCACCGATAAGGCAAACTGTCTCAGCGGGTGATAAGGTGCTGTCAATCCATTGATGCGCTGCGGCAGCCGCTTCTTGTGCGATTCCCTGACCTTGGGCCTCCCGGGCAATAATCCATGCGGCTTCGGGTCTCCCATCGAAGTCATTGCCCAGACCCCGATGAAAATCCGCCAACCCGGTCTCGCCCAAGAATTGTCCGTCCGCTTTGCGAAATATGGCTAACAGCCCATAGCCGAAAACCGACCAGTGGCCAATATAGCGCAGTAGTCTATTCCAACCGTCTTCAGGTGAAAGATTGGGGGCGCTGATAAATTTGAACAGTTCCTTATCTGTAAACATGGCATACCAGGCATCGAAATCGGCCAGGTTGTGAGGACGCAATATCAACCGTTCGGTTTCGATGTGCACGGCAGGGAGTAAAGGCATAACGGTTCCTTTTCTGCGTTGCAGTGTATCGTAATGTTAACCTGAGAGAACAAGCGATAATTTCCCGTCTTGGCGCGCAGATGACAAGATTACGGCTAGGTGCGGGCAAGCTCTTTGTCGCAAATCACTTTATCATTGGGTTTAGCGCGCCGGCTACTTGTTTGATATCACCGATACATCATCGCGCTTACGCGCTCGCTTCGGTCTTTAAAACCGTTGCTGCGCATCGTTACCACATAGTAGCGATAGTGGTGTTTCTGTGCGTATTCGCGCACTAGATCTTCGGCGAACAGGCCGCTGAAGGTGACGGTGGTGACGAACGTTAGCCCTTTCACTTCGTAGGTGCCGATCTCCTGCGGGGTGCCGATATACGGCGGCGGGAACACGGTTTTGTGGAACTGGCAGCCGGCCAGCAGCAGGGTAAACAGCAGGGCGGCGGAGATTTGCGGTATTCTCATCGGGAAATGCTTTCCTTCCTTGGCGTGTGTTTTGGTAACTCTATAATAGGATTACAAAATTCGACCGGGATGTAAAAACTATCCCGCTTCGGTTGCCGTTTCGTTGAAACGGTGTCGCCATATCCATCAGCACGAGGATTAAAACATGTTTGTTCGCCAGGCCACTGACAGCGATGTCGCAGCCCTGATCGCCCTTGACAGCGTCGCCGAATACGAGCCGCAGCGCGCGGCGCAGATCCGCGCCTGGTGCGGGCAGGGCGTCTGTTATCTTGCCGAGAAGCAGGGCATGGCGATGGGATACGGTGTGCTGCACTATCACTTCTTCGGCTGCGGCTTTGTCGAGATGCTGATGGTCGGCGAGCGCTATCGCCGCCGGGGCGTCGGGCAGGCGCTGATTGCGGCGCTTAAGTTGCACTGCCGGCACCCGAAGCTGTTCACCTCCACCAATCGCTCCAACCTGCCGATGCAGCGGCTGCTGTTGAACGCCGGATTTGTCGCCAGCGGCCAGATTGACAATCTCGATGACGGCGATCCGGAGCAGGTCTTTTTTACCCCGTTGCGCTAATACAGTCGGACATCGACCGCCTGCTGTTGCAGCCAGGTGCTGACGTAGCCGTAAGCGGCATAGAAGGCCAGCAGCGCGAAGATCAGCACCGAAAGCGAGGCCAAAAACTTGACGTCACCGTGCTTTGACAGCTGATAGGCGCAATAGATAAAGGCTAACAGGCACAGCAGAGTGAAGGCGATGGCCAGCGTGGCGTAGAGAATAAGCATAACGAAACCCGTTCTTCCTTGTGAGCGCGGCAAGGATACCACAGACAAAAAAGGGGCCCAAACGGACCCCGGTGCGATACGGCGCGAGAGGTTTACTCCGACGCGTCGGGATGATTCTTGCCTTCTTCGATGAATTCTTCGTCGATCTCTTCGATGTTTTCCTTGCTGTCGCGGCCGGACAGGATGTTCCAGCAGGCGATGAACAGCGCGGCGATCAATGGCCCGATGACGAAGCCGTTGATGCCGTAAATCTCCATGCCACCCAGGGTGGAGATCAGGATCAGGTAGTCCGGCATTTTGGTGTCTTTGCCTACCAGCAGCGGGCGCAGAATGTTGTCCACCAGGCCGATTACGACCACGAAGAACACCACCAGGAAGATGCCTTTCCACAGCATGCCGGTGGCGAAGAAGTAGATCACCGCCGGCACCCAGATGATGGCGGAGCCCACGGCGGGGATGATCGACAGGAACGCCATCAGCGCGCCCCACAGCAAGCTGCCGTCGATGCCGGTAAAGTAAAACGCCAGCCCGCCGAGCGCGCCTTGCACCACGGCGACCACCACCGTGCCCTTAACGGTGGCGCGGGAGACGGCGGCGAACTTCACGAACAGGTGGTGCTTCACGTGCTGTGAGAGCGGCAGCGCTTCGAGCGCCAGGTTCACCAGATACGGGCCGTCTTTCAGCAGGAAGAACAGCAGATAGAGCATCACGCCGAAGCCGACGACGAAGTTGAAGGTGCCTTTGCCGATCAGGAACACGCTGCCCGCCAGGTATTGCCCGCCCTTGAGCGCCACCTCGGAAAGTTGTTTTTGGATCTCGGCGGCGCTGTTGAGGTTATGTTCCGCCAGGAAGCGCTGCGCCCAGCCGGGCAGATGACGCATGAAGTCCGCCAGCATGGTCGGCAATTGGCTGTTGTTGGTCTGCAGCTTGGTGTAAATCATGTTGAATTCCATCGCCAGCGATGAGGCGATGATCGCTAACGGCGTGAACACGATCAGGCAGATCAGCGCCACCGTCAGCAGCGACACCACGCCGTTGCGTTCGCCGACGTACTGCTTCAACTTCTTTTTCACCGGATGGAAAATCACCGCCAGAATAACCGCCCACAGCACCGAGGAGTAATAAGGCCCCAGCACGTCGAGAAAGGCGGCGGTAACGATGAACAGGATCAGAATAAAGAATCCCTTGGAAATGCCTTTAGACATCATAGTCGTCCCTCAAAAGATGAATTTTCAGCATAGATGAACTGAATGAAAACAACACTATCATTACCTTTGCTTATCCGGTAGGGGATTTTTAACGGTGTATTCCATAGGGTTACTAAGGGGAAAGGAGGGCGCCGCGCGAGGCTCAGGCGGCGGCGCAAGGAAAGAAAGAACGCTAAATAGTTAACAAAATTTATTGATTGTGTTTCATTTTGTGTGTTGCGCTTGCCCCCTGCGCCAGGCTTTCCTAGTGTTGATGAGGGCGGCCGTTCGCCCGATACCACGAAGGAGTATGCAAATGACAGAACACAAACGACTTGCCGTTATCGAAAAGGCATTGCTGATCGCTTTCGCCGGTCTGCTGATTTATCTTGTTGCGACCGGTGCCTTGTCATTGTCGGGTCTGGATCATCACTGGCCTTATCCTTCACGATAAGCACGCACCCGCACCAGGGAATATTCAGCACCGCTAATAATAAATAGAACCTCCTTTCTCATTATTGCGCCATTACGCCGCATTGCGCGGTTCGCGGCGAAAAATCAGCGCCAATCCTGCCCCTGACACCGCCGCCGCCAGCACCAGCCACGCCGGCGCCGCCCAACCGGCCGCGGCCACGATGGCGCTCAGCGCGACCGGGCCGATCACCTGGCCGAGGTAGTTCCCCTGCATCACCAACCCCAGACTCAGCGGCAGCAGCGTGGGCTCTGGCGTCGCCGCCGGCGTGGCGGCCAGAAGCGTCGCGGGCAGCATGCCGGCGATGGCGCAGAACAGGAAGCACAGCGGGATCAGCAGGCCATTGGGCGTCATCGGCAGGAAAATGCCGATGCCAAAGATGCCGATAACCAGGCTGGTGGCCGCGAGCAGGCTCCCGGCCCGCAGACCGCTCGACAGCAAGAACCCGGCGGCGAGATTGCCGAGGATATTGACGGCCACCGCCGCCGCGCTGATGCCGCCGGCGGCCGCCAGCGTCAGACCGATGCGCTGCATCAGAAAGATCGGTAAAAAGGTCATCACCGAGAAAAACTGCAGGTTATAAGCGGTGAACATCAGCGCCAGCAACAGCGGCTGGCGCGCCCGCAGCATCGCGCCCAGCGCTTGCCGCAGCGGCAACGGCGGAGCGTGCGCGTCGGCGGCGCGGCGCGGCGTGGTCAGCGGCAGCAGCAGCGCGGCCAGCAGCGTCAGCGCCGCACCGGCCTGCCAGTTCTGTTGCCAGCCCGCCAGGTGAGGACCGAAAAACAGCGAAATGGCGATGCCCGCCGGCATGAAGGTGCTCCAGATGCCGAACACCAGGCTGCGCTGCGCCGGGGCGACGATGCGGTTCAGCACCGCCGGCGAGGCGACCACCACGATGACGAAGCCGAGGCCTTCGACAAAGCGGCTGACGATCAAGCCGCTGAAGTCGTGCAGCGTGGCGCCGGTAAAGCTGGCGGCGCTGACGATCAGCAATCCCAGCGCCAGCAGGCGCCGATCGCCCCAGCGGCGCACCAGCAGCCCGGCGGCGATGCCGCCGAACACCCCGACGAAAGGAAACGCCGAGATGACCCAACTTAGCGTCTCGAGTGAACGGCCAAACTCGGCCTGCAGCGCCGGCAAGGCAATGGTGGCCTTGCCCACGTGCAGCGCCGCGGCGATGCCGGCGAACAGCACATTGATGACGGCTAGCCAGGGCGTGGCGGCGGGGGAAACGCGGTCAATGGCGTTCGGTTTAATCGCAGTCATAACACTCTCCAGTGGCGGTAACGCCCTCACTATGCGTCTGCGCTACGACAGAAGTCGTTCAAATGCTGCGCTGTCACGCGGGGAAATTATTCATTTCGAGCTTTATTTTGCGCGCCTCGTTGTTTGGTTCGCCAGCGTGCCGCCCTGCGTGGACGCGGGTGCCCGTTCAGCGGTTTACTGTTCCGGCACGCAGCGAGCGTGCCCGATCAATTTTATTTATAAGGAGCAGTGTATGTCAGAGATGATGAATGAAAACGGAGCGCCGGTGATGGAGTGGAGCTACGGCGGCCGGGGTGACGATATCAGCAGCAGCCTGACCTTCGACACGGTAGAGGAACAGCCGCATGGCTTCCTGATGACGGTCGATCGGCCGGTTCAGATCTTCAAAGAGGCGCTGTCGCCGCTGATGGCCTTTGTCACGCTGCTGCGTCCGCTGTATGCGAAGACGGGCGAGGGATTCCAGTTCGTGCCGGTCTCCAACCCCTGGACCGACGTGCAGCGCCTGCCGCCAAGCGCCGGTTATCTGGGCGTGCAGGTCAACGCCGGCCTGTTCTTCCACGGGGCCAAACCGACGCACTATAAAGATCGCGACGGCCAGATGAAACCGATCGACGGCGGCACTGTCCTACAGAACATCACCGTGCTGCATCAGGTGGCGCAGCCGCAGGGCCCGGGCGAAGGCGGGATCTGAGGCTGAAACGTTATCACGGGGCCGGACGCGGCCCTTATCTCGCCTTGAAAACCGCCCTTGGCTTGGGTAAAAAGGGTTGTCTATTCAAGGAGAAGAGTATGTACAGCGACAACGAGAAAAAATTCTACATCATCCTCAACCGCAACCACGAACCGGCCACGCTGTTTAACGCCTCCTGCCATCTGACGGCGGGCATCACCGATCTTATCGAGCAGCGCGAGTTTCACCACTACCCGAGCAGCCTCGACGGCGTCAGCGCCAATATGAGCCATTACCCGATCGTCATCCTGCAGGCCAAGAACAGCAGCCAGCTCAGCAACCTGATCCTCAAATGCAAGGAGGAGGGCGTGCTGGCCAACTTCTTCACCACGACCATGCTGTCGCATTCCGCCGAGCAGCAGATCGCCGACACCGCCAATACCCCCTACGAGCAGTTGGACTTCGTGGCGGTAGCGCTCTACGGCGACACTGAACAGCTTAAGCCGCTCACCAAGAAGTTCTCCGTCTACCGTTAATCGCGAACGGCATCACATCAGGGGCGGCAACGGCTATGATATTTTTCCATCAAATCGTTGATGGAGATGAACATGAGCGGTAAGAAAACCACCATGGCGGCCATCGCCAGAGAGGCGCGGGTCGGCATCGCCACCGTCGATCGGGTGATCAACCAACGCGCGTCGGTGCGGCCCGCCACCCAGCGCCGGGTGATTGAGGCGGCGAAAAAGTTGGGGTTCGCGTTGGAAAAGTCCCACTGCCTGTCGGCGGTGCTGGGCAGGCCGGAGCGCCGCCTGAGAATGGGGTTCATCCTGCTGCGGCGCGAACACTCTTTCTATGCGCAACTGGCTGATGAACTGATGGCGCAAGCGGCGCCGTATCATGAGCCGGGTCAGCCGCCACAGTTCATCTTCCACTCTCTCAATGCCATCGGCGATACCGCCGCCGCCATTAGCCAATTGAGCCGCCAGGTGGAAGCGATAGGCGTGCTGGCGCTGGATCACCCCCTGATCCACTATGCCGTAGAAGAAGCCGCCCAGGCGGGCATCAACGTTTTCGCGCTGCTGTCGGATTTATCGGTACCCAGCCGCGCCGGCTACATCGGTCTGGATAATCAAAAAGCGGGCCGCACCGCCGGCTGGGCGGTGGATCGTCTGTGCCGGCGTCAGGGCGACGTCGGCGTGATCATCGGCGACAACCGTTTTACTTGCCAGGAAGCCTGCGAGATCGGCTTTCGCTCCTACCTGCGTGAGCAGATGAGCGGCCAGCGAGTGCTGGAACCGGTGCGCAGCCTCGAGGACGCGGAAACGGCGCGCCGGGTCACGCGTGAACTGCTGGCGAACCACCCGGAACTGGCGGCGCTTTACGCGCCGAGCGGCGGTGTGGAGGGCATTATTCAGGCGTTGCGAGAGAGCGGCCGGCAGCGCGACATCACGCTGGTGTGCCACGGCCCGGTGCAGGGCGGTGAAATGGCGCTGCTCGACGGCACGGTGGATCTGCTGCTGTGCCACCGCATTCCCGAATTGGCCGCCACGATCGTCGAGACGTTACTCGCCGCCGATGAACAACCGGGATTACGCCACATCATTAATCGCTTCGATGTGATCACCAAAGAAAACCTCTGACGGCCGCTGAGTGGTGTTTGCCGAGGTCAGGGCGCAGCCAGGCGCTGCCTGGATTTGATTAAAAACTATCAAGTAATTTATCAAAAATAGCGCGATCTCTATCAAAAAATAAAATTTTCATTATTGATAGTTTTGGAATTTTTGTTTGATACTGCCGGCATTCCCCGCAAAAAAGGAGCCGTCGCCATGACTTTGCCTATCGCCAATGCGCCCTGCAGTTGGGGCGTGGATGATCCGAACAACCCCCATTTGCCGCCCTATGCCACGGTTCTGCAAGAAGCGTCGGCGGCCGGCTACCGCAGCATCGAGCTGGGGCCATGGGGCTATCTGCCGACGCAGAGCGAGGCGCTGTGCGCCGCGCTGGAGCAGCATCGCCTGTCGCTAGTGGCCGGCACGATTTTTGACGATCTGGTCAGCGAGGCGAACATTGAGCGCCTGCTGGCCCTGACTCATCGGATATGCCGCAACCTCTCGCGGGCGCCCAGGGCGGAGCCGACCGAGGGCGATCGCGCCGCGCCGCCGTTCTTGGTGATTATCGATTTCGGCAATCCGCAACGCGCCAGGTTCGCCGGGCGTTCAGATTTAGCGCCGCGTTTGTCGCAGGGGGAGTGGCAGAGGATGATTGGGCACATTACGCGCATCAGCGAACTGGCCTGGCGGGAATACGGTGTGCGGCCGGTGGTGCATCCGCACGCCGGCGGCTGCATCGAGTTCGCCGACGAAATCGACCGGTTGGCGGCGGACATTCCGCATCACACCGCCGGATTGTGCCTGGATACCGGCCATCTGTATTACGCCGGGCTGGACCCGGCTGCCTGGCTGAGCAAGCACTTTGATCGTCTCGATTATCTGCACTTCAAAGACGTCGATCCGCAGGTGTTCCGCGAGGTGCTGGCGCGCGGCGTCGATTTTTTCACCGCCTGCGCCGAGGGTGTCATGTGCCCGTTGGGCAGCGGGGCGATCGATTATCCGCAGCTGCGCGCGCTGTTGGCCGAGCGCGGATACCGGGGCTGGATCACTATCGAGCAGGAACGCGATCCGCGCAATGTGCAGGGCAGCCTGCAGGACGTCACCGCCAGCTTGCGCTACTTGCGCGGCCTCGGCTTTTAATCAGGAGAAACACGATGATCAACGGCAGCAAACCTTTGGCGAGATCGTTGCGCTGGGGCATGGTCGGCGGCGGCGGCACCAGCCAGATCGGTTACATCCATCGTTCGGCGGCCTTGCGCGACGGTGCGTTTACTCTGTTGGCCGGCGCGTTCGACATTGACGCCGAACGCGGGCGTGATTTTGGCCGGAGTCTGGGCGTGGCGGCGGAGCGCTGTTATGCGGATTATGCCGAGATGTTTCGTGCCGAAGCCGCGCGGGCGGACGGCATCGAAGCGGTCTCGATCGCCACGCCGAACAACACCCATTACGCCATTTGCCGGGCGGCGCTGGAGGCGGGATTGCACGTGGTATGCGAGAAGCCGCTGTGTTTCAGCGTCGAAGAGGCGCAGGCGCTGGCGGCGCTGTGCGAGCGGCAGCGCAAAGTCATCGGCGTGACCTACGGCTATGCCGGGCACCAGATGATTTTGCAGGCGCGGCAGATGATTGCCGATGGCCGGCTGGGGGAAATTCGGCTGGTGAATATGCAGTTCGCCCACGGCTTTCACGCCGCGCCGGTGGAGCAGGATAATCCCAGCACTCGCTGGCGGGTCGATCCGCGCTTTGTCGGCCCCAGCTATGTGCTGGGCGATCTGGCGACCCACACGCTGTTCCTGGCGGAAACCATGGCGCCGCAGCTGAAGATCCGGCGGCTGCTCTGCAGTCGACAAAGCTTTGTGCCGTCGCGCGCGCCGTTGGAGGACAACGCCTATGTGCTGATGGAGTATCACAACGGCGCCATCGGCTCCGTGTGGGCTTCGGCGGTCAACTGCGGTTCGATGCACGGCCAAAAGGTGCGCATTGTCGGTGAAAAGGCCAGCCTGGAGTGGTGGGATGAACAACCCAATCAGCTGCGCTTCGAAGTGCAGGGCGAGCCGGTGCGGATCCTGGAGCGCGGCATGCCGTATCTCGCCGCGTCGGCGCTGGCGGACGATCGCATCGGCGGCGGCCATGCGGAGGGGCTGTTTGAAGCCTGGTCGAATCTCTACCGCCGCTTCGCGCTGGCGATGGACGCCACCGATCGGCGCGACGCAGCCTTCCTGGCCGACTTCTGGTACCCGGACGTGCAGGCCGGCGCGCTGGGTGTGAAGTGGGTGGCGCGCTGCGTGCAATCCGCCGAAACCGACGCCGGCTGGGTCGCCTTCGACTGAGCGAGCGATTCGCTCAGACGCTGGCCCCGTCGTAGCGGTGGATCTGTAACGCATCCAGCGCGACGTCCGGCACGCAACGCAGGTTAACGGCGCACATCGCGGCGCCGTCCGGCGCGGTGCCGTAGGCGAAGGGCTGGGCTCCGCAGACTCGGCAGAACTGATGGCGGATCCTGTGGTGATTGAAAGTGTAGGTGCTGAGCTGGTCCTGACCGCTGTTGAGCGTGAAAGCGCTGATGGGGAAGAACGACAGCAGCAGCCCTTTGCGGCGGCAAATCGAACAGTTGCAGCTGAGGGCTTCGGTCGGCAGTTCGGCGTCCACGGTAAAGGTGACGGCGCCGCAGTGGCAGCTTCCCTGGAATGACATGGCGATGATCCTGTAACAGGGGAGAGTGTTTGCCCAGTATAGTGCAATTTATCGTCACTCGGCCGCGCCGGGCGCGGTTTCCTTAATAAATGCGCGGTTTTCTGGTAGGTTAAGGTTTAACGTCATCAAAAGGAGATCGCGATGTTAGAGCATTACTATCCGGCAAACATGGGCGCCGAACCGGTCACGGACGAACAGCACAAGCGGCTGGTGGCGGTGCAGGCGGCACTGGAGCTTATCAAGGCTACGCTGTCAGACACCAACGATGGCAACGGCGTGGATTTCCAGCTGAAGGCGGCGGAGAAGCACATCGGCCCGATGGCCGACGCTATTCAGGAAGCCCTGAAGTAACGGTTCGCCGTCACGTCAACCGCCCGTATCGGGCGGTTTTTTTTTGCGCCGATTACTGCGGTCTTTTACGACGCCAGCGGCTCAAGCCATCATCAGGTGCTCGTTCATATTCCGCTCTCGCGCCTTTGCTCGACGGCGGTTGCCAACCGCGCCGGAATAGGATTAAATGCCGCACTGACTGTATAAATAAACAGGGGTGTTACAATGAGCCTGGCGCTGAAGGGTGAGAAGATCGCGCGTAACCGCTTTACCGGCGAAAAAATTGAAAACGGCAGCTTTATGCTGTGTGATTTTTCGGGCGCCGATCTGACCGGCACCGAATTTATCGGCTGTCAATTTTACGATCGCGAGAGCCGACAGGGCGGTAACTTCAGCCGCGCGATCCTGAAAGACGCGAGTTTTAGAAGCTGCGATTTATCGATGGCCGATTTCCGCCACGTTGACGCATTGGGGTTGGAGATCCGCGAATGTCGCGCGCAGGGAGCAGATTTTCGCGGCGCCAGCTTTATGAATATGATCACCAGCCGCACCTGGTTTTGCAGCGCCTATATCACCAAGAGCAACCTGAGCTACGCCAATTTTGCCAAAGTGGTGTTGGAGAAATGCGAGCTGTGGGAAAACCGTTGGCACGGCGCGCAGGTGCTCGGCGCCAGTTTCAGCGGCTCCGATCTGTCCGGCGGCGAATTCTCCGGTTTTGACTGGCGCGCCGCCGATGTCACCCAGTGCGATCTGAGCAACGCGGAACTGGGCGAGTTGGATTTGCGCACCACCGATCTGCAGGGCGTTAAAATGGACAGTCACCAGGCCGCTCAACTGCTGGAGCGGCTGGGGATCGCAATCATCGGCTGAAGGGGAGGGTTAGCGCGATGGTTGGGCAAATAAGCGATTGAACGCTTGATCCGCGTCCACGGGAATGCGGCGTTGCATTACCGGGATAGTGAAACGCGGATCGCGCACAAAGTGCCGAGCTTGCTCGTTGAGCGGCACGACGGCGATCGCCAGATTGTCGTTAGCCTGCATGACGCCTTCCTGCTCGAACAAGGCGAATACCGGCGCGTCGCGCGCGTTGCCCAATGAGCAAGCCGAAATCCAATAATCGCCGTCTTGGGCAAATTTGCACTGCGCCGCTTGCGGGCCAATCGCGCTGATTTGTTTGGCTATCAAGGCGTTCGCGTTTTCCACATAGCTTGGCGGTGCCGGCTGGCAGCCCGCCAAACTGAGCGTCAGCGCCGTCAGCATCAGTGTTCTTTTGCCCATCATAGCCATCCTTGAGGTCATTTCCTGTAAAGTAAAATAATTATCCTAACAACGATAATGCGCCAGTGTCGAGAACAGATTGATTTATTAAGCTTTTATTTCTCTTTCATGACGATAAAGCGGTTTTCTTCAGTGTTATAGCAGGGAGTAGTTTCGCGTGAAGGGAAGAGCAGAACGCGGAATCGGCGGCTGTTTGCGCGTTCATGATCGGCCCCGGCGTGGCGAGTCCAATCGTTCGTTATTTTTCACCCCGAACGCCGCGCCGAAAACCCTGAGCTGGCGGCAGATGTAGGCGGTGCTTTGCGGTAATAAATTTATGAGGCAGATGAATATAATTTAAAATATATCTTGCTTAAATAATTTAGCTGTGTGTAAATAGCGTCATCGGTTTGTAGTACAGACCTTATGAAAGCAGTTTTAGTAAAGCAGTTCTCAGTATTAGCGATATCCCTCAGATACCTCTTCTTCCGCGAATTCTCTTCTCTAGTGCCCCATAAGTTTCCAATAAAAACAGACCTCTATCGCCCTATGGCGTCGCAAAAATATAAAGGAAATATCTCTATGTCCAATAAAATGACTGGTTTGGTAAAATGGTTTGATGCAGGTAAAGGCTTTGGCTTTATCACCCCGGCAGACGGCGGCAAAGATGTGTTCGTACACTTCTCCGCTATCCAGAGCAACGATTTCAAAACGCTGGACGAAGGCCAACAGGTTGAGTTCACTATAGAAAATGGCATGAAGGGGCCTTCTGCCGGCAACGTGGTCGCGTTATAATTTTCGGCCGAGGTGCAATTTCTTACGACAGCGATGATGGTTTAAGCCGGAGCAGTTAAGCAATGAAATCCTCAGCCTGAATAAACTCCGGGTTCGCCCGGAGTCTTTCTCGATACGTCATTAGCTCAGCAGGAAGAGCGGCAGCGAAATTATTCGTTGGCGGACTGGGGTTCGATTCCTCGATGACGTTCCAATAATTAATGATTATTGGCAACAGAAAAACAGATTGCCGCAGAATTAATAACGCCGCGTTTCAGTCTATTTTTCTGTTGTGAAAAAGTCGCGCTTAGGCTGCGTAATGTTGGAGTGTGGGATGGACGCTTACGCCATAACATGACAGCCGGGAAAGTCACCGGCACACGATTAATAGCCCCGGCCTTGGCCGGGGTTTTTTATACCCGCGATCTTAACGCTGCGAGTCTAGCAGTTCGTTATTTTTCACCACGTCCTGCGCCTTGAGGTAGCTCTCGATCAGCAGCTGATAGGCCGGGAAGATTTTGGTGTAGACCTCGGCCCACTGCTGAGCGTCGGCGCGGTTCCAGCTGCCCTGCAGCTCGGAGGCGACGCCGGCGGTGTCGATCGGCACCACGCCCGCCTGTACCACGCGCGCCAGGGTAATTTCCTGCGCCATTTTCGAGTAGGTGCCGGAGGCGTCGATCACCGCGAAGACCTTATAGCCTTCGGCCACCGCGCTGATGGACGGAAAGGCCATGCAGACGCTGGTGATGGTGCCGGCGATGATCAGGGTTTTGCGGCCGGTGGCTTTGACCGCCGCCACGAAGTCCGGGTTGTCCCAGGCGTTGATTTCCCCTTTACGGGCGACGTATTGCGCGTGCGGCGCATTCTGGTGAATTTCCGGGATCAGCGGGCCGTTGGGGCCCTGCGGCACCGAGGCGGTGGTGATCACCGGCAGTTTGCTGAGGGTGGCGATGCTGGCGAGAGCGGCGGCGCGAGCGCGCAGTTCGGTCATCGGCATATCGGCGACGGTCTGAAACAGACCGCTTTGGTGGTCAATCAGGAGCATGACCGCGTCATTAGCATCAATAACAGGACGCTGGCCGTTGAAGTTGGCTGGAGTGCTCATGGTGTTTTCCTTTTCTCGTCGTGAGGTCAGTGGGTATCTTCTTTGATTGATAAGGCTGAAACTCAGCACTTGCCTACAGTGTAGAGAGAGGAGAGAAATCCGGTAGAGCCTAAAGCCGGGATGCATCGTTCCATTAATAGAACGACACTGCAGCAGGCGAGGGGGCCGGCGCTGGGCTAAACTTAAGGTGCATGAGAAACATGCGGCAAGGAACGCCATCCTGTTCATGGGTTTGAAGCGGAGGGCCGCCGTCATGGCTTATCAGCATATCGTTGTCGCCACGGATCTCAGCGAAGACGCCGAGTTCCTGTTGGGCAAGGGCGCCAGGTTGGCCGCCGCGCTCCAGGCCAAACTTTCACTGATTTATATCGATATTCACCGCGCCGGTTATTATGTCGATCTGGGCGTGGGAGATTACAACTACACCGATCGCACGTTTTCGGAGCGGGTGAAGAATATGCTCAATGCGATCAAAGGGCAGTCTTCCTATCCGGTGGAAGAGGTGATCGTCAGTCGTGGCGCGTTGACGGAAGAGCTGAATCGGGTGGCGAAGGAAAAAGGGTTCGATCTGGTGATCTTCGGCCATCACCACGATGTCTGGAGCCGGCTGGTTTCTTCGGCGCGTCAGGCGATCAATGAGTTGAACGTCGATCTGCTGGTGATCCCCATCGAGAAAAAATAGTCGCGGCCGCCGGCGGGCGGCTGCTTTTTTCATTCGCATCGCTTATCTCTGAGCGGCCATAACCGTCTATCCGCAATAATCCCGCTTGCTGACAATCCGCCAGGAAAATAGTGACTGGCCGCAATTTTATTATCTCCATCAATATGTTGGCCAAAATCCGATAAAGATTAACCCAGCGCATTGAAATGACTCGCATACCTCCTTTTGGTTAATAAACCGCACGTTTTGACTGGCTCTCAGGGAGCCTGCGTCTTATCCTCGGGGCAATGAGATTTGTATGACTTATATAAATGCGTTTACATGGAGGAGGTCTCATGCGTTTTGACAATAAAGTCGTGGTTATCACCGGTGCGGGCAATGGCATGGGGGAAGCGGCGGCGCGGCGTTTCTCCGCCGAGGGCGCCATTGTGGTGCTGGCCGACTGGGCCAAGGAAGCGGTAGACAAGGTCGCCGCTTCGCTGCCGAAGGGCCGCGCGATGGCGGTGCATATCGACGTTTCCGATCACGTGGCGGTTGAAAAAATGATGAACGAGGTGGCGGAAAAACTGGGCCGCATCGACGTCCTGCTGAACAACGCCGGCGTACACGTGGCGGGCAGCGTGCTGGAAACCAGCATCGACGACTGGCGTCGCATCGCCGGGGTCGATATCGACGGCGTGGTGTTCTGTTCCAAATTCGCCTTGCCGCACTTGCTGAAAACCAAAGGCTGCATCGTCAATACCGCATCGGTGTCCGGCCTGGGCGGTGACTGGGGCGCGGCCTATTACTGCGCGGCGAAAGGCGCGGTGGTTAACCTGACGCGCGCCATGGCGCTGGATCACGGCGGTGACGGCGTGCGCATCAACTCGGTCTGCCCGAGCCTGGTCAAAACCAACATGACCAACGGCTGGCCGCAGGAGATCCGCGACAAGTTCAATGAGCGCATCGCGCTGGGGCGTGCGGCGGAGCCGGAAGAAGTGGCGGCGGTGATGGCGTTTCTGGCCAGCGACGACGCCAGCTTTATCAATGGCGCCAACATTCCGGTCGATGGCGGGGCGACCGCCTCGGACGGCCAACCGAAGATCGTCTAAGCGTTAATGCGCAGACCCGGCCATCATGACCGGGCCTGTTGTTTTAGACGCCGATGCGATCGCGCAGCGTGTAGTAGGCCGCGCCGATGGCGGTGAACGGGATCTGCAGATTGCGTCCGCCGAAGAACGGCAGGTGCGGCAGCTTGGCGAAGGCGTCGAAGCGTTCGGCGTCGCCGCGCATCAGCTCGGCGATCAGCTTGCCCGCCAGATGGGTACAGGTCACGCCGTGGCCGCTGTATCCCTGCATGTAGTACACGTTATTTTCCAGCCGGCCGAACTGCGGCATGCGCGACAGCGTCAGCAGGAAGTTGCCGGTCCAGCGATAGTCGATACGCACGCTTTTCAACTGCGGGAAGGTCTTCAGCAGCTTCGGCCGGATCAGGTTATCGATGTCGTCCGGATCGCGCGCGCCGTATACCACGCCGCCGCCGTACAGCAGACGATGATCGGCGGTGATGCGGTAGTAATCCAGCAGGTAGTTGCAGTCCTCCACGCAGTAATTCTGCGGGATCAGCGCCTGCGCTATCTCCGGCGCCAGCGGTTCGGTGGTCACCACCTGGGTACCGCACGGCATGCTGCGCTTGGCCAGCCGCGGCTCCAGCTTATCGCCCAGATAGGCGTTGCCGGCGACGATGACGAAGCGCGCCTTCACCTGGCCATTGGCGGTGCTGATGAGCGCCGGTTCGCCGTGGCGAATGTTCGTCACCGCCGATTGCTCGAAGATGCGCCCGCCCTGCAGGCGAATCGCCTCGGCCTCGCCCAGCGCCAGATTGAGCGGATGGATGTGGCCGCCGCTGTGATCGAGCAGCGCGCCGACGTAACGATCGCTGGCGATCTCCTGGCGCACCCGATCCGCGTCGAGCAGCTCAAGCTGGGTATTGCCGTAGCGCTCCCAGTTGCGTTTTTGCTCGATCAGCGCATGGAACTGCTTGTTGTTCAGGGCGGCGAAGATGCCGCCGGGGCGGTAGTCGCAGTCGATGGCGTAGCGGCTGATGCGGCTGCGAATGATCTCCGCGCCTTCGAACATCATGCTGCCGAGCAGGCGGGCGCTTTCCGCGCCGTAACGCTCTTCAATCACATCGATGTCGCGGCTGTAAGAGTTGACCAACTGGCCGCCGTTGCGGCCGCTGGCGCCGAAACCGATGCGCGCCGCTTCCAACACCACCACGTTGTAACCGGCTTCCACCAGGAACAGCGCGGAGGAGAGGCCGGTATAGCCGCCGCCGATCACGCAGACGTCGCATTCGATCGATTCATTCAGTTGCGGATAGGGCTGATGTGTGTTGGCCGTGGCCGCATAATAGCTTTTTACGTGTTCAGTCATGATGTAAGCCCTTATTCCAGCGAGATCCAGGTGGTTTTCAATTCGGTGAATTTGTCCAGCGCATGCAGCGATTTGTCGCGGCCGTTGCCGCTTTGCTTGTAACCGCCGAACGGCACGGTCATGTCGCCGTCGTTGTAGTTGTTGACGAACACCGTACCGGCCTTCAGTTGGCGCGCCATGCGGTGCGCGCGCGCCAGATCGCGGGTCCAGACCGCGGCACCGAGGCCGTAGTCGCTGTCGTTGGCCAGCTGCAGCGCCTGTTGCTCGTCGTCGAACGCCGTCACCGCCAGCACCGGGCCGAAGATTTCATCGCGCGCCACGCTCATGGCATTGTCCACCCGGGTGAGGATGGTCGGCCCCAGATAGCCGGCGTGGTCGCCCTGCGGATGGTCGCGCCCGTCGAGGAACAGCGCGGCGCCCTGGCTCAGCCCCCGATCGATATAGCCGGCCACTTTCTCGCAGTGGCCGCTGTCGATCAGCGTGCCCATCACCGTGTCGGGATCGAGCGGATCGCCGGGCACGAAAGCTGCCGCGTATTTGCGCAGCGCCTGCAGGAACGCTTGCTCAATGCTCGCTTCGACCAGCAGGCGAGTGCCGGCGATGCACACCTGCCCCTGATTGTAGAAGATGCCGGCGGCGGCGCTGCGGGCGGCCTGATCCAGATCCGGGCAGTCGGCGAAGACGATGTTGGCGCTTTTGCCGCCGGCCTCCAGCCAGACACGCTTCATGTTCGATTCGCCGGCGTAAATCATCAGCTGTTTCGCCACCAGCGTAGAGCCGGTAAAGGTGAGGGCGTCGACGTCGCGGTGCAGCGCCAGCGCCTTGCCGGCGTCGTGGCCGTAGCCGGGCACCACGTTCAGCACGCCGTCCGGCAGCCCGGCCTGTTGCGCCAGTTTGCCGAGCAGGATGGCGCTCAGCGGCGACTTTTCGGAGGGTTTGAGCACCACGCTGTTGCCGGCGGCCAGCGCCGGGCCGAGCTTCCAGCAGGCCAGCAGCAACGGGAAGTTCCAGGGCACGATGGCGCCGACCACGCCGATCGGCTCGCGTTCGATCAGCGCCAGCGCCTCGCGACCGGTGGGGGCGATTTCGCCGTACACCTTATCGATCGCTTCGGCGTACCAGCGGATGCAGCGGATAGCGCCCGGCACGTCGTCGCGCAGGCTGTGACGAATCGGTTTGCCGGTGTCCAGCGTTTCCAGCAGCGCCAGCTCTTCGTGATGCTGTTCCATCAGCTCGGCGAAGCGCAGCAGCGTGGCTTTGCGCTGCGCCGGCGCGGCCTGGGCCCAGTCGCCGCGTTCAAAGGCGGCGCGCGCCGCGCTGACCGCCCGATCGATGTCGGCGGCTTCGCCGCGCGCGACCTGCGCCAGCTCACGGCGACCGGCGGGATCTTCGACGGCGAAACGTTTCCCCGCGGCGGCCGGCTGGTAACGGCCGTCGATAAACAGCTGGTGCTCAATCTTCAGGGCCTGCGCCCGTTGTTGCCAATACTGCAAATGGTGAAAGTTCATGCCTGGCTCCGTTGATCAGAATGTCGTCGGCGTATGGGCGCTGATAATCCGGCAAATGCGCGCCGACGTGTTGCTGAAACTGTGGGGAATGCCGGTATTGATGGCGTAGCTCTGCCCGGCCTGCAGGTGATAGCTCTGGCCGTTGACCTGCAGCACCACTTCGCCTTCCAGCAGCGTGCCGATCTCTTCCCCTTGGTGTTTGATGCGCTCGCCGGTGGTGGTGCCCGGTTCGTAGGTCTCGATCATCATTGCCAGCGTGCGATTCGGATCGCCGTTATGGATCAGCTTCATCGATACGCCCTGGCTGCCGATCTCGATCAGGTCGTCGCTGTCTATCACGATCTGCGGCTCAGCCGGTTTTTCCGGTTCGGCGAAAAACGCCGACAGCGACAGACCGTATACCGTCAGCAGCTTTTGCAGCGTGCTGATGGCCGGGCTGACCTTGTCTTGCTCGATAGTACTGATGGCGCTGTGGGTTAACCCAGACAGTTCGGCGACCCGGCGCTGCGACAACCCCAATTGTTGACGGATCTGCGACAGACGTTTTCCCGGTGCCAAGCTGACGTCGCTCATGGGCGTTTTTCCTTTTGATAGTTCCGACAGGCGGTAATGAAACCATCAAACAACAGGCGCGACAGGGCGTACTCGTCGCTGTTCCACTCCGGGTGCCACTGCACGCCGAGCGCGAAAGGCTGATCGCGTACGCTGATCGCCTCCACCAGCCCGTCGGCGGCGTGCGCCTCGATGCGAACGCTCGCGCCCAGGGTTTTGGCGCCCTGGCCGTGCAGCGAGTTCACCCAGAATCTGTTGCAATCCGGTATCAGTTGCGAAAGCAGCCCCCCTTCCTGAACGATGACCTCGTGGGCGGGGGCGTATTGCTGTTCCAGCGGCAGGTCGTGATCTTCACGATGCTCCAGCAGCTCGGGCAGTTCATACAGGCGGCGATGCAGGGTGCCTTGAGTGGCGACCACCATTTCCTGCATGCCGCGGCAAATGGCGAAAAGGGGAATGCGCCTGTCGAATGCCTGGCGGATCAGCGCCAGGCTCAACGCGTCTCGGCCAGGATCGGCGTCAGGCTCATCGCCGTTTTCACCATAAAGGTGCGGCTGCACATTACTGGGGCTGCCGGGCAACAGAATGCCGTCGAGGCGCGGCAACAGTTCCGCCAGCATCTCAGGCTCCGCCAGCGCGTGCGGCAGGGCGATCGGTAAACCGCCGGCGGTGATAACGGCATTCAGGTACTTTTCTTGCAAGGTCTGCGTGAGGTGCCCGTTTAACCTATACCTGCACATGACGACGCCGATGACTGGTCTGTTAAATATATTGTCCATGCTATCCCCTTGGTACGTTCGAAATTATGAACGATAAGCTTCTCTACCGCCGATTTCGTTCAATATTCTATAAATCTAGCAGTCGATTGGCCAATATTCAAACCAAAAGTAACACTTGCAAAACAAATTTGTTTCATCTACGTTTCAATTGTGGGCATTATATTGAACAAGACGGTCAATAAACATCGACGACAGCAAAACACAAACGGCGGGTGAACCATGCAGACCAACATCGTAGAAGTGGAAAACTTTGTTCAGCACAGTGAAGAGAGACGAAGTAGCGCGTTCCAGCGCGAAGTGAAGAAGTACCTGGAACGTTATCCGTTAACCCAACATGTCGACGTCCTGTTGACCGATCTGAACGGCAGCTTCCGCGGCAAACGCATCCCGGTCGGCGGCCTGAACAAACTGGAGAAGGGCTGTTACTTCCCGGCGTCGGTATTTGCGATGGATATTCTCGGCAACGTGGTGGAAGAGGCCGGGCTGGGGCAGGAGTTGGGCGAGCCGGATCACGTGTGCGTGCCGGTACCGGGCACGCTGACGCCGTCGGCGGCGGACCCGCAATATATCGCGCAGGTGCTGCTCACCATGTTGGATGAAGATGGCACTCCCTTTGACGTTGAACCGCGCAATGTGCTGAACCGAGTGTGGCAGCGTTTGCGTCAGCGCGGGCTCTCCCCCGTGGTAGCGGTAGAGTTGGAGTTCTATCTCATCGATCGTCAACGTGACGCGGAAGGCTATCTGCAGCCGCCGTGCGCGCCGGGCACGCAAGAACGCAACACCCAAAGCCAGGTGTACTCCGTCGATAACCTGAACCATTTCGCCGATGTGCTGAGCGAGATCGACGAACTGGCGCGTTTGCAGGGCATTCCGGCGGACGGCGCGGTGGCGGAGGCGTCGCCGGGGCAGTTCGAGGTCAACCTGCACCATACCGATGATGTGCTGCAGGCCTGCGACCATGCGCTGGCGCTGAAGCGCTTGGTGCGCATGGTGGCCGAGAACCACAATATGCAGGCGACCTTTATGGCCAAGCCGTATGAAGAGCACGCCGGCAGCGGCATGCACGTGCACATCAGCATGCTGAATGCGCAAGGCGACAACGTGTTCGCCGATGACGACGGCGAAGATTCGGCGCTGCTGAAACAGGCGCTGGCGGGCATGATCGCCCTGATGCCGTCTTCGATGGCGCTGCTGGCGCCGAACGTCAACGCCTACCGCCGCTTCCAGCCCGGCATGTATGTGCCGACCCAGGCCTCTTGGGGGCATAACAACCGCACCGTGGCGCTGCGCATTCCCTGCGGCGATCGCGATAACCACCGGGTGGAGTATCGCGTGGCGGGCGCCGACGCCAACCCGTATCTGGTGATGGCGACCATTCTGGCCGGCATCGTCTACGGCCTGGAAACCGCATTGCCGCTGCCTGAGCCGGTGACCGGCAACGGGCTGGAGCAGGACGGGCTGCCGTTCCCGATCCGCCAGAGCGATGCGCTGTACGAGTTCGAACATCAGCCGGTGCTCAATGCATTGTTGGGCGAACGCTTTAGCCACGTCTATCTGGCCTGCAAAACCGATGAGCTGGTGCAGTTCGAGCGCCTGATCACCGAAACCGAGATCGAGTGGATGCTGAAAAACGCCTGATCCCGCTCACCCTGCGATTACCGCGCGCGTCCGGCGCATTTCATCGGCTCTCCTGTGGCCGGCGAGGCTGCGCGCTGCGGTACAGAATTTCTTCTATCACGGCGTACAGGACGCCGACGAGGAAATAACCATGACTCAGTCATCCCCCTGCGCAGACGTTTGCCTGTGCCGCAGTGCCGACGGGCCGGTCGCCGGCCGCCCGACAGCGATCCCAACCCGTTTTTACCGCCGCCTGAGCAGCAGTTTCCCCGCGGCCTCTCTGAATGACGTTGCACGGTTGACAGCAGAGGACCAAAAGGGGAAATGCCATGACGACTAAAGCCATCGACGGCGGCCAGGCGGGCAAACCGCAGCTGCGCAAATCCCTCAAGCTGTGGCAGGTGGTGATGATGGGCCTGGCCTATCTGACGCCGATGACGGTGTTTGACACCTTCGGCATCGTCTCCGGCCTCACCGACGGCCATGTGCCGACCTCCTACCTGCTGGCGCTGGCCGGCGTGCTGTTCACCGCTATCAGCTACGGCAAACTGGTGCGCCAGTTTCCCACCGCCGGCTCTGCCTATACCTATGCGCAGAAGGCGATCAACCCGCACGTCGGTTTCCTGGTGGGGTGGTCGTCGCTGCTGGACTATCTGTTCTTGCCGATGATCAACACGCTGCTGGCCAAGATCTACCTGACCGCGCTGTTCCCGGAGGTGCCGCCCTGGGTGTGGGTGGTGGGCTTCGTGATTCTGATCACCGCCATCAACCTGAAAAGCGTCAATCTGGTGGCCAACTTCAATACCCTGTTCGTACTGGCGCAGGTGGCGATCATTTTGGTGTTCATCTATCTGGTGGTACGCGGCCTGCACAACGGCGAGGGGATGGGCACGGTGTGGAGCCTGCGGCCGTTCCTCAGCGAGAATGCGCATCTGCTGCCGATCATTACCGGCGCGACTATCCTGTGCTTCTCGTTCCTCGGCTTTGACGCAGTCACCACGCTGTGTGAAGAGACGCCCGACGCCGCCAAGGTGATCCCGCGCGCCATCTTCCTGACCGCGCTGTACGGCGGGGTGATCTTTATCAGCGTGTCGTTCTTCATTCAGCTGTTTTTCCCGTCCATTCAACGCTTTCACCAGCCCGACGCCGCGCTGCCGGAGATTGCGTTGTACGTCGGCGGCAAACTGTTCCAGTCGATCTTCCTGTGCGTGACCTTTATCAATACGCTGGCCTCCGGCCTGGCGTCGCACGCCAGCGTGTCGCGCTTGCTGTACGTGATGGGGCGCGACAACGTGTTCCCGGAGAAATTCTTCGGCTATATCCATCCCAAATGGCGCACGCCGGCGCTGAACGTGCTGATGGTCGGGCTGGTGGCGTTGTCGGCGCTGTCGTTCGATCTGGTGACCGCCACGGCGCTGATCAACTTTGGCGCGCTGGTGGCCTTTACCTTCGTTAACCTGTCGGTGATCAGCCACTTCTTTATTCGCGAAAGGCGCAACAAAAGCTGGAAGGATCGTTTCAACTTCCTGTTCCTGCCGTTGGTGGGGGCGCTGACGGTGGGCGTGCTGTGGCTGAATCTGGAGAAGAGCTCGCTGACCATGGGATTGATCTGGGCGACGCTGGGCTTCGGCTACTTGGCCTGGCTGACCCGGCGTTTTCGCCAGCCGCCGCCGCAGCTGGAGCGGCAACCGCAGCAATAAATTCACAGGCGGGAGTTTCCCGCCTTTCTTTTTGGCGCGTGCGGCAGTAGAGTGAAAAACCTGATAAAAAATAACCTATTGGACCTGCCTTATGCCCGCTTTGCCCTCGCGTACCCGCGCCACGCTGTTCGGTTTGTTGGCCATCGTGCTGTGGAGCAGCGTCGTCGGCCTGATCAGAAGCGTCAGCGAAGGGCTGGGGCCTGTCGGCGGCGCGGCGATGATCTACAGCGTCAGCGCGGCGTTCTTGCTGGTGGCGCTCGGCGTGCCGAAATGGCGCAGCTTTCCGCGGCCTTACCTGATCGTCGGCAGCCTGCTGTTCGTCAGCTACGAGATCTGCCTGTCGCTGTCGCTCGGCTACGCCAATACCCGCCTGCAGGCGATAGAAGTGGGCATGATCAACTACCTGTGGCCCTGTTTCACCGTGCTGATGGCGCTGGCGCTCAACGGCCAAAAGGCGAAATGGTGGCTGCTGCCGGGGCTGCTGCTGTCGCTGTTCGGCATCGGCTGGATCATGAGCGGCGAGGGCGGCTGGTCACCGGCGCAGATGCTGGCCAACGTGCGCAGCAATCCGCTCAGTTATACGCTGGCGTTCAGCGGCGCGGTGATCTGGGCGCTGTATTGCAACCTGACCAAGAAGATCGCCCAGGGCAGCAACGGCGTGGTGCTGTTTATCGTGCTGACCGCGCTGGCGCTGTGGCTGAAGTACGCCTTCAGCGCGGAAAGCGGCATGCAGTTCAGCGTCGGCGTGACCGTGACGCTGCTGTGCGCCGGGGTGGCGATGGGGGCGGGGTATGCCGCCTGGAACGTCGGCATTCTGCACGGCAACATGACGCTGCTGGCGACCGTCTCCTATTTTACCCCGGTGCTGTCGGCGGTGTTCGCCGCGCTGGTGCTGCACACCTCGCTGACCGTCAATTTCTGGCAGGGCGTGGCGATGGTTACCCTGGGTTCGCTGATCTGTTGGCGGGCAACTCGCGGAAATTAACGGAAATTATCCGCCATCGCCGCAATGTTGAACTAGAATTTAACTAGCCATGTTGCCTGAAGGAACGACGACAATGAGAAGTGACATTCAATTTATTCAGCAGCCTGAAATCGACGTGCATCATTATGAGCGCGGCGATACCGTGCGCCTGACCACGGCGAATTTGCGGCATGAATATCAGCTCGATGTTTATATTTTGCGCCGCGATGACAAGCTGATTTACGGTTCGGTTGTCGCGGCGGCGCCCAAAACCGATATTCCGGTCGCCAGCTGGGAGGTCAAAAACGGTGAAGAGGTGGCGTTCCGCCAGGAAAACATCGCCAAAGCGGTGCCGGCGGTAAGCTGATTTCACGTTCCGTACTTTCTCCTGATGCTGATGAAGGCCGACGCTCGCGCGTCGGCTTTTTCTTTTCCACCTCGTGATGACGCCCTGATGTCATTTGGCTTAAAAACTGCGCTAAAAAACGCGACACATGACAAAAATCACAGCGAATGTGAATTTGCATGAAACATAATTTGACAAATGTGAACGCAATCGATTACCTATTCGCGAAATGCGTAACTGGATCACAGATTCTTACAGTCAGTGGTTTCTATAATGCGCGCGTCATCCGAGTTTCTGTGTGAAGACAACGCCAGGTGTCGGCAGACTCATTGTCATCTTTTCTAAACGGGCAGGAAATGGCCCTTTAAGCATGTGGTAATAAAATGAAAAAAATAGCTCTCGCAGCAGGTGTACTGCTCGCAGCGTCTTACAGTGCATCATCAATGGCTGATAGCAAAGACAGTCAATATGTCTCCGACTGGTGGCACCAGAGCGTTAACGTGGTGGGCAGCTACCACACCCGTTTCGGGCCGCAACTGAATAACGACGTGTATCTCGAATACGAAGCCTTCGCCAAGAAAGACTGGTTCGATTTCTACGGCTACGTTGACGTGCCAAAGTTCTTCGGCGTGGGCAACACCCCGGATCGCGGCATCTGGAACAAAGGCTCCCCGCTGTTTATGGAGATTGAACCGCGCTTCTCCATCGACAAACTGACCGGCACCGACCTGAGCTTCGGCCCGTTCAAAGAGTGGTACTTCGCCAACAACTACATCTATGACCTGGGCCACAACGCCGACGGTCGTCAAAACACCTGGTACATGGGTCTGGGCACCGATATCGACACCGGCCTGCCGATGAGCCTGTCGATGAACATCTATGCCAAATACCAGTGGGAAAACTACCAGGCTGCCAACGAGAACAGCTGGGACGGCTACCGCTTCAAGGTGAAATACTTTGTGCCGCTGACCCAGGTGTGGGGCGGCAATCTGAGCTACATCGGCTTCACCAACTTCGACTTCGGTTCCGATCTGGGCAAGGACAGCCACTGGGTTGACGGCACCGGCAAACAGGTGCGCACCGGCAACTCGATCGCCTCCAGCCATATTTTGGCGCTGAACTACGATCACTGGCATTATTCTTTCGTGGCGCGTTACTTCCATAACGGCGGCCAGTGGCAGGATGGCGCGGAGATCGGCACGCCGCAGGGCCCGATCAAGTCAACCGGTTGGGGTTACTACCTGGTGGTCGGCTATAACTTCTGATTTTCCGTGTTATCAGAAACAGAAAACCCCGCCTGGCGGGGTTTTTTTTCGTCATCACTGGGCTTGTTCTACCGGGAGATGCCTCACCGGCATAAACAGCCTGCCTTTGATCACGTGACATTCATTATTTATCCAACTAATGATTTGTTCACGGCTGACGCCTTCCGACTGCGCGTAACGATGAAGATCGCCGTTAAAGTGCCGAGTGATGTATTCCATGAGGGTCATTTGCACGTCTTTTGCTCCTGAACGCCCACCCGTTGCCAGCCTGGCCACCGCGGGAGGTTAAGGTTTCTCAGACAGCGAATGTAAATTATCGGCAACGAAATCTCAACATAAAGCACCAAATAGGGGCGACGCCGGTGGGAAAAAGAATCCCGCACGGAAAGGCGGGAAGTGTTCGATATTATCATTCTGGATGATAAGAATAAGATTTGAGGTGCGACGAAAAAGAGCACGCTAACTCTTTTTTGTTACCGTCCCACGCTAGCGGAAGGCTTATTTTTCTTCAAGAAAAATCGGGGGTAGATTTCGGAATTCTCGAGGCGTTTTGCGTTAAAACAAGAGAGTGGCGCGAATGCCGTAAAACCGCACTGTCATCTCGGAGTTTTCCTTATACTTTATCCGGAAAAGGCCAACTATAGTAAACAGAGTCCCCCACGCAGGAATACACAACATGAACAAACGTCGTACGACTCTCACGGTGTTGGCACTGATTGCATCGCTGGGGTTGTCATCCGCCCCGGCCATGGCCGACAAAGGCGGTAATGGTAACGGCAACGGGCATGGCAACAGCGGCAATCATGGCAATAACGGTAACCACGGCAACAACGGCAATCACGGCAACAAAGGCAACAAAGATAAAGGCGACTATAGAGACTATAGAAACGACGATAATCTGGTTTCCGTCAGCCTCTCGCGCGACCGCGCCCGTTCGCTGGCGCACACCTACGGGCTGACCGGCTACCGCTCGTTGCCGCCGGGCATCGCCAAGAATCTGGCGCGCGGCAAACCGCTGCCGCCGGGCATCGCCAAAAAAATGGTGCCGTCTTCGATGCTGCGTGAACTGCCGCAGTATCCGGGTTATGAATGGCGCATCGCCGGCGACGATCTGGTGCTGGTCGCGCTCAGCACCGCGATTGTGGCTTCCGTCATCAACGGCGTGTTCGACTAACGCCGGTTGGGTCTCATCGGGCCTCGCTGCGGCGGGGCCTTTTTTATTTGCCGGCGCGGGGCTGACGTGGTGAACTTGGCGCCTGACCTTTTCACTGCATCATAAGGGAGGCGCCATGTTCAGGGCGTTATTGATAGCGTGTTGCCTGACCAGTTTTCCGGCGTTGGCGGACGGCGGCGCCGCTATCGGCGAGCAGGTGAACCAACGGCTGTCGTTGATGAAAGACGTGGCCGGTTACAAGGCGCAGCAGCATTTGCCGATCGAAGATCTGGCGCAGGAGGCGAAGGTGTTGGCCAACGCGCAGGCGGAAGCGGGGCGTTTGGGGCTGGAGCCGGCGTCGGTACGGCCTTTTATCACCGCGCAGATGGACGCCGCCAAGGCGATTCAGTACCGCTATCGCGCCGACTGGTTGGCGAGCCCGGAAAGCGATTGGCAGCCGCGCCCGCTGGCGCAGGTGCGGGTGCAGATCGGGCAATTGAGCAGCCGGATACTGCAACGGCTGGCGGAGCGACTGCGTACCGGCCCGCTCGGCGAGGCGGATCGGGCGGCGTTTATGGCGTCTGTGGATCAGGTGAATCTCAGCGCCGCCGACAAGCGGCGGCTGGCGGATGCGCTGCTGGCGGTCAGAACCGGCAGCGCACGCTGAGCGTCAGTCGCGGCCGACGGTGCTGCGGCGGAAGGTCAGCATCCGGCTGCGGTTGGCGATGAGATCCACGTTGTAACCGCGGAAATAGAGGCAAAAGCGTTTCAACCATGGGCCGTCCTGGCACTCCACCAGCATGCGGCCCTGGCCGAGCGGGCTGAGCGTGCCGGTCTGCGCCGCTGGGCCGACGCCGATATGCACCCGATTGCCGCGAATTTCAAAGGCGGTGCGATAGTGCGGGTGATACCACAACCCCTGCACATGCTTCAGGCAGTCACCGTTGGCCGTGACCGGCAGGAAACGGCGCGCCACATGCCCGACCTCGCCCTCGACCGCTTCGCCGGTCCACTTCAATTTGATTGGCATATGGGCGGACAGCGACACCGCGTAGCCGTCTTCGCCCTGATACAGCGGTTCATCGCTGCCCAGATAGGCCAGGTTGCCGTCTTTGACCTCCAGCCAGTGCGGCTCCGCCAGCGTGGCGTAGAGACCGTCGGGGATCGCCGTGCTGCGCTGCGGTAAAGGTTCGCCCAGCAGCGCTGCCATCACCTGCAAAGCCATCCCGAAACTGTCGCAGTCTTCGCGGTTGGCCACCAGCGCAACGCCGACCTGGCGATCGGGCGCCAGCAGGAAATAGGTTTTGTAACCGGCGTGGGAACCACCGTGGCCGAGCAAGCGGCGGCGGCCTAGCGGCGTCTGCGCCAGCCCCAGTCCATAGGCGCTGAGCTGACCCTGATTGAGGCGGCGCGGCGCGCCGAGTTGCGCCAGCACGCCCTGGCCGGGGCCCTGGTCGGCCAGCAGCGTTTGCAGCCAGCGGGTGAGGGCGTTGAGGCTGCCGGTCAGGCTGCCGGAGGCGGAAAGGTGCAGACCGGCGCTGGCGTGTTGCCAGCCCCGCGCCGCACGCCAGTAACCCGGCACCAACCCTGGCACCACGTCGAACCAGCTTTCCGGCGCTTGCATCTGCACCTGCAGCGGCCGGGCGATGTGCTGTTGCACCAGTTGGTCGAAATCATACCCTTTGCTGCGCAGCGCGGCCTCCAGCAGCCGATAGCCGGTATTGCTGTAGGCGATCTCGCTGCCGGCCTCATAGTTCAACCTTTCCAGCCCCTCGACAAACTGCATCACCGGCTGCGCCTCGCTGACGGCATGCAGCGATATGCCCAGCAGACCGAGCGTCTCGCGCACGTCAGGCAGACCGCCGGTCATGTCCAGCGCCTGGCCGACGGTAACGTCCGCCAACGCGGGCTGCAGGGTGGGCAGCAGTTCGCCCAGGCGTTGTTCGAGTCGAATGGCGCGATCGGTGGCGTTCAGCGCCAACGCGGCGAAGATATGCTTGGTCACTGAGGCGTAGCGCACCACGCTGTCGGCGGTGAAGGGGGTATTCTGCGCCAGATCGGCCAGGCCGGCACTGGCGGTGGCGCGGAGTTGTTCGGCGTCAAACAGGGTGATGGCGCCGCCGGGTTCGCCACGCCGTTGCCAGCCGGCCAGCAATTGTTCGGCGAGGGCGCCGGCAGCGCGCCAGTTTAACGGTGTTACAGACATAGGGCCTCCAGAGTGATGGTTCGAAACGGGCCAGCTCGGCCACACGCCGCCCGGCGCTGACGATGAGCGCGGGCTTTTCGGCTGATTGTGGCGCAGCGCGTTTTTCGTCGGCCGCTGTTTTGTGCGCTGTTTAGACCAGTCAGTAGGGAATCACGCGAAACTTTGATATAGCGCGCAGATTGCGGCTGACGTTACGGTTAAGGACAGGGAGAGGAACAGGCGCCCGGCGGCGCCTGTAAAGGGGATCAGTTCAGCCTGGCGGCGCCGTCCAACAGGCTTTCAACCATCTGCTTGAGCAGGCGCTGCAGCGAGGCGGCGCGCTGCGGTTCGAACGCGAAAGGATACTGTTCGGACATGTAGTTGACCTGCGCCAGCTCGAGCTGGATCGCATGCTGTTGCTGCTGCGGTTGGCCGTAGGCGCGGGTGATGTAACCGCCCTTGAAGCGGCCGTTCAGCACGTGGGTGTACTGCTGTTGCTGCTCGCAGCAGGCGACCAGCCGATCGCTCAGCGCCTGGGCGCAGCTTTCACCGCCGTTGGTGCCGAGGTTGAGATCCGGCAGTTTGCCGTCGAACAGCCGCGGGATCACCGAGGCGATGGAGTGCGCGTCGAACAGCAGCGCATAGCCGTGCTGCGCTTTGAGGCGTGCCAACTCGTCCTGCAGCTGCTGATGATAAGGTTGCCAAATTTGCTGCAGATAGCCGGCGCGTTCTTCGTCCGTCGGCGCTTTGCCCGGCAGGAAGCTTGGGCGGCCGTCGAACAGCACATCGGGATACAGACCGGTGGTGGCGGTGGTGTACAGCGGCTTGTCGTCCGCCGGGCGATTCAGGTCGATGACGAAGCGCGAATAGTTGCCGACCAGTACGCTGGCGCCCATCGCCCGGGCGAAGTCGTACAGCTGCGGGATATGCCAGTCGGTATCGGGCAGCGGGCGGGCATCGTCGGTCAGCCCGGCCTCGACCGCGGGCGTCAGTTGTGTGCCGGCGTGTGGGATGCTGATCAGCAGCGGCAGGCTGCCGATCTGGAAGCTAAAAGGATCGCGAATGGTCATTGACGTACTTCTCCTCGGAAAATCACCGTACAGGGCAGCTGGCCGCCCAACCAATAAGCCAGTTCCGCCGGCCGCGACAGCGGCCAGTGAACAAAGTCCGCCACCTTGCCGGTTTCCAGCGTGCCGTGGCTGTGTTGCAGCCCCAGCGCTTTGGCGGCGTGGGTCGTGACGCCCGCCAGCGCTTCTTCCGGCGTCAGGCGGAACAGCGTGCAGGCCATGTTGATCATCAGGCGCAGCGACAGCGCCGGCGACGTGCCAGGGTTGGCGTCGCTGGCGATCGCCATCGCCACGTTGTGTTTGCGGAACAGCTCTACCGGCGGGCATTGGGTTTCACGCAGCAGGTAATAGGCACCCGGCAGCAGCACCGCCACGGTGCCGGCGTCGCCCATGGCGCGGGCATCTTGCTCGGTGGCGTATTCGAGATGGTCGGCGGAGAGCGCGTGATGGCGCGCCGCCAGCGTGCTGCCGCCGAGGGCGGAGAGCTGTTCGGCGTGCAGTTTGACCGGCAAACCGGCGGCTTCGGCGGCGGCGAAGACTCGCTCCACCTGCGCCGGTGAGAACGCCAGATGTTCGCAGAAGGCGTCAACCGCATCCGCCAGGCCGGCGGCGGCGGCCTGAGGGATGATGGTATCGCAGACCAGACTGATGTAGTCGTCGGCGCGGTTGGCGTATTCCGGCGGCAGCGCATGGGCCGCCAGACAGGTGGTTTTCACCTCGACCGGCAGCAGCTCGCCCAGTTTGCGCGCCACCCGCAGCATTTTCAGCTCGCTTTCCGGGCTGAGACCGTAGCCGGATTTGATTTCCACGCAGGTGACGCCTTCCGCCAGCAGTGGACGCAGGCGGAACAGCGCCTGTTCCAGCAGCAGCGCTTCGTCGGCTTCGCGGGTGGCTTTCACGGTGGAGATGATGCCGCCGCCCTGCGCGGCGATGTCGGCATAGCTCACGCCGTTCAGCCGTTGTTCGAACTCGCCGCTGCGGTTGCCGCCGAACACCAGGTGCGTGTGGCAATCAACAAAGCCGGGGGTGATGATGCCGCCGTCGAATTTCACCGTTTCGTCCGCGATCAGGCCGGGCGGCAACGCCGCATGTTCGCCAATCCATACGATCTTGCCGTCGCGTACGGCGATCGCGCCGTCGGTCAGGGTGTGATATTTGCCGTCGCGCATGGTGACGATATCGGCGCCGTGCCACAGGCTGTCACAGTGAATTTCAGACGTCATTGCTTTCCTCCGCCGGAGCCGCAGCTCCCACATGGTTGTATATACAATTAAAAACAACCTAACGCATTCACCGGGATGTCACAAGGGGCGGGAGAGATTTTGTTATCAGGATGTGATCGACCGCGGAGATGCGGGCGCAGGGGCGCCCGCCGGGGATCAGACTTCGCTGGTGAAGCGGCCGAACAGCTGGTAACGGCTGCCGGGGTACAGCAGCCGGGCCGAGGTCACCACGGTTTTGCCGGACCAGGTGCGACGGTGGATCAGCAGGCCGGGTTCGTGGTCCTCCAGCTGCAGCAGCTCGCGTTCGCGCCGGGTCGGGATCACCGCTTCGACGATGTGTTCGCCGGCGGTCAGCGGCGCGGCCTGCGTCAAATAGGTGTAGGGCGTGACGCGGTCGAAATCCTGCTTCAGGTAATCCGGCGCCACCAGCGGATTGACGCAGCGGTCTTCCACCTGCACCGGCACGTCGTTTTCGTAATGCACGATCTGCGAATAGAACAGCCGTTGGCCGGGCTGAATGCCGAGCGCCGCCGCCTCTTCCTCGCTGGCCGGGCGGGCCTTCAGCTCGAGGATTTTGCTGCTGTGGCGATGACCGCGCGCGGCGATCTCATCGGCGATGTTGTGCACTTCCAGCAGCGCGGTGTGCGCCTTGGCTTCGGCGACGAAGGTGCCGACGCCTTGCATGCGGATCAGAAAACCTTCGCTGGTCAGCTCGCGCAGCGCGCGGTTGATGGTCATGCGGCTGACGCCCAGTTCTGCCACCAGTTCACTTTCGGAGGGCACGCGCTGGTGCGGTTGCCAGTGCCCCGCACGGATTTGATTCACGATCGCCTGTTTGACCCGTTGGTAGATCGGGGCGGGGGCATCGCTCATTGCAGCCGCCAGTTGTAACACGGTCTGTTGTTCAGCCACGACGTTAACCTCGTCAAATAAAAAAATAATAACACCAGTTTACTGTTGATGTCGGCGTATGTATATGTATATACAACTAGTGGCCGTCGCGCCAGAAACTTGCCGGCGACCGCCAAAAATTCCTGAAGACGCGCCATCGCCGCGCCTTATTCGCCGTTACATTAACCGTGGAATACTGCCATGCCTGCTTATTTTGCCCCACGCGCTTTGCTCCCTGAGGGCTGGGCGCATAACGTCCGGCTGGACGTCGATGCGCAAGGTTATCTGACTCAAGTTACCGCCAACGCTGAACCGCAAGGCTGCACCCGGCTGCACGGCGATGTGGTGCCGGGCATGCCGAACCTGCACTCCCACGCCTTTCAGCGCGCGATGGCCGGGTTGGCGGAAGTGGCGGGCAACCCGCAGGACAGCTTCTGGACCTGGCGCGATCTGATGTATCGGCTGGTGCAGCGCCTGACGCCGGAGCAGGTGGAGGTGGTCGCCCGTCAACTGTATATCGAAATGCTCAAGGGCGGATATACCCAGGTGGCCGAATTCCACTACCTGCATCACGACGCCGACGGCAAGCCTTACGCCGATCGCGGTGAGATGACCGGCCGCCTCAGCGCGGCCGCGCATCAGGCCGGCATCGGCATGACGATGCTGCCGGTGCTGTACAGCTACGCCGGTTTTGGCGCCCAGCCGGTCCAGCCGGGGCAGAAACGGTTTATCCAGGATGCCGAAAGCTACCTGCAACAGCAGCAGGTGATTGCTCGCCAACTGGCGGATCGCCCGTTGCAGAATCACGGTCTGTGTTTCCATTCGCTGCGCGCGGTGGAACTTGGCCAGATGCAACAGATTTTGGCCGCGTCGGATCGCACTCTGCCGGTGCATATTCATATCGCCGAGCAGCAAAAAGAGGTGAACGACTGCCTGGCGTGGAGCGGGCAGCGACCGGTGGCCTGGCTGTATGACCATCTGCCGGTGGATCAGCGCTGGTGTCTGGTGCACGCCACCCATCTGGATCGCGATGAGCTGGAAGCGCTGGCGCGCAGTCGCGCGGTGGCCGGCCTGTGCCCGACCACCGAAGCCAACCTCGGCGACGGCATTTTCCCCGGCGACGCCTATCTGCAGCAGCAGGGGCGTTGGGGCATCGGCTCCGACAGCCACGTTTCGCTCAACGTGGTGGAAGAGCTGCGCTGGTTTGAATATGGGCAGCGGCTGCGCGATCAGCGCCGCAATCGCCTGACGACACCGGAACAGTCGGCGGTGGGCGATGTGCTGTATCACCAGGCGCTGCAAGGCGGCGCGCAGGCGTGTGGCGCGCCGATCGGCCGCTTGCAGAGCGGCTATCGCGCCGACTGGCTGGTGCTGGACGGCGACGATCCGTATTTGGCGGCGGCGCCGGATGCCTCGATCCTCAACCGCTGGCTGTTCGCCGGCGGCAAAGAGCAAATTCGCGACGTGTTCGTCGGCGGCCGACAGGTGATCGAGCAGGGGCGGCACGCGCTGCAGCAGCAGAGCAGCGCCGCGTTCCTGCAGGTGCTGAAAACCTTTCAGCAGGAGGCGTGATGAGCCTGACCCGTTTTAATTTCGCTGGGTTGCCGGTCAGCCCGTGGCGCAACGGCGGCGGGGAAACCCGTGAAATCGTCAGTTGGCCGCCGGGCGAGCCGGATTTCGACTGGCGCGCCAGCATCGCCACCATCGCGCAGGACGGGCCGTTCTCCGCCTTTGCGGGCATCGATCGTTCGATCACGCTGCTGGAAGGCGACGGCGTGCGGCTGTTCAGCGCCGGGCATATCGACCATCAGTTGGCGCGTATCGGGGAGCCGTTCGCCTTTTCCGGCGACGTGGCGCTGGAAGCGACGCTGCTGGGTGGCGCCAGTCAGGATTTCAACATCATGACGCGCCGCGGCCGGCTAGCGGCGCAGGTGCAACGCAGCGCCGAGCCGCTAACCTTGCCGCCGGGGCGGGCGGGGGTGCTGTATGTGCTGAGCGGGCTCTGGTCGCTGCCGGGGGGCGGCGAACTGAGCGCGCGCGAGGGCGTCTGGTGGACGGCATCGGCGGCGGGGGGCGACGTGGCACCGTTGAGGGCCGGCAGCGCTATCCTGTGGGCGGACATCACACCCCGTTAACGCAGAGTAGAGTCCTGCGCCCGGTTATGGGATTATTCACTTTTTCCCATTAATCATAAAGAAGGGCGCATGGCTTCGCTGAAAGACGTCGCAAAACTTGCCGGAGTCTCGTTGATGACGGTGTCCCGCGCCATCAATGATCCCGGCAAGCTGCGGCCGGAAACCTACCGCCGCGTCAAACAGGCTATCGATCGGTTGGACTATGTGCCGGATCTGTCGGCGCGGCGTATTCGCGGTGACGGAAATCGCGTGCAGACGCTCGGCGTGCTGGCGCTGGACACCGCCACGACGCCGTTCTCGGTGGAAATGATCCTGTCGATTGAGAAAACCGCGCGCGAGCGCGGCTGGAACAGCTTCGTCGTCAACCTGTTCGCCGACGACAACGCCGAACAGACCGTCGATCTGCTGCTGGCGCATCGGCCGGATGGGGTGATCTTCACCACGATGGGGCTGCGTGAGGTGACGCTGCCGGCCAAACTGCTGGACAAAAAGCTGGTGTTGGCCAACTGCGTCAGCCCGGCGCATTCGATCGCCAGCTACATTCCTGATGATGAGCAAGGGCAGTATGACGCGACGCGCACGCTGATCGCCAAAGGCTATCGCGCGCCTTTGTGCATTCATTTACCGGCGGATACGCTGGCGGCGGGGCTGCGCCGCCGCGGTCTGGAACGCGCCTGGCGCG
Organism: Serratia sp. B501; assembly: GCF_051172315.1. Taxonomy (NCBI): domain Bacteria; kingdom Pseudomonadati; phylum Pseudomonadota; class Gammaproteobacteria; order Enterobacterales; family Yersiniaceae; genus Serratia; species Serratia sp. B501. The sequence goes on from NZ_JBPIZB010000001.1 coordinate 344,404, forward strand.
AAGCGGGGCGCGATGTTGAACAGCTGCGGCAGTATCATCTCGATCTGAGTGCCGGCGATCAAAGCTATCGCGACTGCGTAGCGTTGCTGGAGCGGCATTTTTCCGCCGGCCGGCGCGATTGCGATGTCGTGGTGTGTGGGAACGATCGGATAGCGTTTCTGGCGTATCAGGTATTGCTGGCGCAAGGATGGCGGATACCGCAGCAGGTGGCGGTGCTGGGCTACGACAATATGGTCGGCACCGGCGAGCTGTTCCTGCCGGCATTGACGACGGTGCAGCTGCCGCATTATGAACTGGGTCGTCTTGCGGCGCTGCATGTGATTGAGCGGCGGGAAGAGCGTGATACGGTGAAAGTGCCTTGCCCGCTGCTGGAACGTGGTTCGCTGTAAACGCACCGGGGCGTCGCTGCGCCCGGTGCTCATTCCCATTATCCCCAGATGCTTGCCAACTGCCATCCCGTGATGGGCTCGAACAGCGCCCGGCCGCCTTCGGCGAACAGGCTGAGGCGGCGATCGCCCGCCGTCGGATAGATGCGGCTGGTCAGGCAGGCCTGCCCCTGATTAACGAAGATCTCCAGTGACGAGCGATCGATAAAGATCCGCAGCGACAGAATGTCACCCTCCGGCAGCGGCACACTGCGGCAGGTGCACAGGGCGGGGTTTTCATGAAAACGCTCCAGCACCAGTCGGTGTGACTGATTGTCGACGAACAGCCGCGCCGCACTCCCAATGGCCAGCCCGTACCGCTCGGCGTCGCTGTCGGCCGGTCTCAACGTCATGATGAGCTCCTGCATATCGTTCGTCAGCGGCAGATGCTGATTGGTCAGCGTCTGCGCCGACAACGTCTGCGATCCTCGGCGCAACGCCGCCAGTTCACGCGCCGGATTCATGCGGACGCTGCCGTCGGCGGCCAGCGTCAGCTCGCGTGGTAGGGTGAGGGCGCCGGCCCAGCGGTGCGCTTTGCTGGGCATCGGTGATTCCCACATATCCATCCAGGCAAACAGCAGCCGACGGCCGTCGGCGGCGGTGAAGGTCTGCGGCGCATAGAAATCGTGGCCGGCATCCAGCTCGCAGAAGGGCTGCGTTACCGTAAAGTCGCCGTCCGGCCGCCAATGGCCGAGCAGATAGCCGCTCTGGAAGCGATTGCGGTAGCGGTAGCCCTGCGCCGCCAGCCCCTGCGGCGAAAACAGCAGCAGGTGTTGCTCCCCCAGCGGGAAGAAATCCGGGCATTCCCACATATAGCCCTGATGCGCCGTTTGCGCGCCGGCCAGCACCCGATCGAAGCGCCAGGCGCGCAGGTCGGCAGAGCGGTACAGGCGCACCTGGCCCAGGCCGTTTTCTTTGGCGCCGACCACCAGCCACCATTCGCCGTTCTCGCACCAGACTTTCGGATCGCGAAAATGCTGAATGCCGTCCGGCGGGGCCAGCACCGGCCCGTGTTTGACGAAGCGTATGCCGTCTTCGCTGGTGGCCAGACATTGCACTTCCCGCACCTGGCTGTCGTCACCGGGTTCGCCCAACCACACGTGGCCGGTGTAAAGCAGCGTCAGCACGCCGTTGTCATCCACGGCGCAGCCGGAAAAACAACCGTCTTTGTCATAGGGCGCATCGGGCGCCAGGGCGATGGGCTGGTGCTGCCAGCGTATCAGATCGCGGCTGGTCGCATGCCCCCAGTGCATGGGCCCCCAGTGCTCGCTATAGGGATGATGTTGGAAGAAGGCATGATAGACGCCGTCAATACAGATCAGGCCGTTGGGATCGTTGATCCAGCCGGCGGCCGGTGCGAGATGGAACTGCGGATAATAATCGTCTCGGCGCTCTGCGCGCAGGGCTTCGACCGCATGGTCGGCTTGAGCTAAAGCAGTGTTCATTGGACAGACTCACTTGATTTAATGGCGGATGGAAAGGGCGTTGCCGTGGCGGAGCGTTCGCCGCGCAGCAAGAAACAGGAGACAAGCGTGGTGGCGGCGACCGCGCAGCCCATCAGCAGATAGGTGTCGGCAAAGCCGATGCGGTCATAACCGTAGCCCGCCAGCGGCGACAGGAAGCTAGCCATCACCTGGGTGATGAACTGGAAGCCTACCAGGTACAGCGTGGAGGAGAGTCGGCTGTCGAAGCGGCTGGCGATGTATTTGAAGATAGCGATCAGCAGGATTGGCAACTCTACGGCGTGCAGCAGTTTCATGGCGGAGATCATCAGGGCGCCGCTGACCAACCCGGAACCGAACATGCGCAGCGCCATCACGCTGCCCGCCAGCAACAGCCCCTGCTTGGCGCCGATACGGTTTACCAGCAGCGGGGCCAGGAACATGCCGCCGGCTTCGAGGAAGACCTGCAGCGAGTTGAGAAAACCGTACATCTCGTTGCCCTGTGCGCGAGAAGCGAACTGTGAGGCGAAGTAAACCGAAAATTGCTGATCGAAAACGTTGTATACGCTGATCCCAAGCACAAACACCACCAGAGCCCAGAAGCCCGGCATGCGCAGCAGCGCCAGCGCGTCCTGCAGCCGCAGGTTCTCCGGTTTGCCGAACGCCAGGCCGGCCATGGCGTTCGGCTTCAGCTCGCGCACCTGACTGAGCAGCAACAGGAACACCACGGCGGCGGCGGAGGCCAGCCAGAAATTGATGTTCGGATTGATATTGAAGATAAAACCGGCCACAAAGGTGGCGCTGGCCCAGCCGAGCGAGCCCCACATGCGGGCGCGGCCGAACTCAAAACCGCTGATGCGGCTGACGCGCTCGGTATAAGACTCCAGCGCGCCGATGCCGGCGAAGAAGGTCGCGCCGATGAACACCCCGCCGACCAAAGCGCCGAGCGGCAGGCTGCTCGCCAGCAGCGGGGCATAAACGTAGATAAAGAACGGGCCGGTCAGCAGCAGCATCACGCCGAGAAACTGCAGCAGGTGTTTGCGTAGCCCAAGTTTGTCCTGAATAAAGCCGTACAACGGCTGTGCGCACAGCGCCACCAGCGAGATGGCGGAGAAGATCAGGCCGGTCTCGGTGCCTTTCAGCCCGATCTTTTGATTCAGCCACAGCGAGATCAGCGAAAAGCTGGAAGACCAGGTGAAGAAAAAGAAGAACAGCAGGCCGCTGAGCAGCACGTAATATTTTTTAGTTTCGCGGTTCATGAGTAGGGCCCCGGTGAGTGAAGTTAGCTCTATTGTTAACGTTAACTCGCGGATGGATGAAGCTGTCAGTTATCACTCATGCGATGTTAATCACAAAAGTTAACGTTAACATTATTGCGTTGTGATCATTATCACGAGTTGGAATGGGGGCGATGCGCCCCCGGAGGATTAACGTTCGTTCAGCGAGCGCAGATGATCGTCGCGGCGCAGCGTCATCAGCGCAAACAGGCTGACCACCGACGTGGCGACCACATAGTAGGCGGGAATGTCGATATTGCCGGTCTGTTTGATGAGGCCGGTGATAATCAGCCCGGCCGAGCCGGAAAACACCGCATTGGACAGCGAGTAAGCCAGCCCCAGGCCGGTATAGCGCACCCGGGTCGGGAACATCTCCGCCAGCATCGCCGGGCCGGGACCGGCCAGCAGGCCGACCACGGCGCCGGCGATCATGACCGCCAGCCCTTTGATCCACAGTGAGCTCTGCGCATCCTGCAACAGGTGCAGCAGCGGGAAGGTGAACAGGATCACCGCCGCCACCGCCGTCAGCATCACCGTTTTTCGTCCCAGCCTGTCGCTGATGATGCCCGCCGGCAGGATGGTCAGGGCGAAACCGACGTTGGCCAGCACCGTCGCCACCAGCGCTTGCTGGAAGGTGGCGTGCAGCGAGGTTTGCAAATAGGAAGGCATCACCACCAGGAAGGTATAGCCAGCGGCCGACCAACCCATCATGCGGCCGATGCCGACCAGAATGGTTTTCACCACGCCGCCCAGCTTCACTTCCGGTGGGGTGATAGCGTGTTCCGCATGTTGCTGCGCCTGGGTAAACGTCGGCGTTTCCTCAAGCTTGAGCCGCAGCCACAGCGCCACGGCGCCCATCGGCAGCGCCAGCAGGAAGGGAATGCGCCAGCCCCAGTCATGCAACTGCTGCACGCTCAGCAGCGCGGCCAGCAGCGCCACCATCCCGGCGCCGGCCAACAGGCCGAGCGCGACGGTCAGCGATTGCCAGGCGCCGAACAGCCCGCGCTTGCCCTTTGGGGCGAACTCGGTCATCAGCGACACGGCGCCGCCGAATTCGCCGCCGGCGAACAGCCCCTGGAACATACGCAGCAGCGTCAGCAGCAGCGGGGCGGCGACGCCGATCGAGGCATAAGTCGGCATGACGCCGATCAACGCCGTCGCCAGCGTCATCAGCAGCAGGACCGCAATCAGCGTCGGACGACGGCCGATGCGATCGCCGATGCGGCCGAAGATCACCGCGCCGATCGGCCGGCAGAAAAACGCCAGCGCGAAGGCGGCGTAGGTGAGGATCAGGCTGGTGATTTCATTTTCACCCTGCAGCGTGAAAAAATTGGCGGCGATAACGGTGGCCAGGAACCCGTACACCCCGAACTCGTACCATTCGATAAAGTTGCCGACCGAGCCGGCCAGCAACGCCTGACGCGACCGGCGCGCGTCGAGAGTCTGTTGATTCATCCCCGTTCCCATACTTTTGAATTATTGTTCGTCAGTTCTAAATTTATACGACAAAACAATCAATTGATTTCAGCGGGAACTGTGAGGCGCTCAGCGCATGCCGTCGATACGCCACCATTCGGGGCAAACATCGGCGAACGCATGTGAGGTCGGGCGCAGCTCCGGCAGATTGGCCCGATCGAAGCTGCCGGTGGCCAGCGCCACCGTCGGCTCGTCGTCGATTGCCCCCAGCGTGCTGCCGTAGCGCGGGCAAAAGGCGCGGCTGGAATAGGGTGAAGAACGGTAGAGTGTGGGCATGCCGCCCGGGCCGTTCCACTCGATGGCCTGACGCGGAAATTCGACCCAGCAGAGCGTCGGCGCGCCGGAGTGGCGGCGGCAAAAATCGCAGGAACAGCTGTGCGGATTGCCAGGCAGGCCGCGTGCCTGAAAGCGAATATGCCCGCACAGGCAGCCGCCGCTATAGCAGGGATTTTCCATGATGTCTCCGTCATGAGCGCAGGGGAAAACGATGAAAATCACTATAGCGATATCGCGAAAAATTAACAGGTCCCCGCTGATGCATTACCAGAGCAACGGCGCCGGCTCGCGGCCGTTTTCGGCGTAGTACAGCGACGGCAGGAACTGCGCCAGATAGCTGAACTCGTTGTAGCAGTGGCGCATCAGGTTAAACCCGATGTCGTCCGACAGTTCGTCGTGGGCGTTGGCGCAGGCTTTACCCAACAGAAAACGGCTGCGCAGCACGCACCCGTAGGGCGTATCGCGCGCCAGATGCAGCATTTCGCCGTCGCAGGGATCGCCGTTGTCATCCAACGCCACCTGGTCGCCGAAGCCGATGCGCGCGCACACGGCGGCGGAGAGCGCCTGCGCGTCACGCGCCTGGCGCAGCGGTTGCGGCGCGAAGAAGTCCTCGGCGGCGTGGAATTTGAGGCGCGCCGCGACCGGTGGCAGCTCCGCCAGCCATTCGACCGCTTCGATGCTGGCGCCGACGTAGCTTTCCCCTTTTTTCCAATGGCGGTCCCAGCCGCGATGTTCTACGTGATCGTGCGGGTGCCACCAGTTGATGTGCTGCGTGTTCTCAAAGAAGGTGAACCACCAGTCCAGCATGCGCCCCTTGCAGCCGTGCAGATCGGTACGGACCGCGACGGTCAGCAAACCGTCGGCGCTGCGACTCAGCCCCATCTCCAGCCGCAGCGGTTCAGGTTTGAGCAACTCGTTGATATCGTTAACGCCCCACGGCGCCAGCAGGGAAGGATGTGTCATAATGGGTTCCTGTTTTATTTTGGAAACGAATTGTGTTTCCAAAATAAAGCTATGCCGCTATGCTGAGTCTGTCAATGCTTGTGAGGAATAAATATGGCGAACCCGAATGAAGAACCGCTGCGTGCTCGCGGCCGGCCGGCCACGCCGGAAACGGCGCTGCGCGCCGCGCTGGCGCAGGCGACGCTGGCGCTGTTGCTCGACGGCGGCTATGCCGCGGCAACGGTGGATGCGGTGGCGAAACGCGCCGGGGTGGCTAAAAAAACCCTGTATCGCTTTGCGGCCAATCGCGACGAACTGGTGGCGCAGGCGGTGAGCGGCTGGACCGAGGCGTTTCAGCCGGCCTTCGCCCAGGATGCCGGGCGGTGGGAGGCGGTGGCGCCGCTGTTGGAAAAAGGGCTGAAGGCGGTGGCGCAGCAGGTATTGAGCGCCGAAGCGGTGGGGATGTTTCGGCTGCTGCAAAGCGAGTTTCCGGGGCGCGAGGCGCTGCTGGACAGCTATCAGCGCAACGGCATTCTGCGCGGACGGGCGACGGTGGCGAACTGGCTGCGGCGCCAGCAGCAGTGCGGGTGGCTGCGTGAGCGCGACTGGGCGCAAACCAGCGATCTGCTGTTGGCGATGGCCATCGCCGAACCGCTGCGGCAGATGACGCTGGGGCTGTTGCCGCCGGGCAGCGCGATCGACGAGCGCATCGCGGCGGCGGTGGCGCTGGTGATGCCGGGTTTGCTGGCGGAAGGATGAAAACAAGAAAGGGCCGAAAGTTCGGCCCTTAAACAGCAGGATGCAAAACGTCTGCGTTACAGCTTCGGCCCGGCGTTCACCAGCTTTTCGCCCGCCTGGGTGACGGTATATTTGGCGAAGTTATCGATAAAGCGCTGCGCCAGATCCTGCGCTTTCTCCTGCCACAACGATTCGTCGGCGTAGGTTTTGCGCGGATCGAGGATCGACGGATCGACGCCCGGCAGCGTGGTCGGCACTGCCAGCCCGAAGATCGGCAGCGTGAAGGTGTCGGCCTGCTCAATGTCGCCATTCAAGATGGCGTCGATGATACCGCGCGTATCTTTGATCGAGATACGCTTGCCGCTGCCGTTCCAGCCGGTGTTGACCAGGTAAGCCTGGGCGCCGGCGGCCTCCATGCGTTTCACCAGCACTTCAGCGTATTGCGTCGGGTGCAGCGTCAGGAACGCGGCGCCGAAGCAGGCGGAGAAGGTCGGCGTCGGGGCGGTGATGCCGCGCTCGGTGCCGGCCAGCTTGGCGGTGAAGCCGGACAGGAAGTGGTATTGGGTCTGCTCCGGCGTCAGGCGCGACACCGGCGGCAGCACGCCGAAGGCGTCGGCGGTCAGGAAGATGATCTTGCGCGCGTGGCCGGCTTTGGACACCGGTTTGACGATGTTCTCGATGTGATAAATCGGGTAAGAGACGCGGGTGTTCTCGGTTTTGCTGGCGTCGTCGAAGTCGATGCTGCCGTCGGCCCGCACGGTGACGTTTTCGAGCAGCGCATCGCGGCGGATCGCCTGATAGATTTCCGGCTCCGCCTGCGGCGACAGCTTGATGGTTTTGGCGTAGCAGCCGCCTTCGAAGTTGAACACGCCGTCGTCGTCCCAGCCGTGCTCGTCATCGCCGATCAGCTGGCGTTTCGGATCGGTGGAGAGGGTGGTTTTGCCGGTGCCGGACAGACCAAAGAACACCGCGACGTCGCCTTGCTCGCCGACGTTGGCCGAGCAGTGCATCGAGGCGATGCCCTTCAGCGGCAGCAGATAGTTCATGATCGAGAACAGGCCTTTCTTCATCTCGCCGCCGTACCAGGTGCCGCCGATCAGCTGCATGCGCTCGGTCAGGTTGAAGGCGACGAAGTTTTCCGAGTGCAGCCTTTGCTGCTGCCAGTCCGGGTTGGTGCATTTGGCGCCGTTCAACACCACGAAGTCCGGCTCAAAGTCCGCCAGCTCGGCGTCGCTTGGGCGGATAAACATGTTTTTCACGAAGTGCGCCTGCCAGGCCACCTCGGTGATGAAGCGCACCTTCAGGCGCGTATCGGCGTTGGCGCCGCAGAAGGCATCCACCACGAACAGACGCTTGCCGGAGAGCTGGTTGCCCACCAGCGTCTTCAGATGCTGCCAGACTTCCGGTGACAGCGGCTGGTTGTCGTTCTTGCCGGTACCGTTGTCGGACCACCAGACGGTGTCGCGCGTGGTGTCGTCGCGCACGATGTATTTGTCTTTCGGCGAACGGCCGGTAAATTCGCCGGTCGCGACGTTGACCGCACCCAGTTGGGTGAGGGTGCCGCGTTCCAGCGGCGGCAGGTCGGCGCGGGTCTCTTCAGCGAACAGCAATTCATAGCTGGGGTTATAGACGATGTCGGCGGCCTGATGGATGCCGTAGCGAGCGAGGGTTTGTGGGGTAACAGCGCGTGAAGACATATTCTACTTCCTTATGAGTCATATTATGCCTTTTTCCCGTGCGGTGCCGCGCGCAGGATTAAGGTTCGGATCAAGCTGACCGGATTCAGCTAATGGCGTTTCCGGTTCTTTATTAATAAAGCAGGGGGCTTTTTCGCCCTCCTATAGCATAGCAGCGAATTTAAGCCTGATTACTTTAATTACAAAATGCTGACGATAATTAATTAAAACCAACCTTGGCGGAGGGTCACAATATTGAATTCCCTCAGCGTAATTTAGTTTTGCATTTTTATTTTTTATCATATTGTCAGTGCTGTCTACTGTTTTATTTCTTATTAGAAAAAGCGAAATCCGCAATAGGATTTTTGTAATTAGTTGTTTTCACTTGGCTATGGCGGGATTGTTGCGCCAGGTGAATCTAACCGTACTGTACGCTTGTCAGCAGGGTGAATAATGAAACAGATAAATGCAGAAATAGCCTGTGATAAAAATACGGCATCGTCCGAATCATCAGGATTAATTAATCAACTTCGTCAAATAGATATCGGTGCGGTGCCGATCGCGTTGTTTATCACGATTTGCGCCATCGTGGCGATTTCCGCCTACGCCAACTTCCTGCCGAAGAATATGATCGGCGGCCTGGCGGTGATAATGACGCTGGGCTTTGCGCTGGCGCAGTTGGGTAAAAGCATTCCGGTGCTGCGCGATATCGGCGGGCCGGCCATTCTGTGTTTGATGGTGCCGTCGGTGCTGGTCTACTTCAACGTGTTCCAGCCCAACGTCATGGGCACCGTCCATCTGCTGATGAAAGACGCCAACCTGCTTTATTTCGTCATCGCCAGTCTGGTGGTCGGCAGCATTCTCGGCATGAACCGGGTGATCCTGATCCAGGGGATGATTCGCATGTTCGTGCCGCTGGTGGTGGGCACGGTCACGGCGGTGATCACTGGGCTGCTGGTGGGGAAACTGTTCGGCTTCACCTTCTATCACACCTTCTTCTTTATCATCGTGCCGATCATCGGCGGCGGCATCGGCGAGGGCATTTTACCGCTGTCGCTGGCCTATTCGGCGATCCTGGGATCGACACCGGACGTCTATGTCGCGCAGCTGGCGCCGGCGGCGGTGCTGGGTAATATCTTCGCCATCGTGACCGCCGGGGTGCTGGCGCGCATCGGTATGCAGCGCAAGGCGCTGAGCGGCGACGGCATGCTGATCCGTTCGGCGCAGGAGAACGCGATGTTCGCCATCAAGGAACAAAGCGGCAACGTCGATTTCCAACTGATGGGCGGCGGGCTGCTGGTGATCTGCGCCTTCTTTATCGTCGGCGGCCTGTTCGAGCATATCGTGCATATCCCTGGCCCGGTGCTGATGATCCTGTTCGCGGTGCTGTGCAAATACTGCCGGGTGATCCCGGCTTCGATGGAGACCGGCGCGCACAGTTTCTATAAGTTCGTCTCCACCGCGTTGGTGTGGCCGCTGATGATCGGTCTGGGCATGCTGTACGTGCCGCTGGAAAGCGTGGTTGCGGTGTTCTCGGTCGGCTATGTGGTGGTCTGCGGCTCGGTGGTGCTGTCGATGGGGTTGGTCAGTTTCCTGATTGCGCCTTACCTGAAGATGTTCCCGGTGGAAGCGGCGATCGTCACCTGCTGTCACAGCGGCCTGGGCGGCACCGGCGACGTGGCGATCCTGTCGGCGTCCAACCGCATGGGGCTGATGCCGTTCGCCCAAATCGCTACGCGCATCGGCGGTGCTTCCACGGTCATTGGCGCGACGCTGTTGCTCGGTTGGTTAGTCTGAGTCCAGAGTGTGTTATGGATAGCCGGGGTTGGATTGCCCCGGTTTTTTTATACTTTTTTCGACATCGTGATAATGCTGATTATTACCTTGAAAATCATTCGCATGGCGGAAAATCCCTGTCACACTTTTGATAAGAAAAATCTGTTCTCGGTAAAATGTGTCTATTCTCTTCTCTTAAGGGATTATCGTTCTCATTCAGAGTGCCGATGGAAGGCGCCAGCGCATTACCGATATCCCCGTATTGATTCAACACCGGGCCGCTGCCGTTCAGGCAATCCGCCAGTTGGGGCATCCCCCCGATTGAATTGACGAATATGGAGATAAGGTTATGTCATCAAGCAATGCTTCCGTTAAGGCCGAAGGCGTATTAGCCCTGCTGGGCGCTTATAAACCCGATGAAGACGACACCATTACCGTGCTTCATCCGTCGAAAACGTTCGAGAATGCCGGCCTGGAGCTGGTGCGCGGCGATCGCAGTTGGCACGACAAGGGCGTGACCGAAAAGCCGGTCTCCCTGACCTACAGCTTCTGGGAAAAGGCGCCGGGCAATATGTCGAGCATGAGCATCAGCGGCTTCAGCAGCTTTAACGCGGAACAGCGCGAGCAGGCCAAACTGTCGCTGCAGTCATGGTCTGACGTGGCCAACATCACCTTCACCGAGACCAGCAACACCGCCGCCGCCAATATCAAATTCGGTCTGTTCGATTACAGCTCGCGCGGCTCCTATGCCTTTGCGTATAACCCGGATTCATCGCCTTCGGTCGCCGGTCAAACCTGGTATAACGCCAAGAACCACACCTTCGTCAACAACCAGATCCATGAAAACGAGTACGGCCGCCAGACCTTCACCCATGAGATCGGTCATGCGCTGGGGTTGCAGCACCCGGGCGACTATAACGCCGCGCCGGGCGTCAGCATCACCTACGCTAAAGACGCGACCTACTTCGAAGACAGCCGCGCCCACAGCCTGATGAGCTATTTCAGTGAAAGCAACACCGGGCAGGACTTTAAAGGCGCGTACTCTTCCGGGCCGTTGCTCAATGACATCACGGCGATCCAGCATTTCTACGGCGCCAACATGAACACCCGCACCGGCGACACGGTTTACGGTTTCAATTCCAACACCGATCGCGACTTCCTCACCGCCACCGGCGCGCAGGACAAGATAATTTTCACCGCCTGGGATGCCGGCGGCAACGACACCTTCGACTTCTCCGGCTTCGGTCAAAATCAGCGCATCAACCTGAATGAAAAGGCGTTCTCGGACGTCGGCGGCCTGAAAGGCAACGTGTCGATCGCGGCGGGCGTAACGATTGAAAACGCCATCGGCGGGTCGGGTAACGATGTGCTGGTCGGGAACGCCGCCGATAACGTGCTCAAGGGCGGCGCGGGTGATGACGTGTTGTACGGCGGCAAAGGGGCGGATCAGCTGTGGGGCGGCGCCGGCAAGGACACCTTCGTCTACTTCGCGGCGGATGAGTCGACGGCGGCGGCGCCGGATTGGATCCGCGACTTCGTGCGCGGCGAGGACAAGATCGATCTGACGCTGTTCAACACCGGCAGCGCCGACGGCATCCGCTTCGTCGATCAGTTCAGCGGCAAGGCGGGCGAGGCGAAGCTGAGCTACGATGCGCAAAATCACGTCAGCGATGTGGCGATCAACCTGGGCGGCGCCTTTGACGGCAACGATTTCCTGGTGAAAGTGGTGGGGCAGCCGCTGGATGCCGGCGATTTCGTGTTGGCGTAATGCCGGCAACAAAAATAGGGCGTTTTGGGCAAAAACCCGACAATTCCTATTAATTACGTCATATTAGCGTGACATAGTAGCGCGCAGAAGGCCGGGCTTGCATACCTCGGGCTTCTGTCGGATCGCCAACCTTTTCGGTTGGCGATTCATTTTCCGCCTTTCAGCATGTTGATGGCGGCGCCGAGCAGGATACGCCGTTCGATGTCGTTGCTCTCGGCCAGCTGCCGCGCCAGATGTTTCTCCAGCGTTTCTACCGACAGCGCCTCGCCGCGATGGCGCAGTTGCATCACGCTGTCGCCGATCAGGCGCGCGACTTCATCCCATACGGGTTTAATCTCCTGTTCCGAGAACGTCATGGCCTACACCTCGGTGGGTTGATTTTCGCCCAATGTAGCAGTTGAACTGCGGCTTCGCTACCGACGGCCAAAAACAGGAAGCATAAAAAACAAGCCATCAGTATTTCTTCTGGTTTTTGCGCTCAATACTGGCAATGTCGAAAAGCAGGAGAACACATCATGAACTGGGTCGAAACCTTCGCGGAGTACTACCGCCTCAGCCGCACGGGTGAAACGCAACATTGGCTGTGCCGTCGCTGGTTGCCACAGGGGGAAGCGCGTCTGGCCTATTTGCGCGAGTTACTGGAGCCGACCGCGGCGCCGCGGCGGTGAGCAGGGCGCCGGCGGTTGGCCGGCGTCGTTTTATGGGATTAACCGAACGCTATCGCCGCCCAACGCAACAGCAGCAACGCCAGGCAGATCAGCAGCAGCACCACCACCATTTTACTGAGCTTGTTGCCCATGCGTTTTGTCGCCACGTCGCCCTCTCTTAACTGAAATACCATCCGCCGGCGATGGCGATGAGCAACAGCGTCGCCAACGCGACGCTGTTGAGTAAATCGCTGAAGGTATCGTCAGCATCGAAATCGTCTTGCCGCATGTTGCCGCCTGGCGTTGCCATTGAGTGAATAATGTTCACAGTATGCGCCCCGTAGCGCTGAAGGCACAGCGAAGAACGGTAAAAACTCGTAAAGACGGCGCTGGCGTAACGCGCAGTCGCGCTTGTGACGGATGCAGACGGCCGTCAATACGTTGTACTATCCTGTCTGCATTGAGGCATTTTTCCAAAAGGTATAATCATGGCGACGGCAATTCCACAGAAATACGAGCACCTTGAGCGCTGGGCGTTCGGTGATACCGAACAGCAGGCCGATGAAGTGGTGCAATTGATTTTGAACGGCACCAAAACGGCGACCTGCTCCAACCTGGACGGCGAGGGCATCCCACAGGCCGGCGATCGGTTCCTGGTGGTGGACGGCAAGGGAGAGCCGGTCTGCGCGGTTGAGCTGACCGCGGTGGAAATGAAAACATACGATCAGGTCGATGAAGCGCACGCCTTTGCCGAAGGCGAGGGCGATCGTTCGCTGGCGCATTGGCGCAAAGAGCTGCAGCGCTTCTTCGAAGAGTACGATCTGTTCTCGCCGGACATGACGCTGGTGCTGATGAATTTCAAAGTCGTCGACAAGTTCTAAACGGATGCGCGCCGTTCCCTACGAGTGCCAGTGGGCGAGCCCGGAGATGGCCGCCGATCTGATCGCCGGCCGCGCGACGTTGGCGCAAGACGAGAATTGGGCGTGCAGCGGTGCCCGCGATCGGGCGGAGTACGTCGAATGGGCCAACCACGTGTGCGGCATGGCCTGCCTGAAAATGGTGCTGGGCCACCGCGACGGCGCAGCGCCGCCGCTGCTGGAACTGGCGCGCCGCAGCCTGCCTTATGGCGCCTATGTGCGTGAGAACGAGCGGATAAAAGGACTGATTTACGCGCCGTTCGTCGAGTATGTGCGCGAGCAGTTCGCGCTGCAGGCGGAGGTGAAGGTGGGGTTGGCGGCCGCCGATGTGCCGGCGCTGCTTCATGAATGCCGCTACTTTATCGCCTCGGTGCATCCCGCCATTCGCCGGCCCGAGAGCATACCGCCGCAGCGGGGCGGGCATTTGGTGTTGATCACCGCCGCCGATGCGCAAAGCGTGACCTTCCATAATCCTTCGGGCGACAGCCCGGCGACGCGCGAGCGAGTACAGCTGTCACTCAACCGCTTCGCCCACTTCTTTGCCGGGCGCGGCATCGCCATCGCATAAAAAAACGCGCTGTTTCTGATGAAAGCAGCGCGTCGTCAGCCGACTGGATGCATTTTCATGCCACCCGCATCACCCAGGCGTCCGTCTGTCGATCGTAGTGTTGCTTGTACAGCAGCGACTGCTTACCGTTGAGGATGGCCGGAATGCTGGTGTGTTCATCCCAGCCGTCGAGCTGCATGCACAGATCCGGATCGGACTTGCAGGGGATGCTCAGGGTGCCTGCACGGTCGGCGGTGGCGTGAAGATGCGCGTCATCGACCTCGAAGCTGCCAATTTTTACGACGGTTTTGCTCATGGGAACTCCTTGCTCAATGATGTGGTAGGAGGTTAGACCAGTCAGGTCGTCGGTATGAGCATAGCCAAATGAGCAAAAAATGCCACATAAAAAATACACTCTGGCAACATTCGGCCGGGCGGCTAGCGGCTGCGCTAGTAAGTCACGACATAGCTGACGTTATCCTGATAGGTGCCGACCGGCACTTCGGTTTGCGCCGGATTGACGGCGGCGGTAAAGGGGATGCTTTGCGCCAGGCCAGTGCCGGTGCCGCTTTGCGCGTTGGTGCTGCTCCACACGGTACTGGTATTGGGCAAATAGATCTGATACTGCAGGAAGTTGCTGGTGCCGCTGATCATTCGCCGCCAGCCGGTGATCGGGTTGTTGCCGTTGGTGAAGTAGGAGCTGTAAGACTGGGATTTGGTGCAGGTCAGCGTGATGTTTTGGTTGATCGGATTGAATTGCCCCACTAAGGCCATGCTGCCGAAGTTAACGTTGTTGGCGGTATTGATCAGGCAACTCTTGGTGATGACCGCGGTGACGGTCACGGTGCTGGGTTGATTGGTGCCGTCCCACCAGATGCATGCTCCCAGGATGCCGATGCCGCAGATGTGATAATTCCACACCAGGTTGATGGTATCGGTATAGGTGCCGGCGCTGACGTTCGCGCCGACGACGGTTTTGATATACAACGGAAAGTTGACGTTGGCTGAGATCAGGATCAGCGACAGCAGATTCAGCGAGCTGTAATCGATGGTCTGGCCGACGCTATACGGATACTGGTAGTTCGAATCCGGGTAGATCAAATAAGAAATTTTATCGCCTGAGCCGTTGCCGTTCAGCAGAGCCATGTTGTTGGTGGTGGAAGCGATCTTGACCGTGACGGTGTTTTGCGACAGCAAATTGAGCCCGAGCCCGGTGCAGTTCAGCCCCGCGGTGCCCTGGGCGCTTATCTGGCCGTTGTAGACGGCGAAGGAGTTGCTGCTGGGCAGGGTAACCGTGCCGTTGGTGGTGGTGCAGTCCGCCAGCGCGCGTTGTCCACACATCAACAGCAGCGCCGCCAAAAAGATTTTCACTTGCCGAGACATCATTCTTCTTCTCCGTGTGTTACTGGCAGACGAGAGGGCCGACGCGTTGCAGCCCCTGCGGGTTGGCCAGGCTGAAACTGACCTGGCACGGCGGGCCGCCGTCGGCCGGGATTACGCTTAACCGGTTGTGTTGCTGCACCGGATCGATATAGGTCATGCCATCCCACCCGACGTAGCTTTGTTGATTGCCGCCGAGCACCGCCACCTGGCTGCCGTTGGCCAGCGGTTTGCCTTGCGCATCGACCAGCTCCACATCGGCGGCGGACAGGCGCTGGACGGGGAATTCGACCAGGTAGCCGCTGTGATCGCGGATGGCGACGGTTTTTTCGACCGCCGGCAGGTTAACGTCCGCCGGTAAATTGAGCGGGTCGATTTGGAACTTGGCGTGGTAATACGAGGTGACGGTGGGCACCAGCAGATAACCTTTGTCGTTGGTGACGCCGATGCGCTGGTTCTCGTAGCTGACCGGAATGCCAGCGTAGCCGTCGGTCGATACCAGCGCGAAGGCATCGTTGATGGTGTTGGTGGCATAAACGCCGCCGTTCATCGCCACCAGAGAACCGCTGACTTCGCCCCAGCGGGTGTAGTCGTTACGGTTGCCATACAGCCCGGCGCGGGTTTCCAACAGCGAGGTGCGCCAGGTCACATCCGCCTGACGATAATCGCTGTTGCTGCCCTGGCCGCCGGCATAGGCCAGATTCCAACCGAAACCGCCGTCGGTCGGCGCGGCGCGGCTGTAAGCCACGCGTTCGCTCCAGCGGTTGCCGGCGTCGCGGGCGGTGCTGACGTTGGCGGTGCCCCAGGTATCGAACGGAATGCTGATCTGCAGCTGAGAGCTGTAACCGTCACCGCCAATCTCGCGGTTCGCTGAGGCGTACAGGCTGATGTTGCGCCACAGCGTCAGGCTGTACGACAGGTTGACCAGGCGAGTGCGCTGGCCGATGGCGTCGCGCACGTCGAAATAACCGGCGCCCAGGCTGCCGAAGCGGCTCAGGCCGATGCTGCCGGTCAGCTGATCGGTGCGGCGGCTCAGCCGATAGCTGCTCTTGTAGGTGGATAGATCGCCAAAGTCCGCGCTGCGCAGCACCCGTTGAGCGTTGAGGCTGAAATACTGATTGCTGTAGGTGTAGCTCAGGCTGGTTTGATCGCCGTGGCGGCCGGCGTACTGATAAACCGGCCCGGCATCCGGTTGCTGCACCGGTTGGCCGGTGACCGGATCGTAATACCGCGGCGTGACCGGAGGGGCGTTGAAAGCGTCGCGGCCCGCCTGGCTGTAGCTGTAGGAGGCGTTGAGCACCCCTAGCTGCCCGATGCGCACGCCGGCGCCGGCGCCGGTGACCGCCAACGCCGCCGCACCTTCCGCCCGCCCTTCGAGCGTGAGCCAGTCGGTGACGCCGTAACGCCCGCTGCCGCTGGCCACCCACTGGCCGTAGTCCGCGGATCGGTAACCGTAGTTTTGGCGCAGCGCGCCTGCCGACAGGCTGAAATCGCTCAACCCGGC
The DNA here is from genome assembly GCF_051172315.1 of Serratia sp. B501. Taxonomy (NCBI): domain Bacteria; kingdom Pseudomonadati; phylum Pseudomonadota; class Gammaproteobacteria; order Enterobacterales; family Yersiniaceae; genus Serratia; species Serratia sp. B501. The sequence goes on from NZ_JBPIZB010000001.1 coordinate 361,195, forward strand.
CTGCAGCAGCGAACTGGCGACATAGAACGGCACCGTCGTGCTGATCTGGCGGCCGAGCGCATCGGTCGTCACCACCGTCGCCTGACCGGCGCCGTTGATGTAGGGCACGGTATTCAGGGTGAACGGGCCGGGATTCACGTTGGCGGAGGTGTTTTTATAGCTGTTGATGTACAGATCGACGCTGCTCGGCACGGCGGCCTGGCCGGAGAACTGCGGCAGCGGGTAGGTAATGAGATCCGGCCGCGTGGCGAAATTACGCGCTACCTGCAGACCGCCGACGCGCACCGAACTGGTCCAGGGCAGCGAGCCGGTCGTGAGATCGCCGGCGGTATAGCTGAGCATGGTGTCGTCGTCGCTGTAGCGCCAGCTGCTGTCGTAGCGGATATAGCGATTGTTCTGCTGCGCGGCGGTCTCGCCGTTGAAGCTGCTGCGGAAAATGCCGGTGTTGGCGATAACGCCAAAGCCGTCGAACAGCCGCTGTTCGCTCCAGGCGGAAAAATAGCCCGGATTGCCGCGCCCGCCGCTTTGGCTGACGTAGGCGTCGTAATTCAGCAAGAAGCCCAGGCTGCTTTGCGCAGGCAGCCGCTGCTCCGGGTTGGCGTCGCCGAGGGTTTGCCTGGGGAGCCAGTCGTTGGGCACCGAGATCAGCAACTGCTGCGTTTCGCCGCTGTAGGTGACGTCGACCTTATCCAGTTGATCGACGGCGATCTCTTTCACCTGTTTGTCCGTCACCGGCAGGCCGGCATCGAGCAGCTGCTGAGGCGTTAAATAGTAATGGCCGCCGCGGTAGGCGACCGGCACGACTTTACCGGTCGGGCGGCCGTTCACCACCGGCTCCAGATACAGCGTGGTATCCGGCATGCTGACGGCGCGGGGCGGCGGTGGCAAATCGTCGGCGGCGGCAGGCGGCGGGCACAGTTCTACCGCCATACAGAGTACGGCCAGGGCCAGCGGCTTGAGCTGCATGCCGCGTGAGGGCGATGGCGACATCCGCATCACCTGCGCCTCGGGCTCAGTAAGACGGGAGGGTTACGGGCTGTTTGTTGTCGTTGACCATCGCCTGCAGCTTGCCGGCGGCAAAACTGCCCGACGGCGGCAGGGCGAAACGCATTTGCGAACCCGGCAGCACATAGCCCAGCAGCCCGTTGTTGAGCGGCTTGCCCTGAATGCTGACCTGCGACAGGCGAGCATGCACGATGCCGTCGTTGCGTACGTCGAGCCAGCGCTGGCTGTTTTGTTGCAGCAGCCGGTAGCTGAGCTTCGGCTGGTTGGCGGTGGCGTAGTCGCGCGGGTGTTCGAAGTCTTGCTTGGTCCAGACGCCTTTGCCGCTGACGAACAGCGGCACCGAATAACGCATCTGGAATTTCAGCCCCATCTGCGCGCCTTTGTCGGGCGCTGCGCCATCTTTATCTTTGATCGGCACTTCATCGACCAGGATGCGGTAAGCCCGCTCTTGTCCGGCGGCGGCCGGCGTCTGCTTGATCAGGCGAATCAGTTGGCGTTTGCCGGGGAGAATGGTGGCGACCGGCGGGCTGGCGAGCACCTCGCTCTGGTTGCGGTAATCGTCCTTACCGCCGGTTTGTTGCCAGCCCAGCACGCGAATTTGCATGTAAACCGGCTTGCTGTCGCGGTTTTCCAGCCACAGGGCCGTCGCCTGCTGGTTGTCTTCAATAACCGGATCGATGGGCCAAATCAGAATGGAGGCGGCGGCGAAGGCCTGCGGCTGGCCGGCTAACAACAATCCTGCCAGCAGAGGCAGGCGAAGCAGAGTACTACGCATAATGTGATCCTTTTAAAAGCTCAATAACTCACCGTCACTAAGACCGTATCGTTGTAGGTGCCGCTGGTGGGCAAGGTGCTGCTCGCCATTAAACTGGCGTAGATTTTTATTTCCTGCGTACTGCCGGTGGAGGAGACGGTTTGGGCGGCGCCGCCGTTGCCGCCGTCTCCCCACAAAACGGCGTAGTTGGCATCCTGGTAGAGCTGGTAAATCAGCGTTTCCGAGGTGACCGAGTTCAACAGCTTGCGCCCGCCGGCGATGGAGCCGGACACGTTATTGCCGACGTTCAATCCCAGGGTGACGCTGAGCCCGGGGTTGCAGCGGATAAGGATCGAGCCGGCGCCGGCGCTCGAGACAATTTTTATCGGGCTGCTTAAAGACGCCACCTGGCCGAAGCTCATGCTGCCGAACGAGGTAACGTTGGTGACGCCGCTGCCGAGCACGCAGCCTTTGATGATCGAAGCATTGACCGTGAAGCCCTGGCTGACGGTATCGGCATGTGCCGCCGGAGCGCCAATCAGCGCCGTCAGCAGCAGGGTGCGCAGCGTTCCGTTAATCACCAATTTATCGTCACCTGTACCGTGTCCGTATAAGTGCCCGTCGCCGGCGTCGCCTGCACCGGAATCATGCCGTACACCGGCAGCCAGACGCTTTGACCGGTGGCGGTCTGCGTCACGCCGGTGACGTTATCCCAGACGGTGGCGTAGCTGGCGCTGGTATACAGGTTGTAGTTCACGCGGGCGCCCGCCGCGCTTTGCAGATAGCGCGAAGCGGTATTGCCGCTCTGTCCGCCGCTGAGCAGCACCGTGTAACTGGTGCCGTTGTTGCAGTTGATCTGCAGTGCGCCGGCGTTCGCCTGGCCGGTCACTTTTATCGCCGTATTGAGGAAGTAAACCGTGCCGAAACTGAAGGTGCCGAACGTGGTGTTGCCGCCGCTGGTGGTGCCTGCGACACAGGATTTGACCAAGGTGGCGCTGACGCCGACCGTCGCAGTGCTGACGTCGGCGCGGCAAGCACCTGCCAACGACAGCAGCATGCAGGTGACGGCCAGGCGCGTCATGCTTACCAGGTGACGGTCATGGTGACGGTATCGCTGTACGCGCCTGCCGCCGGGGTGGTGCCCGCGGCGGGCACCAGACCATAGACGATCAACGGGACCGCCGAGCCGGTGCCGGTGCCGGTCAGCACGCCGGTGGTGCTGTTCCACGGCACGGCGTGGGCGCTGTCCTGATAGAGGTTATAGCTGATGTAAGCGGGCACGCTGCTGGCCATGCGCCGCTGGCTGCCGGAGGCGTTGAGGCCGTTGTCCAACGCCACGGTGTAGTTGGTGCCGGTGGTGCAGTTCAGCCCCAGGGTGCCGGTGCCGCCGCTGCCGGTGGCGCTGGCGGTGATGACGTTAGCCAGCGACGAGTAGGTGCCGAAGCTGATGGAGCCGAAGTTGTTGGTGGTGCCGGAGCTGTTGCCGCCGGTAACGACGCAGCCGGCGCCGATGGTTAAAGTGACGCCCAGCGTGCCCTGAATGGTGCCCGCCGCAAAGGCGGCGCCAGAGGTGCACAGCAGAACCGCTGCCGAGGTTAATGCCGCCAGAGTCTTTTTCATCATGGTTCCTTGCCGTAGTAGAGAAGCCTGCCAAAAAGCCCGAAAAATGAGTCAAATGCATTAATCTATTTACAGATTAATTAATAGAATAAGAACGGGGGAATGTCTTGCCGAAAGATTAAAAACTTTATTTATTTTTAAGCGAGATCGCAGGTTGAGTGCAGCGTAAACACATCAGGGGGAATCGTGTTTGAGATAACGAGATGGCGGATGGGAATATTATTACATTAATGAATGACGGAGCGCCGTGGTGGCGCCCCGTGTCGGCAGGCATCACCAGGTCACGGTCATGGTGACGGTATCGTTGTACACGCCGGCGGCCGGGGTGGTGCCCGCAGCGGGCACCAGACCGTAGACGATCAGCGGGACCGCCGAGCCGGTGCCGGTGCCGGTCAGCACGCCGGTAGTGCTGTTCCACGGCACGGCGTGGGCGCTGTCCTGGTAGAGGTTATAGCTGATGTAGGCGGGCACGCCGCTGGCCATGCGCCGCTGGCTGCCGGAGGCGTTGAGGCCGTTGTCCAGCGCCACGGTGTAGTTGGTGCCGGTGGTGCAGTTCAGCCCCAAGGTGCCGGTGCCGCCGCTGCCGGTGGCGCTGGCGGTGATGACGTTAGCCAGCGACGAGTAGGTGCCGAAACTGATGGAGCCAAAGTCGTTGGTGGTGCCGGAACTGTTGCCGCCGGTGACCACGCACCCGGCGCCGATGGTCATTGTCACGCCCAGCGTGCCCTGAATGGTGCCCGCTGCGTTGGCTGCGCCACTGATGCACAGCAGAGGTGTTAACGAGAGCAAAACCAGCAGAGTTTTTTTCATCATGATTCCTTGCCATGTCAGAGAAAGTCCGCAAAAACGCCACCCAGAGCTGAGTTGCACGCATTTATTTACTTACATTTAAATTAATAGGATAAGAACGTGAAATTGTCTTTATCAAAGGTCAAAACTTTTTAATTGGCACAGGGCAAGCGTGCGTGGGTGAAATAACGTGATGGTGAAATGATTAGAATAATAACGAATGGTGATGGGAATATTGTTATCTTTATTTATCGCCGGGGAAAGCGGCTCCCCGGCGCCAGGGTGATTACAGGTGAAAATCCAGCGCGCCGTCGCGCACCAGCTCGCGCGGCAGGTTGTTCTTGATGCGGCTGCCGATGCGTTTGGCGATGCCCAGCGGTTGCCCCTGATAGGTGACGATGCACTCGTCGCCCGCCGGCGGCTGCTCAGGGTAGAGATCGCGGCCGTGATACCACTCCTGGGCCAGCGCGGCGTCCAGCTCGAAATGCTGTTTGCCGTCGGCGCCCGCGAGGGCGATCGCCGCTTCGTGCTGCCAACGGAAACCTTTCGGGAAGCGCTCCGCCAGCTTGAGGCCGATACGCGAGAAGCGCACTTTGCCGAACAGCGGCTCCAGCTCGGCCGGGAAGAGCCAGATTTCCTTGTCGCGCTCCCACAGCCGGCTGTCATCGCCCCAGGTTAAGCCGGATGCGGCGGCGGCTTGGGCGACCAGCGCCGCCTCTTTGCCGGACAGCGGGCTGAACGGGAATTTACCGACTTTATAGGTCGGCTTCGCCAACGGCGCCACGGCGTGTTTTTTACGCAGGCGGGCGACGAAAAACCCTTCGCTGTCGTAAATCTGCGGGAAGACGTGCAGGAAGCCCTCGGCGGTCAACGCCTTGTCGGCGCCGGGGAACAGCTCACCCAGCGGCTCGACGCTGACTGCGTCGCCATAGGTGCCCAGCAGCCAGCGCACCACCTGCTGATTTTCCTGCGCATTGAGGGTGCAGGTGGAATAAACCATCACGCCGCCCGGCGCCAGCGCATGAAACGCGCTGTCGATCAGCTCGCGCTGGGTGGCGGCGATCTCGGCGACGCTTTCCGGCGACCAGTTGCTCATGGCGTCCGGATCTTTGCGCACCACGCCTTCGCCGGAGCAGGGGGCGTCGAGCAGAATGGCGTCGAAACTCTCCGGCAGCGCGGCGCCGAACACCCGGCCATCGAAGTGGGTCAGCGCGGTGTTCTTCACGCCGCAGCGGCTGATATTGGCGTGCAGCACTTTCACCCGGCTGGCGGAGTATTCGTTGGCGACGATGCCGCCCTGGTTGCCCATCAACGCGGCGATCTGGGTGGTTTTGGAGCCCGGCGCCGCCGCCACGTCCAGCACCCGATGGGGCGCCGCGCCGCCGGCGAACAGCGCGCTGACCGGCAGCATCGAGCTGGCCTCCTGAATATAGAACAGACCGCTCAGGTGTTCGGCGGCGCTGCCCAATCGCAGCTCTTCATCGTCGCGCTCGATCCAGAACCCTTCCGCGCACCAGGGGATGGGTTCCAATCGCCAGTCGTACTCCCGCACCAGCGCCAGGAAGTCGGCGACGCCGATCTTCAGCGTGTTGACGCGCAGGCTACGGCGCAGCGGGCGCTGGCAAGCGGCGATAAAATCGCCCATCGCCAGCTCGGCGGGCATGATGGCGCGGGTGGCGTCGAGGAAAGCGGGGGGCAGAAAAACGGCGGTGGATTTGGCCACGGGGCGAACTCTCAGGGTGCAATAAAGACAAGGGCGAGAGTTTATCATAAAGCGGAAAAAAACAGGGCCCGGCATTGCCGGGCCCTGAGGAAAACGCGAAAGTTAATCGCGAGGAATGGCGGTGCCCCAGGTTTTCCAGTCCTTCGGCTCTTCCGGATTCAGCAGGAAGTGCTTGTTCGGCGTCGCTTTCGGCGCCAGCGGAATGGTTGGCGGCGTGGCGAAGGCGATGCCGCCGCGGATGAACTGCTGGAAGGTGCCACTCTTGATCACGCCGCCGGTCAGGCCGAACTGCAGGTTGTAACCCGACGCCAGCCAGAACACGCTGTTGTTGCGCACCAGATGCTGATACTTCTTGCTGATGCGCAGCGCGACGTGCACCCGATCGGACATGGCGCCGAGGTAGAAACCGGTGATGGTACCGACCTCTACGCCGCGGAACAGCACCGGCGTGCCGATCTGCAGCGAGCCGGTTTCGGCGGCGTCGAGCACGACGCTCAGCCCGTCGAGATAGCGCGAATCGGTGATGCTGGCCTGCTGCAGTTCGAAGGTGCGCAGCTCGCGCCCGCGGCCCGGCTCCACGTTGATATAAGGCTGGAGCAGGGTATCGAGGTTGCTGACGCCGGCGGCGGAGATCTCCGGCGACACGATCGAGAAGCGGCTGCCGAGGCGCGCGAAGGTCTGCACGTATTCCGGATACAGCACCGCTTTGGCCAACACTTCGTTGCGTTCCGGCGCCAGCTGCAACGACTCCACCTGGCCGACGTCGATGCCGAGGTAACGCAGCGGCATGCCCGCCGACAGCTTGCTGGCGTCATAGGTTTTCAGCGTGATTTGGCTGCCCACCGCGCGGGCGGCGGTTTCGCTGGCGTACAGTACGCGGTTGGCGCCTTTGTTCAGCGTCACGCCCTGCAGGTTGTCGAAGCTGATGGCGCCTTTCAGCGCGCGGTTGAGCGGTGAAGCCTGCACCGTCAGGCCGCTGCCGTTGAGCTGCACCTTGGCGCCGCCTTCGGCCCAGAAGATGCTTTCACGGGTCAGCAACTTACGGTATTCCGGGCTGATGTAGACGTCCACCTCAAACTCGTTGGCCTTCGGCCGAACGTTAACGATCTCGCCCACCTGGAATTTACGATACAGCACCACTGAGCCGGCCTGCACGTCCGGCAGGCTGGTGGCGCTGAGGGTTAGGGTGGTGGAAGGGGCGTTGCCGACGATGCCTTCCTCGGCTTTTTCGCTGTTGGCGTACAGCGGGTACTGGCCGCCAGGTTCCCCTTTGCTGCCGGGGATAATGCGCACGCCGCCGTCTACCCACTCCTGCGCGCTGGCGCCGAGCACTTCCATGCCGTCTATTCCCAGCTTGACGTCGAGGCGGCTGTTGACCACGAATTTGCTGTCTTTGTGCAGCAGGCCGCGATATTGCGCATCAACGGCGGCGGTGAACACCACGCCGCCGGCGGTCAAGGTGCGGCTCAGGATTTGGCCGACTTTCACGCCGTGCACCACCAGCGGTTGCCCGACGTCGATGCCGTAGCTTTGCGGCGCCGTCAGCGTGACGGTCAACACGCCCGGCTGTTGCAACAGCGTTTCGCTGCTGTCCAGCACGTTGAAGCGCTGCTGCGGGTCGCCTTCACCCGGCACCAGTTCCAGCGTGGTGCCGGTCAGCAGTTGGCTGAGCTTGGCGTCGTTGAGGCTGATGCGCGGGCTGCGCATCACGATGCGGGTGCCGCTGCGCATCAGATCGACCACCGAAGGATCGATGGTCAGTTCACCGATGACTTTGCTGTCCTGTTGCAACGTCAGCTTGGTCAGGGTGCCGACCTGCAGCCCCTGGTACATCAGCGGCGTGCGGTTTTCACTCAAATTGTTGCCGCTCGGCAGATCCAGCAGAATATTGACGCCGCGCTGGCTGTGGGCCAGGTCCGGGTAAAGGGTATAGTTCTGATCGCCCTTGGCCTGCTGGCCATCGGCCGGCGAATCGAAGGCGATGGCGCCGTTGACCAGCGCCGCCAGGCTCTCCATCTGCACCGTGGCGCCGGACAGGCTGAAATCGCCCTTGAAGCCGGAGACATTCCAGAAGCGGCTGTTGCTCTTCACCAGGTTGGCGAAGCGGCGGTCGATCAGCACGTCGATGGTTACGCCCTTGTTGCCTTCGCTGATGGTGTAGTCATACACCTTGCCGACCGGGATTTTACGGTAATAGACCAGCGAGCCGCTGTTGAGCGAACCCAGATCGTCGGCATGCAGGTGAATCATCAGCTCGCCGGTGTTCAGGCGGTACTTCGGCTGGGTATCGAGCGCGGTGAAGTGGGTTTGCTCCTTGCCGCTGCCGGGCATCATGCCGATATAGTTGCCGCCGACCAGCGCATCGAGCCCGGAAACCCCGGCCAGCGAGGCCTTGGGCGTCACCAGCCAGAACTGGGTGCCTTCGCGCAGCGAGTCTTCCAGATCGCTTTTGATGCTGGCTTCCACCACGATGCTGCGCAGATCTTTGCTCAGGCTGATTTTTTGCACCGTGCCGACCTCAACGCCCTGGTAGCGCACCGGCGTGCGGCCGGCGACGATGCCCGCCGCCGATTGGAAATCGATGGTGACGGTGGTGCCGCGCTCCTGGAAATTGTTATAGACCAGCCACCCGGCGATCAGCAGGGCGATGAACGGCAGTAACCAGAACGGTGAAATGCGGCGTTTGTTCTTGACCCGCGCTTCAGTCGGTGTAGTCGGCGTTTCCTGTTGCATGTGCATCCCAAATCAATCGGCTATCGAGCCATTCAACGGCAAGAATAGTCAAAATGACCGCCGAGCCAAAGTAAAACGCGGCCGGTCCCATAGTAAAAGATAACAGTTGATCGCGATTTACCAGCGACATCATCAAGGCGATAACGAACAGATCGAGCATCGACCAACGGCCGATCCAGGTGACCAGGCGCAGCAGACGAATGCGCGTCTTCAGGCTGTGCGAGGTTTTGAAGTGGATGCTCAGCAACAGCACGATCAGCACGATCACCTTGGTGAAGGGCACCAGCACGCTGGCGATGAACACGATGGCGGCGATCGGCACGTTGCCGGAGGTGGCCAATGAGACCACGCCGGAGAAAATGGTGTCTTCCAGCCGCGTGCCGTTGGCGTAAATGATGGAAATCGGCAGCAGGTTGGCCGGTATCAGCAGGATCATCGCCGCGATCAGCGCCGCCCAGGTTTTCTGCAGGCTGTAGGGCTGGCGATGGCACATTGGCACATGGCAACGCGGGCAGCGGCCGCGCGCGTCGGGATAGCCGGTATAGTGGCAGGACAGACAAATGTGCAGCGCCGTCGGCGGGCCTTCCGGCTGTTCCTGCGGATAGTAGCGCTCCCACAGCTGCTCCAGGTTGACGTGGATCAGCGTCAGGATGCTCAGCACCGTGAGCGACAGGTAAGCGATCAGCGCGCTGCCGGGCTGGATGTCGGCGTAATCCTGCACTTTGATCGCCGCCACCGCCATGCCGATCAGATAAATGTCCAGCATTACCCACTCTTTGAGCCGCTCCAGCATCAGCAGCACCGGGCGCAGGTTCATGCCGAGCGCATGGCCGAAACGCAGGTACAGCAGCGACAGCACCAGCGTCAGCGGGGCGCCGATGGTGCAAAACGCCACCATGCTGGCGGTGAGCGGATCGCCCTGGCGGCTCATCTGCCAGATGCCCTCCAGCAAACTGGCGTCGATGCGCGTGCCGAGCAGGCGGATGCTGATCAGCGGTTCGGTGAAGGCGAACGGCATCAGCAGCAGCATGGTGATCGCCATGGCGGTCAGGCGTGTCATCGACCAGTCGCGGCCATGCACCACCTTGGCGTTGCAGCGCGGGCAATAAGCGGCCTGATTGCCGCTGAGCGGCGGCAGCACGAACAGCAGGTCGCACTCGCAGCAGCGTTGGTGGCGCGCTTTGGAAAGGGGGGCGGTGATCGCGTGTATTTTCATTTTTGACAAGTAGCTGCCCTTGAGCCCGCCGGAACTGTCAGCGTAGCTGAAAAATAAACCGGCCGCGTCACCGGCGATCGGGCGCCGGACGGTAAAACGAGGTAAACCGGGATTCTGAGCGGCAAACATACCCCGAGCGACGGGGTTTTGTGAAGCAACAGATGATTAACCTTGTGGCTATACGCATTTAATGCTTATTTTATAGGGCCTAAGCTTTGGGCTTCTGGCCATCTTCACTGTTTCAATGGTTAACACATGACAAAAGAACAATTCTACGCGGAATTAAAACGTGACCTGAGCGCGTTGCTCGGCGGGGAAACCAACTTTATCGCGGCGCTGTCCAACGCCAGCGCGTTGCTCAACGAGCGTCTGGATGACGTGAACTGGGTCGGTTTCTATCTGATGGATGGCGACCAACTGGTGCTGGGGCCGTTCCAGGGCAAGATCGCCTGCGTGCGCATTCCGGTGGGCAAGGGCGTATGCGGCACGGCGGTGGCGGAAAATCGCGTGCAGCGCGTCGGTGACGTGCATGCGTTTCCGGGCCATATCGCCTGCGATGCGGCCAGCAACGCGGAAATCGTGCTGCCGCTGGCGGTTGGCGGCCGAGCGATCGGCGTTTTGGATATCGATAGCACGGTTTATCAACGCTTCGACGAACAGGACGAAGTGGGCCTGAAAGCAGTGGTGGCGGGGCTTTGTGAGCAACTGGAACAGTGTGACAGTGCGAAATATGTGACTGTGGCGGCAAGTTGATCGACGGTTAACGTGGCAATTACCGATGGCGTCATTATAATGACGCCTGTTCATGCCTGTGGCTTGTTGGCAATACCGTTGTAATCAGGAAATTTCATGGAAAATCAACCTAAGTTGAACTCTAGTAAAGAAGTCATTGCTTTTCTTGCCGAGCGTTTTCCGCTCTGCTTTAGCGCCGAAGGCGAAGCTCGTCCGCTGAAAATCGGTATTTTTCAGGATTTGGTAGAGCGCGTGCAGGGGGAAGAGAATCTCAGCAAAACGCAATTGCGTTCTGCCCTGCGCCTATACACCTCAAGCTGGCGTTACCTGTACGGCGTCAAGGTTGGCGCGCAGCGCGTCGACCTGGACGGCAATCCGTGCGGTGAACTGGAGCAGCAGCATGTCGATCATGCTCGCCAGCAGCTTGAAGAAGCCAAAGCGCGCGTTCAGGCACAGCGTGCCGAACAAAACGCCAAAAAACGTGAAGCCGCCGGCGAATCCGCCGATGCCGCTCCGCGCCGTCCGCGTCCAGCCGGTAAAAAGCCCGCTGCGCGTCGCGAAGGCGGAGCCGCGCCGGAAAACCGCAAGCCGCGCCCACAAACTCGCCCACAGCCCGCTCGCCAACCTCGTGCAGCCAAAGAGGAAAGCCAGCCGCGTTATGCGCCAGTCACGGATATCTCTAAACTGCAAATTGGCCAGGAAATCAAAGTCAGAGCAGGCAAGAGCGCGATGGATGCTACCGTACTCGAAATCGCTAAAGATGGCGTACGTGTGCAGCTCTCTTCCGGTCTGGCGATGATTGTGCGCGCAGAACACTTGCAGTTCTGATACGGAGGCCAACCCAGGCATGAACAAATTCGTCAGATTAACAGCGATTGCAGGGCTGCTGTGGGCGGGTGTCAGTTACGGCGCGGAAACAGCCAACATCCGCATCGGCCAACTGCCCCAACTGCAACAGGAACCCCAGCACGCTACGGTGAGTGAGCGCGTCACCTCGCGCTTCACTCGCTCTCATTACCGCCAGTTCGCCCTCGATGCGGAATTTTCAGGCAAGATCTTCGATCGCTACCTGAACATGCTGGACTACAACCATAACGTGTTGCTGGCCTCCGACGTGGCGCAGTTCGCCGGCAAACGCAATCAGGTTGGCGAAGAGCTGAAAACCGGCAAGCTGGACACCTTCTACGCGCTGTTCAATCTGGCGCAGAAACGCCGCTTTGAGCGTTATACCTATGCGTTGTCGTTGCTGGACAAGGACAAGCCGATGAACTTCACCGGCAACGGCACTATCGATCTCGACCGCAGCAAAGCGCCGTGGCCGAAAGACAAGGCCGAGCTGGATAGCCTGTGGGATGCGAAAGTCACGTATGACGAGCTGAACCTCAAGCTGACCGGCAAGACCGACAAAGAAATCCGCGACACGCTGACCAAGCGCTATCAGTTCGCCATCAAGCGCCTGACGCAAAGCAACAGCGAAGACGTCTTCCAACTGGCGATGAATGCCTTTGCGCATGAAATCGACCCGCACACCAACTATCTGTCTCCGCGCAACACCGAGCAGTTCAACACCGAGATGAGCCTGTCGCTGGAAGGCATCGGCGCGGTGCTGCAGATGGATGACGACTACACCCTGATCAACTCGATGGTGCCGGGCGGTCCGGCAGCGAAGAGCAAAGCGATCACCGTGGGCGATCGCATCGTCGGCGTCGGCCAGGCCGGCAAACCGATGGTGGACGTGATCGGCTGGCGCCTGGACGACGTGGTGTCGTTGATCAAAGGGCCGAAGGGCAGCAAGGTGCGCCTTGAGATCCTGCCGGCCGGCAAGGGCACCAAAACCCGCGTGGTCACCTTGACCCGCGAGCGCATCCGTCTGGAAGACCGTGCGGTGAAAATGACCATCAAGACCGTCGGCAAAGAGAAGGTGGCGGTGTTCGACATCCCCGGCTTCTATGTCGGTCTGACCGATGACGTGAAAGTGCAGCTGCAGAAGATGGCCAAGCAGAATGTCAAGAGCGTGATCATCGATCTGCGCACCAACGGCGGCGGCGCGCTGACCGAAGCGGTGTCGCTGTCCGGCCTGTTCATTCCGAGCGGCCCGGTGGTGCAGGTGCGCGACAACAACGGCAAAGTGCGTGAAGACGCCGACACCGACGGCGTGACCTACTACAAAGGCCCGCTGGTGGTGCTGGTCGATCGCTTCAGCGCCTCCGCCTCCGAAATTTTCGCGGCGGCGATGCAGGATTACGGCCGCGCGCTGATTGTCGGCGAGCCAACCTTCGGTAAAGGCACCGTGCAGCAGTACCGTTCGCTGAACCGTATCTACGATCAGATGCTGCGCCCTGAGTGGCCGGCGCTCGGTTCCGTGCAGTACACCATTCAGAAGTTCTACCGCGTCAATGGTGGCAGCACCCAGCGCAAGGGCGTGACGCCGGACATTCTGATGCCGACCGGCGTCGATCCGGCGGAAACCGGCGAAGCGTTTGAAGACAACGCCATGCCGTGGGACAGCATCAATGCGGCGACCTACAGCAAGACCGGCGATATGGCGCCGTTCGAGCCGGAGCTGCTGAAAGATCACCAGCAGCGCATCGCGCAAAATCCGGAGTTCCAGTACATCGCGCAGGATATCGCGCATTACAAGGCGCTGAAGGATAAACGCAACATCGTGTCCCTCAATCTGGCGGTGCGCGAGAAAGAGAACCACGATGACGACGCGACCCGTCTGAAACGCATCAACGAGCGTCTGGAACGTGCGGGCAAGAAGCCGCTGAAATCGCTCGACGATCTGCCGAAGGATTACCAGGAGCCGGATCCGTATCTGGATGAAACCGTGCATATCGCGCTGGACCTGGCTCATCTGGAAAAGGATCAGCCTGCTCAGCAGCCGACGCCGGCCAAATAAGGCCACGGCTTTGCCTGTGAAAAACGCACCCTCGGGTGCGTTTTTTTTGGTTGCGGCAAGGCCGGCTTAAGCCGGTTTCTTGCGGTGACGCAGCCCGAGCTGAATGCAGGAAACCACCACCAGCAGACAGCCGAACAGCGACAGCAGCAGCGGGATCTCATGCCAGAACAGCCAACCCCAGGCGATGTTGAACACGATGCCGATATAGCGCACCACCGAGACCACGATCAGGTTATCGGAAGAGAAGGCCTGGGTTAAGACGACCTGCCCCAACAGCGACACCAGGGCGATGGCGAGCAGAATGGCGAACTGATAGGCGTTGGGCCAAACGAACGCGTTCCACATCAGCGGCAGCGAGATCAGCGTTGCGATGAACAGGAAGTAGAACACGATCTCGTAGTTGTGGTGGCGCTTGCTGAGTTTGTTGACCGACAGATAGGCGATCGAGGCGAACACCGCGCTCATCACGCCGACCAGCGACGCCAGGGTATAGGCCGAGAAGTGCCACGGCCGCACCAGCAGCACGGCGCCGATGATGACCATCGTCAGCCAAAACGCGGTGCAGGCGCTGACCCGTTCACGCAGCACCAGCAAGGAGAGCAAAATGGAGAAAAACGGCGACAGATAGGCCAGCATGCTGGCGTCGGCCAGCGTCAGGTGGGCGATGCTGTAAAAATAACAAATGAGATACAGCCCGCCCATGGTGCCGCGCAACACCAGCAGCGGCCGGTCTACGCGGCTAAAGGCGATGCGGTGGCGGTACATCAGCAGCAGAACCAGCACACAGCCGATGCTGCTGCGAAAGAACACGATTTCACCGGTGGGAATAGCATCGGAGATGGTTTTAACCAGCGCGTTCATGACGCTGAAAATCAATGAGGCAAAAATGGCCAGTAGCGCACCCTGATTCATGCTTGCCTCCGCCATTGTCGGTAAATGATGTCCGCCTGCTCGTCGCAGGTATCGTCCAGCAACGAATGATGGCAATGCTCGGCGCCGATCCGGGTGACGAAGTGCTGCAGCGCCTGCTGAAAGCGGGCCAACAGACGCTGGGCGGCGGGCATCTCGACGTCAAGTCGCTGCGCCAGCAAGACCAGGACGCGCAGTTTGCGCACGTCCTCTTGCGGCACGCGCGGCAGGCGCCAGCGCCCCTGGGCATCCTGGAAGACGCGGGCGACCCTGACGGCGGAAAAATCATAGTAGCGGCCCTGCGCGTCTGGCTCGGAATAGGGGTCGACCAGCAGCGCGGTATAACGCGTAAACAGCGCATAGCATTGCTCCGTCGGCGCGAGCTGCGGGAATTGGTCAATCCAGCGGCGGCTCACCATTCGGGGCGGAACCGGGTAGTTGTCGTCATTCAAAAAGCGCAGCAGGTTAATGGCCTCGATGCCGAGCCGGTTGAGCAACTGCTGGTAATCCTGCGAGAGCGCCAGCATGTCGGCGATCGTCTCGGGACAGATGGGGCCTTCGGGGTGGGTTTTATACAGGTACTGGATCGGCGCCTGCGGCTGGAATATCGCCTGCAGCGTGGTTTCGGCCAGCGCCAGCGGAGGATGAACATAATTGGTGATGCTGAAGCGCTCGGCGGCGAGCAGGCTGTTGCAGCGTTGGGCGTCAATGCCGTGACGCGCCAGCAGCGAGCAAAGCCAGTCGAGTTCGGCGCAGTCTGACCTTGCGCCGGCCAGATAAATCCGCTGCTTGAACGCCTTGGTGTAGGCGCGGTAAGGCTGTTCGGCGTTCTGGTATTTGGTGTCGGCGTAGTAGCTCGACAGGCTGATGACCTCGACGTGGGATTGCCCGGCCTCCTGCAGCAGGCTTTGCGCCATCAAGCCGGAGCCGATGGAGGGAGAGAGCAGGATCAGTGAGCGCAATTGGGGCAACGCCGCCCATGGCACCTGTCGCAGCACGTCATGGTATTGATCGGCGGGGACGGCAAGGATCAGTCTGCGCCAGTCGCCGCCGACGAGCGCCAGATCATCGCAATAGCGGTCAATCGTCACCTGCGCATCGTCTTGGGTACGCTGCGCCTTACCGGCGCCCGTCAGCCACAGGCTGGGCGTGTGCGCCAGATGTTGCTTCAGGCGGCGCCCTTTTTCGCTGGGGCGGTTGTACAGGCCGATGCGCGCATTGCCCGCGGCCTTGATGTCCGCCGCCAGTTGGATCGCCGCCGGGCCGGCGCCGAGGATCAGGGTGGGAAAGGCATTATTCATGGCGGTGAGGCTCCAAAATCAAGAGATCGTACAGCGGGGTGGTGAGCGGTTTACCGCTGACGCGCCAGGGCGAGCCGGCGACCTGGTGGTGGTAAGGGCAGTTGAAGATCGACTTGAGGCCGTTGCCATAGCGCACCAGCAATTTGCCGCACTGGGGCAGCAAAGGCCGCAGCGCCTTCAGCAAACCCTGCTTGTCCGCCACCAGAGAGGCGATGATGATGTGATCGATATCGTTGCGCGTCAGGCCGTTCAGCTTGTCGATGCAGGGCATCTGCTGCACCAGCCCCAGGTGGCGCGTGAGCCGGCGGGCAAAACGCTGGGCCGTCGGATCGCAATCGTAGCAAATGACGGTGGCGGAGAGCCTGGCGACCAGCGCCAGCGCCGTGGTGGGCAATGCGCCGCTGCCCACCAGCAGCACCCGTTCACCGGGTTTAATGTTGGCGGCCGCGATCTCCAGCTGCAGGGCGCGGTCGAAACTGTTCAGGTAGGCGTTGGTCTGCGCCGGTTCCCGGCACAGCGCCGAGACGCGATGCTTCTCGTAGTCGCACAACGCGGCGTTGGCTGTCGCCCGCAGCTGGGTGATCTGCGCCGTTATCAAACGGTCGTTTTCCAGCTTTTGACGATAGGCCTGCAGCTGCGGTTCGTCGTTAAAGGCCTGCAGGCGACTGAAACGACGCTCCAGCAGGGAAAAATGACGCCGATCTTGCCGGGCGGAACGGTGAAGCTGGTGAATTTCCTGTTGCAAGCCGGCGAGTTGCGCCAGCATATCCGCCTTGGTCAGAGTGTACATGGGGATTCTCCGTGTGCGTGTAACAGCTGTGTCGGCAGCAGATAGGGGTAGCCCTGAGGGCTGACGCCGTTTTCGATGCCGACGCCAAATACGCGAGACACCATCGGATGTCCCATCATCTGATGGGTATCGCCGTGGCAAACGACGCGTCCATGCGCGAGCAGCGTGAGTGAGTGGCAATAGCGCAGCGCCAGCCCCAGATCGTGGATCACCAGCAGCGTGATGCAGCGGTGGCGCCGGCCGTAGTCGGCGATCTGATTGAGCACGCGCAGCTGGTGGTGGATATCCAGCGCGCTGGTGGGTTCGTCGAGCAAAATGAGCTGCGGCTGAGAGACGAAGGCCTGAGCCAGCATCACCAACTGTCGCTGGCCGCCGCTGAGCCGGTTGAAGGGGCGATCGGCGAGCGCGGAAATGCCGCATTCCGCCAGCGCCTGCTCGACCGCATCAGCCTGGGCGGCGCTGACGCGCCAGCCCAACTGGCGTACCTTGCCCAGCAGCACCATGTCAAAAGCGGTCAATGCCGAATCGCAGCGATTAAGCTGCGGCACATAGGCGATACGGCTGGTTTTCGGATCGAGAGGGCGCTCGCGGTAAGCGATCTCGCCGCTGCACGGCACCATGCGATTGATCGCTTTGAGCAGCGTCGATTTGCCGGCACCGTTGGGGCCGATGATGCCGCCGAGCTGCGCCTCCGGCCAGCTCAATGAAACGTCTGCCAATAGCGAGCGGCGATGCAGCGAGACGCCGACGCGGGTGAGGGTCAGTTGAGTCATGGGCGTTTAACCTGTCGAGTGACGAAGTAAAACAGCACCGGCACGCCGATCAGGGCGATAACGATGCCGATGGGCACCACGCCGTTCGGCATCACCAGCTTGGCGACGATCGAGGCGCACAGCAGCAGCAGGCTGCCGCAGAGGGCGGAAATGCAGATCAGGTAGCGCTGATCCTCACCCACCAGAAAGCGGGCGAAATGCGGGGCGATCAGCCCGACGAACCCGATGGTGCCGACAAACGAGACCGAGGCGGCCGTCAGCAAGGTCGCCAGCAGAAAGGCCAGCTTGCGCAAGGCGCTGACATTGATGCCCAGCCCCTGGGCCTGCTCTTCGCCGGCGGACAGCGCCGTCAGCCGCCAGGCGAGCCGCAGACAGACGAACAGCGCGCACAGCAACACGACGCCGGTGATCGCCACGCCGTGCATATTGGCTTTGAGCAGGCTGCCGAACAGCCAAAAGACAATTTGCTGCATGGCTTCCGGCGAGGCCAGAAACAGCAGCAGCGATTGCAGCGACTGAAAGAAAAACAGCACCACGATGCCGCTCAACACTAATATTTGCGGCGTCATGCCGCGGCGTTGTCCCAGCAGATAGACAGGCACGCAAGCCAACAGCGCCATTAGCGAAGCCAGCAGCGGCGTGCCCAGCGCCAGCGCGCCGCCCAGGCTGAAGCCGGTGAGGATCGCCAGCGCCGCGCCGAACCCCGCCGCGGCAGAGATCCCCAGCGTATAGGGGCTGGCGAGGGGATTGGCCAGCACGGTCTGCATCAGCAGGCCCGCCAGCGCCAGGCTGGCGCCGACCACCAAGGCGGTGAGCGTCATCGGCAAGCGAATCGACCAGAAAACCGCCTGATGCAGTGCGTTGCCAGGCGCAGAGCCGGGCCAAAGCATCCGCACGATATCCGTGAGGCCAAGTTGCGCGGCGCCGACGGTGAGATCGATGGCGGTCGCCGCCAGCAGCGCGCCGAGCAGCGCCAGCGTCAATAGCCCGCGGCGCAGCCTGCGCCGTCGCAAAAACGCACGTCCTGTGTGGGCCACGGTTATTCTCCTTGCCAGCGTTGCAAGAAGACGCCGTCCGCCTCTATCGGCAAATATTGATGGTAGAACTGCGCCAGATTGTGCGCGGGATCAACATCGGCAAACGCGGCGGGATAGAGCGCTTTTGCCAGATACTGGACAAAGATAAAATCGTAAATCGTGCGCGCGCCGCCATGGTAAAGCGCATAAAGACGCTGATTTTTTACCGCCGGCAGTTGCGGCCATCCCGCCCGCCGGGCGTATTGCGTCAGGCGCGTCTGTAGGAGGGCTGCCTGCGTGCCGTAGCCCATCGGCACGGCGTTCGGCATGTTTTCCCAGTCGCCACCGGCGAGAAAAATCACCTCGGGCCGTTGGGTCAGGACAGAGTCGGCGCGCAAGGGGGAAGGGCTGCCGACGACGCCGGCGGCGATATTGTCGGCGCCGGCCAGCTGCAGCAGCGGCCCCCAGATCGATGCGCCATAGCTGCTGCCGTACTCGCCGGGGCCCTTGTCCCCCAGCTCAATGTAGGTGACCGGCGGCGGCAGCTGCGCCTGGCGGATGCGCCGCCGGCTATCCTCGAGACTTTGGCGATATTCGTCGGCCAGTCGTTCCCCTCGCTCGGCGTGGCCCATCGCCTGGCCCATCAACCGGATGCTGGCGAGCTTGACCTCAACGCCCTGGTTGAAGTCGACGACGATGTAAGGAATGTTGAGTTGTTGCAGCACCGGCAGGTAGTTGGCGAAGCCGTCGAGCTGCCACTTCGCCAGGATCAGCAGATCTGGCTGCGTGGTCAGCAGGCGTTCAAAATCGAAGCTCTGGTTATAGAGCGAACCGACATCGACCAATTGAGCGAGCCGTGGCAGCGCCGCCTGATAGCGCGCCCATTGGCTGGTGCGCAACGCCCAGTCGCTCTTGGAGAAGGCGACGACCTGTTGATAACTCTCCGGGCCGTTCACCGCCAGAAAATCTTCGTAGTAAAAGCCGATATAGGCGCGCTGTGCGGGGGCGGCCAGGGTAACCTGGCGTCCTTCAACGTCGGTGAGGTGAATTTCAGCGTGCGCGAGCTGGCAGAAAAGCAGCCACGTCGCCAGCATCCAGACGATACGCGATAACATGATTGACATCCCTTTACGATTAATTGTGATGTTATAATGTAACAATTAATCGCGAGATTCAAACTTTCGTCGCCGCTGAATCAGGGGGGCATGATGAAACGCGTTGAGCGGATATTGGCCTATAAGGCGTGAGGATAACGGTTCTCGTTGTCATGGCGTGCGGGCAAAGAAATTTTTCTGCAAAATCCCTCCGCCTTGCGCAACAATCGTTTACAATTTGCCAAATCCCGGTCGCGCGTCGTTTTTGTAAAGTTTCGTATTTTTAGTAGGTTAATAGCGCGCAACTCTTGAAACTGTGACGAATGCCCATACGATCCAGGGTATCTGGACAGTGTTTTGTTAACATTTATGAGGAAGTAAACATTTTATGATGCGTATAGCTCTGTTCCTGCTCACCAACCTGGCGGTGATGTTGGTTTTCGGGCTGGTGCTCAGCCTGACAGGAATCCAATCCAGTAGCGTTCAGGGCCTGATGATCATGGCCGGTCTGTTCGGCTTCGGCGGCGCTTTCGTGTCGTTGCTGATGTCCAAATGGATGGCGCTGCGCTCCGTGGGCGGGGAAGTGATTGAACAGCCGCGTAACGAAACCGAAAACTGGCTGCTGGAAACGGTGCGCCGTCAATCGCAGCAGGCGGGCATCGCCATGCCGCAGGTCGCTATCTACCACGCGCCGGACATCAACGCCTTCGCCACCGGCGCACGGCGCGACGCTTCGCTGGTCGCCGTCAGTACCGGCCTGCTGCAGAGCATGAGCCGCGACGAAGCGGAAGCGGTTATCGCGCACGAAATCAGCCACGTCGCCAACGGCGATATGGTGACCATGACCCTGATCCAGGGGATCGTGAACACCTTCGTCATCTTCATTTCGCGCCTGATCGCACAGGTTGCCGCCGGCTTCCTGGGCAACCGCGACGGTGAAGGGGAAGGCAACGGCAACCCGATGATTTACTTCGCCGTGTCGATGGTGCTGGAACTGGTGTTCGGCATCCTGGCGAGCATCATCACCATGTGGTTCTCGCGTCACCGCGAATTCTATGCCGACGCCGGTTCCGCCAAACTGGTGGGCCGCGAGAAGATGATCGCCGCCTTGCAGCGTCTGAAAACCAGCTATGAACCGCAGGAAGCGGGCAGTATGATGGCGTTCTGCATCAACGGCAAATCCAAGTCGTTCAGCGAGCTGTTCATGTCGCACCCGCCGCTCGACAAGCGCATCGAAGCGTTGCGCACCGGTCAGTACCTGAAGTAATCGGCTGAATGAAATGAAAAACCCCGGCTTGCCGGGGTTTTTTTATGGCATGCCTGAACCGCTTTTACAGCGGCGGCGACGGATTCAACAATGAAATTCGGCAATGAATGGGGTGAGCGCTTCACCGAAGTTTGCGGGCGTTAATGCCGTGCAGCAGCGCCCGAAGTCCCTGAAGCCTACCTGCAAACCGCGTCTTTCGGCCTCTCAGCCTGGGCAGGCGCGGTGCCAGATCACCCGGTGAGAGGGCAAGCCGCATCGGGCCCGGTCACGACCGCCTGTTTGGCTTTGGAAGCGCATGTTATATGCTTTGGCACAATGACATTTGTCCCTGAGGCCCTATGAAAATCAACCACCTTCCCTTACTCAACGGTGATGAGGTGTCGGCGCGCCTGGCCGCATTGGCTGGCGGTGTCGCCGATGCGGTTGCGGAATTGTTGAACCGGCATGATGACGATGATGAACCGCCGGTTATTCGCTGGCATTCAGGCGATCTGCGCCTGCCGGCGTTTTTCCCCGACGAGCACGACGGGCACGATTACGATTACCTGATCGTGGACGGCGATGTGATCGTCGAGGGATGCCTGGCGGTGTCACCGCAGCGAGAGGACGGCGGCATTGTCGTGCTGGGGCGGCTGCAGGCGGATACGCTGATTTGCTGGGGCGGACTGGTCGTGCGTGACGATGTCCGCATACGCCATGCCTATTGCAGCTCAGGAAACGACGGCGCGTTCGTGGTGGGGGGAGACCTGACCGCGCTCACCCTGGTAGAAACGGGGGAGTTTATCCATGTTCATGGCGATCTCGACGCGCGATGTCTCGCTTCGTTGCAGAACTTCGTTCAGGTTGACGGAGAGACGCGCTGTGACTGCCGCATCGACAGCGCGCAGTCCGAAGATCTGATAAAGCGCATGTTCGCCCCCGGCTTACTGACGGCCTTCGAGGGGATGGATAACGACGGCCAACGCCTTGTTGGCTGGTATCCGGATGACGACGCCTATTTAGCCTGTTTACGACAAGGCCGCAGCCCGTTGAGGTGCGGCGACTGACGCCTGGCCTGCCATGCTCCCGGCACCGCACCCGACGCGGCCCGGCCGCCAGTGCTGGTCCCGTCGGTTTTACAATCGATGGGGGCTCGGCTCTTTTATGTGCGCTATTTCACCTCGCGGCTGGGCTGCGCCGTTTGCGTCGTCGGTTGAGTGATGCGCAGGCTGCTGACGGCCGCCGCCAGGGTGGCGAACACCCCAGCCAGGATCAGTGAAGCGTGGGTGCCGGAGGCCGGGAACAGGTTGAACATCAGCGCCACCAGCGCGGCTCCCGAGGTTTGTCCCAGCAGACGGGCAGTGCCCAGCATGCCGCTGGCGCCGCCGCTGCGGTTGCGCGGTGCGGCGGAGATGATGGTGTGGTTGTTGGGCGACTGGAACAGGCCGAAACCGGCGCCGCACAGCACCATGCGCCAGATGATGTCCATATTCGACGGCGCCGCGGGCAGCAGCGCCAGCGAGAACAGCCCGAGCGCGAACACCGCCAGCCCGATGCAGCCCAGCAGGCCGGCATGCACGCGTTCCACCAACCGGCCGGCGATCGGGGCCATCACCACGATCGCCAGCGGCCACGGCGTCAGCAGCAGCCCGGTCGCCACCTCGTCGCGGCCCAATGCGCTTTGCAAGAAGAACGGCAGCGACACCATCGCCAGCATTTGCGCGGCAAACGAGCAGATTGAGGTGCCCATCGACAGGGCGAAGATCGGAATGCGCAGCAGATCGACCGGCAGCAACGGAAATTCCTGGCGCAGCTGGCGGCGCACGAACAGCGCGCCAATCGCCAGCAGCGCGGCGATCTCGCTGAAGATCAGCATCAGGCTCTGGCCCTGGGCGAAGCCGCTGATGGCGGTGATCAGCAGGCCGAAGGTCAGCGCGTTCAGCACGGCGCTGGTGGGATCGAAACGGCGGTTATCGCTTTTTTGGCCGTTGGCCGGCAGGAATTTCATCCCCAGCAGCAGCGCGACGATGCCGATCGGCAGGTTGATGGCGAACAGCCATTGCCAGGACGCGACCGACAGGATAGCGGCCGCCACCGTCGGCCCGGCCGCCGAGGAGCAGGCGACGATCAGCGAGTTGATGCCCATGCCGCGGCCGAGAAAACGCTGCGGGTAGATGATGCGGATCAGCGCGGTGTTGACGCTCATGATGGCGGCGGCGCCAAAGCCCTGCAGCACGCGGGCGATGGTCAGGGTGAGCAGCGAGTCGGACAGGGCGCAGAACAGTGAGGTGATGCTGAACACCAGCAATCCAGCCTGATAGATGCGGCGATAGCCGACCAGATCGCCGAGCGACGCCAGCGACAGCAAAGAGACGGTGATCGCCAGTTGATAGGCGTTAACCACCCAGATGGAACTGGCCGGACTGGCGTTGAGATCGCGCGCGATGGTGGGCAGCGCCACGTTGGCTATCGCGCCGTCGAGCACGGATACGGTAATGCCGAGGGCGATGGCGAGGATCGCCCCATAGCGTTGCGGGACGGGGAGGCCGTCGGAACAAGGACGCATGCAGGTCTCAGCGGTATTTATTCAGGAGAGTATTATCATGCTAATCATATTCGCCTGCGATTGCATGCCCCTTGTCCGCTTAATTGTAAACGGCGGTGAGCGGCAGGCGGTTATTCATTTGGCTTCAATCGCTTAGCCTTCAGCTGCGTTGCGCGTCGCGATCTGTTCCGATTATACTGAAACCCTTGTTTAAATTTCCTGAAACAAAACCGTTAAGTAGGGTATTCGCCATGGCTAACGCAGATTCAGACAAGCAACCGGATGCCGTCTCATCCGTGATGAAAGTGTTCGGCATTTTGCAGGCGCTCGGCGATGAGCGCGAGATCGGCATTACCGAACTGTCCCAGCGGGTGATGATGTCTAAAAGCACCGTCTACCGGTTTCTGCAGACCATGAAAGCGCTGGGTTACGTTTCACAGGAGGGCGAGACGGAAAAGTATGCGCTGACGCTCAAGCTGTTCGAACTGGGCGCCAAATCGTTGCAGAACGTCGATCTGATCCGTAGCGCCGACGTGCAGATGCGCGAGCTGTCGAATCATACCCGTGAAACCATCCACCTCGGCGCCCTGGACGAGGATGGCATCGTCTACATCCACAAGATCGACGCGATGTACAACCTGCGCATGTATTCGCGCATCGGCCGCCGCAACCCGCTGCACAGCACCGCCATCGGCAAGGTGCTGCTGGCCTGGCGCGAGCGGGATGAGGTAGCGCAGATCCTGTCGCAGATTGAATTTACCCGCAGCACCGAGCATACCCTGACCAGCGCCGCCGAACTGTTGCCGGTGCTGGATCGGGTGCGTGCGCAGGGATACGGCGAAGATGCCGAAGAGCAAGAAGCGGGGATCCGCTGCATCGCGGTTCCGGTCTTTGACAGGTTCGGGGTGGCGATCGCCGGGCTGAGCATCTCTTTCCCGACGCTGCGCTTTTCCGAAGCGGCGCGGGAGGAGTATGTGGCGTTGCTGCACGTCGCCGCCCGACGCATTTCCGAACAGCAGGGCTATCACGACTACCCGTTCTGACCTGCGTTTCGATGAGCAAGGCGCCGCCATGGCAGCGCCTTGCTGCTATTTTGCGCCGGGCGTCAGCCGCTGAGAAATCCGCTCCAGCACCAACATCAGCAACAGCGTGGCCGCCACCAGGATCATGGTCAGCGTTGCGCCATTGGCGATGCTGCCGCGATCGGTCAGGCTGAAGATCGTGACCGGCAGCGTCGCCCAGCTCGGCGGGTAGATCATCATGGTCGCGCCCAGCTCCCCCATCGACAGCGACAGGCTGAGCGCGAAGGCGGAGATCATGTAGGGGGCGATCATCGGCAGGGTGACGTGGCGCAGGCGAAACAGCGGCGAAGCGCCCAGGCTGGCGGCGACGTTCTCGTAGTCGTCAGGCAGCCGGGTCAGCCCGGCCATGACGTTGCCGAAGGTAAAGGCGGAAATCAGCACGAAGTGGGCGGCGGGCACGATCAGGAAGGTGCCGTTCATCTGCAGCGGCCCCTGGCTGAACGCCACCAGCATCCCCAAACCGATAGAGACCGAAGGCACCGCGCTGGGAATGAAAAACAGCGTGCCCAGCAGCCGTCGGCCGCGTTCAGGCACGTGGCGCAGCGCCAACGCCGCCCAGGTGCCGCACAACAACGCGAACAGGCTGGCGCTGAAACCGATAGCCAGACTGGCGATCAGCGCGTCCCAGGAGGCGCCGCTGAACGCCTGGCGGAAGTGGCTGAGGGTGAAGCCGCTCGGCAGCACGCCACTCCACTGTTCACTGAGGCTGGACATCAGGATCACCGCCAGCGGCAGGCAGAAGAACAGGGCGAACAGCGTGACCGCCAGTGTGCAGGTCAGGGTGCGTCCGGTACGAGACCAAATCAACATCGTCAGTTCCTCAGCCCGGCGCGCGCCGCGGCGTAGCGGTAAAGGGAGAACAGCCCGAGTGACAGCGCGATATTCACGACGGCGATCGCGCAGGCGACGGCGTAGTCCGATTCCAAAATCGCTTTGGCATAGACCATCATCGGCAGCGTGGTGACGCCCTTGGCGCCGATAAACAGCACGATGCCGAACTCATTGGTGGTCAACAACAAACACAGGCTGCCGCCGGCCAGCAAGGCCGGCAGCGCGGCCGGTAAAATCACCTGGCGCACCACCCGTCCCGGCCGGGCGCCGAGGATGCTGGCGGCCTCGAGCTGGCTGCGGTCGATCTGCGACAGCGCCGCCATCAGCGGGCGCATCACCAGCGG
Organism: Serratia sp. B501; assembly: GCF_051172315.1. NCBI lineage: Bacteria > Pseudomonadati > Pseudomonadota > Gammaproteobacteria > Enterobacterales > Yersiniaceae > Serratia > Serratia sp. B501. The sequence goes on from NZ_JBPIZB010000001.1 coordinate 386,600, forward strand.
GGTAAACACGGTGATTTCCGCCAGGATCACCCCCCAGATGGAGTAAAGAAAATCCACCGGCGGCAGGGTGAAACCAAAGGTCGCCATCAGCGTGCCGTTCAGCAGGCCGGCGGAACCGTAGATGAACGTGAAGGCCAGCGTGATGAGGAAGGTCGGCATGGCGATAAAGGTATCGATCACCCGGGCGATCAGACGGCTGCCGGGGAACGGCGTGAACACCAGCAGCAGCGACAGCAGGGTGCCGAGCACTAGGCAGCCCAGCGTCGCCAGCAGCGCGATCTGCAGCGTGTTGAGAAGGGCGCCGACAAAGCGGCGTGATTCAAACGCCTGCTGCAGCGCGGTGACGCTGAACAGCCCTTGGTCGTCGGTAAATGCCTGTTTGACGATCAACGCCAGCGGGTAGAAAAACAGCGTCGCCAGCGCCAGCAGCGGCAACAGGATCCACAGGCGGTGCGGCAAACGCAGCCGCTGGGCCGGGCGAGTAAGCGTAGAGTCGGTCATGTCAGTCCTCGATCAGTACCGCATCGTCGGGGGCGAAATAGAGCGGCACCCGTTCGCCGATCTGCGGCATCCGGCTGCGATGGGTGGTGACCACGCGCAGCGGGTGGCCTTGCGCGTCGAACTGCAGGTGCGTCAGTTCACCCTGCCAATGAATATCGCGCAGCGTGCCGATAAGGCAGTTGCTGCGCTGAGCGTCGGCATCGAGCGCAATATGCTGCGGCCGGATGCACAGCAGCTTGTCGAAGCCGCGTTGTGCGCCGTAGGTGAAACAGCCGATCACTTTGCCGGCGCAGCTGACGGTGGTCATGCCTTGCCCGGTGGTGGTCTCCAGCGCGGTGGCCGGCAGCAGGTTGGCGCGGCCGAGGAACTCGGCGGCGAAGCGGTTCGTCGGATGGTGGTACAACGCGCGAGTTTCGCCGTGGGCGATCAGGTGGCCGTCGCGCATGATGCCGATCTTGTCCGCCAGCGTCAGCGCTTCGCCCTGATCGTGGGTGACGTACAGGATGGTCAGATCCGGCAGCTCGCGGTGCAGGCGGGCGATCTCTTCCACCATGCTGTGGCGGATTTGCGCGTCCAGCGCCGACAGCGGTTCATCCAGCAACAGCACTTTGGGGCGCACTGCAATGGCGCGGGCGATCGCCACCCGCTGTTGCTGGCCGCCGGAAAGCTGGCTGGGATAGCGCCTGGCGTAGGCGGACATGCCGACGATGGCCAACGCTTCTTCGACGCGCTCGGCGGTCAGGCCGCGCGGCTTGCCCTGGGCGCGCAGGCCGAACGCCACATTGTCCTCGACGCGCATATGCGGAAACAGCGCATAGTTCTGCACCACCATGCCCAGGCCGCGTTCATAGGGCGGCACGTCGGTGACATCGATATCGCCGATGGCGATGCGTCCGGCGGACGGCTGCACGAAACCGGCAATCGCTCGCAGTACGGTGGTTTTGCCCGAGCCGGAGGGGCCGATCAGCGCCAGCACTTCGCCGGGCGCGATGGTGAGCGTCAGGGGTTTCAGCACTTCGGTGCCGCGGTACGACACGCTGACGCGGTCGAGCTGAATGGCCGACGGCCCGGCGATGTCCCGGCTGTTATCCCGCGCCTCGGCGCTGGAGGAGAGGGTAGAAGGCATGGTCAGCGTCATTCTGTCACCTTGTGCCAGCGGGAAATGTCGGCGGACAGGCTGCTCACCACCTGATTCCAGTCCGGCGCCCAGATATCCACGCCCTGCAGCGCAGCCTGCGACTGCCTGAAGTTATCGTCGGTCGGGGTCACGTCTTTACGCACCGGCATGCCGTAGGAAATGGCGCTGACGCTGCTCTGCGCCTCTTTGCTCAGCAGGAAATCGATCAGCTTTTTGCCGTTGGCGCTTTGCGGCGCGCCTTGCACCAGGCCGATGTAGTAAGGCAGCACCAGCGTGCTGCGCTTGCCGTCCGGCCCGGCCGGCCAGAACACCTTCACGTTCGGGTTGCTGCGCATCTGCGCCAGGTTCATCTGCAGATCGCCGTTGGCCACCAGCAGCTCCCCTTTATTGACCAGCGCGGTCAGCTTGCCGGTGGAGGCGGAAGGGCCGACGTTGTTGCTTTGCAGTTTGCCGAGGTAGTCGAAACCGGCGTCTTTGCCGCCGAAGCTGTGGAACGCCTGCAGCATCACCGCAGTGCCGTCGCCCGCCTGGCCCGGCGTGGAGTACTGCAGCTTATTGCGGAACTGCGCGTCCAGCAGCTGTTGGTAGCTGGCGGGCGCCTGCGGCAGCAGTTTGGCGTTATAGATGAAGCTCAGGTAGTTGTTCACCAGCGGCACGAACTGTGGCTGCGCATCGGCGATTTGCGCGGCCGCCTGCGGGGTAAAGTCCTGCAGCAGTTTTTCCGCCGCCGCGCGTTGAATGAACGGCGGCAGCGTCACGAGCACGTCGGCCTGCGGGTTGCTGCGCTCTTTCGACAGGCGTTCCACGATGGCGCCGGAGCCGCCTTCGACGTACTGCACCTTGACGCCGGTCGCCTGGGTGAAGGCGTCGAACTGCGTTTGATACCAGCTGTGATCGCCGTCGTGCAAACCATCGGCGGAGTAGACGGTCACCACCGCCTCGGCGGCCCAGAGCGGCGCGGAGCCGAGTGCGATGGCGGTTATCACGACCAGTCGAGAAAGTTTCATAGCTTCAGCCTCACTGTTACGGGTTAATGTGAAACTGGTATACACCAGATATGCGGCCACGCTAATCGGCGAATATGACAAACAAATGAAATCAGCAAAATATCATTGCAGGAAACGGGGAGGACGACGCGGGAGAGAAAGGCGGGCCTGCGTGCGCAGGCCCCGTTGGGCAGGGGGTTAAAGCGTATCGACTTCGATGCGCAGGCTGTCGTGGCGCCAGTATTCGATATCGAAATCGAGAATGCGGCCGTGCTGATCGTAATTCAAGCGGCGCAGCAGCAACGCGGGCAGGCCGACCATGGCACCCAGCGCGTTGGCGGCGCGATAAGGCAGGGCGGTCGGGTAGAACGACAGGTGCATGTTGCTGTAAATCAAATCGTAATGCTGCTGATAAACCTCGGTCAGGCTGCCGTTGAGATCGTGGCTGAGCAGTTCCGGCACCCGTTGCGGCAGGCAGTGGTTCTCGCAATAGCAGATGGCGCGGCCGTCGGCATAGCGCACCCGGCGCAGCAGATACACCTGATCGAACGGTTCGAGCGCCAGCGGCTGCATCACGTCGAGCGGCACCGTGGTTTTTTCGCCGGACAGCAGCGCGGTGCGCGGCGTGCGCCCTTGCTCCTGACACAGACGGTGGAAGTTGGTGTTTTGCGTCGGATCCAGCCACAGCCGCTCCGGCGTGACGAACCAGCCGCGACGATCGGCGCGGTAGATGGCGCCGGTGGCTTCCAACTGCGCCAGGCTCTCGCGGATGGTGACGCGGGTGGTGGAGAAGATGGCGCACAGCTCGCGCTCCGAAGGCAGCTTGTCGCCGGCCTGCAGCGCGCCGCGGGTGATGCGCGCCTGAAGCTGATCCTTGATCTGCAGATAGTGGGGCATATCGCCCGGATGTTCTTTCATTTCATCTCGCTATGGCATCGGCCTGGCATTCCGGCCCGCTTATTATACATAGCCAGATGAATTTTTTGTTTCACCGCGCTTTGCCGTTTGACCTGGGAAGGAATTTGCCGCCACAATCAGCGCAATCTGGTATAGACCAATAGGTGAATAACATGTCCGACCGTAACTACCTGCTGTTGACCCCCGGCCCGTTGACCACGTCGAAAACGGTGAAAGAGGCGATGCTGTATGACAGCTGCACCTGGGATGAAGATTACAACCTCGGGGTGGTGCAGCGCATTCGCCAACGGTTGGTGGCGCTGGCGACGCCGTCCGCTGGCTATACCTCGGTGCTGTTGCAGGGCAGCGGCAGCTTTGCGGTAGAGGGCGTGCTGGGCACGGCCATCGGCCCGCACGATAAGCTGCTGATCGTCAACAACGGCGCTTACGGGGCGCGGATGATCGAAATGGCGCGGCTGATGGATATCGACCACCACGCGTTCGACTGCGGCGAGGTGAACGAACCGGACGTGGCGGCGATGGAGGCGGTGCTGAAAAGCGATGCGCGCATCAGCCATATCGCCATGGTGCACTGTGAAACCACCACCGGCATGCTCAACCCGCTGCAGAAGGTCGCCGGTCTGGCGGCGCGCAACGGCAAGACCTTTATCGTCGATGCGATGAGCAGCTTCGGCGGCATCCCGCTGGATGTGGACGCGCTGGGCATCGATTTTCTGATCAGCTCCGCCAACAAATGCATTCAGGGCGTGCCGGGCTTTGCTTTCGTCATCGCCCGCCGCAGCGAACTGGAGAAATGCGCCGGCCGTTCGCGCTCGCTGTCACTGGATTTGTATGCCCAGTGGCGCTGTATGGAAGACCAGGCCGGCAAATGGCGCTTTACGTCGCCCACTCACACCGTACTGGCCTTCGCGCAGGCGCTGAAAGAGCTGGAACAAGAGGGCGGCATTGCCGCGCGTCACGACCGCTATCACGCCAATCAGCGTCGGCTGGTGGCGGGCATGCGTGAACTGGGCTTTGAGACCCTCCTGGACGATGCGCTGCATTCGCCGATCATCACGGCGTTCTATTCGCCGAAGGCCGACACTTACCGCTTCGCCGAGTTTTATCAGCGCCTGAAGCAGCAGGGCTTCGTGATTTATCCCGGCAAAGTGTCGCAGAGCGACTGCTTCCGCATCGGCAACATCGGCGAAATTTATCCGCAGGATATCGAACGTTTGCTGGCGGCCGTCGGGCAGGCGATGTACTGGAATCAATAAGGATTGACCATGAAACAGATCAAGGCAGTGATCCTCGACTGGGCCGGCACCACGGTGGACTTCGGCTCCTTTGCGCCGACGCAGATTTTCGTCGAGGCGTTCAAACGCACTTTCGATATCGACATCAGCCTGGTGGAAGCGCGCATTCCGATGGGGCTCGGCAAATGGCAACACATCGAGGCGCTGGGCAAGTTGCCGGCGGTTGACGCGCGCTGGCGGCAGAAGCTGGGCCGCTCGATGAGCCACCAGGATATCGACGCGTTGTATCAAGCGTTTATGCCGCTGCAAATCGCCAAAGTGGTCGACTTCGCCGATCCCATCGAGGGCGTGCCGCAGGTGATTGCCGCTCTGCGTGAACAGGGCATCAAAATCGGCTCCTGCTCCGGTTATCCGCGCGCGGTGATGGCGGTGCTGGCGCCTGCCGCGGCGCAGCGCGGCTACGCGCCGGATTACTGGGTCGCCACCGACGATCTCGCGGCCGGCGGGCGACCGGGGCCGTGGATGGCGTTGCAAAACGTGATTGCGCTGGGCATCGATGCGGTGACGCATTGCGTGAAGGTGGATGACGCGGTGCCGGGCATTGCCGAAGGGCTGAACGCCGGGATGTGGAGCGTCGGGCTGGCGCTGTCCGGCAACGAGTTTGGCGCGACCTGGCAGGAGTATCGCCAAATGCCGCAAGGGGAGATCGAGCGCCGCCGCACGGCCGCCGCCGATAAGCTGTACGCGGCGGGCGCGCACTATGTGATAGATACGCTGGCGCAATTGCCGGGTGTGATCGCCGATATCAACCGGCGGCTGGCGAACGGCGAGCGGCCGTAACGACTGAACGCAGGGCATAAAAAAACCGGGGATCATCCCCGGTTTTTTCGTTCGCGGAAGGCGTTAACGGTGAGCCAATTCGACTTCGTCTTCGCTGTCCATCACGGCTTTGTCGGTTTGTTTCATCAGTTGGCTGGTGATGGTGCCCGCCGCCATGGAACCGTTGACGTTCAGCGCGGTACGGCCCATGTCGATCAGCGGTTCAACCGAGATCAGCAGCGCGACCAGCGTCACCGGCAGGCCCATCGCCGGCAGCACGATCAGCGCGGCGAAGGTGGCGCCGCCGCCCACGCCCGCCACACCGGCGGAACTGAGGGTGACGATGCCGACCAGGGTGGCGATCCACACCGGATCCAGCGGGTTGATGCCGACGGTCGGCGCAACCATCACCGCCAGCATCGCCGGGTAGAGGCCCGCACAGCCGTTCTGGCCGATGGTGGCACCGAACGACGCCGAGAAGCTGGCGATGGATTCCGGCACGCCCAGGCGGCGAGTCTGCGCTTCCACGTTCAATGGAATGCTGGCGGCGCTGGAGCGGCTGGTGAAGGCGAAGGTGATTACCGGCCACACCTTGCGGAAGAACTTCATCGGGTTCACGCCGGTGAAGGCCAGCAGGATGGCGTGTACCACGAACATGATGGCCAGGCCGATGTAGGAGGCCACCACGAAGCTGCCGAGCTTGACGATGTCGTGAATGTTGGAACCGGCGACCACTTTGGTCATCAGCGCCAGCACGCCGTACGGCGTCAGCTTCATGACCAGACGCACCAGCTTCATCACCCAGGCCTGCAGGGTATCGATAGCCACCAGCACGCGCTCGCCTTTCGGCTTGTCGTCTTTCAGCAGCTGCAGCGCCGCCACGCCGAGGAAGGTGGCGAAAATCACCACGCTGATGATTGAGGTCGGGCTGGCGCCGGTCAGATCGGCGAACGGGTTTTTCGGGATGAACGACAGTACCATCTGCGGCACGGTCAGATCGGCCAGTTTGCCTACGTAGTTGGTCTGGATCGCCGTCAGGCGCGCGCTTTCCTGCGCCCCCTGCACCAGGCCTTCGGCGGTCAGGCCGAACAGGTTGGTGACCAGCACGCCCACGAGCGCCGAGATCAGCGTGGTGAACAGCAATGTGCCGATAGTCAGAACGCTGATTTTGCCCAGCGAAGAGGCGTTATGCAATTTGGCGACCGCGCTCAGGATAGAGGCGAAGACCAGCGGCATGACGATCATTTGCAGCAGTTGCACATAGCCGTTGCCGACAATGTTGAACCAACTGATGGATTCTTTCAGTACCGGGTTGTCGGCGCCGTACACCAGCTGCAGCCCCAGACCGAACACCACGCCGACCACCAGGCCGACCAGCACTTTTTTCGCCAGGCTCCATTGCTTGTGGCGGGTTTGCGCCAGCAGCAAAAGGAGCGCGACAAACACCAGCACGTTAATCACGAGCGGAAGATTCATCCCCAATATCTCCAATAATCTTTCTTATATAAAAACGACTACGCACCATTAGGTGTGTCGCGATGTAAATATCGTAACAGTTTGCCGAGGGGCCCACTTATATCCAAATGGAATTTAATATAGCTTTTTGTGTTATTTTGTTCGTTTTATATACGCATGGGTGATGGGTTGAGCGATTTTTTGTGATCAGAGTCTAATATTTCTGATTTGCTCTACGTAGGATTGCACCGGGAGGGTGAAATCACCTTGCCAGCAGATGGCAAACGCCACCAGGCAGAGGCACAGCACGCGCTCCAACTGATTGCCTTTTTGCGAGTTGAGCAGCGGCAGGCGAAAACGCCAGCGGCACGGCCACAGCAGCGGCACACCGGCGGGGGTGAGCATGTCGGCCAGCAGATGGCTGAAGTAACCGATGATCATGGCGTGCAGCGCGTCGGCCGGGATCGGCCAACTGCGCGGCACATCAAGCTGAAACAGCGCCATGCCGCCGGCGATCGCCAGCAGGCTGTGGGTGAAACCGCGGTGGCCGAAGGCACGGGCGATGGGAATGGCGATCCAGCGCAGACGCTGGCCCAGCACCGACTTGGGGTGATCGATGTCCGGCAGCAGTGAGGTCAGCAGCGCGGCGGGTATGATGTGCCACCAGTCGCCGGTAGCCAGCTCTGGCGTCACTTCCGCCTTCTTGGCGAAGATCGCGCAAGCGACAGAGAATATAAGGTGTCCTTCCGCGGTCATGCTGTTGCGATTCCGACTGGTAAACTGTTAATTTATCCAGTATATGGGAAAATTCCCAGTAGTGGAAGCAGTTACCCTGTAACCAATTGTTTATTTTTCCCTGTTTTACAACGGCTTGTTACGGCAATGGGTAACAAAGCATCGATTTTGACGGGCGAGAACAAAAAGCGGGCGATGGGGGGCGTATGGCGGTGAGAAAAAAGACGGTTGCTCAGCGTGTGGCGGGAGGAAGCGGCGGCCTTGAACCGCGCTGCGTGGCAGTGACAACGCGCCGCGGGCCGTCGCTTTCCCTGCCATGCAGCATAATGAGAACGTCATGCCAATTCAATAAAATGAAACGGTGTTTCGTTTGTTTTGCGGTGCGGATCCCTTTTATGACGCAGAGCGGCAAACCCAGGGCGCCGATGGCCGGCGCCGCAGGTCAGGCAAAGTGGGCGGGGGTGAGCTGTTCCAGGGTGTCCAGCTTGTGGTCCGCCAGCGCCCAGCGAGGATCGTGACGGTATTCGGCTGCCGGGATCACGATGGAACGCATGCGTGCGGCCTTGGTGGCGATCATGCCGTTAAACGAGTCTTCCAGCGTGATGCAGCGCAGCGGATCGCTGCCCAGGCGTTCGGCGGCGATCAGGTAGACCTCCGGGTGCGGCTTGCTGTACGGCAGGTATTCGGCGGAAACCAGCTGATCGAAGTAATCCTCAAGCTCGAACATCTTCAGCACCTGCCGTTGCATGTGCAGCGGCGAGGCGGAGGCGAGACCGATGTTCAACCCCTGGCGGCGGCACAGCTCCAGCGCCTGCTGAACGCCCGGCAGCAGCGGGCGCGTCTCGTGCACCAGCTCGATGGCGCGCTCGATAATCCGCGCCGACACCTCATCAAGCGAAACCCCTTGCCACGGCATCGCCTGATACCACATCTTCACCACCAGATCGATGCGCAGCCCCAGCGTGTCCGGCAGCTTGTGACGGTCGGACAGATCCAAACCCAGCGCGCCGAAGATATCCAACTCGGCCTGCAGCCACAGCGGTTCCGAGTCGATCAACAAGCCGTCCATATCAAAAATTGCGGTTTCAATGCGTTGCGAATAAGCCATTAACGGTTAACTCCTGCCGGCGCGGGTGAATGTGCCCGACACTTTATCATCGCCGGTGACGAGACTAAAACCTTTGCCTGCGCGTTTGGCTTTTGCCAAAACGCAGGATATTCCACACCTCGCGCAATTTTAGCCACCAGCGCTGGTGTTGACGCTCGGTGACCTGTTGCAACATGCGTGCGTAGTCCAGCACCAAACCCGGCGTCCAGGTCATGCTTTCGCCGCGGCTGCGCAGTACCGCCAGCATCCACAGGTTGGGATCGAGCACCAGCAACAGAAAGCGGCGCCACAGATGTTTATCGCCCAGCACGCCTTCCAACGCGCTGTCGAGCGCGCCGATGACCGTGGTGGAGCAGTTGCGCCGGGTCAGATTGTAGGTGGCGTCCTGCCGATAACGCAGCCAGAATGCGCGCAGCGCCGCCGGGTTATAGCGGTAGAATTGAATTTTCTTGTCCGGGGGGCACCAGGCGGCGATCTCGCCCGCAAGGTCGGGCAGGAAACGCCCGTCGACGTTGTTCTGTTCGCCGGCATGCAACAACTGGCGGAAATCCTGAACGGAATGGCTGATGTCGTTGAGCGGGTAGTGACTGATATACACATCCGGCGCGAGCGCCAGGGCGGCGTGACCGGTGGAGATATTGCCGCCGCCATCGACCGCCGCGATGTATCGGTCGACGATGTAACGCCGGCGCGGATCTTTAGCCGCACCAATCGGTGTCCAGACATACACCGTGAGCGGCGCAGTCTCATCCTCCGGGTGCGGTGGCTGGCGCGTGGGGTGCTGATTCAGAGAGAAGGTTGTCAGTCTCCGGGCGATACGCAATAAGGCCCAGCCGGAAAGCACCATCATCACGCCGAGGCAAAAGGGCACCGTCATCCGATGCGGCGCCGGCCAGCCGACAAAAATCATCAACGAAAGCAGGATCTCGCCGCCGCCCGCCAGCGCCACGCCTTTCCATCGACTGTGTTGAATCACCGTGGAGGAGGCGATGCGCACGGCACCGTCAAGCAGCAGCGCGCTGCCAAACACCACGGTGGCGACGATGTTATCGTCTGCGGGCACGTCCAGCATTAAAAAGGCCATAAAGACAAAACCCAATCCTTTCAGCAGCACCGGCCTGCTGGCCGAAGAGCCGATCACCAGCGCGGCGGATACCGCCACCAACCCCTCCAGCGCCAGGATGACCGCCAGCGCATCCAGCGCCAGCACCGACCGGCCATCCTGCAGGATGTCGAACAGCATCAGCGCCCCTGCGGCTATCCACAGCCAACCGAACAGCACCAGCAGACGGCGCTGACCGTGCAGCGCCTGCGCGCCCAGCAATAAGATAATCAGTCGAATCATGGCGGCCTCTGCCCGAATGGATAACGTTATCTCTTCAATGATAGTGTGCCGGCGCGGTTAAGTTTTTGATTTCGACTAATTCGGCTAAGCTTGTAGCACAGCGGGAGTGAAGAAAACGGTGGGCGAGTTTCGCCAACAGCAGGTAGACTTAGCCGATTCGGTTACGTCGCTAACAAGGGGAACACATGACGTATCAACAGGCCGGGCGTCTCGCCATTTTGAAACGCATTCTCGGATGGGTGGTTTTTATCCCGGCGTTGCTGTCGACGCTGATTTCCGTGCTGGGTTTTATCTATCAGCACAGTGAAAAAACCAAGGGCATCAACGCGGTGATGCTGGATTTCGTCCACGTGATGGTGGACATGGTGCGTTTCAACACGCCGTTCCTGAACCTTTTCTGGTACAACTCACCGGTGCCCGACGTGGATAAAAGTCTGTTCAGCGGCGCCAATCTGATGTTCATCATCATCTATATTCTGATCTTCGTCGGGCTGGCGCTGCAGGCTTCCGGCGCGCGCATGTCGCGTCAGGTCAAGTTCATCCGCGAAGGGTTGGAAGACCAGATGATCCTGGAGCAGGCCAAGGGCAGCGAAGGGCACACGCGCCAACAGCTTGAGGAGCGCATTACGCTGCCGCACCACACCATCTTCCTGCAGTACTTCCCGCTGTACATCCTGCCGATCGTGATTGCGGTGATCGCCTGGTTCGTGATCCGCCTGTTGGGGCAGTTGGCCGGCGCGGCCTGAACCATGAACGGGGCGCCGCTCGGCGCCCCGGAACGTTATGACGCTTCCGGCTGCAACAGCGCCTCCACCGCGCGTTGGGCAGCCACCAAATGCTGGCCGCCGAACAGATTGCTGCGGTTGAGCAGGTAGTACAGCTGATACAGCGGCTGGCGTTCGATAAATCCGGCCCCCAGCGGCCACACGCTCTGATAGCCGTCGTAGATCTGCGGCGGCAGCTCCGGATACAGCGGCAGCATCGCCAAATCGCACTCTCTGTCGCCCCAGTAGCTGGCCGGATCGAACAGTATCGGCCCGTTGGCGGTCATCGCGCAGTTGCCCGGCCACAGGTTGCCGTGCAGCAGGGAAGGTTGCGGCTGGTGGTGCTGCAAGCGCAGATACACCCGATCGACGATGTCGTCGATATCGCCGAAGGTCATGCCTTTTTCCGCCGCCAGCTGCAGCTGCCAGCCGATGCGCTGCTCGGCGAAGAATTCCGACCAGCGGCGTTGCCAGGCGTTGGGTTGCGGGGTGGTGGTCAGATCGCTGTCGAAGTCGAGACCGAACTGCGGTTGCTCGCTCCACTGGTGCAGATGCGCCAGTTGTTGCCCCAGGCAGTAGGCGCCATGGGCGTCGAGGGGTTTCAACTGCTGATACTCCAGCAGCAGGAAGCTGTAGTCGCGATCGCTGCCGACGCCGTACACTTCCGGCACCCGCACGCTTTTGCTGCGCGCCAGCAGCGCCAGCTGATCGGCCTCGGCGGTGAATATCGGCAGTTGTTCACGGGCGTCGCATTTCACGAACACCTCGTTGTCACCGTAACTCACGCGCCACGCCGGGTGAATGTCGCCCCCGGGCAGTTCAATCCTTTCGCGTATCTCTGCGCTGCCAAGATGTTCACTTAACAGACGGCTAACGGCTTGCCACATGGTATTTCCCCCTCTGTGCTGCCTGATAATTCATTAGGTTAGCGTCTTTCCCGTGGTGAAAACACGACGCGGCGCACAGCCGGCGTCAAAGGCGGCGATTTTTTCAGCATCCCGCCAGCTCACAGTATATACCCTATTGATTAATTTAAGCGCAATACCGGTTGCAACTTGATGACAACGGATAAGCGGGCGGAGGAAACAGGATGCGGCGGAGAGCACCGCCGCATCAGAGGAGGGCGTTTAACTGTCGCCCAGGGCGGTTTGGTTACGCTGTAACGGACGCAGTTTACCGTACAGTAAGGCGATAACGAACAGCACGGCCTGCACAATGACGATGCAGGGCCCGGTTGCGCCGTCGATGTGGAAACTGATCAGCGTGCCGAGCACGCAAGAGAACACCGACACCACCGTCGCCACCATCAGCATGCGATCGAAGCGGCGGCACAGCATAAAGGCGATGATGCCGGGGGCGATCAGCATGGCGATCACCAGGATCACCCCCACAGCCTGCAGCGAGGCGACGATGGTCATCGCCAGCAGACACAGCAGCCCGTAGTGCAGCAGCTTGACCGGCAGGCCAATCACCCGCGCATGGTGCGGATCGAAACAGTAGAGCATGAAGTCTTTGCGTTTAAGCAACACCACCGCCAGGGTGAGGCCGGCGATCAGCAGGGTTTGCTTCAGCTCGCCGTCGGTGATGCCCAGCATGTTGCCGAACAGAATGTGGCTCAGGTGCTGGTCGGTGTCGATGCGCGAGAACAGCACCAGGCCGAAGGCGAACATGCCGGAGAAAACGATGCCCATCACCGTGTCTTCTTTCACCCGGCTGTTCTCTTTCAGGTAGCCGGTGGCCACCGCGCAGAAGATGCCGGAGAGGAAGGCGCCGATCGCCAGCGGAATGCCGATGACGAACGCTACTACGATGCCTGGCAAGACGGCGTGCGAGATGGCGTCGCCCATCAGCGACCAGCCCTTGAGCACCAGATAGCAGGAGAGCACGGCGCATACCACGCCGGTGACGATGGCGGCGACGATCGCCCGCTGCATGAACGGGTAGGAGAAGGGTTCGCTGAGCAGTTGGTAGAGTGTGTCCATCAGCGGCCTCCGGTTGGTGACTGTGCTACGCGACGTTTTGCCGCCAGCAGGCCGTGTTTCGGCGCGAAGCAGAACGCCGCCAGGAACACCAGCGTTTGCAGGGTGACGATCACCCCGCCGGTGGCGCCGTCGAGGAAGAAACTCAGGTAGGCGCCGATGCCGCTGGTCAATGCGCCGATGATGATGGCGATGATCACCAGCCGGCTGAAGCGGTCGGTCAGCAGATAGGCGGTGGCGCCCGGCGTGATCACCATGGCGATCACCAAAATGGCGCCGACGGTTTGCAGTGCGGCGACGGTGCAGGCGCTGAGCAGGGTGAAGAACAGGATCTTCAGCTTCAGCGGCGACAGGCCGATCGACACCGCGTGGCTTTCGTCAAAGAACACCGCCAGCAGATCTTTCCACACCAGGCACAGGATCAGCAGCGAAACGCCGATGATGATCTCCACCTGCAGCACGTCTTCGTCGGCGATGCCGAGGATATTGCCGAAGATGATCGACTGTACGTTGACCGAGGTGGGGTTGAGCGACACGATCAGCAGGCCGACGGCGAAGAAGGTGGAGAAGATAAAGCCGATGATGGCGTCTTCGCGCAGCCGGGTGATGTGACGCACCAGCGTCATCGCCAGCGCCGCCAGCATGCCGGTGAAGAAGGCGCCGGCGGCGTAGGGCAGGCCGAGGGCATAGGCGCCGGCCACGCCGGGCACCACCGAGTGCGACAGCGCATCGCCCATCAGCGACCACCCTTTCAGCATCAGGTAGGCGGACAGAAACGCGCAGGCGGCGCCGACGATGGCGCTGACCCAGATGGCCTTCACCATGTAGTTATAACTGAAAGGTTGCAGCAGAAGGTCCAGCATCAGGATTGTTTCTCCCTGGCCTGACTGTTGGCAGGCGGATCGCTCTTGGTGTGGCCATAGAACACCGCCGGGCGTTCATCGTCGGTCAACACCGTGACGGTGCGCGGATCGTTGTCGTCGTGCAGATCCGGGCCGGAGAGGTTGATATGGCGCAGCACGCCGCCGAACGCCAGCTCCAGATTACTCTGGGTGAAGGTGGTTTCGGTCGGGCCGGCGGCCAACACCGTGCGGTTGATGAGGATCACCCGATCGCAGAACTCCGGCACGCTGCCGAGGTTATGGGTGGAAACCAGGATTAAATGCCCCTCGTCGCGCAGCGAGCGCAGCAGATCGATAATGGCATTCTCGGTTTTCACATCCACGCCGGTGAAAGGCTCATCCAGCAGCAGCACCGTGCCCTGCTGCGCCAGGGCGCGCGCCAGAAACACACGCTTTTTCTGACCGCCGGAGAGTTCGCCGATCTGCCGGCCGCGCAGCTCGCTGAGGCCGACGCGCTCCAGCGCCTTGTTGACCCGCAAGCGATCCTCGCGCGACGGAATGCGCAGGAAATTCATCTTGCCGTAGCGGCCCATCATCACCACGTCTTCCACCAGCACCGGGAAGTTCCAGTCGACGTCTTCGGTTTGCGGCACGTAGGCGATCAGGTTCTTTTTCAGCGCGTCCGCCACCGGTTTGTCGCTCAGCGACACCCGGCCGCTGGTGGGCTTGACCAGCCCCATGATGCTTTTGAACAGCGTCGATTTACCGCTGCCGTTGACGCCCACCAGCGCACAGATAGAACCGCCGCTCAGGGTAAAGCTGGCGTTATGAATGGCGGTGTGCCCGTTGTTGTAGGTCACGGTGACGTCGTCCACGTTCAATTCAGGGCGGACAAACAGCTCATGGGTCATTGATCGAATCCTTTGGCGATGGTTTGCACGGTGGTGTTAAGCAGATCGATATAGGTCGGCACCGGGCCATCGCGGGTGGACAGCGAGTCCACGTACAACACGCCGCCGTATTTGGCGCCGGTCTCTTTCGCCACCTGCCTGGCCGGTTTGTCGGAAATGGTGCTCTCGCTGAACACCACCGGAATATGGTGGGCGCGCACCGCGTCGATCACCCGGCGGACCTGTTGCGGCGAGCCTTGCTCATCGGCGTTGATCGGCCACAGATAGACTTCTTTCAGCTGATAGTCCTGCGCCAGGTAGCTGAAGGCGCCTTCACTGGTCACCAGCCAACGCTGCGCGGCCGGAATGCGCGCCAGGCGTTCGCGCAGCGGGGCGTCCTGCGCGCCGATTTTCTCTGCGTAGGCCTTGGCGTTGCGGTTGTAGGTTTCCGCATTGGCCGGATCGTGCGCCACCAGCGCTTTGCGGATGTTTTCGATATATACCAGCGCGTTGCTCGGTGACATCCAGGCATGCGGGTTCGGGTTGCCGTTATAGGGTCCTTCACGGATTGGCAGCGGGGTGATGCCTTCGGTCACGACCGCCGCCGGCACCTGCTTGATGTTCTCGAAGAAGCGCTGGAACCAGCGTTCCAGGTTCATGCCGTTCCACAGGATCAGGTCGGCGTGCTGCGCTTTGACGATATCGCGCGGGGTGGGTTGGTAATCGTGGATCTCGGCGCCCGGTTTGGTGATGGATTCCACGACGGCGGCGTCACCCGCCACGTTCTGGGCGATATCCTGAATGATGGTGAAAGTGGTCACCACGCGCAGCTTTTTTTCCGCCAGCGCGGGTTGGCTGACCAGAGCGGCGCCGAGCAGCAAACAGGCGAGCGTGAAGGGGCGTAACAGTGCGGCAGCGCGGGGAGGGCGACTACGACGAAAAGCGCAAGTTATCAATGGCATGATGACGTCTCCTGGTTCAAATGAAAATGATTATCAATATCAATTGAAGCGAAGTCAAGCGTCACTTGCCCACCGCCGGCGGGGCTATTTCTCCAACTGAAAAATAATACCGTCCGGGGAGTTATAGCATTTTATGTATCAGTATGTAACCGCTGAAGGTAGTCCTTACAGGTGCAGATCGCCACCTCCGGCTGTTTTCCCAACGCCAACTGCCCGAACCCCTGCGCCAGTCGCTGCACATCCTCTTGATCCAGAACGGTTATGAACGCAAAACTGTTGCTGCCGAGTTCATGATGAACGCCATTTTCGTCTGTCACCGACGTGACAAAACCTTCACGGGTCAATTGCCCGGTCAGCTTGGCCAGGTCGGTCAGTCCCGCTTCCTGATAGCGAAAAGTCACCACAAAGCAGCTTGTTGCAGATTGACTCATAAATCACCTCTTGGTATATGGATAGCTTGAGATTAGTCCAAAAAATTACTGCAGGTGTCCTTACAAGTTGTATATGCTACGCAACTCATTGAAAGGAGTGAGGGATTCTGTGAAAACAAAAATAGGTTGCCTTACGGCAATTTTGCTTTTGTCGGGGTGCGCCAAAGACCCGCAAACGGCGAGCAATATTTCAGGCAGTGGCACAACGCGCGGCGGTTGGTTAAAACCCCCTCCGCAGGCACCGGTAAACCGCACAGGCACCCCGGTTGCTTATAACGATTACATTCGTCAGGCCGCCAGCAACTACGGCGTCGACGAAACGCTGATTAAAGCGATTATTCAGGTGGAGTCCGGGTTTAACCCGAACGTGGTCAGCACCTCGAACGCAGTGGGATTGATGCAGCTGAAGGCTTCTACCGCCGGCCGCGACGCCTATCGCATGAAAGGACGAAGCGGGCAACCCAGCTCGCGTGAGCTGAAGGATCCGGCGGTCAATATTGATCTGGGAACGGCCTATATCAATATTCTTCAAAGCCAGCAGCTAGCCGGGATCAACAACCCACAGACTTTGCGTTACGCCACCATCGTTTCGTATGTGAACGGGGCGGGCGCCATGTTGCGCACTTTCTCCTCGGACAAGCGCGTGGCGGTTAATCGCATCAATCAGATGAGTCCGGATGAGTTTTATCAGCACATCCAGAAAAAGCACCCGGCACCGCAGGCGCCGCGCTATTTATGGAAAGTGACCACCGCTTATCAGGCGATGTCGCAGTAATCCCATCCTTTGAATCGGCCGCCGAACGCGGCCGATTTTGTTTTCGGCGTCAGTTTTTAGCGCGACCCGCCTCTCATTTTTCGTTATTTCCTCATCGCTTATCAGAAAAACCGCACAAAAAGTTAAATTTACGTTAGCAGATAAATCTTTACGTTCATTCAATAAGTTACCGGTAACATTTTTGCTTTTGCTCGCATTCTGACCTTCAATAAATAGACAAATAAGTAACAAATTATTTTAAAAACCCGTATCGATCGCAAGGTTGCGGTTAAATAGTTGTGACTATCTTTGGATGGAATGTGACATGTCGAATCATAAAACCAACAATTCGCGGCGCGATTTCTTGTTGAAATCGATGACCTTAATTCCTGCGGCGGTAATTGGTGGCAGCGGCGTTGGCGCGCTGACGGCCCCGGCACCAGCGGTCGCTGCCTCGAACACTTCAACGCAGAACGATTACCAACCGACCTTTTTCACCCCGGAAGAGTGGGCCTTCATCAAGGCCGCCGTCGCGCGCCTGATCCCGGCCGACGAGCGCGGCCCTGGCGCGCTGGAAGCCGGCGTGCCGGAGTTTATCGATCGCCAGATGAACACGCCGTACGCCACCGGTTCCATCTGGTACATGCAGGGGCCGTTCAACCCCGATGTGCCGAAGGAGATGGGCTACCAGCTGCCGCTGGTGCCCAAGCAAATCTACAACCTCGGCATCCATGACGCCGACGCCTACAGCAAGAAAACCGCCGGCAAGCCTTTCGCCGAACTGGATGGCGCGCAGCAAGACGCCCTGCTGCAAAAGTTCGAGTCCGGCGAGGCGGAGTTCCAGCAACTGCCGTCGAAACTGTTCTTCTCCTATCTGCTGCAAAACACCCGTGAAGGTTTCTTCAGCGATCCGATCCATGGCGGCAACAAAGACATGGTTGGCTGGAAGCTGATTAATTTTCCGGGCGCGCGCGCCGATTTTATGGACTGGGTTGAGCGAGGGGAGCGTTATCCCTTCCCGCCGGTCTCGATTCGTGGGGAGAGGGGCTAACCATGGCAACGGTAATGAAAAAAGTAGACGCGGTGATCGTCGGCTTCGGCTGGGTGGGCGCGATCATGGCCAAAGAGCTGACCGAGGCCGGCCTCAACGTGGTGGCGCTGGAGCGCGGCCCGATGCGCGACACCTACCCGGACGGTTCTTATCCGCAGGTGATCGACGAGCTGACCTATAACATTCGACGCAAGCTGTTCCAGGATCTGTCGAAAAGCACCGTCACCATTCGCCACAACAGCAGCCAGACCGCGGTGCCTTACCGCCAGCTGGCGGCGTTCCTGCCGGGCACCGGCGTCGGCGGCGCCGGTCTGCACTGGTCAGGCGTGCATTTCCGCGTCGATCCGATCGAACTGCGCATGCGCAGCCATTATGAAGAGCGCTACGGCAAAAACTTCATTCCGAAGGACATGACCATCCAGGACTTCGGCGTGACCTACGACGAGCTGGAACCGTTCTTCGACAAAGCGGAGAAAGTGTTCGGCACCTCCGGCACCGCCTGGACCATCAAAGGGCAGAAAGTGGCGCAGAAGGGCGGCAACCGCTTTGCGCCGGATCGCTCCGACGACTTCCCGCTGCCGGCGCAGAAAAACACCTACTCCGCCCAGTTGTTCGAGAAAGCGGCGCTGGAGGTGGGTTACCACCCTTACAACCTGCCGTCCGCCAACACCTCGGACTCTTACACCAACCCGTACGGCGCGCAGATGGGTCCGTGCAACTTCTGCGGTTTCTGCAGCGGCTACGCCTGCTACATGTATTCCAAAGCCTCGCCGAACGTCAACATCTTGCCGGCGCTGCGCATGGAGAAACGCTTCGAGCTGCGCACCAACGCCAACGTGCTGAAGGTTAACCTGACCGATGACAAGTCCCGCGCCACCGGCGTGAACTACGTCGATGCGCAGGGCCGTGAGATTGAACAGCCGGCCGACCTGGTGATCCTGGGCGCGTTCCAGTTCCACAACGTGCACCTGATGCTGCTGTCCGGCATCGGCAAGCCTTACGATCCGGTGACCGGCGAAGGCGTGGTCGGGCGCAACTTCGCCTACCAGAACATGACCACCATCAAGGCGTTCTTTGATAAAGACGTCTTCACCAACCCGTTCATCGGCGCCGGCGGCAACGGCGTGGGCGTGGATGACTTCAACGCCGACAACTTCGATCACGCCAAAGAAGGCTTTGTCGGCGGTTCGCCGTTCTGGGTCAACCAGGCGGGCACCAAGCCGATCTCCGGCCTGCCAACCCCACCGGGCACCCCGGCCTGGGGCAGCAAGTGGAAAGCGGCGGTAGCGGATGCCTACACCCACCACGTCTCGATGGACGCCCACGGCGCGCACCAGTCGTACCGCAACAACTATCTGGATCTCGATCCCAACTACAAGAACGTGTTCGGCCAGCCGCTGCTGCGCATGACGTTCGACTGGCAGGAAAACGACATCAAGATGGCGCAGTTCATGTACGACAAGATGGCGCCGATCGCCAAAGCGATGAACCCGAAACTGATCGCCGGCAGCCCGAAAAACGCCAACAGCCACTTCGATACCACCAGCTACCAGACCACCCACATGAACGGCGGTGCGGTGATGGGGGAAGATCCGAAGACCAGCGCGGTCAACCGCTATCTGCAGAGCTGGGATGTGCACAACGTGTTCTCGATCGGCGCATCGGCCTTCCCGCAAGGGTTGGGCTATAACCCGACCGGCACCGTGGCGGCGCTGGCTTATTGGTCTGCCCGCGCCATTCGCGAGCAGTATCTGAAAAACCCAGGCCCATTGGTGCAGGCATAAGGACGGCGAACGATGAAAGCATTTGTACCAGCACTGGTTCTCAGTGCAGTGAGTTTCTCCGTTTGGGCGCAGGACGCTACCGTCAGCAGCGAGCTGATCAAGCGCGGCGAGTACCTGGCGCGCGCCGGTGACTGCGTGGCCTGCCATACCGATGGCAAGAACGGCAAGACCTTCGCCGGCGGCCTGGCGATGGAGACGCCGATCGGCACCATCTACTCGACCAACATTACGCCGGACAAGAAAACCGGCATCGGCGATTACAGCTTCGAGGATTTCGACAACGCGGTGCGTAAGGGCGTAGCCAAAAACGGCAGCACCCTATACCCGGCGATGCCGTACCCGTCGTTCGCGCTGGTGAAAGAGGACGACATGCGCGCCATGTATGCCTATTTCATGCACGGCGTGCAGCCGGTGGAGCAGGCCAACAAGGACTCCGACATCCCGTGGCCGCTGTCGATGCGCTGGCCGCTGAGCATCTGGCGCGGCATGTTTGCGCCGTCGCCGGCGGATTTTGTCGCCGACGCCAAGGCCGATCCGGTGATTGAGCGCGGTCGCTACCTGGTGGAAGGCCTGGGCCACTGCGGCGCCTGCCATACCCCGCGCAGCATCACCATGCAGGAGAAAGCGTTGAGCAACAGCGAAAGCGACGACTACCTGTCCGGGAGCAACGCGCCGATCGACGGGTGGGTGGCTTCCAGCCTGCGCGGCGACCGCAAGGACGGCCTGGGCAGCTGGAGCGAAGCCGAGCTGACCGAGTTCCTGAAAACCGGCCGTAACGACAAAGCCATCGTGTTCGGCGGCATGAGCGACGTCGTGGAGCACAGCCTGCAATACCTGAGCGACGACGATCTGACCGCCATTGCGCGCTACCTGAAATCGCTGCCGCCGAAAGACGGCAAGCAGCAGGCGGCGCCGGTCGAAGACAGCGTGGCCAAGGATCTGTGGCGCGGGAATGACAGCAAGCCCGGTGCGGCCCTGTATGTCGATAACTGCGCGGCCTGCCACCGCACCGACGGCGTGGGCTACAAGCGCGCCTTCCCGTCGCTGAAGGGCAATCCGGTGGTGCAGACCGAGGACGCGACCTCGCTGATCCATATCGTGCTGACCGGCAACACCACGCCGGCGGTGCAGGGCGCGGTGTCCAACATCACCATGCCGCCGTTTGGCTGGCGTTTGAACGATCAGCAGGTGGCGGACGTGGTGAACTTCATCCGCTCCAGCTGGGGCAACAGCGCCAAACCGGTGAGCGCCTCCGACGTGGCCGACGTGCGTAAAGACCGCTCGATGATCCGCGATGAGAAGGAGATGGGCAGCGCCGAGGTGCCGGACCATCCGGACGCGAAGAAGTAAACCGTTTAAGGGCTCCGCAAGGGGCCCTTAGTTTTTCTGCTGCCGCCTGCTTTTTCAGCAGATTGTGTTCGCAAATCGTCCGTTCAGCCGATAAAACATAGACCCGCAGCGGATTTTTCATTATCCTTTGCCGTCCTTTCATCAGGCGTAAGTATGAAATATCGCTTTAATTCACTGATTATTATTAAAAAACTCGCGGAGAAGGATATCCCGTTAGGCGCAATCGTTGTCGCCGCAGATTAAGGTAGACTGTCTCATGAGTACGATTTCTCCCGATTCAGGCACGCTGACGGCCGCTCAGACTGCCAAATGGAACAAAACCGACACCGTCTGGATGTTCGGTCTCTATGCGACTGCGGTGGGCGCAGGTACGTTGTTCTTGCCGATCAACGCCGGCCTGAACGGCCCGCTGGTGCTGCTGTTGATGGCGCTGTTCGCTTTCCCGCTGACCTATTTGCCGCACCGCGCGCTCAGCCGTTTCGTGCTTTCCGGCTCCAGCCGCGACGGCAACATTCACGATGTGGTGGTGGAACACTTCGGCGTGCTGGCCGGCAAAATCATCATGGTGCTGTATCTGATGGCGTTCTTCCCGATCGTGCTGGTGTACAGCATTTCGATCACCAATGCGCTGGACAGCTTCCTGATCCATCAGTTTCACGTGGCGCCGCTGCCGCGCCTCTGGCTGAGCCTGGCGGTGGTGGTGGTGCTCAATCTGGTGCTGCTGCGCGGCAAAGACAGCATCGTGGCGGCGATGGGCATGCTGGTGTTCCCACTGCTGGTGTTCCTGATGGGCATTTCGCTCTATCTGATGCCGAGCTGGAATACCGCCAACTTCGTGCATGGCCTGGCCGCCACCCGCTTCGACACGCCGGGATTGTGGCATTCTCTGTGGCTGGCTGTGCCGGTGATGGTGTTTTCCTTCAGCCATGCGCCGATCATCTCTTCCTTCGCCTCGACCCAGAAGAGCCTGTACGGCGACAAGGCGGAACGCCGCTGCGCGCGCATCATGCGCTACAGCTATGTGCTGATCTGCGTTACCGTGCTGTTCTTCGTGTTCAGCTGCGTGCTGAGCCTGTCTCATGAAGACATGCTGCAGGCGAAAGAGCAGAACATCACGGTGCTGACCACGCTGGCCAACAAGTTCTCCAACCCGCTGATCGCCTACCTTGGCCCGGTGATGGCGATGCTGGCGATGGCCAAATCCTATCTCGGCACCTCGCTGGGGGTGACGGAAGGGGCGACCAGCCTGATCGACGGCGTCACGCGCGCGGTCGGCAAGCCGCTCAGCTCGCGCATGACGCACCGCATCTCGGCGGTGTCGCTGTTCCTGCTCACCTGGGCGGCGACGGTGTGGAACCCCAGCGCGCTGCATATCATCGAAACCATCAGCGGCCCGCTGATTGCGGCGATCCTGTTCATCTTGCCGATGTACGCCGTGCGTGCGGTGCCGGCCATGCGCCAATATCGCGCGGCGAGCAACGTCTTCGTGCTGGTGATGGGGCTGATCGCGCTCTCGGCGCTGATCTACGGCCTGATATGATCCCCTGGGCGCGCCGCCTCCGGCGCGCCTCTTATCCTTCCTTTACACATCCCTTTGCAATTAATCGCCGGCATGCCGGGCGTTATCTTTGATAATGCAAGCCATTCTCATTAGTATTTCCTGAATGTATTCATGACTAAGGAGTCTTTCGTGCACCGTCGAATCACTTTGCCGGCGCTGGTTTGCGCCGCCTTACTCGCCTCTCCGGCGATGGCTACTACCTATCCGTTGACCCTGACCGACACCTCCGGCCAGACGGTCACCCTCCAGCAGGAGCCGAAACGCATCGTGGTGCAGGACGGGCGCGACATTCTTACGCTGGCGCTGCTCGATCGCGCCAACCCGTTCGGCCGGCTGGTGGCCTGGAATAACCTGCTGAAGAAAAGCGACGCGGCGACCTGGGAAATCTTGCAGAGCAAATGGCCGGCGGCGAAAAACATCATCGACATGGGATTCAGCGATAAAGGCGAAGTGAATCTGGAGAGCGTGATCGCCAAGCGGCCCGATCTGATGATCGCCCAGTTGCGTTCCAAGCCTTCGCTGAGCCAAACCGGCGTGCTGGATAAGCTGAAGGCGCTGAACGTGCCGGTGTTGTTTATCGATACCATGCTCAAGCCGGTGGAAAACACGCCGAAAAGCGTGACGCTGTTGGGGGAAACCCTCAACCGTGAAAGCGAAGCCAAGCAATATACCGATTATTATCAGCAGCATTATCAGGCCATTCTGGCCAAAACGCAGGCGGTGGCACCCAAACCGTTGGTGTTCTTCGAAGCCAAGGCCGGTCTGAATGGCCTGGAATCCTGCTGCTTCACCCATGCGCACGTCGGCTGGGGCGCGTTGGTCGAAGCGGTCGGCGCGCGCAACATCGGTTCTGCGCTGCTGCCGGGCGCGACCGGCGACGTGGCGCTGGAAAAAGTGATCAGCATGAAACCGGATGCCTACATCGTTTCCGGCTCGCAGTGGGCCAGCAAGACCAACGCCGCGGTGCCGTTCGGCTATGGCGTGACGCAGCAGCAGGTGGATGAGGCCTTCAACCGCATGAAGCAGCGCCCGGGGTTCTCGCAGGTGTCGGCGGTGAAGGAAGGGCGGTTCTACGGCATCTACCATAACTTCTACAACCACCCGTACAACATCGTCGGGCTGGAGTATCTGGCGAAATTTATCTATCCGGCGCAGTTCCCGGATTTGGATCCGGCCAAGACCTACAGCGAGATCCTCAGTCGCTTTACCGAAGTGCCGGAAGGCAAGGGCATTTTGGGCGCGCAGGCGCCGGCGGGGAAATAACGGCAACGGGCGCGGTGTCGCGCCCGTTTTTCATGGTCAGGCGGCGGCCGGTGTATAGGTGGAGATGATCTCCAGCACGCCGTTGATGATGAACTGAACGCCCATGCACACCAGCAGGAACCCCATCAGGCGCGAGATCGCCTCGATGCCGCTTTTCCCGACCAACCGCATGATGGCGCCGGAACTGAGCAGGCAGGCCCACAGGATCACCGCGACCGTCAGGAAGATGGCGACCGGCGCCACGGCCAACACCCAGGGTTCAAAACCCAGCGAGTTCGCTTTGACGCTCGACGCCGAGCTGATGATCATCGCGATGGTGCCCGGCCCGGCGGTGCTCGGCATGGCCAGCGGCACGAAGGCGATGTTGGCCGACGTCTTGTGGCGCAGCTCGTGCGACTTGCTCTCCACCTCCGGCGCGTCTTCGGGGCTCTGCTGCGGGAACAGCATGCGAAAACCGATGAAGGCGACGATCAGGCCGCCGGCGATGCGCAGGCCGGGGATCGAAATGCCGAAGGTGTTCATCACCACCTGCCCGGCATAAAACGCCACCGTCATGATGCAGAACACATAAACCGAGGCCATCAGCGACTGCTGATTACGCTCTTCGCGCGTCATATTGCCGGACAACCCGAGCAGCAACGCCACCGTGGTCAGCGGGTTGGCCAGCGGCAACAGCAGCACCAAACCCAGTCCGATGGCCTGGAATAACTGCAAAATACCCGTCATAAAATAGACTCCCTGTGCAACGTTCAAGCCGCCAAACGGCGGCCCATGAGCTGAACAGCCTAGCCTGCCGTACGCCTGGCGGCAATGGGGATAGCTCGTAACGTTAATTAACCGTCGGCCCGGGCGTTCAGCGTCGCCGGCCGGCGAAATTCGTCGGCGGGAGCCTCATCGTCATCGCCGCACTCGCCGGCGAGCTCAGGTTCATCCTCACACCCCAGCGGCGCCTCGTTGACCGCAATCGCGCGCGGCACCGAACGCGCGCCAAAATGCACCAGCCCATATAACGTCGCCAATGCCGCGCACGCCACGATGAGGGCTGCGAGTAACCGGTTCATGTTGTGCGCTAAGACCTTGTTCATTGGTGGATAGCGTAAGAATAGTGACGCTAAGGCGGTCTGTCAGCGTAGCGCCGCTGAAAGTAAACGCACTTCTGAAGTCATTATCATTAATTATTTTTAACTTTTTTCACCCTTTAACCGCCTGATTGATGAAGCGAGTCTATAATGGTAAGGCTTTCTGGCATTTCTTTATAATCGAAAACTTAAAAGGAGTTTTACTATGGAAGTGGCAAAAGAATGGGTAGCAGCGAAAAAAATCTCCTGGGGCAGCGTCATCGGCGGCGTGATCACCGTATTGGCTGTTTCACTGTTGCTGTCGACGTTAGGCACCAGTCTTGGATTCTCCATCGTGGATCCGACATCAGACGATCCGATAAACGGCGCCGGTACCACCGTAGTGATTTGGTCCGCTGTTTCAATCATTATTAGTTTGGCCGCCGGCGCTTTTATTGCCGGGCGTTTGGCTGCTAATGACGGACTTATTCATGGCTTCCTGGTATGGGCGACCTCACTGATTGTGGCGGCGGTGCTGGGTGGGATGCTGGTCGGGTCTGCCGTGAAGGCGACCGGCAATGCGCTGGGCGCTATCGCTTCGACCTCCGGCAGCTTGCTCTCCGGCGCCGGTTCAGCAATTGGCAAAGGGGCATCCGGATTGGCGGACGCCGGCGGTAAAGTGTTTGACAAGTTGGGCATTGACACAACCTTGGAACCTGAACAGCTGCAAGGCGATGTGGTTACGGCGCTTAAAAAAAGCGGTATCCCGTCATTGCAGCCTGAATTCATGCAACAGCAGTTGAATGCGGCCAAAACTGATTTGGCGGACGCAGTAAAAGCTCTGGCACTTCAGCCTGACAATAGCGACGACATTATTAATCAACTGGTCGCCAAGCTTAAAAAACAGGGTGAGGCCATCTCGCAAGATGTGGATCAAGACGCCCTGAAAAAGGCCTTGGCGGAAAATACCGATATGACGCCGCAGGAAGTGGACCAGACGGTGAAGAATTTGGTCGAAGCCAAAAATAAAACTGCGCAGCTGGTTAATCAGCGTTTGGATGACGCCGAAGCAAAAATCAATCAGGCAAAACAGGAGTATGTGGAGCTGAAACAGAAGGCGCGCGAACAGGCTGCCGCTGCTGCGGACGAATTGTCGCGGGCCGCATTGTGGTCGTTCTTTGCGCTGTTGATTGGCGCAGTGGTCAGTGCGTTGGCCGGCTTGTGGGGCGTTAACACCAATGTCCACCGTATCGCGGTATCACCTGCGAAGGCGTAATCTTCAGGCTCCTTTGCGCGTCTCGATGATATAGGGATGAGAGCCTGGAATACTGACGACGATGAAGTGACTGCCAGGAAAGACTGGCCTTACCCCGGCCCAGGTGCCGGGGTTTTTTATTGTTTCGGCGTAATTAACGACCACCTTTCGCGCGGCGCAGGGCATTAGGCATCAATTGCCACGATCCCTGAGAACAGGTGGATACCATAGAGGCGCTGTAAATAATAATGAGTGTGATTATGAAACAAGAACTGCATATTTTACTGGGGAAAATCGGCGCATTCGCGCTTTCCGCCGCCTTCATGGCGGCATTGGTCGGCCTGGTGTTTATCGATGTGCACTGGCTGCATAACTTCGTGCATGAAACCTCGTTGACCGAAGCGGCGCAGGAGCTGTTGCTGCTCGCCATCTCCGGCGGTTTCTTCGCCGCGGCTCGGCGACAGGCCGAGCGTCGTTCCGCCTGGCTGCTGGTTGGCGGCTTCTTTCTCTGCATGCTGATCCGCGAGATGGACTTCGCTTTCGATGCGTTGTGGCACGGCGCCTGGGTGTGGTTCGCGCTGGCGGTCGCCTTGGCCTGTCTGTGGCATGCCGCAAGGCATATTGCGGCTACGGCGCGCGGCCTGGTCTATATCGTGTCGCACCCCGGCTACGGCATGATGTGCGCCGGCCTGCTGTGCATTCTGGTGTTTTCACGCCTATTCGGCATGAGCGCGCTGTGGCAAACGCTGATGCTGGACGGTTACAACCGGGTGGTGAAAAACATGGTGGAAGAGGGATGCGAACTGCTGGGCTACGGCCTGTGCCTGCTGGCCACCCTTAGCTACCTGAAAGGCGTGTTTGCGCCGGATAGAGCGAAAGTGTGAGGGCGGCGGCGCTTTATTTATCCGGAACAATTTTAGTGATACTATTCGCTTAGCCGAATGCGGCTGAGAAGGTATGCGTTCCATTCTGTATACCCAGTGAGGTTTCAATCTGGCAATTGTGGGCGAGATCTGAAACCTGGCTGACCAAACCCAAAATCCAATTTTCGTACTGCATGTGATCTGTCGTGTGGGTCACCACTGTAGATAAGGAATTATTAATGCCTGTTATTACCCTTCCTGACGGAAGTCAGCGTCATTTCGACCACCCCGTTTCCCCGATGGATGTCGCGCGCGATATCGGCCCTGGCCTGGCGAAAGCCTGTATCGCCGGCCGTGTCAACGGCGAGCTGGTCGACGCCGGCGATCTGATCGAATCAGATGCGCAGCTGGCCATCATCACCATCAAAGACGAAGACGGTCTGGAAATCATGCGCCACTCCTGCGCGCACCTGCTGGGTCATGCGATCAAGCAGCTGTGGCCGGATACCAAAATGGCGATCGGTCCGGTGATCGACAACGGTTTCTATTATGACGTGGATATCGACCGCACCCTGACGCAGGAAGACCTGGATCTGCTGGAAAAGCGGATGCACGAGTTGGCCGATAAGGATTACGACGTCATCAAGAAGAAGGTCAGCTGGCAAGAAGCCCGCGACACCTTCGCTGAGCGCGGCGAAATCTATAAAGTGGCGATCCTGGATGAGAACATCAGCCATGACGATCGTCCGGGCCTGTATCACCACGAAGAATACGTCGACATGTGCCGCGGTCCGCACGTGCCGAACATGCGTTTCTGCCACCATTTCAAACTGCAGAAAACCTCCGGCGCTTACTGGCGCGGCGACAGCAAAAACAAAATGCTGCAGCGTATCTACGGTACCGCCTGGGCAGACAAGAAGCAGCTGAACGCCTACCTGCAACGCCTGGAAGAAGCGGCCAAGCGCGATCACCGCAAGATCGGCAAACAGCTCGACCTGTATCATATGCAGGAAGAAGCGCCGGGCATGGTGTTCTGGCACAACGACGGTTGGACTATCTTCCGCGAGCTGGAAGCCTTCGTGCGCATGAAGCTCAAAGAATATCAGTACCAGGAAGTGAAAGGTCCGTTCATGATGGACCGCGTGCTGTGGGAAAAAACCGGCCACTGGGAAAACTACAAAGACGCCATGTTCACCACCGCGTCGGAAAACCGCGAATACTGCATCAAGCCGATGAACTGCCCGGGTCACGTGCAGATCTTCAACCAGGGCCTGAAGTCGTACCGCGATTTGCCGCTGCGCATGGGCGAATTCGGCAGCTGCCATCGCAACGAGCCTTCGGGTTCCCTGCACGGCCTGATGCGCGTGCGCGGCTTCACGCAGGATGACGCCCACATCTTCTGTACCGAAGAGCAGGTGCGCGCCGAAGTGAACGAATGCATTCGCATGGTCTATGACGTGTACGGCACTTTCGGCTTCGACAAGATTGCCGTCAAGCTGTCCACGCGCCCGGAAAAACGCATCGGTACCGACGACATGTGGACCCGTGCGGAAGAAGACCTGGCCGCCGCGCTGACCGAGAACGGCATTCCGTTCGAGTACCAGCCGGGCGAGGGCGCCTTCTACGGACCGAAAATTGAATTTACCCTGCATGATTGTTTGGATCGCGCATGGCAATGTGGTACCGTGCAGCTCGATTTCTTCTTGCCGGGCCGTTTGGGCGCATCGTACGTTGGTGAAAACAACGATCGCGTCGTGCCGGTAATGATTCACCGCGCCATTTTGGGCTCCATGGAACGCTTCATCGGTATCCTTACCGAAGAATATGCCGGGTTCTACCCGACCTGGATCGCTCCGGTGCAGGTGGTGGTGATGAATATCACCGACAGCCAGTCTGATTACGTCCAGCAATTGACCAAAAAACTGCAGGATGCAGGTATTCGCGTGAAAGCGGACTTGAGAAATGAGAAGATTGGCTTTAAAATTCGCGAACATACTTTACGTCGAGTCCCTTACATGTTGGTGTGCGGTGACAAAGAGGTCGAAGCAGGCAAAGTTGCCGTTCGTACCCGCCGTGGCAAAGACTTGGGAAGCCTGGACGTAAACGAAGTCGTAGACAAGCTGCTGAAAGAGATTCGCAGCCGTAGTCTTCATCAACTGGAGGAATAAAGTATTAAAGGCGGAAAACGAGTTCAACCGGCGCGTCCTAATCGCATTAACAGAGAAATTCGCGCGCAAGAAGTTCGCCTAACCGGCGTCGATGGCGAGCAGATTGGTATTGTCAGTCTGAATGAAGCTCTTGAAAAAGCTGAGGAAGCGGGCGTTGATTTAGTAGAAATCAGCCCAAATGCCGAACCGCCAGTTTGCCGAATCATGGATTACGGCAAATTCCTCTACGAGAAGAGCAAGTCGACGAAAGAACAGAAGAAGAAGCAAAAAGTTATCCAGGTTAAGGAAATCAAATTCCGTCCTGGCACCGATGATGGCGACTATCAGGTCAAACTACGCAACCTGATTCGCTTTCTGGAAGATGGCGATAAAGCCAAAATCACCCTGCGTTTCCGCGGGCGTGAGATGGCGCACCAGCAGATCGGCATGGAAGTGCTTAACCGCGTCCGTAAAGACCTGTGTGAAGATATGGATCTGGCAGTGGTCGAGTCCTTCCCTACGAAGATCGAAGGCCGCCAGATGATTATGGTGCTCGCTCCTAAGAAGAAACAGTAAGGCTTACAAGTAATGGAACCCGCGCGGCGCTTGCGCTGTGTGGGTTTTATTCGCCCAACTGATTCGTTGTTTAACAATGCGAAGTGGATTTAATTAAAATGCCAAAGATTAAAACTGTACGTGGTGCAGCCAAGCGCTTCAAAAAAACCGGCAGCGGTGGTTTTAAGCGTAAACATGCCAACCTGCGTCATATTCTGACCAAAAAAGCAACCAAGCGTAAACGTCACCTGCGTCCGAAAGGCATGGTGTCTAAAAACGATCTGGTCCTGGTTACCGCGTGCCTGCCGTACGCATAAGCCATTTTTTTTGAATTTAGAATAAGACTTTAGGAGAGAGCATATGGCTCGCGTAAAACGTGGTGTAATTGCACGCGCACGTCACAAGAAAATCATGAAGCAGGCGAAAGGTTACTACGGTGCCCGTTCGCGCGTATATCGTGTTGCCTTCCAGGCAGTAATCAAAGCAGGTCAGTATGCTTACCGTGACCGTCGTCAACGTAAGCGTCAGTTCCGTCAGCTGTGGATTGCACGTATCAACGCAGCTGCTCGTCAGAACGGTCTGTCTTACAGCAAGTTCATCAACGGCCTGAAAAAAGCCTCGATCGAAATTGACCGTAAGATCCTGGCTGACATCGCAGTCTTCGACAAAGTGGCCTTCGGCGCACTGGTTGAGAAAGCGAAAGCAGCTCTGGCGTAAGTCAGTAGAAGAGGGAGCTTGCTCCCTCTTTTAATCTTTGTTTTCAGCGACAAATATTGACTTTCATTGCCCGCCGCTATATCACTGGTGGACAATCATCGACAAGGTACCGCAATCATGCACGCAGCTATTTTTCGTTTCTTTTTTTACTTTAGCGCCTGACTTCAGGAGGCTTTGCGCGTAAGAAAAGAAACGAAAAGTAGCGCCTAAGCCTCCCTCGTGGAGGCTTTTTTGTTTTTGGCCATCGTCCCGCCTTGCAAAGCGTTGCGGTGAGAACGGCGGGTACTCAGCCGGCCCTGCGCCGCGCAGGCGAGCCGCCTGGCCAGCAACGCATTGAAAAGTCTTTGAAGATTGCTCAAAGGCGTGTTCGAATAATAGATAACAATTACTTAGGGCCATCCCGGCCAGAGGAAGAGGAAAGCAATGCCACATCTCGCAGAGCTGGTTGCCAATGCCAAGGCAGCCGTAGAAGATGCCCAGGATGTTGCCGCGTTAGATTTGGTGCGCGTCGAATATTTTGGCAAGAAAGGTCATTTCACCTTGCAGATGCAGTCTCTGCGCGACGTACCGGCGGAAGACCGTCCGGCGGCCGGCGCGGTGATCAACCAGGCCAAGCAAGAGGTGCAAGACGCCCTGAACGCGCGCAAGAACGCGCTGGAAAGCGCCGCGCTGAACGCGCGCTTGGCGGCTGAAACCATCGACGTCTCCCTGCCGGGCCGTCGCATGGAAAACGGCGGCCTGCACCCGGTGACCCGCACCATCGACCGCATCGAAACCTTCTTCGGCGAGCTGGGCTTCTCCGTCGCTACCGGCCCGGAGATTGAAGACGATTACCATAACTTCGACGCGCTGAACATTCCAGGGCATCACCCGGCGCGCGCCGACCACGATACTTTCTGGTTCGACGCTACGCGCCTGCTGCGCACTCAGACCTCCGGCGTGCAGATCCGCACCATGAAGAACCAGCAGCCACCGATCCGCATCATTGCGCCGGGCCGCGTTTATCGTAACGACTACGATCAGACTCACACCCCGATGTTCCACCAGATGGAAGGGCTGATCGTCGATAAAGACATCAGCTTCACCAACCTGAAGGGCACGCTGCACGATTTCCTGAATAACTTCTTTGAAGAAGACCTGCAGGTTCGTTTCCGTCCGTCCTACTTCCCGTTCACCGAGCCGTCCGCCGAAGTGGACGTGATGGGTAAAAACGGTAAATGGCTGGAAGTGCTGGGCTGCGGCATGGTGCATCCGAACGTGCTGCGCAACGTGGGCATCGATCCGGAAGTTTACTCCGGCTTCGCCTTCGGTATGGGCATGGAGCGCCTGACGATGCTGCGTTACGGCGTCACCGACCTGCGCGCATTCTTCGAAAACGATCTGCGTTTCCTCAAACAGTTTAAGTAAGGCGGGAATATCACATGAAATTCAGTGAACTCTGGTTGCGCGAGTGGGTAAACCCGGCCATCAGCAGCGAAGCATTATCCGATCAAATCACCATGGCCGGTTTGGAAGTGGACGGCGTGGATCCGGTTGCCGGCGCGTTTAACGGCGTCGTGGTGGGTGAGGTTGTCGAGTGCGGTCAGCACCCGAACGCCGATAAACTGCGCGTCACTAAAGTTAACGTGGGCGGCGATCGCTTGCTCGACATCGTCTGCGGCGCGCCGAACTGCCGCACCGGCCTGAAAGTGGCGGTCGCCACCGTGGGCGCTGTGCTGCCGGGCGATTTCAAAATCAAGGCCGCCAAACTGCGCGGCGAACCTTCGGAAGGCATGCTGTGTTCGTTCTCCGAACTGGGCATTTCCGACGATCATGACGGCATTATCGAACTGCCGCTGGATGCGCCGATCGGCACCGACATCCGTGACTATCTGAAACTGAACGACAACACCATCGAGATCAGCGTCACCCCGAACCGCGCCGACTGCCTGGGCATCATCGGCGTCGCGCGTGACGTGGGCGTACTGAACCAGGTTGCGCTGACCGAACCGGACATGAGCCCGGTGCCCGCGACGATTGACGCCACGCTGCCGATCCGTGTTGACGCGCCGCAGGCGTGCCCGCGTTATCTGGGCCGCGTGGTGAAAGGCATCGACGTCAAGGCGCCAAGCCCGCTGTGGATGCGTGAAAAACTGCGTCGTTGCGGTATCCGTTCTATCGATGCCGTCGTCGACGTCACCAACTATGTGCTGTTGGAACTTGGCCAGCCGATGCACGCTTTCGATCTGAGCCGCATCGACGGCGGCATCGTGGTGCGCATGGCGGAAGAAGGGGAAACCTTGACGCTGCTGGACGGCAACGAAGCCAAACTGAACGCCGACACCTTAGTGATCGCCGATCATCAAAAAGCATTGGCGATGGGCGGCATCTTCGGCGGCGAGCATTCCGGCGTCAACGGCGAAACCCAGGACGTGCTGCTGGAGTGCGCTTTCTTCAGCCCGCTGTCGATCACCGGCCGCGCGCGGCGTCACGGCCTGCACACCGATGCTTCTCACCGCTATGAGCGCGGCGTCGATCCGGCGCTGCAGTACAAAGCCATGGAGCGCGCCACGCGCCTGCTGCTCGACATTTGCGGCGGCCAGGCAGGCCCGATTATCGACGTGACTCACGAGAATGAACTGCCGAAGCGTGCCACCATCACGCTGCGCCGCGAGAAGCTGGATCGCCTGATCGGCCACGTGGTGCCGAGCGAGCAGGTCAGCGACATTCTGCGCCGCCTGGGTTGCCAGGTGACCGAACAGGGCGACAGCTGGCAAGCGGTCGCGCCGAGCTGGCGTTTCGATATGGAGATCGAAGAGGATCTGGTGGAAGAAGTGGCGCGCGTTTACGGCTACGACAACATTCCGGATGTGCCGGTGCGCGCCGATTTGGTGATGACCCAGCATCGCGAAGCCGATCTGACGCTCAAGCGCGTGAAGACCATGCTGGTCGATCACGGTTATCAGGAAGCGATCACCTACAGCTTCGTCGATCCGAAAGTGCAGGCGCTGCTGCACCCGAATGAAGAAGCGCTGATCCTGCCGAGCCCGATTTCGGTCGAAATGTCGGCGATGCGTCTGTCGCTGTGGACCGGCCTGCTGTCCGCGGTGGTGTATAACCAGAACCGCCAGCAGACGCGCCTGCGCCTGTTCGAAAGCGGCCTGCGCTTTGTGCCTGATAGTGCGGCAGATCTGGGTATCCGTCAGGACGTCATGCTGGCGGGCGTGATCGCCGGCCATACGCACGATGAACACTGGGATCTGGCGCGCAAGCCCGTCGACTTCTATGATTTAAAAGGGGATCTGGAGTCTGTCCTCGAGCTGACCGGTAAATTATCCGAAATTCAGTTCCGGGCGGAAGCCAATCCGGCCCTGCATCCAGGGCAAAGTGCGGCGATTTATTTGCACGGCGAACGCGTTGGTTTCATCGGTGTGGTTCACCCGGAACTTGAACGTAAACTGGATCTTAACGGCCGCACCGTGGTGTTTGAACTGGAGTGGAACAAGCTTGCGAGCCGCGCCGTGCCTCAGGCGCGGGAGATTTCGCGCTTCCCGGCAAACCGCCGTGATATCGCCATTGTGGTGGCTGAAAACGTCCCCGCAGAAGATATTTTGGCCGAGTGTAAGAAAGTTGGCGCAAATCAGGTAGTTGGCGTAAACTTGTTTGACGTGTACCGTGGCAAGGGCGTGGCAGAAGGTGACAAGAGCCTGGCTATCAGTCTGGTATTGCAGGATACCGCTCGTACACTGGAAGAAGAGGAGATAGCCGCTACCGTTGCAAAATGCGTAGAGGCTCTAAAACAGCGATTCCAAGCATCCTTGAGGGATTGAACCTATGGCGCTTACTAAAGCTGAAATGTCAGAACACCTGTTTGAGAAGCTTGGGCTTAGCAAACGGGACGCCAAAGACCTGGTGGAACTGTTCTTTGAAGAGGTCCGTCGGGCCCTTGAGAATGGCGAACAGGTAAAACTGTCGGGTTTTGGCAACTTTGATCTGCGTGACAAGAACCAACGTCCGGGGCGTAACCCGAAGACCGGCGAAGATATTCCGATTACGGCGCGCCGCGTGGTGACCTTCCGTCCGGGGCAGAAGCTGAAAAGCCGGGTAGAAAACGCCAGCCCGAAAGGGTGAGTGACGTGACATCAAAAAAGGCCGCTTGCGCGGCCTTTTTCTTTTCTGGGACAAAATTCAGTTTATTCCTAATCGATAAGACATGACTTCATTGAGCCGTTAAGTCGGCACGGCGAAAATCATTGCCCTTAATTGCGGAATATTCTTATATCTTATTTAATGTAATGCGTGGCTTTTATTTCTCACTTCAATAACGGCCGTAATAATGGCCAGGGCCATCGCCACGGTGGCCGCCGCCTCCGTGAGGGCCCCAGCAACAGGCGCTAAGGGTTGAGGCCAGGGCGACCACGGCCAGCAGCATACCGAGTCGTTTAATCATCTTATTATCCTCCGGTGGGGATCCGTTTAATTATCATTGTCGCGCCGCTTAAGCGATGTCAGTTATTCGTTAAGCCTTGGCAGAGGCAATAATAATTAAAGACGTCGGCAAACAGTGTCGGGATTGTGTAAGGCCGTCGAAAACGATCTGAAAATAGGCACCGGTGAGATAGTCGCTAAATAAGCGCACTGATATAACCACTGCAGCAAGAAAAATAGAGTGAGAAGGCAAAATGAAAAAGATCCTGTTGCTGGTGTGTTTCCCTCTGTTGCTGCCGCTGGCGGCACAGGCCGATGTCTCCGTCGATATCAACGTGCCGGGCGTTTCCCTGCATTTGGGGGATCAGGACCGCCGTGGTTACTACTGGGATGGCTACGACTGGCGTCCCCCGCAATGGTGGCATGCACACCAAGGCCGCGGTTTGGGGGAGCGCAATGCGCGCGGCCTGTACTGGGACGGCGGGCGCTGGCAGCCTTCGCCGCCGCGCGGCTATGAGCGTCGCGAGCCGGCGCGCAGCGGCAATCCTTTCCACGGCGATCGCGATAATCGTGATCATGATGGCCGCCATGACGATCGCGGCGACCATGACCGACGCGATGACGGCCGTGGCCGGCCCTATCCGCAGGGCAACCCCGGTCAGCATCGTTAACCCCTGAGTTTATCGGCGGCTGGTTTTGCCATCATCCTGGCGATGACGGGCAGGGCCAGCCGCTGCTTTCCTGCGCCATCGTTTACGCAAGGCTTCCCCTTGCGGCGTTAACCCCCTAATATTTGACTCAGACGTCAATTATCCGGCCACGACAGCGGCCGGCAGGGAATCGCCGCGCCATGCCAACCAGCCGTACCTTCACCTTACTGTTGCAACATCAACGTTACCGCGATAAACGCCAGGTCATTCTGTTGGCGCTGGGCGTGGTGCTGGCATTGCTGTTTAGCCTTTGCGCCGGCGATCGATGGATATGGCCGTCAGAATGGTTCAGCGATCGGGCGCAGCTGTTCGTCTGGCAACTGCGATTGCCGCGTGCGCTGGCGGTGATGTTGGTCGGCGCCGCCCTGGCGGTAGCCGGGGCGGTGATGCAGGCGCTGTTTGAAAACCCGTTGGCGGAACCTGGCCTGCTGGGGGTGGCGAACGGCGCCGGCGTCGCGCTGGTGCTGACGGTGCTGCTGGGCCACGGTCTGCTGCCGGTAGCGCTGATGAGCGCCGCCGCGATAGCAGGCGCGCTGGCGATGACGTTCTTGCTGCTGAGCTTCGCTCGCCGGCGCCGCCTGACCAATGCGCGGCTGTTGCTGGTGGGAGTGGCGCTGGGCATCGTGTGCAGCGCGCTGATGACCTGGGCGGTCTATTTCAGCACCAGTCTCGATCTGCGGCAGTTGATGTACTGGATGATGGGGGGCTTCGGCGGCGTCGACTGGCGCCAAAAGTGGCTGGTGTTGGCGCTGCTGCCGGTGCTGCTGTGGCTGTGTGGCCAGGGGCGAGCGCTTAACCTGATGGCGCTGGGCGAGGTGCAGGCGCGGCAGCTCGGGCTGTCGCTGCATCTATGGCGCAACCTGCTGGTGCTGGCGATCGGCTGGCTGGTGGGCGTCAGCGTGGCGCTCGCCGGGGTGATCGGCTTCGTCGGGCTGGTGATCCCGCATATTTTGCGGCTCACCGGCCTGACCGATCAACGCTATCTGTTGCCGGCCTGCGCGCTGGCGGGGGCCGGCGTGTTGCTGGTGGCCGATGTGATCGCCCGCGTTGCGCTGCTGGCGGCCGAACTGCCGATCGGCGTGGTGACCGCTACGCTGGGAGCGCCGCTATTTATCTGGTTACTGACCCGGGCAAAAGGCGTAAGGTAGTTTTCTTCATTCACCTGCCATTAAAAAACTACAGGATGACAACCGATGAGCAATCCAATTTATAACCTGCCGTTACAGACCATCGAAAATCAGGCTACCACGCTGGGGGCCTATCAGGGCAAGGTGCTGCTGGTGGTCAACGTGGCCTCGGAGTGCGGCCTGACGAAGCAATATGAAGGGCTGGAAGCGCTGTACGAAACCTATCGCGATCGGGGGCTGGAAGTGCTGGGGTTCCCGTCCAATGAATTCCTGGGGCAGGAACCGGGCAGCAATGAAGAGATCCTGGCGTTTTGCCGCGGCACTTTCGGCGTGCAATTCCCGATGTTCGCCAAGATTGAGGTGAACGGCGAACACCGTCATCCACTGTATCAGGCGCTGATTGCCGCGCAGCCGGCTGCTGTCGCGCCGCAGGGCAGCGAGTTCCTGGCGCGGATGACCAGCAAAGGGCGTGCGCCGAAGCACGCCGGCGATATTTTGTGGAACTTCGAGAAATTCCTCATCGCGCGCGACGGCACGGTGATCCAGCGCTTCTCGCCTGACACCACGCCAGAAGATCCGGCGCTGGTGGCGGCGGTGAAACAAGCGCTGGCAGGGTAAGACGGATGCTGCAACTCGTTGAGGTTGGGGTGGCGGGGCGCCTGGCGCCTTTTTCGGCACAGATTGACGGCGGGTTGCAGGTTCACCTGATCGGCCCAAATGGCGCCGGGAAGAGCACTCTGCTGGCGCGGGTGGCGGGCATGCTGCCGGGGCTGGGCGAGGTTCGTCTGGACGGACGCGCGCTGTCCGATTATCCGGGGAGCGAACTGGCATCCCGGCGCGGTTACCTCAGCCAGCAACAGCCGCCGGTGTCGCTGATGCCGGTGTTTCAGTATTTGGCGCTGCACCGGCCTGCGGCGGCGGCGCAAACCGATGTGGAGCACGCCATCCTCTATCTGTGCCGGCGGTTGAAGCTGGTGGATAAGCTGTCACGCATGCTGACGCAGCTTTCTGGAGGAGAATGGCAACGGGTGCGGCTGGCGGCGGTCTTGCTGCAGGTGTGGCCCAGCGTCAATCCGCACAGCCGCCTGTTGTTGCTGGATGAGCCGACCAACAGCCTGGATGTGGCGCAGAAAGTCGCGCTGGATCGCCTGCTGCGCGAATTCTGCCAGAGCGGGCGCAGCGCGCTGGTATGCGCGCACGATCTGAATCACACCCTGCAGCAGGCCGATCGGGTTTGGTTGCTGCATGCCGGCCGGCTGGTGGCGCAGGGCGTCACGCGTGAAGTGATGGTGCCCGCGCTGCTGTCGCAGATTTATGAAGTGGATTTCCAGCTGCAATGGGTAGGGGACCAGCGTTGGATCATGACCCGCACGGCTTAATTAACCCAGTGGGCGGGGCGCAACGTAAACGGAAACTAAACACAGTGAATATAAATAGCGGGGTAAGGATCGGCGAATATTGTGCGGTCTCTCATTTTCTTATCGATTTTCTTGAAAAACGTCGATGACGTGCTACGCTTGATTCGGCAAAAATAAAATACGTAAGTAATTATTAAAAAATATAAGAAATTGATTTACATAATAAAATTAAATTAATGATGACGGCACCTTCCTATCAGTTCTCCCACTGATGACAAGTCTCGTCTTAAGGTTTAGTTAAGCTTGCGGCCTTACATTGGCAGTTAATCCACGGAAACGATTCTTCTCTGGCGTTTAATATTCGTTAAACGAAAGGGATTTACAGTGTCATCAAAAGCAGTTCGATACGTTTGGGGTTAACTATGGATCAATTTTTACCTTTCTCTCGTCCAGCCATCGGCGACGAAGAAATCGCCGCGGTAGAGAAAGTGTTGCGTTCCGGTTGGATCACCACCGGCCCGCAAAATCAGCAACTGGAAAGCGACTTCTGTTCCACCTTCGGCTGTAAGCACGCCATCGCCGTGAGTTCCGCCACAGCGGGCATGCACATCACTTTGATGGCGCTGGGCGTGGGGCCCGGCGATGAAGTCATCACCCCTTCCCAAACCTGGGTTTCCACCCTCAACATGATCGAACTGCTGGGCGCTACGCCGGTGATGATCGACGTTGACCGTGAGACCTTGATGGTCAGCGCCGCCGACGTTGAGGCTGCCATCACCCCGAAAACCAAAGCGATTGTTCCGGTGCATTATGCCGGCGCCCCCCTGCAGATGGACGCTTTGCGCGCCGTGGCCGAACGCCATGGTCTGCCGTTAATCGAAGACGCCGCCCATGCGGTCGGCACGCGTTACAACGGCGAATGGGTCGGCGCGCGCGGCACGGCGATTTTCTCGTTCCACGCGATTAAGAACGTGACCTGCGCCGAAGGCGGCCTGATCGCCACCGACGACGATGCGCTGGCGGATCGCCTGCGTTGCCTGAAGTTCCACGGCCTGGCCGTCGATGCCTTCGATCGCCAGCAGCTTGGCCGCAAACCGCAGGCCGAAGTGGTGGAGCCGGGGTACAAATACAACTTGTCCGACATTCACGCGGCGATCGCCGTGGTGCAACTGTCGCGCTTCGCCGAGCTGAACGCGCGCCGTAAGGCGCTGGCGCAGCGCTACCTGAGCGCGCTGGAAGGCTCGCCGTTCCAGCCGTTGGGCGTGCCGGATTATCCGCATGACCACGCCTGGCACCTGTTTATGGTGCGCGTCGATCCCGAGCGCTGCGGCCTCGATCGCGGCCAGCTGATGGAGCGCCTGAAAGAGGTTGGCATCGGCACCGGGCTGCATTTCCGTGCCGCGCACACCCAGAAATTCTACCGTGAGCGCTATCCGCAGCTGTCGTTGCCGAATACCGAATGGAACTCGGCGCGGCTGTGCACCTTACCGCTATTCCCTGATATGACCGACGCCGATGTGGATCGCGTGGTCAATGCCTTGTCTTCTGTTGTGGAGTCTTTACGTGTCTCGCGTTGAACCGATCAAAAAAGTGTCGATAGTCATCCCGGTATACAACGAGCAGGAAAGCCTGCCTGCGTTGCTGGAGCGCACTACCGCCGCCTGTAAGCAGTTATCCCAACCTTATGAAATCATTCTCGTCGACGATGGCAGCAGCGACAACTCCGCTGACATGCTGACCGCGGCGGCCGAAAAGCCGGACAGTCACGTGATTGCCGTCCTGCTTAACCGCAACTATGGCCAACATTCGGCGATCATGGCCGGTTTCAATCAGGTGACCGGCGACCTGGTGATTACCCTTGACGCCGATCTGCAGAACCCGCCGGAGGAAATCCCTCGGCTGGTCAGCGTGGCGGAAGAGGGCTATGACGTGGTGGGCACCGTGCGCGCCAACCGTCAGGACTCCTGGTTCCGCAAAAGCGCTTCGCGCGTAATCAACATGATGATTCAACGCGCCACCGGTAAATCGATGGGGGACTACGGCTGCATGCTGCGCGCCTACCGTCGTCATATCGTTGAGGCGATGCTGCACTGTCATGAGCGCAGCACTTTCATCCCGATCCTGGCGAATACCTTCGCCCGTCGCACGACCGAGATCGACGTGCGTCACGCCGAGCGCGAGTTCGGCGACTCCAAATACAGCCTGATGAAGCTGATCAACCTGATGTATGACCTGATCACCTGTCTGACCACTACGCCGCTGCGTTTGCTCAGCGTGGTCGGCAGCATCGTGGCGCTGTCCGGGTTCGTGTTGGCGCTGGTGCTGATCGCGCTGCGTCTGCTGCTCGGTCCTGAATGGGCCGCCGGCGGCGTGTTCACGCTTTTCGCCGTCCTGTTCACCTTTATCGGCGCCCAGTTTGTCGGCATGGGGCTACTGGGTGAATACATCGGCCGCATCTATACCGACGTGCGCGCACGTCCTCGCTATTTTGTTCAGAAAGTGGTCGGCGTACAGCAAGACCACAATACTCAGGAAGAAGAATGATGAAAGCTATTGTATTTGCTTACCATGATATTGGCTGCGCAGGTCTGAAAGCGCTGACTGAGGCGGGTTATGACGTGCAGGCTGTGTTCACGCACACCGACGACCCAGGTGAGAACAACTTCTTCTCCTCCGTGGCCCGTTTGGGCGCCGAATTGGATCTGCCGGTCTATGCGCCGGAAGACGTGAACCACCCGCTGTGGGTTGATCGCATTCGCGAACTGCAGCCGGACGTGATCTTCTCGTTCTACTACCGTCACATGCTGAGCGACGAGATCTTGTCGCTGGCCCCGTTGGGCGGTTTCAACCTGCATGGTTCGCTGCTGCCGCGCTACCGTGGCCGCGCGCCGGTGAACTGGGCGTTGGTGAATGGCGAAACCGAAACCGGGGCCACCCTGCACAAAATGGTGAAACGCCCTGACGCCGGCGACATTGTGGGCCAGCAGAAAGTGGCTATCGCCGACAACGACACCGCGCTGACGCTGCACAAAAAAGTGCTGGAAGCCGCACAGGCCGTGTTGAAAGAGCAGCTGCCGAAGCTGAAGAACGGCACCGCCACTTTTACCAAGCAGGATGAGTCTCAGGCCAGCTACTTCGGGCGCCGCACCGCGGCGGACGGCGAGATCTTGTGGCACAAATCCGCCAAAGAGATCAACAACCTGGTCCGCGCCGTCACCGAACCGTACCCGGGGGCATTCAGCTACCTCGGCCAGCGCAAGCTGATCGTCTGGCGTTCCCGCGTGCTGGATACCCAACACGATAAACAACCGGGCACCGTGCTGAGCACCGCCCCGCTGGTCATCGCCTGTGGCGAAGGCGCGCTGGAAATCGTCGCCGGGCAGAACGAAAGTGGCCTGTACGTGCAGGGCAGCCGCCTGGCGCAGGAAATGGGCATCGTCACCGACGTGCGTCTGGCCGCCAAGCCCAACGCCGTGATGAAACGCCGCACTCGCGTGCTGATCCTCGGGGTCAACGGTTTCATCGGCAACCACCTGACCGAGCGTCTGCTGCGCGACGATCGTTACGACATCTACGGTCTGGATATCGGCTCTGACGCCATCAGCCGCTTCCTCGACAACCCGCGCTTCCACTTCGTGGAAGGCGACATCAGCATCCACTCT
Source organism: Serratia sp. B501 (assembly GCF_051172315.1). Classification (NCBI taxonomy): domain Bacteria; kingdom Pseudomonadati; phylum Pseudomonadota; class Gammaproteobacteria; order Enterobacterales; family Yersiniaceae; genus Serratia; species Serratia sp. B501. The sequence continues at coordinate 428,330 of NZ_JBPIZB010000001.1, forward strand.
GAGTGGATCGAGTATCACATCAAGAAATGCGACGTGGTGCTGCCGCTGGTGGCGATTGCGACGCCGATCGAATACACCCGCAACCCGCTGCGCGTGTTCGAGCTGGACTTCGAAGAGAACCTGAAGATCGTTCGCGACTGCGTGAAATACAACAAGCGCATCATCTTCCCGTCCACCTCTGAAGTGTACGGCATGTGTGACGACAAAGAGTTCGATGAAGACCACTCGCGTCTGATCGTCGGGCCAATCAACAAACAACGCTGGATTTACTCGGTCTCCAAACAGCTGCTGGATCGGGTGATCTGGGCTTACGGCGCCAAAGAGGGCCTGAAGTTCACGCTGTTCCGTCCGTTCAACTGGATGGGGCCGCGTCTGGATAACCTGGACGCCGCGCGCATCGGTTCTTCCCGCGCCATCACCCAGCTGATCCTCAACTTGGTAGAAGGTTCGCCGATCAAACTGATGGACGGCGGTGCACAGAAGCGTTGCTTCACCGACATCAACGACGGCATCGAAGCGCTGTTCCGCATCATTGAGAACCGCGACGGCCTGTGCGACGGCCAGATCGTCAACATCGGCAACCCGACCAACGAAGCGAGCATTCGCGAGCTGGCGGAAATGCTGCTGGAAAGCTTCAACAACCACCCGCTGCGTGACCGCTTCCCGCCGTTTGCCGGCTTCAAGGATGTGGAGAGCAGCAGCTACTACGGTAAAGGTTACCAGGACGTCGAGCACCGCACGCCGAGCATCAAAAACGCGCGCCGCCTGCTGGGCTGGCAGCCGACCATCGAGATGAAGCAAACCGTCGCCGATACGCTGGACTACTTCCTGCGCACTACCGTTCAGGAAGGGAACGATGCATGAAGAAAGTCGGTCTGCGGGTTGATGTAGATACCTTCAGCGGCACCCGTGAAGGGGTGCCGCAGTTGCTGGACCTGTTCGAAAAGTATGACATTCAGGCCAGCTTCTTCTTCAGCGTGGGACCGGACAACATGGGGCGCCATCTTTGGCGCCTTTTGCGTCCGAAATTTCTGTGGAAAATGCTGCGCTCGAACGCCGCTTCGCTGTACGGTCTGGATATTCTGCTGGCCGGCACCGCGTGGCCGGGGCGCAACATTTCACGCGCGCTGGGGCCGCTGATGAAGCGCACCGCCGAAGCCGGCCATGAAGTCGGGCTGCATGCCTGGGATCACCAGGGATGGCAGGCCAAAGTCGGCAAGTGGAGCGAGGCGCAGCTGACCGAACAGGTGCAGCTGGGCGTCGATGCCCTGAGCGCCAGCACCGGCCAGCCGGTGAAATGCTCCGCCGTGGCGGGGTGGCGTGCCGACACGCGCGTGCTGGAGGTCAAACAGCGTTTCGGCTTTCATTACAACAGCGATTGCCGCGGCACCCATCCGTTCCGTCCGGTGCTGAGCGACGGGCGTCACGGTACGGTGCAGATCCCGGTGACGTTGCCAACCTTCGACGAAGTGATCGGCAGCGAAGTCAGCATGGCCGACTTCAACGACTACATTCTGCGCGCCATCGAGAACGATCGCGGCGTACCGGTGTACACCATTCACACCGAAGTGGAAGGCATGTCGCAAGCGGCGATGTTCGAACAGTTATTGCAACGCGCACAGCAGCAGGGCATCGAATTCTGTCCGCTGAGCGCGCTGTTACCGCAAGATTTGGCGTCACTGCCGTTGGGCCGCATCAAGCGTGCTCCTTTCCCCGGCCGCGAAGGTTGGCTGGGCTGTCAAACCGATGTGAAGGACGTTACATGAAGGCGCTAAAAGGATCCTGGGCCATTCTGCTGGCCGTTTTTTTTGCTCTGGTCTACCTGATCCCGCTTAACGGTCGTCTGCTGTGGCAGCCGGATGAGACGCGTTATGCCGAGATCAGCCGTGAAATGCTGCAACGCGGCGATTGGGTGGTGCCGCATCTGCTGGGGCTGCGTTATTTCGAGAAGCCGGTAGCGGGTTACTGGTTCAATAACATCAGCCAGTGGCTGTTCGGCGAAAACAACTTTGCGGTGCGGTTCGGCTCGGTGTTCAGCACCGGCATGACCGCATTGCTGGTGTTCGCGCTGGCGATGCTGATGTGGCGCAATGCGCGCCGTGCCAGCCTGGCGGTGCTGATGTTCCTGTCGATGGTGCTGGTGTTCAGCATCGGCACCTACAGCGTGCTGGATCCGATGATCTCGCTGTGGCTGGCGGCGGCGATGGTCAGCTACTACCTGACGCTGAAAGCCACCTCGGTCAAAGGCAAGCTGGGTGCCTACGCGCTATTGGGCTTGGCCTGCGGCATGGGCTTTATGACCAAGGGCTTCCTGGCGCTGGCGGTGCCGGTGATCGCGGTGATCCCGATCGTCATCCAGCAACGTCGTATCAAGGATCTGCTGTGCTACGGCCCGGTGGCGATCGTGACCGCCACGTTGCTCAGCCTGCCGTGGGCGCTGGCGATTGCGCAACGTGAGCCCGATTTCTGGAATTACTTCTTCTGGGTCGAACACATTCAGCGTTTCGCCGAAGATAACGCCCAGCACAAGGCGCCGTTCTGGTATTACCTGCCGATCTTGCTGGCGGCGGTGCTGCCGTGGCTGGCGCTGCTGCCCGGCGCGCTGCTCAAAGGCTGGCGCGAACGCGTGCAGCACCCGGAGCTGTTCTTCCTGCTGAGCTGGGCGATGATGCCGCTGATCTTCTTCAGCATCGCCAAAGGCAAGCTGCCGACCTATATTCTGCCGTGCATGGCGCCGCTGGCGCTGCTGATGACCGCCTATGCGGAAGACTATGCCGCCACGCTGCGCGCCAAGCTGTTTAAGGCCAACGCCTGGCTGAACGGCCTGTTCGGGCTGATTGGCATCGTGGCGCTGGTGGTGTTGAGCGCCGGTCTGCTGCCGAAAGCGCATCTGTTTACTCCGCAGGAGTGGCCGAAAGTGGTGCTCGGCCTGATCGCGTTCGGTGGTTGGCTGCTGTTCGCGCTGGTCTCCGCGCGCGATAACGGCCGCCAATGGCGCTGGGCGGCGGCCTGTCCGGTGCTGCTGTGCCTGGTGATCGGTTACGCGATTCCGCAGCAGGTGACCGATTCCAAACTGCCGCAGAACTTCGCCCGCGCCACGATGGCCGAGCTGGGCGACAGCCGTTACGTGCTGACCGACAGCGTTGGGGTGGCGGCCGGTCTGGCCTGGGAACTGAAGCGCAGCGACGTGCTGATGTACAGCCAGAAAGGCGAGGTGGCCTATGGTCTGGAGTATCCGGACGCCAAAGGGCACCTGATCAGCGACGCCGACTTCCCGCAGTGGCTGGCGCAGGCGCGCAAGCAGGGGAATGTGTCGCTGGTGTTGCAGCTCTCGCGCGGCGAAGCGCTGCCGCAGGAACTGCCTGCCGCAGACAAGGTGGATCGCATGAACCGTTTGGTGCTGATGTGGTATAAACAGCAACCATGATCGGTTTTCTGTTGGTGATAGTGGTCAGTCTGCTCACCTGTGGTGGGCAGCTGTGCCAGAAGCAGGCGGCGCACTGCTGGGAACGGGCGGACGAGGCGCGGCTCAAGCAGACACTGCGTTGGCTGGCGCTGGCGGTGCTGTTGCTGGGGCTGGGCATGGCGGTGTGGCTCAATGTGCTGCAACGCCTGCCGCTCAGCCTGGCTTACCCGATGCTCAGCCTTAACTTCGTGATGGTGACGCTGGCCGCGCGCTGGCTGTTTCATGAGCCGACGACCGCGCGTCATTGGTGTGGCGTGGCGTCGATTATGCTGGGGATCCTGCTGATGAGCGTGCATTCATGAAGGGCTATGCCTGGGGCGCCGCCAGCGTACTGCTGGTGACGCTGGCGCAGTTGCTGATGAAGTGGGGCATGGTTCAGATCCCGCTGATGTCGTTCGCCGACGTCTCGTTGACGCTGATCGCCGACTACTGGCTGCCGCTGCTGGCGGTGGGCGGCGGCATCTTCGGTTATGCGCTGTCGATGCTGTGTTGGTTCTTTGCGCTGCGCCATCTGCCGTTAAATCGCGCTTATCCTCTGCTGAGCGTCAGCTATGCGCTGGTTTACCTGGCGGCGGTGATCCTGCCGTGGTTTAACGAATCCGCTACGCTGCTGAAAACGTTGGGCACGCTGTTTATTCTGTTCGGCGTCTGGCTGATTAACAGCAAATCCGAGACCAAATCGCCGCAATAGGGCCAAAACCGGCGATCCTGCTATTATCTCCCTCATGGCGCTTGCCTTTTTCCCCATGCGGGAGATAAATTAACGCGAAATAGCGCTCTCCTTACGTGGTGCCGGCTTTGCCTCGCAGGCAGTGTGGTGGTGTACCGGATGGCATAATGCGGCAACGTGTTCAATGAAGGGATATTATGCGGATGCGTGTGTGGTTTTTATTAGCCAGTTTAATCCTCGCCGGTTGCAGCAGCCATGCGCCGCCACCCAGCGGCCGCCTGGCGGATTCTATCGTGGTGGTGGCCCAGCTCAATGAACAATTGCGCCAGTGGTACGGTACGCCATACCGTTACGGCGGCTTGGATCGCGGCGGCGTAGATTGCTCCGGCTTTGTTTACCGCACGTTCCGCGATCGCTTCGACATGCAGCTGCCCCGTTCGACCGAAGAGCAAACCTCGCTGGGCACCAAGGTCTCGCGCGACGAGCTGATGCCGGGCGATCTGGTGTTTTTCAAAACCGGCGGCGGTGAGAACGGCCTGCACGTCGGCATTTACGATACCAACGACCAATTTATCCACGCGTCGACCAGCCGCGGGGTGATCCGCTCCTCGCTCGATAACGTCTACTGGAAACGGGTCTACTGGCAGGCGCGGCGCATTTAGCCTTAACCCGTTGATTTGGTGTATCATGGCGGCATCACGTGTTTTGAACGGTGCCTGCCATGAACAGTTTGCGTTTACTGATCTCCGACTCCTACGATCCCTGGTTCAATCTGGCGGTGGAAGAGTGCATCTTCCGCGAAATGACCACGCAAAAAATCCTCTTCCTGTGGCGTAATGCCGAAACGGTGGTGATCGGCCAGTCGCAGAACCCCTGGAAAGAGTGCAACACCCGGCGTATGGAACAGGATGGCATTCGGCTGGCGCGGCGCAGCAGCGGCGGCGGGGCGGTATTCCACGATTTGGGCAACACCTGTTTCACCTTTATGGCCGGCAAGCCGGGGTACGATAAAAGCGTCTCCACGAACATCATTCTGCAAGCGTTGCGGCAGTTGGGCGTAACGGCCGACGCATCGGGGCGCAATGATCTGGTGATGGAAACTGCCGATGGGCCGCGCAAAATATCCGGCTCCGCCTATCGCGAAACGCAGGATCGCGGTTTCCACCACGGCACGCTGCTGCTGAATGCCGATCTGGAGCGGCTGGCGGACTACCTCAATCCGGATCCCAAAAAACTGCAGGCCAAGGGCATCACCTCGGTGCGTTCACGCGTCGCCAACCTGGCGGAGTTTTTGCCGGGCATCAGCCATGAGCAGGTGTGTGAGGCGATCGTGCAGGCCTTCTTCGCCCACTATGGCGAGACGGCCGAGCCGGAGATCATTTCGCCGGATGTATTCCCCGATCTGCCCGATTTTGCCGCGCAGTTCGCCAAACAGAGCAGTTGGGAATGGAATTTCGGCAAGGCGCCGGCGTTCAGCCATCTGCTAAATGAACGCTTCGTCTGGGGCGGCGTGGACCTGTTCTTTGATGTCGAGAAGGGGACAATTGTTCGTGCGCAGGTATTCACCGACAGCCTGAATCCGGCTCCGCTACAGCGGTTGGCGGACATGCTGGTGGGCTGCGCGTACCGTAGTGAGCCCGTCGCCGCCTGCTGCGACCGCCTGGTGGCGGCCTATCCGCAACAGGCGGCTGAATTGACCGAGCTGCGGCAATGGCTGAGCGATACCATCCGCTAGCCGGGCGGTCTGGCAGCGAGGGGATGAGCGTGCTCATCCCTTTTTTTATCGCTGAAAGCGACGTTTCGCTGGGCGTAGCGCAGATTTTCTGAAAATCAAGGCGGGCATTTTTTCAGGTTTTCAATGCTGCGAATAACGGGCGGAATTGATGCGTTATTAAATTTAATCAGTCATCGTTAACGGCCGGAAAAATTGGCGTTAAGTCAGAAAGATTATTTTACTTTATTTAGGATTTTTCTTAATTAAAACAAAGGAGATAAGTCAAATTTGACCTCAAATCCATTCCACTTAAGCCAAATATCTTTTCGCATCACGCGCCGAACGAGAAAACTGGCATAAGTGCGGCTGCTTTTCTTTGCGCCGTTCGCGATTGTCGTATAGCTTTAATCTATCAATTAAATGATATTTTACGAGCATTTGCATTGATATTTCCGATTAATCCCAGAAGGATTGATCGATAAAATATATTGATATACGATGATACGCTAGCCATTCATCCTGTGGCATTAAAATGAACATCCAACTCGAAGCTGACTTTATTAGTAGCTATGTTTTTCAACCTGTTTACTCAATGGAGGGCGGGCTGTTGGCGGTGGAAATGTTGAGCCGTTTCAACAGTCTCGACGGTGATTTAGCCATGCCGGCCGAAATTGGGATTAATTTATTGGCGCCTGAACAAAGGATTGAGTTATTTAATGAGCAATTGAGACTGGCGGAGCAGCATGCTGCCTGGTTTACCGGTAACAGCGTGCAGTTGACCATCAATATCGAAGAAACCATCGTCGAGCTTATTCTTTCCGATCCGGCCTTGTGCCAGAGGATCCGGCAATATCCTTTTATTGCATTTGAAATGAGTGAGAGTTTTCCGAATCTTTCTGCCGGAAAGAACAATACGAGCGTGCGGCGATTAAGCGAATTGTTTACGCTGTGGCTCGATGATTTCGGTTCCGGTAAAGCCACGCTGACCGCGTTGTACGATGGTTTGTTTGACTACGTAAAGATAGACAAGCGTTTTTACTGGCAGCTGTTTACCCATCAGGGGTATGACGTGGTCATCGACTCGTTGTTAAAGAATATCAACCTGTTGTGTAAAGGCGTGATCGTCGGAGGAATAGAGAAAAAAGAGTACTTTAATAAACTCAGATACGCCGGTGTTTTAGGCCTGCAAGGTTTTTTATGGCCCAGCGTTGGTGTGGATAATCTGCAAGCTTTGCTGGCGATGCCCAGCGAGTTCAATAATTAAGAAGTGATACAAAAAAACTACACACAATGAGGTAAATAAGCGACGGGGTGATGTTTAGCGTGATTCAGTCGCCGTTATTCACCCACGTTTTTGCTGATAACCGCGTTTGTCAGCCGACGTTCAGCGCGTTTCCTCACGCGAAACCTCCCGCATCCGTTCTGGCGACAGGCGGATGCGTTCTCCCTGCATTCCTTCGGTGTTAATCCTCCCGTTCAGGCTCTACACTACGCTGAAACGGAGGGCCTATGCCGCAATTCGATAACGCTTACTACCAACAATTACCCGGTTTTTACACCGCCCTGAACCCGACGCCGCTCAAGGATGCGCGCCTGCTGTACCACAGTGAGCCGCTGGCGCGCGATCTGGGGCTGGATGAAAGTTGGTTTACTCAGGATAAAACCCCGATTTGGGCGGGGGAAACGCTGCTGCCGGGCATGCAGCCGTTGGCGCAGGTGTACAGTGGCCACCAGTTTGGCGTCTGGGCCGGGCAACTGGGCGATGGTCGCGGCATTTTGCTGGGCGAACAAGTCCTGGCGGACGGCAGTCACCGCGACTGGCACCTGAAGGGCGCCGGGCTGACGCCGTATTCACGCATGGGGGATGGCCGCGCGGTGCTGCGTTCGGTTGTCCGCGAGTTTCTGGCCTCTGAGGCGTTGCACCATCTGGGGATCCCCACCACGCGTGCGTTAACTATTGTCACCAGTCAACAACCGGTATACCGCGAGCAGCCGGAACGCGGCGCGATGCTGCTGCGGGTGGCGGAAAGCCATGTGCGCTTCGGTCACTTCGAACACTTTTATTACCGCAAACAGCCGGAGCAGGTGCGGCAGCTGGCGGATTTCGTCATCGCCCGTTACTGGCCGCAGTTGCAGGATCAGGCCGAGCGTTACCTGTTGTGGTTTACCGACGTGGTCGAACGCACGGCGCGCCTGATCGCCCATTGGCAAACCGTCGGATTCGCCCACGGCGTGATGAACACCGACAACATGTCGATTCTCGGCATCACCATCGATTACGGCCCTTACGGCTTCCTCGATGACTATCAGCCCGGCTACATCTGTAACCATTCCGACCATCAAGGGCGTTACGCCTTTGATAATCAGCCGGCGGTGGCGTTATGGAACCTGCATCGCCTGGCGCAAACCTTGTCGGGGCTGATGACTGCCGAACAGCTGCAGCAGGCGTTGGCGGCGTATGAACCGGCGTTGATGCGCGCCTATGGCGAACAGATGCGCGCCAAACTGGGCTTCTTCACGCCGACGGCGCAGGATAACGACGTGCTGACCGGCCTGTTGAGCCTGATGGCCCAGGAAGGGCGGGACTATACCCGCACGTTCCGTCTGTTGAGCGAAACCGAACAGCAACAGGCGCAGTCGCCGCTGCGCGATGAGTTTATCGACCGCGCGGCCTTCGACGCCTGGTATCAGCAATATCGTCAGCGTTTGCAGCAGGAGCAGGTCAGCGACGCGGAGCGGCAACGGGCGATGAAGGCGGTGAACCCACGGCTGATCCTGCGCAACTACCTGGCCCAGCAAGCGATTGAGGATGCGGAGAAAGACGACGTCGGCCGTTTGCAGCGGTTGCATCAGGCCTTGCTGCGGCCGTTCGACGATGCGCCGGAGTATGACGATCTCGCCGCGCTGCCGCCGGACTGGGGCAAACATCTGGAGATTTCCTGTTCCAGCTGAGATGAAAAAAGGGCGCCTCATGGCGCCCTTGAACGTTTCATTGGCGCAGATAGACCTGCGGCAACGACACTTCGGGATGATGAATCACGCCGAGATCGGCCTGGTACCAGCGGGTGAGGATTTCCGTCTGCAACACTGCCTGCGGTGTGCCGCTCGCCACCAGGCGCCCCTGATGCAACAGCAGGATGCGGTCGGCGTACAGCGCCGCCAGATTGAGATCGTGCAGCACACAGCAGACGCCCAGCGGCTGTTGGCGCGTCAACGAGCGCAGCAGGCGCAGGGTATGCTGCTGGTGGTAAAGATCCAACGCCGAAGTCGGCTCGTCGAGGAACAGCCAGGCGGGGGACGGCTGCGGCTGCCACAGCTGCGCCAATACCCGCGCCAGTTGTACCCGCTGCTGTTCGCCGCCGGACAGCTGACGATAGTCGCGCTGTGCCAGCGCCAGGCAATCGGTCTGCACCATCACCTGTTGGATCGCCTGGTGCTCGTCGCGTTTGCCGTGCGGCGCGCGTCCCATGCTGACCACTTCTTCCACGCTGAAGGGAAACGCCAGATCGCTGTATTGACGCATCACGGCTCGGACTTTGGCCAACTGCTGCGGCGCCCAGTGTTCCAGCGGGCGGCCAAGCAGCCGGCATTCGCCGCAGTCCGGCGTCAAATAGCCGGTCAGCAAACGCAGCAGCGTCGATTTGCCGGCGCCGTTAGGGCCGATAATCGCCACCATTTCACCGCCGGCGAGGCTGAGCGAAACATCGTTGATCAAGCGGCGCGTACCGAGGCTGTAGCGCAGCTCCCGGGCCGTGAGGTTGGCGACGTTATCCACCGGTTCGCTCCCGCTGGCGCATCACCAGCCACAAGAAGTAAGGGCCGCCGATCAGGCTGGTCATCAATCCCACCGGCATTTCGGCCGGCGCCACCAGCGTGCGCGCCAGCGTGTCGCTGACCAGTAGCAGGCAGGCGCCGCCCAGAGCAGAGCAGGGCAGCAGCCAGCGGTGATCCCCGCCGAGGCGCATGCGCACCAGATGCGGCACCACCAGACCGACGAAGCCGATCACGCCGCTCATCGCCACCGCCGCGCCGATCAACAGGGCGCTCAACAGCAGCAGCTGCAGCTTGGCGCGCTGAACGTTCACCCCGAGGTAGTGTGCCTCTTCGTCCCCCAGCTGTAACAGGTTCAGACGACGCGCCTGCAGCTGCGTCAGCAGCGCCGTGGGCAGGATCAGCGAGGCGGAAACGGCCAGCGTCGGCCATTGCGACTGGCTGAGGCTGCCCATCATCCACAGCGAGAATTGGCGCAGCTGTTGATCGCTGCTGATGTAGGAGAGCACGCCGATGGCCGCCATGCACAGGGCGTTGATCGCGATGCCCGCCAGCAGCAGCCGCGACAGATTGCCGTGCCCGCTGCGGCTGATGCCGTAGATCAGCAGCGATACCAGCAGGCTGCCGAGGAACGCCGCCAGCATGTGGCCATACAACGCGATCGTCACCGGCAACGCCAGCGGCATCACGATGAACAGCGCGACAAACAGCGCGCCGCCGCTGCTGATGCCCAGCAGGCTCGGATCCGCCAGCGGATTGCGGAACAGCCCCTGCATTACCGCGCCGGATACCGCCAGCGCACAGCCGATCACCACCGCCAACAGCACGCGCGGCAGACGAATGTTGAGCCAGATGTGCCAGGTGGCGTCGCTAAAGGGTTCGCGCCACAGGGTGCCAAACGACAGCGTGAGCGCGCCCAGGTTAGCGGCGACCAGCGCCAGCAGCGTCAGCAGCACCAGCAGGCCGATGATGGCTAACTGAGGCGAGGTGCGACAGCGCATTACTTTTGCTCCGCCGCGTGGCGCAGTTTGGCTAGCGCCGCCGGCGTTTCCAGACCGAAGCCCAGCAGCGCCATGTCATCGACGATCAGCACGCGACGCTGCTTGCCTGCCGGCGTCAACGCCAGACCCGGCAGCGTCCACAGCTGCTGTTCGCCGCCGAGGGTGCGCACGCCGTCGGTGGTGACCAGCAACAGGTCCGGCGCGCTGGCGATGACGCCTTCCTGCGACAGCGGGCGGTAGCGGTCAAAGCCCTGCATGGCGTTTTTCAGTCCGGCGGCGGCGATCACCGCGTCGGCGGCGGTGTGTTGCCCGGCAGCCATCGGCGTAATGCCGCCGTGGCTCATCACAAACAGCACCTTGACCGGCAGCGGAGTGGTATCGACCGCCGCCAGCTGCTGTTGATAGCGCTCGCTCAACTGCTTGCCTTGCTCATCACGCTGCAGCGCGGTGGCGATCGCGGCGATTTTTTGCGGCACCGCCTGCAGGGTGGTGTCACCCGGCACGCTGACGACCTTGACGCCGCTGTCCGCCAGTTGTTTGAGCACCAGCGCCGGCTGCGCCAGCTCGGTCGTCAGCACCAGCGTCGGTTTCAGCGCCAGAATGCCTTCGGCGTTCAGCTGGCGCATGTAGCCGACGTCCGGCAGCTTTTTCACCGCTTCCGGATGCAGGCTGGTGCTGTCGCGGGCGATCACGTCGTCGCCGGCGCCGAGCGCAAAGGCGATTTCCGTCACGTCGCCGCCGATCGAGACGATGCGCTGCGCGGCGGCGGCGGCGGTGAGCGGCAGCGTCAGCGTCACCATCAACGCCAGGCGGCGGATCAAGGAGGATTTCATGCGGCGATGTCCTTGGCGGCGAGCGCGGCGACCTGCTCGCGCCACTGGGTTTGTTCCGGTTGGCCTTCGGTGCGCTGGCCATACAGCTGCGCGATCTGCGTGCCATCTGCGGCGAACAGCTCCAGGCTGGTGACGATGCCGTCTTTGGTCGGTTTGCGGGTGATCCAGCTTTCGGCGATGGCGTTTTCAATCAGGTGCAGCGTGAAGCGGCGGTTGAACACGTTGATCCAGCCTTCCTGCGGCATCAACCGTTCGATCTGGCCGGTGAAAATCTGCACGCAGCCACGGTTGCCGACGAAGATCATGATCTCATTTTGCTGTTGCTGCGCCGCCTCCAGCAGTTGCGACAGCGCGCTGTTGTCCACCTGATAGGCCAGATCGTCGCCGACAGCGCGGAAGGCCTGCTGGCGCGTCAGCTTATTGCGGCTCAGCAGTTGGAAGAACTGGTGCACGTCGGTCATCGCGCGCCATTCAGCGTCGATTTTAGCCTGATCCTGCGTGGCTTCATCGGAGGTGGCCGCCTCGGCGGGCTGCAGCGCCAGCGCCGGGTTTTCTTCGCTCAGGTGGCGTTCCACCAGCGCCATCCAGGCCGGCAGATCGGTTTCCTCGGTGGTGTAGACCTTGTGCAGCGCATCGCCCTGCGGGTCAAAGAACTGAATGCTGTGGCGCACGCCGCGCTTGTTGGTTTCGCTCATGGCGAAGACGCTGGTCCAGTGGTTGAGGAACAGGCGCAGATCCAGCTCGCGCGGGTTGAGGATCAGCCCGGCGTGGCCGTTGAGGTGCTGGTTGCGGTAGCGGCCCATCTGCTCATGCACCGCATAGCTGTTGCGGGTGATGGACTTGGTGACGCCCACTTGCTCGAGTTCGGTCAGCAACGTGCGTGCGTCGGCCTGCAGGCGGCGGGCGTCGTGGCCAACGCGGGCGTGCGTCAGCTCTGCTTCGCTGACGCCAAGGATCGCCGCCAGATCGCGGGCGTATTTGCCGGGATGGTCGATTTTAGCCTGTTGGTAACGTTCGTACAGGGTGTTGCTCATGCGGGATTCTCCTGCGCTGTGATGCGAATGGCGGACACACCGGATGTCCGCCAGATAGTCAAATGATCACCACTGGTAGCTGACCAGCAGTTTGGCGTTGCGGCCATCCTGCGGGACGCCCTGCGGCGAGTAGTACTCTTTGTCGAAGGCGTTGCCCAGCACCACGGTGGTGGTGACGCCCTGCAGACGGTCGCGGCCTTTGTAGCTCAGATAGAAGTCGTTAACCCCGTAGCCGCCTTGCTCCGGCGTCCCCGTCTGCACGCGGGTGGCGCGTTCGGCGAAGGTGGCGACCCAACCGGCGGACAGACCGGTTTCGCCCAGCGGCACATCCAGCGAGCTGGTGACGGTGTCCGGATTGATGCTGCTCAACCAGTCACCGGTCGCTTCATTTTTGCCGCGGGTGCGGTTATAAGCCAAATCCCAGCCGAACCATGAGGTTTTATAGCTGAGCGTAGCGTCCCATCCCCAGATTTTTGCGCGATCGATATTGGTCGAGAAGGTGGTGCAACTGATGCAGTAAGGACCGCGCGGGCCGCGTCCCAGCTCCATGGTGACGTCGGTTGTGATGTAATCCTTGGCTTTGGTATCGAAATAGCTCGCTTTGAACTGCAAGCTATCATCGGCGAGCAGCAGATCGTCGAAACGCAGACCAAATCCGTACTCTTGAGTTTCATTGGTTTCCGGTTTCAAATTAGGATTCGGCACCCAATAGTTGGTGATGGTGGTAGGCCCCATTGGGATGGAGAAGTGTTTGGAGTCGTTGTACATCTCACCCATCGTCGGTGCGCGGAACGCCTGAGAATAGGAGCCGAACAGCATCAGCCAGTCGGTGGGGGTAATGCTGACTGCGCCGCGTGAGGACCATTTGTTCGCATCCACATCGGCATAGCCGTCACTTGAGCCCTTGTAATTGTCATAGCGGGTGCCGGCGAGCAGGGTGACGGGCAGATCGCGCAGCGTGATTTCGTCCTGCAGCCAGCCTGAAGCGAAGTTGATTTTTGCGTGCGGGAAACTTTCGGTCGCTCCGCCCGGCGTTTGCTCCTGTTTGTAAGCCTCGGTGCCGTAGGTCAACAGGTGCGAAGCGAAAGTATCTGCAAACAGGCGTGTGCGGTTTTCGAGTTTGGCGCCTTTAGTGGTTTGTTTGCGCGCTTCATCTTCGCTGCCGCTGGCGTGCGCGTTAATTTTCACGTCCGAGTAATACACTTTCGCTTCAGCATCCAGCCAATCCTGGCCGACCGGCTTCAGTTTGTAACTCAGAGCCGCGTCGCGTTGGATCGTCGAACGATCGGTCATTAAGTTTCCAGCGGAGCTGGCTGGCGTTTGTGGGTTTTTCGGCTCTTGGGCGCTGTTGTTGTAGTAACGAAGGTTGCCGCCCAGCGACTGGTTGTCGTCGATCTTCCAGGTGCCTTTGGCCAGCACGTTGTTGATGGTTTCGTCGTTGGGGGCATTGAAGCCATTGCCCTGGCGCAGATTGCCGACGTCGCGGGTGCCGAACGACAGCAGGCCGTCGAGGTTATCGGTCTTGCCGTAGGCGCTGGCGCCCATGCCCAAGCTGTGATCGCCGCTGCCGGCGGTGCCGTAGACGCGGAACCCGCTGTCGTGGCCTGGCAACAGCAGGTCGGCGGCGTCGACAGTTTCATAAGACACTACGCCACCCAGCGCGCCGCTGCCGTACAGCAGGGCAGAAGGGCCGCGCACGATTTCAATGCGTTTCACCAACGCAGGATCTAAAAATGTGCCGTTAATATGGCCGGTATCGGTGCCCTGGCGGATGCCGTCGACCAGCGTCAGCACGCCGCGTCGGTCGTAACCGCGCATCATGAGATCCTGCCCATTGCTGCGGCCGGAGCCCGTGACGGTAATACCCGGCACGCGGCGCAGCATATCGGCAGCGGTCCCCGCAGTTTGGCTTTCCGGCGAACTGCCTTCGATGATCGTCACCATCATCGGCGCTTCAAAGCTGCTGCGCTGATTGCCGGTGGCGACCACGGTCATGGTTTCGTCAGCGGCTTTGGCTTTTTTGGCCGGCGTCGCGGGGGAAGAAGAGGGTGTCGTGCTGGTGTTTTGTGCCAAGGCCACCGTAGGCAGAGCGCAGGCAATCGCCAGACTCAACGCGGAAAAACGCAGCCGGGTGGAAAATGTCAGAGGCATGGTGCAACTCTCCGTATGTTATGAAACATATCAATAGATTTGCTGGCTGCCTGGATCACAAGATCGGGGTGGCTGGCGTTTGAGGATTCTGTGGTTATTTGGTCAGGATCAATTTCCCTGCCTTGGTCTGCCGCAGTTGATAGCGCTGGCCCTGATGGGTAATGAACGCGATGCCGTCGGCGCCGAGCAGCTGTGCGCTGTCGTAGCTGGGCGGCGCGTTTGCGCTGTGCTCGGTCGGGGCCGCGGCGGCGGGAGTTGGCGTGTTAGCAGTATCCATCATCTTTGTGCTTATAAAACAGACCATTAAATGGTAATTAATATCAAATTGAGAATCATTATCATGTGATGGAAAGGTTACATCAAGGAAAATTTTCTTACCGATGGAACCTTTTTGCCGAACGGACATCCGGCGACGGGCCGAACGCGCTCGGCCCGTAAAAAAGAGGGGATTATTTCAGCAGGGTTTCGATACGGTCGAACAGACGCTCAGGTTTGGTGATCGGCGCAAAGCGTGTGACACGTTGACCATCGGCGGTGAGCAGGAATTTGGTGAAATTCCATTTGATGCGGCGGCTGCCCAGAATGCCGGGCGCCAGGCGTTTCAGTTCGTTGAACAGCGGATGGGCGCCGGGGCCGTTGACCTCTATTTTGTTGAACAGCGGGAAACTGACGCCGTAGTTGAGGCTGCAAAAATTGGCGATCTCAAGCGGACTGCCCGGCTCCTGAGAACCAAACTGGTTGCAAGGGAAGCCGAGCACCATCAACCCGCGTTCGCGATAGTATTGCCACAAATTTTCCAACCCGCGGTATTGCGGGGTGAAGCCGCACTTGCTGGCGGTGTTGACCACCAGGTAAGCGCGCGCCGGGAAATCGCCCAGCGTTTTTTGCTCGCCCTGCAGCGTGACGCAGGGGATGGATAACAGAGAGTGAATCATGCCGGGGCTCCCAGTGCGTTGCGGCGGGTGTTAAAGGATTGCGATCAGTATAGATGAGCGAAACAGGGGAGATAAAGCCGGGGCGTGGCCCCGGCCTGCGATAGGCTAGAAGCGGCTATCGATGGCATCCGCCAGCATCGCCAGCAGCTGTTCGCTGTCGGACCAGCTCAGGCAAGGATCGGTGATCGACTGGCCATAGGTCAGCGGCTGGCCGGCGACGATTTTCTGCGTGCCTTCCACCAGGAAGCTTTCCGCCATCACGCCGGTAATGGCGGCAGAGCCGGCGCGGATCTGCTGGCAGACATTGTCGGCCACTTCCAACTGACGGCGATGCATCTTCTGGCAGTTGCCGTGGCTGAAGTCGATCACCAGGTGCTCCGGCAGATCGAATTCACGCAGGCTGTCACAGGCGGCGGCGATATCGCTGGCGTGGTAGTTCGGCGTTTTGCCGCCGCGCATGATGATGTGGCCGTACGGGTTGCCGCTGGTCTGGTAGATGGTCATCTGACCATGTTTGTCCGGCGACAGGAACATGTGCCCGGCACGCGCCGCGCGAATGGCGTCGATGGCGATGCGGGTGTTGCCGTCAGTGCCGTTTTTGAAGCCGACCGGGCAGGAGAGCGCCGAGGCCATTTCACGGTGGATCTGGCTTTCGGTGGTGCGCGCGCCGATGGCGCCCCAGCTGATCAGATCGGCGATGTATTGGCCGACGACCATGTCCAGGAATTCGGTGGCGGTCGGCAGGCCGAGCTGGTTCACCTCCAGCAGCAGGCGGCGCGCCATTTCGATGCCGCGGTTGACCTGGAAGGTGCCGTCCAGCGCCGGATCGGAGATCAGGCCTTTCCAGCCGACAACGGTGCGCGGTTTTTCGAAGTAGGTGCGCATCACGATCTCCAGGCGATCCTGGTAGCGTTCGCGCAGGGCGTTCAGCCGGCCGGCGTAATCGACGGCGGCGTCGAGATCGTGGATGGAGCAGGGGCCGATCACCACCAGCAGGCGGCGGTCTTCACCGGTAAGGATTTTTTCAATGCGTTTACGTGACGCTGTCACGTTATCGGCGACGGCCGCCGAGATCGGCAGCTTATCCGCCAACGCTTGCGGCGTGACGAGGCTGTCGATGCGCGCGGTCCGCAGTTCATCTGTTTTGTGCATGTTGTTCCCTGGAAACTGTTCTTCTCTGCGGCAGAAGCGCCGGGAAGTGATGGCGATCACAATAACGCAAAAAGCGCTGAATTCAACCGTAGAGATTGCGTTCTGTTGATCAAAGCCGCGAAAAAAAGCACAAAAAAATCAGCTGCTGCTGAAATAAACGGCAGGCGGCGGGGCGCGATGGCCCCGCGGGGAAAGATCAGAACATGCGGCGGCTCATGCCGAGGATATCGAGGATTTTGGTGGAGATCTCTTCGACCGAATAGTTGGTGGTGTTGAGGTAGCGGATCTGGTTTTTGCGGAACAGCGCCTCGACCTCGGCGATTTCCATGCGGCACTGGCGCAAGGAGGCGTAACGGCTGTTTTCGCGCCGCTCTTCACGGATCGCCGCCAGGCGCTCCGGATCGATGGTCAGGCCGAATAATTTATGCTGAAACGGTTTCAGCGAGGCCGGCAGATGCAAATTGTCCATATCGTCGGCGATAAACGGGTAGTTGGCGGCGCGGATGCCGAACTGCATCGCCAGATAGAGGCTGGTGGGGGTTTTGCCGCAGCGCGAGACGCCGAGCAGGATCACCTGCGCCTGATCGAGGTTGCGCAGCGAAATGCCGTCATCGTGCGCCAGGGTATAGTCGATGGCGGCGATGCGGGCGTCGTACTTACCGAGGTTGCTGGCGGTCAGGCCGTGGGTGCGGTTCGGCACCGGCGTCGGTTCCACGTCCAGTTCGCCCTGCAGCGGGCCGACCAGCGCCTGCACGATATCCTGGCAGAAGCCCTGGCTCTGGACGATCACATCGCGCACTTCCGGCGAGATGATGGAGTAAAACACCAACGGGCGCACGCCGGTTTCATGGTAAATATCATCGATTTGCTGGCGAACTGCGCGCGCGCGGGCCTCGGTTTCGACAAACGGCAGGGTATAGGTGGTCGCCGTGACCGGGAACTGCGACAGCACCGCGTGTCCCAGCACTTCGGCGGTGATCGCCGTACCATCCGAAATATAAAAAACGCTTCTTTCCACCCGAGGCTCCTTACCTGAAAACGGTGTTCCTGCTGTCATCACTGTCAATATCATGGGCCGCAGACGATCCGTCGGTAAAGGGGCGAGAGAAAAAATTGTGACGGCGGGGCGATAAACCGCCATGCGGCGGCGCAGGCGGAAAGCGCGATTAGCGGCCATAAAAAGTGCGGCCCAGCGGCGCTTTTCCACCTGAAGCGCGAGTTTGCCGTTATTTTCACCAAAAACGGTAGCGTTTGCGCGGTTATTAAAACAGAAGTTTAAAAAGAACGTAATTTGTTGAGAACTAAGCTTTTCGTGCGTTTGGGAACGGTTCCCAGGCAAATCAGCCGGTTAGGACATTCTCTTAAAAACCACTTTCTTCAGTGGGTTGATCGATTCACCTTTCCATTTTCCCCGGATCAGTGTGCTAGTCTGATTCGGCTCCGCGTTTAGCGGCGCCGTAAAGCAAGCGAATTAAATCCGTCTTTACCCTACTGATAGCAATAAGGATTGTCTCGATGTCCAACAATGGCCCAGACTTGCGTAATGTGCTTTGGTACAACCAGCTTGGCATGCACGACGTTGACCGTGTCGGCGGCAAAAACGCTTCCCTCGGTGAAATGATCACCAATCTTTCCGATTTGGGCGTGGCCGTGCCGAACGGTTTTGCCACCACCGCGCAGGCGTTTAACGATTTCCTCGAACAAAGCGGTGTTAACCAGCGCATCTATCAGTTACTGGATCAGACTGACGTTGACGACGTTGCACAACTGGCCAAGGCCGGTGCCCAGATCCGCCAATGGGTGATCGACACGCCGTTCCACGCCGAGTTCGAGCGTGAAATTCATCAGGCTTACCAACAGCTCGCCGACGGCGAACCGGAAGCCTCCTTTGCGGTGCGCTCCTCCGCCACGGCGGAAGACATGCCGGACGCTTCCTTTGCCGGCCAGCAGGAAACCTTCCTCAACGTGCAGGGCATCGACGCCGTGATGGTGGCGATCAAGCACGTGTTCGCGTCGCTGTTCAATGACCGCGCCATCTCTTATCGCGTGCACCAGGGCTACGACCACCGCGGCGTCGCGCTGTCGGCGGGCGTACAGCGCATGGTGCGCTCCGATCTGGCCTCCTCGGGCGTGATGTTCACCATCGACACCGAGTCCGGCTTTGATCAGGTGGTGTTCATCACCTCCGCCTTCGGTCTGGGTGAGATGGTGGTGCAGGGCGCGGTGAACCCGGATGAGTTCTATGTGCACAAGCCGACGCTGCAAAAAGGCAAGCCGGCGATCGTGCGCCGCAACCTGGGCTCGAAAAAAATCCGCATGGTGTACGCGCCGTCGCAGGATCACGGCAAGCAGGTGCGCATCGAAGACGTGCCGGAAGCGCAGCGCAGCCGGTTCTCGCTGACCGATGACGAAGTGCAGGCGCTGGCGCATCAAGCGATCCTGATCGAAAAACATTATGGCCGCCCGATGGATATCGAGTGGGCGAAAGACGGCCATACCGGCAAACTGCTGATCGTGCAGGCGCGCCCGGAGACCGTTCGCTCCAACGAACAGACCATGGAACGCTATCAGCTGAACGGCTCCAGCCCGGTGCTGGTGGAAGGCCGCGCCATCGGTCATCGCATCGGCGCCGGTCCGGTGAAAGTGATTCACGATATCAGCGAAATGGATCGCATCCAGCCGGGCGACGTGCTGGTGACCGACATGACCGACCCGGACTGGGAGCCGATCATGAAGAAGGCCGCTGCGATCGTCACCAACCGCGGCGGGCGCACCTGCCACGCGGCGATCATCGCCCGTGAGCTGGGCATTCCGGCGGTAGTGGGCTGTGGCCACGCTACCGACGTGCTGAAAGACGGTCAGAAAGTCACCGTATCCTGTGCGGAAGGCGACACAGGCTTCGTTTACAGCGACATGCTGGACTTCAGCGTGCAGAGCTCTGAAGTGACCGAACTGCCGGATCTGCCGCTGAAGATCATGATGAACGTCGGCAACCCGGATCGCGCTTTCGACTTCGCGCGTTTGCCGAACGAAGGCGTGGGCCTGGCGCGGCTGGAATTCATCATCAACCGCATGATTGGCGTGCACCCGCGCGCGTTGCTGGAGTTCGATCAGCAAACGCCGGCGTTGCAAAATGAAATTCGCGCGTTGATGCAGGGCTATGACCACCCGGTCGAGTTCTACGTCGGTCGTTTGACCGAAGGGATCGCGACGCTGGGCGCCGCCTTCTGGCCGAAGCGCGTGATCGTGCGTCTGTCCGACTTCAAATCCAACGAGTACGCCAACCTGGTGGGCGGCGACAAGTATGAACCGCATGAAGAGAACCCGATGCTGGGCTTCCGCGGGGCCGGCCGCTACGTGGCCGACAGCTTCCGCGATTGCTTCGCGCTGGAGTGCGAAGCGGTGAAACGCGTGCGTAACGAAATGGGGCTGACCAACGTCGAAATCATGGTGCCGTTCGTGCGCACCGTGGCGCAGGCGGAAGCGGTGGTGGCCGAGCTGGCGCGTCAGGGGCTGAAGCGTGGCGAAAACGGGCTGAAAGTGATCATGATGTGCGAGATCCCGTCCAATGCGCTGCTCGCGGATCAGTTCCTTGAGCACTTCGACGGCTTCTCCATCGGCTCCAACGACATGACCCAGCTGGCGCTGGGGTTGGATCGCGACTCCGGCGTGGTGTCAGAACTGTTCGACGAACGCAACGACGCGGTGAAAGCGCTGCTGTCGATGGCGATCCAGGCGGCCAAACGCCACGGCAAATACGTCGGTATCTGCGGCCAGGGGCCGTCCGACCATGAAGACTTCGCCGAGTGGTTGATGGAGCAAGGCATCGATAGTCTGTCGCTCAATCCGGATACCGTAGTGCAGACCTGGATCAACTTGTCGAAAAAGAAATAATGCATCGGCGCTGCTAAGGCATTAATACCCGGCCGCAGTTTACGCTGCGGCCTTTTTATTTCTGAATGTAAATAACGGCGCGTTAAATAATCAATTTGGCGAAAAAAGAATAAAAAAAAGCCCATCGTAGGAGATGGGCAAAGACTACACACAGCAATTCACATGTATGGCATTACATTGTTCAGAAAGGTTGCTTTAAAATCAGTGATTTGAAGCAATAGATGGCCATAATACTAGATATTTGAACGCGACTAGTCATTAAGAATCATCCTAATCGATAGCGGTGTCACCATTTATTTGCGGGCGTTATCTCTTTTTGCATTTTGCAGCAAACACGGATTTACATTGCACCTTTCCATTTGCCGCGCCTTAATCAATAAACAACGGCATTATATTTGGCGAAGATATTACCCGAATGAGGTAGGCGTAATGAGAGGGGAAACTCTTCCGCCCGGCGATGCGGGCGGAAGGGAGGGCGATTAGCGTTTTTCCAGTTCTTCGATCACTTGCTCCGGCGCGGTGGTCGGCTCCGGCGCTTCATCCATCCAGGCGGTCAGCAGGCGATAAGACACCGCCAACACTACCGGGCCGATGAACAGGCCGATCATGCCGAAAGCCAGCAAACCGCCGATAACGCCGGACAGGATCAGCAGCAGCGGCAGATCGGCGCCCATGCGGATCAGCACCGGGCGCAGCACGTTATCCAGCGTGGCCACCACGCAGCTCCAGACCAGCAGCACGGTGCCCCAGGTGGTGTCGCCGTGCCAGTACAGCCAAATGATGGCCGGCACCAGCACCAACAGCGGCCCCAATTGCGCCACACAGCAGATGAAGATCAGCATCGTCAACAGGGTGGCGGCCGGAATGCCGCTTACCGCCAGACCGATGCCGCCCAGCACCGACTGCACCAGCGCCGTCACTACCACGCCCAGCGCGACCGCGCGGATCGCCTGGCCGCCCAGCAGCACCGCCGCATCGCCGCGCGCGGAACCGAGGCGCACCGCAAAGTGACGGATACCCAGCGCGACCTGTTCGCCGCGCGCGTACAACAAGGCGCTGAACAGCAGCATCAGCGCGCAGTGCAGCAGCAGGCGGCCGATATGCGCCGCCTGCGCCACGAACCAGGTGGCGGTCTGGCCGAAGTATGGCTGTACCTTCGCCAGCAGCGCGGCGCCGCCGGCGTTAACCAGCGTATGGTAGCTTGTATAGAGCTTGTCGCCGATCATCGGGACGGATTGCAGCCAGGCGAGGTCGGGAATATGCAGCTTGCCTGGCGAGCTGGCCCAGGCGATCAACGGCGCGCTGTTATCCACCACGCTGCTGATCAGCAGGGAGATGGGCAGAATGAACAGCAGGATCAACAGCAGGGTCATGACCAGCACCGCCAGCGAGCGGCGGCCCCACAGCAGCTTTTGCAGTTTGAGCAGCAGCGGCCAGGTGGCGATGACCACCATGCCCGCCCAGGCGAAGCCGAGAATAAACGGTTGGATCACCCAGAAACAGGCGACGATCATGATGGCGATAAACAGCACGCCGAAAATAATTCGCGGTAAGTCGTAACGCGATTGTGGGAGTGGCATCAGTGGGTTCTCATCCTGGTCAATTAAATCCCTGGCACCGGCGAATCGGGGTGCCTGTCGGTCGGTTTATCACCGCCGGGCGGCCGCCTGTGGCGGCGCTCGCAGGGCGGTAATAATGTGAATGCCTTCACTAAACGAGTATGTTAGTTTTTAGTGTCACTAAAAAATAGGGTGGGTCTGAATTAAAGGCCCGATTCAGCGTACATCAGCGCATAAAAAATAGACGGACAGGGTCAAAAAAGCGAATGATCCCACAGATTTCTCAGGCGCCCGGCCTCGTTCAACGGGTGCTCGACTTTTTGGAAGCACTGAAGCAAAACGGATTCAACGGCGATACCGCCACCAGCTATGCAGACCGGCTGACGATGGCCACCGACAACAGCATTTACCAGCTGTTGCCCGATGCGGTGGTGTTTCCCCGTTCCACCGCCGACGTGGCGCTGATCGCCCGCCTGGCGGGGGAAGAGCGTTTCAATACGCTGACCTTCAGCCCGCGCGGCGGCGGCACCGGCACCAACGGTCAGTCGCTAAATACCGGCATCGTGGTCGATATGTCGCGTCATATGAACCGCATTCTGGAGATCAACGTCGAACAGGGCTGGGTGAAAGTCGAAGCCGGGGTCATCAAGGATCAACTGAATCAATATTTGCGGCCGTTCGGCTACTTCTTCTCGCCGGAACTGTCCACCAGCAACCGCGCCACCTTGGGCGGCATGATCAATACCGACGCCTCCGGCCAGGGCTCGCTGGTATACGGCAAAACCTCCGATCACGTGTTGGGCCTGCGGGCGGTGCTGCTGGGCGGCGAGATGATCGACACTCGCGCCATGCCGACGGCGCTGGCGGAAACGATTGCCCTGGAAGAGACCTCCGAAGGGCGCATCTACCGCACGGTGCTGAATCGCTGCCGCGAGCAGCGCGCGCTGATCCTGGGAAAATTCCCCAAACTCAACCGCTTCCTCACCGGTTACGATCTGCGCCACGTGCTGAGCGACGATCTGCAAACCTTCGATCTGACGCGCATCCTCACCGGTGCGGAAGGCACGCTGGCCTTTATCACCGAAGCGCGGCTGGACATCACGCCGCTGCCGAAGGTGCGTCGTCTGGTTAACGTGAAATACGACTCCTTCGACTCGGCGCTGCGCAATGCGCCCTTTATGGTCGAGGCCAAGGCGCTGTCGGTGGAAACCATCGACTCCAAGGTGCTGAATCTGGCGCGTGAAGATATCGTTTGGCATTCGGTAAGCGAACTGATCGCCGACGTGCCGGATAAAGAGATGCTTGGGCTGAACATCGTCGAATTCGCCGGCGACGACCGCGCGCTGATCGACGGCCAGATGGAGACCCTGTGCCAACGGCTGGATGAACTGATCGCCCAGCGGCAGGCCGGCGTGATCGGGTACCAAATCTGCGGCGACCTGGCGGGCATCGAGCGCATTTACAACATGCGCAAGAAGGCGGTCGGGCTGCTGGGCAACGCCAAAGGGCGCGCCAAGCCGATCCCGTTCGCCGAGGATACTTGCGTGCCGCCGCAGCACCTGGCGGACTATATCGTCGAGTTCCGCCAACTGCTCGACGACCACAAGCTGAGCTATGGCATGTTCGGCCACGTCGATGCCGGGGTGCTGCACGTGCGTCCGGCGCTCGACATGTGCGACCCCCAGCAGGAAGTGCTGATGAAGCAGATCTCCGATCGGGTGGTGGCGCTCACCGCCAAATACGGCGGCCTGCTGTGGGGCGAGCATGGCAAGGGATTCCGCGCCGAGTACAGCCCTGAATTCTTCGGGGAAACGCTGTACGAGGAGCTGCGCCGCATCAAGACGGCGTTCGATCCGGATAACCGTCTTAACCCGGGCAAGATCTGTGCGCCGCTGGCGGTGGATGCGCCGATGATGCAGGTGGATGCGGTCAAACGCGGCACCTTCGATCGCCAGATCCCGGTCGAGGTGCGCACCTCGTTCCGCGGCGCGCTGGAGTGTAACGGCAACGGCCTGTGCTTCAACTTCGACGTGCGCAGCCCGATGTGCCCGTCGATGAAGATCAGCGGCAACCGCATTCATTCGCCGAAAGGGCGGGCGACGCTGGTGCGCGAGTGGCTGCGTCTGTTGGCCGAGCAGGGCGTCGATCCGTTGGCGCTGGAGAAACAGCTGCCGCAGCAGCGCCTCAGCTTGCGCGGTCTAATCGAGAAAACCCGCAACAGCTGGCATGCCGGCAAGGGCGAGTACGACTTTTCGCACGAAGTGAAAGAGGCGATGTCCGGCTGTCTGGCCTGCAAGGCCTGTTCCACCCAGTGCCCGATCAAAATTGACGTGCCGGGGTTCCGTTCGCGCTTCCTGCAGCTTTACCATACTCGCTACCTGCGCCCGGTGAGCGACTACATGGTCGCCGGCGTAGAGAGCTATACCCCGTTGATGGCCCGCGCGCCGAAGGTGTTCAACTTCTTCTTCCGCCAGCCGTGGCTGCGGGAGATGAGCCGCAACGCCATCGGCATGGTCGATCTGCCGCTGCTGTCCAGCCCGACGCTGCGTCAGCAGCTGTCCGGCCACCGGGCGACCACGCTGACGCTGGAGCAGCTGGAAGGGCTGAGCGCCGAGCAACGCGAAGAACACGTGCTGATTGTTCAGGATCCGTTCACCAGCTATTACGACGCCAAAGTGGTGGCGGATTTCGTTCGGCTGGTGGAAAAGCTCGGCTATAAACCGGTGCTGCTGCCGTTCTCGCCGAACGGCAAGGCGCAGCATGTGAAGGGCTTCCTGACGCGGTTCGCCCGCACCGCGCGCAAAACCGCCGATTTCCTCAACCGCGTGGCGCAACTCGGCATGCCGCTGGTGGGCGTCGATCCGGCGCTGGTGCTGTGCTATCGCGACGAATACCGCGAGATCCTCGGCGCCGAGCGCGGCGATTTCCAGGTGCAGCTGGTGCATGAATGGTTGCAACAGCGGATCGCGGATCGCGCCGAACAGCCGGCGACCGGCGAACCCTGGTATCTGTTCGGTCACTGCACTGAAACCACTGCACTGCCGGCCAGCGGCCAACAGTGGGCGGCGATCTTCGCCCGCTTCGGCGCCAAACTGGAGAACGTCAGCGTCGGCTGCTGCGGCATGGCCGGCACTTACGGCCATGAAGCCAAGAACCTGCAAAACTCGCTCGGCATTTATGAGCTATCATGGCATCCGACGCTGCAGCGTTTGCCGCGTCAGCGCTGCCTGGCGACCGGTTATTCCTGCCGCAGCCAGGTGAAACGCATTGAGGGCAATGGCGTGCGCCACCCATTACAGGCACTTCTGGAGATGATTGAGTGAAATTGTGGAAACGTGAAACATCGCTGGAGCAGCTGAACCGCGCCGGCGACGGCTGCATGGTCAGCCATGTGGGCATCGAGTTTACTCAGCTGGGCGAGGATTTCCTGGAGGCCACCATGCCGGTGGACGGCCGCACCCGGCAGCCGTTCGGGCTGTTGCACGGCGGGGCGTCGGTGGTGCTGGCGGAATCGATGGGATCGATGGCCGGCTACCTGTGCAGCGAAGGCGAACAGAAGGTGGTGGGGCTGGAGATCAACGCCAACCACCTGCGGGCGGTGTTCGATGGCCAGGTGCGCGGGGTGTGCCGCGCACTGCACGTTGGCCGCCGTCATCAGGTGTGGCAGATAGAGATCTTCGACGCGCGCGATCGGCTGTGCTGCACCTCGCGTCTGACTACGGCGGTCATCGACTGATCCCCGCCGGTTTCCGCAGGCGATCGGCCTGCGGAGCGCTTCGTTTTACAGCTGAAACGGCACGCGTTTGACGAAGTCCTTCTGAAACGCGTTCGCCTTCTCCCAGGTGCCTTCCATCGCATATTTTTGGCAGATCAGCGTCAGCGTGTGGCGGGCGAAGTGGTAGCTTTGCACCCGAAACAGCTGGCAGCGCTGCGGATTGTTGATCTCGACGATCAGCCGGTTGTGCAGCTTGCTGAGCGCGTGCAGATAGCTGTCATCATCGCCGTTCTCCAGGCACAGATTGGCCATGGTGAGGCTGACGCTGTTGTACCGCTTCAGATGATCAATATTGCATTCCGGGCGGCGCAGCGCCGCTTCGGCCATATAAAAGTCCACCGTGGCGTCGCGCACGCTGAATTTGTAGTCATCAATCTTGCCCAGCAACCATGCGTTGATCGAAAGAGTCATTGGCTTCGCGCTCAAATTCAAATTGAATGATAATCATTATCATATAAACTGCCGCGTTGCCGATCAATCCCCGTGGCGGCGTTTTTTCATTCCATGGGGGTAAAAGGCCATCGACGGCCCAACTTAACCCAGAGCGACTAAACTTTAACTTAAAGGCCGCGCCTTGCGCCGCGGCGCAAAATGCCGATAAACGCACATTTACGACAGACAGAATGCAGAAATAGGTATTTTCTATGAATGTTTAGATCGGCAACGCACCGCGGCGCTGTAACGCTGACGGGCCACCGGGGAGTGCGGTACGGTGATGCAGGATAAAGAACAAATTCATAGGGATAGCATGCACGCCTTGCCGCCACACGCCGCAAGCCGCCACGGATGTCCCGCTGGCTTGCCGCACGCCGCAGCGAAAAACCGCGCTCGCGGCGGATACCCCCGCAAAACAAACGGTTGAAGTGATAATCGTTATCACTAACATATAAGTAACCCAGATTGGCTGTGGCCAAACACGAGTGTGAGGTAGACCCTATGCAAACGGAAAATGTCGGCACTTTTTCTTTGGACGAGAATGTCTGGCAAGGCATTTCGCTCAGCGACAGCGCCGTACGACAAATAACGAAACTGATGCAGCAGGATCCGCAGGTGAAAGGGCTGCAGCTAGGGGTAAAACAATCCGGCTGCGCCGGCTTTGCCTATGTGCTGGATCTGACCCGCGAACCCGCCGATGACGATCTGCTGTTTGAGCGCGACGGCGCCAAACTCTATGTGCCGCTGAAGGCGATGCCGTTTATTGACGGCACCACGGTAGATTATGTCCGCGAAGGGCTGAATCAGATATTCAAATTCAATAACCCTAAAGCTCAGCATGCCTGCGGGTGCGGCGAGAGTTTTGGCGTTTGAGCGATGCAATCAACATGACACGAAGCAATGTAGAAATGCCTAATGAAGTGCAGGCTTGGGTCAGCGAAGGTCGCTACAAAGAAGGTTTCTTCACCCAGCTGGCAACCGATGAGTTGGCCAAGGGCATCAACGAAGAGGTGGTGCGCGCCATCTCGGCCAAGCGCAACGAACCCGAGTGGATGCTGGAATTCCGCCTCGAGGCCTACCGCGCCTGGCTGCAGATGGAAGAGCCCCACTGGCTGAAGGCCAATTACGAACGCCTTAACTACCAGGACTACAGTTACTATTCGGCGCCGTCCTGCGGCAGCTGCGACGACGCCTGCGGTTCGCAGCCCGGCGCCGAGCAGCAACCGGGCGCGGCGACGGAAAAAGATTACCTGACCAGCGAAGTGGAGCTGGCGTTTAACCAGCTCGGCGTGCCGGTGCGCGAGGGCAGCGAGGTGGCGGTGGACGCTATCTTCGACTCGGTTTCGGTCGCCACCACTTACCGTGAAAAACTGGCGGAGAGCGGGGTGATCTTCTGCTCGTTCGGCGAAGCGATCCAGGAATACCCGGATCTGGTGCGCCAGTATCTGGGGCGCGTGGTGCCGTCCAACGATAACTTCTTCGCCGCGCTGAACGCCGCTGTGGCCTCCGACGGCACCTTCGTCTACGTGCCGAAGGGCGTGCGCTGTCCGATGGAGCTGTCGACCTATTTCCGTATCAACGCCGCCAAAACCGGCCAGTTCGAGCGCACCATCCTGATCGCCGACGAAGGCAGCTATGTCAGCTACATCGAGGGCTGTTCCGCCCCGGTGCGCGACAGCTATCAGCTGCATGCGGCGGTGGTGGAAGTGATCCTGCATAAAGACGCCGAAGTGAAATACTCGACGGTGCAGAACTGGTTCTCCGGCGGTGAGAGCAAGGGCGGCATCCTCAACTTCGTCACCAAGCGCGCGCTGTGCGAAGGCGCCGGGTCGAAAATGTCCTGGACCCAGTCGGAAACCGGCTCGGCCATCACCTGGAAATACCCGAGCGTGATCCTGCAGGGCGACAATTCGATCGGCGAATTCTTCTCGGTGGCGCTGACCAGCGGCCATCAGCAGGCGGACACCGGCACCAAGATGATTCACATAGGCAAAAACACCAGGTCGACCATCATCGCCAAAGGCATTTCCGCCGGCCACAGCGAGAACACCTATCGCGGCCTGGTGAAAATCCTGCCGGGGGCGGAAAACGCCCGTAACTTTACCCAGTGCGACTCGATGCTGATCGGGCCGGACAGCGGCGCCCACACGTTCCCTTACGTTGAAGCGCGCAACAACAGCGCGCAGCTGGAGCACGAAGCCACCACCTCGAAGATTGGCGACGACCAGCTGTTCTACTGCCTGCAGCGGGGCATCAGCGAGGATGACGCCATTTCGATGATCGTCAACGGTTTCTGCAAGGACGTTTTCTCCGAGCTGCCGTTGGAGTTCGCCGTCGAGGCGCAGAAACTTTTGGCCATCAGCCTGGAACACAGCGTGGGCTAATCGCCGCATTTTTAGCGCCGTCGGCGCTATCTGAGGACACAGCATGTTAAGCATCAAGAATTTGAAAGTCAGCGTGGAAGGCAACGAGATCCTCAAGGGATTGGATCTGGAGATCAAACCGGGCGAAGTGCACGCCATCATGGGGCCGAACGGTTCGGGCAAGAGCACGCTGTCCGCCACGCTGGCCGGGCGTGAAGAATACGAAGTGACCGAAGGGGAAGTCACCTTCAAGGGCAAAGATCTGCTGGAGTTGGATCCGGAAGATCGCGCGGGCGAAGGTGTGTTCCTGGCGTTCCAGTACCCGGTGGAGATCCCCGGCGTCAGCAACCACTTCTTCCTGCAGACGTCGGTCAACGCGGTGCGCAAATACCGCGAACAGGAGCCGCTGGATCGCTTTGACTTCGCCGATTTCATCGAAGAGAAGATCGCACTGCTGGATATGCCGGCCGATCTGCTGACCCGTTCGGTCAACGTCGGTTTCTCCGGCGGCGAGAAAAAGCGCAACGACATTCTGCAGATGGCGGCGCTGGAGCCGGATCTGTGCATTCTCGATGAAACCGACTCCGGTCTGGATATCGATGCGCTGAAAATCGTCGCCAACGGTGTCAACTCGCTGCGGGACGGCAAGCGCGCCTTTATCATCGTCACGCACTACCAGCGCATTTTGGACTACATCCAGCCGGATTACGTACACGTGCTGTCCCAGGGGCGCATCGTCAAATCCGGCGATTTCTCGCTGGTGAAACAGTTGGAGGAGCAAGGCTATGGCTGGCTTACCGACCAACAGTAACGCCAACGCGTTGCAGCAGCTGTATCGTCTGTTCGAAGGCCGCGGCGGCGAGCGTTCGCCCCATGCGCTGGCGCATTGGCAGCAGGCGCTGCGCCTCGGCTGGCCGACACGCAAACATGAGAACTGGAAATACACGCCGCTCGAGGGGCTGCTGGAGCAGCAATTCCTTGAGCCGCAGCCCGCATCCGTGAACGCCGCGCAGCTTGAGGCGCTGGCGCTCGGTATCGACGCCTGCCGGCTGGTGTTTATCGACGGCCGCTACAGTGCCGCGCTCAGCGATGGCGATCTGGGCGACTACCAGTTCGAGCTGACCGCCTACGGCACGCCGCAGGCGCTGCCGGAGCCCATTCAGCCCGAAGTCTTCCTGCATCTGACCGAAAGCCTGGCGCAGGAAACCAGCCTGATCCGTCTGCCGGCCGGCAAAGCCCCCACACGGCCGCTGTACCTGCTGCATATCAGCAGCGGCCGCGGCGTGACGGGGGAAGTGAATACCGTGCATCATCGTCATCATCTGGAGATTGGGCGCGGGGCCGAGGCGGAAGTGATTGAACACTATGTCAGCCTGGGCGAGGCCGCGCACTTTACCGGCGCGCGCCTGACCGCCAACGTGGCGGACAACGCCGGGCTGTTGCACTGCAAGCTGGCGTTTGAAAGCCGGCCGAGCTACCACTTTGCCCATAACGATCTGGTCATCGGCCGCGACGCGCGGGTGAAAAGCGACAGCTTCCTGCTGGGCGCCGGCCTGACGCGCCACAACACCAGCGCGCAGCTGAACGGCGAAGGCGCCAACCTGGTGATCAACAGCCTGGTGCTGCCGGTGGGCAAGGAGATCTGCGATACCCGCACCTATCTGGAACACAATAAGGGCTACTGCGAAAGCCGCCAGCTGCATAAAACCGTGGTCAGCGATCGCGGCAAAGCGGTGTTCAACGGCATGATCAAAGTGGCCAAACACGCCATCAAAACCGACGGGCAGATGACCAACCACAATCTGTTGTTGGGGAAAGTGGCGGAAGTGGATACCAAGCCGCAGCTGGAGATCTACGCTGACGACGTCAAGTGCAGCCACGGCGCCACCGTGGGGCGTATCGATGAAGAACAGCTGTTTTATCTGCAGTCGCGCGGCATCGACAAACGCGCGGCGCAGCAGATGATTATCTTCGCCTTCGCCGCCGAGCTGACCGAAGGCATCGCCAACGACACCATCCGGGAACGGGTGCTGGCGCGCATCGCCCAGCGCCTGCCGGGGGAGGCTGCATGAGTTATCCGATTGAACGCGTGCGCGGCGACTTCCCGCTGCTGGCGCGCGAGGTGAACGGCCAACCGCTGGCCTACCTCGACAGCGCCGCCAGCGCGCAGAAACCGCAGACGGTGATCGACCGCGAACTGGATTTCTATCGCCACGGCTATGCCGCGGTGCATCGCGGCATCCACACCCTGAGCGCCGAGGCGACTCAGCAGATGGAAGCGGTGCGGGAACAGGCGGCGCGCTTTATCAACGCCGCCTCGGCGGAAGAGATGGTGTTCGTCAAGGGCACCACCGAAGGCATCAACCTGGTGGCCAACAGTTTTGGTCGCCACCGGCTGCAGCCGGGCGACGCGATTCTCATCACCGAGATGGAGCACCACGCCAACATCGTGCCCTGGCAGATGCTGGCGCAGGAGCGCGGTCTGCAGCTGCGGGTTTGGCCGCTGCAGCCCGACGGCACGCTGGATCTGGCGCGGTTGCCGGAACTGATCGACGCGTCCTGTAAACTGCTGGCGCTGACCGAGGTCTCCAACGTGCTGGGCACCGTCAACCCGGTGCGCGACATCATCGCCCGCGCCAGAGCCCTGGCGCCGGATCTGACGGTGCTGGTGGACGGCGCGCAGGCGGTGATGCACCAGCGAGTCGATGTTCAGGCGCTGGACTGCGATTTTTACGTGTTTTCCGGCCATAAGCTGTATGGCCCTTCCGGCATCGGCATGCTGTATGGGCGCCAGGCGCTCCTGCAGCAGATGCCGCCGTGGGAAGGGGGCGGTTCGATGATCCGTCAGGTCAGCCTGACGGCGGGCACCACCTTCGCCGATCCGCCCTGGCGCTTCGAGGCCGGTTCGCCGAATACCGCCGGCATCATGGGGCTGGGCGCGGCGTTCGATTACGTCGAAGCCCTGGGGCTGAATGCGATCCGCGATTATGAACAGTCGCTGATGCATTACGCGCTTGAGGCGCTCAAGCAGGTGCCGACGCTGAAAATCTATGGTCCGGCGCATCGGGCCGGGGTGATCGCCTTCAATTTGGGGGAACACCATGCCTATGACGTCGGCAGCTTCCTCGATCAATACGGCATCGCCATTCGCACCGGCCACCATTGCGCCATGCCGCTGATGGCGTTTTATCAGGTGCCGAGCATGTGCCGCGCGTCGCTGGCGTTATATAATACCCGCGAAGAGGTGGACCGGCTGGTGGCCGGGCTGCAACGCATTCATCAGCTGTTAGGCTAGCCGGGGCGCGCCCTCGGCGGTACAAAAGGATCCCCATGGCGAATTTGCCGGACAAAGACAAATTGGTGCGTAATTTCTCCCGCTGTTTGAACTGGGAGGAGAAATACCTGTACGTGATTGAACTCGGCGCCAAATTGCCGCCGCTGGACGAGGCCGAGCGGCAGGCCGAGAACCTGATTTCCGGCTGCCAGAGCCAGGTGTGGATCGTGATGCGCCGCGATGAGCAAGGGCAGGTCGAATTCCATGGCGATAGCGACGCGGCGATCGTCAAAGGGCTGCTGGCGGTGGTGTTTATTCTTTATCGTCAATTAACGCCACAGCAAATCGTCGAGCTCGACGTGCGGCCGTTTTTCACCGAGCTGGCGCTCAGCCAACATCTGACGCCTTCGCGCTCACAGGGGCTGGAGGCGATGATCCGCGCCATTCGCAGTAAAGCCGCTCAGTTGGCCTGATCCTTAACGCCACTGCTCTTTAAAGGCTCATTGATATATTCGCTTTGTCAATGAGTCTTTACAATCCGCCGTTTTCCCCAGGGTTCATCCCCCAATTCAGTGATATTTCAGCAGCTTACCCATTGACGTTTCGTTGACAATCAGCGACGACGATTACGTTATAACGTGTTGATTTTTAGAGAACTTATTGCCTTTGATGCCAGCGTTGCTAGTATTAATCAGGTATTGTCTGATTTACCCACCGCCAGGCGCTCGTTAGCCTTGGGGGCGAACCGTCATAAAAAATATAGGGATGATAATGAAACGTGCGTTGAGTTTAATGGGCATGGTCTTCGCCACCGTACTGGCCGGCACGCAGGCCGCCAGTGCGACCGAATACCCGCTGCCGCCGCCGGACAGCCGTCTGATCGGCGAAAACACCACTTATACCGTGCCAAACGACGGCCGTCCGCTGGAGGCGATCGCCGCCGACTACAAGATTGGCCTGCTGGGCATGCTGGAAGCCAACCCCGGCACCGATCCGTTCCTGCCTAAGCCGGGTACGGTGCTGACCATTCCGACCCAAATGCTGCTGCCTGACACCAAGCGTGAAGGGATCATCGTCAACCTGGCCGAGCTGCGCCTTTACTACTATCCGAAAGGCGAGAATAAAGTGATCGTCTATCCGATCGGTATCGGCCAGACCGGGATGCACACGCCGCTGGAGGTGACTTCCATCAGCCAAAAGATCCCTAACCCGACCTGGACGCCCACAGCTAACATCCGCAAGCGCTATCAATCCCAGGGCGTGACGCTGCCTGCGGTGGTGCCGGCCGGCCCTGAGAACCCGATGGGGCTGTTCGCCCTGCGTCTGGCGATGGGGCGCGGTGAATACCTGATCCACGGTACCAACGCCAACTTCGGTATCGGCATGCGCGTCAGCTCCGGCTGTATTCGCCTGCGTCCGACGGATATCGAGGCGCTGTTCAACATGGTGCCGCGCGGTACGCGGGTGCAGGTGATCAATGATCCGGTGAAGATTTCGGTCGAGCCGGACGGCAAACGCTATGTGGAAGTGCACCAGCCGCTGTCGCGGGTGGAAAGCGACGATCCGCAGACCATGCCGATCGCGTTGTCTAAAGCGGAGAAAGCCTTTGCTGCCGATGGGCAAACCGATCGCGCCGTGTTCGATAGCGCGGTTGTCCGCCGCTCTGGCATGCCGGTGCTGGTCAACGTAGGGGAGAGCCCGTCTGAGGTGAGTTTAACGCCTGCAGCGGCTCCTGCGGCGAATAAGAGCCCATTCAAGGCAGCGCCAATCAGCTCGGTGAACTAAGTTTGCCGGATTGAGCGGTCGAAGAGGGGTTCAGCGTGCTGAACCTCTTTTTTTTGCCTGTCGCGCTGGAAAGCCCAGGCCGACAAACAGACAAAAAAAACGGCGCACAATGTGCGCCGTTTTCAATAACCAAAGCTATCTTACTTTTTGTAAGCGTGAGCTTGGTTGTCCAGACGCTGGTTAGCGCGTGCTGCGTCGTCTTTAGCCGCTTGAACGTCAGAACGCATTGCGTTCACGTCGTTGCTCAGCTGATCAACTTTAGCGTTCAGAGTCTGAACGTCAGAAGACAGTTGATCGATTTTAGCGTTGCTAGAGCAGCCAGCCAGCAGAGTGGAACCCAGGATTACCGCGCCCAGTACCAGTTTAGTACGATTCATTATAACACCCTCTAGATTGAGTTAATCTCCATGTAGCGTTACAAGTATTACACAAACTTTTTTCGAAAGAGAATAATTTTTTAGTGTTGAGGTGCTTTATTTTGATCGTTCGCTCAAACTTGCATCTGGTTTTACAAATTAGTTAAAAAAACGAGGGAAAACAGCCGGCTTCCATGGGACTACTCCGATTTGTTATTAGCTAAATAATGAGCAGATCGCGGTTGCGTTTTGAGAAAAATAGTTTACTGCCGATAAAAAAAACGCCGCAAAGCGGCGTTTTGATCAAGATAATTATGTCACGTTTTATATTACAGCACGTGTACCGAGGCGGTGTTGGTGGTGCCGCTCGGCACCAGCGCGCCGGAAACCATCACCACGACGTCGCCTTTTTGCGCCAGGCCGCTGGCCAGCGCGGCTTCTTTACCAATGCGGTAGAAGTCATCGGTGGAGGCGATTTCTTTGACCATCTGCGGGATAACGCCCTTGCTCAGCACCAGCTGATGCGCGGTGGTCTGGTTGGTGGTCAGCGCCAGGATCACGGCGTTCGGGAAGTATTTACGCACGGATTTCGCTGACTTGCCGCCGCTGGTGGCGACGACGATCAGCGGCGCGTCCAGTTTTTCGGCGGTTTCAACCGCGCCGCGGCATACCGCTTCGGTGATGCGCAGCTTGCGGCGATCGTTCAGGGTATCGATGCGGCTTGGCATCACGCGATCGGTGCGTTCGCAGATGGTCGCCATGATGTTGACCGCTTCCAGCGGGTATTTGCCCTTGGCGCTTTCGCCGGACAGCATGACGGCGTCGGTGCCGTCCAGAATGGCGTTGGCGACGTCACCGGCTTCCGCACGGGTAGGGCGCGGGTTCTTGATCATGGAATCGAGCATCTGGGTGGCGGTGATCACCACTTTACGCGCACGGTTGCATTTTTCGATCATCATCTTCTGGGCGAAGATCACTTCTTCTACCGGGATTTCAACGCCCAGATCGCCGCGGGCAACCATGATGCCGTCGGACGCTTCGAGAATTTCGTCGAAGTTGTTCAGGCCTTCCTGGTTCTCGATCTTGGAGATGATCTGGATCTGCTCGCCGCCGTGCGCTTTCAGGTGCTCGCGGATTTCCAGCACGTCGGAGCGTTTACGGATGAAGGACGCCGCCACGAAGTCGACGCCTTGCTCGCAGCCGAAGATCAGGTCGCGTTTGTCTTTCTCGGCCAGCGCAGGCAGCTGGATGGACACGCCCGGCAGGTTGACGCCTTTGTTCTCGCCCAGGTCGCCGTTGTTCAGCACCTTGCAAACGACTTCGTTCTCGGTCACGTTGGTGACTTCCATGCCGATCAGGCCGTCGTCAACCAGCACGGTGTTGCCGATCTTCAGGTCGGCGGCGAAGCCGGCGTAGGTCACCGCCACGCGTTCGCTGTTGCCGATCACGCTCTGGTCGGTGGTGAAGGTGAAGGTTTGGCCGGCGACCAGAGAGGCGTCTTTGCCGCCTTCCAGTTTCATGGTGCGAATTTCCGGGCCTTTGGTATCCAGCAGGATGCCGGCGTTGATACCGGTTTTCGCCATCACGGCGCGCATGTTTTTGATGCGGTTGCCGTGCTCTTCATAGTCGCCGTGAGAGAAGTTGAGACGCATCACGTTCATGCCCGCATTGAGCAGGTTGGTCAGCATTTCTTCCGATTCGGTTTTTGGACCGATGGTACAAACAATTTTGGTCTTTTTCATGGCGGAGTTTTCTACAAGTTGTGATGGATAAAAAAACGAATTTGACCGGCGTTGTTTACGCCGATAGGGAATTTGAGCCGTGCCTGGTGGTGAAAAACATAGTTAAGGATAGGTGACGACAGTTGATGTGGGGCGGAAAAATTCAGCCCGCGCGGGGGCGCGGGGATGCTGCGCAACGGGGTGAGATTAAATCGTGTTGTTATTGCGTTTTCGCAGATCAAGGGCTGAAACCATTCAACTGATAGACGTTGCGCATTATAAAGGCTAAGCGGCGGGAAACAAAATAAAAAACCGCGGCGGTGCGGCGGATATGTCAAAACGGGGGCAAATGTGGCGCAAATGCAACGCGTTGCGTACGGCTTGTTGCGCAAATAACCTTGCTGTAAATGCGGCTTAGCGCGTTTGCGGGATTTCCAGCAGCACACCGGCGCTCAGGCAGAAGCAGCCGCTGGCGACGTTGGCCGGCAGGGTCAGGCTCTCGCCGGCCCGCACTATCCGCGTGTCGCCGCCGAGGGTGAACTCGAATTCACCCGATATCACCCGGGTTTGCAGCGCGTGCGCGGGCTTTTGCAGCTGGCCGAAGGCCCCGGTCTCGAAACGCACTTCCGCTGCCGGCGAACCGTCGCTCATCACGCCTTCACGACGGGCAAGGCCATTGTCGAGCGGTAAAAAGGGGGTGTTGGCGGTGAAGGTGGTCATGTGGCGTTCCTGATGGCTGATGGCGGTAGTTCGGCGCAATCGACATGAAAAATCGAGCGGTCGGGCAGAGACGAAACAGCGAGAATTATAACGCGATAGGGGGAGAGGTGAATCAGCAATATGGTGCGTCCGAGTGGACTCGAACCACCGACCCCCACCATGTCAAGGTGGTGCTCTAACCAACTGAGCTACGGACGCACTGCACTGCTTCTGAAATTTGGTGCGTCCGAGTGGACTCGAACCACCGACCCCCACCATGTCAAGGTGGTGCTCTAACCAACTGAGCTACGGACGCACTGTACTGCTTCTGGAATATGGTGCGTCCGAGTGGACTCGAACCACCGACCCCCACCATGTCAAGGTGGTGCTCTAACCAACTGAGCTACGGACGCATCTTTTCCTGTCTGTCATGGCTGACAGCGGGGACGAATATTAACGAGCTACCCGCGTGCTGGCAAGGGGAAAAACGCAATTTTATTCGGTATTTCACGCGATTGCTGAGGTTGTGCGCAGACAGGCGTTTTTTTCCGCAACCCGCTGCCCGGCCGGGGAGAAAACCGGCCGGGAACGGACTCAGCGGGTAGAACGCTGCAGGATGACGGTGGTCGGCTGTTTCTGCAGCCAGCGCATGCGCAGCGCCATCATGATGGCGGCGAAGGTCAGGCCGATGATAAAGCCGATCCAGAAACCGCTCGGCCCCATCGCCGGCACCACCGCATCGGTCAGCGCCAGCAGATAGCCGCTCGGCAGGCCCAACACCCAGTAAGCGATGAAGGTAATGAAGAAGATCGCGCGAGTATCTTTATAACCGCGCAGCACGCCGCTGCCGATCACCTGGATTGAATCCGAGATTTGATACAGCGCCGCCAGCAGCATCAGCTGCGAGGCCATCGCCACCACCGCCGGGCTGTCGTTGTACAGCAGGGCGATCGGTTCGCGGAAGGTGGCGGTAAACAGCGCAGTGCAGACGGCCATGGTGATGCCCACGCCGATGGCGGAGTATGCGGCGACGCGCGCGCCTTCTACCGACCCTTCTCCCAGACGATAACCGACGCGAATGGTGGCGCCGACGCCCAGCGACAGCGGCAACACGAACATCAGTGCGCTGAAGTTAAGCGCGATCTGGTGGCCGGCGACCGCGACGATCCCGAGCGGCGACACCAGCAGTGCCACCACGGCGAACAGGGTGACTTCGAAGAACAGCGCCAGCGCCACCGGCATGCCGATGCCGATCAGGCGCTTCAGCGCCGCCCAGTCCGGGCCGCCGAGATCGCCTGCCTGGCGCTTGATGTCGCGCTGCGACGGCGCGCGCTTCACGTACCAGCGCATCATCAGGAACATGATCCAGTAGACGCTGCCGGTCGCGACGCCGCAGCCCACGCCGCCCAGCTCCGGCATGCCGAACTTGCCGTAGATGAAGATGTAGTTGATCGGGATATTCACCAGCAGGCCGAGGAAGCCGATCACCATGCCGGGCTTGGTTTTGGACAGTCCTTCGCACTGGTTGCGCATCACCTGGAAGAACAGATAGCCCGGCGCGCCCCACATGATGGCGTGCAGATAACCGACGGCTTTATCCGCCAGCTGCGGATCGATGTTGTGCATCATGTCGATGACGAATTTGCAGTTATACAGCACGACGATCAACAGTACGGAAACGCCGGAGGCCAGCCAGAAGCCCTGACGCACCTGATGGGCGATGCGATCGCGACGGCCGGCGCCGTTTAACTGGGCGATCACCGGGGTCAGCGCCAGCAGCAGGCCGTGGCCGAACAGGATGGCCGGCAGCCAGATAGAGGTGCCGACCGCAACCGCCGCCATATCGGTGGCGCTGTAAGCGCCGGCCATGATGGTATCCACCACGCCCATGGCGGTTTGCGAGATTTGCGCGATGATCACCGGGATAGCGAGAGCCAATAAACTACGCGCTTCAATTAAGTACTTCTGCACGCATACACCTTTCTATTTATATATGTGGGAGGGAGGGCTGCCGCGAGAGGACAACAATTAAAATAGCGGAATTTTGTACAAAAATATTGTACCTGCTCGGCGTCGTTAAGCAAACGCCGCAGATAAATAGTTATTAAATGCGCAGGGACGCGTTTTTTGCCGTCGCGGATTTGGTTTTCAGCGCCAACTGGGGCAAACTGCCGGAAGCGTTTTAATCTATTGAGTAAGAAGAGGCACATATGTTCACCGGTATCGTACAAGGCACCGCGCCGCTGGTCGCCATTGATGAGAAACCCAATTTCCGCACCCATGTGATCGAGATGCCTGCAGAACTGCTGCCGGGGCTGGAGCTGGGCGCGTCGGTGGCCCATAACGGCTGCTGCCTGACCGTCACCGCGGTGGAAGGCAACCGCGTCAGCTTCGATTTGATCAAGGAAACGTTGCGCCTGACCAACCTCGGCGATCTGGCGTTGGGCGACATCGTCAATATCGAGCGCGCGGCGAAATTCAATGATGAAATTGGCGGTCATTTGATGTCCGGCCATATTATCTGCACGGCGGAAGTGGCCAAAATTTATACCTCGGAAAATAACCGTCAGGTATGGCTGCGCATGCCGAATGCGGAATTGATGAAATATGTGCTGCACAAAGGTTTCATCGGCATCGACGGCATTAGCCTGACCATCGGCGAAGTGGTGAATAACCGTTTCTGCGTGCATCTGATCCCGGAAACCCTGGAGCGCACTACGCTGGGTAAAAAACGCCTGGGCGATAAGGTGAACATCGAGATCGATCCGCAGACGCAGGCGGTAGTGGACACCGTCGAACGCGTGCTGGCCAATCGGGAAGCGACGCTGGCGGCGGCGGTGGCGCCGGCGCACAAAGACTGACAGCGATTCGGGCGTTGCCGCCGGAGTCGAATCATAAGCAGAGAGGAGAAACGCGTGAAGTTTTATGGGAAAACGTTGTTGTTAACCGCGTTGCTGGCGCTGAGCGCCTGCAGCAGTTCACCTGAGCAGGGCGGCGGCGCGCAAGTGGCCGATGCGGACGATACCTGCGGCGCTTCGCAGTATCAAAACTACGTCGGCAAGCCGATGACGTCGCTGGAAGGCGTGCGGATCGAATCCAAGGTGCGCGCCATTCCGTACAACTCTGCCGTCACCATGGATTTCAACCTGCGCCGTCTGAACTTCCTCGGCGATAGCAACGATAAAATCATCCGCGTTTACTGCGGCTAAGCCGCCTGGTTCGAAAGAGCAAAAAAAGCCCCGGCGATGAGGTTGCCGGGGCTTTTTTTATTAGGGGAGCGTTCAGCGTGCGACGCGGATGCCGCCTTCAACGCCTTTCGGGCTGAACACCACCTGCCACAGCTGCAGGTCGCGCGCCCGAAACGCGCCGGCGCAGGCGTTCAGGTAATAGCTGAACATCCGCTCGAAGCGCTCGGAATAACGTGGAGCAAGCTGCGGCCACGCCTGTTTGAAGCGCTCGAACCAGGCCATCAGCGTGCGATCGTAGTCGGCGCCGATGTTGTGCCAGTCTTCCATCACGAAATGGCCTTCGCTGGCCTCGGCGATATGCCTCACCGAGGGCAGGCAGCCGTTCGGGAAGATATATTTGTTGATCCACGGATCGACGTTCATGTCGGTCTTGTTGGAACCGATGGTGTGCAGCAGGAACAGGCCGTGCGGCGCCAGATTGCGCTCTACCAC
This sequence comes from Serratia sp. B501, assembly GCF_051172315.1. Lineage (NCBI taxonomy): Bacteria > Pseudomonadati > Pseudomonadota > Gammaproteobacteria > Enterobacterales > Yersiniaceae > Serratia > Serratia sp. B501. Next base: position 468,598 of record NZ_JBPIZB010000001.1, read on the forward strand.
GTTGAAATAGGTGCGATAGTTTTTTGGCCCGACGTGCTCGAACATGCCGACCGAGACGATGCGATCGAACTGCTGATGCAGATCGCGATAGTCCTGCAGCAGGATCTGCACGTCCAGCCCGGCGCAGCGTGCCTGAGCCAGCTTCTGCTGCTCGGCGGAAATGGTCACGCCGACCACCGACACGCCGTAATTTTTCGCCGCGTAGGCAGAGAGGCCGCCCCAGCCGCAGCCGATGTCCAGCAAGCGCATGCCCGGCTGCAGCTGCAGTTTTTCGCAGATCATCCGCAGTTTCGCTTCTTGCGCTTCCTCCAGCGTGGCGGCGTCTTTCCAGTAGCCGCAGGAGTACTGCATGTAAGGATCGAGCATCAGCGTAAACAGATCGTTGCCAAGATCGTAATGCTCTTTGCCGACGATCCAGGCGCGCTTTTTCGATTGCAGATTGGTCAGGCGCGCCGCGGCGATACGCAGGGTATCTTTCAGGTGGTGGGGGAGCTTCTTCTCCAGCCCGGCGCTGACCACGCGTTGGAAGAATATATCCAGCCGCTCGCATTCCCACCAACCATCCATATAGCTCTCGCCGAGACCCAGGGAGCCTTGCTGCAAAACGCGTTTAAAGAATTCGGGGTTTTTAACCTGAATATCGAAAGGGCGCGATCCGTTAATTTCGATACCGGCCAGACCGAGCATTTCGTGCGCGATACGGTACCACTGGTTATCCTGGATGCTCAGATCTTCTATACACGATGAACTCATAGCTTCTCCATCACCTTCTTCTGACTGATGACCCGTTAGGAAACAGCTTAGACAATTTCTGCGGGTGCATACGTATACCGACGGGAAATAAGCCCGCGGCGTCTGATATCCGACTATGAACAGAGGAAATTTAAAGAAGCGACCCGACGCAAACGGCGCAGGATAAACGCGTCTTCAAAAAAAGAGTGTGACGCAAGACGCGTACACAACAGCTAATTGAGATATAGAGATTATAAGGTGTTACTTTACAAGGTTGTTTTTGAGTATAGGCGCGCCGAGGCATTGACTCAACTGTAAATCGCACTCGGCACGCATATTCTTTAAGTGATTATTTAGCTTGGCAATTATGACGCTGAGTTAGCATGTTCGCGCGCCGTTTCTTGCGGCGCCTTGGCCGCTTTTCCTCGCTGCAGGAAATACCCCAGCGCGGCCAGTATCACCGTGGACACCATCACCGTCACCGTCGCCAACAGCGGCTGCTCAATAAACGTCGATACCAGCATGCTCGCCACGAAACACAGCCCCAGCTGCAGCGTATTTTGCAGCGCGGCGGCTTTGCCGCTGCTGTCCGGGAACGGCATCAGCGCGTTGGCCACCATGATCGGATAGCCGGCGCCGTTGACCAGCGCCATCACGCAGAACGGGATCAGGAGCGTGGTGAGCGTCGGATTGGTCAGGGTCGCCACCAGATACAGGGCCACCATGCTGACAGCATAAGCTACCAGCAGCCACGGCAGCAGGGTTTTGCCATTGATGCGCTTGAGCGCGGCGCGGCACCCGTAACCGCCCAGCAGGAAGGCCAGCGTCTGCGGCACATAGCTCAGGCCGATGTCGCTCGGGCCGTAGCCCATATCACCGAGGATAAACGGCGAGCCGGTCAGCCAGGCGAAGAAACCGGCCGAACAGGCGGCGTACATGGCGACATTGCCGCTGAATACCGGGGATTTCAATAATTGCCAAAAACTGACGCTGCTTTTTGGCGCGTCGACGGCGGGTTTTGGCCTGGCGTTCTCTTTGAGCAGCAGCGTCGGCAACAGCAACAAGGCGGTGATGGCCAGCAGCACGGCGAAGATCGCGCGCCAGCTGGCGTGGTTCAGCAGCCAGGCGCCCAGCAGCGGTGCCAGCGCCGGCGATAGCGCCACCAGCGGCATGATGGTGGCGAATACGCGGTTGGCCTGGCCTTCACGATAGCGGTCGACCACCAGCGCTTGCCAGATGGCGGCGGCGGAACAGACGCCTACGGCCTGAATAAAGCGCAGTATCCAGAGCTGCGCGGCATTTTCCACCCACAGCATGCCCAGGCAGCCGAGCGCGAACAGCGTCAGGCCAATCAACAATACCGGTTTGCGCCCCAGACGGTCGGAGAGCGGCCCCCACAGCAGCTGCGCGAAGGCGAAGCCGGCCAAAAAGATGCTCAGGCTGGCGCTGACCGCGCCGGCGGAAATTTGCAGTTCCTCCCGCATGGCGCCGAAGGCGGGCAGGTACATATCGGTCGCCAGATAACCCAGCATGCTCAGGCCGGCGAGGTAGAACATAAAACCAAAGGAATTTCGCATGGTATTTCTCGTTAATATTTTAGTGTCGCAGGTTTTTAGCGCCGGCCAGTGTATCCGGCTGGATCTCTGCTTGTGAAACGGTAATATTTGCAAAGTGCTGTTAAAAAAATTGAAGGCAAAGCGATGTGGTCTGAATATTCTCTCGAGGTCGTTGATGCGGTGGCGCGCACCGGCAGTTTCAGTGCGGCGGCGCAGGAGCTGCACCGGGTGCCGTCGGCGGTAAGTTATACCGTGCGGCAGCTGGAGCAATGGCTGGCGGTGTCGCTGTTTGAGCGGCGTCACCGAGATGTGGAACTGACGCCGGCCGGCGCGCTGTTTATCAAGGATGCGCGAGCTGTTATCAAAAAAATGCTAGACACCCGCCGCCACTGTCAACAGGTGGCCAACGGTTGGCGCGGTCAGCTGAATATCGCGGTGGACATCATCGTCAAACCGCAGCGCAGCCGCCAGCTGGTGCTGGATTTCTACCGTCATTTCCCCGACGTCGAGTTGATGCTGCAACCCGAGGTGTTTAACGGCGTGTGGGATGCGTTGGTGGACGGCAGGGTGGACATGGCGATCGGCGCCACCCGCGCGGTGCCGGTCGGCGGCGGCTTCGCTTTCCGCGACATGGGGGATATGAACTGGCTGTGCGTAGTCAGCCCACAGCATCCGCTGGCGCAGCTGGCAGGGCCGTTGAATGACGATCGGTTGAGGCCGTACCCTGCGCTTTGTCTGGAAGACACCTCGCGCAATCTGCCCAAGCGCGTCACCTGGACGCTGGATAACCAGCGGCGGCTGGTGGTGCCGGACTGGACTTCGGCGCTCGACTGTTTGTGCGCCGGATTGTGCGTCGGCATGATGCCGGCGCATCTGGCGCTGCCGCGGGTGCAGCGCGGTGAGCTGAAGGCGTTGCAGTTGCAGCAGCCGTTTCCCGCCAGCCCCTGCTGCCTGACCTGGCAACAGGATAAACCGTCACCGGCGATGAGCTGGCTGCTGGCGTATTTGGGCGATGGCGAGACGCTGAATCAGGAGTGGCTGAGTGAGGCGGCACCGGAAGCCGTGCCGGCTTCCGGTAGGGAGGAGGATCAGCGGCGGTAGTCGATGAACGGACCGTCGGCGACCGAACGGCGTTCGACCAGCTTCGGATGCACTTCGATCACCTGCGATTCTTCGCGCTTGCTGATGATGCGATCCAGCAGCATGGTGAAGGCCATTTCGCCCAGACGTTCTTTCGGCTGATGAATGGTGGTCAGCGCCGGGGTGAAGTAGCGGGCGTTGCGCACGTTGTCGTAGCCGATCACGGAAATATCCTGCGGCACCCGCAGCCCCAGTTCGTCGGCGGCGCAGATGGCGCCCATCGCCATGATGTCGCCGCCGCAGAATACCGCGGTCGGTCGCTGTTTCTGCGACAGAATTTGATGCATCGCCTTGTAACCGGACTCCGGCTCGAAGTCACCCTGGACTATCCACTCTTCGCGAATATCGATATGCGCTTCCTGCAGCGCCTTCATGAACCCCTGATGCCGACCGCCGCCGGTGTTGCGCGACAGCTGGCCCGGGATAGCGCCGATATCGCGGTGGCCGCGTTCGATCAGATAACGCCCGGCCAGATAGCCGCCCTCGAACGCGTTATCGATGATGGTGTCGGTGAAGTCGCCGCGCGCGGCGCCCCAGTCCATTACCACCATCGGGATGTTGCGGTAGTCTTCCAGCATGCCCAGCAGCTGATCCGGGTATTCGGAACACATGACCAGCAGGCCGTCGACGCGCTTTTGCGCCAGCATCGCCAGGTAGGCGCGCTGTTTGTCCAGATTATTGTGCGAGTTGCACAGGATCAGGGTATAGCCTTTGCTGTAGCAGCTGTTTTCCACCGCCTCGATCACTTCGGCAAAGTAGGGCGCTTCGCTCGAGGTGGCCAGCAGACCGATAGACTTGGTGTGATTGACTTTCAGGCTGCGCGCCACGGCGCTCGGCGAGTAGTGCAGCTCTTTGATGGCGGCCCACACGGCCGCTTTGGTCTCTTCGGCGACGAAACGAGTCTTATTGATGACGTGCGAAACGGTGGTGGTGGAAACGCCCGCGCGTTTGGCCACATCTTTAATCGTTGCCATGTAAGGAATGACTCCTGAACTCACATGTTTACAGCATGTAAGTGTGATGTTAATCGTTTGCCTACGTAGATCCTTCTCCAGAGAAGCGAAAACTGAGTTTTTAGTGTTGAAGTCGTCAGCGCTTAATCAGGAGGGGCATGAATGCCGGTACGCAGTTGTGAACTGCGAATTTTGTCGCATATTGAACAAAAGTGGAAGAGGTAATCGAGATTATAAACCGGGAAATGATAACAAGATTTTATCGGCGAACTGTGGGAAAATGATTTGACGTACTAATTGTGCGCCTTTTATCCTTAGGAAAGCCCATTTTAAAGGAGTTGTCATGGATACCGATCTGAAGATGTCGCTGTTCACCACCGTTTGCGCATTGGCGATGATCATCGCTTTCAGCTTTGTCGCCGCGTTGAACTGATTTCCCGCCAGTTTTAAAAAAGGCGCAGCCAAGCTGCGCCTCATCACTTAGGCAAGGCCTGCGCTTACGCCAGGTTTTCCGCCGCGAAAGTCCAGTTGACCAACGCCCAGAAGTTTTCCAGGTATTTTGGACGCGCATTGCGGTAATCGATGTAATACGCGTGTTCCCACACGTCAACGGTCAGCAGCGGTTTGTCTTCGCCGGTCAGCGGGGTTGCCGCGTTGGAAGTGTTGACGATCGCCAGCGCGCCGTCCGGTTTTTTCACCAGCCAGGTCCAGCCGGCACCGAAGTTTTTCACGGCCGCATCGGTGAACTGCTCTTTGAACGCAGCGAAAGAGCCGAAGGATTTGACGATCGCCGCCGCCAGTTCGCCCTGCGGTTCACCGCCGCCCTGTGGCGACAGGCAGTGCCAGTAGAAGGTGTGGTTCCACACCTGCGCGGCGTTGTTGAACACGCCGCCGTTAGAGGTCTTGATGATCTCTTCGAGCGATTTGCCTTCGAACTCGCTGCCTTTCACCAGGTTGTTCAGGTTCACCACGTAGGTGTTGTGGTGTTTGCCGTAGTGGTATTCCAGGGTCTCGGCGGAGATGTGCGGCTCGAGCGCGTTTTTCTCATACGGTAATGCAGGTAATTCAAACGACATTGCTTCCTCCTTTACAGCGCCATTCAGCTTCTCGCCGGGGCGAACGCCGGATGGGCCGTTTTTTATTGTGGTCATTCAATCTTAACAATTTTCATCATAAAAAACAGGAGGAAAAGCGAGAAATGCGCGTGGGGGAGTGCGATGGGCGATAGCTTGAGCAGGCGGTTGCGGCCGAGGCCGCAACCGCGAAGAGCAGGGAATTAACGGATGGTTTTCGGCGTCACTACGCGGCGAGCACCGATATAGTGGTTCTGCCAATAGTCGTTGTCGAGCTGGCTGATGCGGATCTCTTCGCCGGTGCGCGGCGACTGGATGAATTTGCCGTTGCCGAGGTAGACGCCGACATGATCCGCCACGCCGCGGTTGTTAATGCGGAAGAACACCAGATCGCCGCTTTCCAGTTCGCTTTTCTTGATCGGCGCCGCGTCGCGCAGGTGATACATTTCGTTGGCGGTGCGCGGCATCTTGATTTTCACCACGTCTTTATAGGCGTAATAGATGAGGCCGCTGCAGTCGAAGCCGGTGCGCGGCGAGCTGCCGCCCCAGCGGTAAGGCTTGCCCATCTGATCCATCAGCTTGGCCATCGCGGTCTGCTTGGCGTGCTGGTAACGCTTTTTGTGCGCCGGGCTGAGTTTCAACGGTTTTTCATCACGCGCCAGCTTGGCGGTGGCCATACCGGCTTCGCGGTGGCGGCCATAGCCTTTTTTGTAGCCCTTTTTCGGCGGGGTGACTTTAATTTTGGCGGTTTTCTGCGCTTTGGCCTTGGGTTTGGCGCTGACGATCTTTTTCGCGCTTTTTTCGCTTTTGACCTTGGCGGTCTTGGTTTTTTTCTCGGGGGCCGTCACTTTGGCTTTTTTGGCGGCTTTATCCGCTTTCTTTTTTCTGCGGTCATCGGGCCGCGCTTCATTGGCATGGCTTTTACGCTGCTCGGCGGCAACACGCGCCTGTGGCGCAGCGTGCGCCAAATTGAAGAAGAGCTGCGTAAACAGCAGCGCAAAGAGCGTAAGAATTAAACGCATGTCGACGTCACCAACCTTGGCCCCGAAACGGATATCGAAAGAGTTACAGTATTCCCGAATTTCGCCATATAAAACAGCGAAGAACTCATAAATAATAATCCATATTGTGAGAAAACGTTAATGACATTTTTTTTGGTTTAAAATCAGCCCGTTGGTGTATAAAAAAGCGCCAGGCGGCTGTGGCGGATATAATTAAGCCGCGCCGTCATCGCGGCGCAATATATTAGTGAAATGGTCGGATTAAAAATGTTATTCTCAACGTATGTTTTGACCGGAATGACGTGGCCGGTGAAACGCGATCGGCGGCGGGCGAATATCCTTGCAAAAGATGGCGTTTTCTTGCGACTGTTCCAGCCGCTACAATAGCCCGCGTGATGCATGTTGTAGCCATGAAATGTGGCTTGAGGAAGCAATAAATGACGACGACACTTGAAAAAATTCAGCACCAGATCGCTGAAAACCCGATTCTGCTGTACATGAAGGGTTCGCCAAAGCTGCCGAGCTGCGGCTTCTCTGCGCAGGCTGTGCAAGCGCTGTCCGCCTGCGGCGAGCGTTTCGCCTATGTGGATATTCTGCAAAACCCGGACATCCGCGCCGAGTTGCCAAAATACGCCAACTGGCCGACTTTCCCGCAGCTGTGGGTAGACGGTGAGCTGGTCGGCGGTTGCGATATCATCATCGAAATGTATCAGCGCGGCGAATTGCAGCAGCTGATCAAAGAAACGGCAGAAAAGTATAAAGCGCAGGAAGACCAGCAGTCTTAATCGACAGACTTGCGGTTATCGCGTAACGGGCGGCGCCAGTGCAAACTGGGCCGCCTTTTTTATTGGGCCTATTCGGCGAGATCGCCGGCGGGCAGCGGCCAGCCGCCGAGACGCTTCCAGCGGTTAACCAACTCACAAAACAGCAGGGCGGTTTGTTCGGTGTCGTACAGCGCGGAGTGCGCCTGGCTGCTGTCGAACGGCATGCCGGCGGCGATGCAGGCTTTGGCCAGCACCGTTTGCCCCAGCACCAGGCCGCTCAGCGCAGCGGTGTCGAAGGTGGCGAACGGATGGAACGGATTACGCTTCAAACCGGCGCGTTCGGCCGCGGCCATCAGGAAGCTGTGATCGAAGTTGGCGTTGTGCGCGACGATAATGGCCCGGTTGCAACCGCGATCCTTGAGCCCTTTGCGCACCGTTTTGAAAATGGCGTGCAGCGCGTCGTATTCGCTGACCGCACCGCGCAGCGGGTTGTGCGGATCGATGCCGTTAAACGCCAGCGCTTCCGGTTGCAGGTTGGCGCCCTCGAAAGGCTCCACGTGGAAGTGCAGGGTTTCGTCGCGCTGCAGCCAGCCGTCTTCATCCATTTTCAGCGTCACGGCGGCGATTTCCAGCAGCGCATCGGTATTGGCGTTGAAACCGGCGGTTTCAACATCTATTACTACGGGATAAAACCCACGAAAACGACCACTCAGGGCGTTAAGATCACTTTTTTCGGCCATCAGTTTCTTATCTTCATCGAATGCAGCGCGCATTATGGCAAATTTTGCGCCCGGTTGCAGGCGCTATCGCGCGGAGAATCAGCGGGGCGCAGGCGCGCCCCGAGAAAGGCTTAGTGGCCGAGGCCTTGGCCGGCGTGTTTGTTTTCGATCAGCTCGATTTTATAACCGTCCGGATCTTCGACGAACGCGATCACCGTGGTGCCGCCTTTCACCGGGCCGGCCTCACGGGTGACGTTGCCGCCGGCGCGACGGATGTTGTTGCAGGTGGCGGCGACGTCGTCCACGCCCAGCGCCAGGTGGCCGAAGGCGGTGCCCATGTCGTAGCTGTCGGTGCCCCAGTTATAGGTCAGTTCGATAACCGCGCCTTCGCTTTCTTCCGTATAGCCGACAAAAGCCAGCGAGTATTTGTACTCCGGGTTTTCGCTGGTGCGCAGCAGGCGCATGCCTAATACCTTGGTATAGAAGTCGATGGAGCGTTGCAGATCACCGACGCGGATCATGGTATGGAGTAAGCGCATAATTCCTCTGAATTGACTGTGCCGTGGCAGACGGCGGGTGGATTGAAGCACAAGCGAGTATAGCCTTGTCCCGCAAGGGAATTCAACGTGACGAGTTGGTGACGATGTCACTTTTCGCCCCCTCGCCATGGGTGTTTAAATATTGATCGAGTGTACCGATCGATACGAAGTAATTGATCTGCACAATCAATTATCAATTCCGCGCGTAACCGTGTAGAAATTGACCTGTAGCAGATAACAACACCAGGGAACGTCGGCCCGCCTTGTGCGGGCCTTTTTGCGTGCATAAAAAAACGGCCAGGCGGTTGCGTGGCCGTTTAGGGTCAGGACGGGTTACTTCGTCAGAAACGGATAGTCGGTATAACCTTCGGCGCCACCGCCGTAGAAGGTTTCCGGCTTAGGTTCGTTGAGCGGGGCGTGTTGACGGAAACGCTCGACCAAATCCGGATTGGCGATGTAGCTACGGCCAAAGGCCACCGCGTCGATGAAGCCTTTTTCGATCAACGCTTCGGCTTTTTCAGCGGTGTAGGCGCCGGCGCCGACGATCACCCCTTTAAAGTGGGCGCGCACCGAGTCACGGAAGGCGTCGGAATACGGTTTGCCGCCGGCCCAGTCCGGTTCGGAGATGTGCAGATAGGCGATGTTGCGTTTGTTCAGCTCTTCCACCAGGTACAGCGCCGCTTCTTCCTGATCTTCACCGTTGTCCAGGCCGTTGAACGGCCCCAGCGGCGAGATGCGGATGCCGATGTGCTCGGAGCCCCATTCTGCGATGGCGGCGTCGACCACTTCCAGCGTCAGGCGGGTGCGATTCTCGATGCTGCCGCCGTATTGATCGGTACGCTGGTTAGACGCCGGAGACATGAACTGGTGCAGCAGATAGCCGTGAGCCGCATGCAGCTCGATAAAGTCGAAGCCGGCTTCACGCGCGTTGGCGGTCGCCTGGCGGAAATCGTTGACGATGCCCGGGATCTCGCTGGTTTCCAGCGCGCGCGGCGTAGAGGTCGGTACGCGCACCCAGGCGCCGGTTTCGTCACGCACGGTGGTGCGGGTGTCCGCGTTGATCGCCGAAGGGGCGACCGGCGCTTGTCCGCCCGGCTGGAGGCTGCTGTGGGAGATGCGGCCTACGTGCCACAGCTGTACGGCGATGTGGCCGTTTTTGTCGTGTACCGCCTGCGTGATGTGTTTCCACGCGGCGATCTGTTCCGGGGTATGCAGGCCCGGCGCACCGGCGTAGCCTTTCGCCTGGAAGGATATCTGCGTCGCTTCGGTCACGATCAGACCGGCGCCGGCGCGCTGCGCATAATACTCCGCCATCAGCGGCGTGGGAATGTCGCCCGGTTCGATGCTGCGCAGACGCGTCAGCGGAGCCATAAACACGCGGTTGGGCAGGGTGACTGCGCCAACTTTCAGCGGAGAGAGCAATTTTTCAGTCTTCATAGTGCATCCTGTATTTAATAGACCGGTCGTCTAGTTATGGGCGATAAAAAAACACGAACTGCATTTTCACGAAAAAAGACGGTGGTGTTACGGCTGCGGCGGGCGCAGCAGCAACTCGATGCTTTCCAGCGCGCTGGTCAACGGGGCCAACGATCGCCGGATCTTGGCGCGCAGCGAGGCGCCGAGCCACAGGGCATACAGCGTCTCTGCGGTTGCCGCCGGGCTCATGGCTACCGACAGCGATCCCTCGGCGATGCCGCGCTCAATGGCCGCCTGCAGGTGGCCGATCACCCGGGCGGTCCCGGTTTCCAGCGCATGGCGCATCGGCTCCGACAGGTCGCTCACCTCGGCGGAGAGTTTCACCGCCAGACAGGCGTTGTGACATTCGCTGCGGCAGTGGTAACTGATGGCCTGGGCGTAATACCCCAAGAGCTGGTGGCGGGCATCGGTGTGCTCGTCGGCAAACAGCTTTTGCATTTGCGCATCATAGTGCGCGAAATAGCGTTGCAGCATCGCTTCGCCGAAGGCTTCCTTCGAGCGGAAATAGTGGTAGAACGACCCTTTCGGCACGCCCGCCGTGGCCAGCAGTTCGCTCAGCCCCATGCCGGTAAAGCCCAGGCGCAGGCTGAGGGTTTCGCCGGTGGCGAGCAGATGTTCACGTGTATCCACGTTGCAATGCGTTGATTTGGTCATCATGGCGCCGAGCATAATAGACCGATTGGTCTAGGTCAATGGGAATAAAAAAACCGGCGCACAAAACGCCGGTTGGTCTCAAGCATTGTGCCTCAGCGGCACGCGGAAGTTAAGCGCTTACGCCGCGTTGCGGCAGCGTTGCAGAATATCCAACTGGGATTGATATTCACGCGTCTGCACATTCAGCATGCCCAGCAGGGTGTGGAACAGATTGTCCTGCGACACGTCGTCCTTTTCCGCCAGCGCGCTCAGGCACTGGCGATCGATGCCGAAATTGCGCTGATAGTCGGCCGACATCCACATCAGGAATGGCACGTGAGTTTGCTGGCTCGGCGCGAAGACATAAGGCGTGCCGTGCAGATACATGCCGTTTTCTCCCAGCGATTCGCCGTGATCGGACAGGTAGACCAGCGCGGTATTGAACCGGTCGTCATACTGCTGCAGCAGCTTGATGGTGGCATCTAGCATCGCGTCGGTATACAGGATCGAGTTGTCGTAGGTGTTCACCAGCTGTTCATGGCTGCAATCCTGGATCTGATTGCTGTTGCAGGTCGGCGAAAACGTCTGGAACTGCGGCGTGCTGCGGCGGTAATAAGCCGGGCCGTGGCTGCCCATCTGGTGCAACACGATCACGCCGTCGTCTTTCAGGCTATTGATATAGTCGTTCAGTTTGTACAACAGCACATTGTCCATGCAAACTTCGCCGTCACAGTCCTGCGGCAGTTTCAGTTTGGTCATGTCGATGTGCGGCACCCGATCGCAGGCGCCTTTGCAGCCGCCGTCATTATCGCGCCACAGCACGTTGACGCCGGCATGCGCCAGCACGTCGAGCATGCCTTCCTGGTGCGTCGCCTGAGTTGCGTCGTACGCTTTGCGCGGCATGTTGGAGAACATGCAGGGGACGGAGATCGCCGTTTCGGTGCCGCAAGAGCTGGCGTTCTTGAAATAGACCACGTTGTCCTGCTTGAGGCGCGGGTTGGTCTCGCGATCATAGCCCCCGAGAGAGAAGTTTTCGGCGCGGGCGGTTTCGCCTACCACCAGGATCACCAGCGTTTTCTTGGCCTGACCGGCGATCAGCGGTCCTTTACGCGCGTCTTCACCGATTTTCACCAGCGGCAGATTGCGCGTGAAGTAGCGCTGCTCGGTAAACTTGATGGTGCCGGCGACGAAGTTGGAAGGCGTCAACATCTTCACCACGCTTTTATTGTTGCGGATCAGCGAAGCGTAGTCTTTGTAGAACAGCGCGGCGATGATCAGGATCACCACCAATGACAGCATGACGTTGGCGGCGCGCAACCCAACCATGTACCACCAGGGGCGGGTCTGGCGAATATGGGTGAAGCAAACCGCCGCCGCCGGCAGGACGCCTAGCAGCGCCAGCCACAGCCCCATGCGCGGCGTCAGCAACGCCGTCGCTTCGTGGGTGTTGGTTTCAAAGGCGTTTTGCATCATGTTGCCGTCGATCACCACGCCATAGCTGTACATGAAATAGTTGGCTGCGGCGCTGCCGAGCAAGAAAAAGACGATCAGCGGTTTGCGCAGGTAGGGCACGGTCAACACGCTGAAGATAATATTCAGCGCACAGAAGATCACCACCGGCATGCTGGCGGCGAATATCGCGCTGTGGACGCTATCGAAGGTGATATACGACCAGGCGCGATGCAGGAATAACGCGTTTTGGAACAGAGTGAAGAACAGGGCGGTGGCGAGGATAAAACCGAGGCTGTTGCACTGTAAGCGTTGACGTAACCACATTGCCAAATCTGGATCCTGAGAGTAGATAATGCCTTGAAATCTACCGGATGAAACTTAAGAAAACCTTAGAAATTCAGAATACTGGCGGCGGCGAACGCGGGAAAACGCCAGGCCGGTGGCCTGGCGGTGAGGGGAATTAGTAGGCGGCGGTGAATTGGGCGCGAATAAACTGAGGTTTTTCAATCTCATCGACGATAGCCACCGCCAGATCTTCCACCGAAATGCTGGCCGGCGCGTCGCCGTTCATCAGCAGATGCGTGGTGCCGAGGCGGAACTGGCCGGTGCGTTTGCCCGGTTCCAGCAGGGCGGCCGGAGAGAGATAGGTCCAGTCGAGCGCTGATTCGTTGCGCAGTTTATTGCGCAGATCGCGCACCGCCTGCGCGCCGGGGCGGATATTTTCCGGGAATTGCGGCGTATCCACCAGTTCAACGCCCGGCGCCACTTCCAGGCTGCCTGCGCCGCCCACCACCAACAGGCGCTTGACGCCTGACTGCTCGACCGCGGTAAGGATCTGCTGGGCGCCGCGCGTAGTCTTCTCATACAGGTTGTCTTCGCCCCAGCCGGGATTGTAGGCGCTGATCACCGCATCCTGACCGTGCAATTGCCCCGCCAGCCAGGCGGTATCGGCGACGTCGCCCAGCGCGACGGTCAGATTGGCGTGGTCCGGCAAATCTTTTTTCTGACGGGCGATCGCCGTTACCTGAATGCCGCGAGCCAGCGCTTCATCCACCACACGGCGGCCAACAAAACCGGTTGCTCCAATAATGGCTACTTTCATCTGTATGCTCCTTCAGGGATGGGTCAGTATCGTAAGGCAGGCCGATGTGCCTGCTGCGTGGGATCTACTCTAGTCCTTAACAATAGCCGTGATTAGTGCCATATTCATGCTTTCTTGATTAAGTAAAACTTCATAATCGTGGATAAACTCAATCGAATGGCGGTGTTCGCCACCGTGGTGGCGGAGGGATCGTTGGCCGGTGCGGCGCGGCGGTTGGGCATGACGCCGTCGGCGGTCAGTCAGCATATGCGCTCGCTGGAGAAGGCGCTCGGGGTGCCGCTGTTGCACCGCTCCACCCGCCGTCTGGCGTTGACCGAGGCGGGGGCGGCGTTTTATCCCGGCTGCGAGGCGATGTTGCAACAGGCGCAGCAGGCGGAGCAGCGGCTGGCGGAACTGCGGGACACGCTGGTGGGCGAGCTGCGCATCGCCACTCCGGTCGGCATCGGCGGCCGCTCGTTGGCGGAGGCGCTGGCGCCGCTGTTGCAGGCGCATCCCAAGCTGACGCTGCGGGTGCTGGCGGACGATCGCATCGTCGACATGATAGAACAGCGGGTCGACATTGCGCTGCGCGCCAATCGTCAACTGGCGGACGCCAATATGATCGCTCACCCGCTGACGGCGTGGCCGATGGTGCTGTGCGCGGCGCCGCGTTACCTCAGCCAGCATGGGGTGCCGGAAAAGCCGCAGGATTTGGTGCAGCACCGTTGGATCTCCAGCGGCTACAGCGGGGCCCATCTGGATTTGCTGCATCAATCCGGCCAGCAGGTCAAGCTGCGGCTGGCGGAGGGGCAGATCGTCAGCGAGAGCATGAACGTGATGCGCGCCTTTACCCGCGCCGGTCTGGGCATTTCCGTTCAGCCGCTGTATGAAATTGGCGACGAGCTGCAGCGCGGCGAGCTGTTGCTGCTGTTGCCGGAGTGGCGGCCGGCGCCGCTCCGGCTGCACGCGCTGACGCTGGAACGCACTATGCCGGAGAAAAGCCGCCAGGCGCTGCGCTATTTGCGCGACTATTTTCGCCGCAATGGCGAAAAGGGACTTGCCAGCGGCGGCGATGACGTCTTCAATTAGCAGGAGAATGCAGGAGGGCCCGTGGCACAGCAGCTTGAATTTTTCGACATCCCCAGCCCGTGTCGCGGCATTTGCCAGGCCGACGATCGCGGTTTCTGCCGTGGCTGCCTGCGCAGCCGCGAGGAGCGGTTCGGCTGGATGAGCATGAGCGACGCGCAAAAGCGCGAAGTGCTGCGTCTGTGTCGCCAACGTTTCCTGCGCCTGCAGCGCGCCAACAAAGCCCCCGACGAGCCGCTGCCGGAACAGCCTTCGCTGTTTTGACCCTTTCCTGATCTGCCGCACGTTCATGCGCCTTTGCGCTTCCCTGCGCCTCACCGGCTTGTGTATGCTGGCTGACAACTAATGTCATGAGGTTTTCGCAATGGTAGAACGCATTCGTCTCGCGCCGCAGGGGCCTGAATTTTCCCGCATGATTTGCGGTTACTGGCGGTTGATGGAGTGGGGCATGTCGCCGCAGCAGCTGCTGACGTTTATCGAACAGCATGTCGAACTGGGCGTCACCACCGTCGATCACGCAGATATCTACGGTGGTTATGCCTGCGAGCAGGCATTCGGCGACGCGCTGCGCCTGAAGCCCGCGTTGCGGCAGTCGCTGGAGCTGGTGAGCAAGTGCGGCATCGCCACCACCGCCAAGCCCGGCAACCCGATCGGCCACTACATCACCGATCGCGATCATATCGTACAGAGCGCGGAACACTCGCTGCGCCATCTGCATACCGACTACCTCGATCTGTTGCTGATCCACCGCCCGGATCCGTTGATGGACGCTGACGACGTGGCCGAAGCCTTTGTCGCGCTGCACAAAAGCGGCAAGGTGCGCCATTTCGGCGTCTCTAACTTTACGCCCGCGCAGTTCCAACTGCTGCAGTCGCGTCTGCCGTTCTCTCTGGTCACCAATCAGGTGGAAATTTCGCCGATTCACCAACCGGCGATCCTGGACGGCACGCTCGACCAGTGCCAGCAGCTGCGCATCAAACCGATGGCCTGGTCCTGCCTGGGCGGCGGCCGCTTGTTCAACGACGCCGAGTTCCAGCCGCTGCGCGACGAGCTGCTGCGGGTGGCGCAAGAGATCGGCGCCGAGACCATTGAACAGGTGGTTTATGCCTGGGTGATGCGCCTGCCGTCTTCGCCGCTGCCGATTATCGGCTCCGGCAAGATCGAGCGGGTGCGTTCGGCATTGAAGGCGCAGAAACTGGCGCTGAACCGCCAGCAGTGGTTCCGCATTCGCAAGGCGGCGTTGGGGTATGACGTGCCCTGAGACGGGGTAGAAAGAGGAAAGCCGGGCGGCGAAAGCGCCCGGCTTTTTTTACGTCGCTCTTTAGGCCAACACCACCTGATCGGGGTTGAAATGATCGAGCGAGACGCCGATCAGCGTGACCTGGCTGTGGCCGAAGGCCAGCACCAGATCGTCGTTTTGCTGCGTGGCATAGTCGCGGATATTCCCGCTGGCACCCTCGGTGCCGATAAATACCAGTTTGTCGGTGGCATTGAAGCCATACAGCTGGTCGCGGCCGAAATCGCCGCTGAACAGGAAGGTATTGCCGTTGCCGACCCCCTTCAGGATGTCATCGCCGCTGCCGCCGACGAAGGTCAGGTTGCCGCCGGCATGGCCGATCAGCGTATCGTTGCCGGCATTGCCGAACAGCCAGGCGTCGTGGCTGCGAGCCTGCAGGACGTCATCGCCGTCGCCGCCGGTGGTGGCGGCTGCATAGGCTTTGAGGTCCGAATCCGATTTCAATCCGGCGGCGGTCACCTGATGATCCACCTCTTTGCTGAAAATCAGCCAGGAGGTTTCTTTGCTGCGCAGGGTGCCGATGTCGTCCGCCAGCGTAATGCCGCCCTTGGCGTCGCGCAGGTAAAGCGTATTGCCGTCGTAGGCGACCTCGGTGTTTTTCAACGCCTGCTGGGTATCGAAGATATTGTGGCCTTTGCCGCCGGCGATCAGGTTATAGCCGCCGGCGTCGCGGAAGATATCGTCACCGTCGCGGCCCTCGAGATAGTCGTTGCCTTTGCCGCCCTTGATCAAATCATTGCCGTCGCTGCCGATGATAAACGTCGGCCCGCTGTGCGTTTCCGCGTTGCGGTTCAGATCTTCCACCCAGGTACTGCCGCGCGTGACGTTCGACAGGTTGGAGACGATGATGGTCGAGTCTTTGTCGGTCAGCGAATAAAACTCGGAGTTCAGCACCCGCATTAGACCATCCTGATAGAAGAACGGCAGGTGGGATAGCCAGGTCGGAATGTTGAGAATGGAGAACGGCAACAGATTCCAGGCGTCCGACGCATAGTGGTCGTTGAAGTTGACGATATTGTTGGTGGCGGAGGTATGCGGCGCATCGTGAACGCCCAATGACGGCAGGGTCAGCGAGGTGCCGTCGAGCGCGCGAAACACCGGATCGTTCTCATAGCCGATGTTGATCACCTTGCCGCCGGCTTCGTACTGGGTCGGCGAGGCGAAGGCGACATAGTTGGATTGCGCGTAGAAGCCGCCCCAGTTGGCGTCGCTCTGCGCCGCCATGCTGTTGACCGCCAGCCCGCCGAGGCTGTGGCCGCTGATCACCACGTCTTCGCCGCTCAGCCCGTGGGCCTGCGCGAATTTCGCCACGTCCCCCAGCAAATTGCCGAAGGCCTTCAGCGTATAGCCGTCGGCATAGCCTTTCGGCCCGAACCCGGCCAACAGATCGTTAATCACATCGCCGATGGTATCGCCGATCAGCGACTCGCGCGGGCCGCTGGTACCGCGAAATGAGATGCCAATGGCGGTGAGATTGCCTTCGCTGTCATATTTGCCCAGCACCTCGGCCTGAGCGGTGGTGTAACCGGCGGTTTCGCCGTAGTAGGTGCCGCGCGCATCGGTTTTGCCGGCGTAACCCAACTGCGCGGCGTCGATCACTGACCAGCCGGCATTGTTCACCGCGTCCTGCGCGGCCTGTTCGGAGTCGGGGTTCCAGGGAAGACCGGGCAGGCCGCCCTGCGACTGGGTGCTGCCGATGAGCGCCGTGATCAGCGTCAGCGGCAGACCGAGGCCGAAACCGGTCTGGTGATAGCCTTCATCGAAGCCGTTATCGATATTGTGGTAAGCGTAGGTAGAGATGGCCAAGGCGTCGGAAAACAGCGCCTTTGACGCGTTTTCGTCCAGATCCTTATAGCTAAAGATGCCCATATCAGTTCCTTATGAAGTATGCCGCCTGGCCGGGAAGTGAACTCTCGCGCGTCGGCGGTGGAAACAGGGAAACAACGTTAGCCGAACGACAGCTGGTCAGAGGACCAACATCGGTAGAATTATTATTGGTGCTAAATATTAGGCCCGCGAATCAAATTGGCGAGATTGTGCGTTGGTTAACAGTGCTGGCGCTGGCTCTCCTATACTGATAACTCGATAGAGTCATTAAGGAGACTGATTGATGAAACGTTATTGGTATGCGGCGCTTGGCCTGATGGCCTGCGGGGCCGCTCAGGCGGCGACGGTCGACGTCGAGATGAACTTGGTGACCGGGCAGGGCATCGGTCAGGATATCGGCAAAGTGGCCATCAGCGAAACGCCTTACGGCTTACTGTTCACGCCGAGCCTGAAAGCCTTGCCGGCCGGGGTGCACGGTTTCCATGTGCATGAGAAAGGCAGCTGCGAGCCGGGCATGAAGGACGGTAAGGCGGTGGCGGCGCTGGCGGCCGGCGGGCATTTTGATCCGCAAAAAACCGGGAAACACCTCGGGCCGTATGCCGACGGGCATCTGGGCGATTTGCCGGCCATCTATGTGACCGCCGACGGCATGGCGAACGACCCGGTGTTGGCGCCGCGGCTGAAAAAAATCAGTGAAATTGAGGGCAAGGCGCTGATGGTGCACGCCGGCGGCGATAATCACTCGGATCATCCGCTGCCGCTCGGCGGCGGCGGTGAGCGCTTCGCCTGCGGCGTGATCAAGTGATCATCCGCCGCTGACGGCCGCAGTGGCGGCGGGCTGGCCAATGGCCTGTTGCAATTGTTGCAGCGAGCAGTAGAGCCGCCAAATCAGGCCGGCCAGATCGCGCGCCGCCTGTTCCGGGTGGTGCGCCAGGGCGTTGCTCATGCGCAGCAGTTCTTGCAGCGTGGCGTCCAGCGAACTGTGCTGCACGCCTTTCTCCGTCATGATGCCGCGCAGGCAGTGGATACAAACGTTGCGCACCGCCGACAGCGGATCTGAGCGGGTTTGCCAGTCGCGCAGCTGCCAGACGATATGGCTGCAGTTGAGCAGCACCACGCCCCAGCGCAGCAACCAGGTGCGCGCCTCCTGATCCTGACTTTGATTGAGCTGGCTGATGCGATGGTAGATCAGCGATTCAAACTGGCTTTCGCTCTGCTGCGGCTTTTTGCTCAACTGATCGATAAAGTCGCGGCGCAGCGCGCGGATAATACGGCGGCTCTTTCGCTTGTCCGAGCTGGGGCGCAGGATCTGAAACGCCAGCCCGGCCAGCAGCACACCGACAATTTTACCGATGTTGTCATTGATAAAGGACTGGTAGTCATAGCTCGGCGGATTGCTGACGGTCAGAAATGAGCCCATAAAGACGATCAACTGCCCCCAAAGCGCGGCATAAGGCGGATTCTGCAGCTTGAGCATCTGCATGGTCACCAGGATCGGGAACAGGAAGGCGCAGAACACCCAGAAATCGTCAATCTGGATCATCAAACCGAATTTCACCACGAAGCAGGCGACCGAGAGCAGCAGCACCGCCTTGAGCAAGGTGCTGACGCTGTTGATCGGCGAAGGCGTGGAGGAGTAGAGCACGCAGCTGATGGCGGTGAGCGTCAGCGCCGCGCTGCCGGCGTCCCACTGCGTGTTGATCCAGTAGGCGCAGCCGATCACGATGCATAAAAAGGTGCGCAGGCCGTTATAGGCGGCTTCGTAGCTGTCGGTATGGCGCGCCAGCGAGGTGACGCGCGGCGGCTGGAGATCGCTGACCGCCGTGGCGCTTTCCAATCGCTGCAGCCAGCGGTTGCAGCGCAGATAAAGCCAGCAGAAATCACGCAAACGCAGCCAGAAGGCGCGATGGCGGTAGTCCGCTGCATCTTGCGGGGCGATCTGCTGGAGCAGGCGCGCCAAGCGATATTTATCGGTGGCGGGATCGCGCAATTCATCCAGCAGTTGCGTCAGCACCGGCATCAGATTGGCGGGACGATCCGGCCAGTTCAGCAGCATGCGGCGCAGGCTGGAGATGACGCTGGTAATGCGCAGCTGCTGGTGCAGCAGATAGTTGAGCAGGTTATTTTGCCGCCGCAGGCGGTAGTGGCTCCAAAACGCCTGAATGCGCAGCAGGTTCATGGTCAGGATCTGGCCGATAACCCCTTCGTGCGAGGTGCGCATCTGTGCGGTGACCTCCGGCTGCCACAGCATGGCGGCGTGCTCCAGCAGCCGCTGCTGCATGCGCCGCAGCGAAGTCAGCAAGGCTTCGCCGTCGGAGGTGCTGGGCAGGATCATCATCATCAGCCCGCCGCACAGAATGCCGGTGATCACTTCGCAAACCCGCGCCTGGGCGATATCGAAGATCTGCTGGGTATCGGTGACGTTGACCGTACCGAAGGCGATGATGGCGGCGGTATAGCCCGCCAGCGCGAACGCGTAGGAAACGTTGTTTTGATAATGGTTGGAGATATAGGTGCATAGCCCGATCCAGGCGGCGATGAACAGCGTGAACAGCCAGGGATCGTTCAGGCAGTGGCCGGCGATCGCCACCGACGCGGCGGCGCCCACCAGGCTGCCGAAGATGCGGCCGATGCTTTTGCTGATCACGCCGCCGATGGTGGGGAAGCTGACCACCGCGGCGGAGGTGAGCGCCCAATAGGGTTCGTCGAGCTCGAGCACGAACGCCACCCACAGCGCCAGACACATCGCCAGCGAGTTACGCAGCGCATAGCGCCATTGGCCGCCGGTCGCCTTACCCCAGGGGGTACGGCTCCACTCCAGAAAGGGCAAGTTCACACTTTAGTTCCGCTGATGAATCGAAATGGTGCAGGTGGTGCCGGCAACCAGCGTCAAATCGGCGGGCACGTTGAGCAATTTTATCCGCACCGGCACGCGCTGAGCCAAACGCACCCAGGGAACATTGGGCTTAACATCCATTAATAGATCGTTGTTGCTGTCAACGCTTTGATCGTAAATGGCGCGGCCGATACTCTCTACTTCCCCCTGCAACGGGGTGTTGCCGTTATATAAGACAATATCGGCTTTATTGCCTTCTTTTATATGTTTCAGCTTGGTTTCTTCGAAATAACCGAGTACATAAAACGAATGGACATCCACCAGTGCGACTAAAGGCGTGCCGGCGTTGGCGTAGTTCCCGACCCGCGCCTGCAGATTGGTGATATAACCGTCGGTCGGCGCGTAAATTTTAGTTTTGCTCAAATTCCATTTGGCCTGTTCCAGGTTGGCCAGGGCGGCTTTATAGGCGGCCTTCATTGCCTGAGCGGCTAAATTGGACTCATCCAAATCTTCAGCGGAAATAACGTTGCGCGGCAACCCGCGGCGTCGGGCGGCTTCGTGGTCCGCCTTGGCCAGATCCGATTGCGCTTTTGCCACCGCGGCCTCGGCATTGTCCAGCGCGATCTGATAAGGCACCGGGTCGAGGGTAAAAATCAGACTTCCCGCAGGTACGAATTGATTGTCATTCGCACTTATTTTCTCTAATCTTCCAGAAACCTCAGGGGTGATATTGACGAGTTCTGCGCGCACTTTTCCGTCACGGGTCCATGGGGATTGCATATAATAATTCCAGAGCCACCAACCGGCGCAGACGGCAATGGCGCAGACGATCACCGTAGAAAAGTATTTTAATGTTTTACGCTGCATGGGTTACCAACTCGCTAAAATCCATAAGGAACCGCTGACGGTCAGGACGAAAATGGACAGGTCCATCAACATGGGGTGCCAGATTTCACCGGAATACATCCAGTCCCTGAGCAGCTGATGAATCAGCAACCATAAGACCAGTCCTAGCAAAAAAGCTTTAAATATGGGTGGAAAATAAAGCGATGCCCCCAGGACCAAATCGGGTAAGGGCGATGAGGCGTGTAACCATGATGTATTCACATTAACAATCCCTACGGGTGAATATGTTGAATATTTGCATAACGATTAAACAATAGCGGCTAAAAATAGTGGTTATTTCCACAATATACATTATATACATTTGTGTTTTTAATGTGAGTTACCCAAAATAGTCTAAGCTCTGGGAGGTAATGTTAGCATGCTAATTATAAGGAGGGGTAAGTGGAGTCAACATTAGGTTCAGATTTAGCACGATTGGTTCGTGTTTGGCGAGCGCTCATCGATCATCGGCTCAAGCCGTTGGAGCTGACCCAAACGCATTGGGTTACGTTGCACAATATCAATCGCTTGCCGCCGGAGCAGTCGCAAATCCAGCTGGCCAAGGCGATCGGTATCGAGCAACCGTCACTGGTTCGCACGCTGGACCAACTGGAGGAGAAGGGGCTTATCACGCGTCACACCTGTGCCAACGATCGCCGCGCGAAGCGCATCAAGCTGACCGAAGCGGCCGATCCGATCATCAGGGAAGTCGACAGTGTGATCACGTCTACGCGCAGTGAGATTTTAAGCGGCATTACCGCCGACGAAGTGCATCTGTTGGTAGGGCTGATTGGCAAGTTAGAACAAAATATCACCGAACTGCAGAACAAATAATAATATTCTTATTTTTCTACGATTACAGTTTCACAGCATCAGAAATAAAACCGGAGGCGATTGCCTCCGGTTTGCCGTGTGCCGCCTGCTGACTTACAGCGGAGAGACGGTGATGGTGTCGCCCATGCGCGCCATGCGCACGCGCTGACCCGGGCTGAACTTGGTGTCGCCTGCTTTCTGCACCACGACGATGTTCTCTTTCTGGTCGGTTTTGATTTCCAGCTCGTAGCCTGAGGTACGACCGGCCACTTCACCGATGCTGTTGCCCGCCGCGCCGCCGGCGATAGCGCCCGCCGCGGTAGCCAGCGTACGGCCGGTGCCGCCGCCAACGGTGTTACCCAACAGCCCACCAATTACCGCGCCGCCGATCATCCCCAAGGCGTTGGAGCCTTCGCCGCCCTGAATTTTAACCGGACGCACGGAAACCAGCGTCCCGTAAGTGACGTTCTGCACCTGCTTGGCCTGCGAGGACGAGTAGACATCGCCGGACATGGATTCATTGGCACACCCAGCCAACGTAACGGCGGCGACGGCAACGACGAGAAGACGCTTGATCATATAAAACTCCTGATGGTAGTAGTCCATAACCTGGCAATGCTCACCAGGCAAGATTCAGTGAAAATGATAGACAAAGTATGGCTGAAAGTTGATACAGCGCCATGCCTCATCGCTGCACGCAGCTTAACTTTTCTCTGTTCAACCAATAATAAACCGCGGTTTACCTTTATGACAGCCTCACCGACATTCCGTTGCCGGTTAACGCACGGTTTAACACATAAAATGTGCCACAGCGGCGCACCTGGCTCACGGTGCGTAAAAAAAGCATCATAATTCATGGCGTTAATTCGTCAATTCTGGTTTATTTGTCAGGATAAAATTTGCTTACCGTGCGGGTTAGAGGATGTTGCTATGAAGTCAGGCCGCTATATAGGCGTCATGTCCGGCACCAGTCTGGACGGAATCGATGTGGTATTGGCCGCGATTGACGATCGCATGGTGGCGCAGCAGGCAAGCTATAGCCATCCGATGCCGATCGCGCTGAAAAAAGAGATCCTGGGGATGTGCCAGGGGCAGCAAACCACGCTGGCCGCGGTCGGCCGGTTGGACGCACAGCTGGGCACGCTGTTTGGCGAGGCGGTGCTCGGCCTGCTGAAGCAAACCGGCATCGACGCGGATCATATCACCGCCATCGGTTGCCACGGCCAGACGGTATGGCACGAACCGGAAGGCGATGCGCGTTTCTCCATGCAGCTCGGCGACAACAACCGCATCGCCGCACTGACCAATATCACCACCGTCGGCGATTTCCGCCGGCGCGACATGGCTTACGGCGGGCAGGGCGCGCCGCTGGTGCCGGCGTTTCATCAGGCGCTGCTGGGGCATCCCGTCGAGCGGCGTATGGTGCTGAACATCGGCGGCATCGCCAACCTCTCTCTGCTGTTGCCCGGTGCGCCGGTGCGCGGTTTCGACACCGGGCCGGGCAACATGCTGATGGACGCCTGGATCTGGCGCCACCGCGCGCAACCTTACGATCAGGACGGCGGCTGGGCCATGCAGGGGCGCGTCTGTTTGCCGCTGTTGCAGCAGATGCTGGCGGACCCTTACTTCGCGCTGCCTGCGCCGAAAAGCACCGGCCGCGAGTATTTCAACATCGCCTGGCTGGAGCGTCAGCTGGCCGGATTACCGGCGATTGCGCCAGTCGACGTGCAGGCCACGCTGACGGAGCTGACCGCCGTCAGCATCAGCGAACAGGTGCAGCTGGCCGGCGGGTGTGAGCGCCTGCTGGTCTGCGGCGGCGGGGCGCGCAACACGCTGCTGATGGCGCGCCTGTCGGCGCTGCTGCCGGGCACCGAGGTCGGCCTGACCGACGATTGCGGCGTCAGCGGTGACGACATGGAGGCGCTGGCCTTCGCCTGGCTGGCGTTTCGCACGCTGTCCGGCCAGGCCGGCAACCTGCCTTCGGTGACCGGCGCCAGCCGTGAAACGGTGCTGGGTGGGATTTATCCGGTTTTGCCATTCGGGGGGCGCTAGCTCTGTTAGGATAGCCTGTGAAGGATTTTTCTAAGGAGCAACAGTATGAAAAAAGTCATTTTCGTCGCCGGCGCGCTGGCGCTGTCCGGCTGCAGCTACATCCTGCCGCAGAGCAGCCAGACGATGCACTACCAGTGCGGCACCACGCCGTTGACGGTGGCGCTCGACGGCAAGGCGAGCGAAGTCAGCCTGCTGATGGATGGCGAACAGCTGCATCTCAAGCAGGTGCTGGCGTTGACCGGCGCCAAATACAGTGACGGCAAATACACTTTTTGGTCGAAAGACCGCAATGCCTATCTTGAGCGCAACGGCAAGGTAGTCATGAGCGACTGCGTGTTGACGGAGTGACGGTCAGCGGCGGCGTCGGAGCGATTGAGTTCCTGGCGCCGCAGGCGCAGAATGTAACGACGGATTTTTCAGTTGGTCGATAACCCAGATGATTGAAAAGAATGAGTTTGATGTTGCGGACCTGCGCCGTGAATATACCCGAGGCGGCCTGCGCCGCAACGATCTGACTGCCAATCCGCTCGAGCTGTTCGAGCGTTGGCTGAAACAGGCCTGCGACGCGCGCCTGGCCGATCCGACCGCCATGTGCGTCGCCACCGTCGACGAACGCGGCCAGCCGTATCAGCGCATCGTGCTGCTCAAGCATTTCGATGAGCAGGGGTTGGTGTTTTACACCAACCTCGGCAGCCGCAAGGCGCAGCAGTTGGCGCAAAACCCGCATATCAGCCTGCTGTTCCCCTGGCACATGCTCGATCGTCAGGTGATTTTCCTCGGTCAGGCGGAGCGCCTGTCGACCCTCGAAGTGCTGAAGTATTTCCATAGCCGGCCGAAGGACAGCCAAATTGGCGCCTGGGTGTCGCAGCAGTCGTCACGCATTTCCGCGCGCGGCGTGCTGGAAAGCAAATTCCTCGAGTTGAAGCAAAAGTTCCA
The DNA here is from genome assembly GCF_051172315.1 of Serratia sp. B501. Classification (NCBI taxonomy): domain Bacteria; kingdom Pseudomonadati; phylum Pseudomonadota; class Gammaproteobacteria; order Enterobacterales; family Yersiniaceae; genus Serratia; species Serratia sp. B501. Next base: position 493,449 of record NZ_JBPIZB010000001.1, read on the forward strand.
GCAGGGCGAGGTGCCGTTGCCGAGTTTCTGGGGCGGATTCCGCGTGAAATTCGACTCCGTCGAGTTCTGGCAGGGGGGCGCTCACCGCCTGCATGACCGTTTCCTGTATCAGCGGGACGGGAATGACTGGAAAATTGACCGACTGGCGCCCTGAAGGCGGAAAATCCCCTCTAAGCGCTGGTGCTGACGCCGCCGGCGCTTTATTCTATGCGCTACCCTGAATTTTTATTTCGCCACTGGGCGAAAGGCCGTGTACCGGCAAAGGTGCATTCGTTTATACATGGAGTCATTGATGGCAAGCAGCAACTTGATTAAACAACTGCAAGAGCGGGGCCTCGTTGCCCAGGTTACGGATGAGGAAGCGTTAGCGGAGCGACTGGCGCAAGGGCCAATTGCACTGTATTGCGGTTTCGATCCGACCGCTGACAGCTTGCATTTGGGCCATCTGGTTCCTCTGTTGTGCCTGAAGCGCTTCCAGCTGGCCGGCCACAAACCGGTAGCGCTGGTGGGCGGCGCCACCGGCCTGATCGGCGATCCGAGCTTCAAAGCGGCGGAGCGCAAGCTGAACACCACCGATACGGTGAACGAGTGGGTGGAGAAGATCCGCAAACAGGTTTCCCCGTTCCTCGATTTCGACTGCGGCAGCAACAGCGCTATCGCGGCCAACAACTACGATTGGTTCGGCGGCATGAACGTGCTGACCTTCCTGCGTGACATCGGCAAGCACTTCTCCGTCAACCAGATGATCAACAAGGAAGCGGTCAAGCAGCGCCTGAATCGCGACGACTCCGGCATCTCCTTCACCGAGTTCTCCTACAACCTGCTGCAGGGCTTCGATTTCTCCGAGCTGTACAACCGCCACCAGGTGGAGCTGCAGATCGGCGGTTCCGATCAGTGGGGCAATATCACCTCGGGTATCGATCTGACGCGTCGTCAGCATCAGAAGCAGGTGTTCGGCCTGACCGTGCCGTTGATCACCAAGGCGGACGGCACCAAGTTCGGTAAAACCGAAGGCGGCGCGGTCTGGCTGGCGCCGGAAAAAACCAGCCCGTACAAGTTCTACCAGTTCTGGATCAACACCGCCGACGCCGACGTTTACCGTTTCCTGAAATTCTTCACCTTCATGAGCCTGGAAGAGATCAACGCGCTGGAAGAAGAAGACAAGAACAGCGGCAAGGCGCCGCGCGCCCAGTACGTGCTGGCGGAAGAAGTGACCGGCATGGTGCACGGTGCGGAAGGCCTGGCGGCCGCCAAGCGCATCACTCAGAGCCTGTTCTCCGGCGCGCTGCATGACATGACCGAAGCGGACTTCGCCCAGCTGGCGCAGGACGGCATGCCGACCATCAAACTTGAGCGCGACGCCGATCTGCAGCAGGCGCTGGTGAATGCCGAACTGGTGCCGTCACGCGGCCAGGCGCGCACCATGATCGGTTCCAACGCGGTGACCATCAACGGCGAGAAACAGTCGGATGCCGAATACCGCTTCAGCGACGCGGACCGTCTGTTTGACCGTTACACGCTGCTGCGCCGCGGCAAGAAACACTACTGCCTGGTGGATTGGCAGTAAGCGTCAGGCTACATGACATGAAAAGCCCGGGGGTCTCCCCGGGCTTTTTTTTTTCGCATGGCGCGGATGACGATTAGGCAAACGCCTCCGACAGCGAATTTTCGGCTGCAAGACCGTTCACGGTGACGGCCGGCGCATGGTAGTGCAGAGAAACGGCGGCCAGATAGGGATCCTGATTGCCGATCGAGAACACCACATCATCGGCGTCAAACGTCTGGTTATGATTTTTATCCACGATGACATAGACCGATTTATCCAGTTTCAGCAAACCGACTTCCGCCAACTGGTGGGTGCTGGCGCCGTTGGTCATTTTCGCCAGAACCTGTGAGAACAGCGCCTGGGCGTTGTTGGCGCCCGTCAGACCGCTAAACGCCGCCTGCAGTTCGGTGGCGCTGGTCGCGCTGCCATACAGCGTGGCGGTTTTATCGCCGGCCTTGGAGAAGACCCATTGGCTGGCGGCGTCACCGACATTGATCACGCTATTCTGATAGCCGACGTTCAGGGTGACCATGTCATCTATTTTACTGTCGTTGAAGGAGAGTGTCCGTGCCGAGTCCACCGTGGTATTGCCTTTTACCTGTGCTTTCAACACCGTCAGGCCGGTATCGTCAATGGTCAGTTGATGCCCGTTCAATTCGTTGATGACAGTGCTGAAATCGTCTTTGTTGGCCAAGGAGTTCAATGTGTTGTAGAAGCTGCCGCCACCGGTGCCGCCTTTCTCCGCCACTAACTGCAGCTTCATATCCGAATAAAAGCGGCGATCGATGTAGTCGTTTCCGCGAATGGTTTGCAGATTATCGCTGAAATCCGCCGCGACGGTGAGGTTGAGCACCAGTGCTTGATCGCCGGCATACATCGCACCGGTCAGTAGCAGGTCGGAAATTGAGTTATCCCCGCCGCTGAGCGTCATGGTGCGGTTTTGCACCATTTCTGCGTTGCTGCCCATATAGACTTCCAGCGTTTGTTTATGGTCAGAGGTAAAGCTGAACGTGCCCATATCCAAATCGAAGAACTTGCCGCTGTCTTTGGTGAATTCCAACGTAAAGCGGGTATCGCTTTGCCGGGTATCATGAATATGAATATGGCTGTTGCTTGTCAGACCGCCGGCCAGTTTGAACGAGTCATTGCTGACGTTAAGCAGTGTCAGGTCGCCGGAATAAGCCGAAATAATCCCACCGGCGTGGCCGGTATAACCGTTGCCGTTGCTCAGGGGCAACTCGGCTTGGGTGAGGGAGGATACGTTGGCGTAAGCCGCGTTGTGGATGCCGGCATTTTGGCTGAAAATACCAAAGTCGAAGACCTTGCTGCCTTCGCTGGCAACCCATTTTCCGTCGAGATAAATGTCGCCGGTTCCTTTGTAGTGAGTCAGATCGATATAGTCAAAATATCTGAATTGGTTGACGTTGCTGACGATACTGCCGTCGAGATTACCGAGCTGATTTGTGGTCAGATAAACTGATTTGGTAATGAAGTTAGCTGACAGCATTGTGATAGTGGACGAACTCGCGGATTTAGCCTCTGCCAAAAAATGGCTGCCGATATGGTTGGCGCCGCCGTTGACGCCATTGCCGGCCCAGAGCAAGTTTTTCGCCATCAGGCTGGTATGGGCATTGTTCAGGCTGCTGCTTCCTTCAACCACGACGTTTAAAAAGCTGATGGGTAAAGCGGCATCCGCATTGGCGATATTGGCATCGTTGAGGCGCAGAGAAACGAATTTATTGCCCAGCGAAGAGAGCACCATGGTGTTCGTAGCATAGAGACCGGACAGCACGATGGAATTAACATTCTTCAAGGCTGTCACATCAAGGTTCGTGGGCGTATTGACGTTGAGGTTGATCTGACTCAACGTGACTATCTCGGCATTGGTGACCTCATGATCCCCTCTGCCATTAATGCTGGCCACCAGTTTACCGCTATCTGACAGGCTGAACGTTCCGTTGAAGTCCCGTTGATAGCCCAATGCATCGCCCAATTTTATATCGAAGTTTTTCAGCAGACTGGCCTGGGGCGGGTAGGGGTGATTATCCAGTGGGAATTTGCCTTCGCGGAAGGCATCGATAATCAGCGAGGAAGCCTTGATATTGTCGTTGCCGGCCTTCAGCAGGATAGCCTGCGCTGAAGCGCTGTCGAGTGGCTGGCCATAGAGTTTGAGGTAAATCTTTTGATAATCTCCGGCGTTGCGGAATTGGTAGGCGCTTGACAACATTTTAAGCAGATCGCTGTGAGAGGTGCCGCTGGCCAACAAACGGCTAAAGGTATCGAGCGCAGTGGCGTCAGCGGCGGTTCCGGCAACCGTCAGGTACAGCGCCATCACCGCTTCGGTATAAACGGGCGGCGGTAATTCACCTGGTCCATAGACATGAGTTGCCGCCGTGAAGTTTTGCTTGGCGGTGGTGGCGGCGGCGTCATTTCTGATGTCATCCATCATGCGCACTATGACATCACCGCGTGTTTCACTGTGATCGTTCAATCTCGTCACGTATTTTTGCAGGTCACTCTCACTGGCGCTTTTACCAAACCCCGTCGAAAATATTTTCCTGACAAAATCGTCGTTGCTGAGTGAATGGATATAGCTTTTCGTGGCGATGAATGCATTGGCGATGTCGACGGTGTTTTTCTTGCCGCTAACCAGCAGGTCGCTCCAGTATTGGACGGCGGCGGAATGGGTCATGCTACCGAGCAGATAATAGAGACCTTGTACATCTGCTGCTGCAGAGAGCTGTGACGGTTGCACCAGCTCTGAAGGATACAGCGTGGTGTTGACGATCGTCTGCAAATGCTGTTGTTGAGCTTGCAGTCCGGCATCGTTGCCCGTGTAGTTTATGACGTTGGCGATCAAGCCAGTCGTCAGGTTGCCGAGAGATTTTCCTGCGTTGACCTGCGTGGTGAGCGCGTTCAGCGTCAAGGCATCCGGCTGTGCGCCGGTGGTATTCTGATAGATGTATTGTATTTTTTGGCTGGTGGTCAGGCCATCGTAGCGATGTTGCCCGTCTTGCGAACGAATAAACATATTGGCTAATTCACTTTGCGTGTAATCGCCTTTCTCCAGTTTTTTGGCGAAATAATTCAACGCGTCATCATCGGCTTTTTTGCCCAATATGGCATAGAACAGCTTGGCTACACCTTGTTGCAAGGTCAGTAGGCTCATGATATTTCCCTGTGTGTTGTTAAAATAAGTGCGAGGCATCGACAAGTACAGCCCAAAACAGCCTGATTGCAATGCGAGTGAACCTAAGGAAATTCTGTATTTGTTGAAAGTGCGGCCACCCACGACGCGAGGCGGCCGCTAATGACCATCAGGCCATGGCTAATTCCGTTGCGGGTGCGGCGGTGTTGCCGGCAAGCGTGATGACTGGCGCCTGATAATGAAGATGGGTCGTGATATCGTGGATGTCTTTATTGCCTAGCGAGAAAATAATATCCTGAGAATCAAGTTTTTGGTTGTTATTATTGTCAATAATAATATAAGCATTATTACCTAGCTTAACCACACCGACGCTTTGCAATAGGGCTTCACCGTTGCCATGCGTTATTTTCGTCAGGGCCTGGTTAAATATGTCCTGCGCGGAATCGCTGGGGCTGACAGCCAGTGAGTCAAACAACGCGTTGACCTGTTCCGTTTGGCTCAGTTCACCGTAAATGACGATCTCGCCTGATGACTTGGCGTTGAAGACCCAAGAACGATGCGGGTCGCCGACGGTGAGGGTATCCGTAGGGGTGAGGGTATTGATGGTGACCATGTCATCGATTGTGCTGTGCTCAAAGTTGATTTTGCTGTCGTGTGCATACTCATTGGCCATGGTCAATGGGTTCAACGTGGTGTTGCCTTTTAGCGTTAATGTCTGGCTGTTGGTATAGTCGATAGTGAGTTGTTCACCGGCTAATGCCTCAATGACGCTGTCGAAGGCGCTGTGATGCGTCAACGAGGTGAGTAGCTTATAGAACTCACCGCCGCCACTACCGCCTTTTTCCATCCTCAGGTCCGCTTCGACACGTGGGATGATTTCATGGCCGGGATTGAATGTCGGTTCAATAACAATACTTTTGAGGCTACTGCCAAAGTCTGCTTTTACCGTCACCTGCAATTTGCTTATACCGCCTATGCGTATTGTTTCAATCGCGTTTGCGCCTGCCAGAGTGACTGAGGCGAATTTTGAACCGTTGGCATATAAGCGAAGTTCTTCCGGCAGTTGTTGCCCGATGAAATGGCTGGTGAAGCTCAATGTTCCGGCTTCCAGGTGCTCGATGGCACGGTTGCCGATACTGACGCCCCAGGGCCCGAAGGGGTCTTCTGTTGGTGCGGCGACCGGCGCCAACTCCAGATGAAGTTTGCTTTGCGCTCCGGCGTTGCCGTTTATGGCGAGAAAGGGCAGCGTGTTGAAGACCGGCAGGTTGATAACATGCACATTATCGGCGAAACCTGAAAGTGTTAATCCCTGGTTGCCCGTCCAGTAATACCCGTCACCGCTTTTCTGGGCATGGGGAGCCTGTTGTAAATGGGCTACAGTTGGGATGCTGTCGTTATAAATACTGGCTGTTTGATTGATTACGCCATAATCGAAAATGTTTGCGCCTTCTGTCGCGATCCATTTCCCATCAAGATAAATATTTCCTGTGCCGCGATAACCCGCAAGATCGATCTGAGGAAAGAATTGAAACTGGTTAATGTTCGTTTTGATTACGCCTTCGGTGTCGCCACTTGCCGTCGAGGTCAGATAAATATCCTTCAAGATCAGGTTGGCGGAAATGACGCCATCCGCATCAAAAGCGTTCTGTGCGGTGAACGTCGTGCTGACCCTGTTGGCACCGTGGTTAACGCCATTGCCATTCCAGAGCAGGCTGGCGCCCCCTGCGCCAAAAAGAAGATCCATTTTGGCATTGGCGAGATCGAATTTATCGGAAATCATTACCGCATCACGTTCGGTACCAAATGCAATCTTTTCTGTCATCTTGAAGTAAGGGTTCTCGTCCAGATTGAGCCGCAAAGAGAATCCCTTATTTTTTAATGAGTTGAGTGCAATGGCGTCAGTGGGCATATTCCCCTGCAAGGTCACTTCCTGCAATTTGATTGAATGGCTGAAATCAACGTCAACCGAGGCATTCACATTCAGAAAGACGTGCGTCAGAACGGCCAACTCCGCCGGGCTTAACGGATGTTGACTGCCGGTGTTCACCGAACCGCTCAATACGCCGTCGGTGGAGAGCGATAATTCGGCGAAGGGTTTGTAATTCAGCGAGTTGGCGATGCTAAATTGATAGGCGGCGACATCTGCCGGATGAGGTTCACGCGCGCCGTCGAGTGGGGAAATCCCCTGGCGGAATGACTCGATGACCAACACGCTGGCTTGATATTTATCATTGCCGGCCTTCAGCAACAAGGCCTGTGAGAGCGCCGGGCTCAAATTTTCGTGATACAGCGAAGCGTAGATTTTCTCGTAGCTTTCCGCTTCCTGGAATTGGCGGGCGTTGGCCAGCATTTTCAACAGCTCGACGGAAGACGTCCCGCTGGCGAGCAAACGGCTAAAGGTGTCAAGTGCGGTCGCGTCGGCGGAAACGCCGGCCACCGTCAGGTAAAAGGACATCACGGTTTCGCCATAGAGCAAATCGGGGCGCTCGCCAGGTGCATAGACATGGGTGGCAGCCAGAAAATGACTTTTGGCCGTTTCATGCTGAGTGTCTGCTCGAATATCCGTTATCACACGCATGATGACTTCGCCACGGGTTTCGCTGCCGACGTTCAAGCCCGCGACATATTTTTGCACCTCGTCGGCGCTGGCCTGGTCGCCGAACGCTTTAAAAAATATTCTCTTCACGAAGTCTTCATGGCTAAGCGACGTGATATAGGGTTTGACGGTGGTGAAATAGGTCGCTATCTGTGCGGCGGTTTGGTGGCCGCCGGCGAGGACGCTGCCCCAGTAATTTACCGCTGTGGCATCAATCATGCTGCCGAGTACATAATAGATGCCCTGAATGTCCGCCGCCGCCGGGGCATGTTCTGCTGCCAGCACAAAGGCGGGATAGAGAGTGGTCGCTATGGTGTTCTCAATGTGTTGCTGTTGTGCCAGGGTTGTTTTATCCGGCCCGGAATAACCGCTGAGCTGGGTGATGAGTTCTTGCGTCAACTGGCCGAGCGATTTGCCGTCATCGACCTGTTTTACCCACTGCGCCACAGTGTCTGGGCCGGGAGAAATGCCGCTGGCGTTGTGATAGAGAGACTTCACCTTGTCGGCGGTGTTCAGGTTATCATAGCGATGTCGGCCATCCGCAGAACGAATGAAGAGATCCGCCAGTTCGCTTTGATTATAAGTCCCTTTTTCAAGTTGTTTAGCGAAATAGATCAGGGCGTTATCGTCGGCTTTTTTGCCCAGCGTGGCGTAGAATAGAATGGCAACGTCTTGCTGTAGTTTTAATAAACTCATGGCATTCTCCATGGCGTCGTGAAAAAACAACATTGGCAAGTAAGTAAAGTCTATCGTCGTCGAAATGCAATTCAGCGGCCGTGGGAAGATCCCGGATTTTCAGGTCGCAGAGGCCTTGCATGGCGGTTCTCGGCTTTTTTTGAATCGGACTTTTCGCTACAATACGCCGCCGTCGAAAGCATAAAAATTCCTCTCATTTCTTGTTTTTAACAGCGCCGGCATGACGTTTTCGCGTTATGCACCCATTTTCATTTCGCCGCGGGCTGATGCACACGGCATGGCGAGGTCAGTTGTTCCGATGAAAAACATTCTTTCTATCCAGTCGCACGTGGTGTTTGGTCACGCCGGTAACAGTGCGGCGGAGTTTCCGATGCGCCGCATGGGCGTCAACGTCTGGCCGCTGAACACGGTGCAGTTCTCCAACCATACGCAATACGGTCAGTGGACCGGCTGCGTCATGCCGGCCAGCCACCTGAGCGATATCGCGCAGGGCATCGCCAATATCGATCAGCTGAAACGCTGTGATGCGGTGCTGAGCGGTTATATCGGTTCGCCGGAGCAGGGCGACCATATTCTGGCGATCGTGCGTCAGGTTAAGCAGGCGAACCCGAATGCCTGGTATTTCTGCGATCCGGTGATGGGACATCCGGAAAAGGGCTGCATCGTGGCGCCGGGGGTGGCCGAGTTTCACTGCCGTCAGGCGTTGCCGTGCAGCGACATGGTGGCGCCGAACCTGCTGGAGCTGGAAATGCTGAGCCAGATGGCCGTCGCCAACGTGGGCGACGCGGTGCAGGCCGCTCGATCGCTGATCGCCAAGGGGCCGCGACTGGTGCTGGTCAAGCACCTGGCCCGTGCCGGCTATCACACCGACTGTTTCGAAATGCTGCTGGTGACGGCGGACGAAGCCTGGCACATCAGCCGGCCGCTGGTGGACTTCGGGGCGCGTCAGCCGGTCGGCGTCGGCGATTTGACCAGTGGTCTGCTGCTGGTGGATCTGCTGAAGGGCGAGGCGCTGGATAAAGCGCTGGAGCACGTGACCGCCGCCGTGTATGAGGTGATGCTGACCACGCAGGCGATGGGCGAGTATGAATTGCAGGTGGTGGCGGCGCAGGATCGGATCGTGCAGCCGCGCAGCGAGTTCAGAGCGGTAAAACTGTAAGCGGCATCGGGCCCCGGCGAGAGCCGCCGGGGCTGAACCTTACTTCAATCCTTCGGCGTTCAGCGCCGCATCTACCGCCGGGCGCGCCGCAACGCGATCGAACCAGGCCGCCAGATGGGCGTGCTTGCGCACATCGAACCGCAGGGCGAATGCCCAGCGCAGCACGGTGAACAGGTAGGCGTCGGCCACGCTGAAACGGCTTCCCAACAGGAAGTGCTGCTTCGCCAGCACCGAATCCAGATAGCTGAACTGCTGTTCCAGCCTGGCGCGCGCGATGGCTTTATATTCCTCGGGCGTCTTCGGGTTGAACAGCGGGCTGAACCCTTTGTGCAGCTCGGTGGCGATGTAGTTCAGCCATTCGATCGCGTGGTAGCGCGACAGGGTGCCCGCCGCCGGGATCAGGTTACGGTCCGGCACGCGGTCCGCCAGGTATTGCACGATCGCCACGCCTTCGGTCAGCAGGCTGCCGTCATCCAGCAGCAGCGCCGGTACCTGTCCCTTGGGGTTGATGGCGAGGTAATCGGCGCCGCTCTCGGTTTTCTTCTGCGCCAGATCGACCTTCTCCGCCGTAAAATCCAGCCCTGCCTCACGCAGCACGATATGCGGGGACAGCGAACAGGCGCCGGCTTTATAGAACAGTTTCATCGGAAGCTCCTTGTTGATGACGAATGACGGGCATGCTTAACCTCTCATCGTAGTCCCACAGCGCCAAAATTACAGCGGCTTAGCTAACAAATTTAACCGACGATCGCCTCAGCGGGCTGCAGCTGCGCCAGCGTCGCGGCGATCTGCTGCTGCAGCGCCTGCGGCGCCACCTGCATCGGCGAGCGCAGTTCGTTGGCGATCAGCCCCTGTTGGGCCAGCACGGTCTTGACCGGCGCCGGATTCGGGAAGCTGAACATCTGGTGGATCATCGGCAACAGCTCATAGAAGTTGCTGCGCGCCGCGGCCAGATCACCGGCGGCGACTTGCTGCACCAGCTGGACGAAACGTTCCGGGTGAACATGCGCGGCGGCGGAGATGGCGCCGGTGCCGCCGAGGCACAGCGTGGTGAGGATCAGATTGTCTTCCCCGGTCATCACATCGATTTCGCCGTCGGCGATCAGCGCCATGGTGGCGTCAGGGTTGCCGCCGCAATCCTTGATGGCGGTGATGCGCGGGTGACGTGCGAGCCGACGCAGCGTGGCCAGCTCCATGGCGATGCCGGTGCGCTGCGGAATGTTGTACAGGATCACCGGCACGGTGGAGGCGTCGGCCAACTGGGTGAAATAGTCTATCAGGCCGCATTGCGAAGGGCGGATGTAGTAAGGCGCCGGGATCAGCACGCCGGCGATGTCGCGCAGCTGAATGGCCTGCTGCATCTGCAACGTGGCGGCCATGTTATTGCCGGAAAGGCCCATCACCACCTGATGGGCGGGCGCCACCTCCAGCACGGCGTCGAGCACCGCCAGCTGTTCTTCCTTGCTTAGCGCGGCGGCTTCACCGGTAGAGCCGCAGACCACCAGGCCGTCGATGCCGGCGTCGAGCAGGTGCCGCGCCAGGCGTTTAACCGCCGGCAGATCGACGGCATCTTGATTGAAAGGGGTAACCATCGCCACCCAAATACCCGAAAATGAGGCCATAAAATATTCCTTCTGTGTGACCGACAGAGAAGCCAGATGAGAAAATTGAAGGCGGGGCGTTGCAGGCCATCCAGTCAGCTCATCTGACGGGACAGCTCGCCCCGGTCAAATGAGCGTCTGTTTCTTCGATGTAACCGCCGCCAAACCGCCAACGGGCAACGCCGGGAGAATCGGTGTATTAACGTTGCGCGGATAGGCCATGGCAGTCTCGTGAAAAGAGGATGTGGGTGATAATGAATATTCTTCATCAGGCTGTCAATTTACAACAGATTGATAACATTGTTATTCATGATGGGTGAGGGCAGATGAGTTTGGCTAATAAACGACAATCCCCGCGGCAGCGGGGATTGTTTGGCTGATTCAGCGCGGCGGGCGGGTACCGATGGTGGCGGACCAGCTGAAGGTGTCGCCGCTTGGCCGGTAGCGGTTGGCCTTGCGTTCCGCGCGCTCTGCCTTGGCGAGCTTCGCTCTGGCGGCCATGATACGCGCCACCACTTCATCTTTGACCTTGTGCTGTTCGGCGTTGGTCAGCGGCCGGCCGTGGCTTTTACGCGCTTTGTCCAGCTCGGTTTTGACTTCCCGTTGCTCGCTTTCCGTCATCTCTTTCAACGTCAACTTTTTCATCTTTGCCGCCCGTTCGGTGAAGTTGGCTTTCAGTTTAACGGCGTTATGTGACCGAAAATGTTATGGGCATAACGAAAATGCCCCGTAAGCCCAGGTTACACCTCTTCCAGCAGATCGTCGACAAAGCGCCGCATGCGTTCGGTGCGCTGCTCGGCCATCTGTCGCCCGGCGGCGGTCTGGAAGCCGTCTTGCAACTTGAAGAGCTTGGTTTCGAAGTGATCCAGGCTGAAACGCTTGTCATCGTATTGACGATGTTCGGCCCGCGGGTCCGCAGCGTCATACAGCGCGCTGCGCATGCGGCCGCCGATATAGAAGCAGCGGGCTACGCCAATCAGGCCAATGGCGTCGAGACGATCGGCGTCCTGCAGGATCTTCGCTTCCAGCGTTTGCGGAGGGATGCCGGCGGAAAAACTGTGCGCTTCGATAGCGTGGGCCACCGCCGCGATGTCCGCCGGCGCCCATTCGAGCCGGGTCAGCGTCAGCGTGGCTTGCTGCGCCGCCATGCGCGAAGCCAGGTGACGCTGCGGCGAATTCTTTTCCACCGCCACGGCGTCATGCAGCAGCACCGCCGCGCAGAGAATGCGCCGGTCGCCGCCTTCCAGCTTGCTGATGCGGCGGCAGTTCTTCCAGACTCGGTGCAGGTGCGCCACATCGTGCGAGCCATCGTCCGATTCGAGGGTGAGCGGCAGCAGCGTTTGCGCCAGCGTCTGGTAGGGGGAAAACGGCTGTAACAGCTCTTGCGTCAGCGAGGGTAAAGACACGTTCAGCTCCTGTTGGGGGAAATCGGGCAATCAGCATAGCCGCGTCGGAGGTCGAGAGAATGACAGAAGACGACTATTGTTTACTAAAGTGCAACCTACTATTGTCATAACTGCGGTTTTTGCAGCGAAACAAGCAACCTAGAATAGCCGCATTCCGCCGTCTCCGCCTGGTGAGAGCCTGTGTCCGCGGAGATGGTCGGAATATCCTTATCAGCCATGGGAGAAGAGACATGCCAACCCCTCTTGAGATAGTGCGCGCGACTTACGAAGGCAGTTCCGAAGAAAACGGCCGTAATCTGCTGGCGGCGCTGGCCCCCGATGCCGAGTGGACCGAAGCCGCCGGTTTCCCTTACGCCGGTACCTATATCGGCCCGGAGAACATCATCAAGAACGTGCATCAGCGTTTGGGCAGCGAATGGCAAGGTTACCGCGCCGATGTCGATCACTTTTACGACGCCGGCGACAACGTGATTGCTCAGGGTTTTTATCACGGCACTTATCGGGCCACCGGCAAAGCCTTCAGCGCCTCTTTTGCGCATATTTATACGGTGCGCGCCGGCAAAATCGTGAAGTTCGTGCAGATCGTCGACAGCGCTAAAGTGCTGGAAGCGATGCAGCCTTAATCGCCGCTGCGCTTGCCGAATTTGCGGTCAAACTCGCGCCGGTAACCCCGCGCCTTGTTGCGATCGCGGATCCACAAATAGCCGCACACCAGCGCAACCGCTCCCGAGAAGGTGACGTTGCGCATATCCCGGTCATACCAAAACACCAACAGCGCATCCAGCGCAGCAATCAGCGCGATCCATTTGTACATATGGGATTGGCGCCGCGTGGCGGCGTTGAGTCGTTTTAACTGTCTGGCTTCGTCCAACACCGGTTTTTGCTGCATAGCGTTTCGTTATCATCAGGCTGTTCACGCTAAATTAGCAGAATCCTGCCAACTGCCGCAAAGATTAACGCACGCCGTCAGGCGGTTTTCAGCGTTCCTGGGGATACGCTGAAAATTTATGCGCGGACGCTGGTATTGTTTATCGGGTGTGATAGGTTATTTATTCGCTATTTTCGTGTTTTTATTCAATCAGCGCTGTGTCATCAAGCCGTAGCACTGGGTGGTTAACGTGATGGGTTCGACGCATGCGGCGGTTAACTTGGGCAGGAGAATGTGATGAACGATAAGACGGCACGCCCGCAGGATGTGGTTCAACAACAGCTTGACGCCTATAACGCCCGCGATATTGAGGCCTTTATGGCCTGCTGGGCGGATGACGCGCAGTATTACGAACACCCCAACACGCTGCTGGCCAGCGGCAAGGCGGCGATCCGCGAACGGCATCTGGCGCGCTTTCGCGAGCCGAGCCTGTACGGCGAACGAATAAAACGCATGGCGGTGGGGAATATGGTGGTCGATCAGGAGGTGGTGACGCGTAACTTCCCGCAGGGGCGCGGCAAAATGGATGTCATCGCCATTTACGAAGTGGAACAGGGGCGGATCGCCAAAGCCTGGTTCAAGATCGGCCCCTGTGTGCCGGACGAAGGTGCGCTCTAGCCGCAATGCCGCTCACTTAAGCCTGAGTGGCATTTTTCTTATCCAGCCTCTGGGCGTTCTGCGCAGGGGAATTGCCGTCAATGTTCCGTATTTCTTTGTGGCCAACATGAACGGCAATTGTAGGGGCCGATGGCGCGGCCCCTACACCCGCGCCTTTGCTTAACACCGCCTGTCCGCTGCGCGGATACACTCGCCGTGTCTGCATTGTCGGGCGGGTCGGCTGCGACAAACGTCCCTGTTAGTCTCGCCTCAACCGGCCTTCCCTGGCCGGTTGCCCCTGACAACGCCGCCTTGCTCGGCAGCCGGTGATGCGCGCTAAAGGTCAACACCCGAGCTGGCAGCTACCGGGAAATCTGCCGCTGATGAGGTTATGGCAGAGAAGTTGGAGATGAGCGCGGTGTTGGGCGCCCTTGAAGACGCCGAACGCAGGCATAGCGCATTAGGAGAAACCGCCATGGACGGCGGTTTCAGGTGAGACAGGCAGGGACGCCTGTTGCAACCGGCCTCAATGTGCTATGGCGGAGAGAGGGCAGTTGGCAAAGCCAACCGTCTGATAGGGCAAAGGCGCGGGTTGCCAGGGGCCGCGCCTTCGGCCCCTGGCTCGGTCGAGGTGCGTGAGCCACATGAGGCATCTCACTTTTATCGACCGAAAATGTCACGAACGCCTGCAGAAAAACGCTTAACTGAATCAGCATTGTGCTCTAGCCGCGCCTTATTGCAACGCCATCACCGCCTCAATTTCCACGCACACCGCGGGAGAGAACAACGCGCTGACCGCCATCAATGAACAGGCCGGCAGCGCGCCATCGAAATAGTCAAACAGCACCGGGCGCACGCTCGCCAGATCGGCGATGTCGGTCAGGAACACGCTGATTTTAATCAATGCTTTGAGATTAACGCCTTCGCTGGCGGCGATGGTCGCCAATTGCTCGAGGATCTCCTGCGTTTGCTCCGGCGCGCTCAAGCCCTGAGCGTCGGTGGCGAAGGCCGTCAAGCCCGATACGTACAGGCGATCGCCGTCGCGCACGGCGTGCACATAAGGGCCACCCGGTGTAGGCAATTGCGGATAATTAATGCGTTTTAATGATGTCATGGTCAAACCCCGCGCAAGACCGGTTAATAAAATCGACAAACTTGGTTAGGATACTGGAGAAAACGCGGCAAAGCGCCGCACGCCGATGATATCTGAGAGAATCATCCCCCTTTATGTTATACGCCGTCTCTCACGCGAGTGTGACAGTGCGGCACAGATCGGCAACAAGGACGCAGAGACGATGAACCCGCTTTTTACGCCTTACCTGCAGCGCTGGCGGCTGGAGCAGGACGGCAAAGCCTTCGAAACCCACAGCAGTCTGTTGATGCCGGTGCGTTACCGGGGCGCGGCGGCCATGCTGAAGATCGCCCGCGAGCAGGAGGAGCGCTTCGGCGGTCAGCTGATGTGCTGGTGGCGTGGAGAGGGCGCCGCGCAGGTGCTGGCGTGGCACGACGACGGCATTCTGCTGGAGCGCGCGCAGGGAGAAGGGTCGTTGGCGCAGTTGGTGCGTGACGGCGACGATGAACAAGCCACGCAGATCCTGTGCCGGGCGATCGCCGCCTTGCATGCGCCGCGGGCGGCACCGTTGCCTGAGCTTATCCCGCTGCAGGAGTGGTTCAGCTCGCTGTGGCCGGCGGCTCAGGCGCACGGCGGCATGCTGCGTCTCAGCGCCACGGCGGCGGCGGAGCTGCTGAGCAGCCCGCGAGAAGAAAGTGTGTTGCACGGGGATATCCACCATGACAATGTGCTGGACTTCGGCGCACGCGGCTGGCTGGCGATCGATCCCAAACGTTTGTACGGTGAACGAGGCTTCGATTACGCCAACATCTTCTGCAATCCCAACTACGGCGTCGCCACCGATCCGGCCATTTTCCATCGCCGCGTGGAACAGGTGTGCCGGTTGGCCGGGCTGGATCGCCGGCGTCTGCTGCAATGGATCCTGGCCTGGTCAGGGCTTTCCGCCGCCTGGTTCATGGAAGACGGGCAGGCGGCGGACATCGATTTTCGCGTCGCGGAACTGGCGGCGCGCGCGCTAGATCTCACGTTGCCGGACGGCGATTCAGGGTTCATCCTGCCAGTAATCGAGCGAGGCTGAAGGGCGCTGCAGATAACGCACCTGCTCGCCGTCATTGCCGCGCGCCATCGCCTGGTATTTGCCTGAGTCCGGGTACATCACCACTTCCGGCTGTTCGCGCGTGCTGACGGACAGATACTTCAGCGGCGCGTCGGAGGTGTTGATGATCTGGTGCGGGTATTCCGGGCCAGGCGGAATGAAAATGACATCTCCGCTGACGATCGCCAGCATTTCTCCGGCTACCCGCAGCGTTCCGCTGCCTTCCAGAATGATGAACATTTCCTCCTGAGCGTAGTGAAAATGGTAGGGGCAAGAACGCATGCCCGGCGCCACACAATCGAAGGAGGCGCCCAGCTTGTCGGCGGCGGTGCCGGTGCCGAGACGAGCGCCGACGCTGTCATACAGCGGCGGGCGTCGGTCATGTTTCATCTCTACCTGTTCGACATTGCGTATCAAGCGCTGAGCCAACAGCGCGGCTTTCTCGGTCATAAGCTTCCTTGGTGACGGCGTCACTTATTATGTGAATTGACATTCAGACGACAGAGAAAGTGAAGGCGCCACGGCACCGCTTGTCAATGTAGACCGCCCAGTTATGCCACGGTGGTTCGCCGCGGCAGCGACAGCAGCAGATGCGCGATGGCGCCGCCGACAATGCCCCAGAATGCCGAACCGATGCCGAGCAACGTGACGCCGGAGGCGGTGATGAGGAAGGCGATCAGCGCCGCGTCGCGCTGTTTTTCATCATGCAGCGCGCGTTGCAGGCTACCGCCGATGGTGCCGAGCAGCGCCAGCCCGGCGATGGTGTGGATCAAGGCGACCGGCAACGCGCTGAACAGCAGGCCGATGGCGCCGCCGAACAGCCCGGCCAGTAAATAGAAGCCGCCGGCGGCCACCGCGCCCATATAGCGCCGCTGTGGATCGGGATGCACGTCCGGCCCCATGCAAATGGCGGCGGTAATGGCGGCGATGCACACCGAGAAACCGCCGAATGGCGCCAGCAGCAGCGCGGTCAGCGCCGTCCAGGCGATCAGCGGTGAGGTGGGGACACGGTAGCCCGCCGCCTGCAGCGTAGCGATCCCGGGGGCGTTCTGTGAAGCCATGGTGACCACGAAGAAGGGCACGCCGATGCCGAGCAGCGTCGGCCAGCTGAAATGTGGCGCGATAAATTCCGGCACGGCGACCGCCGGCGCCTGTTGCGCCAGATGGATATCGCCCTGTAGCGCGGCGATCGCCAGCCCAATCGCCAGCGTCAGTACGATGGCGTAGCGCGGCAGGTAACGGCGGCTGAGCAGATAGGCCAGCCCCATACCGGCGCTGAGGAGGAAATTAAGCTGCAGCGAAGCGAAGGCGTCCAGCCCGAAACGCAGCAGGATCCCCGCCAACATCGCGGCAGAAATCGCCTGCGGAATATAATCCATCAGGCGGGCGAACAGCCCGGTGACGCCGCAGAGCAGGATCAGGCCCGATGCGAAGATGAACACCCCGATCGCCTCGTTGATCGGCGTGCCGGGCAGGCTGGTGACCAACAGCGCCGCGCCTGGCGTTGACCACGCGGTGAGGATCGGGGTGCGATAGTACAGCGAAAGCCCCAGCGAGGTGATGCCCATCGCGATCCCAAGCGTGCTCAGCCAGCCGCCGATTTGCGCCGGCGTGGCGCCTGCGGCGGCGGCGGCCTGGAAAATGATGGCGGCAGAGCTGGTGTAACCGACCAGAACGGCGACAAAGCCTGCCATGACGGCAGGCAGAGTCAGGTGACGCAGGGTGACGGCAGGGCGCATGGGCAGCTCCAATCGATAGTTGTACGTTATAACGCACGGCAAGAAATCAGCATAGCACCGTGCGTTATAGCGTACAAGCGGGTATAATCGAGCGCGATACGCAGAGGAGAACAGGATGCAGGAACTTGCCGGCCATTTGGCGCATACCCTTCGCACGTTGCGCGCGCAGCGCGGCTGGAGCCTGACGCAGGCGGCAGAATGCACCGGCGTCAGCAAAGCGATGCTAGGGCAGATCGAGCGCGGCGAATCCAGCCCGACGGTGGCGACGCTGTGGAAGATTGCCACCGGTTTCAACGTGGCGTTCTCCGCCTTTATTGAGGCGTCGCCCGCGCAGCAGCAGGCGACGCTGCACCGCTACGGCGAGCTACCGGTGTACGATCAGGACAACGCCGATATGCGCGTGGTGCCGCTGTTTCCCTACGATCGCCAGCTGGGTTTCGACATGTTCGTCATCGATCTCGCGCCGGGCGCGCTCAGCGAATCGTCGCCGCATGAGCCGGGCGTGATCGAGCATGTGATCGTGATCAGCGGCCGGTTGGAATTGGCGATAGACGGCGAGTGGCACACCCTGGCGGCCGGCGAGGCGATGCGCTTTCAGGCCGATCGGCCGCACGCCTACCGCAACGCCGGTTCACACACGGTGCGCATCCACGATCTGATCCACTATCCTCAATCCTGACTCAACGCGGCGGCCGCGGGCTTTGACTCCGCGCCGCCAAACGCCTACCTTGTTGAAAATGACTCTTATTTCACAGGCTGCCGCCCATGACGGGGCGGCGTTGCAGCCGACTCAAAAGGAGCTTGATTTTGCCGGTCACCAATCGACGTCAGTTTATTAAACTCAGTGCACAAACCGCAGGAGCCGTATTCGCGATGACTTCATTACCCAACAGTATCCGCCTGGCGATGGCGGCGGAGGGCGGCGCGGCCGCCGGCGATGAATTCCTGTGGCTGGAAGAGCTGCAGGGTAAAAAAGCGCTGCAATGGGTGCAGCAGGAAAATCAGCGTACCTTGGCGCGTTTCGGCCAGGGCGAAGACTTTCAGCGCATTGAGCGCGAAGTCCTGGATATCCTCAATAAAGACACCCAAATCCCTTGGGTGAGCAAACGCGGCGAGTACTATTACAACTTCTGGCAGGATCAGGCCAACCCGCGTGGCCTGCTGCGGCGCACCACGCTGGACGAGTACCGCAAGGCCAAACCGGCCTGGGAGACGGTGCTGGATATCGATGCCTTGGGCAAAGCGGAGGGCAAGGATTGGGTCTATCAGGGCTCGCAGCCGCTGGCGCCGGAATACCGTTATTGCCTGATGCAGCTGTCGCCGGACGGCGGTGACGCCACCGAAATCCGCGAATTCGATTTGGTTGCCAAACGCTTCGTCAAAGACGGTTTCAACGTGCCGGTGGCGAAAAGCCGGGTTTCCTGGGTCGATCGGGACACGCTGTTCATCGCCACCGATTTCGGCCCCGGCTCGATGACCCAGTCCGGCTACGCGCGCATCGCCAAACGCTGGCGGCGCGGCACGCCGCTGAGCGCCGCCGAAACGCTGTATGAAGCGCAGCCAGAGGACATGGCGGTCTTCGCCTATCACGACCGCACGCCGGGCTTTGAGCGCGATTTCGTCGGCCGCAGCCTGGACTTCTACCGCCGCGACTATTTCTTGCTGACGCAGGACGGCCGGCAGAAAAAAATCGACATTCCCGCCGACGCCGAGCTGGATACGCATCGGGAATGGCTGCTGATCAAGCCGAGCAGCGATTGGGACGTGGGCGGCAAGCGCTATCCGTCCGGCTCGCTGTTGGCGGCCAATTTCGACGACTTTCTGGCGGGCAAGCGCGAGCTGCAGCCGCTGTTTACCCCGACGGCGGAGCAGGCGCTGAGCGGCTACAGCGGCACTCGCGACCACCTGATCCTCAGCATCATGGATAACGTGGTCAACCGACTGGAAGTGCTGACGCCGCAGGGCGGCAGCTGGCAACGTCGCCCGCTGGGCAACCCCGGCGCCATCAGCACCCTTTCCGCCGGCGGTATCGACGACGAGAGCAACGCCTATTTCCTGACGGTCAGCGGGTTCCTGCAGCCGACCTCGCTGTATATGGGCAACCTCGACGGCGGGGAAGCGACGCTGCTGAAACAGGCGCCGCAGGACTTTGACGCCGCCGGCTATCAGGTCAGCCAGCATTTCGCGCGCTCCAAGGACGGCACCCGCGTGCCGTATTTCCAGATCGCCGCCAAAGATCTCAAGCTGGACGGCAGCACGCCGACGCTGCTGTACGGCTACGGCGGGTTTGAAGTGCCGCTGCTGCCGGGCTATCTGGGTGGCAAGGCGCCGGCCTGGCTGGAGCGCGGCGGGGTATACGTGGTGGCCAACATTCGGGGCGGCGGTGAATATGGTCCGGCCTGGCATCAGGCGGCGCTCAAGCAGAATCGTCATCGCGCCTATGAGGATTTCGCCGCCGTGGCCGAAGACCTGTTCGCGCGCAAGGTGACTTCCGCACCGCATCTCGGCGCGCGCGGCGGCAGCAATGGCGGCCTGCTGGTAGGCAATATGCTGACGCTGTATCCGCAGCTGTTCGGCTGCATCGTCT
This sequence comes from Serratia sp. B501, assembly GCF_051172315.1. Taxonomy (NCBI): domain Bacteria; kingdom Pseudomonadati; phylum Pseudomonadota; class Gammaproteobacteria; order Enterobacterales; family Yersiniaceae; genus Serratia; species Serratia sp. B501. The sequence goes on from NZ_JBPIZB010000001.1 coordinate 513,620, forward strand.
GCGAAGTGCCGCTGTTGGACATGCAGCGCTATACCCAACTCTCCGCCGGCGCGTCGTGGATCGCGGAATACGGCGATCCGAGCAAGCCGGAGCAGTGGGCCTATATCAAAACCTTCTCGCCGTACCACAATATTCAGGCGAAAACGGCCTATCCGCCGGTGCTGTTCTATACCGCCACCAGCGACGATCGTGTCAACCCGGCCCACGCGCGCAAAATGGCGGCGCGCATGCAGGCGATGGGGTATCAGCAGGCTTACTTCTACGAAAATACCGAGGGTGGGCACAGCGCCGCCGCCGACAAGCAACAGGCGGCGTTCCACAGCGCGCTGGTGAGCGAATTCATGTGGGCCAACCTGAGCGGCAAGCGCAAGCCAGCGTAAACACGTTTCTTACGGGCATAAAAAAACGCCGGGGGTTAACCCCGGCGTTTCTATTTACGCTCAATCCACAGGCGATCAGTGAGCCGCCGTGGCTTCCTGCGCTTTCTGATTCAGGTCTTCGCTGGTGTCCAGCGTCATGCGGTACAGTTTCGGCGCGGTCAGCATCATCAGGATGGCGATGACGGCGGTGGCGATGCCGATTTGCATAAACACATGGCTGTAGATGGCCAGTGAAGCGTGCGCGTCGTTGATGTCGCTAGGGACGGCGGTCAGACCGGCGACTTTACCGGCGATCAGCGCCGCGGCGGCGGTGGTCAGGAACCAGGAACCCATGATGAAGCCCATCAGACGCTGCGGCACCAGCTGCGCCACCATCGCCAGACCCAGACCGGAAATCATCAGCTCGCCGATGCTCTGCAGCGCGTAGCTCAGGATCAGCCAGTTGACCGACACGATGCCCTGTTCGTTGGCGAAGCTGGCGCCCCATGGCAGCACCAGGAAGGCGCAGGAACACAGGATCATGCCGAAAGCGAACTTGTGCGGCATCGGCAGGCGATCGCCCATCTTGTTATACAACGCGGCCAGAATCGGGCTGGCGAGCATGATCCAGAACGGGTTCAGCGCCTGGTACTGCTCCGGCTCGAAGGCGACGCCGAAGATGCTGTGCTCCACGTTGTGGATGGCGAAGAAGTTCAGCGACGTCGGCATCTGGCTGTACAGCACGAAGAACACCACCGCTTCCAGCATCAGCAGGAAGGCGACGATCATTTTACGGCGTGCGGCGCCATGCAGGGCGAAGGCTTCCTTGGCGAACACGATCACGATCCCGGCGGAGATGAAGGCCAGCGCCCAGCGCGCGATCACCTGGTTGTGCAGCAGCCAGCTGGACACGGCGACCAGCGCCACGATGCCGACCAGCACCATCAGCAGTTTCGGCAGATGCAGCGGCTTGAAGTCAGGCCTGGAGCCGTTTTTCTTCACCCACTTGTGGCACATCATAAAGTTGACCAGGGTGATCAGCATGCCGACCACGCTCAGGGAGAACGCCACGCTCCAGCCGTACTTCGCCGCCAGCCACGGGGTAGCCAGCATGGAGAAGAAGGAACCGATGTTCACCGACATGTAGTACATGGTGAAGGCGCCGTCGATACGCGGGTCGTCTTTCTCATAGCAGGTGGAGAGCAGGGAGGACGGGTTAGCCTTGAACAGGCCACTGCCCACGGCGATGGTCGCCATGCCCAGGTAGACCCAGAAGATGTCGTGGCCGGAGTAGGCCACCATGGCGTAACCGGCGGCCAGCACCAGCGCGCCGAGCACGATCACGCGTTTGGCGCCCAGCACCTTGTCGCCCAGCCAGCCGCCAATGGCGACGAAGCCGTATACCAGGGCGCTGAAAGAAGAGAACAGGGTGATGGAGTCGGCTTCGCTCAGACCGAGCATCTTGACCAGATAAACCGCCATGATGCCTTGCAGGCCGTAATAGCCGAAGCGCTCCCACAGTTCGATCGAGAAGATCAGATAGAATGCTTTCGGTTGTTTGAACGCGTTAAGGCTCACGCTCTCCTGGTGTTGGTTGTTTGCTGTTGACACTGGTACCTCTGTTTTTTCGCAGCCCGTCTTTAGGGGACGGGAAAGTACAAAAGTTGATGCGGAACGGCATCCTTTTGCGTTGTTATAGGATGGGGACGGCGGTTAATGTTCACTATCTTTGTCAACGTGGCAAGCAGTTTGTCATATTCGGTTACATTTAACGCCGGCAGGATTATGCCGCGATGTTGCAAATGTTATGCAGTATTAACTTTCGGCTTTTGGTGGTTTATCGATTTTTTGTTTTGACTAAAAGCTATACGAATTTTAAACAGGGATATATTCTGCTGAATTGCTATTTTTTAGCGCATCAGTGTACGTGAGGTTATTAATCCGTTGGAATGTTGTGTATATGGCGCGATTTGTAAAATTATAGAAATTTAGGAAAACGGGGCTGGCATTTGTGAACGCCTTGTGATCCCGAAAGCGTGACGTTCACCGCAATTTTCGACTAATTTTTTGCTTGAAAATAACGCAGCGATGGGTTTCTTACTGAAAACCGCGATAACGCCGGGGTTACTGCTGCGCGATATCACATTTTTGATAAAAAAGCGGCGTTGGCGAGGGAAGAGGACGCGGCGGGTGCGGTTTGCCGCACCCAACGGACTCAGGATTCCGGATAAACCTTTTCTTTATATTCGCACAGGTCTTCGATGATGCAGGAGCCGCAGCGCGGTTTGCGCGCGATGCAGGTGTAGCGTCCGTGCAGGATCAGCCAGTGGTGGCAATCGACCTTGAATTCGGCGGGCACCACCTTCAACAGTTTCTCCTCCACCTGATCGACGTTCTTGCCCGGCGCAAAGTGGGTGCGGTTGCACACCCGGAAGATATGGGTGTCCACGGCGATGGTCGCCCAGCCGAAGGCGGTGTTGAGCACCACGTTGGCGGTTTTGCGGCCAACGCCCGGCAGCGCCTCCAGCGCGGCGCGATCTTCCGGCACTTCGCCGCCGTGCAGCTCCAGCAGCATGCGGCAGGTCTTGATCACGTTTTCGGCCTTGCTGTTGAACAGACCGATGGTCTTGATGTACTCCTTGACGCCATCAACCCCCAGCGCCAGCATGGCGGCGGGGGTGTTGGCGACCGGATAGAGTTTGGCGGTCGCCTTGTTGACGCTCACGTCGGTGGCCTGCGCAGACAGCAATACCGCGATCAGCAGCTCAAACGGCGTGGTGTACACCAGCTCGGTGGTCGGATGCGGATTGTTGTCGCGCAGCCGGGTCAGAATTTCCAGTCGCTTCTGCTTGTTCATCAGGCTTTCTCAGCACGTCCTTGTTCCAGCAGCGGTTCCGCCGCCACGGCGCGGGCTTTGCGCGCCTTCATTCTTTCGTCGATCAGATACTTGACCGCCAACAGCAGGCCCAGGCCGATAAAGGCGCCTGGCGGCAGCATGGCCAGCAGGAACGGGCTGTCGAAGTGCACCACTTCGATGCGCAGCGATTTGGCCCAGCCGCCCAGCAGTTGATCGGCGCCGTCGAACAGCGTGCCGTTGCCCAGCAGCTCGCGCATTGAACCCAGCGTCACCATGACGCCAGTGGCGCCGAGGCCGATGGCCATGCCGTCCAGCGCCGAGAGGCCGACCGGTTTCTTGGCGGCCACCGCTTCGGCGCGGCCCACGACGATGCAGTTGGTCACGATCAACGGAATAAAAATGCCGAGCGACTGATACAGACCGAAGGCATAGGCGTTGATCAGCATCTGCACGATGCTCACCACCGCGGCGATGATCATGACGTAGATCGGAATACGCACTTCGCTTGGCACCCAGCGGCGCACCGCGGAGATGGAGGCGTTGGTGAGCGTCAGCACCAGCGTGGTGGCCAGCCCCAGGCCCAGCGCGTTGGTGACGGTGGAGGTCACCGCCAGCAGCGGGCACATGCCCAGCAGCTGCACCAGGGCGGAGTTGTTCTTCCACAACCCCTGGACGATCAATTCTTTGGCTTCACTCATTCGCTGGCTCCACACGCAGGTAAGCTTTCAAGTTTAGGCGGCAGCGTTTCCATATACAACGCTGTGCGGCGCACCGCATTGACCACCGCACGCGGGGTGATGGTGGCGCCGGTGAATTGGTCGAACATGCCGCCATCTTTCTTCACCGCCCAGCGTTTGTCGTCCGGGCCTTCGATTTTCTTGCCGCTGAAGAAGGAAATCCAGTCGGAAATGCGCAGTTCGATCTTGTCGCCCAGCCCCGGGGTTTCATGGTGTTCAATCACCCGGGTGCCGAGTACCGTGCCGTTGAAATCGGCGCCGACCAGCAGCTTGATGGCACCGGAGTAGCCGTCCGGCGCGGTGGTTTCCAGCGCCGCGGCGGTCGGTTGCCCGTTTTTGCGCGCCAGGTATAAACGGTGTGGCGCGCCGTCGCCCAGCGCCGGATCGCTGACCAGGAAGCATTCGTTCTGCATGACGTTGTCGTAATTTTCCGGCGGCACCACCTGATCGAGCAGGGCTTTTTGCTGCAGCGCCGCCTGATGCGCGATGGTGGTTTTCGTCAGGGCGTAGACCACGGCGGTGAGGCCGGTGGTGACCGCCGCAAACACCGCCAGCGTGGTGCCGTGCTTTCTCATGGAATTCAGCATGGCGGCTCCTTAGCGATGGCCGTACACGCGCGGCTGCGTGTAGTGGTCGATTAACGGGACGGTGATGTTGGCGAGCAGCACAGCAAAGGCCACGCCGTCAGGGTAGCCGCCATAAACGCGGATCAGCCAGACCAGCACGCCGATCAGCGCGCCGTAGATTAAACGGCCCTTCGGCGTGGTGGAGGCGCTGACCGGGTCGGTGGCGATAAAGAACGCGCCCAGCATGCTGGCGCCGGAGAACAGGTGGATCAGCGGCGAAGCCTGATGCGCCGGATCGAGCCACCAGGCCAGACCGGAGCAGAAGGCGATAGCGGCCAACATGCTGAAGGGGATCTGCCAGTGGATCAGGCGGCGCGCCAGCATAAACAGGCCGCCGGCCAGAAAGCCGAGGTTGACCCACTGCCAGCCGATGCCCGCCAGCGCGCCGCCGAACAGCGGCTGCTGCAACACTTGTTCAACGCTGTGGCCGCTGCGCAAACCGGTTTTGAAGCCGTCGAGCGGTGTAGCCTGGCTGATGCCGTCAACGCCCATCTGCAATTCGTGCAGCGTCGCGCCCTGAGCGGTATGGCCGCTGAAAATGGCCAGCAGCGTGTCGTGGAACGACAGCGCGGTGGCGCGCAGCTCATCCGGCGGCAACCAGCTGGTCATCTGCACCGGGAAGGAGATCAGCAGCACCACGTAACCGACCATCGCCGGATTGAACGGGTTCTGCCCAAGGCCGCCGTACAGCTGTTTGGCGATGACGATGGCGAAGAAGGTGCCGATGACGATCATCCACCACGGGGCCAGCGGCGGCAGGCTGATGCCGAGCAGCAGCGCGGTCAGCAGGGCGGAGTTGTCCGCCAGCCGGCTGCGCACCGGCAGCTTGCGCAGCCTGAGGATCGCGCCTTCTGCGGCCAGCGCGACGATCGCCGCCAGCGCCACCTGAATCAGCACGCCATAACCGAAGAACCAAATCTGTGCTGCGATGCCGGGAATGCAGGCCAACATCACCCACAGCATAATGCGGCTGGTGCTTTGCTGGTTGTGGGTGAACGGCGAGCTGGCGATGTGTAAGCCTTTGGCGGCTGTGGGTGATACCGGCCTGAACTTCATAGAGTAACGATACCTTCTGCGCCGCGCCTGCGGCAGTTTCGATGCGCCGAATTGCGGGCGCGGCAAAAATAATAGCCGAGCATTCTACCTGATTCGATGCGAGGGTAATACGCCTTAATGATAGGGGTATTCGGCTTTTCGCACCCGTTGAGATCGGCGTGGCGCGATTTGATTTTTTTTTGGCCGGGAAATGGGCTAACGTGAGGAATTGTCTGTGGAACTTGTGCCGCCATCGCCCCTGAGAAATGGGGTAACCGTATGAATGAAATATCATTTTTGTCCAGATTTCCGCACAAAATAACAACTTTCACATAATACGTGTAGGTTACTATCGCGAACATTATTGAGTCAGTGAATCCATAATAATGACAAATGAAGACATTTTTTTTATTGAAGAGCTAATTGAGTGGGTGGAGATACATCTGGAGAAACGGCCAAACCTGGATGAAGTTGCGCGTATTTCGGGCTATTCCAAGTGGCATCTGCAGCGTAAATTCAAGCGTATTACCGGCATTCAACTCGCCACCTATATCCGTTCGCGCATCCTGACGCGCGCCGCGGTGGCGCTGCGCATCACCCGTCGCTCCATCATCGACATCTCCGATGAGCTGGGCTTCGACTCGCAGCAGACCTTTACTCGCATGTTCAAGCAGCGCTTCGGCACCACGCCCAATCGTTACCGCTCAATGGAGCACTGGGACGTGAAAAACCTGATGCCGCGCTTTAACTTCGAAGCCAGCTACGGCGCGGGATATTATCCGGAAGTGAAGCGGCTGACGCTGCCCGAGATGCAGCTGGTCGGCTTCTCGCGCCGGCTGGATTTCGCCTCCGAACAAGAGCTGGAGTACGCGTCCTGCATGGCGATGAAGGACGAGATTTTCAATGACTTCTTCAAGGGGTTGCACGTCGACTGCCGGCGAATTTACAGCATTTATTGCCCGCAGGCCGGGGAAGGCGACGAGCTGTCGTCCACGCTGGTGATGGCGGTCGATCCTGAACATAAAAAGGACATTCTTTCCAATCATCAGATAGACACCATCCATCTGCCGAGCCGCGAGTTTATCTCCATCAACCATAAGGGCACGGCGAAGGAGTGTCTGCAGTTTTTCGGTTATCTGGTGTCGCATGTGATGCCGGGGCTGAAGGATAAGGTGCGCGGCAGTATGGAAATGGAGATCATTCAAACCAAAGAGTGGAACCCGGAGTCCAAACTGCGTCAGATTGAAGTGGACTACACCTATCTGATCTCTATCGATTAAACGGCGCCCGGCGTAGGCCAGGCGCCGCCGTCATCATTTGTCTTCCGTTTCCGCCGCCAGCGATTCTCTGGCGGCTTTTTTGGCTTTGGCGCGGGCGATAGCCGCCGCGACCGCCGCCTTGCGCGGATCTTCTTCGGCGGCAGCCGGAGCCGGTGCTGTCTCAGCAGGAGCGTCCGCCTGCTGCGCCGCTTTCTTGGCTTTGGCGCGGGCGATAGCCGCCGCGACCGCCGCCTTGCGCGGATCTTCTTCGGCGGAAGCTGGAGCCGGTTCTGTCTCGGCAGGTGCGCCCGCCTGCTGCGCCGCTTTTTTGGCTTTGGCGCGGGCGATAGCCGCCGCGACCGCCGCTTTACGCGGATCTTCTTCGGCGGTAGCCGGAGCCGGTTCTGTCTCGGCCGGAGCGTCCGCCTGCTGCGCCGCTTTCTTGGCCTTCACGCGAGCCAGGGCGGCGGCGACTGCCGCTTTACGCGGATCTTCTTCGGCGGCAGCCGGAGCCGGTTCTGTCTCGGCAGGAGCGTCCGCCTGCTGCGCCGTTTTCTTGGCCTTCACGCGAGCCAGGGCGGCGGCGACTGCCGCTTTACGCGGATCGTCCTCTGTCGCGGCATGGGCGGTGATGTCTGCGGCCGGTGCCTCTTTGCGCGCCTTCACGCGGGCCAGCGCCGCGGCCACGGCGGCCTTACGCGCGTCGTCGCCTGAGGTTGCCGGCGAGGCTTGTTCCGCTTCGGCCGCCAACTGGGCGCGCCGTTCACGCGCCTGCGCTTTACGCGCTTCGCGGGCGGCGATCATCTCGCTGTTGTCCGGCTGCTGGCCGTCGACCGGCGTAACCGCCGCTTCGGCATTCTTGCTGCGTACGCGCGCCAGTGCGGCCTGTACCGCCCCCTGATCGTCGTCGGTCAGTTTGACGGCGGCCTTTTTGTGCCGCTCTTCGCGCGCCAGTTTCTCGCGCTCCAGACGCGCCAGCTTGGCCTCGTAACGCGCCTTGGCCTCGGCGGTGCGCGCCGCTTCCAAATCGATAGCCTTGATTTCGGCCTTTTCCTGCCGGTAGTACTGCACCAGCGGAATGTTGCTGGGGCAGACGAACGCGCAGGCGCCGCATTCGATGCAATCGAACAGGTTGTGGTTGCGCGCCTTGTCGTGCTCCTGCCCGCGGCTGAACCAGTACAGCTGTTGCGGCAACAGCCCGGCAGGGCAAGCGTCCACGCACAGGCCGCAGCGGATGCAGGATTGCTCGGGTTCCTGCGGCGTCATTTCATCCACCGTCGGCGCCAGAATGCAGTTGCTGATCTTGACGATCGGCACGTTCAGCGCGGGCAGGGTAAAGCCCATCAGCGGGCCGCCCATCACCACCATCTGCTGCGCCTGCGGACGGAAACCGACGAAATCAAGCAGGTGCTGCACCGGCGTGCCGATGCGTGCCCACAGGTTGCCAGGGCGCTCGACCGCCTCGCCGGTCAGGGTCACCACGCGCTCAATCAACGGTTCGCCGTCGACGATCGCCCGCTTGATGGCGAAGGCGGTGCCGACGTTTTGCATCAGCACGCCGATAGCGGAGGAGTGCTTGCCGTGCGGCACTTCCTTGCCGGTCAAAATCTTGGTCAGCTGCTTGGCGCCGCCGGACGGGTATTTGGTGGGGACGACGCGCAGGGCAATGCCGGACTGGCGGCGCAACGCCTGTTTCAGCGCCGCGATCGCCTCCGGCTTGTTGTCTTCAATGCCGATCAGCGTGACCTTGGGCTGCAGAATGTGTTGCAGGATCTGCGTGCCTTCAACGATCTGATCGGCATGTTCCTGCATCAGGCGATCGTCGGCGGTGATGTAAGGCTCGCATTCGGCGGCGTTTAGGATCAGCGTTTCCACGCCGCTCATGCCGCCTTGCAGTTTACTGGCGGTCGGGAAACCGGCGCCGCCCAGACCGGCGATGCCGGCCTGATGAATACGTTGAATCAGCTCCGCGGCGGGCGATTGGCGGTAATCCGCCACCGGCTCGCGCTCGCACCAGCGGTCTTCGCCGTCTGCCTCGATAATCACGCACAGCTCCGACAGCCCGGAAGGGTGAGCGGTGATGTGCGGTGCGATGGCGCTAACGGTACCCGAGGTCGGGGCGTGCACCGGCACGGTGCGCCCGCGGCCGACGGTCAGCGGCTGGCCTTTCAACACCCGATCGCCGGCGTTGATGCACAGTTCGCCTTCCGGCCCCAGATGCTGCTGCAGCGGAATGATAAAGGTCTTGGGCAGAGGGGCGACACGCAGCGGCGCGCCGCTCGACTGAGTCTTCATTTCCGGTGGATGGATCCCGCCGTCGAAATCCCAGATCCGGTCTTTTTTAAAGGCGGCGAACAGATTAAGCATGTTGCTCCACGTGGATCACTTGCACCGGGATCGTCTTCATGTCCCACTTCCAGTTGGCGGTGGTGGTGGCGACCGGTCTCATTTCAATACAGTCGGTAGGGCAAGGGGCGACGCACAGATCGCAGCCGGTACAGAGGTCGGTAATGACGGTATGCATCGCGCGGGTGGCGCCGACGATGGCGTCAACCGGGCAAGCCTGAATGCACTTGGTGCAGCCGATGCAGTTGGCCTCGTCGATATAGGCCACTTTACGCTCCGGCTCGGCGGCGGCTTCGCTGCCCAGCGGCTGCGGCTCCACGTTGAGCAGCTCCGCCAGTTTCAGCATCACCTGTTCGCCGCCCGGCGCGCATTTATTGATCATCTCGCCGTTGGCCACCGCCTCGGCATAGGGGCGACAGCCGGGGTAGCCGCACTGGCCGCACTGGCTCTGTGGCAAGATCGCGTCGACCTGCTCGGCGACCGGATCCTCTTCCACCTCAAAACGGCGCGCGGCGTAGCCCAGCACCAGTCCGAACAGCAGCCCGAGCGCGCTCAAAGCCGCGATAGCTATCCACAACGCAGTCATTAGAATTTCACCAGCCCGGTAAAGCCCATAAAGGCCAGCGACATCAGCCCGGCGGTGATCAGTGCGATCGAGGAGCCGCGGAACGGCGCCGGCACGTCGGCCACCGCCAGACGTTCGCGAATGGCGGCGAACAGCACCATCACCAGCGAGAAACCGGCGGCGGCGCTGAAACCGTAAACGGCGGACTGCAGGAAGTTATAGCCGAGGTTGACGTTAAGCAACGCCACGCCCAGCACCGCGCAGTTGGTGGTGATCAGCGGCAGGAAGATGCCCAGCAGGCGGTAGAGCGCCGGGCTGGTCTTGCGCACCACCATCTCGGTGAACTGGACCACCACGGCGATCACCAAAATGAAGGAGAGCGTGCGCAGGTACACCAGGTCCAGCGGAACCAGAATAAAGGTGTTGATCACCCAGGCGCTGACGGAGGCCAGCGTCATGACGAAGGTGGTGGCCATTCCCATGCCGATGGCGCTTTCCAGCTTCTTGGAAACGCCGAGGAACGGGCACAGGCCAAGAAACTTCACCAGAACGAAGTTGTTCACCAGTACGGTGCCGACAAACAGGAGCAGGTATTCGGTCATTGCGATGCCTAAAAAAATAAAAGCCGCCTATTATCGGGAATCGGCGGCCGGACGACAACATATGAATCGCAGGGGTATTGCCTTTTTTGGTGAAAATTTACACAAATCACCCAATAAAACGTGCTGCAATCGCCTTTAACGTTCGGTAAAGGTCCCTTTGACCCGCTGCGAACGCTTGATGTAAGGCACCAGCAGCGCCGCCATCAGCAGCGGCCAGCCGAGGCTGCGCACCGCCACTTCATCCGGCACCGGCGCGAAGGCGAAGGCTTTCACCGCCAGGATCACCGTGATCAGCAGCCATAACAAGAACAGCTTGGGGAAGCGCTGCGACCGCTGGCAAAACAAAAACACCAGCCACAGGGTGAAGCCCCACATCAAGAGCGTGGTCAGCACCGAAAAGTACCACTGCAGGGTAAATGCCTGGGCGTTGGTCAACAGATAGTCGCGCGACTCGGGCATGAAGATCGCCATGGCGTACAGGAGCAGCATCAGGCTGGCGCTGAGCAGGGTGACGATCAGATAGGCCAACGGGGCCAGCAACCAACCGCCGATACGAGAGTATTCAGCTTGAGACATAAAACGGCTTCCTGATTGAATCGGGGATCACAGGCGGCATAGCTTAGCGGGTAATACCGGCTTCGTCATCCCTATCAACCGGATAGCTCGGCGTCGCGGGGCCGGGCCGCACGTTTGGCTACTCCGACCCCGCTTCGAATTAACATCTCATTTACTTCTTGTTCCAGCCGTCCGCATGGTGTCAAATCGAAAGGGTCTGTCGTGAGCCTGCAAGAGGAAATCCCATGGCTGAGAAAATTCGTGTCGGGCTGGTCGGTTACGGCTACGCCGGCAAAACCTTTCATGCGCCGCTGATCGCCGGTACGCCCGGGCTGGAGCTGGCCGCCGTTTCCAGCAGCGATGCCGGCAAAGTGCGCGCGGACTGGCCGTCGATGACGGTGGTGGGCGATGCGCAGGCGCTGTTCGCCGATCCGGCCCTCGATCTGATCGTGATTCCTACCCCCAACGATACCCATTTCCCGCTGGCGCAACAGGCGCTGGCCGCCGGCAAGCACGTGGTCGTGGACAAACCGTTTACCGTGACATTGTCACAAGCTCAAGCGCTGCAGCAACAGGCGCAGCAGAGCGGTTTGCTGTTGTCGGTGTTCCACAACCGTCGCTGGGACAGCGATTTCCTGACCCTCAAAGCGCTGCTGAACGACGGTTCGCTGGGCGAGGTGGTGTACTTCGAGTCGCACTTTGATCGTTACCGGCCACAGGTGCGTCAGCGCTGGCGCGAACAGGGCGGCGTCGGCAGCGGCATCTGGTTCGACTTGGGGCCGCATCTGCTCGATCAGGCGCTGCAACTCTTCGGCAAACCCGAGCGGCTGTTTGTCGATTTGGGTGAGCTGCGGCCGGGGGCGCAGGCGGTGGACTATTTCCACGCGCTGCTGAGCTATGGCGATCGCCGTGTGGTGCTGCACGCCAGCATGCTGGCGGCGGCGGAGAGCCCGCGCTATGTGGTGCACGGCACTCGCGGCAGCTATGTCAAATACGGCCTGGATCCGCAAGAAGACCGGCTGAAGGCCGGCGAACGCTTGCCGCAGGCCGACTGGGGCTATGACATGCGCGAGGGTGTGGTGACGCTGTCACGCGGCGACCTGCTGGCGGAACAGCCGCTGCTCAATATTCCCGGCAACTACCCGGCTTATTACGCGGCGGTGCGCGACGCGATTGCCGGCATAGGCGAAAATCCGGTGCCGGCCGCCGACGCCATCGCGGTGATGGCATTGATCGAACTGGGGCTGGAATCGGCCCGGCTGCAGCAGGCGCTGCCGGTGGTCTGATCCCGCCCACTTTTCTGTGGCCCGGCGCAACGTCGGGCCTTTTTACGACTCTACGTGCAAGGAAATCCGTTTCATGTCCTGGTTGCAGCGTTTGCGCATTGATAAATTTTTGCTGGTTCTGATTTTGGTGGTGATCGTCGCCTCGCTGTTCCCCTGCGAAGGCATCTGGAAAACCTTCTTTGAACACCTGACCACCGCCGCCATCGCGCTGCTGTTCTTTATGCACGGCGCCAAGCTGTCGCGCGAGGCGATCATCGCCGGCATGAGTCACTGGAAGCTGCATCTGCTGGTGTTCCTCAGCACCTTTGCGCTGTTCCCGCTGCTCGGGCTGGCGATGAACCTGTTGGTGCCGGGCATCATGACGCCGACGGTCTATCTCGGCTTCCTCTATCTGTGCGCGCTACCGGCCACGGTGCAGTCGGCCATCGCCTTTACGTCGGCGGCGGGCGGTAACGTGGCGGCGGCGATCTGCAGCGCCTCGGCGTCGAGCATTCTCGGCGTGTTCCTGTCGCCGCTGCTGGTGGGGGCGTTGATGCATACTCAGGGCGGTAATACCGACGTGCTGCACGCCATCGGTTCAATCATTTTGCAATTGATGGTGCCGTTCGTGATCGGTCACCTGGCGCGGCCATTGATCGGCAAGTGGATCGATCGCCATCGCAAATTGATCAATCTGACCGACCGTTCGTCGATCCTGCTGGTGGTGTATACCGCGTTCAGCGCGGCGGTGGTGGAAGGGATTTGGCATCGCATCGACGGCTGGTCGCTGCTGACCATCCTGGTGATGTCGCTGGTGCTGCTGACGGTGGTGCTGGTGATCAACACCTACGCGGCGCGCTGGCTAGGCTTTAACACCGCCGATGAAATTACCATCGTCTTCTGCGGTTCGAAAAAGAGCCTGGCGAACGGCATCCCGATGGCCAACGTGCTGTTCCCGGCCGCGGCGGTGGGCGCCATGGTGCTGCCGCTGATGATTTTCCACCAGGTTCAGCTGATGGTGTGCGCGGTGCTGGCGCAGCGCTATGCGCGTAAAACCGCTAAACAGCGGGCCGAGGCGGAGGCGCTGGCGGCCAAATAGGCCGCAGGCCGCTAACGGCGGCCCAGCGCGTCGAGCAGAAAGTCGGCGCGCTCGTCCGGTGAGGCGCGCGGCAGTTCTTGCAGCTGATAGCCATAGCGGCGATAGACGGCCACCATCGCCCGATAGGTCAGCTCGGCTTCGGCGAAAGATTGTTTTCTTTCGCTGTCCTGCGCGTAGATCGCTTGCCACGGCGGGGCGATGAACACCCTTTCGGCATAGCGAAAGACGCCGATCGCCGCCGTCAAATGCGCGGGGATCGGCAGTCCGCACAGCGTGAGATACCCGGCGATATCCGGCAGCCCGCGATCGAAGAACCAGCATGTTGCGCCCGTCGCTTCGCGCCATGAGCGCAGTTCCCAATCGAGCATCCGCTCGGCGAAGGCCTGGCGATCGCCCCACGGCAGCGCATGGCCGCCGATACTCACCTGATCCTGAATAATCGCCCGGCCGGCCTCCTGCGAGTGTGGAAAGCCGCGGCGATGAAGAACGTCGATGAGCGTGCTTTTGCCCGAGCCGGGGCCGCCGCTCAGCACGATGCGGCGTGTTTTGTCAGACATGCGAAATTCCTCTCTTGCAGCAGGGTCATGGGGTAACAAAGCGATAAAGACGAGCAGTCGGAAGAAGACGGCGGGGAGAGGGATGAGAAGAAGGCGCCGTTTGGCGCCTGGGGGGGATTTAGCCCTGAACTTTGGCGCGCAGCGCCTGTTTTTCCTGCTCGCTGAGGAAAGCCAGCTTCAGGCCGTTTTCCTGCGCGGTGCGGATTTCTTCCGGCGTCAGCCCGGCCTGCGGCGCGGCGACGCGGTATTCATGCTCGATCTCGATGCCCTGAACCGCCGGATCGTCGGTGTTGATCGACGCCAGCACGCCGTGGCGCAGGAAGGTGGCCAGCGGATGCTGCGCCAGAGACGGCACGGTGCTGGTCTGGATGTTGGAGGTCAGGCAGGATTCGATGCCGATGCCGTGTTCCGCCAGGAAGTCCATCAGCGCCGGATCTTCGACCGCTTTCACCCCGTGGCCGATACGTTCGGCGCCCAGCTCGCGGATCGCCTGCCAGATGCTTTCCGGGCCGGCGGCTTCGCCCGCGTGCACGGTGATGCGTAGGCCGGCGTCGCGGGCGCGGTTGAAGTGGCTGAGGAACAGGCTGCCGGGGAAGCCCAGCTCATCGCCCGCCAAATCCAGCGCGGTAATGCCGTCGCGGTGCGCCAGCAATCCTTCCAGTTCCTGCAGACAGGCGGCCTCGCCGAAGGTGCGGCTCATGATGCCGATCAGGCGAATGTCGATGTCACGATCGCGGCAGCCCGAACGGATCCCGTCGATCACCGCTTCCACCACGCCGGCGACCGGCAGTTGATGCTTCATCGCCATGTAGTAAGGGGAGAAACGCAGTTCGGCATAATGCAGGCCGGCGTTGGCGGCGTCCTCGACGTTTTCGTATGCCACCCGGCGGCAGGCGTCCAGATCGCCCAGCACCGCCACGCCCCAGTCCAGTTTCTGCAGGAAGCTGACCAGATCCGGTTCGGCATGGGTGATCTGCACGTGCGGGCGCAGGCTCTCCAAATCGTTGGCCGGCAGGGCGAGATTGAACTGGCGGCCGAGGTCGAGAATGGTCTGCGCGCGGATGTTGCCGTCGAGATGGCGGTGAATGTCGGTAAGCGGTAGGCGGGGATCGATCATGCTGGGCACTCGCTAATTATCGTAGGTAAAGTGCAGAACAGTATAAAAACAAATGGATGAAACTTGCCATTGCGTTGCATAAAAAAGTGATGTGAGTCACAAATAATGCGCGATATATCGCATTATCGTCGTGAATCAGGCTTTCAACACGCTGACCCCCGCCTGCTGCAACGGCGCGATCAGCGCGTCATCGGTAGCCCGCTCAACGATGATGGTGTGCGCCAGCGTAATATCGCCGATCGCATACTGCGAGGCGGCATTAAGCTTGGCGGCGGAAGCCAGCACCACGGTTTCCGCCGCACGGGCCGCCAGCGCGCGCTTGATGTAGGCTTCTTCCAGATCGCCGGTGCTCAGCCCTGCGGTGGGGTGCACGCCGGTCACGCCCATGAAATAAATATCGGCGCGGATATGCGACATCGCTTCTACGGCGGCGGCACCGACGCTGACGATCGAATGCTTATACAGTCGGCCGCCGATCAGGATCACCTCGACGGTGGGGTGATCGACCAAGCCCACGGCGACGCTGGGGCTGTGGGTGACGATGGTGGCGTTGAGGTTGGCCGGCAGTTGCCTGACCAGCTCTGCGGAGGTGGTGCCGCCGTCGATGATCACCACCTGGCCGGGGGCGATCAGCGCCGCCGCCGCTTTGGCGATCGCGCGTTTGGCGCCGGATTCCAACTGATTGCGTTCGGCGAAGCTGGCGATGGCGGAAGAAACCGGCAGGGCGCCGCCATGCACCCGTTGCAGCAACCCCTCGGCGTCCAGTTCACGCAGATCGCGCCGGACCGTATCTTCCGACAGCCCGAACATCTCGCTGAGCTGTTTGGCCAAGACCTGACCCTCCTGGGCCAGTTTTTCCAAAATGATCTTCTTGCGTTGGCTGGTCAACATGGCCATTTCCTCTCAAATTTCCTATGCACGAAATATCTTGATCATACACGAAATTGCACGATAGTATCAATTTCCTTCCTCTGGCGGAGTAAACCGATGATAGCCACCAAAGACAGGGTTCGTATTGTCGAAACCCGGGTGTTGTCCGATGACTGGTACCTGCTGAAAAAAACCACCTTTGATTTTCTGCGGCGCGACGGCGTCTGGCAAAGGCAGAGCCGTGAGACTTACGATCGCGGCGACGGCGCCACCATTTTACTGTTCAACCGGCAGGCGCAAACGGTGATCCTGACGCGCCAGTTCCGCTTTCCGGTGTTCGTCAACGGTCATGACGGCATGCTGATTGAGGCCGCCGCCGGGCTGTTGGACGACGCGTCGCCGGAGGCGCGCATCCGCGCCGAAGTTGAAGAGGAAACCGGCTATTTCGTGCAGAACGTGGAGAAAGTGTTTGAGGCGTACATGAGCCCTGGCTCGGTCACCGAAAAGCTGCACTTTTTCGTCGGCGAATATCAGGCGGGCGACCGCCTCAACGAGGGCGGCGGGCTGGCGGCGGAGGGGGAAGATTTGGAGGTGATCGAGCTGCCGCTGGCGCAGGCCCTGCAGGCGGTTCGTCAGGGTACGATCGTTGACGCCAAAACCATCATGCTGCTGCAGTTTGTCGCATTAAATCGGACGTTGGAGGAACAACGATGAAAGCCCAACAAATCTTGATCGCCGGCCCTTATCGCAGCGGCACCGATGGCGATCCGCAGCGTATCGCCGCCAATCTGGCGCGCCTCGAACAGGCGGCGCTGGCGGTTTACCAGCGGGGGCACGTGCCGGTGATCGGCGAATGGCTGGCGCTGCCTTTGGCGGCCGCGGCCGGTTCCACTCAGGTTGGCGATGCGGTCAGCGAGGCGTTTCTTTACCCGGTGGCTCACCGATTGATTGCGCAGTGTCAGGCGGTGTATCGCATCGAAGGGGCGTCTGCGGGGGCCGATAACGACGTGCGGTTGGCTAACGAATGGGGATTGACGGTCTATCGTCATCTGGAGGAAATTCCGTCTGTTCAGGCGTAACCGAGGGGCGGGCAGAGGCTCGCCCCCTCGCGTTATTTCTCGTCCAGCACAAACTTCAACCCGGCGATCAGCTTGTCCATGCCGGCTTCCAGCTTGCTGCGCGGGCAGCCGACGTTGAGGCGCAGGAACCCGCGGCCTTCTTCGCCGTAGGTAAAGCCCGGCATGATCGCCACCTTTTCACGCTCGATAAGCACCTGCTGCAGCGCCCGATCGTCCACGGCCAGCGGCCGCAGATCGATCCAGGCCAGATAGGTGGCTTGCGGCGGGCGCCAGCCCAGCGCGGGAAACGCCTCCGCCAGCCGTTCGGCGACGTAGGTCAGGTTATCCTGCAGATAGTCGCGCAGGGCGTCCAGCCAGGGTTCACCGCGCCGATAGGCGGCTACGTGCGCCGCCACCGCCAGCACCGCCGGCGAGGAGAGGCCATCGCGGGCTTTGAGCTGCTGGAAATAGGCTTCGCGGCTGGCGTCGTCGCTGATAAAGCCGTAGGCGCCGGTTAACGCCGGAATGTTAAAACTCTTGGAGCCGGAGGTCAGTAAGGCCCAGGGGCCGGTCGCCACCTGGCTCCAGGGCGTATGGCGGTGTTCGCCCCATACCATGTCCATGTGGATTTCATCGCTGATCACCCTCACGTCGTGGCGTTCGCACAGTTCGGCCATCTGCTGCAGCTCTTCGCGGCGCCACACTTTGCCGGTGGGATTATGCGGGCTGCACAGCAGCAGGATCTTGGTCTGCGGCCGCGCCAGCAGCGCTTCGAGGTGCGCCATGTCGCAGCGCCAGTCATCTGCGGCCTTGTGCAGCGGGCAGGCCAGCAGCTGGCGCTGGTTGGCGAGGATCACCTTATAGAAGGCGTCGTAGGCCGGGGTATGGGTCACCACGTAGTCGCCCGGCACGGACCATTGGCGGATCAGCTGCGCCGCCATGTAGATAACGGAAGGGCCGTACACCGCCGTTGCTGTGTCGATAGCGGTGTTGAAACGTTGCTGATACCAGTGGCGCAGCGCGCCGAGAAAATCCTCATGCTGCCAACGGCTGTAGCCCAGCACGCCGTGCTGCAGGCGCTGTTGCAGCGCCTCGAGAATGCACGGCGCGGTGGCGAAATCCATATCGGAGATGGTGAACGGCAGCAGGTCGGCGCTGCCGAAGCGATCGGCGATGTAATCCCACTGGGTGCACCAGGTGCCGTGGCGGTCGATCGGGGTAGAGAAATCAAACATGGGTGGCTCCCTGCAGCGCCGCGGCAGGGCGCGCCGTGGCTATCAGTGAGTCTAATTCATCCTTCACCGATTGCACCTGCGGGCCGATCACTACCTGCAGATTATGATCGTTGAGATGCACCACGCCGATGGCGCGGTTGGCCTTCAGCGCCGCGTCGTCCACCTGGCTCATGTCGTTGACCGACAGGCGCAGGCGGGTGATGCAGTTGTCCAGCGTAATGATGTTGTCCGGGCCGCCGAGCGCCGCCAAAATCGCCGGCACATTGTAGCCGGATTTGCCCGCCGCGCCGCTCGGCGCGTTTGGGGTGACCGCACCGTCGCTCTCACGGCCCGGCGTTTTGATGTTAAAGCGCCGGATGGCGAAGCGGAAAATGGCGTAATAGCCGACGAACCAGACGGCGGCCACCACCGGCACCAGATACCACTTGGTGGCGGTGCCGTGCAGAATGCCGAACACCACGAAGTCGATAATATTGCCGTCGGTGTTGCCGATGGTCACGCCCAGCAGCGCCATGACGGTAAAGCCCAACCCGGTGAGCAGCGCATGGATCAGATAAAGGAACGGCGCGACGAACAGAAACAGAAACTCGATCGGCTCGGTGGTGCCGCCGACGACGCAGGCCACCACGCCGGAAATCAACAGCCCCTTGATTTTATGGCGGTTCTCCGGTTTGGCGCAGTGGTACATCGCCAGCGCCGCGCCCGGCAGGCCACCGAGGAACGCCGGCATTTTACCCTGCGACAGGAAGCGGGTGGCGCTTTCGGCGAAACCGGTGGTGGTCGGGCAGGAGAGCTGCGCCTGGAAGATGGTCAGGGCGCCGCTGACGCTGTGGCCGCACACCTCCATCGTGCCGCCCGCCTCGGTAAAGCGGATCAGCGCCACCAGTATGTGATGCAGACCGAACGGCAACAGCAGGCGTTCGCCGGTGCCGAAAATCATCGGCCCGAAAATGCCGGCGCCATTGATCATGCGCCCCAGGCCGTTGATGCCGGCGGCGAACCATGGCCAGATCACGGGGATGAGCAGGCCGCACAGGCCCAGCGTCACGGTGGTGACTATCGGCACGAAACGGGTGCCGCCGAAGAAGGCCAGCGCATCCGGCAGCCGGATGGTATGGAAACGTTCATGCAGCAGATACACGATGATGCCGACGATCACTGCGCCGAGGATGCCGGTGTCGATCGACTGAATGCCGAGAATGTTTTGGATGTTGTTGGCCTTCAGCACTAACGGATCGCTGGTGGGCAGCACGCCGGCGGCGGTCAGGTAGAAGTTGGTGGCCAGATTCAGCACGGCGAAGCCGACGAAGCCGGAGAAGGCGGCGACGCCCTTGTTGTCGCGCGCCATGCCCAGCGGAATGGCGATGGCGAACATCACCGGCAGGAAGCTGAAGGCGAAGGAGCCTATCTTGCTCATCCAGGTGAAGATCAGCTGGAAGATCGGATGGCCGATAAACGGCATCAGGGTGATCACATCGCGGCTGCTCAGCGAGCTGCCGATCCCCAGCATGATGCCGCAGAAAGAGAGCAAGGCGACGGGCAACATGAAGGTTTTGCCCAGGCTCTGGAAGAACTCCCAGAGGGTGATTTTGGGTTTGTTGGCTGCTGACATAACCGACTTCTCCTGGCGAAAAGACGAGCAAAAAGGGGGCCTCTGATTAGGTAAAAAGAAGATAAAACGTTTTACCTAGCAAAAATGCGCCGCCAATCACAAATCTGTCGCGCGGTTTTTGGCGACAATGCGGCGGGCAGTAAAACGTTTTACTGCGTTGACGGATTCGGTATACCCTTGATCACTACGGCGCGGGTTGCCCAGGAACGGGTTCGCAGAGACTATGAGCATCAAAAAGATCACCATTACCGATGTGGCGCAACAGGCGGGCGTTTCGGTCACCACGGTTTCTCTGGTATTGAGCGGCAAGGGGCGGATTTCGCCGACCACCGTCGAGAAGGTCAATCAGGCGATAGAGCAGCTGGGCTACGTGCGCAATCGCCAGGCGGCGACGCTGCGCGGCGGCGAATCCGGGGTAATCGGCTTGATCCTGCGCGACATTTGCGAACCTTTCTATGCCGAAATGACCGCCGGGCTGAGCGAAGCGCTGGAGGCGCACGACAAACTGCTGTTTTTAACCCAGAGCGGGCGCGATGGTCAGGGGCTGCAGCGGGCGTTTGACGCGCTGCTGGCGCAGGGCGTCGACGGCATCGTGCTGGCGGGCGGCATCCGCGCGGCGGCCGGGCTGAAGGAAAAGGCGGCCGAGCAGGGCGTGCCGCTGGTGTGCGTGGCGCGCTCCAGCGGTCTCGAGGGCGTGGACGTGGTGCGGCCGGACAATATGCAGGCCGCCAAGCTGGCCACCGAATTTTTGATCAAACGCGGCCACAGCCAGATTGCTTATCTCGGCGGCCAGAGCGACTCGTTGACGCGCGCCGAAAGGTTGGGCGGATTTTGCGCCACGCTGTTGCAGTACGGCCTGCCGTTTCGCAGCGAATGGATCGTCGAGTGCGATTGCCGGCAGCGTGAGGCGGCGGAAGCGGCGGAACAGCTGCTGCGCCACTATCCGAATATCACCGCTGTCGTTTGCCACAAGGCTTCGGTGGCGCTTGGCGCCTATTTTGGCCTGACGCGCAGCGGCCGCAGCATCGGTTCGGACGGGGTCGACGCCTACTACGGCCGGCAGGTGGCGCTGATCGGTTTCGGCGACGTGCCGGAGGCCGAGCTGACCGAACCGCCGCTGACCTTTGTCTCCAGCTCGGCGCGGGAAGTGGGGCGCAGCGCCGCCGCGCGCCTGCTGCAGCGCATCAATGACGCCGATCTGCCGGCGCAGAACGTCATTTTGCCGCCGACGCTGATCCGGCGCGGCTCCGCTTAGTCCCGCCGCTGTTCCTCTTCCGCTTCGCGGCAAATCCAGCCGATAAAAGCCTTCATCGCCGGCGTCAGATCCCGCGATTTCAAATGGGTCAGCCAGTAGGCGCCGAGCGCGGCCTCGGCGGCGAACGGCCGCTGCAGCGCGCCGGCGGCCAGTTCGCGGCGGAACATGCTGACCGGCGCCAGCGCCACGCCGTCGCACTGGAGCGCGCCTTCCACCATCAGCCTCGATGAGTCGAACACCGGGCCGTTGATTCGCCACGGCGTCACCTGCGCAGCCGTGAACCAGCGTTCCCATTCATCCTGGCGGTAAGTGCGCATCAGCAGTTCGTGCTGCAGATCCTGCGGCGTATGCAGCCGCGCGGCGACCGCCGGCGAGCAGAGCACCGTCAGCGGCGCGTCGAACAGCTTGATATTGCGGGTGGCGGGCCATAAACCTTCGCCGAAACGGATGGCGAAATCCATGCCGTCGGCCGACAGATTGACCAGGTTGTTGTGGGTCAGCACCCGCAGATCGATGAACGGATGCGCCGCGCGGAACGCCGCCAGCCGCGGCATCAGCCAGCCGACCGCGAAGGTGCCGACCACCGCCACCGTCAGCACTTCGTGGAAATGCCCGCCTTCGAACTGCTGCAACACCGCCTCGATGCGATCGAAAGCGTCACTCAACACCGGCAGCAGCGCCTGGCCCTCTTCGGTCAGATCCAACCCGCGCGGCAGGCGGCGGAACAGCTGAATGCCCAGCTGTTCTTCCAGCATGCGCACCTGCTGGCTGACGGCGGCCTGAGTGACGCGCAGCTCCAGACCGGCGCGGGTGAAGTTCAGGTGGCGGGCGGAGGATTCGAACGCCCGCAGAGCGTTGAGGGGAAGTCGGTTGCGCATTGTTGATAGCCATAAGTTTTTCTTTATGCTGGCTGAAATTATTATCGCTTGTCAACCCGGCGGCAAAAACCGATATTTGGCGCGGCTGCCGCAAGATTGGCGGAGCCCGTAAAGGAATGACATCATCCATCAGGGAGTGCGCCGTGCGCAACGCCAATAAAAACTTTTGGCCGCGGCCGATGCCCTGCAACCGAAGAGCCTCTATCATGACGAAAATGAACCGCCTGGCGGCCGCGATGATCGCCGCACTGATCTTGCCGACCGCGCACGCCGCGCAGCAGCAGGATATCAACGCCGTTATTCAGCCGCTGATGAAAAAATACGGCGTGCCGGGCATGGCGATCGCCGTATCGGTCGATGGCAAACAGCAGATTTACCCGTATGGCGTCGCCTCGAAACAGACCGGCAAACCGATCACCGAGCAGACGCTGTTCGAAGTGGGGTCGCTGAGCAAAACCTTCACCGCGACGCTGGCGGTCTATGCGCAGCAGCAGGGCAAGCTGTCGTTCAGCGATCCGGCCAGCCATTATCTGCCTGAGCTGCGCGGCAGCGCCTTCGACGGCGTCAGCCTGCTGAATCTGGCGACCCACACATCCGGCCTGCCGCTGTTCGTGCCGGACGACGTGACCGACAACGCCCAACTGATGGCTTACTACCGGGCCTGGCAGCCGAAGCACCCGGCGGGCAGCTACCGCGTCTATTCCAACCTCGGCATCGGCATGCTGGGCATGATCGCCGCCAAGAGCCTCGATCGGCCGTTTATCCAGGCCATGGAGCAGGGCATGCTGCCGGCGCTGGGCATGAGCCACACCTACATTCAGGTGCCGGCGGCGCAGATGGCCAACTATGCCCAGGGTTATAACAAGGACGATAAGCCGGTGCGCGTCAATCCCGGCCCGCTGGACGCCGAATCTTACGGCATCAAATCCAACGCCCGCGATCTGATTCGTTACCTGGACGCCAACCTGCAGCAGGCGAAGGTCGCGCAGCCGTGGCGCGAGGCGCTGGCCGCCACGCACGTCGGCTATTACAAAGCGGGCGTGTTCACGCAGGATCTGATGTGGGAGAACTACCCGTACCCGGTAAAACTGTCGCGGCTGATCGAGGGCAACAACGCCGGGATGATAATGAACGGCACGCCGGCCACCGCCATCACGCCGCCGCAGCCGGAGCTGCGCGCCGGTTGGTATAATAAAACCGGTTCGACCGGCGGTTTCTCCACCTACGCGGTGTTTATCCCGGCGAAAAATATCGCCGTGGTGATGCTGGCCAACAAATGGTTCCCGAACGACGATCGGGTCGAGGCGGCTTACCGCATCGTGCAAGCGCTGGATAAGCGCTGATCGTGGGGGGCGCCGTCGGGGCGCCCCTGTTACCGGTGCTGTCGCTCTCGCCGCTCGCGCATGAAATCGATAAAGGCGCGCAGCTTGAGCGGCAGATGCCTGCCGGCGGGAAAGTAGATGAAAAATCCCGATGCCTCGCTGGCATACTCCGGCAGCACTTCCACCAGATCGCCCTGCGCCAGTTCCTGCACCACCGTGCCCTGAAAACGTTGCGCGATCCCCAGGCCCGCCAACGCCGCATCCTTGATCAGCCGATCTTCGTTAAAGATCAAACTGCCGCTGACGTCCAGCGCCCGCTCATCGCCGTGCCGACTGAAATACCAGGGCTCCAATTTGCCGCTGCCGGGAAAACGGTAGCGCAGGCAATGGTGCGCGAGCAGATCGTCCGGCGTGGCCGGCGCGCCGCAACGCGTCAGATAATCGGGTGAGGCGACCAGCACCCGGCGCTGGCCGTTGTCGATCGGCACGGCGATCATGTCCTTTTGCAGCATGGCGTGCATGCGAATGCCGGCATCGAAACTGCCCAGCACCAGATCGGAAAAGCGGTCTTCGGTAAACAGCTCCAGCTGCACTTCGGGATAGC
The DNA here is from genome assembly GCF_051172315.1 of Serratia sp. B501. Taxonomy (NCBI): domain Bacteria; kingdom Pseudomonadati; phylum Pseudomonadota; class Gammaproteobacteria; order Enterobacterales; family Yersiniaceae; genus Serratia; species Serratia sp. B501. Next base: position 537,433 of record NZ_JBPIZB010000001.1, read on the forward strand.
GCCGCTGAAACTCCGCCAGGTGCGGCATCACCAGCAGCGAAGCGGCCAACTGCGGCAACGTGATGCGCAGCAGGCCCGCCGGCTGCGCGCCCAGGGCGCGCACGTCGTCCGCCGCCACGTCGATCTGGTTCATCGCCGGCGAGACCTTCTGGTAAAACAGTCGGCCCTCGTCGCTGAGGCGCACCGAGCGGCTGGTGCGGTGGAATAAGCGCATCCCCAGCTGATTCTCCAGCGCCTGAATGTTTTGCGACACCGCCGGCGGCGTGACGCCCAGTTGGTTGGCCGCGCGGGTGAAGTTGCCCAGCCGCGCGACGGCTTCGAAATAGGGCAGCAGCTGCAGGAGTGAACTCATCTATCAATAACCTGTGCTTAATGATTCATTAAATTATGCCTTATTTTAATTTATGACGAACGTTTTAGACTGATTTTTACTTTCCCTCAGCGAGATAAAAATCATGTCGGTAGAACAACGGGCGTTAACAGAACGGATCGCGGCGATCGATCAACAGGCGATGGCCGAAGGGCGCATCGTGGGCAGCGTGGTGCTGGTGGCGCGGCGGGGTGAAATTTGCTACGCCAGTGCGGCCGGTTATGCCGATCGCGAAGCGCGGCAACCGATGCGGCGAGAAACGCAGTTTCGGCTGTCGTCGGTTTCCAAACCCTATACCACGCTGGCGGCGCTGCGCCTGATTGAACGAGGCAAGCTGAGCCTCGACGATGCGGTCAGCGATTGGCTGCCGTGGTTTACCCCGGCGCTGGCCGACGGCCGCCGCCCGACGATCAAGATTCGTCATTTGCTGAGTCATACCGCCGGGCTCGACTATCGGCTGAACCAACCGCCAGCAGGCGTTTACCATCAGTTGGGGATCCAGGACGGCGTGGAGCTGTCGACGCTGACGCTGGAGCAAAACCTGCGGCTGTTGGCGCAGGCGCCGTTGCTATCGGAACCGGGCGCGCGCTTCAACTATTCGCTGGCGATCGACGTGCTCGGCGCGGTGCTGGAGCGAGTGACGGGAATGTCGCTGCCGCAGCTGTTTGTCGAATGGGTGGCGCGGCCGCTGGGGCTCGGCAATACCGCGTTCCATGCGACCCATGCCGCTAACCTGGCGACGCCTTATTACAATACGCCGCAGGGGCCGCGGCGCATGCCGGAAGGCGTGCGGATCGCCTTGCCGGAAGGTATGGCGGGGGGAGAAGTGACGTTCTCGCCGGCGCGCGCGCTTAACGTCGGAGCCTATCCCTCCGGCGGCGCGGGCATGGTCGGTGATGCCGACGACGTGCTGCGGCTGGTGGAGGCGCTGCGCAGCGGCGGGCAGGGCATTTTGCAACCGGATACGGTGGCGTTGCTGCGTCACCCGCACGTCGGCGCCGAGGCGCAAACGCAAGGGCCGGGCTGGGGCTTCGGCTTTGGCGGCGCGCTGCTGGTGGATCCAGACGCTGCGCAGACGCCGCAGCATGCCGGTACCCTGACCTGGGGCGGCGTTTACGGCCACAGCTGGTTCTTTGATCCAGAGGCGCAGCTGAGCGTGGTTGTCTTGACCAATACCGCATTTGAGGGCATGTGTGGCCGCTACCCGCAGCAGATCCGCGATGCGGTTTATGCGGCGTAAATAAAAAGGGCCCCGCAGGGGGCCCTTGTTAGGTTTTCAGGCGATTACTGCGCCGGTGCCGGAGCGGGTTCCGCTTCCTGCGCCGGTTCAGCGTCTTCCGCCGGGGCGCCCAGCATGGCGAACTGGCCGATGAACTCCTGCAGCGACATTTTGTTGCCGTTCAGGTCAACCTGATTGTCAGCGTAGTGGAACTTGCTCGCGATCACGCCGTCTTTCTGGGTGGTCAGCTTGAACATCTGACCCATGGCCGCCAGGCCCTGCACTTGCTGCTGCGCCAGTTTCTGCGCGTCTTCCTCATTGTAACCCTGCAACAGGGCGGTCTTCGCGGTCACTTCGGTGGCCATCGCTTCCGGAATGGTCAGGCTGAGATCCAGCTTTTTAACCGCCTGAGCGATCACTTGATCCGGCGACTGTGCCGGGGAGGCGGCCTTGCTCGGATCGGTCATCGCCAGATCCAGCGTGAAGATGCTCTCACCCTTGCTGTTTTTCCAGCTCAGCGGGGCGATGCTGAGGCTTGGGTTGCCTTTCAGCAGCAGCGGCAGGTTCTTTTGCAGCATCTCGGAGGTCTGCTGTTCGTAGACGTCCGGATCCAGGTTCTCGCCCTGCTGCAGCAGCGCCATGGTTTGGCGGTTGTAGCTGTCGGAGAAGTCTTTCAGCGCCTTGCCGTCGACGTTGTCGATTTTCAGCGTCAGTTTACCGGCGCCGAAGTCGTTGCCCTGCACCTTGAGCGCGTCCATGGTGTAATCGATCTGGCCGCCGATATTGCTGCTGCCTTGCTCGCCGAACTTGCTCACCAGATTGAAACCGTCCAACGCCACGGTGTCTTTACCGTCGATCGTCAGTTTGAACTGCTTCAGGGTCATCGTTTGATCGCCGAGCTTCACGCCGAACTTGCTTTCGTTGCTGTTGCCTTTCAGGTTGAAGCCCTGGAAGGTGATCTGCTCGTTTTGGCCGAATTCGTTCGGGCTGGCGAACACGATAGTGTCGCTATTGGCGTCCAGCGCGATTTTTTTCAGATCGCGGGACACGTCGGCGTCAATGGTGGCGCCGCTGAATTTCAACGAAGATTTATCCTTCTGGTAGTCCAGTGGGATAAAGTCGATGGTGGACGCGGTATCGCCGCTGTACGAGATGCGCGAATCGGCGGTAAACAGCGATTTGCCTTTGGTGGTTTCAAACAGGCCTTTCACCGCCGGGGTGTTTTCCAGCTCGGTATGCACCGACGCCATGCTCGGCAGCAGGTTGAATTTTTTCAGCTGCGCGAACGGGAACGGACCGTGATCGATGGTTTCCAGGAACGCCACTTCTTCACCGGCTTTCAGCGCCGCGTTTTCGCTGGTATCCGTGCCATCGGAACGCAGCACATAACGCACTTTACTGCTGAACACGCCGCGCTGGTAATTTTCATAGCTCAGCTTGACGCCGGCTTTCGGCAGGTAGGCTTTCAGTTGGCCGTTGGCGTTGTCGACGACTTCGCCCATGTGCTGCTCGATCTGTTTCCCGGTGTACCAGGATGCCCCGGTCCATGCTGCGCCAAGAACGACAATGACGCTGACAGCGACTAACGATTTTTTCATAGCTCTGTTTCATCCTTTTTTCTTATAACCCTCCGTTGCGAGGGAGGGGGCAAATGTGGGCCGACAAAAACGCCCGCAGGCGTTTAATTGTGGGGGCAGCTCTCGCTTTCAGCAAGCAATTTGCTGAAATTTATCAACGGTTAGGCCAGTTGGTTATAAACCCGGGCGATGCGGCCGCTGCCGCTGACGTTGACCGGCGATTCGAAGGCGCCGATAAAGCAGGATTCACCCGGTTTGAGCGTCAGGCGCTGCCCGGATTTTTCCAGCGTCGCTTCGCCGCTGACGCAGAACACGATAGCCGCGCTCCGTTGTGCGAGCGCCTGCGGCGCGGCGGTCAAATCGTGCAGCGAGAAGGCGAAATCTTCCACCGGGATCGGGAAGAACAGTTCGTTGCCGCGCCGCTCCGGTTGGGTCAGCAGGCCGGACGCCGGCTGCGGGCGGAACTGCAGGTTGGCCAGCAGCTCGGGCACGTCGATAAATTTCGGCGTCAGGCCGGCGCGCAGCACGTTGTCCGAGTTGGCCATCACCTCCAGCGCCACGCCTTTCAGATAGGCGTGCGGCGTTTCGGCATACAGGAACATCGCCTCGCCCGGCGCGAGCTGCACCACGTTCAGCAGCAGCGGTGAGAACAGACCGCTGTCGTCCGGATAGAAACCGGCGATGAAGCGCACGGTATCCCAGGGTTCACCCTGCTGGTTGTTGAGCGCGGCTTTCAGCACGCCGAGCGCCAGCGACTTTTGCTCGCCGCTCATCGTCAGCAGGCTGGCGAACAGGGTAGACAGATGGGCGGTGTCCGGCTGCTGCAGGAAGGTGGCGATATCGTGGTGCGCGCCGGCGATCGGTTGCAGCAGGGAGACGATATCGGCCAGTTCGCGAAAGCCGTTCATCGCCAGGAACGGCGTCAGGGCGAAGACCAGCTCGGGCTTGTGATTGGGATCTTTATAGTTGCGTTCGGCGGCGCTCAGCGGGATGCCGGCGGCGTTCTCTTTCGCGAAGCCGATCTCGGCCGCCGCTTTGCTCGGGTGGACCTGGATCGACAGCGGCTGATCGGCGCAGAGCACTTTAAACAGGAACGGCAACTCGCCAAAGCGGCTGGCGACGTCAGCGCCCAGCTGCTTTGGCTGGTCTTCATCGATAAGAAAGCGCAGCGAACGCAGTGCGCCATCGGCGCCGGGCACGCGGGAAGGGCTCTTGGGATGCGCGCCCATCCACAGTTCGGCCATCGGCTGATTATCCGGGTTGGCGATGCCGTAAAGACGGGTCAGCGCATCGTGGCTGCCCCAGGCGTAATTCTGTACCGCGTTGGTCATTTTTTGCATGTCGATAAACGTCCTTTGCGTCATTGCCGCACTAATGGCAATAACTTACTGATTTTATACGATTCGCTTCATCTGTGCCGACAACCATCATACGCCCGCGTCGGCAGGAACCCTCATGGGCGCGATCAAAACAACGCCGGATAAGGTTGCGTCCGGCCACGCGGCCAGAGTATAGCGTGATAACGATCGGCGTCTCAAATGGCGCACCGGCCTCAAGAGGGCCCGACAAATCCGTCAATCGATCGTTGATGGGAGGGAAAGAAATTATTGCCGACAGCGCAGGCTTTCTACGTCATTATTTATTTATCGGCATGTCAAAGTATGTCGGCGGAATTTATTTTTTACCTTCTGAGCCATTCCCTTATTATTATTTTTGCGCCAAGTCGGGCGATCACACGCCGAGCTTAAACCTGAACGACAGACCGCTTTACCGTAGCCGTTAACGAGTCGATTTAACGAAATGAGAGGTCTGTTGCATGAAAAAATGGTTGCTGTTGTTGGGGCTTTGCACCGGGGCGGCTCAGGGGGCGGTGATCGTCACCTATCCCTACGCGGCCCCGCGCGCCGTGGTGATAACGCCGGCGCCGATCGTCGTTGCGCCCGCACCGGTCGCGCTTCCCGCCGTGACTGCACCCGTGGCGCATCCGCTGGCGCTTACCGCCGGCGCGGTGGCGACCGGGGCGTATCGCCATAATGAACGGCAGGATGCCTACGATGAGATCAATCATTTGCAACAGCAGCGGATCGATGAACTCAATCACTTACAGACGCAGCGCATCAATAATTTTAATTCGCGTCACGCGCGTTAATTTTCATCTCCGCGTTTATTATCCCGGTTCTTTCTTCGCCTTTATTTCGGCGCGGGTTAACCGACGGCAAATAACCGCGTCATGAATGGGTAAAAGAGATGAATCGTGCTGTGAGATAACTCTCTTAATGCGAATAGTTATTATGTCACTATACTGGGAATGCGTGCCGACGGGGGGTAGCGCGTCGGCCTAACCCTACAATTTTAGGAATTATGCTAAGGAGACAATGATGGCAGGCGTTCGTATCGAAAAAGACTCCATGGGCCCCATCGAAGTACCGGCCGACAAGCTGTGGGGCGCACAGACCCAGCGCTCATTGGCGCATTTCCGCATTTCCTCCGAAAAGATGCCGACCGCGCTGATCCATGCGCTGGCGTTGACCAAGCGCGCCGCCGCGCAGGTGAACGTGGACCTGGGGCTGCTGCCGGCCGAGCGGGGCGCCGCCATCATCAACGCTGCCGACGAAGTGCTGGCGGGCAGCCATGCCGACCAGTTCCCGCTGTCCATCTGGCAAACCGGCTCCGGCACTCAGACCAACATGAACATGAACGAAGTGTTGGCCAACCGAGCCAGCGAGCTGCTGGGCGGCGTGCGCGGTGAAGAGCGCAAGGTGCATCCGAACGACGACGTCAATAAAAGTCAGAGCTCCAACGACGTGTTTCCCACCGCGATGCACGTGGCGGCGGTGATTGCGCTGCGCGAGCACCTGATCCCCGAGCTGAAAGTGCTGCACAAGACGCTGAGCGACAAGGCCGAAGCCTACCGCGACATCGTCAAAATCGGCCGCACCCACCTGCAGGACGCCACGCCGCTGACCCTGGGCCAGGAAATCTCCGGCTGGGCGGCGATGCTGGCGCACAATCTGAAACACATCGAAGACAGCATCCCGCACATCGCCGAGCTGGCGCTGGGTGGCACGGCGGTCGGCACCGGCCTGAACACCCATCCGGAGTACGCCGTACGCGTCGCTAAAGCGCTGGCGGAGTTGACCCATCAGCCGTTCGTCACCGCGCCGAACAAGTTCGAAGCGTTGGCGACCTGCGATGCGCTGGTGCAGGGGCACGGCGCGCTCAAAGGGCTGGCGGCTTCGCTGATGAAGATCGCCAACGACGTGCGCTGGCTGGCGTCCGGCCCGCGCTGCGGCATCGGCGAGATTTCTATCCCGGAGAACGAGCCGGGCAGCTCCATCATGCCGGGCAAGGTCAACCCGACCCAGTGCGAAGCAATGACCATGCTGTGCGCGCAGGTGCTGGGCAACGACGTGGCGGTGAACATCGGCGGGGCTTCCGGTAACTTCGAGCTGAATGTGTTCCGCCCGATGGTGATCCACAACTACCTGCAGTCGATCCGCCTGCTGGCCGACGGCATGCAGGGCTTCAACGAGCACTGCGCGGTGGGCATCGAACCGAACCGCGATCGCATTACCCAGTTGCTGAATGAATCGCTGATGCTGGTGACGGCGCTCAACACCCATATCGGTTATGACAAAGCGGCGGAAATCGCCAAGAAAGCGCACAAGGAAGGGCTGACGTTGAAAGCCGCGGCGCTGAAGCTCGGCTATCTGACCGAAGCGCAGTTCGATGAATGGGTGCGCCCGGAGGCGATGGTCGGCAGCATGCAGAAATAATTGATCTGTGAGGCAACCGGGGGCTTACTGAGGTAAGCCCCTTTTTTATGGAGAAATTAAGATGTCGCGCGCACAACGTTTACTCGATCTGATGCAGCTGCTGCGCAGCCACCGCTATCCGGTGGCGGGCCATGCGTTGGCGCAGACGCTGGGCATCAGCATGCGCACGCTTTACCGCGATATCGCCACGCTGCAGCAGCAGGGAGCGGAGATCGTCGGCGAAGCGGGGCTCGGCTATGTGCTGCGCCCCGGTTTTATGCTGCCGCCGCTGATGTTCTCGCAAGCGGAAATAGAAGCGTTGGTGCTGGGCATGCGCTGGGTCAGCCGCCGCGGCGACAGCCAGTTGGCGAGCGCCGCGGGCCAGGCGCTCGCCAAGATCGCCGCGGTGCTGCCGACGGCGCTGCGGGAGGAGCTGGAGGCCAACACGCTGCTTATCGCACCGGCTCAGTCGCCGCCGGTGGCGGATGAAATGCGGGTGTTAATCCGTGACAGCATCCGCCGCGAGCGCAAGCTGCATATCGACTATCTCGATCTGGCGGGGCAGCGCAGCGAACGCCTGCTGTGGCCCTTTGCGCTGGGCTTTTTCGACCAGTTCCAGATGCTGGTTGCCTGGTGTGAGTTGCGTCAGGCCTTTCGTCATTTTCGCCTCGATCGCATTCAGGCCGCCACGCCGCTTGAACAGCGTTATCCGCATGGCCGGCGGCGACTGTTGAAAGAGTGGCGGTTGAGCGAAGGCATTGCGGAACAATAACGACACGCTGCTGCCATAAACTGTCAGTCGCCTCCTTTAGTCTGTGCCTATCGGGAACCAACCGGTTCCCATCACCCAGAGGACAGACCGATGACCCTTCCCAGCATGACCCTGCTTTACGTCGATAACCCGCTCAACAGCGCCGCCTTTTATCAACGCCTGCTGGGGCAGGCGCCGGTAGAGCTTTCTCCCGGCTTTGCCCTGTTCGTGCTCAACAACGGCTTCAAGCTCGGGATGTGGGCCAAACAGGGGGTAAAACCCGCCGCCACGCTGACCGGCGGCGGCGGTGAACTGGGCTTTTTATGCCAGGATCCGCAAGAAGTGGAGGCGCGCTATAACCAGTGGCGCGAGCTCGGGCTGCCTATCGAGCAAACGCCAACCGAAATGGAATTCGGCTACACCTTTGTGGCGCGGGATCCGGACGGCCATCGCCTGCGGGTATATGCCCTCAGCGAGTAGTGCCGTCGGTATACAGATGCAGACGCGGCACCAGCAGCCGCAGCGGCCTGGCGTCGGGTTTGTAGCGATGCTTTACTGCGTCGGCGTCGTAGTTGAGCAGTTCGCCGATCTTCGGCACCGCAGCGCCGCTTTCAACCTGACACAGGGCGATCAGCGGCAGCGGGCAGGGATGTTGCACCTGTTTTTGCTGCTGCTGATACCACACGCGGGCGATCGGCTGCACTTTTACCGGCCGCTTGATTTTCAACGTCGCATGTTGCGGCAGGCGGCTGACGTCGTCTATCTCGCGGCTGACCAGGGCGGCCCACTGTTCACGGCTGTGCGGCGGCACCGCGCGGCCGGCTTTCAGGCTTTTCTCCAGCTGCGCCAGGATGTCGTCCCGTTTGACGTTTTTGATGATGTGCTTGTTGGCCCAGCCGAAGCGCACCGAGTCGGGATTGGTCAGGGCGGTGAGGGTGCGGTAGGCGCTGAGGGTAATCAGCCCGTGTAGATGGGTGTGCACGAATTCAAAACGCTGCTCCGGCGCCAGGCCGGAATCGACGGTGATAATCTGCTCCAGTTCGCCCTTCAGGCGGTTGATCAGCGCCAGCTGCGCCTGCAGCGCCTGATACTCCGGTTGCTCCACCGCCAGACAGATGACGCCGGGCAGGCGCACGGCGGCCTTGCTGCTGACATTCTCACGGTTATGGTGGATGAAGAGCCGCTGATAGTGTTCCAGCGCCAGATCGCGTGCCGCTTGCCCCACATGTTGCTCGACCGCGATATGCGAAATGGCCTGATGTTCCTGACCTTTTTCTACCTCCGGCAGGCTGAACACCCGCGCCGCCAGCAGCCGCAGCGGGGTTATCTGCTGCTGCAATGCGCCGAGGGCTTGCTCCAGTTCGGCAAAGCAGGCGTTCATCCGGCCAATCACATCGTATCTGCTCATCATATGCCCCTATTTTAGTTACAACATACTATAGGAGAGTAGCGGACTGGGGGCAACATCAGCAATGGGGCAATACTCGGCTTAACTGCCCGCCCGGCTTACCAGGGGGAAATAGGGCGGGCAGCAGGGGGAATTCTCTCGCTCGTCTGCTACGCATGCGGGCAAGTATGATTGTCGAAAATAAACCTGGTTTTCTTATGGTTTTGATTCATTGATGGATTTTTTCCTGTTCGTTTGTCTTCTGTTTAATCCATTTCCCGTTTGCCGTTGTCCAAACGCTGGAACAAACAGAATGGCAGGACGCTATGAGCCCTTGGGGTTATCTTTTCTTCTGTCATTAACGGGTGCTTTAACAGGAGGTTTACTGTGGATATTAAACAGAAAGTCAAAAACATGACGCTGGAAGAGAAGATCGGGCAAAAAATCATGCTGGATTTTCGCTACTGGGATCGGAACGGTAGCAGCAATCAGGATATGACCGTTCCCGATGAAGCCATTGGCAAGTTGATCACCGATAACCATGTGGGCGGGGTGATCCTGTTTGCCAATAATCTGAAAGATAAGCAGCAGATCAATACGTTAACGGCCTGGTATGCCGCGATGAAAACCCACGCTGGCATCCGCCTGTTCATTGGCACGGATAACGAGGGCGGTAACGTTTTCCGGCTGCCGCGCGGCGACTATGCCTCATTCCCCGGCAATATGGCGCTCGCCGCGGCGATTGAGGGCGGCGCGGATAAACAGCTCGCCGTTGAACAGGGCGAACTGATGGCCCAGGATATGCGCGCGTTGCATATCAATACCAACTTTGCACCGGTTGTGGACGTCAACACTAACCCGTTCAACCCGGTGATTAACGTTCGCGCCTTCAGCGATGATAAGAACACCGTTTCCCGCCTGGCCGAGAAAATGGTGGCGGGGATGAAGCAGCAAGGGCTTATCACCGCTTACAAACACTTCCCTGGCCATGGCAGCACCTCCACCGACTCGCATACCGGTTTGCCGCGCGTCGATCGTACGCGGGAAGAGGCGTTTGCCATCGATATCGCGCCTTACAAACAGGCCATTGACCGCTGTGCGGCGCCGGACATGGTCATGACCGCGCATATTCAGTACCCCGCGCTGGATAACCGCCAGATCGACACCCGCAGCGGCGAAAAAATCACGGTGCCGGCCACCATGTCGCATGAAATTCAGACCCGCATCCTGCGCGATGAGCTGGGTTATGCCGGTGTAACGATTTCAGATGCGCTGGATATGGGTGCGATTGCCGAGCATTTCAGCCAGCAAGGGGCGGCTGAAAACGTCTTTGCCGCCGGGGTGGATATCGCCCTGATGCCTGTCAGCATCGCTTCGCCGGCCCAGGCTAACCTGCTGCCGGACCTGATTCGTTACCTTGCGGACCGGGTGAAAACAGGGCATCTCAGCGAGGCCGATATCGATGCTTCGGTCGAGCGCATTTTGCGCCTCAAATTACGCCATCACCTGATGGGGCATCGCGAGGCCCCTTGTTCCAGCAGCGTTTCGTCCTCAGCGCATAAGCTGGAAAAACGCATCGCCGATCGCTCCATTACCGTGGTCATTAACCGCCACAGCCTGCTGCCGTTGAAAGACAAGGCGCTGCGCTATTTTATCCTGACCCCGTGGGGTGAGCAGGCCAAAGGCATCGCTAACGTGATGGCGCAGGAGGGCTACCAGAACGTCGTTGCCGCGAAGGAAACGGAACTGAGCGATGCCCAAATCAGGGCGCATATTGCCGATTGCGACGTGTTCCTGCTCGGCACGCTTTCGACTCGCTTTACGCCTGCCGAGCAGGATGGGGTCGTGACCTCCGCAACCGGGGCGGCTAATGATACCAGTCCTTATCCGGGCTGGTTGAAATACGCCGCCGAGCAGGGGAAAAAACGCGTTCACCTCTCATTGCGCGCGCCTTACGATATCGTGAACTATGCCGCAGACGTGGATGCAGCCGTCGCCACCTATTCTTACTACGGGTATGACAGCGGCGTATGGCGTGGCCCTTCGATGATCTCTTTGGCGCAGGTGCTGACGGGGAAAATCACACCGCACGGAAAACTGCCGGTCAACACCTGGCATGACTACGATGAGGAAACCAATACGGGCAAGGTGGCGTTCCCTCGCGGGACGGGGCTGAGCTGGTAATGGGACAAGTACCGGCGTCGTCAGAAAGGGCGACGCCGGTCGCGGGATAGCGTTGATAAAGCGGGCGGTTTCTTGCTCTGCACGATACGACATGGGATAACCGTCACTCACGGAAGGAGAACATTTATGCCGACAGGCGCAACAAAATTAGGCGGATGGCTATTGATGGCCGCCATGCTGGGCGTGAGCGGATGCGCCAAACCCCCTGAGCCGGAAAAGCCTCCGCAGCCTGCACCGCCGGTCACACCGATGCGGGGCATCTGGCTGGCCACCGTCATGGGGCTGGACTGGCCGCCGGCGGCCTCCCTGAAAGCGGAAACCGCGCCAGAGCGAATTCGCCTGCAGCAGCAGGCATTGACGGACGCACTGGACGACATGGTGAAAACCGGGATTAACACGGTGTATTTTCAGGTTAAACCGGACGGAACGGCCCTGTGGCGTTCTGACATCTTGCCCTGGTCGGAGGTATTAACCGGCACCGTGGGCCAGGATCCGGGTTACGATCCGCTGGCCTTTATGCTGAAAGAGGCGCACCGGCGCGGCATCAAAGTGCACGCCTGGCTGAATCCTTATCGGGTTTCCATGAATACCCGGCAGCAAACGATTGATGCCCTTAATCAAACGCTGCAGTCTCCGCCGGCCAGCGTCTATGCGCTGCATCCCGACTGGATACGTACGGCCAACGACCGCTTTGCGCTCGATCCTGGCTTACCCGATGTGCGCAACTGGATCACCGGCGTGGTGGCTGAAGTCGTCAAAAACTATGACGTCGACGGCATTCAATTTGACGATTATTTCTATTATGAGACGCCGCAATCGCCGCTGGATGATGAAAAGACGTATCGCGAATACGGCAAAGGGTTTGCAGACAAGGCCAGTTGGCGAAGAGACAACACGCTGCAATTGATAAAACAGGTTTCAGCCACCGTCAGGGCGCTAAAGCCCGCTGTCGCGTTTGGCGTCAGCCCGGCGGGCGTCTGGCGAAACAAAGCGGACGATCCCGCCGGCTCGGCGACTCAGGCCGGCGCGCCATCGTACGATGCGGCCTATGCCGATACGCGCCAGTGGGTCAAACTGGGGCTGCTCGACTACATCGCACCGCAGCTGTACTGGCCTTTCGATCGTGAAATAGTTCGCTACGACGTGCTGGCCAACTGGTGGGCCGAGGTGGTGAAAGACACGCCGGTTCGACTTTATGCCGGGGTGGCGTTGTATAAAGTGGGCACGCCATCGGCGAGCGAACCGGCATGGACCGTCGACGGCGGCGTTCCCGAGCTGAAAAGGCAGTTGGATCTCAACGAGAGCTTGCCGGGGATGGGGGGAACCATCCTGTTCCGGCAACGTTATCTGACCGAGCCGCAAACGGATAAGGCCGTGGAGTACCTGCGCACCCGCTGGAAAACCGGTCAATAATCACCGGCATTGGCATAGCGAGCCGCGGTAATCCACCGCGGCTTTTTTATTCACAGGCGCGCCGCTTCCGGCAGGCGCTTCAGGTAATGCACCACCAGCAGCGCCAGCAACAGCATCAGGCTGATGAACGCCGCCACGCCATTCCAGCCGAAACTGTGCCAGAACACGCCGCCGAGGGTCCCGGCCACGCTCGAGCCGACGTAATAACAGAACAGATACAGCGACGACGCCTGGCCTTTGGCGCGGCGCGCACGGCGGCCGATCCAGCTGCTGGCCACCGAGTGGGCGGCGAAGAAACCGGCGGTGAACAGCATCATGCCGATAAAGATCGCCGGCACCTGCGGCAATGCGGTAATCAGAATCCCGATCAGCATAATCACGATCGACGCCAGCAGCACCGGGCCGCGCCCGAAGCGCGAGGTGAGCGCCCCGGCCTTGGGCGAGCTGTAGGAGCCGGTGAGGTAGACTACCGACAGCAGGCCGACGATCGCCTGGCTCAGGTGATAAGGATCCGCCAGCAGGCGATAACCGATGTAGTTGAACAGGGTGACGAAGCTGCCCATCAGCAGAAAGCCTTCCGCGAACAGCAGCGGCAGCCCCTTATCGTGCCAATGCAGTTTGAAGTTGATCAGCAGCGTGCGGGGGCGCAGCGAGCTGGCGCGAAAATGCCGCGAAGCGGGCAGAATGCGCCAGAACATGAAGGCGGCGGCGAGGGCGAACAAACCGATGACCCCGAGCGAGACGCGCCAGGAGAAGAAGTCGGTCAACACCCCGGTCACCAGGCGGCCGCTCATGCCGCCGATCGAATTGCCGCTGATATACAACCCCATCGAGAAGGCGACGAAGCTGGGATGGATCTCTTCGCTGAGATAGGTCATGCCGACCGCCGCCACGCCACTCAGCGACAGGCCAATCAGCGCGCGCATCAGCAAAATGCCGTGCCAACTGGTCATAAAGGCGCAAATCAGTGTGCAGACTGCCGCCAGCAACAGCGCCACCACCATCACCGACTTGCGGCCGATGGCGTCGGACAGCGGCCCGGTGAACATCAGGCCAATCGCCAGCAGGCCGGTAGAGACCGAGAGCGACAGGCTGCTTTCGGCCGGCGAGACGCCGAAATCTTGCGACAGCACCGGCAGGATCGGCTGCACGCAGTAAAGCAACGCGAAGGTCGCCAGCCCGGCGGAAAACAGCGCCAGCGTTACGCGCATAAACTGCGGCGTGCCGCGTTCGATATAGGGGAGTTTGTTGTTGAGGGTGGAGCGTTTTACTTTTGGCGCAGCGGCCGCGTCATCGTTGGCGGCCAGCGTCGACGGCATCACGGCCGCAGAACGCACAGGGGTTGTCACAGCGTTTCCTTACCGAACTTCGGGGAGATAAACAGACACTTTGCAGATAACAAAATGATAGGGAGCGGCGATTTTTTTGTCTAATATATTAATAATTACAATTAAGACTTTTTAAATATGAATATCGAGTTGAGACACCTGCGTTACTTTATCGCCGTGGCGGAAGAGCTGCATTTTGGCCGCGCCGCGGAGCGGCTGCGTATCTCCCAGCCGCCGCTCAGCCAGCAAATCCAGGCGCTGGAGGACATGGTTGGCGCGCGGCTGCTGGCGCGCAACAACCGCAACGTCAGCTTGACGCAGGCCGGGGAGATGTTCCTCAAAGAAGCCTATCAGGTGCTCGATCAGGTCGGCCGCGCGGCGGAAAAGGCGGCGCGCCTGGATCGCGGCGAACTGGGGGAAATGACCATCGGCTTTACCTCTTCCGCACCGTTTATCGGCGTGGTGGCGCGCAGCCTGCGCGCTTTCCGTCAGCATTCTCCGCAGGTGCACATCAAGATGCGCGAAATCAACACCAAACAGCAGATCGAACCGCTGCTGAACGGTGAGCTGGATCTGGGGGTGATGCGCAACACGCGGCTGCCGGAAGCGCTGCACTATCAGCTGCTGCTGCGCGAACCGCTGGTGGCGGTGGTGCCGGAGGGGCATCCGCTGGCGGAAACGCCCGGCGGCGCGCTGCGTTTTCAACACCTGGCGCAGGAGCCGTTCGTGTTCTTCTCGCGCGAAGTGGGCACGGCGCTGTATGACGAAATTCTGCTGCTGCTCGGCAAGGCCGGCATTACCCCGTATATCACTCAGGAAGTGGGGGAAGCGATGACCATCATCGGTTTGGTCTCTGCCGGATTGGGGGTCTCGATTCTGCCGGCGTCTTTCGCCCGGGTGCGGGTGGACGGCGTGCGTTATTTGCCGCTGGTGGAGCCGGACGCCACGACCGAAGTGTGGCTGGTGCATCACCGCCGACGGCCGCTGACCGCCGCGGCGCAGGCGCTGATGGCGTTGATGCTGAAATGACGTTGAGATTGGGCAAATAAAAATCAATTCGCGCTGAAATTGCGAGGAATTTGTGCAGCAAATCACATAACGAATCAAATAGTTGACGCTGTATGACAAAAGCCCCACCATAACCCCTAGTCTTTATTTAGAAGCGCGAAAAATAGTAGGAGCCGGTTTGTGATTGCGGTTGGGCAGCCTGGGCATATTGATCAAATCAAACAGACCAATGCGGGGGCGGTTTATCGGCTAATCGATCAACTGGGCCCGATTTCGCGCATCGAACTGTCAAAACGCGCACAGCTGGCGCCCGCCAGCATCACCAAGATCGTGCGCGAACTGCTGGAAGCCCATCTGGTCAAGGAAACCGAGTACCAGGAAATTGGCAGCCGGGGCCGCCCGGCGGTAGGGCTGGTGCTGGACACCGAGGCCTGGCACTACCTGTCCGCCCGCATCAGCCGTGGCAGCATCACGCTGGCGCTGCGCGATCTGAGCAGCAAACTGGTGGTGGAAGAGCTGCTGCCGCTGGCGGCCGAAGATCCCGAACCGCTGCTGAAACGCATCCTGACCGAAGTCGATCAATTTTTTATTCGCCACCAAAGCAAGCTGGAACGGTTGACGGCGATCGCCATTACGCTGCCGGGCATTATCGACGTGCAGTCCGGCGTGGTGCACCGCATGCCGTTTTACGACGTGCTGGAGATGCCGCTCGGCCCGGCGCTGGAAACCCGGACCGGTCTGCCCGTCTATTTGCAACACGACATCAGCGCCTGGACCATGGCCGAGGCGTTGTACGGCGCTTCGCGCGGCAGCCAGAACGTGATTCAGGTGGTGATCGACCACAACGTCGGCGCCGGCGTGATCACCGGCGGCCACGTGCTGCATGCCGGCAGCCACAGCGTGGTGGAGATCGGCCACACCCAGGTCGATCCTTACGGCAAACGCTGCTACTGCGGCAACCACGGCTGCCTCGAGACCGTGGCCAGCATCGAGAACATGCTGGAGATCGCCCAGCAGCGGCTGAGCGGCTCGATGAGTTCCAGCCTGCACGGCGCGCCGCTGACCGTTGAATCGCTGTGCGACGCCGCGCTGGCGGGCGATCAACTGGCGCGGGACATCATCCTCGGCGTTGGCCACAGCGTGGGGCGCATTCTGGCTATCATGGTCAACCTGTTCAATCCGGAGAAGATCCTGGTGGGTTCGCCGCTCAACCGCGCGGCGGAGATCCTGCACCCGGCCATCGCCTCCTGCATTCGCCAGCAGGCGCTGCCGGCCTACAGCGAGCAGGTCAAGGTTGAATCCACGCAGTTCTTCAATCAGGGCACCATGCCCGGCGCGGCGCTGGTGAAAGAGGCGCTGTACAATGGTTCATTGCTGGTGCAGCTGCTGCAAGGCTAACATCAGAACTTCTTATTAATCCTGCAAAAGATTGAGCTACCTCAAGCCCCTACGTGGCGGCATCCCCTAGAATTTTTCCGCAAGACTTCTTCGCCGCCGGTGCGGCGATACATTGTTAACGGGGCATTCTGGGGCATTTTATTCATGTTGAAGCGTTTATTTGTGACAGGCACGGATACCGACGTCGGTAAAACCGTGGTTTCCCGCGGGTTGATGCAGGCGCTGGCCGCCGATGGCCGCTCGGTCGCGGGCTACAAGCCGATCGCCGCGCGCTGCCAGGAAACCAGCGAGGGCATCCGCAATAAAGACGCTTTGGTGTTGCAGGCATCTTCCACCTTGCCGCTGTGCTATGAGGAGATCAATCCCATCACCTGTCTGGATGAGGTGTTTCATGCGCATGCCACCGAGGACATCAACTACGGCCTGATGAGCAGCGGCCTGCGCGATCTGTCCGCCAAAGCCGATACGGTGGTGGTGGAGGGCAGCGGCGGCTGGCGCGTGCTGATGAACGATCTGCGGCCGTACGCCGAATGGGTGGTGCAGGAGCAGCTGCCGGTGGTATTGGTGGTGGGCATCAAGCTGGGCTGCGTCAGCCACGCGCTGCTGACCGCGCAGTCGATCATCAACGACGGCCTGCCGCTGCTGGGCTGGGTGGCCAACCGCATCAATCCGGGGTTGGCACACTATGCCGAAACCATCACGGCGCTGCAGCAGCGCATTTCCGCGCCGCTGCTGGGTGAAATTCCGTATCTGCCGCGCGCGGAGCAGCGCGAACTGGCGCATTACCTCGATATTTCCACGTTGCTGTAGCCCATTCAGGCGCAGAACGTCGCCAACAACCGGGCGGCGATCAGCAGGCCCAGCCCATACACCGTGTGGGTGAGCAGGCAGAGGAGCCGCGCTCTGCGCGGATTGGCGGTTTTCGCCGCCGCCACGCCAAAGCCCAGCGCGGGCTGCATCACCAGAAACGGCGCCGCCAGGCTCAGCCAGCCGCTCAACAGCGCGATGCGCGGTTCCGGCGCCGCATACCACTCGATGCCCGCCAAACCGAGCGGGATAAAGGCGAACGCCAAGCCGATGGCGTAATGCAATATCCAACCGATTGCTCTCTCCCCCTGGCGCGGCGGCGCCGTGACGATGGTGGCGTGAAACCAGCGGCCGTCGAACATGCCGAGAAACCAGCGGCCCACCAGCGCGTAATCGAGGGAAGGGATGCCGAAGCGCCGCTTCAGCAGCAACGCCCACAAATCCATGCAGAGGGTGGCGCCGGCGCCGGTTAACAGAATGCGCAATAACAAATCGGGGGTCATAGGGGTGTCCCTGGCTCAGTGACGTGATAAGGTGCGCACAGTGTGCAACTTAAAGTCGGCTTCAAGTCAATGGCAAAAGAGCTGGATATCGGCGCGGTGGCGCGCCTGAGCGGAGTCGCGCCTTCTGCGCTGCGGCATTACGAGAAAAAGGGGCTGATCGCGTCGATAGGCCGCCACGGTTTGCGCCGTCAATACGCCGCCGGGGTGCTCGATCAACTGCGGTTGATCGCCCTCGCGCGCCTGGCCGGTTTTACGTTGGATGAGATGAGCGCCTTGTTTGACGAACGGGGCAAAATCGCGCTCGATCGCGTGTTGCTGGCGGCGCGGGCGGATGAGTTGGATCGCCATATCCAGCGCCTGATGCAGGTGCGCGACGGGCTGCGGCACATGGTCGATTGCCCTGAACCCGAGCACCTGCAGTGCCCGCAGTTCAGGAAAATATTGCTGCAGGGTGAGTTCTAAGCCTCGCGTTTGGGCAGCGGCGCCGTGTGGTACACCGAGATCGGCCGCAGGCCGCGCGATACGGTGGTGGCGATCACGCAGGCGAGCAGAATGCCGGGCAGCAGCGCGTATTCGCCGGTCATTTCAAACACCATCAGCGCCGCCATGATCGGCGCATGGGTGGTGGCGGCAAGCAGGGTGGCCATGCCGGTCAGCGCCAGCAGCAGCGGCACCGCCGCATCCATGCCCGGCCACAGGCCGAACAGCTGACCGATTATCGATCCGAGCGCGGCGCCGACGAACAGCGTCGGGGTGAAGACCCCGCCGGGCGCGCCCGAGCCGCTGCTGGCGAGGATCGCCAACAGTTTACACACCAGGATCGCGCCCAGCAGCAACACCCCCGGCGGCGCGATCAGCAGCGCCTGCACCACGCTGTAGCCATTGCCCCACACCTGCGGAAACAGCAGCGAAAGCAGCCCGACGATCAGGCCGCCCAACGCCAGCTGCAACGGCGGCTTCAGGCGCAGCGATCGGAAGGCGCGGCCGCTGGCGGTCATCAACCACAAAAACAGCGGCCCGCCGGCGCCGGCCACCACACCGACCAGCGCCATCAGCAGGTATTGCGTCGGCAAGGGGGCGGCGAGCGGCGTCACCAGGTAGAGCGGCGCCTGGCCGCCGTTGAGCAGGTTGGTCATCAGCAGGGCGCTCACTGCGGCGATCACCACCGGGCCGAGCGAGGCCAGCATCAGGGTGCCGAACAGGATCTCGGCGATAAACAGGCTGCCCGCCAACGGCGCATGGTAGGCGCTGGCCATCCCGGCGGCGGCGGCGCAGGCCACCCACAGTTTCCATTCTTTCTCGTGCGTAAAGCGCTGGGCGAAGAGCGATCCCACCAGCGCCGCCAGCAGGATCATCGCGCCTTCGCGGCCGATGGCGCTGCCGCTCGACACCACCAGCAGCGACGCCAGACACTTCACCAGGCTGGCGCCGGTATCCAGCTTGCCGTTGCCGGTCTCAATCGCTTCCATATAGTCGGTGGGCGCCGCCGGGCGCTGGTGGCGGTAGCGCTGGTGAATGTACAGCAGCAGGCCCGCCGCCAGACCGCCCAGCGCGGGCGTCAGCGCGCGTCGCCAGCCGGGCAGCGCGGCGGCGGCGGCCACCAGGCTGCCGTCGGCATTGCCGAGCAGCAGCCACTCGAGGCCAATCATCGAACGGTGAAACAGCCACACCGCCAGGGCGGCGGCGACGCCGATAAACACGGCGATAAGCAGGCTGCGCAGCAGGGCGCGATAGTGGTGCAGGTGGACCAATCTTTTCATGCGTGGGCGGCGTCGTGAGAAAAATCAAAGGGTCATCAGCGCATTGTGCTTGGCGCTCCGGCCGATGACCAGTGAATCTTTAGCAAACTGCGGCATGGGCGGGGCGGCGAGCGCCCCGGCGTGGGTTATTGCGGCGTCAACACCCGGCGCGTGCGGCCGGAACTGAGGTAGTCGGCGATATAATCCTGCGAGATTTCGCCGCTGTAGCGTCCGTCTTCATCGACGATCGGCATCCAGGAAGTGTTGTGTTCGTACAGCTTCGACAGCACCACGCGCAGGTTCTCTTCCGCGCGGGCGGTGACGCGGAAACGGTGCAGGCTGTCGGCGCACACCCCCGGCGCGCCGCGCGCCTCACGGCGTTTGACGTAGCCCAGCGGCTTGCCGTCGGCGTCCACTACCGTAACCGAACGGGCGTCGATATCGTCCATCAGCCCGAACGCCTCCACCAGCGGCGTTTCCCGGCGCACCGTCACCGTCTCTTGTTGGCCTGCCACGTCACCGGCCTGCACCAGCAGCAGGCGCTTCAGCGTGCGATCCTGGCCGACAAAGGAGGCGACGAACTCGTTCGCCGGCCGCGCCAGCAGCTCATCGGCGCTGGCGTTCTGCACGATTTTGCCCTGGCGGAACACCGCAATGCGATCGCCGAGCTTCAGCGCTTCGTCGATGTCGTGGCTGACCAGCATCACGGTCTTTTTCAGCTGGCGCTGCATGTCGAGAAACTCGTTCTGGATGGTTTCGCGGTTGATCGGATCCACCGCGCCGAAGGGTTCATCCATCAGCAGCACCGGCGGATCGGCCGCCAGCGCGCGGATCACGCCGATGCGCTGTTGCTGCCCGCCCGACATCTCTTTCGGGTAGCGGTGCAAAAAGCGCTTGGGATCCAGCGCCACCATGCTCATCAGCTCTTCGGCGCGGGCGTGGCAGCGTTTTTTGTCCCAGCCCAGCATGCGCGGCACCACGGTGATGTTTTCCTCGATGGTCATGTTGGGGAACAGACCGATCTGTTGGATGACGTAGCCGATTTTACGGCGCAGGCTGACGGTATCCAGCGCGCTGGTGTCTTCGCCGTTGATCAGAATGGTGCCGCCGGTGGGTTCGATCAGGCGGTTGATCATCTTCAGCGTGGTGGTTTTGCCGCAGCCGGAAGGGCCGAGTAGCACGCAGATTTCGCCTTCCGGCACGTCCAGATTGATGTTGTCGACGGCGTTGAACGGCGTGCCGTTCTTTTGCATGAACTGTTTGGTCAGATTTTCCAATTTAATCATGAGCGGATCCCCTTGGGCGTTAGCGCAATTTGCAAGCGGTGCAATAACCAATCGAGGACGATCGCCAGCAGGCTGATCATCACGGCGCCGGTAATCAACTGGCGAATGTCACTGCTGCTGATGCCGTTGAGCAGCAGCAGGCCGAGGCCGCCGGCGCCGATCACCGCGGCGATCGCCATCACGCCGATATTCATCACCACGGCGGTGCGGATGCCGCCGAAAATGACCGGCAGCGCCACCGGGATTTCCACCCAGCGCAGCCGTTGCCAGAAGGTCATGCCGATGCCGCGGCCGGCTTCGCGCAGCCCGCCGGGCAGATTGTCGAGCGCGGTGTGGGTATTGCGCACGATCGGCAGCAGAGAGTAGAGGAACACCGCGGTGATCGCCGGCACGTAGCCGATGCCGTGGCCAATCAATGAAAACAGCGGGATCATCAGCCCGAACAGGGCGATGGAGGGCACGGTCAGCACCAGCGTGGCCAGGCTCAGCACCGGCGTCGCCAGCCATTTGTGGCGGACGATCAGCACGCCAAGCGGCACGCCGATCAGGATCGCCAGACCCACGGCGACGCCGACCAGCAGCAGGTGTTCCAGCGTCAACCCGGCGATATAGGCCCAGTTTTGCCAGGCGTAGAGTAAGGTATTCATCATGCCTCCTTAAATCAGGCCGCGCTGCTTGAGAAACGCGTCGGCGACCTGTTGCGGCGTCTGATAGTCGATATCCACCTTAGCGTTCAGCTCGGTGATCACCTGGTTATTGAACTGTTTCGACAGCGTGTTCAGCGCCTCTTCCAGCCCCGGCGTGTTTTGCAATACGTCGGCGCGCACTACCGGCGTGACCGCGTAGCTCGGGAAATAGCCCTTGTCGTCTTCCAGCACCTGCAGATCGAAGCCTTTCACCCGGCCATCGGTGGTGTACACCAGCCCGGCATCGACGAAGCCGTCGCGAATGGCGTTGTAGACCAGGCCGGGGTCCATTTGGCGGATTTGCGGGCGATCGAGCGGCATGTCGTACAGCGCCTGCATCGGCTTCAGGCCGTCCGAGCGGCCGGCGAACTCCAGATCCAGCCCCAGTAGCCAGTTGTGTTTAGGGTCCGTTTTACGCACCTGTTCCACTTTGGCCACCAGCTGCGACATCGTGCGGATCTGCTCTTTTTCCGCGCGCCGGCGCTGCATGGCGAAGGCGTAGGTGTTGTTCATGTCCGCCGGCTGCAGCCACACCAGGCCGAGTTTGGCGTCGAGCTTTTTCACCGTGTCGTAGGTTTCCTGCGGCGTCATGCGCTTATTGATGTGGTTAAAGATGATCAGCGAGGTGCCGGTGTATTCCCAGGTCATGTCGATCTGCTTGTTGATCATGGCGTTGCGGGTGATCACCGTGGCCAGGTTGGTCTTGGGTTCGACCTGAAAACCTTTGGCCCGCAGGTATTGCACGGTGATCGCCGACAGAATGCGCTGTTCGGTAAAGTTCTTGCTCGCCAGCGTCAGCGGGGCGGCCCAGGCGGCCGCGCCGGTCATCAGCAAGGAGAACAGCAGCGCGTGGCGGAGGCGTTGTAACCATCGAGTCATCGCGTTTCTCCCATCAGGATGCGGTGTGCGGGCTGAGCCGGCGGCCGAGACCGGCCAGCGCCAGATCGAGCAGCAGGGCGATCAGCGCGGTGGCGGCGGCGCCGAGGATCAGCGTCGGGAAGTCGTTCAGGTAGATGCCGGGGAAAATCAGCTCGCCGTAGCTGCTGGCGCCGATTAAAAACGCCAGCGGCGCGGTGCCGACGTTAATCGCCATCGCGATGCGTATCCCGGCGAAGATCACTGGCAGCGCGTTAGGGAGTTCGACCTGGCGCAGCCGCTGCCCGGCGGTCATGCCAATACCGTTGGCGGCCTCGACCAGCGCCGGCGGCACCGAACGCAGGCCGGCATAGGTATTGCGCACGATGGGCAGCAGCGAGGCGAGGAACAGCGCCACCACCGCCGGCCGATCGCCGATGCCGATGATCACCATCGCCAGCGCCAGCACCGCCAGCGGCGGCAGGGTGTTGCCGACGTTGAAGATTTGCATCACGTGTTCCGCCCAGCGGCGGGCGAAAGGGCGGCTCAGCAAGATACCGCTGGGAATGCCGACCAGCAGCGATAGCAGCATGGAGCAGGCCACCAGGAACATGTGTTGCTGGCCGAGGTAGATCAAATCTTCCCGGCGCGACTTGAGGGTGTCCCAACCGATGCCGTAAACCAGCAGTGCGATGACGGCGATAAACAACAGGCTCCCGAGGAGCAGGCGCCGGTATGGCGCTGACTTGTGCATGATGTTGCGTCCTCCGTTGCGCGGAGCGGCCGACGAGACGGCGCATTCCGCTCTGATTGTTACCCACGGCCCGGCGGGCGTGGCGGTACAAAACGGGCGTTTCGCATGAGGTTAGCGACATTGAGCGAAGGGTGCGTTCGGCACAGCGTGCTGAACGTAGGCTCAATACGTGAGTTAATCAGCATAAGATACTGATATTTAAACCCGAGAAAGCACGAAGCCCAACGACTCCGGCTAGGGAAGGTATAGCACCCTGTCGTTGACCGTGCCAAGTTTTATGAACAAAATCAGGTGATTGAGTTTGCGCCGATCGGCGTCTCAGCCCGCGTCAGCGCTGGGATGGGGGGAAAGTGAAAAAAATCCGCCGCATAACGTTACGCCGTAACAATGAGTCCAAATGGTGCGATCCGCCGTCGGCGAAGACGGGATGTGAGGGCGGATAGACTCGGTGCAGGCGCTTGCTGATATACTCAGGGAAAACAAAAACGCCAGGAAACCTGCATAACGCCATGACAAATAACGTTTCACCCGCACCCATCGCTCACCGCCCGCTGATTCTGATCGCCTGCATGCTGGCGATGTTCATGTCGGCGATCGAAGCCACCATCGTCGCCACCGCCATGCCGACCATCATCGGCGATCTCGGCGGTTTCTCGCTGCTGGGCTGGGTGTTCGCGGTCTATTTGCTGTCGCAGGCGATCACCATTCCCATCTACGGGCGACTGGCGGATCTCTACGGCCGCAAACGGGTGTTCTTCTTCGGCGCCACGCTGTTCCTGTTGGGATCGGTACTGTGCGGTTTCGCCCCCGACATGTATTGGCTGATCGGCTTTCGTCTGCTGCAGGGGCTGGGCGCCGGCGCCATCATGCCGATCGCCTCCACCATCATCGGCGATATCTACAGCGCCACCGAACGGCCGAAGGTGATGGGATACCTGTCGAGCGTGTGGGGCGTGTCGGCGATCATCGGCCCGCTGTTGGGGGCGTTTATCGTGCAGCATTTGCCGTGGGCGTTGGTGTTCTGGGTCAACCTGCCGATCGGCCTGTTGGCGATGTTCTTCCTCTGGCGCTATCTGCCGGCGCATCAGCCATTGCGCCAGCACGCGCTGGATCTGGCCGGTACCGCCTGGCTGACGCTGTTCGTTTCGGCGCTGCTGTTGGCGCTGTTGCAGATGGAAAGCCTGGGCTGGTGGGTGGTGCCGCTGTTTGCGCTGGCGGCGGCGGCGCTGGCGCTGCTTGTCCGCCAGGAGCGGCGCGCGGTCGAACCGCTGTTCCCGTTGGCGCTGTGGCAAAGCCGGGTGATCGTCGCCGGCAACATCGGCGGGTTGGTGATCGGCGCGGCGATGATGGGCATCAGCGCCTTTCTGCCGACCTTCATTCAGGGCGTGATGGGGGGCTCGCCGCTGGAGGCGGGCACCACGCTGGCCCTGATGTCGATCGGGTGGCCGCTGGCCAGCACGCTGAGCGGCCGCTTGATGCTGATGACCTCGTACCGCGCCACGGCGCTGCTGGGCGCGCTGTTGTTGGTGGCGGGCGGTCTGATCTTGCTGCTGCTGCAGCCGGAGGGCGGCTTGCTGTGGGGCCGGGTGGCGGCGTTTATGGTCGGCGCCGGCATGGGGCTGTGCAATACCACGTTTCTGGTTTCGGTGCAGAACGCGGCACATTACAGCATTCGCGGCATCGCCACCGCCTGTACGGTGTTTACCCGCATGGTGGGCTCGGCCATCGGCACCGCGATTTTGGGCGCGACGCTGAATCTCAACCTGCAGTGGCGGTTGCCGGAGATTGACGATCCTGTGCAGCGGCTGATGGAACCGGCGGTGCGCCAGAGCATGGCGAGCGAGGCGTTGGCGCAGCTGACCCAGCAAGTGGCGGCTTCGCTGCATTGGGTGTTTCTGGTTTCGGCGCTGGTGTCGTTGCTGGCGCTGGCGGCGGCGATGCTGATCCCGGCGCGTTGTCGGCCGCAGGGCGAAGAGGAAGAGGCGGAACAGGCGTAAGGAAGAGAAGGAGCGGGCGCTGCTGCAGAGCGCCCTGGTAGTCGGTGCGGCTTACTGCGTGTTGGAGGTATCCTGGCTGGTGCCGGTCTGCGCCGCATCACCGCGATCGTCGCCGTTGTTCAGGCGGGTGTAGACGATCTTCTGGGTGTCGTTTTCGCAGTGGCCGACCACCTGGCCGCCCGCTTGATCGGCCTGATCGTTTGGCACGATCTCCAGTTTGAAGCCGGACTCCGGTACGCCGTTATTGACGATTTTTTGCGAAATGTCCGCTTTCACGCTTTCGCAGGAGGCCAGGGCCGCTATCGGCGCGCCGGCCAGCAACACAGCGGTTAATATCAGCGTTTTTTTCATCACGTCATCCTTTTAGACAATGGACTTCCTGTAACAGGATAGCAGCAACGGCGGCCGGGTTTCACGCTTGCCCGCCCGCCGCAGGCGGATTAAGGATTAATCCGACGCCCGGTCTGGCGATCCAGACATTTACGGGTGTCCGGCTCCCAGTAGGCGTTGACGTTGTTGCTGTCGTTGCAGCGATCTTCGTCATCCGCCGCGCGATCGATCTTGTCGAATTCTTTCTCGACGCGGGTGTTAACCTTGTGGCGCAGGGATTTGGTATCATTCCACTGCTCTTTGCTCTGGCGCGCTTCTTCGGTGCTCATCGCGCCGCTGCCTTTGCCATCGACGGTGACGCAGGTACTGCCCTGAGTGCAGGTGGCAGCCAGCGCCGGCGCCTGCCAGGCGCCCATTACGGCCAGCATGGCGACCGGCAGCATCCCGCGCAGCAGTCGTTGGGTCGAAAATGTTTTCATCGTTTCATCCTTATGAGTGAGTGCGCCTGATGAAGGCGGCACTGGCGTTACCTCGCCCGCAGGCGTGGTGACAAATATACCACCGCGCTCCTGGAATTCACCAGCCAAGCGCCGATTCGTTTACTTTATCGAGAGAAAACTGCGACCGATGTTAAAAACTACGCTGTTGTTTTTCGCCACCGCCCTCGCTGAAATTATCGGCTGTTTCCTGCCTTACCTGTGGCTCAAGAAGCAGGGCAGCGCCTGGCTGCTGCTGCCGGCGGCCTTGAGCCTGATGCTGTTCGTCTGGCTGTTGACGCTGCATCCTGCGGCCAGCGGGCGGGTCTACGCGGCCTATGGCGGCGTGTATGTGGCGACGGCGCTGCTGTGGCTGCGAGTGGTGGACGGCGTGAAGCTGTCTGCGCTGGATTGGGTCGGCGCCGGGGTGGCGCTGGCGGGCATGCTGATTATCGTTTCCGGCTGGCGCGCGGCCTGAGGAAACACGGCGGGAGTCGCCTCCCGCCGACAGGGCTCAGGCGCCGCGGTGGATGTTCAGCCCGGCGAAGGACTGGCTGACCGGCATCATTTCCAGCGTGTTGATGTTGACGCGCGCCGGCAACGTGGCGACCCAGAATACCGACTCGGCGATGTCTTCCGGCGTCAGCGCATCGGCGCCTTCGTAGGTTTTATTGACCTTGCCGTCATCGCCCTTGAAGCGCACGTTGGAGAATTCGGTGCCGCCCACCAGGCCCGGCTCGATATCGGTCACGCGGATGCGCGTGCCGTGCAGATCGGCGCGCAGGCCCAGGCTGAACTGCTTGACGAACGCCTTGGTGGCGCCGTACACGTTGCCGCCGGCATAGGGCCAGTTGGCGGCGGTGGAACCGATGTTGATCACGTGGCCGACGTTGCGCTCGACCATGGCGGGCAGCAGCGCGCGGGTCATGTTCACCAGCCCTTTGGCGTTGGTGTCGATCATGGTTTCCCAGTCATCGGCGTTGGCCTTGTGCGCCGGCTCCAGCCCCAGCGCCAGCCCGGCGTTGTTCACCAGCACGTCGATCTGGCGCAGCTCGGCCGGCAGCGCTTCTATCACCTGCTGAATGGCGGCGCGGTTGCGCACGTCGAGCCGCACGATGTGCAACGCTTCCCCCAATTCTTCCTGCAGCGCTTCAAGACGCTCAAGGCGGCGCCCGGCGGCGATCACCTGGTGGCCTTCACGGATAAAACGGCGTGCGATCGCCTCGCCGAAACCGGAGGTGGCGCCGGTAACAAATATAATCATGTTGCTGTTCCTCAACTGTTTTTACCCTACATGCTTCTATCATTAGCACAAACCCGCAGGCAGTGGCAGCGGTTATCACGGCGGAAAGGAAAAAAGGTCACACCGGGCCAGCGGCCCGATGCTGATTAGCGCTGAGGCGGCAGGTGGTAGACCACGGCGTCATACTTGATGTTTTCACGTTTGCCGGCCAGCACGCCGCCCAGCGACTCGACGAGGCGGCGGCTGGCGGTATTCTGCTCGGCCACCGGGTAGAGAAAGTGCGGCGGCTGAAAGCGCTCGCTGGCCCAGCGCGCGATGCCCTGCACGATTTCGCGGCCGTAGCCCTGGCCATGCAGGCTCTCTTTCACCCAGATGCCCAGCTCCGGGGTGGGGCTGCGCAGGTTGTGCGCGCCGCCGACGCCGACGAACTGCCGGTCTTCGCGCCGGCGGGCGACGAAGATCACTTCTTCGCCTTCGCGCATCAGCGGCAGCCAGCTTTGCCAAACGTTGGCGAAATCTTCCGGCGACGCCTCCGGCTCAAAGGTCATAAAGCGCGTCAGCGTGGGGGTGATCGCCTGGTAAACATCGTCGGCGTCTGCTGCGGTAAAGGGGGCAATCAACAAACGGTCGGTGTCAACGCGGCACTGAGAAAGGTCATTGTGATTCATTTTATTTCCTCGCTTTTCAGGCCATAACGGCAAAAAATCCGCGCACATAAATCGGGGCGGATCGTCGATATTACGCGTATTGGCGTCAGAAGCGACTTATTTTTCGCCGCTGCGGCGACGCGGAGGAACGGTTTTATGTGACGTCGTCACGTCGACGGGAAAGGCGGCGGGCACGGTTAACCGCGCCCGCCGTTGAGGATCAGAACTTCACCGAACCTTGCAGATAGATCGTGCGCGGCTGGCCGATGTACAGACCTTTGTTGTTGTCGTCATAGGCGCGGGTGAAATACTCGTGGTTGAACAGGTTTTTCACGCCGACGCCCAGATTCAGGCCGGCCATTTCCGGGCCGAAATCATAGGCGGCGCGCACGCCCCACAGCATATAGCCGGGAATGCGGCCGGTGCTGCCGTCGGCGCTTTCCGCCACGGTGTTGGCGTTGTCGGCGAACTGGTTGGATTGGAACTCGCCGTTAAGGTTAAACGCCCAGTTGCCCGGCGTGTAGTCCAGCCCCAGGGTGCCTTTATGCTTCGGCGAGAACGGCACCTGGTTGCCCTTGTAGCCGCCGTCTTCGCGGATGGTGGCGTTGACGTAGGCGTAGCTGGCGTAGGCGGTCAGGTCGTCCAGTTTCGGCGTCAGCTGCGACAGATCGTAACGCAGGCTGCCTTCCAGCCCGGCGTGGCGGGTTTTGCCGCGCGCGGTCACGCTGTCGGTCACCTGGTTAGAATCGTACTGGTTGTTGAAGTTGATCAGGAACAGCCCGATCTCGCCGGTCAGCGCATCGCCGGCGTAGCGGGTGCCCAGTTCCCAGGTGCGCGCCTTCTCCGGTTCAATCTTGCCGCTGTCGACTGCCTTGCCCATCTGGCTGTATTGCACGGTGCCGAAGGAGCCTTCAGTGTTGGCGTACAGGTTCCAGTATTCGTTCAGGTGATACATCACGTTCAACGCCGGCAGCGGCGCGTTATAGCTGACGTCGAGGCGGTTGTTCTTGATGTAGTTGTTCTGATACGACTTGATGTACTCGTAGCGCATGCCCGGCGTGATGGTCCAGTCGCCGATGTCGATGCGATCGTCGAGATAGAAGGCGTGCGCCTCGGTGCCGGACTGGGTGTCGCGATCGTACGGGCTGGCGGTGGACGGCAGCCTGCCGGTGCTGGCCTTGCTGGTGTAGCGCAGCTCATGGGTGGATTCACTGACGTAACGGTAGCCGACGCCGACCTCATGGGCAGAATCTCCCCAGCGGAAACTTTGGCTGTAGCGCGGTTCTACGCCGCGCACCCAGTATTCGCGCGGCGACAGCGTCAGGTTCTTGCCCTGATCCAGATAGCCGCTGCGCAGGGTGTAGGTGTAGAAGCTCTGCACGTCGAACTTATGCTGCTGATCAGGCTGATATTGGTAGCCGAAGTTCGCCAACTGGCGGCGGCCCCAGAACTTGTCGTACGGGCGTGTAGACTGGAACGGGTTGGCGTTGTAGTCCGCCCGGCTCAGGCCGCCCGGCATGTTCGCTTCGCCTTCATAGTATTGCAGCAGGCTGTTGAAGGTGTGCACCTCGTTCGGGGCGTAGCGGCTTTTCAGCATCACGTCGTCTATCTTGGTCGCGCTGTGCTCGCGCCAGTCGCTGCCGCGGGTGCCGGAGTAAAGCAGCGCCGCACCGAAGCCGTTGTCGGCGGTGCCGCCGATCATCAGGTTGCCGGTGCCTTTGGGGTGATCCTGGCGCGAGGTCGGGCTGAGCTGCCCCTGCATGCCGGCCTCCAGGCCGAAGGTTTTCGGGATGGCGCGGGTAACGAAGTTGACGACACCGCCGACGCTCTGCGGCCCATAGCGCACCGCGCCGCCGCCGCGCACCACGTCAATCGCATCCATATTGCCGAGCGAGACCGGCGCCAGCGACAGCTGCGGCTGGCCGTAAGGGGCGAAGGGCACCGGAATGCCGTCCATCAGCACGGTAGAGCGGCTGGCGAGGCGCGGGTTGAGGCCGCGTATGCCGAAGTTCAGCGCCATATCGTGGCTGCCGGTGCCGTTGTTCTCCGGCGCCACTACGCCCGGCACGCGGTTCAACGCTTCACGCACGGTGGTGGTGCCGGTTTTAACGAAGTCTTCGCGGCGCACGACGTCGCGCGCGCCGGGGTGTTCGAACACGTCTGCCTGACGGCCTTCCGCCAGCCAGTCGCCGACCACGGTGATGTCCTCTTCTTTCTGCGACTGCGGCAGTTTGGCCAGCGTGTAGCCGTTGTTGCCGAGCGCTTTAGCCTGCAGGCCGCTGCCAGCCAGCAGGGCGTTCAGGCCGTCATCGACGCCGTAGCTGCCGCTCAGGCCCGGCGAACGTTTACCGGCGGTCAGCGCGCCGTCTACCGAGAGCGCGATGCCGGCGCGCGCGGCGAAAGCGTTCAGCGCGCCGTCCAGCTCACCGGCCGGAATGTGATAGGCGGCAGCGGCACTGGCGGCGCTCGCCATCTGCGGTGCAGCGAAGACCAGGCCAATGGCCACGGCCAGCGGCGTGGCACGTTTTCCCCAAAGCGAAGCCGGAGCGACCTTTCCCCAAGCGTTGTTCATACCTTCTCCTGAATCATTTTTTATTTATTGCTGCAGTGTTTTCCTGGGAGTCGGATGAGCAAAGCAAAAGGGACAATCAAGAATGCGATTTTTTATCATTTTCATTTAAAAAATTCAGGCGGGGACGATTTGCAACCAATAGCGGGTAAAGCTTTGCAGGCGTACCGGCAGCGTCTGGCTGAGCAGGGCGAGGGCGCGATCGGTATCGTTGAGCGGGAAACTGCCGCTGACGCGCAGGCCGGCAACGGCCGGATCGCAGCTCAGGTGGCCGCGCCGATAGCGCGCCAGTTCGGCGATCACCCGGTCCAGCCGCCACTGGCTGACGCTCAGCACCCCGTGTAGCCAGCCGTCTTCCGCCGTAGCCGGTTGCTTATCGCTGAAGGCCGCCGCGCTGAAGCTTATCTGTTCGCCGGCGTTCACCCGGCGCTTTTGTTGCGCGTCTTGCGCCAGCTGCGCTTCGACTGCATGCTCCAGCACCGTCAGGTGCGTTTCGCCGCCGCTCTCGCGCACCAAAAAACGGGTGCCGAGCGCGCGCATCGCCCCTTGCGGGCTCTGCACCCACAGCGGCCGGGCATCGCGTCCGGTAACCAGGCTGATTTCCCCGGCGTGCAAGCGGATCAGCCGTTGGCGATCGTCGTAATGCACGTCCACCGCGCTGGCGGTGTTCAGCACCAGCTGGGTGCCGTCGCTTAACACAATGGGTTTGATTTCGCCGGTGGCGGTGCGGTAGTCGGCGCGCAGCTCTTGGCCGAGCGGCGACCGGTAGAAGAAGCCGCCGCCGCCCACGCCGAGCAACAGCAGCAGGCTTTTCAGTAGGGTGCGGCGATCGATCGCCGATTGACGGCCGGCGCGATCGAGCGTGCGATAGCTGAATTTGCCCGGCACGCCCTGCAGCTGGCTCTGCAATGCTTCGACGCGCTGCCAGGCCCAGCGGTGATCGTCATGCTGCTGGTGCCAGGCTTGCCACTGTTGGCGCTGGCGTTCGGTGACGTGCTCGTCGCACAGCAGGGCATACCAGTGTGCGGCCATTTTCAGCGCCTGGCGCTGCTCGGGGGTGATGGCGTTGCTCATGAATAAACGTCGTTTTCGAGGATGAACAGCAGGCAATGCTCGGTGGCTTTGGCCATGTATTTTTTAACCGAACTGACCGACACGCCGAGGCGCGCGGCGATGTCCGCATAGCCCAGGCCTTCGAGCTGCGACAACAGAAAGGCCTGCTTTACCTTCGGCCCCAGGCCGTCGAGCATGGCGTCGATCTGCTGCAGGCTTTCCAGCAGGCTCTGGCGCTGCTCCGGCGACGGGGCGTAGCCTTCCGGGATCAGCGCCAGCATCTCAAGATAGGCGCGCTCCAGCGTTCTGCGGCGGAACAGATCGACCATCACCCGCTTGGCGACGGTGACCAGAAAATCTTTCGGCTCGCGCAGGGTCGCCGCGGCGTCGCTTTTCAGCAGGCGCATAAAGGTGTCCTGCGCCACATCGTCCGCGTCGAAAGCGCAGCCCAGCCGCCGACGCAACCATCCCTGCAACCAGGCGTGGTGGGTGGCGTAAAGGCGCGACAGCGCGGCGTGCGGGGCAGAGGCGGTGGCGGACATGGTTTTCGCATTGCTGGTCAAAAAGATGCGCGGATGATAATTGAGAATAGTTATCGTTTCAAGTTTGACCGTTGCCTCCAGGCTGGGGTTCCGCCCCCGGACGCGGCGTTGAAATAAAGCGGACGGTCGTAAAGAGCGTCGTTTGCCCATTAAAGGTGCAGCGGCGCGGTGTTATTTCGGCAAGCAAACGGTTGCTATTTATCTGCCGTCGAAGACTGAGCGTGGGTCTTATTCTCTTTCGCCGGTCTATGCTTTTAGGTTAATTACCAATCAATTGTTTTTATTTAAAAATGTATTTTATCGCCGCCTGTTGGCACACGGCTTGCTATGCTTAATCCGGTCTTTGCGTTTGGGTAAAAAGGGCCTTGTTTCATCGGCGCAGGTTATTTCGCGGGTGAGCTTGGTCGGTCGTCACAAGGAAGAAAATAATGGCACTGCAATTCACCACGGCTATTCGTGGCAATTTTTTTGATATCGCAGCCTGTGTGGAGGCGCCGCAACAGCTCGAAGAACGCCTGCGGCATGTTCCCGACGGTTTGCTGCTGCTGAACGACGGCGTCATCGTCTGGTTCGGCAGCTGGCGGCAGGGCGAGGCGCTGCTGCCGCCGGGCTTCGCGGTCACGGAGTATCGCGACAAGCTGATCGTGCCGGGTTTTATCGATACCCATATCCATTATCCGCAAACCGAAATGATTGGCGCCTATGGCGATCAACTGCTGGACTGGTTAAACAATTACACCTTCCCGACCGAAAGCCGTTACGACTGTGAGCAGCACACCGACGCGATGTCGGCTTTCTTTCTGCAGCAGTTGCTGAGTAACGGCACTACCACCGCGCTGGTGTTCGGCACCGTGCATCCACAGTCGGTCGATGCGCTGTTCAGCCAGGCGGCAGCGCTGAACATGCGCCTGATCGCCGGCAAGGTCATGATGGATCGCCATGCGCCGGAGGCGCTGCTGGAAACGCCGGAGCAGAGTTATCGCCAGACGCGCGAACTGATCGAACGCTGGCACGGCAAAGGCCGCCTCGGTTACGCCATTACGCCGCGCTTTGCGCCCACCAGTACGCCGGCGCTGCTGGCGCAGGTGCAGCGGCTGCGCGAAGAATATCCCGACGTTTGGCTGCAGACGCACCTGAGCGAGAACCCGCAGGAAGTGGCCTGGGTAAAAGCGCTGTTCCCGCAACACCGCAGCTATCTGGATGTTTACCACCGCTACGGCATGACCGGCGATAAAAGCGTATTCGCCCATTGCCTGCATCTGGAGGAGCAGGAGTGGGATTGCCTGTGCGATACCCGCTCGGCGATCGCCTTTTGTCCCACCTCCAACCTGTTTCTCGGCAGCGGGTTGTTTGACCTGCAGCAGGCCTGGCGCAAGCGGGTGAAGCTCGGTATCGGCACCGACGTGGGGGCCGGCACTACCTTCAATATGCTGCGCACGTTAGGCGAGGCGTACAAGGTCGGCCAGCTGCAGCATTACCGGCTCTCCGCCGTAGAAGCGTTCTATCATGCCACCCTGGGCGGCGCCCGCGCGCTGGCGCTGGACGACAAAATCGGCAACTTCAACGTCGGCAAAGAGGCGGATTTCGTGGTGCTCGATCCGGCGGTCACGCCGCTGCAGCAGCTGCGTCACGCCAACAGCGCCACGCTGATGGAGCAAGGGTTTGTGCTGATGACCCTGGGGGACGATCGCAACATTTATCGCACCTATGTGGACGGTAAGGTGGTTTATCGGGCGTCGCGCTGACGCAGCCGCGCCTGCAGCCAAACGCTGAGCGGCGCGACGGCGACGGCGCTCAGTGCGCATAACCACAGCAGGCGTTGCAAACTGCGCGGGGTGAGGCCGCCGCTCAGCAGCGCGGAGGAGAGCAAGAAGGCCACCGTGGCGCTCAGGTGTATCAGGGCGGTTTGCAGCGTGCCGAAGGCGGCGCGTTGCCGATTGTCCGGCCAGCGCATGCTCAGGGAAGAGATCGCCACCAGCCGCGCGTAGGCCGCCGCGAGAAACGTCACCATAAACAGTTCAGCGCGATCGCCACCGCGCGCCGCCAGCCACAGGCTGCCCAGCAGCAACAGTGTGGCGTTCACCGTCAGCGTCACGGCGCCAAAGCGTTGCAGCCAGCGGCCCGCCAGCACGGTCGCCAGATAGCCGGCCACGCCGCCGATGAGAAACAGCCAGGACAAATGCGCGTCTGCCACCTGTAACCGCTGGGTGAGCAGCGGCGCCAGCACCGGGATCAGCAGCATCGGGCTGAACTGCGTCAGACCGGCGGCGGAGGCGAACAGCAACAGCCGGCGATCGAGCGTGACGGGCGCGGCAGCCTGTGGCTGCGGCGCATCCCTGGGAACGAACAGCGCCACCAACACCGCCGCCAGCAGACACAGCCCGCCGATAGTCACCAGCGCGGCGCGCCAGCTTGCCACCTCGCACAGGTACAGCATGCCCGGCATGCCGACGATGCTCACCAGCGAAAAAGACGCGATCACCGTCGCCAACATTCGGCCGTGCAGCGCGGCCGGCGCGGCGTTGAGCAGCAGTCCGATCCCCACGCCCATCGTGGTGCCGCCCAGCAGACCGGCCAGCAGCCGCAGCGCCAACAGCCAATAAAACTGCTGGGTTGCGGCGATCAGTAAGGTCGTCACCCCCAGCAGCGCGACGTTGAGCAGCAGAAAACGCCGCTTTTCAACGCCGCCGATCCAATAGAACGCGCCGATGCCGGAAATCACCGCTGCCAGCGTATAGGCCGCGCTGACATAACCGGCGTAGCTGACGGGCACGGAAAAGTCGGCGGCCATATAGAGAAATATCGGGTTGAACACCATGTATTCCAGGGCATTGGTGAATTGAATAAAGGCGATGACCAGCGCTATCGCCGTCAGCTTTCTCGTGGGTGTCATAAGCATCCATCGGTTGCAGAATCAGGCCGGCAGTGTAGCGCGTGGCGTTGCGCGGGATTAGGTGGTAGAAATGGCATGGTTTGTTATCAAATGTGGGATAATCATGCGCGCCAAATTGGATTTAAACCTGTTACGCATTTTCGTGGCGGTGGTGGAGCAAGGCAGCTTCGTCGGGGCCGCTCGGGCGCTGGCGATGCCGACCTCCAACGTCAGCCGTGCTATCTCGCAGCTGGAGCGCCAGCTCGACCAGCGCTTAATCGAGCGCAGCACCCGCTCAATGCGGCTGACGCCGAACGGCCAACTGTTGCATGAGCGGGCTCAGCCGTTGCTGGCGTCGCTCGATCACACCGCGCAAACGCTCAGCGAACGGCAGCAACAGCTGCGGGGGCCGCTGCGCCTGTGCGTGCCGAATGAAGTGGGGCCATATCTGTTGGGCGATCCGTTGGCGGCCTTCGCCCTGCAGCATCCGCAGATCGAAATCAGCTGCGTCACCAATCTGGCGGGCATGGCGTCGCTGCTTGACGATGTCGATCTGGCGGTCATGGTCAGCCGGGGCCTGTTGGACGACAGCGACTATGTCGCGCAGCCGCTGGCGACCTTTCCCTGCATCGTGGTGGCTGCGCCGGCGCTGGTGGCGCAGTGGCCGCCGACGTCGGAGATTGAGCAATTCACGCAATTGCCCTGTATCAGTACGGTGGATGCGCTGAAGGGCATGCCGTGGCAATTCGTCCGCCCGGACGGCAAGTTCGTTACCGTCCCGGTCAATGCGCGCTATCGCGTCAATAGCGGGGAGATGGCGCTGAAGGCGGCCTTGGCCGGCGTGGGGTTCGCCATGCTCTCCGAGCTCGGCTGCCGGCCGTTTCTGGCCGACGGACGTTTGGTTGAGATACCGCTGGCCTTGCCGCCGGCGCCGCTGCAGCTGTATGCCGTTTATCCCGGCCGCCGCTATCTGCCGGCCAAAACGCGCGCGCTGCTGACCTTTCTGATACAGCAGATCGGCGAGGCGGCTCACTTCTAATCACTTGTTTTTGCTCAAACTGCCAACTGCGCCTAAGCTAGGAGGTGACTCAGAGGGAGCCATTCCCCGAGACCTTATTCCGTGAACATGGAGGAGTTTCGATTTGATGCGTTTATCCACATTGGTGCTGGCGATCGGCATGGCGCTCGGCTCGCAAGCACAGGCAGCAGAAACCCAACCTCACGCCGACCATAGCGCGCTGCCCAGCGGCCAGGCGAAGGAGGCTACCGTGACCGGTGAAGCCAATCAGCACGACAAGCAAAAGACCCAAAATCCGTTCTTCTATCAAAGCCGTCTGCCGTTCCAGGCGCCGCCGTTCAACCTGATCAAGGAAAGCGACTACGCGCCGGCGATCGAAGCGGGCATCAAGCAAAAGCGGGAAGAGGTGGAGAAGATCGCCAACAACCCGGCCAAGCCTAACTTTAAGAATACCTTCGTGGCGCTGGAGCAGGCCGGTTCGCTGCTGACGCGGGTGATGAACGTGTTCGGCGCAATGACCTCGGCCAATACCAGCGATGCGCTGCAGAAGCTGGATGAAGAAACCTCGCCGAAGCTGGCGGCGCTGAACGACGACATCATGCTCAACGGCAAGCTGTTCGCGCGCATCAAGGCCATCTATCAAGATCGCGATGCGCTGAAGCTGGATCCGGAGTCGCGTCGGCTGGTGGAAGTCACCTATAAGAACTTCGAGCTGGCGGGCGCCAACCTGTCGGACGCCGACAAGGCCAAGCTGAAAACGCTGAACCAGGAAGCGGCGACGCTGAGCACCCAGTTCACCAACAAACTGCTGGCGGCGAGCAAAAACGGCGCGCTGGCGATAACCGACCAGGCGAAGCTGGACGGTCTGTCCGAAGGTGAGCTGGCGGCGGCAGCGCAGGCGGCCGCCGAGCGCAAGCTGGAGAAACAGTGGCTGTTGGTGCTGCAGAACACCACCCAGCAGCCGCTGCTGCAGAGCCTGAAAGATCGCGATACCCGCAAAGCGCTGTTCGACGCCTCCTGGACGCGGGCGGAGAAGGGCGACGGCAACGATACCCGCCAGACCATTTCCCGACTGGCCAAGGTGCGCGCCGAGCAGGCCAAGCTGCTGGGCTACCCGAACTACGCCGCCTGGAAACTGCAAAACCAGATGGCCAAGACACCGGATGCCGCGCTGAGCTTTATGCGCAACATCGTGCCGGCGGCCACCGCGCGCGCCGAACGTGAAGCCAAAGATATTCAGGCGGTGATCGACCAGCAGAAAGGCGACTTCAAGGTGCAGGCCTGGGACTGGCAGTTCTACGCCGAACAGGTGCGCAAGGCCAAGTACGATCTGGACGAGTCGCAGATCAAACCTTACTTCGAGCTGAACAACGTGCTGAACAACGGCGTGTTCTACGCCGCCAACCTGCTGTACGGCATCAGCTTCAAAGAGCGCAAGGACATTCCGGTCTACCAGCCGGACGTTAAGGTGTATGAAGTGTTCGACAAGGACGGCAAATCGCTGGCGCTGTTCTATACCGACTACTTCAAGCGCGACAACAAGGGCGGCGGCGCCTGGATGAGCAACTTCGTCGATCAGTCGAAGCTCAATGGCACCAAGCCGGTGATCTACAACGTCGCCAACTTCACCAAACCGGCGCCGGGGCAGCCGGCGCTGCTGTCGTATGACGACGTGATCACGATGTTCCACGAGTTCGGCCACGCGCTGCACGGCATGTTCGCCGATCAGGAATACCCGAGCCTGTCAGGTACCAACACCGCGCGCGACTTTGTCGAGTTCCCGTCGCAGTTCAACGAGCACTGGGTCAGCGATCCGAAAGTGTTCAGCCACTTCGCCAAGCACTACCAGACCGGCGAGGCGATGCCGCAGGAACTGGTCGACAAGATCAAGAAGGCCGACAAGTTCAACAAGGGCTACAGCATGACCGAGCTGCTGTCCGCCGCGCTGCTGGATATGCACTGGCACATGCTGACCGCCGATCAGCCGCAGCAGGATGTGGACAAGTTCGAGGCCGAGTCGCTGCAAAAAGACAAGGTGGATCTCAGCTACGTGCCGCCGCGTTACCGTTCCAGCTACTTCCAGCACATCTGGGGTAACGGCTACGCCGCGGGCTACTATGCCTATCTGTGGACGGAAATGCTGGCGGACGACGCCTTCCAGTGGTTCACCGAACACGGTGGCCTGACCGCCGAAAACGGCCAGCGCTTCCGCGACATGATCCTGTCGCGCGGCAACAGCCAGGATCTGGAGAAGCTGTACATCGACTGGCGCGGCAAAGAGCCGAGCATCGAGCCGATGCTGATCAACCGCGGGCTGAAGGACGAGTAATTGATCTAATGAATAATCATAGAGAATGCATTAGGCGTTCTCTATGATAGCTTTTAAATATTTATTTTGTTAAAACAAAGGTGGTTGTTTTTTTGTTATAATGATTGCGTCATGCATCACATTTTCTGGGGGATGAAATGTCGGAAAAAGATACTGATTTAATTTATGCTCAGCCTGAGAGTGGAGATAACCTCGAATTAGAACAAGATGAGAAGGAAAAGAAAAGCAGAACGGTATCGAAAAAGATCAGTGGAAGTGACTTGCCAAGAAAAAGTTTGGAAGAGAGTATTAGTGTTATTAGGCCAATTCATGAAATTTATGCTGGTAGCGCTGCAAGCATAGATGAAATTGCAAGCGCCATAGGTTTGGGTGGCAAGAGTAATAAAACAAAATATCTTATTTGGTCAGCTCAAGCTTATGAAATTATAATAAAAGATGGTGAAAAGTTCAGGCTTACAGAAACAGGTAGAAAAATCATATCTCCGACTGATCCTGAGGAGAAAAAAGAAGCAATATTAAAAGCGGTTACCATTCCGACAATACTAAGTAAATTTTATTCTGATTATGATGGAAAGCCTGTTCCAGATGATGTTTACTTTAATAATATATTGGAAACGCGATTTAATATCCCTAGAAATAGAACGCAAGAAGCAAAGAATATTATATTAAGCAATGCGGAATTTGCTAATATACTTATGACTCATAGTAATGGGAGGAAAACCATTAGGCTGGAGGGTATTAACAAAAAGCCGTATGAACCCGATGATAACAAAGAGGTTGCAGTTGAAGAACTAGCTTATGAGCCTGATAGCACAAGAAGTAACAATTCAACCAATCCCGTATCTTTAGAAGGCGATAACATATGTTTTTATATTACGCCAATTGGCGATGAAGGTGCTGTGGAAAGAAAACACTCTGATATGTTTTTGAAACACTTAGTTGAGCCTGTATTTAAAAGCATTGGTGTTGAGGTTGTAAGAGCAGATCAAATAAGCAAGTCTGGTCTAATTTCTCAGCAGATATTTGAATATATTATATCGAGTCGATTTTGTGTTGCAGATCTTTCATTTGGCAATCCGAATGCGTTCTATGAGCTAGGTGTTAGGCATATGACTAAATTGCCAACCATACAAATAATAAGGAAAGGGGACAAAATACCTTTCGATGTAGCACAGGGAAGGACTATCGTCATTGATGTGACCGATATTTATAATGTTATAGATAAAATAGAATCAGCAAAAAAAGAACTGCTAGAACATATAAGATATTACAACGAGTCAGAACAAAGTCGAGCTGAAGATAATCCTATTAGTATATATCTCCCCGGTTTGCAGGTAAAACTTCCTAAAATTACATGATAATTCGTATGATATTTGATTTAATATAGCCCCAAAAGAGGGGCTATATTTTTATCCCTGCATAAACACCACCTCCTAAGGAGGTGGTTCAAGATTGATTATAGGGTGGTAGTTAACCATTCCTATAACGCTCAGCGGTTCACCACCTTGGCCGGCAGGGCCACCACCAGCAGCGAGCTGAGCAGCAGGCAGCCGGCGAAGGCCCAGAGCGCGCCGCCGCTCTTGCCGGTCAGATCCAGCGCCAACCCCATCAGCGAATTGCTAACCAGCCCGGCGATGTTGGCCAGCGAACAGGCCAGCGCGAAGCCGGTCGCCGCCGCCGTGCCGCGCAGGAAGGTGGCCGGCAGGCTGAAGAACACCGGCACCGCGCCGATGATCGCCGCCTGGGCGATGGAAAACAGCAGCACCGTGGCCAACGCATTGTGGGTGAAGAAGGTGCTGCCGGCCATCGCCAGCGCGCCGATGATAAACGGCACGATGATATGCCAGCGCCGTTCGCGCAGCCGGTCCGAACTGCTGCCGATCAGCAGCATGCCGAGCAGGGCGGCGACGCTGGGGATCGCCGTCAGGTAGCCGATGGTGGTGATGTCGGTGACGCCGGCGGTTTTGATGAAGGTCGGCATCCAAAAGCCCATGGCGTAGGCGCTGAGCAGAATAGCGAAGTCGATGCCGCCGAGCATCCACACTTTCAGGTTGAAGAAGCCGTCGCGGAAGCTGTGCTTGCCGTGATCGGCCTCGGCGTCGTCACGCGCCAAATCGTCGGCGATGCGCTGTTTTTCCTCGGGCGTCAGCCACTTGGCCTGCTGATAAGTGTTAGGCAACAGCCAGAAGGTCAGCACGCCCAACAGCACGCTGGGAATGCCCTCCAGCAAAAACAACCACTGCCAGCCGTGCAGCCCGTGGCGCATGTCGAAATGGCCCATGATCCAGCCGGAGAGCGGCCCACCGATCACGCTGGAGAGCGGCAGGCCGATCATGAACAGCGCGATGATGCGGCCGCGGCGATAGGTCGGGAACCACAGCGTCAGGTAAAAGAGCACGCCGGGCAGGAAACCGGCCTCCGCCACGCCGAGCAAAAAGCGAATGACGTAGAACTGGGTCGGCGTGGTGACGAACATGGTGGCGGTGGACAGCAGCCCCCAGGTGATCATGATGCGGGCGATCCACATCTTGGCGCCGACGCGCTGCAGGATCAGGTTGCTCGGCACCTCGAACAGAATATAGCCGACGAAGAACAGCCCGGCGCCCAGACCAAAGGCCGCTTCGCTCAGCTGCAGCGCGTCGGCCATCTGCAGCTTGGCCAGCCCGACGTTGATGCGATCGAGGTAGGCCGCCAGGTAGCACAGGCAAAGAAACGGGATCAGTTTCCAAGTGATTTTGCGGTACAGCAGCAGCGATTCTGCGTCCGCTTTCCCCGCCAGCGGGGTGTCGACAATGGCCATGATGTTGTCTCCAGGTGGTGCGTGTTGGCCTCCGCAGGAGGCGCCTGTTGTGTTTGCGTTGCATGGGCGCCGCCCTGTTTCGGGCGGTCGCGTGAGGCGCTGTTTGCGCCTTCGTTATTGTCGTTGCAGGTGAATCGTTGACTCATAACCGGTTCAGGTAGTCGAGCGCCTCCCGTTTGTGCACCACATCGCCGTATTTGCTGTCGATGTCGAACAGGTTGGCTTCGTGCGGGCCGGGGTGACGATCGCCGACGCACTCGCGCACCACCATGGCGCGAAAGCCGTGCTGCACCGCATCCACCGCGCTGGCGCGGATGCAGCCGCTGGTGGAGCAGCCGATCATCAGCAGCGTGTCGATCCCTTGCGCCACCAGCAGCGGCGCCAGCGCGGTGCCGAAGAAGGCGCTGGCGTATTGCTTGCTCAGCACCACCTCATCGGCCAGCGGCGCCACCGGCGGGCAGAACGCCGCCAGCGGGTTGCCCGCCACCATGTCTTTCATCACCGGCGCTTTCTTCACCCACAGGCCGCCATCGGCAAAATGGCCTGCATGATAGCGGATATGGGTGTGGATCACCGGAATTCCCGTTCGGCGCGCGCAGGCCAGCAGCTCGCGGCTTTCCTCGACCGCGCTCACCACGCCCGGCGCGAACAGCGGCGCGCCTTCGGTGGTGTAGGCCTGCATAAAGTCGATCGCCAGCAGCGCCGGGCGCCGGCCGAAGCCGATGCGCTGGCCCCAGACGCCGCGATAGTTGTCGCTGAGGGTGTCGTTCATTCTGCCTCCTCAATAAGCGCCGGACAGCAGGGCGCCGGCGCCGGGAACGATCGGCTCCAGCTCCAGCGCGGTCAGCATCGCGTAAGTGGTGGCGATGGCGGCGGTGATCACCGGTTTGCCGGTTTGGGCCTCCACCGTCGGGACGGCCGGCAGCGAAGGCATCTGCACGCAGGCGGACAGCACGATAGCATCGACCTCGCGTAAATCCATCTCGGCGACGATCCCCGGCAGCCTGGCCGGATCGTGCCTGCCGACGTCGAGGTTGTCCGGGATCTCCAGCGCGCGCCACACCTTGACCTCGATGCCTTCGTGCTGGATGTAGTCCACCACCAGCTGGGTCAGCGGTTTCATGTAGGGCGCCACCAGCGCGATGCGTTTGGCGCCGATCACCTTCAGGCCGTTGACCAGCGCGCCGGCGCTGCTGATGACCGGCGCGGCGGCCTGATTGTCTTTCGTCACCAGCGCCAGCCGGGCCTGCGATTCGCGGTGGTAACCCAGCCCCATCGCCATGATGGCCACCAGGCAGGCGTAGCCGAGCACGTCGACCCGCGCGTCGGACAGCTCCAGCGCGCAGCGATCGGACTCGGCGTCCATCGCCGCCAATTCTTCTTTATTGACGTGTTTCATGCGCATGCGGCTGGAGTGAAAGGTGAAACGCTCCGGGCGTATCAGCTGGCGCGCGCCCAGCATCGCCGGGATCTCGGTTTCCATCGTGGTGTTGGAGCTGGGCACGATCTGGCCGATGCGGTAGTGGTTGCTCATGTCGGTGTTCCTCAGTTAATCCAGAAAATCGCCCAGGGCGCGGAAGAAGCCGTCGAAATCGTCCCACGGGATCATGTGTCCGGCGTTCTCGACCTCGACGATGGCGATCTCCGGCTGCAGCGCGCGGATCTCAGCCCGGTCTTCGGGCTGAATGACGCCGCCTTTGCCCGCGGCCATCAGCAGCGTCGGCATGGTCAGCTGCGGGTAGTCGCGGTGGCTGTCCACCTGATGAAAATCGTCGTAGGCGCGTTGGATCGCCGGCTCGTAGCAGGTGTGCAGCCACTCGGCGCGCAGCTGGCGCTGTTCTTCGCTCCAGGTTGGGCAAAAGGCGCGCATCTGCTCGGCGCTCATGCCCGGCAGCGACTGCCGGATGGAGTCGGCGTACCACGGCCATTGGCCGGGATAGGCGCGGCGGCCGGGGCCGGAAACCGGCGGATCGACCAGCACCAGCCGTCGCACGCCGTCGGGCTGCAAAGCGGCGGCGCGCAGGGCGAAGCGGGCGCCCATCGAATGGCCGAGCAGGGCGTAACTGCCCAGGTTCAGCGCGGCGGCGAAGGCGTTGACGTCCTGTGCGCAGGTCTCTGCGTCATAAGCCAACTCCGGGCCGCTGGACGACAAACCGCGGCCGCGCACGTCGAGCACGTAGACGTCGTATTTTTCCCCCAGTCGCTCGGCGACGAAGCCCCAGGTGATCGCCGGGCTG
This sequence comes from Serratia sp. B501, assembly GCF_051172315.1. NCBI lineage: Bacteria > Pseudomonadati > Pseudomonadota > Gammaproteobacteria > Enterobacterales > Yersiniaceae > Serratia > Serratia sp. B501. The sequence continues at coordinate 580,566 of NZ_JBPIZB010000001.1, forward strand.
GTGATGCCGGGGACCAGGATCAGCGCCGGGCCGTGGCCGCCGTAGCGCAGGTAATGTTGGCGAATGTCGTTGGCGTGAACGTGGGCGCCGTAGAGGAAGGTGCTCATGCGGCGTTCTCCGATTTCAGCGCTTGCGCGTACAGGTCATAGCCGTAGACCCAGGCCGGATCTTCCTGGGTGCGCAGGAAGGTGTTGGCGTTGGACACCGCCTGCACCCTTGATGCGCGCTCCTTGCGGTTGGCTTCATACAGCTGGAAGGCGGTGCGGTAGTCGCCGAGGCCGGTTTCCTGCAGACAGCGGGTCAGCATGGCGGCGTCTTCGATCGCCATCGCCGCGCCCTGCGCCATGTGCGGTTTCATCGGGTGGCAGGCATCGCCGAGCAGCACCAGACGGCCTTCGCTCCACAGCGGCAGCGGTTTGCGGTTCAGCAATGGCCATTTGGTGACCTGCTCGCTGGATTCGATCAGCGCCTGCACGATCGGGTGGTAGCCGGCGAAGGTCTCGAACATCTCTTCACGGCTGCTGTCGATGAAGCTGCCCTGGAAATCCCAGGCCGGGTGCGGCACGCCGCTGACGTAGTAATACTCGTCGCGCCGTTGGGTGGTGTAGTAGACCATCAGATGGCGATCCGCCGACCACCATTTCACGCAGTCTTCGAACGTCAGGTTGTATTTCGCCAGCTTCTCGCCGCGGATCAGCGCGCGGTGGGCTACCCAGCCGCTGTAGGTCGGCGCTTCAGCGCCCAGCAGGTGCTCACGAATGCGCGAATTGATGCCGTCGGCGCCGATCACGATGTCGGCGTGGGCCGAGGTGCCGTCGACGAAGTTCAGCACCACCTCGTCACCGCGATCTTCAATTTTGCTGAGGCATTTGCCGAAGTGCAGGGTGCCGGGCTGCAGCGCGGAGAGCTGCAACGCCTGCAAATCGCCGCGGTGTACCGTCACATAGGCGGCGCCGTACTCCCGGCGGGCGAAGGCGCCCAGTTCGATGCGCGACAGGTAGTCGCCGCTTTCGGCGTCGCGGCTGAACCAGAAATCGGGATGAGACGCCATCTGCTCCAACCGCTGCTCAATACCGAGGCGGCGGAAAATCTTCAGTACGTTCGGCCCCATGTGAATGCCGGCGCCGAGGCGTGAGAACGCCGGGCTCTGTTCATACAGATCGACGGTAAAGCCGGCTTTTTGCAGCAGCCCGGCGGCAGCGGCGCCCCCCAGCCCGGCGCCGACGACGGCGATGCGTGGTTGTTTGCTCATCATGTTTCCCCTGTCTGTTGGCTTTTTTCAGCGTAGGTCCAACGCATGGCTGGACGATCGATTTATAGTGCACACGCTAGATAACGCAAAGTTGCAAAAGTGTTAAATCAGATCTTACTCACGCTAATTGACGGCGTATTACTGTTAAACTCATGTTAATCACAGGATTGACGCGGGATGAAATAGGACTTTCTTATGGTGGATATTCGCAGCTTGCTTTCCTTTGCTTTTTTGACTTAGATAAAACGAGTGTGTTCACTTTAAATTGCTTGAAAAATAACCGCCGCCTTGCGGGCGTCGGTCACCCTTGACGAGACAGGAGACAGGCCATGGCGGTCAATGAAACCCAGTTGGTACAGCTGTTCGAGCAGGTGCTTACGCTGTCGAAGGTCGATGCTTCGCAGAGCGTGGCGATTTTGAAAAGCCATTATTCCGATGCGCGCACGGTGCGCGCCGCGACCGACGCGGCGCTGCGGCTGGGCGCCAAGGTGTATGCCGTCGAACTGCCGGCGTTCAACCATCCGCGAGCGATGGGCAACGACATGACCGCCTATTGCGGCGATACCGCGCTGACCGGCAATCTGGCGGCGCAGCGTGCGCTGGAGGCCGCCGACCTGATCGTCGATACCATGATGCTGCTGCATTCGCCGGAGCAGGAACAGATCCTGAAAACCGGCACCCGCATCCTGCTGGCGGTGGAGCCGCCGGAGGTGCTGGCGCGCATGTTGCCCAACGCGGAGGACAAGGCGCGGGTGCTGGCCGCCGCCGCCGTGCTGGAGCAGGCGAAGCTGATGCAGGTAACCTCCGCCGCCGGCAGCGATTTCCGCGCGCCGCTGGGGCAATACCCGACGGTGACCGAGTACGGCTATGCCGATGAACCGGGGCGCTGGGATCACTGGCCGAGCGGTTTCCTGTTCACCTGGCCAAATGAGGAGCAGGCGGAAGGGGTGCTGGTGCTGGAGGTCGGCGATATTTTGCTGCCGTTCAAAAGCTATGCGCGCGAACGCATCACGCTGGAGATCGAAAAAGGGTTCGTCACCCGCATTCACGGCGGCTTCGAGGCGGAATACCTGCGCGAATATATGAAATACTTCGACGATCCGGAGGTGTACGGCATCTCGCACATCGGCTGGGGCCTGCAGCCGCGCGCCCAGTGGACGGCGATGGGCCTGCACGACAAGAACGACGGTATGTGCATGGACGCGCGCGCGTTCTACGGCAACTTCCTGTTCTCCACCGGGCCGAACACCGAAGTGGGCGGCACGCGCAAAACGCCTTGCCATATGGATATCGCGCTGCGCCGCTGCGACATTCGCCTCGACGGGCAAACGGTGGTGGCGGACGGTGAAGTGGTGGCGCCGGAGGCGTCGCGCGTGCGCCGGGCGTAATCGTTGCTGCCAACGGCGGGGGTTTGTACTATTCTCGTGGATTCCATAGATGGTGAGAGTAACGCAATGACGCCCCCCGAATACCCGTCAGCCGTGAGCGGCCAACCCGAAAATTATCATTTTACCGAGCAAGTCGGGCACCTGCTGCGCAAGGTTTATCAGCGCCACGTGGCGATTTTCCAGCAAAACGTCGGCGATTCGCAGCTGACGGCGGTGCAGTTCATCACCCTGTGCGCGGTGCGCGATATGGGGCCGAGCTCGCTGACCGAGCTGGTGCAGGTGACGGCGGTGGATCAGGCCACCATCCGCGGCATCGTCGAACGGCTGAAGGCGCGCGATCTGATCACGGTAACGCCGGATCCGATCGATCGGCGCAAGGTGGTGGTCGGCCTCACCGACGCCGGCGGCGCGCTGCTGGCGGAAACGGTGCCGCAGGCGGCGAAAATCACAGAACTGACGTTCGGTACGCTGAACCCGGCCGAACGGATAGCGCTGATATTCCTGCTGAATAAAATGCTGGAAGAACCTGCCACCGGCTGATTCGCCCGCGCAACGTCGGTTGCCTGGTGGTCGGTGGCGAGAGGCCAGCCCATAAGATCATCACGTGCAGGCGGAGACGCGAACAATGGCGATATCTGAAGTGCAATCGCCCAGGGACGGCGCGAAAACCACGCTGACGGAGCATCCGCTGATGCTGTCGGTGAACGGCGAACAGCTTCATGCGCAGGTGATGGCGGATACGCCGCTCTTGCTGGTGCTGCGCAACGATCTGGCGCTCAACGGCCCGAAATACGGCTGCGGTCTGGGCGAATGCGGTGCGTGTACCGTGTTGATCGACGGCGTGGCGGCGCGCTCCTGCGTGATCCCGGCGTTCGGCGTGTCCGGCAGGGCGATCGTGACCCTGGAAGGCCTTGGCGATCGCCAGCGCCTGCACCCGGTGCAGCGTGCCTTTATCGAAGAGCAGGCGGCGCAATGCGGCTACTGCCTTAATGGCATGATCATGACCACCAAAGCCCTGTTGGATCGCAATCCCGCCCCGAGCGAGGCGGAGATCCGTCAGGCGCTGTCCGGCAACCTGTGCCGCTGCGGCACCCATCTCGAAATCCTGCGTGCGGTTCAGCGCGCCATCATTCTCTGCCGCGATGAGGACGCCCACGCCCATGACTGATTCCCGTGTCCCATCGCCGAGCCAGGCCGACTTGCTGCAGCGCGACGGCGTGCTGCTGATCGTCGACAGCGTGCAACCGCCGCCGGGGCTGGTGCCCAAAGGGCAAACGCCGGTGTTGAAGCCCAAAGAGCAGGGGCTGTTTATCGCCCTGTGCGGCAGCGGCGAAATCTATGCCTTTAACGGCCATGTCGATCTCGGCACCGGCGTGCGCACCGCGCTCGGGCAGATCGTCGCCGAAGAGCTGTACCTGCGCATGGATCAGGTGCAAATGGTGTTGGGCGATACCGAACGCGCGCCGAATCAGGGCGCCACCATCGCCAGCGCCACGCTGCAGATCGCCGCCGTGCCGCTGCGCAACGCCGCCGCCGAGGCGCGCCGTTGGCTGTTGCGCCAAGCGGCGCAGCGCTTCGATGCGCCGGTGGAACAGCTGACGCTGGAAGAGGGCGTGATCCGCAGCCCGCAGGGGCAGGCGCTCAGCTACGCCGAGCTGGTGGCCGGCGACCATGTCGAACTGCCGATTTCCGGCGACGCGCCGCTGAAACCGCAGGCGGAATATCGCCTGGTGGGTACCAGCGCCGCGCGCGTCGATATTCCGGCCAAGGCGACCGGCGAAACCACCTACGTACACGATATGCGCCTGCCGAACATGCTGCATGGCCGGGTGGTGCGGCCGCCCTATGCCGGGTACGACAGCGGCGAATTTGTCGGCACCAGCCTGCTGGCGGTGGACGAAACCTCGATCGCGCATATTCCCGGCATCGTCAAACTGGTGGTGATCGGCGATTTCATCGGCATTGTCGCCGAGCGCGAAGAGCAGGCGGTCAAGGCGGCGCAGGCGCTGCAGGTCAGCTGGAAAGACTGGCGCCGCAATTTGCAGCAGATGACCGACGTGGCGCAGGCGCTGCGCGACAACCCGCACTCGACCCGGGTGGTGCACGATACCGGCGACGTGGACGCGGCGCTGGCGGCGGCTGACAGGCGTTTCACCCGCAGCTACCTGTGGCCGTATCAGCTGCATGCCTCGATTGGCCCTTCCTGCGCGCTGGCGGACTACCGGCCGGAGCGCCTGCAGGTCTGGTCAGGCAGCCAGAACCCGCACTTGCTGCGCGCCGATCTGGCCTGGCTGCTGGAGTACCCGGAAGCGCAGATCGAGATCGTTCGCATGGAGGCGGCCGGTTGCTATGGCCGCAATTGCGCCGATGACGTCTGCGCCGACGCGGCGCTGCTGTCGCGCGCGGTGGGCAGGCCGGTGCGGGTGCAGCTGACCCGCGAACAAGAACATGTGTGGGAACCGAAGGGCACGGCGCAGCTGATGGAGGTGGACGGCGGGCTGGACGCCGCCGGGCACCCGGTCGCCTACGATTTTCGCACCTATTATCCTTCCAATGGCGCGCCGACGCTGGCGCTGCTGCTGACCGGCCGGGTCGAACCGCTGCCGGTGACCTATGAAATGGGCGACCGCACCTCGGTGCCACCTTATGAGTATCCGGCGCTGCGCGTCAGCATCGAGGACATGGCGCCGATCGTGCGCGCCTCCTGGATGCGCGGCGTTTCCGCCTTGCCGAACACCTTCGCCCACGAATCTTATATCGATGAGCTGGCCCACGCCGCCGGCGTCGATCCGCTGGAGTATCGGCTGCGCTATATCCATGACGAACGCGCCAGTGAACTGATGCGCAGCACCGCAGAACGCGCCGGCTGGACGCCGCACACCGCACCGATGCAGACCCCGGCGGAAGACGGCGTGCTGCGCGGGCGCGGCTTTGCTTATGCCCGTTACATCCACAGCAAGTTTCCCGGCTTTGGCGCGGCCTGGGCCGCCTGGGTGGCCGACGTGGCGATCGACAAAGCCAGCGGCGAAGTGGCGGTGACGCGCATCGTGGTCGGCCACGACGCGGGCATGATGGTTAACCCGGACGGCGTGCGCCACCAAATTCACGGCAACGTATTGCAATCGACCAGTCGGGTGTTGAAAGAGCGCGTGACCTTTGAGGAATCGACGGTCTCCGCCAAAGAGTGGGGGGCTTACCCGATCTTGACCTTCCCGGAGGTGCCGGAGGTGGACGTGGTGATGATGCCGCGCCCTTACGATCCGCCGCTGGGCGCCGGGGAGTCGGCGTTGGTGCCCAGCGCGGCGGCCATCGCCAACGCGGTGTTCGACGCCACCGGCATTCGTTTTCGCGAGCTGCCGATCACCTCGGACAAGCTGCGTGAGGCGCTGAACGGGCCGGACGCCGAGCGGCAGGCCGCGCCGCCCAAGAAAAAGAAGCGCGGCAAATGGTGGTTCGGCGGCGCGGCGGGGCTGTTCGGCGCCGTGCTGGGCATCGCCGGCAGCGCCTTGCCGTGGCGGGCGGAGATCGCGCCGGTGGCGACACCCGGCGCCGGCACCTGGTCGGCCACTACGCTAGAGCGCGGCCGTCAGTTGGCCGCCGCCGGAGACTGCGCGGTTTGCCATACCGCGTCGGAAGGGGCGACCAACGCCGGCGGGCTGGCGATGGTGACGCCGTTCGGCACGCTCTACAGCACCAACATTACCCCGGACGTGGCAACCGGCATCGGCAACTGGTCATTTACCGCATTCGATCGGGCGATGCGCCAAGGCATCGCCCGCGACGGTCGCCACCTCTATCCGGCATTTCCTTACACCGCCTTCAGTAAAATGACCGACGGCGACATGCAGGCGCTGTACGCTTATCTGATGTCGCAACCGGCGGTGCGCCAGAGCAACCCGGCCAATCAGATGCGCTTCCCGTTTAACCTGCGGCCGCTGATGGCGGGCTGGAACGCGCTGTTCCTGCGCCAGGGGGAATTTCAACCCGATCCGCAACAAAGCGCGCAGTGGAATCGCGGCGCCTATCTGGTCAACGGGCTCGGCCACTGCGCCGCCTGCCATTCGCCGCGCAATCTGCTGGGGGCGGAAAAGGGCGGCGCGGCTTTCCTGGCGGGGGGGATGGTGGACGGGTGGGAAGCGCCGGCGCTGAATCAATTGGCCAACGCGGACAAACCCTGGACCGAGGAACAGCTGTTTCAGTACTTCCGCAGCGGGCATTCCGCCGAGCACGGCGTGGCGGCCGGGCCGATGGGGCCGGTGGTCAGCGAACTGGCGACGTTGCCGCAGAGCGATCTGCGGGCGATGGCCAACTATGTGATGTCGCTGAGCGCCAAGGCGACGCTGAATGTGGAACCGCAGGCGCAGTTGGCGGCCCGCGCGTTGCCTGCGGGTCAACTGGCGGGCGAGCGGTTGTTTCAGGGCGCTTGCCAGGCCTGTCACAGCGCCGCCGCCGGCGGGCCGCAGCTGTTCGGCGTCAGCCCGGATCTGGCCAATAACACCAATATCTTCAGCGATCGCCCCGATAACCTGATCAAGGTGATCCTGCAAGGGATCCCCAAACCGGCCACCGCCGAATTGGGCTTTATGCCGGGCTTTAAGGACAGCTTTTCCGATCGGCAGGTGACGGCGCTGGTGAATTATCTGCGCCAACGCTATGCCGGCGACAAACCGGCCTGGCGCGACGTGGAGGCTCAGGTGGCGCGGCTGCGCGCAGAGCCGGGCACGCACTGAGCCGCCTCAGGCTTGGCGCAGGAACGCCACCAGCCGCTGCGCCGGCAGCGGCAGCTGCGCCAGGTCACGCACCGCGATCGACAGGCGTCGGGTCGCCCACTCGTCCGTCAGCGGCAGTGCGCTGTGCCGAATTTGCGGATGGCGTTGGGCGCTCTCTTCCGGCACCACCGCCAGCCCGGCGCCGCGCAGCACCATGCGGCAGATGGCGTCGAAATGAGCCGCGCGCGCCCGCAATCGCATCGGGCCGCTGCTGCGTATCGCCAATTGCTCAAGATGTTGTTGCAGCGCGCTCTCTTCCGGCAGGCCGATGAAATCAAAAGGCAGGGCGTCCGCAAAGCTGATCTGTCGATGGCCGCTGAGCGCATGCCCCGGCGGCAGCGCCAGCACCAGGCGATCCTGGCGAAAAGGGTAGCTTGCCAGCCCGCGCAGATCGGCGTGATCCGCGACGATGCCGATATCCGCCGCTCGTTCGGCGACCGCCTGCGCGATGGCCGGGCTGGGCAGCTCCTCCAGTACGATATCGGTATGCGGGTGCAGCACCAGAAAATCCGCCAGCAGCTCCGGCAGAAAAGCGTCGGCGGCGACGGTATTGGCGACGATGCGCAGCCGGCTGCGCTGGCCCGGCGTGAACTCGGCCAGGTCGCCGCGCAACCGCTCACGCTGCTGCAATAGCACCCGCGCGTGATGCAACAGGCGCTCACCGGCGGGCGTCGCCTGGACGCCGCGCGGATTGCGCGTCAGCAGCGCTACGCCGGCTTGTTGCTCCAGCCCGCGCATGCGGGCGCTGGCGGCGGCCAGCGACAGCCCGACGCGCTCGGCGCCGGCGGTGATGCTGCCGGTCTCGAGCACCGCCGCCAACAGCCGCAGATCGATAAAGTCAAAATGCATGCGTTTTCCCTCTGTCTTTGCCGCAGGCAGGCTCTGCCATTGCTGCATTGTGCCGCGCTATACCGCCGGCCACAATCGAGCCGTTGATTCGCCATAAGGATAGACGCATGTCGCTGACGTTACTCGAAATTGTCGCCCTGACGGGCATTTTTACGCTGGCCGGCACGGTCAAAGGGGCGATCGGTCTGGGGTTGCCGACGGTGTCGATGGGGTTGCTCAGCCTGATGATGCCGCCGGGGCAGGCCGCCGCGCTGCTGCTGTTGCCCTCGCTGATCACCAACCTGTGGCAGTTGCTGTGCGGACCGCGGTTGGGGGCGCTGTGGCGGCGGCTCTGGCCGATGATGCTGTGCGTCACGCTGGGCACGTTGTTGAGCGCGGGGGCGCTCACTGCCGGCGACGGCCGCCTGGCGCCGCTGGCGCTGGGCGTGTGTCTGATCGGTTATGCGCTGCTGGGTTTTACCCGTTTCGACTGGCGCGTTTCCGCTGCGGCGGAACCCTGGTTGGGGCCGCTGTGCGGCCTGGTGACCGGTGCGCTGACCGGCGCCACCGGAGTGTTCGTCATTCCGGCGGTGCCTTACCTGAATGCGTTGGGCCTGGCGCGCGACGATCTGGTGCAGGCGCTGGGGCTGTCGTTCAGCGTCTCGACGCTGGCGCTGGCCGCCGGTTTAGCTTGGCATCAGGCGCTGCCCGCCACGCTGCTCGGCGGTTCGCTGTTGGCGCTGTTGCCGGCGTTGGGCGGCATGTGGCTGGGGGAGAGGGTGCGTCGTCATTGTCGCCCGCAGCTGTTCCGCCGCCTCTTCTTTATTGGGTTATTAATCTTGGGCGTTGAGATTATTTGGCGATTCAATTAATTGAATCGATAGTACCTACGTGTAATCAGGTTCGGTATATTATTCTTGTTTTTATTTCAATATGATTGTTTTCAATGTTTAAAATGGACTTTTTTATTGGATTTTTTATGAAATACAGAGTAGTTATGTATTATTAGTGTATTTTACTTTTTCAACTATAACCCTTTAAAAATGGGATAACCCCAATGAATGCATAGGGGAACATTGATGAAGGAAATTTTAAGCAGCCAATTCGATGCGTTGTCAGATGGATGGCAGGTTCGAGATAGGAGTGGAAAAAGAGCGTCTGATAACGGAGATGGGGTATATGATGAATAGATATGTTGTTTTTATAAAGAGTGATGAATCAAAAGTGCTAAGAAAGGAAGTGGTTACACGAGAAATAATTAAAGACATGAAGCAGAAGGGGTTCAGAAAGCATCATATCGAAGTAGAGGCTGATAACGAAAGCGATGCCATTAACAAATTAAATAAGAACAGCAATGATTATTTGGATTCATTGAGAAATTTTTCAGGTGATTTATTGTTCTGTTCTATTTGTGTCATTGTTATGACGATAGTCTATTTTGCCACGATGAAAATGAGTTAGAAGTAGATACTGTAGAGTTTAAAGAATAAAAAGGCTTGTCGAACTGGATCTCTATGATTTTTCTCTGGATATGATACTGCCATTGGGTGAAACATACGTTCGTAAAAATTTATTGGCGCCAGGTTCACTCAGAATATTTAAAGGTGTTTATTGTAATGGTTTCATATCCTCTCACCAAAATTAACTGACCTTCTGCTTATTTTATTGTCAATACAGTAGCCTGTGAATTTGAATGTTAGCTATCACTAAGGGACGCTGCTCATGTTTCGCCAGGAAGCGATCGATAATCAGAAAATGAAATGGCGTGGCAGGGCGCTCCTGCTACCCGGTATTCCCGTTTGGGGCACGACAGGGCTCTGCCTGTTTTTCTTCATCGCCTTTCTCACCTTCGCGATCGCCGGTACCTATACCCGGCGGGTCAACGTGACCGGTGAGATCAGCACTTATCCGCGCGCCGCCAACGTTTATTCCGCCGTCCAGGGGATAGTGGTCAAGCAATTCGTCACCGAAGGGCAGGTGATTGCCGCTGGTGCCCCCATTTACCAGATCGACGTCAGCAAGAGTACCCGTAGCGGTGTGATCAGCGACAATCAGCGCCGGGATATCGATGGCCAGCTGGCACGCATTGCGCAAATCATCAACCGACTGGAAAGCAGCAAGCAGGCCACTCTTATCATGCTGGAACAACAGAAGGCGCAATACACCGCCGCATTCACCCGTTCCACCGATATCCTCAAACGCGCCCAGGAAGGGATTCGCATCATGAAGGAAAACATGGAGAACTACCGGCACTATCAGACCAAGGGGCTGATAAATAAGGATCAGCTCACCAACCAGGTGGCGCTGTATTACCAGCAGCAGAACAACCTGCTGGGCCTGTCCGGCCAGAACGAACAGAATGCGCTGCAGATCACCGCGCTGGAAAGCCAGATCCATATCCAGGCTGCCGAATTCGACAACCAGATTTACCAGATGGAGCTGCAGCGCTACGAGCTGCAAAAGGAGCGGCAAAACATAGATGCCACTGGCGATATTATCGTTCGCGCGCTGGCCGGCGGCCGTATCGATTCGCTGAGCGTCACGGTTGGCCAAATGGTCAACGTCGGCGACAGTCTGCTGCAGATTATCCCGCAAAACATCGATCGCTATGCCCTGGTACTGTGGGTGCCCAACGACGCTATCCCCTACATCGTCGCCGGCGATAAGGTCAATGTGCGCTATGACGCTTTTCCGGCGGAGAAATTTGGCCAGTTTGCCGGTACGGTGGCCGTCATCTCCAAAGCCCCGGCCTCGCCGCAGGAAATGCTGACCTATCAGGGAGCGCCCAAAGCGGCGCTGACCGCCGCCGTGCCGTACTACAAAGTGATCGTCATGCCGGAGAAACAGACCGTTGCCTATGACGGTAAACGTCTGAGCCTGGAAAACGGCATGAAAGCGCAAAGCACCCTGTTTCTGGAAAAAAGGAAGATTTATCAATGGATGCTGTCGCCGTTCTACGACATGAAACACAGCGCGACGGGGCCAGTCAATGAGTAGGGCCACATTCAAACAACGGGTCAGCCAACTGGATCTGCGGTTGCGCCACCGGGTTTCGATGGTGCACCAGACCGAGTCGTCAGAATGCGGGCTGGCCTGTCTGGCGATGATCTGCGGTTATTACGGCAAAAATATCGACCTGATCGCGCTACGCCGGCAGTTCAACCTGTCAACCCGCGGTGCAACGCTGGTTGGACTGACCGGTATCGCCGAGCAATTGGGGTTGAGCACCCGTCCCCTGTCTCTGGATCTGGACGAACTCGGCGCGCTAAAACTGCCCTGCATTCTGCACTGGGAATTCAACCATTTTGTGGTGCTGGTCAGCGTCAAAGGCCACCGCGCAGTGCTGCATGATCCGGCGCGCGGGCGCCGGGCCGTCAGCCTGACGGAACTGTCGCACAGTTTCACCGGCGTAGCGCTTGAGGCCTGGCCTGGCAGCGAATTCACCGCCGACAGCGTCCGCCATCGCATTCATCTTCGCACGCTGATCGGCAGCGTGCATGGCCTCAAGGGGGCGCTCGGCAAAATCTTTTGCCTGTCTCTGGTATTCGAAACCATCAACCTGGTGATGCCCATCGGCACGCAGCTGGTGATGGATCACGCTATTCCTGCCGGAGATCGCGGGTTACTGTCGCTCATCTGCGCCGGATTGATGCTGTTTATCTTGTTGCGGGCTGCCATCGGCATGGTGCGGGCATGGTCAGGATTGGTCATGGCGACGCTTATCAACGTTCAGTGGCAGTCCGGGTTGTTCACCCATCTGCTGCGCCTGCCGCTCGGTTACTTTGAACGTCGTAAGCTGGGGGACATTCAGTCACGCTTCGGTTCACTGGATACGCTGCGCAGCACTTTCACCACCAGCATCGTCGGCGCCATCATGGACGGCATCATGGTGATCGGTGTGCTGGTGATGATGGCGCTGTATGGCGGCTGGCTGACCTGGGTAGTGCTCACTTTCACCGCGCTTTATGTGTTGATGCGACTGCTGACCTACGGCTATTACCGTCAGCTGTCTGAGGAGGCGCTGGTGAGAGAGGCTCGGGCCGGCTCGTATTTTATGGAAACGCTGTACGGTATCGCTACCGTCAAGATGCAGGGCATGGCAGAACGCCGCATCGCTCACTGGCTAAACCTTGAAATCGACACCATCAACACGGGGATCCGCGTCACCCGAATGGACATGCTGTTTGGCGGGATCAACACCTTTATAGCGGCGTGTGACCAGATCGTCATTCTGTGGTTGGGAACCAGCCTGGTGATCGATAACCAGATGACCCTCGGCATGTTCGTGGCGTTCGGCGCCTTTCGGGGGCAGTTCTCCGACCGCATCGGGTCGCTGACGGAATTTTTGCTTCAGCTGCGCATGATGAGCCTGCATAACGAGCGCATTGCCGATATTGCCCTGCATCCGCGGGAGGAGCGTAAACCCGATCACCCTTACACGGCGGGCCTGCAACCTTTGGGATTGACGACCCATGCCCTGAGCTATCGTTACGACAGCCAGTCACCGGCTATCTTTGATGGCCTGGACATCAGCGTTGCGCCGGGCGAAAGCGTGGCCATCGTGGGCCCGTCCGGCGCCGGAAAAACCACGCTGATGAAGGTGTTGTGCGGACTGTTTACCCCGGCTGCAGGGCGGGTTGAGGTGAACGGCGTCGATATCCGGCAGCTCGGCATCAACAACTACCACAAAATGATTGCCTGCGTGATGCAGGACGACAAACTGTTCTCCGGCTCAATCCGCGAAAATATTTGCGGGTTCGCGGACAAGATGGATGATGCCTGGATGGAAGCCTGTGCCCGTGCCAGCTATCTGCATGAGGTGATCATGCGCATGCCGATGGGGTATGAAACCCCGATCGGCGAGTTGGGGGAAGGGTTGTCCGGCGGGCAAAAACAACGGCTATTCATAGCCCGGGCAATCTACAAGAAACCGGCTATTTTGTTCCTGGATGAGGCCACCAGTGCGCTGGATAAGGAGAGCGAAGCTGCCGTGAATCAGGCAATTAAGAGACTCAATATCACTAAGCTGATCATTGCCCACCGTGAAACGACCATTGCGTCGGCAGATCGGGTTATACATCTTGGATAAGGGGGGATATCACCCGCGCCACAAGCCATTTACATTGCTTTTCTCCCTAAAAACCCAATAAGTGGCGATGGGGCAAGGCTATTTTTACTGCTCGCTTCCGCTTTCAATTTACGGCGCGGCGCATTGCGCGATATTCTGGTTTTCTGATGGGCTAACGGCGGATGAGGGAACCATGACAGACAGCCAGGCATTTGAACAACAAAGCCTCGATAATCTGCTGAGCTATTGGCGGCGCCACCGCCGCCTGCCGGGCGCGCGTTATCCGGCCGGCCCGACCGACACCCTGTGCGACGTGCCGGGCGTCAGCGTCGGGCATCACACGCTGGCCGACGGCGAATGTCAGACCGGCGTCACCGCCATCGTGCCGCCGGGCGATCTGTTCAACCAGCCGCTGCCGTGCGGCAGCGCGGTGCTCAACGGCTTCGCCAAGCCGCTGGGGCTGGTGCAGCTGAACGAACTGGGGGTGCTGCAAACGCCTATCCTGCTGAGCAACACCTTCGCGGTCGGCACGCTGTTCAACGCCATGGTGCGGCGCAGCTGCCGGCGCTACCCGCAGATCGGCCGCGGCAGCGCCACCATCAACCCGCTGGTGCTGGAGTGCAACGACGGCTACCTCAACGATATTCAGGCGATGGCGGTGCGTGAGGAGCACGTCTTCAACGCGCTGGATAACCATTCCACCCGCTTTGCGCGCGGCAGCGTCGGCGCCGGGCGCGGCATGAGCAGTTTCGGCTTGAAAGGGGGCATCGGCACCGCTTCGCGCTATTGCCCGGGGCTCGGCACCACGCTCGGCGTGCTGGTGCTGGCCAATTTCGGCACCCTCGACTCGCTGACGCTGAGCGGCGTGCGCGTTGGCCAGGCGTTGGGCAAGCTGTTGGCGGATCCGCCGCCGCAGGTGGACGCCGGTTCGGTCATCATCATCATCGCCTGCGATCGGGCGCTGGACAGCCGCCAGCTGAACCGCATCGCCCGCCGCGCGGGCGCGGGCCTGGGGCGGGTGGGCAGCCATTGGGGGCACGGCTCCGGCGACATCGCGCTGGCGTTCTCCACTCGGTTACTGGGGGCGACGCTGCCGGACGAACGGCTGGAGCCGCTGTTCGCGGCGGCGGCGGACGCCACCGAATACGCGGTGCTGGATGCGTTGCTCAGCGCCGAAGGCGTCAGCGGCTTCGAGCAGCATGCGCGCGTGGCGCTGGGCCCGCTGCTCGATCGGCTGGCGGCAAATTAAATACAGGAGCCTGATGTGAAAGTCTTTATCTCTGCGGATATCGAGGGGATCGCCGGCGTGATGCGGCCGGAGCAGTGCAACCCGGCCCACGCCGACTATGCGGCGGCGCGCGAGCTGATGGAGCAGGAGGTCAACGCCGCCATCGACGGCGCTTTTGCCGGCGGCGCCACCGAGGTGACGGTGGCCGACAGCCACGCGATGATGCAGAACCTGCGCGCCGAACGCATCGATGCGCGGGCGCGCCTGGTGCAGGGCAAACCGCGCGGGCTGTCGATGGTGGAAGGGCTGCAGCATCAACGTTACGACGGCCTGATGTTTATCGGTTATCACAGCGCCGCCGGCGAGCGCGGCGTGCTGGCGCATACCATCAACGGCCGGGCCTTTTACCGTGTCAGCCTGAACGGCGAGGCGGTAGGCGAAAGCGATCTGTATGCGGCGGCGGCGGCCGAGTTGAACGTGCCGCTGTGGCTGGTGAGCGGTGACGACGAGCTGCAACGCTGGATCGCTGAACGTTATCCGCAATCCGGCTATGTTTGCGTGAAGCGCGCCCTCTCGCAAACCGCCGCCGAATCACTCAGCCCACAGCGGGCGCGCGCCGAGATCCGCGAGCGCGCGATGCAACAGGTGCGCCAGGGCGCCAGACTGCCGGTGGAGCGCCGTTTTATGCCGCCTTACCGGCTGACGCTGATGGCGGCCAAACCGGTGCTGGCGGATCTGTTCAGCCTGGTGCCCGGCGTGGAGCGCCAGGATGCGCTCACCGTGGCCTTCGACAGCGACAACATGGCGGCGCAAATCCGCCTGCTCAGCGTCTTCTCCTATCTGGCGACGACGCAGAGCTGACCCCCGGTGCGGGTTTCCGTCCGCACCGCACGATTCTCCAATAGAAAATCCCTCTTCAACATTAAGCCTACTGGATAATAGGCTACGCTAATTATTGCTCTGTTGTGCTATGTCACCTGACCGGCGCGGCAAGCCATTCCCATAATTAGCGCTGTTTCGCCGAAGGCAGTGACGCCTTCGGTTTTTTTGGAGTCATGAGCAATGAGCATATCCCAAGTTCCGCTTTCGCGGCGGCGGTTTATCGTCGGCGCCGGGGCGTTGGTGATCGGCGCCTATCTGCCGTCCACCGGTGCGCTGGCGCGCTCGAACGCCCCGGCCGCCGCCGGCGCGACGGCGTTTGACGCCAACGCCTTCGTCCAGATCGGCGCCGACGGCATCGTCACCGTCATCAGTAAACACACCGAAGTGGGCCAGGGGGTCTATACCGGCATGGCGACGCTGGTCGCCGAAGAGCTCGACGCCGACTGGGCGCAGGTGCGGGTCGTGGCCGCGCCGGTGGATACCAATATCTACAAAAACCTGGCCTTCGGCTTCCAGGGCACCGGCGGTTCCAGCTCGGTGGCCAATGCCTATGAGCAAATGCGGCGCATGGGTGCCATGGCGCGCGCGCTGCTGGTGCAGGCCGCCGCGCAGAGCTGGAAAACCTCCGCGCAGGAAATCACCGTGCAGGCGGGCAAGATCCGCCATGCCGCCAGCGGGCGCGAAGCGGGTTTCGGCGAGTTCGCCGAGTTGGCCGCCACGCTGCCGCCGCCCGATCCCGCCAGCCTGGCGCTGAAGGATCCGACCAATTTCACGCTGATCGGCAAAACGCGCGGTTTGCACCGCGTCGATTCACTGGCGAAAACCAACGGCAGCGCGCAGTTCTCGCAGGATATCCACGAGCCGGACATGCTGACCGTCACCATCAAGAAACCGCCGCGCTTCGGCGGCAAGGTGGCGACGTTCGACGCCGAACGTGCGTTGGCGGTGCCGGGCGTGGTGGCGGTGAAACAGGTTGCCACCGGCGTGGCGGTTTACGCCAAAAATACCTGGGCGGCGATCCAGGGGCGGGATCGGCTTAGGGTCACCTGGGACGATGCGCAGGCGGAGCGACGCAACACCGAGGAAATCTACGCCGAATTCCGCCAGGTGGCGCAGAAAACCGGCGTAGTGGCGAAGAGTCTCGGTAAGCCGGACGAGGTGTTCGACAAGGCCGATAAGGTGATCGAGGCCGAATACACCTTCCCCTACGTCGCTCACGCGCCGATGGAGCCGCTGGACGGCTATCTGTTCTGGGACGGCGAAAGCGTCAAGGCGCGCTACGGCTGCCAAATCCAGACGCTCGACCACAAGCAGCTGTGCGATCTGTTCGAGCTGCAGCCGGAGAAGGTGCAGATTGAAACCATTCTGGCAGGCGGCAGCTTCGGCCGGCGTATCGATCTGGGCAACCCGACGCTGGGGCCGGATCTGGCGGCCGACATGGCGGCGGCCGCCAAGGGCATCGGCCCCGGCCACGGCGTGAAGGTGGTATGGACGCGCGAGGACGACATCCGCAACGGGTGGTATCGCCCGATGATCCTGCATCGCCTGCGCGGCGCCATTCGCGGCGGCAAGGTGGTGGGCTGGACCGATACCGTAGTCGGACACTCCTGGACGCGCCACAGCGCGATGGATGCGCTGGTGGTCAACGGCCTCGATCAGATGATGGTCGAGGGCGCCAGCGAGGTGCCTTATACCTTCGAAGCCTTCCGCTGCGATGCGCATATCGTGCCCGGCAAGGTGCCGACCACCTCGCTGCGGTCGGTCGCCAGCACCCACACTGGCCACGCGGTAGAGAGCTTTATCGATCAACTGCTGCAGGAAACCGGGCAGGATCCGGTGGAAGGGCGGCTGGCGCTGATGGGCGACGCGCCGCGCGCGGCGGGCGTGCTGCGGGCGGTGGCCAAAGCCGCTGATTGGCAGGGCGCCAAGGTGGTGGACGGACGCGCGCGCGGCGTGGGCGTCGCCAAGGCGTTCGATACCTATGTGGCGCAGGTGGCCGAGGTATCGATCGGCGAAGGCGGCATCCCGAAAGTGCACAAGGTGTGGTGCGCGGTGGACTGCGGCGTGGCGGTGAACCCCGACGTGATCCGTGCGCAGATCGAAGGCGGCATCGGCTACGGCCTGAACCTGGCGCTGTACGGCAATATCACGCTGAAAGACGGCGTGGTCGAACAGTCCAACTTCAATAATTTCCGCCCGCTGCGCATCAATGAGATGCCGGAGGTTGAGGTGATCATCGTACCCTCGACCGAGAAACCGACCGGCGTGGGCGAACTGGGGGTGCCGACCATCGCCCCGGCGGTCGGCAACGCGCTGGCGCTGCTCGGGCGGCCTCGCGCCTCGCTGAGCCTGCCGCTGCATAATCCCACTGCGAATCCGGCGTCTGACAAGGAGAGAACCTGATGATTCATTTAACCGTAAACGAGCAGCCGCTGACCTTTGAGGGCGATCCGCACATGCCGCTGCTGTGGTTTTTGCGTGACGAAGCCGGCCTGACCGGCACCAAGTTCGGCTGCGGCATCGCCATGTGCGGCGCTTGCACCGTGCATCTGGACGGCGTGCCGGTGCGTTCGTGCATGACGCCGGTCTCCGCCGCCGCCGGCAAGAAAATCACCACCATCGAAGCCGTCGGCGCCACGCCGGAAGGCAAGGCGGTGCAGGAAGCCTGGCTCAACCTGGACGTGGTGCAGTGCGGTTACTGCCAGTCCGGCCAGATCATGAGCGCCAGCGCGCTGCTGGCCCAGAGCAAAAACCCGAGCGATGCGGACATTGACGCGGCGATGGGCGGCAACGTCTGCCGCTGTGCCACCTATGTGCGCATTCGCGCCGCCATCCACCAGGCCGCCAAGGCGTTGGGTTAGGGAGAGATGCGATGAGCAACGCCTTGAAAGGGCTGTTATGGCTGATTATCGCCGTGGTGGTGTTGGCGGGAGGATACGTGCTGTACACGCTGCTGCGGCCTGCCGGCGCGGAGCCTGCGGCGCCGATCGCCGGGGCGCCGGCCGGCATGACCGATAAACTGGCGCGCGGCGAGTACCTGGCGCGCGCCGCCGACTGTGTGGCGTGCCATACCGCGCCGGGCGGCGCGCCTTATGCGGGCGGCTTCGCCTTTAAGCTGCCGTTCGGCACCATTTACGGCACCAACATCACCGCCGACAAGGAGACCGGCATCGGCAACTGGAGCGACGATCAGTTCGTGCGCGCGGTGCGTGAGGGCATCGGCCCGCAGGGCAACCTGTACCCGGCGATGCCGTACACCTCGTACACCGGGCTGAGCCGCGACGACGTGCTGGCGATCAAGGATTATCTGTTCAGCCTGCCGCCGGTGAAACAGGCCAATCCGCAAAACGATCTGTCGTTCCCGTTCAACCAGCGTTGGGGCATGAAATTCTGGAACCTGGCGTTCTTCCAGGAGCAGCGCTTCGCGCCGGATCTCAACAAGGATGAACAGTGGAATCGCGGCGCCTATCTGGCGACGGCGCTCGGCCACTGCGGCGAGTGCCATACGCCGCGCAATCTGGGGTTCGGTCTTAACCAGAGCAAGCACCTGAGCGGTGAAGTGGTGCAGGGCTGGTTCGCCGCCAACATCACGCCGGACAAACAAACCGGCATCGGCGGCTGGAGCGACCAGCAGCTGTCGCAATATCTGGCCACCGGTCATGCGCCGGGGCGCAGCAGCGCCGCCGGCCCGATGGCGGAAGCGGTGGAAAACAGCCTGCAGTTCCTGACGCCGGAAGATAATCTGGCGCTGGTGAAATACCTGCGCGATATCGAGCCGATCGCCGGCGACGGCGCCGCGGCGGTGAACCTGCAGCCGAAGGGTGCGGGGGCTTCCACGCCGATCCTGCCGGGCGGGCAAGACAGCTCGCTCGGGCGCCGGGTGTTCGCCAACGACTGCAGCGGCTGCCACCAGTGGAACGGGCCGGGCCGCCAGAGCGAGTACGCGTCGCTGGTCGGCAGCACGGCGGTGAACGATCCGCAGGGGCGCAGCGTGGTGCAGGCCATCCTGAAGGGGACAAGCATCAGCGTCGGCGAGCGGCATGAGATGATGCCGGCGTTCGGCAGCGCGTATTCCGACGAGGAAGTGGCGGCGGTCGCCAACTTCGTGGTCGGCCACTTCGGCGATAAGCAGGGCAACGTCACCGCCAAGCAGGTGGCGGAGCAGCGCAAGCAGTAGCGCATCGCGGCCGCCACGGCGGCGAGCAGGTTAAAGGCGGCGATATCGCGGATATCGCCGCTTTTTTTATAAAGCAAGGCAAATCAGCTTCTTCCTTCTGCATAGAACGATCGACGTCATACGTGAAGGCGCAATTTCATTCTATCTCTCCCTCTCGCTTTCTGTTTTTCTCAGCATGAACGTTGTGCGCATTTATGCACGTGCATAAAGAAAATAACCGAATGCAAAGAGGCGGGTATGACAGGGAATATGATTGATTTGGTTTCATACACTTTTGCAACTGCCTTCACGCCCGGCCCCAACAATATCGTTGCGTTGGCATCGGTCATGGCGCTCGGTCTTAGGCGCAGTGCCCCCTTTTTATTGGGAATAGGCGCCGGAATGGGCGTGACCATGTTGGTCACGGGGGCATTGACCTCCTGGATCTTGCTCACCTTTCCGGCGGCTGTCGTTTTTTTAAGAGGACTGGGATTTATTTATCTGGTCTGGCTTGCGTATAAAATTGCCACCAGCAGCCGTTTTGACGAGGAACAACGCGAAAACGGTTATGGTTTTCTTAGCGGTTTTGTTCTTCAGGTTATCAATGTAAAAATCATACTGTTCACCATAACGGCCATTTCCGCTTTTATCATTCCGGTCGGTAGCGGCCTGTTGTTCATTTTAGGGGCATGCCTGGTCACAGCATTGATAGCGTGTTTGGGCACGCTGACCTGGGCGGTCGCAGGGGCGTTTCTCAAAAAAGCTTATCTGAGGCACTTCAAAGCGGTGAATATAACCATGGCCGCCGTGCTGATCTATTTCGCCTGCAAAATGATTATTTAAGCTGTTCGGGGTCTGTAGGTGAGCCGCGGTTAATCGCCCTGGCTTAATTGATTGAAAAGATAATCAAAGACCACGCGCACGCGCGCCGGGCAGGCGTGCTGATGCGTATGATAGAGGTTGACCGGCCAGGGCGGCGGGGCGTCGCCCGGCAGAACGGCTACCAGCTCACCCGCAGCGAGGTGTTTTTCAACCAAATACCCGGCCAGTTGGCCAAAGCCTAAACCGGCGAGCACCGCTTTACGCTCTATATCGGGCGTGTCGGTGACGAAGGCGGCGGACTTCGGGTAGAGATAACGTTTTTGGCTAAATTCCCAGGGCCAGTAGCGCCCGGTCTTGCGGTTCACCAGCGCGACAATCGGCAGATGGGCGAGTTGGTCTACCTGCTCCGGCGGCGGCAGGCGATCGAGCAGCGTCGGCGAGGCAACCAGATGGAAAGGCATGGTTCTGGGCTGGCGAACGATACAGGTTTGGTCGTGCAGAAAGCCGATGCGAATGCCGATATCAATTCTTTCTTCGACCAGATCGCTGTGGATATTCGACAGGTGGAACTCGATCGTAATCGCAGGATACTGGCGCGCGAATTCCGCCAGTATCGGCATGACGACCTCGCTGCCATAGGTATGCGGCGCCGTAATGCGCACCACGCCGCCGAGATCTTCCGCCGCTTTCCCCTGCGGCTGAAACAGCCTGTTCAACTGATCCATCGCCGTTTTGGCCTGCTCAAGAAAACCGAGGCCGAAATCCGTGATCTTCACGCTGCGGGTATTACGGTGGAACAGCTGCTCACCGAGCACCGACTCGAGCTCTTTGATGGCTCGGGTCACTTTTTGCGGGGAAATGCCGAGCCTGGTCGCCGTGTGTTTAAAGTTCATCTCCTCGGCGGCGGCGCAGAAAATGCGCAAGGCTTCTTGTCTGTTTTGCATGTTGACCTCTTTGTTCCAAAAAATGGAATTCTCAAAGCATAACACTTCCATTTACCGGGCGGAAACGGCGGATAAAGTATTCGCACTGACCCTAACAAGAGGAACGAGAAATGAACCGTATTTCAGGCAAAGTGGTGGTGATTACCGGCGCCAGCAGCGGGCTGGGCGAGGCGACCGCATTACATCTGGCCGCGCAAGGGGCGACGGTGGTGGTGGCGGCGCGCAGGAAAGATCGTCTTGATGCGCTGGTTCGGCAAATCGTTGGCGACGGCGGCACCGCGTTGGCGCTGCAGGTGGATGTGACGAAGCGCCAGGAGGTCGAAGCGATGATCGCCCAGGCCGTCAGGCAGTTTGGCAAGATTGATGTCCTGGTCAACAACGCGGGGCTGATGGCAATCGCACCGCTGAGTGCCGTAAAGGTCGATGAATGGGAACGGATGATCGATATCAATGTGAAAGGCGTGCTGTACGGCATCGCGGCAACCTTGCCGCTGTTCGAAAAGCAGCAATTCGGTCATTACATCACCATTTCCTCCATTGCCGGCAAGAAGGTGTTCAGCCCCGGCGGCACGGTCTATAGCGGCACCAAATTCGCGGTCAGCGCGATCGCCGAAGGTTTGCGTCACGAAGTCGGCGGGAAGATCAGAACCACGACGATCGCCCCCGGCCTGATCGACACCGAACTGAAACAGGGCAGTTCGCACGCGGAAAGTTTGCAGGCCGTCGGCGAACTCTACCAGAGCCAGGCAATTTCTGCCGATGCCATCGCGCGCGCCATCGCCTATGCGATCGAGCAGCCTTCGGATGTGGACGTGAGTGAGATTGTCATCAGGCCGACCGTGCAGGAGTTTTAAATCGCCAGGGGGCATTCCCAGCAGGGCTTTTAGCCGTATCTTCTTATCGTTATGAGGTTTTCTATGCGTCGCAATCTGCTTATTGGCGCCTTTTTCGCCGCTTTTTCTGCCGCTGCAATGGCCGCGGCGCCTTTTTCTACAATAGACAATCCCGGGTTTTACCGGATCATGCTGGGCGATGTGGAAGTGACGGCCCTGTCTGACGGCATCAGCCCGATGCCCGCCGATAAAATCTTGATCAACACCCGGCCGCAGCAGCTTGAAAAGGCGATGGCGGCCAACAACCTGTCGCTACCGTTGCCGACCTCGGTGAACGCCTACCTGATCAATACCGGAAGCAAACTGGTTCTGGTTGATGCCGGCACCGGCGCGCTGCATGGCGAAGCGCTGGGCAAAATGATGAAAAACCTGAACGCTTCCGGCTATCAGGCGGAGCAGGTGGATGAGATTTATTTAACGCACCTGCATCCCGACCATGTGGGCGGGTTGATGGCGGACAAGCGTCTCGCCTTCCCGAACGCCACCGTCTGGGTGGAAAAAGACGAAGTCGCTTTTTGGCTGAGCGAAGAGAAAAAACGGCAGGCGGAAGAGAAAGATAAACGTTTCTTCGATGCCGCCATCGCCTCATTGCAGCCTTACGCCACGGCGGGGAAACTCAAAACGTTTGAAGGCAATCAGGTGCTCACCCCGGGCATTTCGGCTATCGATACGCGTGGGCACACGCCAGGGCACAGCGTGTTCGCCGTCGAAAGCAAAGGGCAAAAGATGGTGATTCTGGGGGATATGATCCACGTCGGCTCGGTGCAGTTTCCCGATCCGAATGTCGCCATCGCCTATGACATCGACGTCCCCGCCGCCGTTGCGCAGCGCAAGCGGCTGTTCGATGACCTCGCGCAGCAAAGGGCGCTGGTCGCAGGGGCGCATTTGTCTTTCCCGGGCCTTGGCTACATCAATAAACAAGGGAAAGGTTACGACTGGCAGCCGTTGAACTATGGCGCGATGAATCCACATTAATCGGCATGAGAGCAAGGCAAGAAGGCAGACGAATAATGTGAAGGGGCCAGGCGGCCCCTTTTTGCCGACGTTCAGAAAGCCGCTTCCGTGCAGAGCGCAGGGCTTTCACACGGTACGTTGTGTGTTATTTTGGCCGCTGTGGATAACCGGCAAACGGGTAAAAGAGGATGGGCAATTCGGCATTTATGCATCGTTTTGACGCATTGGGCGGGCTTGAACTGCTCGTCGCGGACTTTTCAGACCATCGGTTTGACGTGCATTGGCATGATACCTGGTCGATTGGCGTTGTCCTGCGCGGCGCCAATAACAACAGCGCCAAAGGCGATGCCGACGGTATCGTCAGCAGCGGGCAAGTCAGCCTCATCGCGCCGGGGCAGATGCATGCCGGGACGGTGCTGGGAGAAGAGGGATGCCATTATTTCATGTTTTACCCCAGCCACGAGATGCTGCTGGACGCGGCGGAAAACATGGAGATGCCTCTGCCGCCGGCAGTGAAGGGGAAGCATATCGACCATGCGCCTTTCGCCAACCGGCTGTGTGAGGCCGCGACGGTATTGACCGCGGCGCAATCCAGCCGTTTCGACCAGGAGGTGGCCTGGAGCCACTGTGTGGCGGATCTGCTGGTGGTGTGTTCCCCGCGGCGCGCGCCATTGGCAGACGCCGGCATCGCACCGGGCTTGCGCAGGGCGAAAGAGTATCTGCACGATAACCCGGCGCGGGAAGTGCGTCTGGAGAGGCTGTCGCAGGCCGCCGGTCTGTCCAGGTTTCACCTTTGCCGCCAGTTCTCGGCAACATTCGGCTTGTCGCCGAGTCGCTATCAGCGGCAGCTTAGGTTGCAGCAGGCGAAGGCCTTGCTATCCCGGGGCGGCGACATCGCGGAAATCGCCATCGCCTGCGGGTTCGCCGATCAGTCGCACCTGGGCAGGGCGTTCAAGTCGAGTTACGGCGTGACGCCGCGCGGCTATCGCGATCGCTGCATTTGAGCAATATCGTTCTATCTCGCTGACTTATGGGGGCCGACAATGCGCCTATTTACGACGCGAGAAAATCATGGTCATCGAATTATCCACGCTGGGTTTATTTGCCCTTTCGGCCGCCGCCTTAACGCTTATTCCCGGCGCCGATATGCTTTGCGCATTGTCCAACGCCGTCAGCCAGGGAACGAAAGCGGGGCTGATTACCGTATTGGGTGCGGTCACCGGGGTGATATGCCATGTCTGTTTTGCGATTGCCGGCGTCACGGCGCTGATCGCCTCTTCGCCGCTGTTGTATCAGCTTTTTGTCATCGGCGGCGCGCTGTACATCATGTGGGTTGGGTTGAGCATTTTTACCCAGGCAAATGCGATTGGCCTGGAAAGCCACGGCGAGCGCAAAAGCGGCAAAAGGCTCTATTCGCAAGGATTGCTGACCAACCTGCTTAACCCCAAGGCCATTATTTTCATGCTGGCGTTTATTCCGCAGTTTATTCGAGTGGAGGCGGGCAGGCCGGGAATGCAGATGCTGATATTAGGCATTGAACTCATCGTCATCATGTTTCTGATTGAAGTTCCCCTGGTATTTCTGGCGGGAAAGATCGCGCTGAGGATAAAACGGCGTCCGGTCATCGGGATTTATATCAATAAATGCTTCGGTGGCGTCATTCTGTTATTAGCCTGCACCATTTTGGCCGCGCGTTTACTCTAAAAATGCCACTTCTCTTTTGGGCAAAGTTGTTCGTTCGATAAGGTTTTATGTTCGCCCCGCTATGCTGCTCGGCGAGCATTTACCGTAATCTTCTCCCGAGTTTCACAGACACTGAGGAGAATGACGAATGAAACGCTTTGAAAATAAAGTTGCCCTGGTGACGGGCAGTTCAAAGGGAATTGGCGCAGCCATTGCTAAACGCCTGGCGGCGGAAGGCGCCGTGGTTTTCATTAACTATTCCCGCGGGCGTGAAGATGCCAACCGGTTGGTTAAAGAGATCAATGAGCAGGGCGGCGTCGCTTTTCCGCTGCAGGCCAATGTCGGCATTGAGGCCGAAGTCAACGGCCTGATGCAAAACATTGTCGAGCAGTATGGTCGCCTGGACGTGCTGGTCAATAATGCCGGGGTTTATGCCACCAATAGCCTGGAAGCATTCAGCGACGCGGAATATGAAAGGCACTTCAATTTAAATGTCAAAGGGCTGATTTATTGCTGCAAGGCGGCGGTCGCCGCCATGCCTGAATCGGGCGGCAGCATCGTCAATATCAGCTCCAGCGTGACCTCGTTTACGCCGGCCAATTCGCTGGTTTATACCGCTTCCAAAGCCGCGGTCGATTCGATCACCAAGACGCTGGCCAACGAGCTTGGCGGGCGCAAAATCCGGGTCAATGCGGTCAATCCTGGCTTAGTCATCACGGAAGGCGTGCATGACAGCGGCTTTTTCGATACCGATTTTAAAACGCACATTGAATCCATCACCCCGCTGGGGCGCATCGGCACACCGGAGGATATCGCCCCGGCCGTGGCCTATCTCGCCTCTGACGAGGCGGGTTGGGTGACCGGCGAGAGCCTGATCGTCGGCGGCGGTTTGCATTAATTTAGCGAAGAATGGAACAGAAATGACATTAGATAAAGCCTACGGGCCACTGATTAACGGCGTATTCGAACTGGATGGCACGGACATTCATCCCGTTATTTCCCCCTCGACCGGGGAGCGCCTGGCGGATTTGCACTACTGCAACGAACGGGACGTCGAGCGCGCCGTGTTGGCGGCGGAAGCGGCTTTCCCCGCCTGGAAGGCATTAGGGCAGCAGGTCCGCGCCCGCCTGGTGGCGCAGCTGGCGGATGTGCTGGAAAGCGATCTGGAAAGAATGGCGCAAATCGACGCGCGGGATGTGGGCCGCTGTATCAGCGAAGTGCGCCGCGATTATCAAACGGCGGTCAGACACTATCGCTATTTCGCCGCGGTTGTCATGGGGCACGAAGACAGCGGCAGAAGCATCGCGGACGGCTACAGTCTGGCGAAACGGGAGCCGCTCGGCGTCTGCGGGCAGATTATCCCCTGGAATGCGCCGGCGATCATGGCGGCGTTCAAGCTGGCGCCGGCGCTGGTGACCGGCAACACGGTGGTGCTGAAGGCCGATGAAAACGCCTCGCTCTCTACGCTGGAGCTGGGCAAGATGATCGCCAACATTTTCCCTGCCGGCGTCGTCAATATCATTACCGGGCTGGGGAGCGTGGCGGGGGCGGCGCTGACCGGCAACCGCAAGGTGCGCAAGCTTTCGTTCACCGGCAGCACGGAGGTGGGCAAGCGGGTGGCCAAGGCCGCCGCGGAGCGGCTGGTGCCCGTCACGCTGGAGCTGGGCGGGAAGAGCCCCAATATTGTGTTCCCGGACATCGAAGACCTGGACGCGGTGGTGGACAACGTGACCTTTGCCGCCATCCACAATAACGGTCAGTCCTGCCTGGCGGGCACCCGGCTGTTCGTCCACGCGGACATTTACGACCGTTTCAGCGCCAAACTGGTGACGGCTTTCGAACGGGTGCGCGTCGGTTCACCGCTGGCCGAGCAATCCCGGGTCAGCTGCCTGGTTTCTGAGAAGCAGGGCAAGCGAGTGCTGGCTTATATTCAGACTGGCCTCGAGGAGGGCGCCACCCTGCTGACCGGCGGCAAGCGCCGCGCCGTCGCCGGCTGCGAGCACGGTTACTTCATTGAGCCGACGATTTTTGCTGCGGAAAATGGCATGCGCATTTGCCAGGAAGAAATTTTCGGGCCGGTGCTGACGCTGATCAAATGGTCAGACTACGACGAAATGATCGCCCAGGCTAACGACAGCGAATATGGGCTGGCGTCGGGGATCTACACCCGCAGCCTGAAAAACGCCCTGGTCACCGCAGACCGGCTGGAAGCCGGGTCCGTTTGGATCAACCGCTACTCGAACATTACCGATGGCACCGCGTTCGGCGGTTACAAGAACAGCGGGATCGGCCGCGAGTTCTGCAAGGAAACGCTCAATGCCTACACGCAGATAAAAACCATCACGCTGCAGACGGATCTGCCCGCGGTCTGGTTTGCAGAATAAGGATAAGATCGGCACAGGGACGTGCCCCCGTTGGCCGCTTCAGGGGGTATGGCTGCCGATATAACTCCTTGGCGACGCGCCCATGCTTTTCTTGAACGCGGTGCTGAAAGCGCTTTCCGATTCATATCCCAGGTCAAAGGCGATCTGGGATATTTTTTCTTTATTGGCGACCATTCGCTCGATGGCCAGGCTAAAACGCCAGATGCGAATGTATTCGTTGACGCTGTAGCCGGCCAGCTTTCTGAATCGGGTAGTAAAGGCGGTGCGCGACATGCCGGCCACGCCGGCGAGCTCGTCCAGGCGCCATTTTCTGCCTGGCTGGTCGTGTATGCGGGTCAGCGCCAGGCCAATATGTTTGTCCGCCATCGCGTAAAACCAGCCCTCGCCGCGGCCGAGCGCGCCGGAAGAGAGCAGCATGCGCAGCGCCTGCGTCAAAATGATCTGCAGCAGATGCTCGGTGATAAGTTCACTGCCCGGGCCTGGCGTTTCTATCTCCGACGAGAGACGGCTCAGGAAATCCTTGATGCCGGCGTTCTCCTCCCGCTGCGTTTTGATCACGATGGGTTCGGGCAGGCTGGTGATAAAGCGGAAGGTATCGTTGATCTGAAATACGAAGCGGCAACCCACAAAGGAGAAATCGCACCCGCCGTTGCTGAAGCAGGATGAGCGGTCTTTCATCACGTGAATTTTTGTTATATCGATGGCCGGCGCGTTAGGGTTATCAAAAATGCTGAATTCGCGCCCGCTGGATAAAATCAGCACATCGCCTTGTTCAATTGGGTAACTGTTGGCGTCGCCCGCCAGTTTAATGAAAAAAGATCCGCGCTTGGCGATATAAATTTTCATCCCGGAATAGTCGGGAAACAGCGCTTTGGTATTGGCGCTCATGTCAAACGTCACAATTTTCTGGCTGCTGATTTTTAGCCTGGAAACAATATCGGATAACGGATCCATTATTACCTGCTTGTCTGATGCATTTACTGTTGAGCATAGTCGCTATTGCGCCAGGGTTATGCATGACCCCGGCAGTGCGGCGAGGTGAACGCATTATGGGTGAGGCGCCAGCCGGTGTACAGGCTATCCCGCCGTCCTGTCCGAACGATAAGAAAAAAAGTGCGAACGCGAAAGTTCGCGATCCGGTCGGGTGCTACGATCGGTATTTTCCATGATGGTGGCATAATGACTTCTGACCAGACAAACCGCAGCCAGGTGAGCCTATTGGCGGCGTTGACGATCGCTTTATTTTTTATCTTGTTGAACAGCGGCTCTCCTACGCCGTTATATCCCCTCTATCAAGAAACCCTTGGCCTGAGTAATATCGACCTGACCTTCATTTTCTCTTCCTACGGGTTTGGCGTATTGCTGGCCTTGTTTTTATCACGCAGGCTCACCATCACCGATAAAAATGCCCGGCTGCTGGTGGTGGTGTCGCTGATGGTGGTGGTGGTGCCTACGCTGTGCTTTTCCTTTGCTCGTTCTTTGCAGGCGCTGTGCCTGTTCAGGTTTATGTCCGGTTTAGGGGCCGGTACGGCCACGGCCATCATCAACATCTTGTTGATCAACGTCAGCCGCGGCGACAGCGCCAAACGCGCCGCGCTGTTGGGCAGCCTGGCTTTGGTGACCGGCCTGGCGCTGGGCCCGGTGATCAGCAGCGTTTACGCCCAGCTGGCGTTTTACCCGCTCACTTCGCCGGCGGTGACCATCGCCGCGTTGGTTTTCCTCTCCGCGATCGCCATCGTCCTGCTTTGGCCGAAGAAAGGATTGCCTACCCTCGGCGTTGCGGACACGAAAACGGCAGAAAAGGGCGCCGGTTTTAGCCAACCGCTGTTCTATCTGCTTGCGCTGTGCGTGTTTATCTCCTGGTCATACGCCGCGCTGATCCTGTCGCTGGGGCCGACGGCCGCGATCCGGGTCTTCGGGCTCCAGTCACCCGCGGGCTTTGGCTATATCGCCACCGGTTATTTACTGGTGGCCGGCGTGGTGCAGTTCACGATCCCGCGTTTTCTGAAGCCTGAGTTTTCTTTGGTACTAGGGCTGATTGCGCAGGTTTTCTCCATGGTGATGATGACCATGGCGCTTGAGAGCGGTTCTGTAGCCACCGCAGCGGTGAGTCTGGCGCTGTCCGGCTTCTCGTACGGCGCGGTTTTTGTGGGCGGAGCCATCCTGGTCAATAAGCTCTCGCTTGCGGCGCCTGGGTGGAACGCGGTGTCGAAGTTTTACTTTATCGTTTATTTGTTCAATATCATGCCGCCGGCCGCAGGTTGGCTGGCGGATGAAATAGGGGTAGTGAGCGCCTTGTTCGCCGCCATTGTCCTTTTTATGGCGATATACATCACCTTTGCCATGTTGGCGCTGTGGGCGCTGTTGCTGAGAAAGGCCTGACGTTTCCGGCGTTGGGGAAGGGCTTTACAAGCCCCCCTGGCTTCCATAAGCTTGGCGGCGTGTTTTGGCGCTGATTGCTGGCGATTGCCGCGCATGCCCGGCGAACAATCTGCGGTTAACACGCCATGTTCTACATAGGTTCAGGTAAGAGAACGGCCCCATACTTTTTTTGCCGGCGCCCACGGAAATCGGGCGTTGCAGTGAGGATGGGGTGATGCCGTGCCGGCTTCGGTGATGAGAGGCATGTCCGCCTTCACCGGTTGCCTCACGCATAGGTTACTGACCTGTTGATGAATTTTTGGATGGCCTGCCGTCTGACTCATTACAGGATTAACATATTGCGATGCTTACCCTAGATCATTCCTCGTCTCACCGCGTTTTTTACCGCATTCACTCCCTCTTCAGCGAGGCTTTCGCACTCATGCCGTCACTCACGGTGCGCGAAAACGTGCTCGTTGGCCTGCATAAATACCCCTTGGGAGCCATTTTATGGAATGGAATGTAAACCAAACCACGCTCTCTCGAGCGCAGATGGTTTCCCTGCCGAAGGCGGAAGTGCATGTGCATCTGGAGGGCTGCTTTGAGCCGGAACAGCTCTCGGCATGGGCGTTATCCTCGGGGATACCGATGCCCAGAAAGCAGGACGAGCTGCTGAATTTTAACGGGCTTGCCGACTTTCTCGATTTCCTCGATTGGTCCTGCAGCCTGGTGAGCAGCCGTGAACGCCTGGCGCAGTTAAGCTACTCCTATGCACAACGGCTGTCGCGGGATGGCGGGCTGTACGCCGATCTGATTTTCAACCCGACCCATTGGAAAGCGTGGCGCGGCAGGCTCGGTGACATGATCGACGCGATTGACGCCGGCTTGCGCGCGGCCGAAGAAGATGGATTGGCGTCCGTTGGGCTGTGCGTCAGTTTGCTCCGCCGGCAAACCGCCGCCGAGGCGAGTGAGCTGGTGGATTTTTTAACCGCGCTGCGGCACCCCAGAGTGGTCGCGCTGTCCGTCGATGGCAATGAGGCCGTCACCAAAGGCAGCGGTGCGCGTTTCGCGCAGGCTTTCGCCCAGGCGGGCAGGGCCGGGTTGAAGCGAACCGTGCATGCCGGGGAGTCCAGCGGCGCTGAGGGCGTGCGCGACGCCATCTTGCTGCTGGGGGCCGACCGCATCGATCACGGCGTTCGGGCGATAGACGACCCGGCCGTCGTGGCGCTGTTGGCTGAACGGCGCATCCCCATCGGCGTATGCCTGACCTCGAACATCAAACTGGGCGTCTATCCCGGCTACGCGGAACATCCGCTGCGCCGGCTGCGGGATGCCGGGGTCATCGCGACCATCAATACCGACGACCCGGTCTTATTGCACACCACGTTGGTGGATGAATATCTGATCTGTCAGAGCGAATTTGCATTTTCCACCCAGGATATCGTCGATGTGGCCCTGAATGCTTTTGCCGCCAGTTTTGCCGGCGACGAGGCCAAAATGACGTATCGGAAGAAAATGGCCCCTTGGGTTGCTTCTCTTAATACAGAAAATGGAGACAAGCGGTGAGCGAGAAGAAAATAAAATTATATTTTGATTGCGATACCGGCATCGATGATGCGATGGCGCTGGGCTATTTGCTTGCAGAAAGCGACAAGGTGGATATTCTGGCGATCGGCACGGTTTGCGGCAACGTCGCCGCCGATGCCGGAGCCAGAAATACGCTGGAGCTTGCCCGCCTGGCCGGTTTTCCCGCGATCCCCGTCGCCGTGGGGGAACGGGACTACCTGCGCCAGGCGTATCTTTGCGATGTGCAGCATATACACGGCGACAACGGCATCGGCGACATCGCGCTGGAAGCCTCACACGCCAAGCTGGCGCCGCTGTCGGCCCCCGAGCTGCTGGTTGAGCTGGCCAGAGCGCACCCGGGGGAGCTGGACATCTTGGCGACCGGCCCGCTGACCAACATCGCCAAGGCCTTGCAGCTTGAGCCCGCGCTAGGAGAGCTTATCGGCACGCTGACGATCATGGGCGGTGCGGCACTGGCGCCCGGCAACCGAACGCCCGTTGCGGAGGCGAATATTGCCTGCGATCCGGAGGCGGCGGCCATGGTGTTTAAGGCGATGAAGAATATCGTGATGGTGCCGCTTGATGTCACCATGTCGCATACCTTTGAAGAGGCGGATCGGCTCAAACTGCTGTCGGGCGAGAGCCGGTTTGCGCAGGCGATAGGGCAAATGCTGGAACGGTATATCCAGTTTTATATCAATACCTACGGCCGCAAAGCCTGCGCGCTGCACGATCCGGTGGCTGCGGTGTTGGCGGTGCAGGGCATCGGCGCCTGCCTTGCGCCTAACGTGAAGGTGACGATCGATGATTCCGACGGGCCAGGCCGCGGGCAAACCCTGTGCGATATGCGGGGGCGATATATGAACTATCCGCCGCAGCCCGATGCCAACTGCCATGTGGTATTAAGCACCGAGATTAATATGTCGGAGTTGCTGCTCGCGAAGCTGTTGTCGTTGGCGTAATTCGTCTCTATCGACAACGTCTGAGTGTATAAGAGGCCTTTCCGGAGGCCTCTGAATGAGCACTGAAGAAGGGGGCAAGAGATCGGGTAGGATTTAACGATCCGCAGGCGTACGAATCCAAATCGATGGATGCGTTTGGTATTTGTTTAGCGCATGTTGAGTACAGTGTTGCCCCTGTACAGTCTGATTATTGATGCGTTTTGCCGAATTAAGCCGAGCCATAAAGTATTAACCAATCTTCTTTTTTTATTTTATATATGCGGAACATGTTGTGGAAAATGAAAATTTAACGTTGCATCATGACAATGATGCACGCTCCTTTCTGGAGGGCCAGCTCGATAGATTTAATTCAAAGTTCATGGGATTAAATGCTCACGAGTATGGTGTTTATTATAAAGACGGCGATGAGAAAATAATCGCGGGACTTTATGCAGAGTCTTACGGGGCCGTTTTTTACATCCATTATCTTTGGATTGATGAAGCGCAGCGCGGCCGGCGTTTAGGCCACCGTCTGCTGGAAGCTGCAGAGGCTCATGCCAGACAGTTGGGATGCGCCAGCGTCTCCGTGGACACGTTTAGCTTTCAGGCGCCCAATTTCTACCTGAAACAGGGTTTTCAAATGATTGGCGAGTTGGATTGCGGCAATGAAATAACACGCTCCTATCTGAACAAACAACTGTAATATCTGTTTTTTATAAAAGGAATTCGGTTAACTCACTGAGAGCAAGGTGTTGTTCTTAATATGAAATATGACGCTTTGGCCGATGTGACGGATGGCGAGGGAGTCTCTCCCTCGCCGTGGCGTCAGCGGCTGCGCCGTGACATGACCCGTTTGTCTTTCGGCCGATCCTGCCAGTCCTCAACCTGATTGTTGAAGTTATCCGCCAGCAGGTAGGCCGGGGTTTTCGCCAGCCAGTCGGACAGCGAAATATCCTGATAAATGCCGTTGTCCATCACGATCAGCACCTTCAAATCCTCATCGCCGATGTTCTCGATGTAATGGCCGAAGCCCTGCGGCACGTAACCGACGTCCGAAGGGGCGTACTCTTCCGTCTGTGCGTGGCCGTGCGAGCTGAACACCGTCATGCGGCCCTTTCCGGCGATATAGTATTGCCATTCGTTGGCGTTGGGGTGCCAGTGCAATTCCCGGATCGCGCCGGGTTTCACGATCTCGATGATGCCGGTCATGGTGGTGGAAATGGGAAATTCTTTCGACGACACCAAATGGACGCTGCCGGCGTCATTTTCAAAGAACGGCTTTTGCTTCATTAATTCATAGCGGTGGGTCAGCGGGGCATTATTTAATCCGCCGTCGTTTTTCGGCAATGGCAGAGCGGGCGGAACGGCGCCGCCGACAATATAAGCTTCGCCCTGTTTGGCCTTGGAAAATACCGCCGCCGGCATGTTGACGCTTTTTTCCAATACCTCTTTCGGCATATGCGCCACCCAATCGGTAATGCTGAAAGTGCCGAATTCGGAGAAGTGGCCGTTATCAAACGCCAGAATAAAATGCGCGCCGTCCGCCAGCGCCTGAATGGAATGGCCATAGCCTTTCGGGAAATACCACACGTCGCCGGGGCCGAAATCCGCCACCTCGCATTTGCCTTCGGGATCGAGGATGGTGATGCGCGCATGGCCTTCGAGCATAAACGCCCATTCGGCGGCGATGGCGTGCCAGTGCAGCTCACGCACGCCGCCCGGCTCCAGCGTCATGTCGACGCCCGCCACGCCTTCGGAGATCGGGAATTGCTCGACGGTGGCTTCGCGCGCCCAGCCGTTGGGCAGGCTGCGCTTTTTGCTGTCGGTGAATTTGTACTTATAGAGATGCTGTGCATCGGCAGGCGGCTGATAGCTGCTGGGAGGCACGATATTGCGATGGTCATCGGCAGCGGCATTTTTAGCGATGCCGCCGATCATGCCGGCGGCCGCCGCGCTGACGGCGGAGACTTTCAATATATCACGACGCGATAGCATAGCGTTTTCTCCAATATAAAACCGTGCGCCCGCAGAGGCAGGCGACAGGGAAGGCGCGATCGCCATTGAAATGATTTTTTGTCATCGGTGGGAACAGGCGGTGACCCTTAAATCCTAGTGGCTGGAATTTATTGGGTAGGCGCTTATTTGTTTGCGTTTGTTACTAAGTGAGAGCGGGTTTAATTAATTAACCGGAAGTTGAATAGTCATGGATTGGAATTAATTTTCACCGCTCACAGGCTTAAATAAATAATAAACGAACGTCATTTTTTATTGGCCGTTCGGGCTTTTCATGACTGCCCCACGGTCTCCAGCACCAGCTGACGAAAGCGCTCGACGATCGGCGAAGCCGGGCTGCGGCGCAGCGCCAGGTAAAGCGGGGCGCTGAGCTGCGCTTCTGCGGCGAGGGTGCGGTAGACGATGCCGTCGCCGCCCAGCCGCCGCATGGAACCGGGCACGATTGACACCCCTAATCCGGCGCCCACCAGGCTGAGGGTGGCCGGCAGGCGCGGCGCTTCCTGCACGATGCGCGGGCTGAAACCAGCGCGGTGGCAGGCGGCCAGGATGGCGTCGTACAGCCCCTGGCCGGCCGGGCGGCGATAGAGAATAAACGCCTCGTGGGCCAGTTCGGCCAACGGCAGCGGTTGCTGCGTTTCTTGCGCCAGCCGGTGGCCCAGCGGCAGGGCGACGATCATCGGCTCGCTGAGCACTGGCTCGACGCTCAGGCCGGGAATGCCGTTGGCCGGCGAGCGCACGAAGGCGGCGTCGAGGCGCTGTTCCAGCAACGCCTCCATCAGTTCGCCGCTGCCGGCTTCTTCCAGTTGAGTGGTGATGCCCGGCAGGATGTCGCGGTAGCGGCGCAGCAGGTTGGGCACGAACGGGTGCAGCGCGGCGGAACTGGTGAAACCGATGGCGATGTGGCCCTGCTCGCCGCGGGCGGCGCGCTGCACCGCTTCGCGCAGGCGTTCGGCGCGCGCCAGCAGGGCGCGGGCTTCTTCGAACAGCACGCCGCCCGCTTCGGTGACGCGCACGCCTCGCGGCAATCGCTGTAACAACTTCACGCCCAATTCCTCTTCCAACCCCTGCAATAGGCGGGTCAGCGGCGGCTGCTGGATAAACAGCCGCTCGGCGGCGCGGGTGATGTTGCCTTCTTCCACCACGGTGACGAACGCCCGCAGGCGACGCAGTTCAATCATAGCCATACCTCAAAGGTATCTTTCGTTGCTCCGGAATGCATTGGACATCATGGCACGGCGGCGCGCATGATACCAGACATCAAAACAAGCGATGTGGAACGGCAATGTCATGTCAGATATCAATACGTTAAAACCGCACCCGGCGGCAGCGCCGGGCAACGCGGCGCTGTTTTTGGGCTTTCTGTGGCTGGGGCTGATCGGCTTCGGCGGCGTGCTGCCGATGGCGCGCAGCATGTTGGTGGAACGCCGGCGCTGGCTGAACGCGGAACAGTTCACCGAGCTGCTCGGCCTGTGCCAGTTTTTGCCCGGCGGCAATGTGATCAACCTGTCGGTGGCGGTGGGGATGGAATTTCGCGGGCTGCGCGGCGCGCTGTGCGCCTTGCTGGGCCTCATCAGCGCGCCGACGGCGATCGTGGTGGGACTGGGCGTGGTGTACGCCCGCTTCCAAAACGATCCCCATGTGCAGCATGTGTTCGCCGGGCTGGCCGCTGCGGCCGCCGGGCTGCTGCTCTCGACCGGGATCAAGATGCTGCTGCCGCTGCGCGGCAAATGGCCGGCGCTGGCGATCGTCGCGCTGGCGCTGATCGCCATTGCCTGGCTGCGCCTGCCGCTGTTGCCAACCATGCTGGTGCTGGCGCCGCTGAGCATGTTGCTGATGTGGCGGTGGCCGTCATGAGCGGGGTGTTGATGGCGTTGGCGCTGATCTTCACCGAGCTCTCTTTATTGGCGTTCGGCGGCGGCATGACCATTCTGCCGGAGATGCAGCGGCAGGTGGTAGAGGTGCATCAGTGGATGAGCGCCCAGGAGTTCAGCGCGCTGTTCGCCATGGCGCAGGCCGCGCCGGGGCCGAACATGATGATCGTACCGCTGGTCGGTTGGCACGTGGCTGGCTGGGCGGGGCTGCTGGTTTCTTCGATCGCCAAGTTCGGGCCGTCTTCCATCGTTACGCTATTGGTGATGGGCGCCTGGCGGCGCTTTAAGGATCGTCCGTGGCGCCGCATCGTGCAGGCCGGGCTGGTGCCGCTGACCGTGGGGCTGGTGGTGGCCAGCGGCCTTTTGATCGCCGAGGCTTCCGCGCCCAATTGGCGGCTGGCGGCGATCGTGGCGCTGGCGACGGGATTGAGCATGAGCAAGCGCCTCCATCCGCTGTGGGTGCTGGCGGGCGGCGCGCTACTCGGCCTGCTGTTTGCCTGAAGGATTAGCGCGGGATCAGCACAAAGCGTGAAGGGCCGTTGCGGTCGATCAGCTCATAGCGCTTCGGCGCGGTCAGGGCCAGAAACGCCACCATGCTCCCTTCGGCGTCGGTCAGCGTCATGCCGTCCGGCGTCGGCCGCCAGGCGACTGGCAGCGCGTGCAGCGCCAGCGGCTGCAGGCACTCGGCGGAGGCGCTGAAGCGGAAAGCGTTGGTGTTGGCTACCGCTTCGTCGCTCAGCTGC
Organism: Serratia sp. B501; assembly: GCF_051172315.1. Classification (NCBI taxonomy): domain Bacteria; kingdom Pseudomonadati; phylum Pseudomonadota; class Gammaproteobacteria; order Enterobacterales; family Yersiniaceae; genus Serratia; species Serratia sp. B501. The sequence continues at coordinate 617,312 of NZ_JBPIZB010000001.1, forward strand.
ACCTCGCAGACGGCTTTACCGTCGCCGATGGCGGCGAGCTGCCAGTCACCCTTCAGCGCGGCGGGTTCCAGCAACGGCAGTGAACTGCCCAGGGCACTGCTGCACAATACGCTCATAACGACTCCTGTCAGGCTGGCGCGACGCAAGGCGCGCATAAGGAAATGGGTTGGCATCGGGTCACTCCTTTCGGCTGTCCGTTCACACCTTAGCACGTTCCCGGCGGGATGATGAGGCAAGGATTAGGTTTTTTAATCCTCGATTATTCTGATCTAACCGTCGCTAAAACGCGCAAAAAGACGAGTGATTAACCTGTTATTGCGCTTATTTTTCTCATTAATATAGTGAGAATACAAATTGTTATGGTTATCTCCTTCTTAACGCCCGGCGCGGTGAAGCCAGGCTGGGCGGGCTCGCGCCGCCGGAGTGAGTCACTATACTGGTCAATCCTAAGCCTCGGCTTAGATAAGAACGACTGATGAATAGTCTTACAAATCGAGTGGATTCCTAGTGTGTAAAAGGAGAATGCAATGAGCAGTCGCCACAACGACATTTTGCAAGATGACGATGAGTTCACCAGCCTGGCCGCCACATCCCCCAACGATCATAACTATCAGTTTTACTATCACCAGCCCGGCAGCTCCTATGACGGATTGGGCTACGGCGCGCTGTTCACGCTGGACAACGCTAACCTGTACAGCAACCAGCGCGGCGGGGCGGCGATTAATAATTTGGGTAAAATCCGCGATAACTTCAGCTTCGATCGCGCCGCCGATCAGTTGACGCGGCCGGGCCTGACGCACAACGGCGACCAGGTGTATCACCAGCCGGTCGCGCTGACCTATTCCTTCCTGACGCAAAGCGCGCTGAACCGCATCGGCCAGACCGGTGACGGCGACAAGGGGCTGCAGCCATTGACCCAGGCGGCGCAGGCTCAGGCGCTGAAATCGATGCAGGCGTGGGCCGACGTGGCGAACGTAACCTTCACCGAGGCGGCGTCCACCGATATCAACCACCGCGCGGACATCACCTTCGCCTACTTCACGCAGCGCGCCGACGGCAGCACCGCAGCCGGCAGCGGCCCGAATGCCATCAACGCTTACGCCTATTACCCGCCGAGTTCCGAATTGGGCAGCGATAACGCCTTTGCGGGCACGGTGTGGTTCAACAAAAATTTCGCCACCCATAAGGCGCCGGTTAGCGGCGACTTCAGCAGCCAGACCTTCACCCACGAACTGGGGCATGCCCTGGGGCTGGCGCATCCGGGATCATATGACGCATCGTTAGGCAACCCGAGTTACCAGAATGACGCGGCTTATTATCAGGATTCGCTGCAATACTCGATCATGAGCTATTTCAACGCCGGTTACACCGGCGCTGACACCAAAGGGGTGTATGGCTATGGGCCGATGGTGGATGACATCGCCGCGATCCAGAAACTGTACGGCGCCAACATGAACACCCGCACCGGCGACACGGTGTACGGCTTCAACTCCAACAGCGGCCGTGATTTCCTGACCGCCACGGCGGACAACGGCAAACCGGTCAACTTCGCGGTGTGGGACGCCGGCGGCAACGACACGCTGGACTTCTCCGGCTACAGCCAGCAGCAGATGATCAACCTGAACGACGGCGCGTTCTCCAGCGTCGGCGGCGGCACGCAGAACGTCGCCATCGCGCGCGGGGCGATCATCGAGAACGCCATCGGCGGCAGCGGGCGCGATCTGCTCATCGGCAACGATCAGGACAACCTGCTGGCGGGCAACGCCGGTTCCGACATCCTGTACGGCGGGCGGGGGGCGGACCATCTGTGGGGCGGCAAAGACGCCAACAACTTCACCGACTATTTCGTCTATCTCAACGCCAAAGAGTCGACGGTGGCGGCGTTCGACGTGATTGAAGACTTCGAGCACGGCATCGACAAGATCGATCTCTCCGGCCTGCGCTTCAACAACAGCCTGAGCGAGCTGCGCTTTATCGACAGCGGCAGCGCCTTCAGCGGCCAGAAAGGCGAGATCCAGCTCAACTTCGACGCCTTCAACGGCACCACCGATCTGTTGATGAACACCCAGAGCAACAGCTATGCCGCCGACTTCAAGATCCACGTGGTCGGGCAGGTGGAGCAGAGCGATATTTTGTTTGCCTGAGGTGAGTACGGGGAAGAGAAAAGGGCCGACCGGCCCTTTTTTTACGACTGGGCCGCCGCGGCGCTTTCCGCCACGAAAGAGCCGGTTTTCACCGCGCCGGCGCGGCGGTAGTGAGCCACAATGACGCCGCCGGGCGAGACCACCGAGTGGGTCAGCGTGAAGGCCGCCGGCGCCGCGTTGTCATCGAACAGCCGCTTGCCGCCACCGAGCAGCACCGGGTAGGTGAGCAAGCGCAGTTCATCCACCAGATCGTTGGCCAGCAGCTGTTGCATCAGCATGCTGCTGCCCTGCACCAGCAGCACCGGCCCCTGGGTGCGCTTCAGCTCGCGCAGCCGGGCGAGGATGTCTTGCCCCAGCCACTGGCTGTTCTCCCACGTCAGCGTCTCGCCGTGGTGGGTGGCGACGTACTTGGCCGCCTGATTGAACGTGCGGGCGATATCGGCGGAAAACGGGTCGGCCTCGTCGGTGATATGCGGCCAGTAGCCGGCGAAGATATCGTAGGTGCGCCGCCCGAGCAGCAGATCGAAAGGCGCAGAGAAAAGTTCGCCCATTGTTTCCGCGACGGCGTCATCCCAGTAGGGGGCGGTCCAACCGCCGAAGCGAAAGCCGTCGCTGCGGTCTTCGTCCTGCCCGCCGGGCGCCTGCATCACGCCGTCGAGGCTGACGAACGCGCTGGCAATAATCTGTCGCATGGCTGTCTCCTGCAATTGAGTGCCAGCTGAAAGTTTAGCCGCCGCGCGCCGGCTGCGCCAACCGGCCGTTCAGGGTTGCAGCGCCTTGAGCAGCGCCTGATGGAAGCGCGCCGGCTCCTCCATTTGCGGCGCATGGCCCAGCCCGGCGAATTCGATCAGCGTGGCGTGCGGGATCAGTTTCGCCGCCTGCTTGCCCAGCACCGCGTAGTGCCCGATCTTGGCCTTGACTGCCGGCGGGGCGATATCGCTGCCGATGGCGGTGGTGTCGGCGGTGCCGATCATCAGCGTGGTGGGCGTTTGCAGATCCTTGAACTCGTAATACACCGGCTGGGTGAAGATCATGTCGTAGATCAGCGCCGAGTTCCACGCCACCAGTCTGTGGCCCGGCCCGTTGTTCAGCCCGGCCAGCATATCCACCCAGCGATCGTACTCCGGCTTCCAGCGGCCGCCGTAGTAGGTGCGCTGCTCATAGTTACGGATACCCTCGGCGGTGGTGTTCAGCTCGCGCTCGAACCACCGATCGACGCTGCGCCACGGCACGCCTTTCGCCTTCCAGTCCTCAAGGCCGATCGGGTTGACCATCACCAGCCGTTCCACCCCCTGCGGATACATCAGGCTGTAGCGCGTGGCCAGCATGCCGCCGGTGGAGTGGCCGATGACGATGGCCTTGCTGATGTTCAGATTCTGCAGCAGGCCGTGGGTATTTTGCGCCAGCTGTTGGAAGCTGTACTGGTAATGCGCCGGCTTGGTGGAGGAGCAAAAGCCGATTTGATCGGGCGCGATGACGCGGTAACCGGCCTTGCTCAGCGCCTTGATGGTGTCCTGCCAGGTGGCGGCGCAGAAGTTTTTACCGTGCAGCAGCAGCGCGGTGCGGCCGTTGGCGGCGCCTTCCGGCGGCACGTCCATATAGCCCATTTTTAACGGCTGCCCCTGCGAGGTGAAGCTGAACTGTTGCAACGGGTAGGGGTAGTGAAAGCCCTGCAGCTCCGGGCCGAATTTCGGCGTTTCGGCGGCGCCGGCGGTGAACGCGGCCAGCGTGGCGCACAGCAGCGCGCGGCGGGTTAATCTCAGCATCCTGATCTCCTGAAAAGGGCGATAGCCGAGTATAGCCACAATCGGCGCGTCGGCGCGCCAGTGGTTTCAGATAATTCTGTAATATTAAGGTTTGATTCCCGGCAAGTTTCCGACAACGCTCTTTTTCACAGTGAACGGGGTCACGCCGTGCAACATTCGCTGTATCTGATGGTTTTATTTCAAGGCTAAGTTATGCGATGCTTAAGCATTATTTATGCAAAAGGATCCTCGCATGTCCGCTTTATCCCGCTGCGCTTTCAGCGAAGGCAGCGTCGCTTTGCCGGAAGGCTATGCCGATCGCACCGTCAACGTGCTGTTGGCCGGCGACGATGTTTCCCCCTCAGTCAATATTTCCCGCGATGCGCTGCAGCCGGCGGAGAATCTGGAAAGCTACGTCACTCGCCAGCTTGATGCGCTGGCGCAGGGGCTGAAAGGTTGGGCGTTCAAAAGCCGCGAGCCGGCGTCGCTGGGCGATGGGCTGGCCGCCGGTGAGTGGGTACGCGCCAGCTACCTGCGCGACGGCAAACGCATCTGGCAGAACCAGGCGGTGTTCGCGCTGGCGGAAGGCCGGGTGCTGGTGTTCACCCTGGCGATGGCGCGCAAGCTGACGCCGCAAGACGACGCGCTGCTGCAGCAGGTGCTGAACAGCTACCGGGCGCCCTAACGATGAACTCTTTGCGTAAAAGGAACTTACGATGACCGAAGCGGCCCGCGTCGGCGATACCATCGGGCATTCCCATGCCCTGGCCGGCATGATTGCCGGCACCCTTGTCGGCGGCCTGATCGCCGCCGCAGGCGCATTGGCGGCGGGTGCGCTGTTCGTCGCCGGCCTGGCGGCTTCCTGTATCGGCGTCGGCGTGCTGCTCATTGGCGCCAGCCTGGCGGTGGGGTATCTCACCGGGGAGGCGGCCACCGCGGCGCGCGACGGCATTGCCGACGCCGGTGCCGGTAGCCTGACCCCAAAAGGCAATATCGTCACCGGCTCCCCCAACGTCTTCATCAACGGCAAACCCGCCGCGCTCGCCACCAACAGCCAGGTGGCCTGCAGCGACGACGGCCCGAGCATGCAGATGGCGCAGGGCTCCGACAAGGTCAGCATCAACGGCCAGCCCGCCTCGCGCGTGGGGGACAAAACCAACTGCGACGCGCAGGTGATGGAAGGTTCGCCCAACGTGTTTATCGGCGGCGGCACCGTCACCACCTTGCCGATCAAGCCCGAAGTGCCGGATTGGCTGTATAAGGTCTCCGACCTGACGCTGCTGTTCGCCGGCCTGGTGGGCGGCGTGGGCGGCGCCGCCGGCAAGCTGGGGGCGCTCGGCAAACTGCTGGGCAAACTGCCTGGTATCAACAAACTGGCGCGCATCGCCTGCCGAGCCGGCACCCTGATGACCGCGACCGCCGCCGTCGGCATTATCGCCCGGCCGGTGGATATCGTCAGCGGCCAGAAATTCCTCGACGGCGAAGACGATCTCGATTTCGTGCTGCCATCGCGCCTGCCGGTCGCCTGGCAGCGCTATTGGCGCAGCGGCAACCCCGGCGACGGCGTGCTGGGCCGCGGCTGGAACCTGTTCTGGGAGAGCAGCCTGCAGCCGTATCAGGACGGCCTGGTGTGGCGCGCGCCTTCCGGCGACTTCGTCGCTTTCCCTAGGGTGCCGCGCGGCCACAAAACCTATTGCGAAGCCGAAAAATGCTGGCTGATGCACAACGACGACGGCAGCTGGCAGTTGTTTGACGTCGGCGAACAGATTTTCCACTATCCGCCGCTGGCGGGCGATCGGCCGAGCCGGCTCAGCATGATCACCGACGCCATCGGCAACGCCACCTCGCTGTTCTACGACGACGAGGGGCTGCTGAATGAACTGGTGGACAGCGCCGGGCAGCGCCTGATGTGCCGCTATGCGCAGGGCCGCCTGTGCGAAGTGGCGCTGCAAACCGCCGAAGGCGAACGGACGCTGGCGCGCTACGGTTACGATGAGCAGGGCCAACTGACGACGGTGAGCAACCGCGCCGGTGAGGTGACGCGCCGCTTTGGCTGGCGCGACGGCCTGATGATCAGCCACCAGGACGCCGCCGGACTGCTGAACGAATACCAATGGCAAGAGATCGACGGCGTGCCGCGCGTGACGGCCTATCGCAACAGCGCCGGAGAATCCCTTGAGTTCGGCTATGACTTCGCCGGGGGGCGCCGCAGCGCGGTGCGCGGCGACGGCAAACGGGCGGAGTGGCGGCTGGATGACGACGACAACGTGGCGCAGTACACCGATTTCGACCAGCGCCGCTACGGCTTTATCTACCAACGCGGCGAACTGTGCAGCGTGCTGCTGCCCGGCGGCGCGCAGCGCCGGAGCGAATGGGATCCTTACGGCCGCCTGCTGTCGGAGACCGATCCGCTCGGCCGCGTGACGCGCTATCAATATTCGCGCAACAGCGGCCGGCTGTTCGCCGTCGCCTACCCGGACGGCAGCAGCGAAGCGCAGCACTGGGACACGCTGGGGCGCCCGACGCGCTATGTCGATGCGCTGGGCAATGCCACGCTGTACCGCTATCCAGATGACGAAGAGAGCCTGCCGGCCAGCGTGATCGACGCGCTGGGCGGGGAAGTGAAGCTGGAGTGGGACGCCCGCGGCCAGCTGACGCGCTACACCGACTGTTCCGGCAGCGTTACGGCTTATACCTACGATGCGCTGGGGCAACTGACGACGCAGACCGATGCCGAAGGCCACCAGACGCGCTACCTGTGGGATAACGGCGGCCGCCTGCATACCTTGATCCACCCGGACGGCGGCGAAGAGCGCTTTAACTGGAACGCGCACGGCCAGCTGGCCGAACATCAGGACGCGCTGGGCAGCCTGACCCGCTGGCAGTACAACGCCCTGGGGCTGCCGGTCAGCATCACCGATCGCATCAACCGCACCCGGCGCTATCACTACAGCCCGCAGGGCTGGCTGACGCGGCTGGAGAACGGCAACGGCGGCGAATACCGCTTCAGCTACGATGCGGTGGGCCGCGTGCTGACCGAAGAGCGCCCGGACGACACCCGCCATTATTATCGCTACGGCGCGGCCGGGCTGCTGGAGGAGCACCGCGAGGTCGGCTTGCCGGGCAGCGCGGGCGAGCTGACGCAGCGCGAACAGCGCTTCCGCTTCGACGAGGCCGGGCAACTGGTCTGGCGCGGCAACGCCAGCGCGGAATGGCATTACCGTTTCGACGCCATGGGGCGGCTGCGCGAGCTGAACCGCCTGCCGACGGCGAGCGGCGCGGCGCTTGGCATCGAGCCGGACAGCGTGCAGATGCGCTATGACGCCGCCGGGCGGCTGCTCGGCGAGCAGGGCGTGAATGGCGAACTGCAATACCAATGGGATGCGCTGGCCAACCTGCAGGCGCTGACGCTGCCCCAGGGCGATCGCCTGCAGTGGCTGTATTACGGTTCCGGCCACGCCAGCGCCATCAAATTCAACCAGCAGGTGGTGAGCGACTTCACCCGCGATCGCCTGCACCGGGAAACCGGCCGCAGCCAGGGCGCGCTGCAGCAGCAGCGGCGTTACGACGCCCTGGGCCGCCGCAGCTGGCAGAGCAGCGCCTTCGGTCACGACAAACTGACCCGGCCGGAAGACGGCGTGCTGTGGCGCGCTTATCGCTACACCGGCCGCGGCGAGCTGGCCGGGGTGAGCGACGCGCTGCGCGGCGAAGTGCACTACGGTTACGACGCCGAGGGCCGCCTGCTGCAACACCGCGAACCCAATCAGGGCAAACCGGGCGCGCGGCTGGTGTACGATCTGGCGGATAACCTGCTGGGTGAGCGCAGCCCGCAGAACGACATCGACGCGCACCTGCCGCTGGCGCCGATCGCCGACAACCGCCTGACGCACTGGCAAAAACTGTTTTACCGTTACGACGCCTGGGGCAACCTGATCAGCCGGCGCAACGGCCTGTACGAACAGCACTACCGCTACGACGCCGACAACCGGCTGGTGCAGGCGCACGGCCGCGGCCCGCAGGGCGAATTCGAGGCGCAGTACCATTACGACGCGCTGGGCCGCCGCAGTCGCAAAGCGGTGCGCTACAAGGGCAAAACCGAACAGACGACCCGTTTCCTGTGGCAGGGTTACCGGTTGCTGCAGGAGCAGCGCGACGACGGCAGCCGCCGCAGCTGGAGCTACGATCCGGCCAGCCCGTGGAGCCCGCTGGCGGCGCTGGAGCAGGCGGGCGACAGCCGCTCGGCGGATATTTACTGGTATCACACCGATCTGAACAGCGCGCCGCTGGAAGTGACCGACGCGGCGGGCAACCTGTGCTGGTCCGGGCAATACGACACCTTCGGCAAGCTGCAGGGCCAGACGGTGGCCGGCGCGGCGAAGCGGCAGGGCGCGCAATATCAGCAGCCGCTGCGCTACGCCGGGCAATACGAGGACGACGAAAGCGGCCTGCACTACAACCTGTTCCGCTACTACGAACCCGAGGTGGGGCGTTTCACCACGCAGGATCCGATAGGGCTGCGCGGTGGGTTGAACCTGTATCAGTATGCGCCGAACCCGCTGATGTGGGTGGATCCGTTGGGGTTGACATGTAGCCATTCTGCTAAAAATCCTAAGCAGGCACATGCGGTCATTAAAGATAAATGGGGGCACGCAATGTCTAAAAGAGATATGCGTGAGCTACAAAACACAGTTGATAGAATTAAATTAAACAAACCTCATTATTCAAATGATGGAACAACATTTAGCAATACGCACTCTATTGGCAACTCTAATAGCCAGCGTCTTAACACTGGTAGTGGACCATATAAAGAATGGACTGTTAAGACACCAGATGTAGGTGGGAATGGAGCGAGGCGTGTGGTAGTTGATACGAAGACAGGTAAAGCTTATTATACTCATGATCATTATGATTCGTTTATAGAGATCGATCTTGGAGGGTGGAAATAATGGAAATAGGGCGGAAAGTCAAAATAGATTTTGCCAAGATAAAAACGCTGGATGATTTTTATACTGAGTTGTCTGGTTTATTTGGGTTTCCTGATTTTTTTGGTAGGAATATCAATGCATTAATTGATTGTTTTTTCAGCTTGCGCTATCCGCAAGATGAAATGACGAAGATTCATGTAGCAGCTTCTGAGTATTTATTAATGGAGCTTCATCACTTCTCTTTAGCATCAGAGGAAATAAAGGAAACATTAATATTCACTATTGAAAATGTAAGCTTAAAATGCAAAGAAAAAGGCCAGGAGCCTTCGATTGTTTTATTGTTGAGGTAGCTTGATATAGTCGAAAAGGCTTCACGGCTTCTCGACTATTACTTGGCGATTAAACGCTAGATATATCTAGATAAAGTAAATTTCATAGAGATGATGAAGCCAGAACGTTCATAGGAATCCTTTCTTTGATTAATTAAGTCGTGAAAAAACAATGCCCAGCTCTTTAAAAAATATATGAAATTAAATATTCCAAGTATTTATTGTAGAGCAGGCAGTCTGCTGTAACACCGCGAGCCCAATCAGAGCAAACCGGGCGCGCGGCTGGTGTACGATCTGGCGGATAACCTGCTGGGCGAACGCAGCCCGCAGAGCGACATCGACGCGCACCTGCCGCTGGTGCCGATCGCCGATAACCGCCTGACGCACTGGCAAAAACTGTTTTACCGTTATGACGCCTGGGGCAACCTGATCAGCCGGCGCAACGGCCTGTACGAACAGCACTACCGCTACGACGCCGACAACCGGCTGGTGCAGGCGCACGGCCGCGGCCCGCAGGGCGAGTTCGAGGCGCAGTATCATTACGACGCGCTGGGCCGCCGCAGCCGCAAGGCGGTGCGCTACAAGGGCAAAACCGAACAGACGACCCGTTTCCTGTGGCAGGGTTATCGGTTGCTGCAGGAGCAGCGCGACGACGGCAGCCGCCGCAGCTGGAGCTACGATCCGGCCAGCCCGTGGAGCCCGCTGGCGGCGCTGGAGCAGGCGGGCGACAGCCGCTCGGCGGATATTTACTGGTATCACACCGATCTGAACAGCGCGCCGCTGGAAGTGACCGACGCGGCGGGCAACCTGTGCTGGTCCGGGCAATACGACACCTTCGGCAAGCTGCAGGGCCAGACGGTGGCCGGCGCGGCGAAGCGGCAGGGCGCGCAATATCAGCAGCCGCTGCGCTACGCCGGGCAATATCAGGACGACGAAAGCGGCCTGCACTACAACCTGTTCCGCTACTACGAACCCGAGGTGGGGCGTTTCACCACGCAGGATCCGATAGGGTTGCGCGGCGGGTTGAACCTGTATAGATATGCTCCAAATCCTTTGGGATGGATAGATCCTCTAGGACTTAGTGGCTTAAATAGCCTTCAGCAACAAATTGATGAGATTCTATTGGAACATCTTCCTGCTATACAGAAGATAGATCCAAACGCAACCGTTGGATATAGAGGTAGTGCTGCAAGTGGAATAAGTAAGTCCCATGATCCTGCGATTGCTAGACCTATTAACATGAATGATTTCGATGTTGATGGATTTATTAAGTCGGATTACTTAGCGAGTTCACCTGAGTTTAGGAACAGACGCCGGGACGCATCTAAGCTTGGGGGGATGAAATCAATAGAGGAGTCTATCGATTCGAAGTTAAGGCAGAAATTCCCAGGGTTAAGAAATGAACCATTTGGGTTTAGGGTGTTCTACACCCATGAGTTAGATGATCTGGCTAGAAAAGGCGACGTCCAAAGAAGGTTAGGGCGTTCCGGATGTTCATGAAATGGAGAGTGGCTGTGAACGAGAATAGGCAATTAGGTATTTTATTATTGGAAGACATTCCATTTGATAAGCTGCTTATTAAGCTGGAAAGGGCGTTTGGTGTTTCACTTCCTTGTGAAGATGATAAGGGGCGCTATGTGGCAAAAGCAGAACTAGATGATTATAATATAGAGGTTATAGATAGAGTTGATAGATTAGGGGATGTTCTTTGTGATGATAATCATGTGATCGACGTGAAAATAAAATCTAATGATTTTTTTAATCCAGACTTTGAGAGAAAAATAAAAAAAATACTAAGAGATGGAGATGTGAAGTGGAAGGATGGAATTTGGACTAAGCTTCATAGGGATGAGGATTATAGAGTCGTCTATCCTGACTCTTAGTGTTCACGTTAACAATGTAACTATTTCTAAATCTGCGTTAGAGCCGACAATTCTCAGTCGGTTCTAAATATCTAGAGTAAAAAAGTATCTAAAAGCAGGTTTGATAATTTTGAAATATCCATCCATAAACATTGATAAATCATTTTATATTACGGTATCTAACATGATTGATTTTAACGCTAGGATTGTGTCTGGTGTTTCCATAGGGAACGTCGTTCTAAATGAAAATATTTCATTATATATTAATGAGATGCAATCCAGATTTAGCGTTAAGATTAAAAATCACTCCCTACCTGACGGGAGTGAGCGAAAGTCATATACAGCCGATAATACCTTATCCGTCATAACTGATAAAGACGGTGTCATTTTGTCACTTGGATGTAATGCTCATTACCAAGGGGGCTACAATGGAATCATATTCCCCGGAATGGAAATAACAGATATAATCAAGCTGACGATATCACAGAAAATATACAATGGTTCAATAGTTATTAATGATGACTTTGGTATTTCGTTTATCCTCCCATGCCCATATGATGAGATTGCCGATGCGATAAACGATATTCCTGGCGGGGTGATAATAAACGAAATTTTCGTATCTGATTTTTCATTCTGGCGTTAGCTTATGGAACATATGAGTGAATTTAGTGAGAATATAATTAAATATGGGGTGGTGATATAATTGTTACTGGCTACATAGATTCGGATACACCACCGGTTTTTCATCCGATGTATGACAGGGTTTACTTTATATCCGGTGAGGTTATATTTGAATTTTACATTGATGATGATGGGGTTGTTAATTCACATTTAGTTGAAAACATCTCTCCGTGGTTTGAAGTAGATGTGGATGATCAATTTTCCATGATGTCAATCTATTCACAAGCTTTTAAAACTGAACGGGAAGTTAAAATAATTGCAGTGAATTATAGTGAAGAACCGTTCTCAGTGTTCATCGTCAGCTATAAAGATGGTGACCATGAAAATTCACTGTATTTAGAGCCAAAGAGTTTTTTTTGCTTTTTGATTTCATAGAAAAAAACCATGGAATGATTAGGAGTTCAATGTGAGCAAGGAATTAAAGCTTGATGTTATGAATAACAAAAATGACTTGATTGAAGGGACTTTTTGCCACTCGCTTTTTGAGAGGTCGTTCTTTGATGAAAAGCTGTTAAGTGACTTAATAAATAATTCAGGGGCATTTTTAAAAGAAAACGAATGTGATAAGGATGTTTTAAATTTGCTATCATGGATTGTCAATGGTGTTGATCAGTGTTTTACATCCCATAATGATGAAAATGACTATTATTTAATTGAAAACTACTCTGTGGCATTGGAAAATAGGTGGGTGCTTTTGTGGCGGTCAAAAATTGATAAAATAATTGGCGGGAAGTAAAATGGATATCAAGAAAATACAAGAGAAATGGGATCATGGTCAGTTAATTGGAGTGGATCTCATCGCAAGTAAAAACAATACAGCAAGAGAGATAAATATTTACTCTGAAGAAAGTGATGGCTTCAAAAATACTTTTAATAAGGAGTATGGCATTTCATATGGGAGTGTTATTTCGTTAAGCTCATTCATTAAGAAACGTGATGATTTGTGGTCTGAAATTCAAATAAACAACAAGGTATTGCTTCCTGATGGTGACGTTTTATTTTGCGGGGAGGGCGAAATGGGGAGTGATGGTTTTATTGTCAGAGCAGATAAGTATAATAAATTGAAATGGTTCATGTACTCTACGACCTCTAACCCATTTCTTGATGTTATAAGGTTAAACGGTCGGCTGCATATAAAGTCCACGTTGGGTTTTTATCTTGACTTCGGTATCGCTGACAATGATATTTTTCTGAAAAATAAATGAGTGATATTTTTCTAATTGACATCATTAGTATTAAGCCTAATAATCAATGAGTTTTTAATTTGATGCAGATTACCAATGATTAACAAATCTAGTCTGGTTGATGGTATCCTTTTTCGAGATGAGAATGACTCGAATGAAACTGTAGTTTTCAATTTTTATACTTGGGTGGAAATGCTTAAAGCGATCATTGTTAAATATGCGCAAAAGTCTGAAAGTGACGCGGAGTTATTGGTTTTATCATCGAGCTTAGTGTGCAAGCCTATCAACAGTTATACGGCTGTCTGTCTCAGGAGCCATGAAATTGAATATCATTGGGCAATGCTGATAGCTTATGGTGAACAGTATTGGCTGAAAGGCGTAGAATCCAAACAGCCTTATGGCTACTTTGACTGGGATGTGCAACATAGGAAAGAACATAACTTAGCAGAGGAAAGCTTTGTTTTTAGCAATTCATGAATCGCGATCCGATAGGGTAAACACCCCTCCAAATGTCCAACGCCTTCCTTATCCTACATCCCCAAACTAAATACCCAATGTGCCGTTAATCAGGGTGCAGCACTGCCCGCCGATCCAGGGCTCGCCGTCAATAAAGCGCACGCTCACGCGGCCATCTCGCTTCAGTTGGGTGCCCTGGCGCACCAGGTAGCCCTGCGCGGTTCGGTCGCCGTCGGGGAAGCGGTTGGCCTTCAGCAAGCGCGCCAGGCAGGCGTTGGCGCTGCCCGTTACCGGATCTTCGATCAAGGCGCCGCATTCCACCATAAATGCGCGCATTTCATAATCTGCCGGTTCGGCCGCGGAACAGGCGCCATAAATCACTACGCCATCCACATCACAGGCGGTTTGCAACCGTTCGATCATGGCCTGATCCGGCATCACCGCCAGGCAAGATTGCGCATCCGGCAGGCGCATCATCAGCCAGCGGATGCCCATGTCGACAATAACCGGCAGGGTATCGGCTTCAATCACCGCCGGCTGTAAAGCGGCCATCAGCCGTTCTGTTTCTTCAACCGCCATCGCGCGAAAACTGACTTCGGGCGCGGCGAACGCCAATGCGCCTTCCGGCAGGATATTGATCGCCACCAGGCCGACGCCACATTCCTGCATCACCGTTCCGGGGCGTTTAGGCGCCAATCCGGCTTCCAGCAGGGCGTGTGCGGTGCCCAGCGTCGGGTGGCCGGCGAAGGGCAGCTCCTTTTCGGTAGTGAAGATGCGCACCTTATAATCCGCCGCAGGGTGCGTCGGTTTAAGCACAAAGGTGGTTTCCGAAAGGTTGGTCCAACGGGCCAATGCCAGCATCTGCGCGTCGTTCAGCCCTTCGGCTTCCAGCACCACCGCCACGGGATTGCCGAGCAGCGGCGTGGCGGTGAAAACGTCCACCTGTTTGTAGGCGCGGGGTGTCACATCATCGCTTCTGAGCATTGGCCATCATCCGTTATCAATAAAACCTGATGATAACGATATTCGCCAATGGCTTCAAAGGGTTGAATTTTGTTTTGGCATACCTGCCCGTCGCCGCCTCAGCCCCGGCTTGGCGAACATCACCAGGTTGCCCAGCAGAATCAGGCACAGCCCCAGCACGGCGTTGAAGTGCCACTGGTAGCCTTCGTAGATCGTCGAGATGGTCAGCGCCACCAGCGGGAACAGCAGGGTGCTGTAAGCCGCCGCGCCGGCGCCGATGCGGCCGAGCAGGCTGAAGTAGGCGGCGAAGGCGATCACCGATCCGAAGACAGCCAGGTACAGCAGGGAGCCGATATAACGGCTGCTGAATTCGATCTGGAACGATGCGCCCTGCGCCAGGGCGATCAGCGCCATCAGCATCGCGCCGTAGGTCATGGCGTAGGTGTTGGTGGAAAAGATATCCAGCCCGCGGCGCTGATGACGCGCGCTGATCATATTGCCCAGCGAGAAGCCGTAGGTGCCGAGCGCGCTCAGACCGATGCCTTTGAGCAGCTCCGGCGCCATGTGGGTGGCGGCCAGGTCTTGCCAGAACAGCGCCACGATGCCGGTCAACCCCAGCAGCGCCGCCGGCAGCAGGTTGGGGCTGGGGCGCTGGCGGAAAAACAGCAGGCTGTTGAGGGCATTGAACAGCACCGCCATCGAGAAGATCACCGATTCCAGCCCGCTGCTGATATAAGCCGCCGCGTGGTAAAAGCAGAAGAAGTTGAAACCGAACACGCAGCAGCCCTGTAGCACGCAGAACAGATGATCGCGGGGGGCGATGCGGCGCAGACGCCGCAGCAACACCAAGACGACGAACATCACCGCGGCGGAAATGGCGAAGCGGTAAGCGATCGAGACAGGAATGGCCACCGGGCCTTCCTGTTGCAGGGTGATCGCAATCCAGGTGGTGCCCCAAATCAGCACCACGGCGAGGTACAACAGCGCATTCATTCTATTCACTCCGAAAAAGCCGATGGCGCAGTATCCGCTTTGGCTTGCGGCCGCGCTTGCAGCGCCTTGCGCCCAGTTGCATATTCTTGCGCTTTTTTTGCCAAAAGCGCGGGGCGGCCGCTGGCATGCCGAGGCGCCACTCTTTACACTGTCGGCATGTCGAACAACGGGGCCGACGATGTCCAACTATCAGGCGTTTGAAACACTGCGTGAGCATAAAGCGCGGTTGCACGGCCGCGTGCTGCTGGGCACCGGCGTGGAGCTGGCCGCCTGGTCCAACTGCAACGATCGCGTCACGCAGGAAAGCGCCGACCACCATACCCTGAGCCTGTACGTCGCCGATGGCTATGAGTGCTACCAGCAGGTGCCGGGCGGCTGGCGCAACGGCGGCGGGCCGGATCGGTTCTGCATCATGCCGCGCCAGTATGCATCTACCTGGGATGTGCGCAGCGATCTGTCGTTCGTGCATCTGTATTGCACCGACGGGCATTTGCGCCGGCTGGCGGAGCAAACCTGGGATCGCAGCCCGGTGGCGATCAACGTAGAGCCGCGCAGCTTTGGCGAAGATCCGCAAATTACGCTGCTGTATCGCCAGTTTTTGCTTAACTGCGACTGGCGGGACAGCGCCAATCTGCTGGCGCTCAGCAGCGCGTCGAACCTGCTGATGTCGCACCTGATCCAACGCTACAGCCAGCTGCAGTGGACGCTGCCGACGGCGCGCGGCGGCCTGGCCCCCGCGGTAGCCAGGCGGGTGCGGGAATATATCGCAAGCCATCTCGATCGGCCGCTGCTGCTGGCCGATCTGGCGGCGCAGGCCGGATTGAGCGAGTACCACTTCGCCCGCATGTTCAAGCACGCCACCGGCCTGGCGCCGCACCAGTTCGTGATGCGTGCGCGGCTGCAACGGGCGGAACAGCTGTTGCGGCATAGCCAACAGCCGATCACCGAGATCGCACTGGCGTGCGGCTTCAGCTCCGCCAGCCATTTCAGCAACCGCTTCAAGGCGGCCTATGGATTTGCTCCGCTGCAGGTGCGGCAGGGGCGCTAACCGGAAGGGAGTGCAAGCATGGATCAACAATTTGCGAGCCTGGGCGTGTTGTTCGTCGCCGGATTCGGGCCGATCACGCGTGAGAGCGACGCGAGCAAGGCGTTTTATGTCGAGGCGCTGGGGTTGCCGCTTAAGCCGATGCCGGGCAACGAGAGCTATCTGCTGGCCGAGCAGGGCGCGCTGAACGGGGTGAAACACTTCGCCCTGTGGCCGCTGGCGCAGGCGGCGCAGTCCTGTTTTGGCGACGATCGCTGGCCGGCGGATCTCGCGGCGCCGCAGGCGTGGATCGAATTTGACGTGGCCGACATGGCGATAGCCACCCAAGGGCTAATCGATCGCGGTTATCGGCTGCTGGTCGCCAACCGTGAAGAGCCGTGGGGGCAAAGCGTTACCCGGTTGCTCAGCCCGGAAGGGTTGCTGGTTGGCGTCACCTATACGCCCTGGCTGCGTTAAACGCCGCGCCGTTCGCCGCCGTTTCCCTGCGGCGGGCGGCTTAAGAACAAATTCGCATTAGCTTAAAGCTATCTGCGCTATAGACCTACCGAATCCCCGAGCTATCCCTCATCCTGAAAACAGTAATCCCGTTCATTGCGTAAAAACCAGGGGTCAGAACGCGCTATTGCCACGCCATTTCACGGCGATTTTTCACCCTCTTTTGGCGTCGTCAGGTGCCTGATGGGAATAGAGATTATTCTTATATTTCCGCTAACCGTTAAGAAATAATAATGATTCTCGTTTTCAACCACGGAAAGGAGAAGGAACGATGAAAACAGTGAAGCGAACGGGCATCGCGTTGGCGATAGCCCTGACTTTCCCCCTGGCATTGCCTGCCGCTACGGCGGCGCAAACCTCCCTGACAAACAGTAAGGCGGCGACGATGACGGAAAAACACGGGCAGTTTATTGCGGTTGGTAAAGTGGTGCAGGTGACCTTTGGCGATTTCGCCTTCAAGCTGGATTTTACCGATGACAAGACCATGACCTTCACCGGCATCGGCGAGGCGTCGCAGGGCATCACCGATACCGTGCAGTACACCGCGGTGGAAATTCGACCGAAGGTCTACATGGTCTACTGGCATGAGCCGCAGTCCGGCGACAACGTGACGCATATCGAGGACTTCGAGCGCGGCGAAGTGTACACCAACATCGCCGCCAAGGACGGCAGCTTTACCCATCTGAAAGGGCAGCTGAAAATCGTAGGTCACTCAGGAAACTAAGGAGCAGTTATGAAAAAGGCATTGATCACCTGTGCGATCGTCGGCGGCCTGCTGGCGAGTTACCCGGCGCTGTCAACGGATCAGGCGGCGTCTTACAAATCGGCCGGCAAGGGCGGTTATCATCATGCTCAGCAAAAGCTGAAGGTGGTGGAAGATCTGTACGCGGGTTTCTTCAACCGCCATGACATCGGCGTGGCGCGGAAGCTGATTGTGGAAAACTACAAGCAGCATAACCCGTTCGTCGGCGACGGCATCAAGCCGTTCCTCGATTTCTTCAGCCAGACCTTCAAAGACAACCCGCAGTACAGCGCTAAAATATACCGCAGCGCGGTCAACGGCGACCTGGTCTACGTTCACGTCAAATATCAAAATAACCCGCAGGATCGCGGCACCGCCAGCGTGGATATTTATCGGGTGAACGATCAGGGGAAAATCACCGAGCATTGGGACGTCAATCAGGATGTGCCGGAAAAATCGGCCAACGACAACACCATGTTCTGATGCAAAAGGGCCGCTGCGGCGGCCCTCTACGCGCCTGCAACACTTTATTTACTTACATAAATACCAAACGCTCATCGCGTCGAGTAGGCTACGGCCGCCTTTGGCAGTGGCGGCACGGTTGATGGGCGTCATTGTCCCGCCACTGCTTGAGGCGCTTCCCTCGCATTCCCCGCTATCCCGCGCGTTTAGGCTGCACTTTTTTGAACTGATGGCGCAGCTGCAGCGCATTGAACAGCACCAATACCGCCGTCACGGCGAACACCCAACGGAACCCCATCATCGCCGAAATGCCCGAACCCAGCAGCGGGCCGACCACGTTGCCCAGATACATAAATGACTGGTTATAGCCGAAGATGCGCCCGGTCACCTGATCGGAGGAATACTTCAGCAGCAGCGCCTGCACCGCCGGCATCAGCGCGCCATCGGCGAAGCCCAGCAGAAAACGCAGAATGCCCAGCTGCAGCGGCGTATTCACCCAGGCCATCACGGCGAACAGGCCGGTGGTGAACAGCAGCGCGGCGATCAGAATGCGCGCGGTGCCGATGCGATCGCCGAGCCGGCCGAGGCGCGGCGCGGAGATCAGCGCCGCGATGCCGGGCACGGCGGCGATCATGCCGCTGACGAAGGCGATATTGCTGACGTTGCCCGACAGTTCGCGAATGAACAGCGTCAGGATCGGGCTGATGGAGGAGTTGGCCAGCTGAATCATCAGGGTGCAAACGAACAGGGTGACGATCAGCGCCGGATAGGGCAGCGACCGGAATACCGCCTTGCCGCTCAGCTGATCCGCTTTTTTCACCGTGATGCGCCGCTCTTTAATCAGGAACAGCGTCACCAGGAAACTGACGAACATCAGCCCGGAAGTGACGAAAAACACCACCCGCAGCCCCAGATGGTCGGCCATCAGCCCGCCCAGCAGCGGCCCGGCGATCACGCCGGAGATCTGCCCGGTCGAGAGCGTGCCCAGCGCCCAGCCGCTTTTATCGCGCGGCGCCTGCGAGGCGACCAGCGCCATGGCGTTGGGAATATAGCCGGACGTCAGCCCCATCAGGGCGCGCAGCGCGAACAGCTGCCACACGTTAGTGGCCAGCCCCTGCAGCGCGATGACGATCGCCATGCCCAGCGAAGCGCGCAGCAGCATCAGCTTACGGCCTTTGCGGTCGGCCAGGCTGCCCCACAGCGGCGACACCACCGCCGAGACCAAAAAGGTGCCGCTGAATACCAGCCCGGACCACAGGCTGAGGGATTGATGATCGCTGACGCCAAGTTGTTCGACGTACAGCGGCAGAAAAGGGAGGATTTGGCTCATCGCCAGCCCGGTGAAGAAACACCCGAGCCAGACCGAGATCAGATTGACTTTCCACGCTTCCATCGGCTTATCGTACCACGTTGAATGAGGAGGGATTTGTTAAGCAAAATAATAATAACACTGCGAATTAGTCAGCGAGGGGGCAAATGCGTGAGCAAACGTAACCCTGCCAGCTGCAGTGTCTTTTTGCTATATATTAATAGCTATATTATCATAGATAAATGGGTTAAGCCAGAAGCGCGCGGTGGCCGAACGGGGCGCCATTGACTGCGCGATCCGGCGATGTGGAAGTAGGGACAAACTGAACGTTATCGACTGATGCCAATGAAAAAAGATCATCCTGAAGACGTGACGCTGCTGCGCACGCAGTTAATGTCGCTGGTGCGCCGCATGCGGCGCGAGTCGCGCAGCGACGAAAAATCCTGGGCCCAGTTGATGCTGTTGGGGGCTATCGATCGCCATGGCGGCGAGGCGACGCCGTCGTTGCTGGCGGAGTCGGAGCGTATGCGCTCCTCAAACCTGGCGGCCGCGTTGCGCGAGCTGGAAGCCGATGGGCTGCTGGTGCGCACACCGGATGCCGAAGACAAACGCCGGGTGCGGGTGCGGCTGACGTCCGCCGGGCTGGGTTTGCTGCAGCAAAGCCGCGTCCGACGCGAGGCGTGGTTGCTGGCGGCGATGGAAAGCTGTCTGTCCGAGCGGGAGCAGGCGCTGTTGCTCGAAGCGGGGGTGCTGATGGCGCGGCTGGCGGCGGCGCCGTCTGCGGAAGCGGACTGATTGCAGGGGCGGCCTGAGTTGCCCCCCAGCGGCGAGATTACGGCATCGGCCAATCGACCGGCATGGTGCTGACCACGTCCACGTAGCGATCCCAGGCCGATGACCAGAATTGGGCGAAGGCTTCGAGGGTGAAGTGAATGCCCATCAGGCCCATCACGAACCAGCAGGCGGTAAACAGGCCCAGGCTGCTGAACATGAACGCCATGCCATTGCGGCTGGTTTTACGGCAAACGACGTTTAACTGGCTGGCGAAGAACATCATCACGGCGCTCAGCAACTCCCAGCGCATCATGATTAAACCGGTGGCAATGGTACTCATCGAACTCGATCCTATGTAACAAAAAGCCGCATCCGGCAGGGCGCCGACAGGAAAATGCGGAGGAGAATAACGGTAATAGTGTGATAAGGATCACATTGTAGCATTGAGAGGAACGGCGGCTCAATGGGGCGCGCGGTGAAAAAATCGCCGCCGGTAACATTCCAATATGCTGAAACAGTTATGCCATTTCATTAGCAACCTTTTCATGGGGCGTCGCGCCCGATAACGCTATGCTTGCCGGCTTTTCAGTTCCCTGATTTTGCGGGGAAATGTGACGCAAAAGGTATCGGCTCCGCATGGCCCTGTTAAAAGAAAAAATTCGCGACCACTCCGCGGAAGAGATGCTGTTTATCCGCCGGGCGGCCGTGGCGCTGGCGCTGGTGGTGGTCTGTTTCGGCGCGCTGGTCGTCAACCTCTACCGGCTGCAAATTCGCCAGCACGGCTTTTACCAGACGCGCTCCAACCAGAATGACATCAAGATGTTGCCGATCGCCCCGAGCCGCGGGCTGATCTTCGATCGCAACGGCATTCCGCTGGTACGAAACGTGACGCTGTATCGCATCGAGATCACGCCCAGCAAAATCACCGACATGGCCGCGCTGCTGCAGGCGTTGACGCCGATCGTCGATCTGACGCCGGAAGATATCAGCGCGTTTCGCGACGACATGCACCACAACAGCCGCTACAAGCCGATAACGCTAAAAGCGGGGCTGAACGACACCGAGGTGGCGCGTTTCGCCGTCAATCAATACCGTTTCGACGGGGTGACTATCGATACCTATCAGCAGCGCGAATATCCTTACGGCGCGCAGCTGGCGCACGTGCTGGGCTATGTGTCGAAGATCAACGACAGCGATCTCAAGCGCTTGGACAAGGCCGGGTTGAGCGAGAACTATGCCGCCGATCGCAACATCGGCAAACAGGGCATCGAGGCCTATTACGAGTCCGAGCTGCACGGCACCACCGGCTATCAGGAGGTGGAGGTGGATAACCACGGGCGGGTGATCCGCTTGCTGAAGGAGCAGCCGCCGCAGGCCGGCAAAAACATCTACCTGACGCTGGATCTGCCGCTGCAGCAGTACATCGAATCGGTGCTGAAGGGGCAACGCGCCGCGGTGGTGGTGGAAGATCCGCGCGACGGCGGCATTCTGGCGATGGTCTCCAGCCCCAGTTACGATCCCAATCCCTTCGTCAAAGGCATCGGCTATCAGGCCTATAAGGCGCTGCTCCGCAACCCGGATCTGCCGCTCATCAACCGCGTCACCCAGGGGTTGTACCCGCCGGCGTCGACGGTGAAGCCCTACATGGCGGTTTCGGCGCTGTTTGCCGGGGTGATCACGCCTACCACCACCTTTTTCGGCGCGCCGACCTGGACGCTGCCCGGCACCGAGCGGCGCTATCGCGACTGGCTGAAGACCGGTCACGGCATGCTCAACGTCACCAAAGCGATAGAAGAGTCCGCCGATACCTTCTTTTATCAGGTGGCGTATGAGATGGGCATCGATCGCATTCACCATTGGCTGAGCCAGTTTGGTTACGGCCAGTCGACCGGCATCGATCTGAACGAAGAGTACCGCGGCGTGCTGCCAAGCCGCGACTGGAAGCTGAAGGTGCACAAAAAAGTCTGGTATCAGGGGGATACGGTATCGGTCGGCATCGGCCAGGGATATTGGGTGGCGACGCCTATTCAGATGGTGAAAGCGCTGACTACGCTGATCAACAACGGTAAGGTGAAAACGCCGCACCTGCTGTATTCGCTGCAGCAGGGCAACCGGGTCACGCGTTATCAGCCGCCGACGCAGGCGCTGCAGATTGGCGATCCCCGTTCGCCTTACTGGGGCATTGTGCGCAACGGCATGTACGGCATGGCCAACCTGCCGAACGGCACCGGATACAAGCTGTTCCATACCGCGCCGTACCAGATTGCCGCTAAATCCGGCACCTCGCAGGTGTTCAGCCTGAAGCAAAACCAGACTTACAACGCCAAAATGATTCCGGTGCGGCTGCGCGATCACATCTTTTATACGCTGTTCGCCCCCTACAAAAACCCCCGGGTGGCGATGGCGCTGATCCTGGAAAACGGCGGCGGCGACGGCGTGGTGGCGGGGCCGACCGCGCGCGCGATCCTCGACCACATTTTCGATCCGGCCAACGCGCCGCAGCCCGGCGACGCGGCGCAAACTAAACCGCAGTTAAACGACAGTGCGGATGTGCAACGGTGATGCGGTTTGTTTTTACTTTCTTACAAACTGCAATCTCCTGACCATTTCCGGCAAGGTAGACTGAAATAACACGATAAACCGAATAAAAACGCAGGGTTAACACAACAGTGGCGCCATCGACCAAAAAGAGCGGTAAAACCTATTCCACAGTTCGCTTCGGCTGGATTTGCGCCGGCATGCTGGTCTGTTTTTTTCTGTTGGCGTTCAGGGTCGGTTACCTGCAACTGCTGGAACACCAGCAGTTGGCGAACCAGGCAGATCAGCGCTCGATTCGCACCCAGGTAGTGCCGACCAACCGCGCCATGATCACCGATCGCAACAATGAGGCGCTGGCGGTCAGCGTGTCGTCGAAAGACATCGTGCTGGATCCGAAGCATATTCTCGATACCCAGACCGATACCGGCAACGAACGCTGGCAGAGCATGGCCAACGTGCTGAAGATCCCGCTGGCGGACGTGCAGCATCTGATCCAGAGCAACGCGCACAAACGCTTTGTCTACCTGGCGCGCAAGGTGGAGGACGACAACGCCGCTTATATCAGCAAACTGCACCTGACCGGCGTCAGCACCGAGCAGGATTTCAGCCGTTTCTATCCGATGGGCCAGGACGCGGCCGGACTGATCGGCATCGTCGGCCAGGACAATCAGGGGCTGGAGGGCATCGAGCTGGGCTTCAACCCGTTGCTGCAGGGTAAAAACGGCCTGCGGGTCTACCAGAAGGACGGCAGCGGTGCGGTGATCGGCGTGATTAAAAGCGTGGATCCGGTTCCACCGCCGAATGTGACGCTCAGCATCGACAAATTTATCCAGTATGTGCTCTATGCGCAGATCCGCGACGGCGTGGTGGCTAACCAGGCCGACTCCGGCTGCGCGGTGCTGGTGAAAATCGACACCGGCGAAATCCTCGGCATGGCCAGCTACCCGTCGTTCAACCCGAACAACTATGGCAGCACGCCGGCGAAAGATATCCGCAACGTGTGCAGCAGCGATAGCTTCGAACCGGGTTCGACGGTGAAACCGGTCGTGGTGATGGTGGGGCTGGAACATAAGCTGATTCGGCCGGATACCGTGTTGGACACCACGCCGTATCGGGTGAACGGTCACCTGATCAAGGACGTCGGCCACTGGTCGAAGCTGACCATCACCGGCGTGCTGCAAAAATCGAGCGACATCGCGGTATCGCACATTGCGCTGGCGCTACCTGCCACCGTGCTGCCGGCGGTCTACCGCAGCTTTGGCCTGGGGCGGCCGACCGAGCTTGGCATCGGCAACGAGAGCAGCGGCTACCTGCCGCAGCATCGCGAGCGCTGGGCCGATATCGAACGCGCCACGTTTTCCTTCGGCTATGGGCTGCGCGTGACGCCGCTGCAAATGGCGCGCGAGTATGCCGCGATCGGTTCCTTCGGCATTTATCGGCCGCTGTCGATCACTAAGGTGACGCCGCCGGTGATGGGGCAACGCATTTTGCCGGCCGATACGGTCAGGTCCGTGGTGCATATGATGGAAAGCGACGCCTTGCCGGGCGGCAGCGGGGTGAGTGCTGCGGTGCCCGGCTACCGTTTGGCGATCAAAACCGGTACCGCCGAGAAAATGGGCCCCAGCGGCAAATACGACGGCGGCTATATCAACTATACCGCCGGCGTGGCGCCGGCCAGCGATCCGCAGGTGGCGCTGGTGGTGATGGTCAACAACCCGAAAGCCGGCAAGCACTTCGGCGGCTCGGTAGCCGGGCCGGTGTTCGGCAAGATCATGGCCCAGGTGCTGGAGCACATGAATATCCTGCCGGATGCCCAGCCGCTCAATGTGGTGTCGTCGGTTAAAGGGTGAGGATTTAAGCGGGAAGTGAGTGGGTCAGAAAATGTCTGACCCACGCTTCAATACAACGAGTTTGACTTACGCGTTATTTCCCTTGAGTTGCCCACCATTTCGCTACGCAAGCATTGGGTGCCTGAATAGTTTTACCTTCTTTGGTGATGTAAGGTACCGGTGAGTAGATTCTTGAGCAGTAGCCTGCCGGGCGTTCGGTAGCATTAACGGTGAGAGGGAGGCTAACGGTGGTGGCTAAAATCGCTGTGAGCAGCATCAGATTTGATAACTTCATCATTCTTCCTTAATTAATGAAAATAGAGTCCCATGCTTGCCGTTACACGACGAGCGCTAATGAGAGTATTAATTTGTTGGCATAACGTCTACGGCAGATTTCATTATGGATGCGCCCTGATTCATTGATTGATATTTATATTGAATATTTATATCAACATCTAAAAACAACATTTATTTTCTATTTTCCCGAACGCAATTGCTGTCTTTCATTGAAATAAATGTTCCAACAAGCGGTTAGCTGGGCTCAAGGTAATGCTTCAGCGCCTGCAGATCGGCGTTCACCAGCCCGGCGTCGCGGGCGAACAGCGCATCGTCCATATCCGGCTGGCGGAACAGAGTGAAGATCACCTCGGTGCCGCGCCGGTTGGCGAGCGCGCGCAGCGGCACGTAGACCACACCGCCGTCCGGCAGCGTCACCCAATGATCCAGCACGCCGAAGGCATTTGGCGCGCTGAAGCGAATGTGGATCCGCCCCTGCGGGGTGTCCGCCACCCAGTCTTCATCTTCTCGCCGCAAGCTGTTGGCTAACCCTTTGGCCCACAAGGGGAAGTTTTCCGGCTGGCTGAGAAAGGCATACACCTCGTCACAAGGGCGGTTGATGGTAACATGCAGCGTTTGTGCGCTCAGCATCGTGATTTCTCCGATTGGCGGCGATACTTCAGTGTAGATCCCGCCGCGCTTAGAAGTAGTAACCGATGTTCACGTTGGTGCGAAAATACCATTTATTGCTGCCGGGGGACTGGGTGCCGGTCCAACCGGTGGCGTTTTCTACGCCGCCCCACGGGTTGGCGTTCTGCGCCCAGGTCAGATCCACCCACAGCATCACCGGCATGGCGAACACTTGTACCCCCAGCGTGTTCATTTTAGAGTCGGAGCCGCCGTGCCTGTCCTTCCAGAGCACGCTGTAATCGTTATAGAACCGCAGCTTTTTCACCGGCCCCCAGGGCACGTCGACGTCGCGCGCCAGGTTGATGGCGGCGGTGGTGGCCTGCGACGGGATCAGATAGGCCGGCGTCAGGCCGTTGCCCCCCATCAGGATCACCGAATTGTTGGCCCCGGCCGGGCCTTTGGCGTCGTAACCGTAGCGGATCACCTGGCCGGACAGATGCCAGGGATCGTAATTCACCAGCGTATGTAAGCCTGCCGCCCAGAAGCTGCCGTTATCGCCGGTCGCCTGGTTGTAGAGCCGCGAGGCCGCCAGCGAACCGCCGAGCTCATTGTTCCAGCCGCCCTGATGGAAAGCGCGCGTCAGCCGCAGGTTTACCTGATCGCGTTTTTCGTTGCGCTGCAGGTGCTGTGACGCGTAGTTGGTGTTTTTCAGATCGTCGTAGCTGGCGACGTCGGGGGCGTAACGCACGCCGGTCGGCATCATGCGCGGGTAGTAGGCGGCGTCGAAGGCCCAATCGTCATGCTGGTATTGGTATTTGGCGCCCAGCCCGGTGTTGACGCCAAAGCCGAGGTAAAACGGAATGCCGTACGACCAGCCGAACTGCGGGTAGGGCATCAGGCCGAACGGTTTGAACGGCGCGCCGAGCTGCACGGCGGAATGCTCAGACAGATGGTAGCCGACATAGGCGCGGTCGATGGCGTATTTGCGCCGATCCTGAAACCAGAATCCGCTATCGAAAAACGCGTCGTTTACCTGGCCGGCGGCATCGATGCGAAAGGCGTCAAAGCGTAAATGCGGAGGATTCCGATAATTGCTGCTGTGCCAGTCTTCATAGCGATAATTGGCGCGCAGTGCGCCGCCGATATCAATATTCTTTTTATTATCCTCGCTTTGCCAATGAATATGTGGAAATGCCGGACGGCTTTTTTGTACCGGCGCCGCGGTGGCGGCAACGTCGTTGGACAATGCGGCGACGGTTGCATAACTCACTGGTGAAACAAGGAAAAAACAAAGCGTAATCTTGCGCATGCCAGGCCCCTGAAGAAAGTAGACTGTTTATTAAGGCGAGCGAGTTTCACCTGTGAACAGGGTGCTTACGCTCATCGGTTTTATATTTGAGACGATTTTATCGAGCGTTTCATATATTAAATTTAGCGCCGGTTAATATATGAAACTTTGTTTCTTTTTTAATGGGAAAACTATAAATCCGGTATTAAACAAGTCAAGAAGTAAAAATGAGAGTTGACGGGCAATACCGATTATTGGGTTGTTTTGGTCGGCGGGGGCGGCACACAGCAGGCTGAAATATTAGTGTCATCAATGCTCGTTAGACTCGCGGCATCCTGGTATTACTGACTAAAAATCATGAACATAAAACTGACACTGGGCCGCAGGGTAAAATCTGCGGCGGCACTGCCGCGCGCGTTTGGCTTCGGCAAAAGTATGGGGTTATTAAGCGGCGTAATTTGCGTTATCGCGCTATTTTCTCTGCTGCAATTGTTTTCCACCGTATTTATTTCCAATATTCTGCGCGACGCCAAGATTAACCTGGTGACGGGCGACGCCTTGCATCGCCAGCAGGCGGCGATGGATCGCGCCAGGCTGTCGCTGCTGACGGCCAGCGATACCCTGAACCGTGCGGGCATTTACTATCTGCAGGATAAAGCCACCGGCTCCGACGGCAGCTGGCATAGCCTGCTGGATGAATCGCTGGCGGCGTTGCAGGCTTCAGAGCAGGCCTTCGCCCGGTTTGAGCGTCTGAGCGAGACGGCGCCCGAGGCCGCTGACGCCCTGAAAGGCAGTTATCGCCTGTTCTATGACGGTTTGAAGGAGCAGGCGCAAGGGCTGCAACGCAGCGACAGCATCGATGCGTTTTTCGCCGTGCCGATCCAGGCTTTTCAGGCGGATTTCAACGAGAAGTATCTTGCTTATCAGGCGCTGAACGAACGACGCGGCGATGACGTCAACGTGCGGCAATTGGCGGCGCTGGAGCAGGCCAAAACCTATGCGCTCGGCGCGCTCGCGGCGTTGGCGCTGATCGCCTTGGGCGTGTGGTTCGGCGTTGCTCGTTGGGTGATCGCACCGTTGCAAAGGGCGATCGCCCATCTCAACGTGCTGGCCGCCGGCGATCTTTCGCGGCCGTTGCCGCCTGAACGGGCGGTTAACCGCGAAATGCGTCAGTTGCAAACCAGCATTGGCCACATGCAAAACGGCCTGCAGCGGCTGGTGAGTGAGGTGCGCGATGCGGCGAGCGGGATCCTGAACGGCGTCGGGCGGCTGGCGGACGGCAATCGACAGTTGACGGCGCAGTCGGCGAAGCAGGACGGCGAATTGCAGTTGGCGACCGAGCACGTGCAGCAGTTGGCGGCGCGGGTGGAAGAAAACGGCCAATACGCGCAGCTGGCCAATCAACGCACCGAACAGGCCAGGCAGTGCGCCGGCGCCGGTGAAAAGATGATGCAAACCGTCAACGTCTCGATGCAAGGGATCGTCAACCAATCGGCCGAGATGCGCGGCATTGTGGCGCTGATCGACAGCGTGGCGTTTCAGACCAATATTCTGGCGCTGAATGCGGCGATCGAGGCCGCGCACGCCGGCGTTCACGGCCGCGGTTTCGCCATTGTCGCTAAAGAAGTGGGCCTGCTGGCGCAGAAGAGCAGCCATTCTACGCGCGATATTCAGCAGCTGATCAACCGCTCGTTGCAGCAAATCGATCAGGGTTCGCAAGCGGTGGATCTGCTGGCGGGCAATTTGCGTCAAATTATCGATCTGGTGAACACGTTTAGCGCACTGATGGGGGAGATCTCGCTGGCGTCGCTCAATCAGGGGGAGAGCATTCAGGACGTGACGGCGCGCATCGCCGGGCTGAATCAGGTGGCGCGGCAAACCGGCGCCGTGGTGAACGCGGTGACTGAGGCTTCGCAGTTGCTGCAGGACGAATCGGAACGATTGGAAAAAGCGATGGCGCGTTTCAGGCTGCCGGCGCAATAAATAACCCTGGCGCAGGTTAATGAATAATAAAGCCGCGCTTAACGTTATTTATTTAGGTTCGCTCCCTGAGGAATTTCAGCGGAGTAAATAAAAGCAGGCCGGCGCGTATGGATTAAAAAAGTGTCGGCCTGCGGAGGTTATTTTTGGCGGGAGAATTAACGGCTGGTCTGGTGGCCGATGATGCCGCCCAGCGCTGCGCCGCCGAGGGTGCCCAGCGTGCTGCCGTCGGTCAATACCGCGCCGCCCACGGCGCCGACGCCCGCACCGATCGCCGTGTTGCGATCGCGATTGGACATATGCCCACATGCGGTAACGGAAAGCGTCGCCATTACCACCACCAACACACCCGCGGCACGTTTAATATTCATAATGAGTTCCTGGTAAATTGGCTAATTAATGGATTAAAAATAATCCGATTAACTCGCCGGTAGAAGTTGGGATGAATGTATTCCTCCGAAAGAAAATCGAACAGGTAAAAATTCTTAATTTTGGCGCGGTGAAAAGCGATCGCTCGCCGAATGTGCGGCCGTCGGCAAAACCGTTCGGCTATACTGGGAAGACGCCTCACGAGGGGCGGGGCGCACACGCTGGAGGCCGCCATGTCCGAGCTCGTTTCCGCATCCGGCAAACCGGTGAAAATTCCCGGCCCGGACCATCCGATTACGCTGACCCGCCATCCGACGCGGGTCGTGGTGCGCGGCGCCGGCCAAATCCTGGCCGACAGCCGTCATGTGCTCATCTTGCAGGAAGCCAACTATCCGCCGGTGTTTTACTTTCCGCGTGAGGATGTGAATATGCGGCTGCTGCATAAAAGCACGCATGTGAGCTACTGCCCTTATAAGGGCGACTGCAGTTATTTCTCCCTCACGCTGAACGGCCCACAGGGGGACAATGTGGCCTGGAGCTATGAAATGCCTTACAACGCCGTGGTGGCGATCAAGGATCATCTGGCATTTTATCCCGACAAAGTCACGGCGATCCGTACCGAAGCCTGAGCCGCCGCCGCCTTCGGGCGGGGGCAGGTTGACATTCCACTTATCCCTACTCATTATGTGTATTACCGGAAATTGATACGCTTTCCTTATGTTTCAATCCGACATAAGCGAAACTCTGAGCAGGTGCCAAGGTGTCTACCTCTACGCGATTTGCCGTTGCCATCCATATTCTGACCAACATCACGCTGTGTCGCGGCCAGACGGTGCGTTCCGAAGATATCGCCCGCAGCGTCAACACCAATCCGACGGTGGTGCGGCGCATTCTCGGGGCGTTGGCGGAGGCGGGGCTGACCTATTCGCAGATGGGGCAAGGCGGCGGGGCGCTGTTGGCGCGGCCGGCGGAAGCGATTTCTTTGCTGGACGTGTATCGCGCGGTGGAGGATCAACCTTATTTCACGCTGCATCGCTCCCGGCCTAACGAGGCGTGCTATATCGGCCACGCCATTACCCCGGTGCTGGAGCAAGAGTTTGCGCGCGTCGGCCACGCGCTGGAAGCCAGCCTGGCACAGACCAGCATCGCCGAAATGGCCGGGCAGGTCGAGCTGCGCGCCGGCTATCCCTTCGTCCCTTGTTCACCGCAATATCAAGCAGATACGCAATAAAAAATCACGCCAAACCCCGTTCCGCGCAGAGCATTTTTTGCATTGCGTTAATGTAATTGTGTAAGTTACATTAGCTCGCATCAAGTGTGATGTAGCTCACGTTTTAGACTGCCTCCCCACGATAATCGACCGTTTGGCCGGAAACCTTTTCTTCCGGCGCAGATTCGCTGTGCTTATAAACCAGGAGAGAACGATGTTAGAAATGATTGAAAGCTTGGCCACCGTGGTGGTCCTGGTGCCGGTAATGGTGGCCGTCTTGCTCGGCGCGATTTACGGCCTGGGTGAAGTGTTCAACGTCTTTTCCGCTATCGGCCGCAAAAACGGCTGAGTCAGTGTGCCAGGGGGCGATTGTTGCCCTCCGGCTCCCTCGCATTTCTCTTCTCTCTGATTGCTTCCTGGTGTAAGTCCCCATCTAATCCCGAAAAAGCCGCCCGCTCAGCGTATCGATAAACACCCGCAGTTTCGGCGTCAGGTGTTTGCTGGAAGGCCACAGGACTTTAAAGCTGCCGCTGTGGCGGCAATGCTCGCGCAATATCTGCTGCAATCGTCCCTGTTCCAGCGCACGCTTTACGGCAAAATCCGGCAAACAGGCGATGCCCTGGCCGCTTTCCGCCAGATAAATCAGGGTATCGACGGTGTTGCAAACCAACCGGTGCGCCAGCGTCTCGATTCGCTTTTCCCAGCCTTCAAGCGGCCAGGGTTCCACTTTGCCGGTAGAGGGGAATTTGTATAACAGACCGGCATGTCCATGCAGATCCGCCGGTTGAAGCGGGATCCCGGCACGATGCAGGTAATCGGGCGCGGCCACCAACTGCAGATGAAACGTGCCCAACTGGCGGCTCATCAGGCGTGAGTCCTCGGTTTCGCCTACCCGAATTACGGCGTCAAAACCTTCTTCTACGACATCGACCCGACGGTCGGAAAAATCGGCTTCCAGCTCAATATCGGGATAGTTCCGGACAAATTCCGCCAATACCGGATTTAACAGGCCTCCCACCAGCGGCAGACTGACGGGCAGTTTGCCGCGCGGCGCGCTATGCGTATCACTGATATCCCGTTCCGCCGCCGCCATCTCCTCCAGAATACGCTGACACCGCAGCAGAAACCGCCGCCCCTCGGCGGTTAGCGTCATGCTGCGGGTGCTGCGGTGAAACAGACGCACGCCCAGTCGGTTCTCCAGGCGGGCGATGCTTTTCCCCACCGCCGAGGCCGAGATGCCGAGCACGCGGCCGGCGTCAACGAAGCTGAGAGTTTCAGCGGCCTGCACGAAGGCGCTCACGCCGGCTAAGTTATCCATCGTTTGTCCTATTGCGGACGTTAATGTCCGTTATGAAGGGAAATCTAGCCTGTTTTTCCGCTAATCGCCAGGCCCTATGCTCGGTGACTACAGCATGGGCTGATTATCTGGAGCAATGACGATGAGTGCATATGGGCATACCGCGGGCGTGATAGACCGGGCGATCGATAACGCGCTGGCGGAAAAACGGCTGGTTGGCGCAGTGGTTTTGGTGGCGCAGGGGGGCGATACGTTTTATCGCCGCGCGGCGGGGCTGGCGGATCGCGAAGCCGGCCGGCCGATGGCGTTCAATACGCTGTTCCGTCTGGCTTCGGTATCCAAACCGATCGTGTCCACGGCGGCGCTGGCATTGATGGCGCAAGGCCGTATGCAGCTGGAAGATCCCATCACCCGTTGGCTGCCGCATTTTCGTCCGCGGCTGGCGGATGGCACCACGCCGTTGATGACGCTACGGCATCTCATGACCCACACCGCCGGACTAAGCTACCGTTTTTTCCAGCCGGAAGGGGGATTCTACGCCCAATCGGCGGTCTCCGACGGCATGGATGAGGCGTCTGTCAGCCTGCAGGAGAACGTGCGGCGTATTGCCTGCGCCCCTCTGCTGGCTCCGCCCGGCGCGGCGTGGCGCTATTCCATCGCGACCGATGTCCTGGGCGCGGCGATCGAACAGGCGAGCGGCCTGCCGCTGGCGCAGGCAGTAAAAAAATGGGTGACCGGGCCGCTGGCGATGACGGATACCGATTTCCTGGCGGTGGATCCTGCACGTTTGGCGGCCGCTTACGCCGATCATCCCGGCGAGCCGCGCCGCCTGCGCCAACCGGATCATTTACCCTTTATCGATGGCAGCGCCGGTTTTCATCTGTCGCCGGCGCGAGCGTTGGATCCGTTGGCTTACGCCTCAGGCGGCGCCGGCATGGTCGGCTCGGCCGAGGATTTCCTGCGCCTGCTGGAAGCGTTGCGCCAGGGAGGAACGCCGGTGCTGCCAACCGATTGGGTGACGGCGTTCACCAGCAACCAGATCGGTGATTTGTCGATGCCGTTTTGGCCGGGGCGCGGTTTCGGCCTCGGCATTACCGTACTGAAAGACCCCATCGCCGCGCAAACGCGGGAGTCCGTGGGGACCTGGCGCATGGGCGGCACCTATGGCCATTCCTGGTTCGTCGATCCTGTCCGGCAGCTCAGCGTCGTCGCGTTTACCAACACGGCGCTGGAGGGCATGTCCGGCGCCTTTGTCGGCGAGATTTGTCAGGCGGTCTATGCCGCGACGGGAGCGATGCAATGCGCCTGATGCCGCCGATTTTCTTTATCGCGCTGGGGTTGTTCGGCGTCTACTGCATCGAGTTCGGCGTGGTGGGCATTTTGCCGCAGATCATCGCACGGTATGGCATCTCCACGGCGCAGGCCGGCTGGCTGGTCGGGATCTTCGCCCTGACCATCGCGCTGCTCGGGCCGCTGTTGGTGCTGTTGGCGTCGCGATTCAATCGCAAACGCATGTTGTTGATCGCGTTGACCGTGTTCGCGGCGGCCAGCGCGCTGTCCGCTCAGACGGACAGCTTCACCATGCTCATGCTGCTGCGCATTGTGCCGGCGTTGTTTCATCCGATCTATTTTTCGCTGGCCATGGTGGCGGCCGCGGCGCTTTATCCCCCGCATCAGGCCACCAAAGCAACCGCCTATGCGTTCATCGGCACCAGCATGGGCATGGTGTTGGGGATACCGTTGACGAAATGGATCGCCGGGCAGTTCAGCTATGAAGCCTCGTTCCGGTTCTGTGCCTGGGTCAATCTCCTGGCAGCGGCGGGATTGCTGATGCGGTTGCCCGACGTCGCCGTTCAGCGCCTCAGTTATGGCAAACAGCTGACGATCCTGCGCAGCGGGACGCTGTGGCTGAATATCATCACCTGCGTGCTGATCTTTGCCGCCATGTTCGCCGTCTATGCTTACGCGGCTGAATATCTCAGCCGTGAAATCGGCCTCAGCGGCGGCGCCATCGGCTTTCTTCTGGTGGCGTTCGGCGTGGGCGGAGTCGCGGGCAACCTGTTGGCCGGCAAGGGGTTGAGCCGCCATCGAGCGCTGACGGTGCTGCTGCACCCGCTAGCCTTGATTGCGGCTTATGCGCTGCTGTATCACTACGGCAGCGCGAATATCGGTTCGATGACAGCGCTTTGTCTGTATTGGGGAGCGGCGCACACCAGCGGTTTGATCGTGACGCAGATCTGGCTGACATCCGAAGCCCCCCAGGCGCCGGCGTTCGCCACCGGGCTGTATATCGCCTTTATCAATCTGGGCGTGGCGCTGGGCTCGCTGGCGGGCGGCTGGTTCATCACCGCGTGGGGGCTACAGGGCAGCCTGCTGTGCGGAGCCTTATTCGCCGCGCTGGCGGTGATTACGATCGCCGCCAGGCTGCGGTTGCAGCGGCAGGCTACCGTTGCGTTGCGTCGATCATCGCCATCACCTGCCGAAACATCGCGCTTTCCGCATCGGCCAGCTCGTTGACCAGCGTAAAGTGATTGCAGTGGCGGTCGGCCAGCAGGTGGACGTCGAGACCGCGCGCCAGGCAGGCGTCATAATAGGCCTGCGTCTGGTTTTTGAAGCCTTGCGTTTCGCGGTGGCCGACGTCGAGCAGGATTTGCGGCGCATGCGCTCTCGCCGGCAGCAAAAACAGCGGGCTGAGAGTTTGCGCCTGTTCGGGCGTCAGGTGCAGCCAGTCGTTGATGTAGATATCGCACAGCGGGCGCAGATCGTAGAGGCCGCTCAGCGCCAGCGCGCCTTTGATTGCATCGGGCGGCAGGCGATAGCGTTGCTGCCAGCCGTCGGCGATCAGCATGCCGCACAGGTGGCCGCCGGCCGAACTGCCGCTGACGAAAATGCGCGCCGGATCGATGCCGAACGGCGCCCCGTGATGATAAAGCCAGGCGACGGCGCTGCGCACCTCATGCACGATCTCCGCCAGCGTCGCTTCCGGCGCCAGCGTATATTCCAGCGTGGCGACCGCCACACCGCGGCGGGCGAACGCGGCGGCCATCGAGCAGGCTTCCTCTTTGCGCTGTGAATGCCAGTAGCCGCCATGAATAAAGATCAGCAGCGGGGCGGGTTGTGCGCTGGCCGGGAACAGATCGAGACGCTCGGCGGCGCTCATGCCGTAGCGCAGATCGTAAATGCCCGGCGTCTGCGCTTTGGCGCGCTGCGCCAGCGCGGCATAGTCCGCCATGCAGGCGTCAAAATCCTCCACCGAAGCGCGGGCGTTGTATTGCGCGGCGCGGGCGCTCAGGTCTTCAAACGTCAGATCGATGTTCATGCGTTTCTCCGGATTGTTATGCGTTATGTCTTCATCATCGTCCCGCAGGGGAAAAGATGTTTGATCTCCGGTGCGCACAATTGCGGCTTCTCCAATGCTGTTATCTGCTGTATATTGCCGTTTTATGCTTTTTTAATGCGGAATAATCCCATGCACAAAGCGGCACGACAGCGCCATTTACTGGATTTGCTCAGCGAACGCGGGCAGGCGGCGGTGGCGGAATTGGCCTGCGCCATCGGTGTTTCGGTCGATACCGTGCGCCGCGACTTGGCCGATCTCGAGCGGCAGGGGTTGGCGCAGAAACATCACGGCGGCGCGATAGCGCTCGAACCGTCCGGCATGCCGCGCCAGGCGCGCGCGGCGCTGTTGCCGCTGGTCAAGCAGCGGCTCGGCCGCGCGGTGGCCGCACAGATCCCGCCCGGCAGCACCCTGATGCTGGATGCGGGCAGTACGCTGTTGGCGGTGGCGCAAGCGTTGCGCGGCCCGGCGACGGTGATCACCGCCTCGCTGGATATCGCGCAGTGCCTGAGCGATAAGCCGGAGATCCAACTGATCCTGCTCGGCGGCCAGTGGGACGCGCGCCAACGGCTGTTCGCCGGCAGCGCGACGCTGGCGTTGCTGGAACGCTACCGCGCGGACATCGCTTTGCTGGGCGCCTGTGCGGTGCATTCTCAGCTGGGGCTGAGCGCCGGCGAAGAAGCCGATGCAGAGGTCAAACGCGCCATGCTGGCCAACAGCGGCGAGCGCTGGCTGGTGGCCGACCATATGAAGCTGGATCGCTGCGAGCCGCATCACGTGGCGGATCTGGCGCAGATCCAACGCCTGTTTACCGATCGCCCGTGGGATAACCTGGACGAGCAATCAATGATTGAACTTTGTGTCGTCGCCGACGACCGCTAGAGGAGAACACTGATGAACGATAACGCTCAACCGTTGCAGGTGGCGCTGATTGGTTACGGCTTTGTCGGCAAGGCGTTTCATGCGCCGCTGATTAACGCGGTGCCGGGTCTGGCGCTGAGCGTGGTGGCTTCGCGCGATGCCGCCAAAGTCCATGCCGATCTGCCGCACGTGCGCGTGATCGCCGATCCGCTGGAGGCGATCCGCTTGCCGGAAGTGGACCTGGTGGTGATTGCTTCGCCGAACGCCACCCATGCGCCGCTGGCGCTGGCTGCGCTGGAAGCGGGCAAGCACGTGGTGGTGGATAAGCCGTTTACGCTGGATTTGGCGCAGGCGCGCACGCTGATTGCAGCGGCGGAGAAGCACGGCCGTCTGCTGTCGGTATTCCAGAATCGCCGCTGGGACAGCGATTTCCTGGGCGTGAAGCAGGTGATCGAGCAGGGACTGATCGGCAAGGTAACGCACTTTGAGTCGCACATCGATCGTTACCGCCCAGAAGTGCGGGTGCGCTGGCGCGAGCAGAATCTGCCGGGTAGCGGGCTGTGGTTCGATCTGGGGCCGCACATGGTCGATCAGGCGCTGCAGCTGTTCGGTTTGCCGCACAGCGTGCAGGCCAACATCGCCACGCTGCGCGCCAATGCGCAGATCAATGACTGGGCGCATGTGGTGCTGAACTACCCGACGCACCGCGTGATCTTACATGGCAGCATGCTGGTGGCGGGCGGCGTCGCGCGCTTTACCGTGCACGGCGAGAAAGGCAGCGTGGTCAAAGCGCGCGCCGACGGGCAGGAGAGCCAACTGCTGGCCGGCGTAACGCCGGGTTCGGCGGAGTGGGGTAAAGACGACGACGCGATGCGCCTGTTTATCGGCACGGAGCCGGTGCGTACGCTGCCGACGCCGGATGGCGATCAGCGCCAATATTACTTCCAGGTGCGTGACGCGCTGCGCGGCGCCGGCGCCAACCCGGTCACCGCATCGCAGGCGTTGGCGGTGATGGCGGTGCTGGAAGCGGCCACCCTGGCGGCGGAAACCGGCGTAACCCAAACGCTGCCGCTCACCGAGGCGGAGATCGCCGCCTGGTAACGCATCGCGCCAGATAAGGCGTCAGACGCATTGATACAGTGCATCGCATGCGCCTTCCGCCATCCCAACCCCTGACATAGGCTAACCCTCAGTCTATGTCAGGAGTGCTTATCATGTTATCCCATCCTTCGCCGCAGGGCGTCCGCGGCATACTGGCCGCACTTTCTCTGTGTATGCTGCTGTCATCGCTCGGCATCAGCATCGCCAACGTCGGGCTGCCGGCGCTCGCCACCGCATTCCATGCGTCGTTCCAGGCAGTGCAGTGGGTGCTGCTCTGCTATTTGTTGGCCGTCACCACCTGCATCATCGGCATCGGCCGCTTGGGCGACAGCCTCAATCGTCGCCGCCTGCTGCTGGCGGGCATCGCGCTGTTTACCGCCGCTTCGTTGGCTTGTGCGTTGGCTCCGCAGCTGTGGCTGCTGCTGGCGGCGCGCCTGGCGCAGGGGCTGGGGGGCGCAGTCATGATGTCAATCACCATGGCGCTGGCGGGCGAGGCGCTGGGCACGGAAAAGATCGGCCGCGCGATGGGGCTGCTCGGCACTATGTCGGCCGTGGGCACCGCGCTGGGGCCGTCGTTGGGCGGCGCGCTGATCGCCGGCTTCGGCTGGCGGGCAATGTTCTTGATCAACCTGCCGCTGGGCCTGCTGGCGCTGTGGCTCGCCTGGCGATACTTGCCGGATGGGGCGCGGGCGGCGACGCGCCCTGAACCTTTCGACCGCGCCGGCACGCTGCTGCTGGGCGGCGCATTGCTTTGCTACTCGCTGGCGATGACTCTGGGACGCGGCGATTTCGGCGCGCTTAACCTGGCGTTGATGTTGGGCGCTCTGTTGGCGGCAGGGTTGTTTATCCGCGTGGAGCGCCGCGCCGTGTCGCCGCTGTTGGCGCCGACGATGTTCCGCCATCCGGCCCTGACGGCGGGGCTGGCGGCCAGCGCGTTGGTCATGACGGTGATGACCGCCACGCTGGTGGTCGGGCCGTTTTATCTGTCGCGCGCGCTGGGGTTAAGCGCCGCGCAGGTGGGGCTGGTGATGTCGGCGGGGCCGGCGGTGGCGATCCTGACCGGTATTCCGGCGGGTTATCTGGTGGATCGCTTTGGATCGCAGCGCATCGCCCAGCTTGGGCTGGCGGCAGTGGCCGCCGGGGCGGGATTGCTGTCGCTGCTGGGCCGCTGGGGCGTACTCGGCTATGTCGCGCCGATCGCGCTGTTGACCGCCGGTTATGCGCTGTTTCAGGTGGCCAACAACACGGTGCTGATGAAGGATCTGTTTCCCGAACGACGCGGGTTGATCGCCGGCATGGTCAATCTGGCGCGCAATCTGGGGGCGATCACCGGCGCGTCGGCGATGGGGGCGCTGTTTTATCTGGCCTCGCAGCGGGTGGCGGGCGCCGCGGCGGCCGCGGCTTACGGCATGCGCGTCACCTACGGCGCGGCGGCGTTGCTGGCATTGGCGGCATTGCTTATCGCCTTCGGCGGCCGCCGACTGGCGCTGCGTTATGACGCGCGCTGAACGGCGTAGCGTTCTTGCACGAAACCGTTGTCCGACTGGGTGACGGCGAGCAGACGCAGGCGCTGCTCAGGGGCATCGGCGCCGAACAAGGGAATGCCGCCGCCCAGCAGCAGCGGCACGCGCGTAATCGTCAATTCGTCGATCAACCCGGCCTGCAGGAAACGCTGCACGGTCTGGCCGCCGTCGATATACAGGTGACGGCAGCCGGCCTCGGCCAACCGGGCCACGACGCTGGCCGGTTCGCCGCTCATCCAGCGGACAGGCTCTGCGCCGTGCGGTGCGGGTTGCGTCGACAGTACCACCACCGGCAGTTCTCCATAGGGCCATTCGGGAAATGCGCGGACTTTTTCATAGGTATGGCGGCCCATCACCAGCGCGTCGATGTCGGCGATAAACGCTTCAAAACTCAGGCCATTGAGCAACGACACCGCGTACTCGGGCCGCAGCAGCCAATCGATGTCGCCGTCCGGGCCGGCAATGAATCCGTCTACGCTGGTGGCGATGTAAACCGAGCATTTCATCAGGCGAGATCTCCGCGGTAAACCACATGGACCTTGTTGCCGTCGGGATCGCGCAGGTAAGCGCCGAAATAGCCTTTGCCGTAGTGCGCGCGCTCGCCGGGTTCGCCTTCACTGCTGCCACCCGCCAGCAGGCCGGCGGCGTAGGCGCGTTTAACCGCCAGCTCGTCGGCGGCGAGAAAGGCCAGCATGCTGCCGTTGCCGGCGCTGGCGGGCTGTCTGTCGAAGGGTTGGTAGGCATAAAACCGCGGCAGCGTTTGGCCCGGCATCACCCAGCAGCGGGCGGCGGGGCCGCCGTCCGGCGTCACTTCCCGCCGTTGTAAACCCAATGGCAACAAAATGGCGTCGTAGAACGCGGCGGCGGCGTCCAGATCGCTGACGCCGACGGTAATATGGCTGAACATGGCGCGTTTCCTTTCCCAAGAGAGAATAATGAACGGATAAAACAGTAGCAGCGATAGCGCAGGATGGACAGACCGCGGTGGAGGATTCGGATTAGGGACGCGCGCAGGGGGCAAAGCGCGCTTCACGGTTTGTGGGGCGGGCCGCCTCAATTGCTCTCGACGCGAGGATTGGCGTGGGTCGGCTGGCTGGGATAATCCACCTGATGCTTGTGCAGATAATCGCGTATCAGCTGGCGCACCACCTGGGAAGGGGTGACGTCCTGCTGCAGGCACAGCTCTTCCAGGGCTTTCTTTTTGTCCGGGTCAATCAGCACCGTTAGCCGCGCCGTTTTCTTTTCCATCAGGATCCTCCAGAGAATGATGACTGAATGATAATACCATGTGAGCGAAGCGGCCAGCCAGACCGCGCCGCCGCTCGTCTTTAGCGGAAATGCAGCCGCTCTATCTTGCGTGACAGGTAGCCGAGTTCGCAGTTGAACAGCTCGCCGCTGCCGGCGGCCAGCGTGCGCAGCGTGCTGAGCGGCAGCGACACCTGGGCCGGCGTAGCATAAATGATCACGTTGCCGCTGGGGGCGATGCAAAACAGCACGGTGGCGAATATCCGGTGCAGGCTGTGGTACAGCAGGCTGTTTTCGTCGGGCAGATCGTGGTAATTCAGCACCAGCCAGCCCCCGTCATTTAGCCGCGCGGCGCAGTTCTCCAGGAATGTCTGGGTGCCTTGCTGCGGATCCATGGCGAACGCCGAATAGAGATCGGAGAAAATCAGATCGTAACGCGTCTCGGCGGGCGGGCGCACGAAGTCCATGGCGTCGGCGGTGCGCAGGCTGATGGTGTCGGTGGCCGGCAGCGTAAAATAGCGGCTCGCGACGGCGATTACCGCGGCGCGCAGCTCGACGACCTCCAGGCGCATAGCCGGATCGAGCGCGTGCAGCGCACGCAGCAGGCTGCCGCCGCCTAACCCCAGGATCAACGCCGACGTCGGCGGCTGCCAGGCCACCGCCATCAGCATCGCTTTGATGTAGTTGTGGATCGGCTGTGCGGGGTTGCTGAGGCTCATCTTGCTTTGCTCGCAGATGCCGTCAAACCGCAGCGTGCGGTAGTCCTTGTGATCGGAAACGATGATTTCGCCCCAGGCGTCGGCTTCGCGAGCGATCACCTGGCCACGCGGGGAGAAATCGAGGGTTCTGAGTAAGCTGTCAACCAGAGACATGGTATTCGCAGGGCTCCTTTGGCAAGCGGCCTGTTTACTTACGGGCGCACATGAAATCGGCGGTGCAAATGCGCCGGCCATCGATGCTGGCACGGCCGGTGAAGCGGGCGATCGCGCCGCGCCGGCGTACAAAGGCGACCTCCATCAACACCTGGTCGCCGGGACGGGCGGCGCGATAAAACCGCGCCCGCTGAATGGAAGCGAAGTAGTAATGTTCCCCTTCGTTCAGCGCCCCGAGATAGTAATGCGCCAGCAGACCGGTGCTTTGCGCCAGCGCTTCCACCAACAGCACGCCAGGAAAACCGGCGAAGCGCGCATGGCCGCTCCAGAACGTCGGCTCATTGGCAGTGATGTTCTTGATGGCGCTCAGCCGCCCTTCGGCGATGCAGGTGCCGGCGGGCAGCACGCGATCGACCAACAGACAGGGATAGCGATGAGGCAGAATCGCCTGAATATCGTGGAATTGCAGGGGGTGACCATGTAATGGCATGAGGGAGCGTGATCCTGTCTGCGGCGAATCCGGCGCGATGGCCGGCGTTCGGTCCATAATGAGTGTAATGACATTATAATAAAATTATCATCAGATGTGCCAGATGAAAGACATGACGGCGACGACGGTTGGGAAACAGCGAAGGAGGGGAAGACACCCGATCCTGACGATCGGGCGTGGCGGCGCGTTTAGTGCTTGGAGCGGGTCACCTTGTCCAGATAGCCCATCACGAAAGCAGAGAGCACGAAGGTGAGGTGGATGATCACATACCACATCAGCTTGTTGTCCGGCACGTTCTTGGCGTCCATAAACACCCGCAGCAGGTGAATGGAAGAGATGGCGACGATGGACGCGGCGACTTTGTTTTTCAGCGAGGTGGCGTCCATTTTGCCCAGCCAGCTCAGCTTTTCTTTCCCTTCGGTGATATCCAGCTGCGAGACGAAGTTTTCATACCCGGAGAACATCACCATGACCAACAGCCCGCCGACCAGCGCCATGTCGACCAGCGACAGCAGGGTCAGGATCAGGTCGGCTTCGGCGATAGAAAAAATGTTGGGCAGGACGTGCAAGATCTCCTGAAAAAATTTGATAGACAGGGCGACCAGGGCCAGTGAAAGGCCGAAATAAACCGGTGCGAGCAGCCAGCGGGAGGCGTACATCGTGTTTTCGAGCAAGCGTTCAATCATAAAATTTTATTAAATACGTGGCTAAAAGAGCGCTCAGTATAACGCAGGAGACCCGGACGAAATCAACCGCTTGCGCCGGTAAAGGGCGATATCAGGCCGCTGCGCGCGCCGTTTTGCGCCCGCTGCGGATCCACAGCGCCACGGCCCCCGCCGCCGTCGCCAGCGCCACGACGCCCGGCCAGCCCGCGCTTGCCAGAATGCGGCTGCCGAGGACGGCGCCGGTCGCCATGCCGATGAATACGCCGGTGAACAAGAGGGCGTTCAAGCGGCTGCGGGCCGCCGGTTCGAGACCGTAGACGATGGTTTGGTGCGCGATCAGCGTCGCCTGGATGCCCAGATCGAATCCGACGGCGCTCAGCGCAATGAGCGCCAGCTGCGCCGGGAGCGGCAATAGCGGAAGCAGAAACATCAGGGCGAAGGCGGCCAGAACCAGTCCCGCGCCGATGCGGGTCACGGCGTCAGGGCCGTGCCGATCGGCCAGACTTCCCGCCAACGGGGCCGCCAGCGCACCCGCCGCCCCCGCCAGGCCAAACGCGCCGGCCGCCGCGCTGCCGATCTGGTAGCGCTCCGCCAGCATCAACGCCAGCGTTGACCAGAAAGCGCTGAAGCCCAATGACAGAAAACCTTGCGCCAGCGTTGCGCGCCGCAGCTCGGGATACGCGGCCCACAGATGCCCCAGCGAGCGCAGCAGCGCGGGGTAACTCAGCGCGTTATGAGGGCGAAGACGCGGCAACATGCGCCAGATCGCCAGCGTGATCGGCAAAACGCCCAGCGCCGCCAGCGCGTAAACGCTGCGCCAGCCGGCGTACTCGGCGAGCGCGCCGCTGAACACGCGCGACAGCAGAATGCCGGCCAACAGCCCGGTCATCACCGCGCCGACGGTTTTGCCGCGGCTGGCCTCCGGCGCCAGCGTGGCGGCGGCGGGGATAATGTCCTGCGCGACGGTGGCGGTCAGGCCTATCGCCAGGCTGCTGAGCAACAACAGCGGGAACGAGGCGGCAAACGCGCAAAGCAGCAGCGTCAGCGTCAGCAGCGCGCCTTTTATCAGAATGATCCGCCGGCGATCGTATCGGTCGCCAAGCGGCGCCAACAGCAAAATGCCCAGCGCATAACCCAACTGGGTCAGCGTCGGCACCATGCCGGCATCGGCGACGCCGGCGTGAAAATCGGCGCCCATCATGCCGAGCATGGGCTGGCTGTAATAGATTGAAGCGACGCTGAGGCCGGCGCCGGCGGCCAGCAGAAACACGACGTTGGCGGACGGGGCGCCGTAGGTGGCGGAAGTGCTCATGACAAAGATCCCTGCAAAGTGAATGTGCGGCTATTTTTACCGCTTGCTTCATTCCGCTGTAGCCCCCTCGCAGGTAAAACTGTTATACACTTAACGTATGAATAAAATTAATTTACCCAACGGCGACCGCATAACTTTGCTGCATACGCTGGTGCGCATCGTCGAAAGCGGCAGCCTGTCGTCGGCGGCGCAGCAGCTGGGCACCTCACAACCGACGATCAGTCGGCGTCTGCAGGCGTTGGAGCAGCTGCTGGGCGCCAAACTGATCCAGCGGACGACTCACGCCCTCAAACTGACCGACGACGGCGAGCGCTGTTACCGCCAGGCGCGGGGGCTGATCGAGCAATGGCAAAGCCTGGAAGAAGGGCTGGGCGGCGCGCGCGACGAACCGGTCGGGGTGTTGCGCGTGCGGGCGCCGCACGCTTTCGGCCAGGATCAGCTGATCGGTCCGTTGGGCGAGTACTTGCGGCGCTACCCACAAACTTACGTTGAGTGGACGCTGAACGATCATTCTCCGGACTTTATTCCCGAAGGCGTGGATTGCGCCATTCACGTCGGTGCGGTGACCGATCCGTCGGTCGTGGCGGTGTTGCTGGCGGAGGTGCCGCGCAGCACGGTAGCGTCGCCGGCGCTGCTGACGAGCCGAGAGCCGGTTCGCTGTCTTGACGATTTGGCGCGGTTGCCGTGGCTGGCGTTGAACAGTTTTTATCGCAATGAAGTGGTGCTGACCCATGTTGAGCACGGCGAGCAGGGGCGGTTCGATATCACGCCGAGGTTGAGCACCGACAGCCTGTACGCGGTGCGCAAGGCGGCGTTGGAGGGGCTGGGCGTCGCGATTGTCTCCTCCTGGCTGGTGCGGGACGATGTGGCCGACGGGGCGCTGCAAACCGTGTTGCCGGCCTGGCGCGCCGCGCCGCTGCCTATCTACCTGCTGTATCCCTA
Organism: Serratia sp. B501; assembly: GCF_051172315.1. Taxonomy (NCBI): domain Bacteria; kingdom Pseudomonadati; phylum Pseudomonadota; class Gammaproteobacteria; order Enterobacterales; family Yersiniaceae; genus Serratia; species Serratia sp. B501. The sequence continues at coordinate 661,186 of NZ_JBPIZB010000001.1, forward strand.
CGCCAGCTATTACCCGGCTCGCCTGCGCAAGTTCATGGAAATGATGAAAGAAGTGATGCCGCGCATTCTCGGCGCGCGGCCGCCGGCGGCGGGCTGACGCCGTTCAGTGCCGGGCTTTTTTGCCGTCGCTGTGGCCGAGGGAACGCTCGGGAAAGCTGTGATCGCGCAGCCGCTGCTTTAACTGCGCCGCATCGGGGAAGCCGCCGTCAATTTTGCGATCCCAAATCATCACGCCATCGACGCTGATTTGATACACCCCGCCGGTGCCCGGCATCAGGGTGACGGAGGCGAGATCGTCGCCGAAGGTATTGAGCAGCTCTTGCGCCATCCAGCCGGCGCGCAGCAACCAATTGCATTGTGAACAGTAGTGAATCGTAACGGCGGGGGCATTTTTCATCGTTGATCGACCGGTTAGTGGTGACGGCTTGCAATCAGCCTGATGGCTCGCAAGCGATGGTGGCTGTGTATCGCCAAATAGTCAAGCGCCTGCGGAAGCCGCGAGGCGCGGATAACGATGACGGTCGCTATGGCTTGCTTTTGGCAAACCATTCGACCCCGCGCAACATGCCCGCCCAGTAAAATTTGGGTAAAAACCAGGCCTTCAGCCACCATGCCATACGGCTGGGATGCGTGTTGTCGAACAGAGGAAAGGTGGGGAGCAATTTACTGTCGTAACCAAACTCCGCCAGAACAACCTTGCCTTTCTCTACCGTCAATGGGCAGGAGCCATAACCATCATACCGTGCCGCATCAGGAGCGCCGTTAAGCTGCGCCGCGATGTTCTCTGCCACCACCACCACCTGTTTGCGAGCCGCCGCCAGGGTTTTGGCATTTGGCGTGGCGCAACAGTCGCCAACCGCAAAAATCGTCTGCCACTGCTTATGCCGTAGGGTGAATTTATCCACGTCGCACCAACCTGACTCGTCAGACAACCCACTTTGCGAAATGAACGCCGGCGCAGATTGCGGCGGCACTACGTGCAGCATATCGAAGGGCAGTGTCACTTCGCGTTTGCCTTCTTCATCACCGACCAGAGAAAAGGTTGCTTGCCGACGCTGCCCATCAACGCGAACTAAATTATGCCGGAAGTTGACCTGTGCGCGGTATTTTTTCAAGTAATCGGTCAGCGGAGGAACAAATTGCGGCACGCCGAATACCGCCGCGCCCGCCAGGCAAAAATTGACGTTAATATTATTAAGGACACCTTGTCGCCGCCAGTGATCGCATGAAAGGTATAAGGCTTTTTGCGGCGCGCCGGCGCATTTTATCGGAATCGGTGGTTGAGAAAATATCGCCTCGCCGCCTTGCATTTCACGAACCAGTTTCCAGGTGTATTCCGCAAGATCAAAACGATAATTAGAGGTGACGCCATTCATTCCCAACGTTTCTTCAAGACCCTCTATTTTATCCCAACGTAAAACGAGGCCGCAGGCAACAATAAGGAAGTCGTAGTTTATTTTCTGCCCTTGGCGAGTCTCGACATATTTTTGGCCGGGCTCCACTCTGACCACGCTATCCTGAATCCATGCGGTTCCTGGGGGGATGACGGCGCGCATGGAACGCCGCGTTTTATTGATATCAAAAAGCCCGCCGCCCACCAAGGTCCATGCCGGTTGATAATAATGACAGTCGCCAGGTTCAATTACCGTTATATCAATGCCTTTAACTCGCTTCCTTATGCTTGCCACGACGCTTATTCCAGATGAACCACCGCCAATAACAACAACTTTTTTCTGGGTGTTTATTTTTTCCGGTTTCATGCAGGCCTCCTTTCATAAGAAAGTAGGGGGTTGATGCCCAAATTAAAAGGGAATTCATAGAACTTATGGTTATATTGAAAATCACATATTCGATTTAGCTATATGTAATAGCTAAATGTAATAAGTTATTTGACAATCAATGCGAACTGATCGTTAATAAATGCCACAAACACCGTTCAGGAATTAACGCATTGGATTTTTTCCATTTTACTTTTTATACCCTGATGTTATTGGTGATAACCGGAGGAATAGTCGGATTTCTCTTGGCCCTGACAGGCGGAGGCGGCTCCATCGTTTGTGTGCCGCTGCTGCTGTATATGGTGCAAATCCCGGATACGCATTTGGTGATAGGCACCAGCGCCATGGCCGTCGCCGTCAGTGCGCTGCTCAACCTTTTTGCGCACGCCGCCAAAGGAAACGTCCGGTGGCGAACCGGCATTGTCGTGTCGCTGGTCGCGGTGGCCGGGACGCTGGCAGGTTCACAGATGGGAAAAATCACGGACGGGCGCTATCTAACCCTGCCTTTCGCTTTGCTGATGCTGATTGTCGCCGGATTAACGCTGAAAAAAAATCACCGGGCCGGCAACGGGTTGGCTTCCCCTGGTGCGACCTTTCATCCCGCCATCGTGTGGCCCAGCGTGTTGGCGCTCGGCGCGGTGGCCGGCTTTCTGGGTATCGGCGGCGGATTTTTAGTGGTGCCGGCGCTGCTCTGGTTTTTCCGCTTTTCGCTGCTTGAAGCGGTGGCCACCTCGCTGGTGGTGGTTTCTGCCATGGGTTTATCGACGAGCGCAAGCTATGCCTTGTCCGGCAAGGTGTCGCTCGTCATCACGTGCTGGCTGATCGTCGGCGGTGTTCTGGGGGGCGTCGTGGGGGTTGCGCTCACCGAGCGCCTGAAGAAACGCGAGGACATTATCCGTGTGTTCTACGCCGCCATGCTCTTGGTGCTGGCCCTTTATATGCTTTTTAAAAGCTTATAAGACAGAAGGAAAAAATATGCGCATCCGTACATACCATCATCAGCTCTCCTTTTCGGGGGCGCCCGCAGCGAGTGATTTCGCTACCCTGCATCAACAAGGCTACCGGCTTATTGTCAACAACCGACCAGATGAAGAACCGGGGGAGCATCTATCCCATCAGCAAGAGAAAACGCTGGCTGAAGGCATGGGCATAGACTACGTCTATCTTCCTTACACGTTCGACACGCTGACCTGGGAGACTGTTTATACCTTCCATTACCTGTTGCGGCGGGGCAAGAAGACCCTGGCGCACTGCCGGAGCGGGGCGCGCTCAGCCTGCCTTGCTCTGCTACATGCGCTGCGCGAAGGGCGGATCGATGAAGCGCGATTCCGCAGCCAATGCGAAGAATATGGCGCGGATGCCGATAAGGCGCTCAGCTGGTATCGCCGGCATCAGTCCGTTCAGTCTCATGCGCAAGTGCACGCATTTTATGAGCCGGAAAGCGGCAGCCTGCAGTATGTCGTCGCCGATCCCGAGGCGCGTCGCTGCGCCATCATCGACCCGGTACTGGATTTTGACCGCCGATCGGGCACGGTATCGCATCAGCAGGCGCACACCATTTTGAGCTTTATCCGGCAGCAAGGGTGGGGCGTGGCCTGGGTGCTGGATACGCACCCGCATGCCGACCATTTTTCTGCCGCAACCTGGCTGGCGCAGAAAACCGGCGCCCTCAGCGGCATAGGCGAAAAAATCACCGCCGTGCAGGGGCTGTGGCAAGACATCTATAATTTGAAGGAACTGCCTCCCGCCGAGACCGTGTGGGATGCGCTGTTTGCGGATGGGGACGTCTTTTTTATCGGCAACCTGCGCGCTGAAGTCTTGCTGTCTCCTGGCCACACCCTGGCTTCCGTCACGTATCACATTGCCGATGCGGCGTTTATTCACGATACGTTTTTCATGCCTGACAGCGGCACCGCAAGGGCCGATTTCCCCGGCGGAAATGCGGAAGCCCTGTGGGATTCGTTGCAGCGGATCTTGAGCCTGCCAGCGGATACCCGCCTGTTTACCGGCCACGATTATCGCCCGGCGGGGCGTGAGGCCCGCTGGGAAAGCACCGTGCGAGAGCAGCGCGAGAACAACCCCTGGGTGGCCAACATGGATAAAGCCCAATTTATCGCGCAAAGAAAGCAGCGAGACGCCACGTTGCCGCATCCGGAATTGATGCTGATGGCGCTGCAGGTCAACATTCGCGGCGGCGTTCTGCCTGATTGCGAAGATGATGGGCGGCACTACCTCAAAATCCCTGTTAATCGCTTCAAGGGGTAAATCAAGCCAGAGAGGCGCGATCGTTCACGGCTGCCAAGCTCAAGGCGATCGCGCCGTCTGTTAATGGTTTTTTATGAAATAATCAGACTGATTCATATTTAATTATTTGTTTTTACACAAAACACGCGGCGCTTGCCCTCGCCGAATACAGTCACTACATTAACAACTGTACTTCCCACACTGCTAAGGAAAACACCATGAAAGCTGCCGTAGTGACGAAAAACCATACCGTAGACATTCAGGATAAAGTACTGCGCCCGCTGAAGCACGGCGAAGCGGCGTTGAAAATGGAGTGTTGCGGGGTGTGCCACACCGATTTGCACGTGAAAAACGGCGATTTCGGCGAGGTGCCGGGCATTACGTTGGGGCATGAGGGCATCGGCGTGGTCTCCGCCGTCGGTGAGGGCGTCACCTCGTTAAAAGTGGGTGACCGCGCCAGCGTCGCCTGGTTTTACCAGGGGTGCGGCCACTGCGAATACTGCGTCAGCGGCAACGAGACCCTGTGCCGCTCGGTGAAAAACGCCGGCTACAGCGTTGACGGCGGCATGGCGGAAGAGTGCATCGTGGTGGCGGACTACGCGGTGAAAGTGCCGGACGGGCTCGATTCTTTCGCCGCCAGCAGCATCACCTGCGCCGGCGTCACCACCTACAAGGCGGTGAAGATTTCCGATATCAAGCCGGGGCAGTGGATCGCCATCTATGGCCTGGGCGGGCTGGGCAACCTGGCGTTGCAGTACGCCAAGAACGTATTTAACGCCAAAGTGATCGCCATCGACGTCAATGATGGCCAGCTGGAGTTCGCCAAACAGATCGGCGCCGATCTGACTATCAACTCCAAAACGCAAAACGCGGAGGAGATCATTCAGCAGCAAACCGGCGGCGCTCACGCGGCGGTGGTGACGGCGGTGGCGAAAGCCGCCTTCAACTCGGCGGTCAATGCGGTGCGCGCCGGCGGTAAAGTGGTGGCCGTGGGGCTGCCGCCGGAGAGTATGGATCTGAGCATTCCGCGCCTGGTGCTGGACGGCATTCAGGTGGTGGGTTCGCTGGTGGGCACGCGCGAAGATCTGAAAGAGGCGTTCCAGTTCGCCGCCGAAGGCAAAGTGACGCCGAAAGTGACCAAACGGCCATTGGGCGATATCAACGCCATCTTCGAGGAGATGAAGGCGGGCACCATTCGCGGCCGCATGGTGATCGATCTCGGCATGGCGAAGTAGGCCACGCGAAAAAAGAAGGCCACCTGCGGGTGGCCTTCTTGTTATCTCATTACGCCGGCTTCAGAACAGGCCCAGCGGTTTGGCGTCGTAGCTGACCAGCAGGTTTTTCACCTGCTGATAGTGCGACAGCGCCGCCTTGTGGGTCTCGCGCCCGATGCCGGAGTTTTTGTAGCCGCCGAACGCGGCGTGCGCCGGGTACAGGTGGTAGCAGTTGGTCCATACGCGGCCAGCCTTGATCGCGCGTCCCATGCGGTAGGCGCGGTTGATGTCGCGGGTCCACAGCCCGGCGCCCAGCCCGAACTCGGTGTCGTTGGCCAGCGCCAGGGCTTCGGCCTCATCCTTGAAGGTGGTGACGCCAATCACCGGCCCGAAGATCTCCTCGCGGAAGAAACGCATGCTGTTGTCGCCGGTGATCAGCGTCGGCTGCAGGTAGAAACCGTTTTGCACTTCGTCGCCGCGCTGAGCGGGCTCGCCGCCCGCAACGATTTTGCCGCCCTCGTTTTTAGCGATGTCGATGTAGGACAGGATCTTGTCGTACTGCTGTTTTGACGCCTGGGCGCCGATCATGGTCTCGGTGTCGAAGGGATCGCCCTGGCGGATGGTGGCGATACGCGCCAGCACTTTCTCCATGAACTGCGGGTAGATGGACTCCTGGATCAGCGCGCGTGAAGGGCAGGTGCACACCTCCCCCTGGTTGAAAAAGCCCAGCACCAACCCCTCAACCGCCTTATCGATAAACGCCGGCTCCGCCTGCATGATGTCTTCAAAATAAATGTTCGGCGATTTGCCGCCCAGCTCGACGGTGCTGGGGATGATGTTCTCCGCCGCACAGGCGAGAATGTGGCGGCCGACCGGCGTTGAGCCGGTGAAGGCGATTTTTTCGATGCGTTTGCTGCGCGCCAGCGCTTCGCCGGCCTCGGCGCCGAAACCTTGCACCACGTTGAGCACCCCCGGCGGCAGCAGATCGCCGATCTCTTCCATCAGCACGCTGATGCCGAGCGGCGTCTGTTCCGCCGGTTTCAGCACCACACAGTTACCGCCGGCCAGCGCCGGCGCCAGTTTCCAGGCGGCCATCAGCAGCGGGAAGTTCCACGGGATAATCTGGCCGACCACGCCCAGCGGTTCATAGATATGGTAGGCCACGGTATTTTGGTCGATCTCCGCCGCGGTGCCTTCCTGCGCGCGCAGGCAGCCGGCGAAGTAGCGGAAATGGTCGACCGCCAGCGGCAGATCGGCATTCAGAGTTTCGCGGATCGGTTTGCCGTTGTCCCAGGTTTCGGTCAGCGCCAGCATCTCCAGCCGCGACTCGATGCGATCGGCGATGGCCAACAGCACATTGGCGCGTTCCTGCACGCTGGTTTTACCCCAGGCGTCCGCCGCCGCATGCGCCGCGTCAAGCGCCAGCTCGATGTCTTTGGCGTCGGAACGCGGGAATTCGGCGATCGGCTGGCCGGTCACCGGCGAGGTGTTGGTGAAGTAGTTGCCGGATACCGGTTCGACAAATTTGCCGCCAATGTAGTTGCCATAGCGTGGACGGAACGAAACCAGCGAGCCAGGCAAACCGGGGTGAACATATTTCATGTGAAGCACCTCTCTGCGGATGATAACCGGCGCTATTGCGCTGCGCCTGTGAGTGCGGCCTGTCGCCGCAGCACAGAGAAGCACGCCCCGTGCCAGATTAGCGACGGACGTAGCGTTCTTAAAAAAATGGCTATTTATTAAAACGTTAAGCATTGATGAGGGTAGGCCAATCGAGCGGTTCCGCTGCCGACGATGATTTTTTGTGTTCCGTGTCGCAACGCCTGATACACATCTATGATACATATTTGCAACACTTGCAGCCGGGGGAGAAACGCATGTTGCCTGACGACCGCTTGCTCACTGAGAGCGCCAGTTTGCTGACCCACCCGCTGGCGGAATCCTGGCAGCGCAGCCGCAGTTACGGCCTGACGCGCGCCGATCAACATATCCCGTTTATCAAAGCCGGTCTGCTCGAAGAACTGCGCAGCCGCAACGACTGGGTGCCGCAACGGGTACAGCCGCTGATCGAACAGTTGGGCGCGCAAATTACGCGTCAACCGGCCATCGTGGTGATCGCCGACGCCGACGGGCTGGTGTTGGAAACCCGTGGCAATCACGATTTTCTGCACAAGGCGTCGCGCTTTGCGCTGGCGCCGGGCAACCAGTGGGGAGAAGCGGAGCGGGGCACCAACGCCATCGGCACTGCGCTGGCGCTGGGCGCTTTCTGCGAAGTGCGCGGCGATCAGCATTTTCTCAACCAAAACGCCGGATTGAACTGCACCGCCGCGCCGATCTACCGGCCGGATGGCCATATTGCCGGCATACTGGATCTCTCTGCCCCGGCCCAGCGCCCGTATCCTGATGCGCAGCGTCTGATCATGCAGGCGGTGCGCCATATCGAACACCGCTGGGTCAGAAGCGCGATCGCCGATCGTCACTGGACGCTGCGCCTGCACGCCGACGCTGGCCGCCTGGGCAGCGCGCAGGAACTGCTGCTGGTGTTTCACGACGAAGTGCTGATCGCCGCCAATCGGCTGGCGATGGTCGAGTTCCAACTCTCGCCGGCCGCATTCGGCTCGCTTGAATTCGCTCAGCTGTTCCCCGATCTGTTGCGGCAACCCTCCGGCGCGCCGCGCCAGACGCTGGCCGGCAATCAACGGCACTATTATTCGCTGCTTGAGGCGCCCCAGCGTCGCGTTAGCGCTCTGCGTTCGACGCCGCCGGCGGAACGGCACGACGAGCAGCATCAGAAAGCGTTGCGCATTCTCAACGCCGGCCTTTCTCTGTGTGTGACCGGCGAAACCGGCTGCGGCAAGGAGCACTTCAGCCGCCGCCTGTTTCAGGAAAGTCGCTGGCGCAACGGCAACTTCGTGGCGATCAACTGCGCGGCGCTGCCGGAACCGCTGATCGAGTCCGAACTGTTCGGCTATGCGCCGGGGGCGTTTACCGGCGCCAACCCCAAAGGCTATATCGGCAAGATCCGCGAGGCGGACGGCGGCGTGCTGTTCCTCGATGAAATCGGCGACATGCCGGCGGGCCTGCAAACGCGCCTGCTGCGGGTGTTGCAGGAGAAAACGGTCACGCCGCTCGGCAGCCGCAACGCCTATGCGGTCGATTTCGCGCTGGTTTGCGCGACGCACCACGATCTGCATCGGCAGGTGCAAACGGGGGCGTTTCGCGAAGATTTATTGTATCGCATACAGGAATACAGCCTGCGCATCCCGCCGCTCAGAGAGCGGGCGCAATTGGAGACCTTCATTCTACAGCTGTGGCGGGAGCTGGGCGGCGAGCGGCGCGACATTCGCCTGTTGCCGGAGGCGCTGGCGATGCTGGCGCGCTATCCGTGGCCCGGCAACGTGCGGCAATTGTTAAGTACGCTCAAGGTGCTGCTGGCGCTGGCGGACGATCGCGCGGTGATCACCCTGGACGATCTGCCGCAGTCGATCGCGGTACTGTCGCCGCGCCAGGCATGCGCCGACGCCGGCGGCGAGGATCTGCAGGCGGCGATCGACAGGGCGGGCGGCAATCTCAGCCGGGCGGCGAAGGCGCTCGGCGTTTCGCGCAGCACGCTGTACCGCAAGCTGGGGAGGCGAAAAGCGGCAGAGGAATGACGCTTCTCGATTGACCGGCGATAAGGCCCCGCTGCGCGGGGCCTGTTTGTTGCTCTCTCAATCCCCCAGTCCCGGCGGGTTAATCTCGGAATGGGCAATCTTCTCGTCGCTCTCCGCCCAGCGATCCAACACCTGCAGATAACTGCCGTTGGCGATGGCGCTGTTGAGCGAAGCCTGCACCGCGTCCACCAGGCCGTTGCCTTTCTTCAGCGTGACGGCGATGTTGGCGGTCTTCGGCCAGCCGCCGGGCACGATGCCCACCAGCCGGGTTTTACCGGTCAGCCGCGCCTGATAAGCGCCGGAGACGTTGGGCCCGAAGGTGGCGTCGGCGCGGCCCGACTGAATGGCCAGCGTGGAGGCGGCCTTATCGGTGACGTACACCGGCTGCAGCGGCGCCAATCCCTTGGCGCGGTTCTCCTTGTCCCAGGCCAGCAGTACCGCTTCCTGATTGGTGCCGGAATCGACGATGATCTTTTTACCGGCGATATCCGGCGCCGTTTTGATCTGGGTGATTTTACTGTCGGACTTGACGTAGAAGCCCAGCGTATCCTGCCGATAGGTGGCGAAATCGAATTTGGTCTTGCGTTCGTTGGTCACGGTGATGTTGTAAACCGCGGCGTCATATTTGCCGGAGGCCACACCCAGCGGCCAGTCTTCCCACGACGTGGGCACCAGCCTGAGTTTCAACCCCAAACCGTCGGCCACCAGGCGCGCGATGTCCGCCTCGCTGCCGATCACCGTTTTATTGTCGCGGGCGTACAGGCCGAACGGCGGGCCGCTGCCCAGCAGGGAAATGGCCACCGTCAGCGTGCCGGGTTCCACGAACCGGAAGCCGGCGGGGATTTTGGCCACGGCTTCGGCGTTTTTCACCGTGTGGATCGGCGTTTCGTTGGCGACGAGATCCACGCCCGGTGCGGCGGCGGCGGAAAAACTCAGCAGCGCCGCAATCACTATCATCTTTTTGCTATATATCATTATGTTAATTACCTTCATTATTATGGGTGTCACACGGTCGTTGCACTATCTCTAAAGGCTGCAGATCTGTGAACGAACAAAATCAACTAACCAATCTTGGAAAAATCATGAGGCGCCTCTGGCGGCGCTGAATCGATCGAGGATGAATCATGTCGTCGCGTTTCGTTACGTTGGGCCGCATACCGCGCGGCGTGTGGGTATTAGGTGGCGTAAGCCTGCTGATGGACGTTTCCTCGGAAATGATCCATAGCCTGTTGCCGCTGTTTATGGCGACGACGCTCGGCGCCAGCGTGATCGTCATCGGGCTGATCGAAGGGCTGGCGGAGGCGACGGCGTTGATCGTCAAAGTGTTCTCCGGCGTGCTCAGCGATTACCTCGGCAAACGCAAAGGGCTGGCGCTGCTGGGCTACGGGTTGGGCGCCATCAGCAAACCGTTTTTCGCCATCGCGTCGTCGTCCGGCATGGTGATGAGCGCGCGCCTGCTGGATCGCGTGGGCAAAGGCATCCGCGGGGCGCCGCGTGATGCCCTGGTGGCCGACGTGACGCCGCCGGAGATTCGCGGCGCGGCTTTCGGGCTGCGCCAGTCGCTGGATACCGTCGGCGCCTTTTTAGGGCCGCTGCTGGCCGTCGGCCTGATGCTGCTGTGGCACAACGATTTTCGCGCCATCTTCTGGGTGGCGGCGATCCCGGCGGCGCTGGCGATTGCGCTGCTGTTTTTCGGCCTGAAAGAGCCGGCCGCCGCGATAACCCACAAGCGCACCAACCCGATCACCCGCGCCAACCTGCGGCTGCTGGGGCGCAGCTATTGGTGGGTGGTGAGCATCGGCGCGATCTTCACGCTGGCGCGCTTCAGCGAAGCGTTCCTGGTGTTGAAGGCGCAGCAGGGCGGCACGCCGCTGGCGCTGATCCCGCTGGTGATGGTCGCCATGAATCTGGTCTATGCCTGCTCGGCCTATCCGTTCGGAAAACTGTCCGACCGCATGAGCCATGAAGGATTGCTGAAAGCCGGACTGCTGGTGCTGATCGCCGCCGACCTGGTATTGGCGCTGAGCGATCATTGGGGCGGAGTGCTGTTTGGCGTCACGCTGTGGGGCGTGCACATGGGCATGACCCAGGGGCTGTTGGCGGCGATGGTGGCGCATACCGCGCCGGCGCACCTGCGCGGCACCGCGTTCGGCATGTTCAATCTGATCAGCGGCGTGGCGCTGCTGCTGGCGAGTCTCGGGGCTGGAACCCTGTGGGAGCTGTTCGGTTCCGCCTCCACCTTCTACGCCGGGGCGCTCATCTGCGTGGTGACGCTTATCGGCATGAAGCTGGCGCCGTTCGGCGAACGGCGGCCGTGAAAGCGGCGGCGCTCAACGCCGCCGCGCGGTTTACGCCGGATCCGCGTCATTCTCGTTGCCGCCAATCGCCAGGTAATCCGTGTAGATTTGCGGCGCGCCGGAGAACGACGCCAGTGTTTTCCACTCGTCGTACATGCGTTCGGTGTCCTGATGCTCGGCCACGAACCTGAGCGCTTGCTCGGTTGAGACATCGAGCTCCGGATGGAACGCGTTGAGTGACGCCAGACTTTCAATGATCAGCATCACCGCGTATTGATCCAGCCGGTTGCCGCTCTGGCCCTTCAGCAGGTGAAACTTCCAGCCCGGGTAGTCTTCCACGCGGTGGATGTTGTCGGTAATGAACCGTTCAAACCGCTGGGGCGAGACGCCCGCTTTAAGCGCCAGGTTATGAATGCCGATGACACGTTGAATGCTTTCCTTCCCCGGTTCGCTGCGGTAATTGGGGCCGGGCGGCAATGAACTGCGGCTATTCTCGGCCACCAGACGGTAACAGGTGTAAAGGGTCGGCAGTTCGGCGAAGGTCGCGAAGGTTTTCCACTCCTCAATCAACGCAGCGGCCTCAGGACGCTGCCGCCAAAAGGCGTGCGCCTCGTCGGTCAGCTCGCCGTTGCCGTCGATATAGCGCGCGTAGGTGGCGGCGTCTTTAGCCTGATAAACCATCAGGTACTGATTTTCACGCTCGCCGCGCAGGCCGCGCAGCAGCGTCCATCGCCAGCCGGGATAGGCCGGGATGGCGACGCCTTTACGGCGAACGAACGCTTCGAAACGCTCCGAGGCGACGCCCCGTTTCAGGTTGATTCCCACGTAGTGCAGGGAGAAAACCGGCGTGGTTGATGCATGCATTAAACGATCCTCGCAAGTTAAGTTAGTGAGATGTGTTCGTCACGGCTTTGGCGCTGATGCTGACCAGCAACAGGCACAGCAACGTGCAGCCGAAAGCCAGGGCCAGGGTGGTGTAATTGGCGATAAAACCGATCAGCGCCGGGCCGGTTAATAAGCCGAGATAGCCGACCAGCGTCACGGCCGGAAACGCCTGGCCGGGCGGCACCTGTTTTTGATTGCCGACGGCGTTGAACAGAATGGGAACGATGTTGGCGATGCCCAGGCCGGCGAGCATCAACCCGCCAAAGGCGGCCGATGCCAGAGGGACGGTGACGGTCAACAGCACGCCCGCCGCGGCGCACAGGCTGCCGAGCAGCAGAGTGCGAAAGCGCCCGACGGCGCCGATCAGCCTGTCGCCATACAGCCGCCCGCAGGCCACGGCGACGGCGTACAGCGTGAACCCGATCCCCGCCTGCGATTTGGCCACGCCGCGCTCGGCATGCAGGAATAATGCCGACCAGTCGAGCATCGCCCCCTCGGTCAGGAACACGAAGAAACAGAGCAGGGCGATAAACAGGATCTTGCCGTGGGCCAGCGCCCACCGCGCGCCGCCCTGTCGCCGCTCGCCGATGCCGCCGTGCGCCAGTAAGTCGCCGGCGACGATCAGCAGCAGGATCGCGATGAGGAGGGCGATCAGGCAGATGGCCTGGGCCGGGGTGAGGCCCGCCAGCAGCAACAGACTGACGCCGCCGGCGCCGGCAATGCCGCCAAGGCTGTAGAAGCCATGAAAACCGGACATTTTCGCCTGGCCGCTCTCCCGCTCGACGATTATCGCCTGTGAGTTCATCGCCACATCCATGATGCCGTTGACGGCGCCAAATACCCCCAATGCCGCCCCCATCAACAGCGGAGCATCGAGTAACGCCAACAGCGGCAAGTCGATGCACAGCAAGGCGCCAGCGCCCAGCAACACGGCGCGGCACCCCAGTTTGGCGATCAAATAACCGGCGAAGGGCATGATCGCCATGGAGCCGGCGGCGAGGCAAAACAGCAGCAAACCGAGCGCGCCGTCATCGATGCCCAATCGCGCTTTCACGAAAGGGATCAACGGCGCCCAGGCGGCCATGCCCAACCCGGCGAGGAAGAAGATCGCTCGGGTGGCGATTTGCCGGCGATGATTCTCTGCGGCCTCGCCGGTTAGCCAAGGCAGCATCATGACGATCGGCTCTGCGCGACGGACAGATAATCGGTATAAATCTGCGGTGAACCGGAAAATGACGCCAGTTGCTTCCACTCTTCATACATTTGCTTGGTGTCGCGATGCGCTTTGGCGAAGGTTGCCGCTTCGGCGGTGGCGATATCGGGCTCCGGATAGAACACGTCCAGCGCCGCCAGGCTGACGATTTCCATCATCACCGCGTACTGGTCGAGCCGATTGCCGCGCTCTCCCTTCAGCAAGTGAAACTTCCAGCCCGGATAATCCTCAATGCGATGGTGATTTTCGGCGATAAAGCGTTCGAATTGCGCCGGGGTTACGCCTTCGCGCAGTGCCAGATTGTGGATGCCGATAATGCGCGCCTCGGGCGGTTCGCCCGGCCGTTCCCGGTAGCGCGGGCCGGGCGGCACGTCGCTTTTTCTGTTCTCAGCCAGCAGGCGATAATCGCTGAACAGCGTCGGCAGCAGGCTGTAGGTGCCCAGTTTTCGCCACTCGGCGAGGATTTCCTGCGCGGCGGCATGCCGCCGCCAGAATTCGTGCGCGTGCGCCGTTCGCTGCCCGGTGGCGGTGACGTAACGATCGCGCTGCTCGGCGCTGTCAATCTCGTACAGCATCAGGTATTGCCCGACGCGTTCGCCGCGCAGGCCGCGCAGCAACGTCCAGCGCCAGCCGGGATAACAGGGGATATGCACGCCTTGTTCGCGCACGAAGGTTTCAAACTGTTGTGGCGTGACGCCTGCTTCGGTATCGATGCCGATGTAATAGAAGCTGAATACCGGTTTGGGATCGGAGACTGTCGTCGTCATCTTTCACTCCTGATTGGCGAATGCGGCGGAAAATTGGGTATTGATAATGGCTTCGACCAGCGTGACGCCGATGGGCGTGAGCGTCACGCACGGACCATCGACGGTGACCAGCGCTTTATCTACCAGGATTTTCAACGTGCGGCGGATGACCGGGTTAGCAAACAGGCTGTTGCCGTCAAAGCGCCGTTTAAACACCCGATCGTCCACCGGCAACAAGGTGGAGAGCGCCATTTTGAAGGCGTTCACTTCACGCTGGATCGGGGAGAAACCGCGGCTTTCTTCGATGGGCAGGCGGTCTTGGTTGAGCGCCTCCTTGTACTTCTTGTAACCGGTGATGTTGATGGCTTCGGATCGCGTCGATTTGGAGCTGCCGCCCAAACCGATCGCCACTTCCGGATACTGCTTGTCGAGATCGGTGATGAGCGCTTTCCACTTTTCCGGCTGTTGATCATTGCGGTGAAAATACATGGTGGGGTGTTCGGTATAGCCGCCATTCAGGTAGTTCTCGACCAGCTCGCGCATTTGGTACTGTTTGCCCAGCCCAGGGAAGCGCAGGTTGTTGATGCTGATCAGCCCCTTTTTCTGCCACAGGCTTTCGCGCTCGCCCGAGACGCCGGTGCGATTTTTAATAAACTCATCCATGTGCAGCTTGGTGCAGACGACGTGCGACAGATTCAGCTCGAGGGTTTTTTCCATGTCGTATTTCACGTCGTCCACGCTTTGGCCCAGCATGCCGTAAATGAGATCCACGCTGACCCAATCAATGCCGAGCGCGCGCGCATGATGAATGGTCTCCACGCACTCTTCGGCCGAGTGCATGCGCCCGCAGGCGGTGATGATGTCGTCATTGAAGGATTGGGTGCCGAAACTGATTTTGCTGAAGCCGAGCTCTTTCAGCAGTGCCAGATAGGCTTTGTTCAGGGTGCCGGGCTCCCCTTCGAAGCGCAGGGTGGCGTTGGTGAAGTTAAAGTGGCTGAAATAGAAGGCCATCATGCGGCGCAGTTCCGGCTCCGGCAGCAAGGACGGCGTGCCGCCAAAGACGTTGAATTCGCCGATTTCCACTTCGGCCAGGCTGGGCACGCGCGCCAGCCACATTTGCGCCTCCTTGATGTTGAAATCGACCAAATCGCGGAATACCGCCTGAGAGGCGGGCGCCTTGGGATTGAGGATCACCGTGGGGTACTGACAAAAATGGCAGCGATAGCGGCAGGTCGGGATATAGGCCCAGAGGTGGATTTTGCCCGCCTGGCGAATGTCGGCCTCCATATCGGCAAAAAACGCGGCCAGCGGGTAATCGACGAGATCGCCGGGGAACACGTGACAGCCGAACGGATCCTTATGGACGTACTCCAGAAAGGCCCGGTTTTCCGGTTGCGCCAGGAACGCGTTCACCCGCGGCGTGGGATAGTTTTCATCGATATCCAGCAATGAGTGCAAGGCTTCGTCGTTCATCAGAATACCCCTCCGTTGCCGAAATAGTTGTGGGCTTCGCCGGACTCGCGGTCTTCACAGAAGTAATAAACAAAGCGGGTGAAATCTTCGTCTTTGACCGTATCGAAGCAGGCCGGCAATGCGGGCGGGAAGCCGATATCGTCACCGACGGCGCGCCGCATGGCGGCAAACAGCGCATCGCGAAATTCGAGGTAGAGCCGATAGGCGGGGGTTTTGTAGGCATGGATCGGTTTGAAATCGATGAGGCGCATCTCGTGTTTCAGCTCGTGAATGCGACGGTAGAGGCTGTCGGCCAGCGGGCCGGAGAAGAAATCGCGCACTTCGCTGTTTTCCAACAGCAGATACGGATTGAGCAGCACCGGCAGTAAGATATTTTTTGGCGTGTAGTCCTTGACCGAGTAGTCCCAGGCCAGTTTCGCCTCCGCCGATGTGGCGTCCGCCAGCGCGGTTTTCTGCCGCTCAACGTCCGGCCGGACGTCCTTCATGATAATGATGCCGTCCTTGCCGTAGGCGATGCCGTTGATCACCTCATCGAGAATGGTGTCCACCCGGCGGCTGTTGATCTCAACGTAAGCATGGCGAGCGTAAACCGGCTTGCCGCCGTAGGCGATGACCTTAATGCCGAAGTCCCAGTCGTCGGACAGGTGTTCGACAAAGCGGCCATGGTTGAGCTGGTAGAAGATTTCGATGCCGCCTACCGCCTCATACAGGCTGCGCTCCACCCCGAACCCTTTGCCGTCGGGGAAGCCGCCGAACAGGGAGAACGAAAATTCGCGCAGACGCAGCGTTTTTTGGATCTCGCGGAACAGGTTGGGGCGGTGCTCAAACTCTGCGGGAGGGTAGTAATAGTTGCAGGTGCCCAGGTCGCCTTGTTGCTCGATCATGGTATTCACCAGCTCGTAAAGCCAAAATGCATCCACGGTGCAATCGGCATCGGCGGAAACGATATAGTGCTTGCGTTTATTTCCCAGCCGGCTGTCGCGGGCTTTAGAACGCAGCGACGCATAGTCCATGCCGCGTTTTCTGGCCGAGGAGACACCCTGCACCGATTCGGCGATAACATGAATGGCCATAGCCGGATGCCTTTCACTAAACGCGTTTATTTTAGCGACGGAATCATCGGTGGAGTTGTTATCAACGACAATCAGTTCGTAAGTGTCGTGGGTGATTAATTCATTCTTGGCGTGCTGATTGAACAGCGAAAGTAAAACCGCCTCAATACGGTCACTTTCATTATAAACGGGCAGTACGACAGACACAAAAACAGTATCACGCATAGATCCTCCAAGGGCTAATGAAAGTCCACAGTTAGAAATGGTTTGTCTGAAAATGAAATGTCACGTCATTCGATGATTAGCTGATATTTAAGAACTCCATGACGTTGTTGGATAAAATCCGCTTGCCCAGCGCGTAATTCTTTTCCGCCACGCGCTTCATCTTCTCCTTGTTATTAATGAACCGGTAGACTTGCTGGATGAATTCGTCGTTCGGCGGCCCATCCTGTAACTCGGAGATCGGCATGACGGGCGCTTCAAACCCATGCCGGCCGTAGACTTCGTGATAATATTCGTAGCGAGTGGTGATATAGCAACGGCGGCAACTGATCGCTTCGCCGATAGGATTGCCATAGCTATCATAATCATACGAGGTGAGAAAAGAGACCAGGTCGCAAGAGTGATAGAGGTCCTCTATGCAAAACGCGTCGTTTTCCGAGCGCATATCGACATGGGGAAGCATGCCGACGAATTTGACATAGGGGAGAACATTCAGTTCCTGCGCCAATTTGGCGAGTTGCAGATAACATGACGGATTTTCATATTCATTGCCGGCGATCGCCAAATAGGCGCGTCGCGTGTTGTGGTCGCGGATAAATAAATCGTTAATCCGGCTGATCAGCATAATATCGCGATCCAATCTTTTCTGAGGGATGATGCGGGTGGTTCTGGCAATGAGAAGATCATTGTCGCGAATATTCATCTGCTTTCTGACATTCGTTCTTTCGTGACTGTCCGAGAAGTCATAGGTATTTTTCTTTACCTCGACATGGACATCATGATTGCACCAGGCCTCCAGCTTTTGCTTCAGATCGTGATTGAGCGTGACATAGGTAATGTATTTTGAAGGGATAGGTTTGATGGCGTGAGAATAAGGCGGCGGGCCGTATTTGAGCACCTTTTTTTCGCTGTTCCACATCAGGTCATGATCGCGCCAGATGACGAAACGTGTCAGTCGATAACGTCGGCCATAATCTTCGATCGCCAGATACAGCGCTTTGGTATAGATGATGTTTTCCGGCAGCGTGCCGTTTTCCACCACCACATGGCTGATTGCGAGCGCTTCCCATTGGGCGATGAGGCGATCCGCCAGCTGCCGCGCCGTCAACGCGATGGTATGCAACAAAGCGGTTTTTTCTTGCTCGTCAATGGGCGTTTTCTGGCCGATCAACGCCGCGTGCGCGTAGTCGAGAAAGGCGGGGTGGTAATCTGGAATCGACGTGATGTCGTCCAGGCGGACCAGCGTAAAGACATCGCGGTAGATGTCATGCTCATGCTGATAGGGTTTATTAAAGTTTCCCTTATCAATCTTGATGTCGTATCCCAAATCAAGATAAGAGCGAAATCCACAGGCTTGCAGTCGTTTGGCAATCTTCATTGCTTCCACCGTGATCCCCGAGACCGAGACGGCATCGAACGAAATGAACATTGCATTCTTCTCTTGCCTTTCGTGCATCGCAGTACCTCCTGCTATTATTTGTAGTGCATTGATTTAAATTAACTATTTCTTAACAAGTCTCCGGTAACGTTCCCAATTGAGTGGAAAAAGAATCGTTTTGACGCTCTGGAATACACTCAAATCTGACAGAACGGAAGCTTAACCGTTCAAAAATGTAAAGATACGTTTATGCTTTGTGAGGGCTCTCACAAATATTCCGGTGCGGGAGGCGTGAAACAAGCAGAGGAAAAGAGGGGGGGATCAAGCCCCCCGAATGTGGGGCATGCGATGCCGATTTAACGATTCGCCATGCCGCCTTCGGCAGGCTGAAGTATCGCCTGCAGCAGCGTCGGCACCTGCTGGGATCCCACCGCCGGGCTGAACAAAAACCCTTGGCCGATATGGAAACCGGCTTCGCACAGCGTTTGGCGCTGCTGCTCGGTTTCCACGCCTTCGGCGATGATATCGATCGACAGCTTTTGACCGAGAATGCCGATGCTTTCCACGATCGCCAGGATCGCCGGTTCGGTGTTCATGCGTTGAATGAAGTCGCAGTCCAGCTTAATGCAGTCCAGCGGGTAGTCCATGATATGGCTGAACGAGGAGTGGCCAGTGCCGAAGTCGTCCAGCGCGATACGGATACCCATCTCTTTGAGCATGTGCAGCGCGCGCAGTACGTATTTCGAACCGTGCTTGTTGAACGCGTGTTCGGTCACTTCCAGTTCGATCAGGTGGTGGGGAATGTGGAACTTCAGCAGGCGTTGCAGGAAGGTTTCGGCGTAGTTGTCGCGTAAAAACTCGATCGGCGACACGTTCAGCGAAACGGGCCGCACTGCCACGCCGGCCGCACGCCAGCGGGCGATATCGGCGAAGACTTTCAGCTGCATGGCTTCGCTGATTTTGGTCGCCAGTTCGTAGTCGTTGAAGGCCTCGCTGACCGTCGCCGGCAGCTGTATGCCGTTTTGCGGGCAATGCCAGCGCAGCAGCGCTTCGAAGCCGACGATGCTGCCATCGGCGAGGCTGACCTTCGGCTGGTAGTTGGGGCGAATGCAATTATCGCGCACGATCTGGCGCGCGTAGTTGAGCTGACTGGCGCGGGCGCGGGCTTTGTCCATCATCTTGCTGTCGAACATGTAGACGCCGCCGCGGCCGCCTTCTTTCAGTTCATACAGCGCGGTATCGGCGCACTTCATCAGCTCTGACGCATCGCGGGCATCTTTGGGATAGATGGCGCCACCGATGCTCATGCCGCAATGCAACGTCTTGCCGCCGTGGGTGATCGGCGTCTCCAGCTGCAGCAGAAACTTGTTGGCGATGCGGAAAATATCCTGCTCGTTTTCGACGTCGCTGATCACGACGGCGAACTCGTCGCCGCCGAGGCGAGAGACGAACGAATGGGTATTCATGCAGGCGCTGAGCCTTTTGCCCAGCACCCGCAGCAGATGATCGCCCGCCGCGTGGCCCAGCGTATCGTTCACCAGTTTGAAATGGTCAAGATCCAGCAGCATCAGCCCGAGCGACTTGTTGCCGTGCAGGGCGCGCTTCATCTCTTGCTTCAGCTTTTTCTTGAAGAGGCGCCGGTTGGGCAGGCCGGTCAGTTCGTCATACTCGCTGGCAAGCAGCAGGCGTTGCTCCATCACGCGCTGCGACGTCACATCCCGTGAGACGCACAAGATCTCGGCCACGACCCCGTGCTCATCGCTGACGGGAGAGAGGATGTTGTCCCAATGCTGTTTTTTGCCCTGCGGCGTCACGCTCAATCCCGCGAAACGCGCATTCTTACCGGCTTTGACGCTGCGCAACGCTTTGCTGCCGCGGCGGCGAACTTCGGGCGACAACAGCCCCAGCCAGGGCATGCCAAACTCTTTTTGCGCCGGATCGAGGCCGAGCGCCAGGCTGCCGGAGCGGTTCATGTGGCGCAGCGTGCCGTCGCGATTGATCACTTTGATGCAGTCGACGCTGGCGTCCAGCATGTCTTGCTGGATAGAGAGCGCCTGAACGTTTTGCTGGCGTTGCAGCATTTGCGGATGGATGTCGGTAGCGGTGAGGTACCAGCTGGGCTCCAGCGCCTTGCCGTCCTGGCGGGCGTTAAACGCCAGCATAAACCACCGGTAGGCGCCGCTGCGCTCGCGCAGACGGGCTTCGCCGGCGAACGAGGAGAGGGCAACGATGGCCTGGCGCCATTGCGCGGCCAGGCGTTCGCGATCGTCAGGGTGCAGGGCCTCGAGCCAGTCTGCGGCGCCGTGCTCACCGGCGATTGCGCCGGTATAGTCGCGCCACTGCTTGTTGAAGTAACCGCCAAGGCGGTTGCCGAAGCAGATCAGACCCGGCAAGTCGTCTACGATTTCGCTGTAGAGGTCGATCGGATTTTTGTTATTGGTCTGCTCGGGCAACAGGCTCATGCGGTATTTCCTCGGAAAATTACCCATATTCTTGCTCTATAGCAGAGCCTCTTTCAATATAGTCTTGCCAATGAAAATGGGAATAGCCAGCGGGCGCGGCTAAAAATCGGCCTGGTAGCATGAAATAGATTACGCAAGAACGCATTAGGAATACTCCTGTTATTTATAAGCCCCTCTTATATTGCATCGAAAAATAAGTGCTCCGACCAGGCGGTTTAATAACCGCAAAAAAGTAATCAAACCTGATGTTTCTTTTTGAGGAAATGTTCAGTCTTTCTGCTGCTCTTTCACTCGTCATACCGCCTCTCTTATGCATCATGACTGACAAAATCCGCATGCCGGGCGGTAAAAAGCGCCATGTTATGCCCGGCTCAGCGGTGGCCGACGCACTTGTCGCCGACGTTTGCGGTGAAAGTTATGATGCAAATCAAGAAATGTTTTGTTTCATCTGTTGACACTTTGCTTACGTATAAGATAGCCTCGCGAATGAAAATCATTAACAAAACTGGATGATTGAGCGGGGTGCACCCACAGCCTGATTCTCGCGCTTCGGCCGGATGGCCGAGCCGTGCCGGTATAACGGCGCCGGGTTTATCGCTGGCAAACGTACATTCGCCACCTGTCTGCACTTCTGCGCCCTAAGCGTATGGCGTGGTGACATCTTCATGTCCGCACGCCCGAATTTTTATCACTCAGCCTGTTTTATGCGGCCCGCGTCGGGCAGGCATGCGTTATCTGTCGTTTCACGATCATAGGAGGTTTCAGCGCGGTTAAAACGTCAGTTTTCTTCTGGGTATAAATAAACATGGAGCGTAAAATGATACTTAATAAAAAATTGAAGTTAGCGTATTGCGTGTTTCTGGGTTGTTATGGCTTGTCTCTTCATTCATCTCTTGCCGCTTATCGGGAACCAGGGCAATTAGGTTCGCCCGATAGTTGGAAAACCGCAGAATTTAATCGCCAATGGGGGCTTGAGGCTATTTCCGCCGAGTTCGCCTATGCCAGAGGCTATACCGGAAAAGGCGTGACGATTGGCGTTATTGATGATGCCATTCTCTCTCATCCGGAATTCGCCGGTAAACTGACGCGGCTGGATAACGGCAGCTATAATTTCTCGTATGATAAACAAGATAATATGTCATTCGGCACGCATGGCACGCATGTCGCCGGTATTGCAGCCGCCAAAAGAGACGGCTCCGGTATGCATGGCGTCGCCTACGACGCGGACATTATCGGCGCCAAGTTGAACGACTTCGGCAATCGCAACGGCCGCGAAGAACTGATCCAGAGCCCAGCCCGGGTTATCAATAACAGCTGGGGGATCCCACCGGCGGTCAGAAAGGATGCCAATGGCAACACCATTTGGCTGCCGAACGGGCGGCCTGACTATGTGGCGTGGGTGAAAACCGACGTCATCAATGAAGTGATGCGCAATAAGTCCAACCTGGAATGGGGCAGCGAGCAACCCGTGCCCACCGGCGGGCACAGCGCCATGGCGACGCTGCTGCGCGCCGCCAAGCATGGCAAGCTGATCGTTTTCTCGGCAGGCAATTACAATAACTACAATATTCCTGAGGCGCAAAAGTCACTTCCCTATGCTTTCCCTGAGGTATTAAACAATTATCTGATCGTGACCAATCTGAGTAATAACGATAAGTTAAGCGTTTCCTCAACCAGCTGTGGACATACGGCCAGTTTTTGCGTGTCAGCGCCGGGCAGCAGTATTTACAGCAGCGTAGGAGAGCTGGTTTCCAATACCGGCGGGGCGGTGAACCGCGAAGCCTATAATAAGGGCGAGCTGACGGTTAAACCCGATTACGGAAATATGTCGGGCACCTCAATGGCGGCGCCGCACGTCACCGGATTTGCCGCCGTATTGATGCAGCGCTTCCCTTATATGAGCGCCGCTCAAATATCCGCGGTCATCAAAACCACCGCCACCGATTTAGGCGAGGCCGGCATTGATCATTTATTCGGCTGGGGCCGCGTCAATTTACGCGATGCGATCAACGGGCCGAAGATGTTTATCACCCAAGAGGATATTCCGCAGGAATTCTATGTGCCGGGTTCCTACAGTGAAAAACAGTTTGTGGTGAATATCCCCGGTCTGGGGAATATCGTCGAAGCCGGAACCCCGGTTGAGCGGCGTTGCACGTCGGGCGAATGCGACTTCGATTCGTGGAGCAATGACATCCGCGGCCACGGCGGGTTGACCAAAACGGGCGCCGGTACGCTGGCGCTGTTAGGCAATAATACTTACAGCGGTGACACCTGGGTGAAACAGGGCGTACTGGCGATCAACGGTTCGGTGGCGTCCAATGTCTATATCGAAAATAGCGGCACGCTGGCCGGCGACGGCACGGTGGGGGCGTTCAGAGCGGTTCGGGGCGGCAGCGTGACGCCGGGAAATGGCATCGGTACGCTGCACGTGTTGCATGACGCCGTGTTTGATCGCGGCTCGGAGTATAACGTCGAGGTCGCAGACAATGGCCGCAGCGATAAAATCGAAGCGCGGCGCGCTTTCCTCTACGGCGGCAGTGTGAACGTCAGCCTGGAGCACAGCAAGAACCTGCTGTCGCAAAATGAGGCGCAAAGCCTGCTGGGCAACAAATACACCATCCTGACGACGACGGATGGCGTGACCGGCCGCTTCGAAAATGCCAATCCTTCGTATCCGTTTGTCAACGTGACGCTGGACTATCAGAGCAATGACGTCGGCCTTGGGATCACGCGCACCGCCGCCCGTTTTGACAGCCTGGCCAGCACCGAAAACGAGAAAGCGGTCGCCCGCGCGGTAGAAACGCTCAACGCCACGGAACCGGTCACGGAAACGGCCAAACGCAGCGTCGCGGCGCCTACCGCTGAAGCGCTAACCGCACTGCAGGGCGTTGAAGGCGAGGCGACAGCCGTTACCGAAGCGACGAGCCCCGTGGCCGGCCACCCGGTTTATGAAAGCTTCCTCGGCTTCACCTCGGCCAGAGAATTGCAACAGGCGACCCGTCAACTGTCCGGCCAGATCCACGCGGATATGGCTTCCGCCCAGATCAACGAAAGCCGTAATCTGCGCGATACCGCCACCGAGCGCTTGCGCCAGGCTGAAGGCCGCCGCACCGCTTCCGATATCAAAGCGGATGATAATGGCGCCTGGGCGAAACTGCTGGGCAACTGGGGGCATGCTTCCGGCAACGACAACGCCACCGGTTACCAGACATCCACCTATGGCGTGCTGTTGGGTCTGGACAGTGAACTGTTTGACGACGGCCGGCTGGGCGTGATGACCGGGTATACCCGCACGTCGCTGGATGGCGGCTATCAGTCAGATGCTCACAGCGACAACTACCATCTGGGGCTGTACGGCGACAAACGTTTCGGCGCGTTGGCGCTGCGAGCGGGCGGCACCTACACCTGGCATCGCATCGACACGTCGCGCTCGATAAACTACGGCGCGCAGGCGGATCGCGAAAAGGCCCGCTATAACGCGCGCACCGGTCAGCTGTTTATCGAAAGCGGTTACGATTGGAGCAACGACGTGGTCAATCTTGAGCCGTTCGCCAACCTGGCGTACACCCACTATCGCAACGAGGGGATCAACGAGCAAGGCGGGGCGGCGGCGCTGCGCGGCGATAAGCAAAGTCAGTCCGCCACCGCTTCGACGCTGGGCCTGCGCGCCGATACGCAATGGCAGACCGACAGCGTGGCGATCGCGCTGCGCGGCGAGCTGGGTTGGCAACATCAGTACGGCAAGCTGGAGCGTAAAACACAGCTGATGTTCAAACGCAGCGATGCGGCGTTCGACGTGAACAGCGTCCCCGTTTCCCGTGACGGGGCGGTTCTGAAGGCGGGCGTCGATGTTTGGGTTAACAAAAACGCCGTGTTGTCCCTTGGTTACGGCGGGCAATTGTCGTCCAACCATCAGGACAACAGCGTCAATGCCGGTCTGACCTGGCGCTTCTGATAGCCGTTGACCCGTTTCGCGCTACTCAGCCCCCATCGCAACGATGGGGTTTTTTATGGGGCGCGCGGAAGCGACTGGCCGGGCGGCGGTGTCTTCACAGGATAAAGGCGCGTTAGAACAGGATGTTTCTAATGAAAAGAGGAAAAGGCATGAAAATGAAACGGATGGTTAATATTCTGCTGTTCAGGCAATAAACCCCAAAAAAAGGAGACGTCATGCAACGTCTCCCTCGAAATGCCCCATTGAGCGCGGTTCGCCGCTTTATTTAACCGGCGTTCAGGCGATTATTTATCCAGCGCGTAGGCGATGACGTAATCTCCGCGATCCGGCGACTGACGTGCGCCGCCGGCGGAAATGACGACATACTGCTTACCGGTGGTCGGCGAGACGTAACTCATCGGCGTGCCGCCGCTGCCGACCGGCAAGCGCGCTTTCCACAGCTCTTGCCCGGTGGATGAATCAAAGGCGCGCAGATAATAATCCTGCGTACCGGCGATAAACACCAGGCCGCCTTGAGTCGCCAGCGTGCCGCCCAGCGTCGGCATGCCGACCGGCATCTGCGCGCGCATTTTGATGCCGAACGGCCCGGTATCCTGCACCGTTCCTACCGGAACCTGCCACACCACTCTGCGCGTCTGCAAATCGATGGCGGAGAGGGTGCCGAACGGCGGTTTTTGGCAAGGAATGCCCAGCGGCGACATGAAGCGATTCTTATTGACGGCATACGGCGTGCCTTTGAGCGGGACCGCGCCCATGCCGGTATTCACCGCTTCACCGCCGTTGCCGGCCGGTGCGCCTGCGTCGGCTTTCTGCGGGATCATCTGCACCCACAGGCCCAGACGCATATCGTTGGCGAAAATATAACGGTTGTTCGGATCGGTAGAGAGACCGCCCCAGTTCATGCCGCCCAGCGAGCCGGGGAAGCTGAGGGAAACGTCGGTGTCCGGCGCGGTGAACAGGCCGTCATAACGCATCGATTTAAAGCTGATGCGGCACATCAATTGATCGAATGGCGTAGCGCCCCACATGTCGGACTCGCTGAGCTTCTGTGCGCCAATCTGCGGCATGCCGACGGAGAACGGCTGCGTGGCGGAATATTGCTCGCCCGGAATGGTGCGGGTCTTCACCGGCAGTTCCTTCACTTCGGTCAGCGGTTTGCCAGTATGGCGATCCAGCACGAAGATCTGCCCGCTTTTGGTGCCGATAACCAACGCAGGGCGGGTGGTGCCGTCCTGCATCGGGAAGTCGAGCAGGCTGGGCTGCATCGGCAGATCGAAGTCCCACAGATCGTTATGCACGGTCTGATAGACCCATTTCTCTTTGCCGGTGGTCGCGTCGAGCGCCAGCACCGAGGCGCCGTATCGGTGATCCAGCGCGTTGCGGTTGGCGCCCCACAGATCGACGGAGGAGCTGCCCATCGGCAGGAAGACCGTGTTCATCGCCGGATCGTACGACATCGGCGCCCAGGAGTTCGGGGTGCTGCGCACGAAGTGTTGATCCGGTTTCAGGGCAGCGTTCGGCTGCGGATTGCCCGGGTCAAACGCCCAGCGCATTTCGCCGGTGACCACGTTGAAGCCGCGCAGCACGCCGCCGGGCATATCGGTTTGCACGTTATCGGCAACGCGCCCGCCGACCACCACGGTGGTGCCGGCCAGCGTCGGCGCTGACGTCAGTTGATATTTCGGATCGGCGGCGTCGCCCAGACCGGCCTTCAGGTCCACCACGCCCTGGTTGCCGAAGTGTTGGCAGAATTCGCCGTTGTCGGCGTTAATCGCCATCAGGCGCGCGTCGATGGTGTTCATCAATATGCGCCGTTGGCAGCTGTCGCCGGCCGCCAGCGCGACGGGCGCGGCGGGGGTTGAACCCGGCACGCTCGGCGCGGGCAACGGCTTGTTGACGTCGAAGTAGGCCAGGCCGCGACAGCGATTCCATACCTGCGACTTGGCGTTGACTTCTCGTCGCCAAATTTCTTTGCCGCTGTCGGCGTCGACGGCGATCACATTGTTATGCGGCGTGCACAGGAAAATGCGGTTGCCGATCTGCAGCGGCGTTTGCTGATCTTCCGCGCCGTTGCCATCAGGGCTGATAGGGATGTCACCCGTATGGAACGTCCAGGCGACTTTCAGCTCCCGTACGTTATCGCGGGTGATCTGATCCAGCGCGACGAAACGGCTGCCGCCCGGCGTATTGCCGTAGTTATCCCAATCTTTCTGCTGTTGCGCTTTATCAACCGGGATCAGCGGCAGCGGCTGGCCGCTGAAGGCAACGGTGGGATGCGGCTGGAACATTTGGACAAAGGCGCCGACCATGCCGACCGCCAGCAAGGCGGAGAGCAGGTAAGCCGGCTTGGCCAACGGCGCTTTGCCTTCGCGCTTGCGCAGCGCCGGCCAGGTGAGGAAGGCCAGCAGCATCAGGCCGGTCGGCACCATCAGACGGGAAATCAACGGCCAAAAATCAAAACCGGCGTCCAACGGCGCCCAAATGACGGTGCCGATGAACACCGCCAGGAACAGCCAAACCGCTGAGGACTTGCGGCGGAAAAACTGAATGGCCGACAGCAGGATGACGAGGCCGGCAATCAGGAAGTAGGCGCTGCCGCCCAGCGAGAGCAGTTTGCCGCCGGCGACGGTGAAGAACAGGCCGGTGGCGGCCAGGATGATGCCTAACAGGCAACACCACAGCGTAAGTTTTATGCCCGAACGTGCATTGGCATCTGACATTGAATAATCTCCAATAACATACTGATTCTTAAAGGTGAAAAGGTCGTTATTGGCGACTATTGTAACATTGATGGAGGTGCGCTTGTTAAGGATATGTAACTGTTTTTATGAGGGAAAAGCCGACGTTATCGGCACAACCTCGGTTTGGCTTAGAGGAATATCCGTTTCTGCCAGTGTACGAGCTGCGCGGCAGGCAGAGAGGCAACCTGCGCCACCCGGTGGCGATTTTCCAGGGCGATTTCCCGGGCGCGTTGCAACGGCTCGGCGCTGAGGCGCTGCACGCTTTGCCGCAGCGCCTGTTGCGCCAGCTCCAGTTCGCCGGCGCCGAGGTGCGCCAGTTCATGGCGCATCTGCAGCAAGAATTCGTCGGTTAACTGCTGCAGCTGCTCAACGGCGAACGTCGGGGATTGCAGCGCAAACAGCAGGCCTTCGGCATCGGCGCTGCGATGAAAGGCGCATTGCACCACGTAACCCACGTTGCGCTCGACGCGCAACTGCTGGAAGTAACGCGGCGCGTAAAGCCGGGCCAGCACGCGCAGCGCCCAACGGCCTTCGGCTTGGTCGTTCGGCAGCGGGTAAAATTGCAGCAAGGCGTGTTCTGCGCCGCTTTCCGTCAGGGTGACGGGGTGGTGATGCAGAGGCGTCGGCCGCTGAGCCTCGTCGGTTATGGGAAAAGGAAAGTCATACAGCAAATGCGACAGCCGCCGGTTTAACTCGCCGTCGCCGCCGACCAGGGTGGCATGCCAGAGCGGGGCCGTTGCCGTTGATACGCTCAACGCCGCCGGCAATTGGGCTAACAGGCGGCGAATGGCGATATCGTTTTGCGCTTTGAGCTGCGCGTGGCGCAGGTTTCTCGCCGCCTCGTTGATGACGGCCGGCGGCGGCGCCGCCAGGGCCCGATTCACGACGTTCAGACCGTGGCAGATCAGCGCTGCGCTGCCCGCCAGCTGTAATAACCACACGCCCTGGTGGCGCTCGAAGCTTAAATGTCCCTCCCGATGCGCTAACTCGGCCGCTCCAGGGCGCAATGCCGCCTGCAAACCACAGGCCTGTTCTTCGCTGAGAGCGCCATGCGGCGATGGGCGCAGCAGCAGCACCGGCTGCGCTTCGTCGGGGCGCAGATGCCGCAGCGGCGTCTGGCCGGCCGGCAGGGGCGGGATCGGCAGCGCCGCTGAGGTAGAGAAAAAGCGGAAAGGATCTATCGTGGGCGTCGGCACGGTGCGGACGAAGGGCGCGAGCGCCAACGGCAGCCCTTGAATTTCACGCGCTTCACCGCCTCCCTCGGGCAGCACGGCCAGACGGCGATGCGGCGCGCTAATCAGCGCCGAAATATGCCGTGGCCAATCGTCGTTCGGCTCCACCGGCGGCAGCCCAAATGCTCTGGCGCGCAACTGATCGAGCGGCGCCAAACGGTGGAAATCGCGGTTTGCCAGTTGCCCGAAATGCGCAAGCTGAGCCGGTGTCAGCGCGATCAGCGCCTGCAACCAGGCCAGCAAGGCGCTTTCGATGTGGGCGGCTTCAGACGCCGAGCCGTGATTGACGGTAAAAATAAAACTCAGCAGGGCGCTGTTTTCAGCGCAGCGGGCGTAATCCAGCCTAACGGCGTCGGCCCACGCGTGAGCGCGCAGCCGTGCCAGCAGCCCGCCAGGGGCTTCGTCCAGTAATAAGCGCTCCAGCCGCCGCAGCCAGCCGCGTGAACGGGAGTGCGGCAGGGCAAACACCAACCGCAGCTGCGGCGCGCCGGGGAGAGACAGCGTGTAATCTTGCCCGGCGGCCAGCGGCGGCAATGCCTCGGGCGGCGCGACGCTGCCCGGCGGCAAGGCGCCGCCGTAGCGCTGCGCCAGCGCATGCAACTGCTCGAGCGATTGCGGGCCTTGCAGCCACAGCGTGATGTTCGGCGCGCGGTAATAGTGGTGGTGAAACTGCCGCAGCGCCCGCTGCAACGCGGGAATATCGCTGCCGAAAGCGGCGCGGCTGCCGATATGAAAGCGGTGCAACGCGTCAATGCCGCTGAACATCTGCCGCTGCGCCGCTTCGCAGCGGGTTTCACCGTCGGCGCGCAGCAGGCGATATTCGGCGTCGATGACCTCGATCTCCTGGGCGATTGACTCAGCCGTCAGCTGTGGGACGGCGAGCATATCGATCAGCCTGGCCAACCCCTCCGCCAGCTGTTCGGCGCTCACCTCAAAGAAAAATGCGGTTTGCGTGGCCTGGGTCGTGGCGTTTAACCGGCCGCCGACCGCCGGCGTCCAGCCCATCAGCCCATCCTGCGCGCTAAAGTTCACGCTGCCGCGAAACAGCATATGCTCCAGCAGATGCGCCAGGCCCGGCCAGGCGGCAGGCGCCTGAAAGCTGCCCGCCTCGATGCGCACCAGCGCGGCGGCGGCCTCGGCGTCCGGCGTGCTTATTGCCCTGACGGCCAAACCGTTATCGAGCTGCCACGAGGCGGCGAGTGTCATCGTCAGCCCTTGAAGATCAGTCGGGAGTTGGTCTGATTGCGAAAACGCAGCTGATCGATGCCGATCTGCGAGCGATTCGCCGCTTCACGCGCCGCCAGAATGGTGCCATGGTGCGGCGACTTGCCGCACACCGGATCGGCGTTGTCGGCGTCGCCGGTCAGCATGAACGCCTGGCAGCGGCAGCCGCCGTAGTCTTTCTCTTTCTCCGAACAGGAACGGCAGGGCTCAGGCATCCAGTCATAGCCGCGATAGCGGTTAAAGCCGAAGGAGTGATACCAGATATGCTGCAGATCGTGCTCCAGCACCGACGGAAAGGCGATCGGTAACTGACGGGCACTGTGACAGGGTAACGCCATGCCTTCCGGCGTCACGCTCATGAAAATAGCCCCCCAACCGCCCATGCAGCCTTTGGGGCGTTCCTCATAGTAATCCGGCGTGACGAACAGCAGGTTGGCCAGCTTGCCGTCGGCAGCCATGCGCTCGCGATAGCGTTTCACCACGGCTTCCGCATCGGCGATCTGTTCGCGGGTCGGCAGCAGGCCTTCACGGTTCAGGTGCGCCCAGCCGTAGAACTGGCAGGTCGCCAGCTCGACGTCGTCGGCATCCAGCTGGATCGCCAGTTCGATGATGCGGTCGATCTGGTCGATATTATGGCGATGCAAGACGAAGTTAAGCACCATCGGATAGCCGAGCGCCTTGACCGCCTTGGCCATCGCCAGCTTCTGCTGAAACGCCTTGGCGGAGCCCGCCAGTGCAGCGTTCAGCGTTTCATCGCTGGCCTGAAAACTGATCTGAATATGATCCAGCCCGGCGTCGGCGAAGGTCTGCAGCTTTTTCTCGGTCAGGCCGATGCCGGAGGTGATCAGGTTGGTGTAAAACCCGAGATCGCGCGCGGCGGCGATCAGCTCGGGCAGGTCTTTACGCACCAACGGCTCGCCGCCGGAGAAACCGAGCTGTACGCTGCCCATCGCCCGCGCCTGGCGAAACACCGCGATCCATTGCTCGGTCGTCAGCTCTTTTTCCTGAGCGGCAAAGTCGAGCGGGTTGGAGCAATAGGGGCACTGCAGCGGGCAGCGATAGGTCAGCTCCGCCAGCAGCCAGAGCGGCGGATTTACCGCCGGCGCGCGTGGCTCAGTCACGGAAGGTCACCCATTTTTGTTCGTAGGCGCGCTGGAAAAACGCCAGCACGTCGTCCGCCAGCCCCTCGGCGCCGGGGAAGCGGGCGTTCAGCTGCGCGATGATGCCGTTCAGCGTGGTGTTGCCGTCAACCAGCAGCAGGATGGCGGCGGCGCTGTCGTTTAGTTTGGCCATGCCTTCCGGGTAGAGGATCACGTGGCTGTTTTGCACCTGCTCCCATTGCAGGCGGTAGCCGCGGCGGAAGACGGGGGTGTGTTCAGGATTCAGTGTCATTACACCAGCCTCTGATTGTGCCAGACCCGCGCGGTGGTCACGCTGTGGTAAGGCGGGCGGTTCAGGGTATAGGCCATGCTCATGGCGTCCAGCATGCTCCACAAAATATCCAGCTTGAACTGCAGGATTTCTAGCATGCGCTGCTGTTTTTCAACGGTATCGCAATAGTCCAGCGCCAGCGCCAGTCCGTGCTCCACGTCGCGGTTGGCCTGGCCGAGGCGACTGCGGAAATAGTCGTAGCCGGCGGCGTCGATCCACGGGTAGTGCTGCGGCCAGCTGTCGAGGCGCGACTGGTGGATCTGCGGCGCGAACAGTTCGGTCAGCGAGCTGCAGGCCGCTTCCTGCCAACAGGCGCGGCGCGCGAAGTTGACGTAGGCATCCACCGCGAAACGCACGCCGGGCAGCACCAGCTGCTCGGATAGCAGGGCGTCGCGCTGCAGCCCAACCGCCTCGCCGAGGCGCAGCCAGGCCTCAATGCCGCCTTCGCTGCCGCCGTAACCGTCGTGATCCAGAATGCGCTGCACCCATTTTCGACGGGTTTCCGGCTGCGGGCAGTTGGCCATGATCGCCGCATCCTTGATCGGAATGCTGGTCTGATAGTAGAAACGGTTGGCCACCCAGCCCTGGATCTGCTCACGGGTCGCTTCGCCGTTGTGCATCGCGATGTGATACGGGTGATGGATATGATAATAAGCGCCTTTGGCGCGCAGCGCCGCTTCAAATGCCTGCGGAGTCAGGGGGAGTGGTTGCGTCATGGCGATTCCCTACAGTTCGATATTCATGCCGTCCCAGCTCACTTCGATGCCGGCGGCGCTCAGGCTCTGCCGTTCCGCGGAGTCTTCATTGAGGATCGGGTTGGTATTGTTAATATGGATCAAGATCTTGCGTTTGGCGGGCAAGGTGCTGAGCAGGGCAGCCAGCCCGTGCTCTTCCGCCAGCGCCAGGTGCCCCATGTCTTTGCCGGTATTGCGCCCCACGCCGGCGTTGGCCAGCTCGTTGTCGCGCCAGAGCGTGCCGTCGATCAGCAGGCAATCCGCCCGGCGCAGCCAGGGCATCAAAGCCTCGTCCGGCTCACCCAGGCCCGGCGCGTACAGCAGACCGACCCCGCGCGCGGTATCTTCGATAAACAGCGCCACGTTGTGGCCCGGCAGCGGGCGATCGCGGTACGGCGAATAGGGTGGCGCGTTGCTGAGCAGCGGAATGGCGGTGAAGCGCACGTTTGGGCAGACCGCCGTGTGGAACGGTTCGCCGGGCGTCACCGGGTGATGGATCAACCCGCCGTTCCAGTGAGAGAGCATGGGAAACACCGGGAAACCGGTGCTGAGATCGTCGTGCACTTCGGGGGTGCACCAGACCTGATGCGGGCAGCCCTCACGCAAATTGAGCAAGCCCGCGCTGTGATCGATCTGGCTGTCGGTCAGCACGATCGCGCCGATGCCGGTGCCGCGCAGCACGTCGGGATTGTTCAATTCGGGCGAGGCCAGCAGCTGGTGGCAAATGTCCGGGGAAACGTTGCACAGCACCCAGTTTTTACCGTCGTCGCTGACGGCGATGGAAGACTGTGTGCGGCGCGTGGCGTTGATGCTGTGGCTGCGAACGCCCCGGCAGTTGTCGCAGTTGCAATTCCACTGGGGAAAGCCGCCGCCCGCTGCCGAGCCGAGAACTTTTATCTGCATGTCTGAACCAGAAAAAGAAGGAAAGAAATGCCCGCGCGAAAGGCGGGCAGACAGGCGATTAACGGTTGGAAATGTACAGCGTCACTTCCAGCCCCAGACGCAGGTCAACAAACTCAGGTTTGGTCCAGGTAGTCATAGCGGTGCTCCTTTGCATGCATCGTGATAGTTCGAAGCCAATGAGAAAAATTCGCATTCGGCTGGCTCAATGTTGACGAAATGTGACGGAGATCGCAACCGTTAAAGCGTAACCGGGTTATTCACCCCAGGTGGCGGAGAGCACGTTCAGCCAGTTGCGCCAGGTCAGCTTCTCCAGCAGCCGGTCGTCAAACCCCGCCTGCTTGAGCGCTTGCGTCAGGCGCGGCAGGCCAGCGGCGTCCTCCAACGGTTGCGGTACGTTAACCCCGTCAAAATCAGAGCCAAATCCCACGCGATCTTCACCAAGTTTAGCGATCAAATACTCAACGTGTTTAACAATTTCTGTTAAGCCGGTCGTTGCACTGTCACGTTTTCCGTCAGCCCGCAGGAAGGCGGTGCCGAAATTGACGCCGACCATACCGTCGCTCTGGGCGATAGCGTCCAGCTGCGCGTCGGTCAGGTTGCGCGGCTGCGGGCAGAGGGCGTGGGCATTGGAATGGGTGGCGACCAGCGGTGCGGTGCTCAACGCGGCGGTTTGCCAGAAGGTTTTCTCGTTCATGTGTGAGACGTCAATCATGATGCGGCGCTGGTTGCAGGCGCGGATCAGCGCTTCACCGGCCGGCGTCAGGCCGGGGCCGGTATCGGGTGAGCCGGGGAACGGCCCGCTGACGCCGGTGCCGAAGGCGTTCGGCAGATTCCAGAACGGCCCGATGCTGCGCACGCCCAGCCGATAGAAGGCCGCCAGCTGCGTCAGCGCCGCGTCGATCATGCCGGCACCTTCGATATGCAGCACCGCGGCGATTTGCCCGTCGAGGCGGCACTGTTCTATCTCGGTAGCCGTGCGGCAGAGGCGCAACTGCCCCTGAGAGGCACGTTCCAACTGGTGCAGGATGGCTATCTGCCGTTCGGCTATCGCCAGCGGATCGAACGCGGCCTGCGCTTCCTCCAGCGTTTGATTACGCATTTGGGCGATATAGCTGACCGGAGGAATAAACACCGCGAACAGCCCGCCGCAGAATCCGCCGCGCCGCATGCGTGGAAAGTCGAGGTGGCCCGGCGTGACGTGCGAATAAAAGGCGGTGACCGGATCGTCATCGTGCTGCAGCCACAGGTTGAGCAGCAGGTCGTTATGGCCGTCGAACACCGGCCAAAGAGGGGGAAGCGTCATGGGCGTTTCACTGTGTCAGGCATCATGCACGCTATGTTGTACGATCGCGCGAGGGGGAACAACCCCCGCGCGATGAGGGAGTTAAAGGCGTATCGACAGCTCGACATCATCCGCGAACGGCGTGGAGAGATAACCCGACGCCGGAGAACGCACGCGCGCCAGATAATCCGGGCTGTAATCGGCGTTGTCGGCGACGATCAGCGCGCCGGGGCGCAGACGATTTTCCAGCAGCGCGAGGATATCGGGGTAAAGCCCCTTGGCGCCGTCCAGCAACAGCAGGTCGACAGTGGCCGGCAGATCGTCGCGCAGCGTTTCCAGGGCATCGCCCACGCGGATCTCCACCAGATCGACGACGCCGCCTTCGGTCAGGTTGTGGCGCGCCTGCGCCGCTTTGCTCGGTTCAAATTCGCAGGTAATCAACCGGCCGCCGCCGTTGTCGCGCAGCGCGGCGGCCAGGTGCAGCGTTGAAATACCGAACGACGTGCCGAATTCGACGATGTTTTGCGCCCGACAACCGCGCGCCAGCATGTACAGCAATGCGCCGGTTTCCGGCGACACCGCCAGGGGGAAATCCTTCAGGCGATGATAGAGTTCACGATAGTCGGTTTTACTCTGCATCAGTCGATTTTGCTCTTCGTCAGGCACGTCGCGGAACAGGGCGGCGAGCGCCGGTGAACGGCCGGCGGCCTGCTGGAACAGGGTGCTTAGCAGCGGTGCCAACGGCGCGGTGGTCAGGGTACTCATGGCAAAACTCCCGTAGAAAAAGTGAGCGCGAAAGCGCGTGCCGCTATAATATGACGAACTATTCGCATTTCACTATTCGCATTGGCCGCCCGCTATGACTGAACGCCGCAGTAAGCAAATTTCCTCGAGAAAACAACCGCAACAGGCGCGATCCGCCGAATTGGTCTCCGCCATTTTGACCGCCGCTATTCAGGTTTTGGCGCAGGAGGGCGCCGCGCGTTTCACTACCGCCAGAGTGGCTGAACGCGCCGGCGTCAGTATCGGTTCGCTTTATCAGTATTTTCCCAACAAAGCGGCGATCCTGTTCCGTTTGCAAAGCGACGAATGGCGGCAGACCACCGCCATGCTGAGCGGCATTCTGGCCGATCGAGAGACTGCGCCGTTCGAGCGTTTGCGGTTGCTGGTGCAGACATTTATCCGTTCGGAATGTGAAGAGGCGCAGATGCGCGTGGCGCTGAACGATGCGGCGCCGTTGTACCGCGATGCGCCGGAGGCGCAGGCAGCGAAGGCCACCGGCAAAGACATCGTGCAGGTGTTTATGGGCGAAGCGTTGCCCGATGCGGCGGAAGGCGTCCGTACGTTGGCAGGCGAGCTGATCGTCGGCACGCTGGGGGCGGCGGGCAAGCAATTCTCCGAAACGCCGCGCAGCGATGCGGAAATTGTGGCTTATGCCGATGCGATGGCGGACATGTTTTGCGCTTATCTGGCCGATTTAAACGGGCGAGCGGTGCCGTAAGGGAATGTTTGGTGACATTGTCACTTGATGGGCGCGGTGCCTACGCCCGTTGACGGCAGACGGCCAACACCAACTGCCGCAGCCAGCGGTGCTCCGCTTCAGCGTCCAGGCGCGGGTGCCACATTTGCGAGACGGTAATGGGCGGCGTTTTCACCGGCAGCTCGAACATGCGCAGCGGGCCGTCGTCCGGATGAGCATGCACAAAGGAGGCGGGCAACAGCGCCAGCAGGTCTGAGGCTTGCGCTACCGCCAGCGCGGCCGGAAAACTCGGCACCACGGCGGCGATATGGCGTGCCAGCCCCAGCTCCGCCAGCGCGGCGTCTACCGGCCCGAGGATGCGCCCGCTGCGCGAGGCCACCACGTGGCCGCAGGCGGCGTAGTCGGCGACGCCAATCTCCGGTTGTTGCGCCAGCGGGTGTGCGGTTCTCATCACGCCGACGAAGCGATCGCGGAACAGCGCCTGCAGGCGGATTTCCGGGCCCATGTCACCCAACACGCCGATCTCCAGATCGACCAGACCTTCACGCAGGGGGCGGTCGCTTTTCTCCGGCTTGGGCGCAAAGCGCAACCGCACCCGCGGCGCCTGTTCGGCGGCGGCGGCGATCAGCGCCGGGCCGAAGGCCTCGACGAAGCCGTCATTGGCGCGCAGCGTGAAGGTACGATCCAGCGCGGCGGGATCCAATGCTCCCTGCGCCGGACGCAACACAGCGCGGGCTTCGAACGTCGCGTGCCGCGCCCGCTCGCGCAGCGTTTCGGCATAAGGCGTCAGCACCATATGACGCCCGGCGCGCACCAACAGCGGATCGCCGGTGGCCGTGCGCAGTCGGCTGAGGGTGCGGCTCATCGCCGAGGCGCTTAAACCGAGACGTCGCGCCGCGCCGGCTACGCTGCCCGTCGACAGCAGCGCGTCGAGCGCGGTCAGCAGGTTGAAATCAGGGTCGGTCATGCATTTATCCTGTGGCGCCGGAAATAAGAGAAGGCGTTTACTGCAGTTTGTGCGTGCGAATACTGTATCACTCGCCATGCATTATGCCTGAGCCTGTTTTCCGTATGCCATAACATACCGCTAAAAAACCGGAGGGGGACTGGCCCGTTTGTCGTCTGAACATGGCGATAAACGCCGAAGGATCGTTATACCCTAAGGTAGAGGCGACATATTTGACGGCTCTCCCTTCCTGCAACAGCGTCATCGCCGTCAGGGTTTTGCTTCTCAGCTTCCATTCATTGAAGGAGATGCCGGTGGCGGCGAGAAATCGCCGCGACAGCGTGCGTTCGCTCAATCCCAGCATGCCCGACCATTGTGCCAGCGTGTTGAGATGGTGCGGGGCGGCGCTCATCTTTTCCGTCATGATCTTGATAACGTCGTCGCTGCCGAGTGGCAGGTAGCTGTCAAAACGCTCCGACAGCGCCAGCTGCTCAAGCAACGCGGTTACCAACGTCTGGTCCTGAGACGTTTGCGGATAGCCAATGTGCCTTTCTGAAAAATCGGCCAACACCGCTTTGGCGACCTTATTCAGCCGTAGGGTTTGCGGTTTGCTCGGTAAGGATTGGCATAGCGAGGGACTAACATGAAGAATGACATAGTTAATTGCACTCTTTGCGACGGATTCATGCTCGGTATTAACGGGGAGCCAAATGGCATATTCCGGTGTGGATAAATAAATATTGTTCTCAATTTTTATTTCCACCAACCCTTTCATGGAATACATCAGTTTACCCCAGGGCAACGCCTGTAAAGGGAAATGCGTTCCTGCCGGCCAGGATTTATTTCTGAACCAAATCGATATTGGGGCTTCGCCGGTCAATTCTGACGATTTCATCGCTCATTCCTGTCCGCTAATGGCTGCGCCTTCCTATTATAACAATAAGTTGTCTGATAATCGGCATTTCTATTCTTTGGGGAAAACCTATTCTGGGCAGGTCATCCCCTGGATAAAGGTAACAATATGTACGGTAAAATCATTGATCTTTCGGTGCCGCTGATGAGCGGGATCGCCTCCGATCCGGAAAGTTTTCTGCCGGAAATCGAGTATGTTGATAACAAGCACGGAGCGTTGCAACTGGCGGAATCATTTCCCGGTCTTGATCCCCTGGCGCTGCCACGCCAGGAGGGTTGGGCGGTGGAGTTCGTCCGCATGAGCACCCACGCGGGGACGCATATGGACGCCCCGTATCACTACCATTCGCATATGGACGACGGCTCTGCGTCAAAAACCATTGATGAAATACCGCTGGAATGGTGTATCGGCCCTGGCGTCAAATTGGATTTTCGTCATTTTCCCGACGGTTATGTGGTCACTGCACGTGATATTGAGAGTGAATTAGCAAGAATAGATCATCCGCTCGCCGTCGGCGATATTGTTCTGGTCAATACGGCGGCCGGTGGGCGTTACGGTAGTGAAGATTTCATTCATCGCGGTTGCGGCATGGGCCGTGAGGCGACGTTGTATCTTACTGAACGCGGCGTCAGAGTGGTTGGCACCGATGCCTGGAGCTGGGACGCGCCATTCAGCCATACGCGCACCAAATTTGAACAAAGCGGCGATATTTCGCTTATTTGGGAAGGGCACTATGCCGGCAGTAAATATCCTTATTGTCAGATTGAAAAGCTGTGCAATCTTGAATTGCTGCCGCCCTGCGGATTTAGCGTGATCAGTCTGCCAGTCAAGGTTTATCAGGCTTCCGCCGGATGGGCGCGCCCGATTGCAATTATCGAAGCTCAAGCGGGAGAATAAGCGATGGCCAGAATAAAACTGCCGGCAGTGAGTGAATTAACGGCTGAGCAACAGCAACAATATGCCCGTTTTCCCGCCAATCTTACGCTGGGTCTGTTGAAAACCAGTCGCTCGGCGCAGGGATATCTGTCCCTGGGAGCTTCTTTTCCGGCCGGGCGACTGTGTGATAAAGATCGGGAAATGATCATATTAAGGGTTGGCGCGTTAAGCCACAGCGCTTATGAGCGTATGCAACACTATCCGCTGGCGATCCTTGCAGGGTGGCACGATGACGATATCAAGAAAATAGAGCAGGGAGTTGGCGTCGATGCCAGAGGGACGGCCATCTTGCATTTTGTCGATGAATGCGTGAAGCGGGTGAAGGTTTCTGCCGAAACATTTAACGCGGTCAGACATTACTATGATGAGGTTCAACTTGCTGAGCTGTCATTAATTATTGGGCACTACATGATGACGGCGCGTTTTTTGGAAACTCTGGAAATCGAGTTGGACGAGCAAGCAACGTCGTGGGAAAACATGTCTACGGATTGAGTGCGTGCACGGCGTGAGCGCGATAAAAAAGCCGATAACCTGGGGGTTATCGGCTTTTAATGCGCAGTGGCGGAGGGTTACGCCGGCAGCTGCTGCGCGGTTTTCTCGACCAGCGCCAGCAGCAGCTTGATGTCTTCCAGCGTCACGATCGGGTTCAGCAGCGTCATCTTCAGGCAGGTCACGCCATCGAACTCGGTCACGCCGACGTTGGCGCGGCCCGACTCCAGCAAGGCGTCACCGATGCGCTGGTTGAACAGCGCGACGGCCGCGTCGCCTTTCGCCGCCAGCTGCGCCGGACGGTAGCGGAACAGCACGCTGGCCAGCTGCGGCTGCATCACCAGTTCCAGCGATTCCTGATCGGCGATGTAACGCGCCACCTGTTGCGCCAGCGAGACGCCATGATCGATGATCTCGGCATACTGCTTCTGCCCCAGCGCTTCCAGCCCCATCCACAGCTTCAACGCATCGAAGCGGCGGGTGGTCTGCAGCGATTTGGAGACCAGGTTCGGCACGCCTTGCGCTTCGTCGAATTCGGAGTTCAGGTAGGCCGCCTGATAGCGCATCAGCTCGTAGTGGCGCTCGTCTTTCAGCAGGAAGGCGCCGCAGCTGATGGTCTGGAAGAACTGCTTATGGAAGTCCAGGGTGATGGAGTCCACCAGCTCCAGGCCGTCCAGGTAGTCGCGGTACTGCTCGGAGAGCAGCAGC
The DNA here is from genome assembly GCF_051172315.1 of Serratia sp. B501. Lineage (NCBI taxonomy): Bacteria > Pseudomonadati > Pseudomonadota > Gammaproteobacteria > Enterobacterales > Yersiniaceae > Serratia > Serratia sp. B501. The sequence goes on from NZ_JBPIZB010000001.1 coordinate 700,777, forward strand.
GCGCCGCCCCAGGCCGCATCCACGTGCACCCAAATTTTCTGCTCCGCCGCCAGCCGCGCGATATCGCGCAGCGGGTCGATCGCGCCGGCATCGGTGGTGCCGGCGGTGGCGACGATCGCCATCACCTGCTCGCCGTTAGCCTTGGCCTGCGCCAGTTTTTCCGCCAGATCGTTCACGTCCATGCGGGCGAAGCGATCGGTTTTCACCAGCGTGACGGACTGGTAGCCGAGGCCCATCAGCGCCATGTTCTTCTGCACCGAGAAGTGGGCGTTTTCAGAACAGAACACTTTCAGCTTGCGCAGATCGCCCACCAGACCGTCCTGCTGCACGGAGTGGCCCTGACGCGCGAAGAATGCATCGCGCGCCAGCATCAGCCCCATCAGGTTGCTCTGGGTGCCGCCGCTGGTGAACACCCCGGCGTCGCCGGGCTGGTAACCGACCTGGGCGCGCAGCCACTCGATCAGCTTCATTTCGATCAGCGTGGCCGACGGGCTCTGATCCCAGGAGTCCATGCTCTGGTTGGTGGCGTTGATCAGTACTTCAGCGGCCTGGCTAATCACCAGGCTCGGGCAGTGCAGGTGCGCCACGCACTGCGGGTGGTGCACCGACAGGCTGTCTTTCAAAAAGTACTCGATGGCGCGCTCGATCGCCGCCTGGTTGCCCAGGCCTTGCGGGGTAAAGTCGAGCTGGATGCGCTCGCGCAGTTCGGCAACGCTTTTGCCCTGATACATCTCAGGCTGTTGCAGCCACTGCACGACGGCTTCACTGCTCTGTGCGATCGCCTGGCGGTAAGCCTCGGCGCTGTGCGCCGAGGAAGCCAGAATCGGGTTTAACTTGGACATCGCGGTCATTCGCTCCAATCAGACTGGCTTGACGCCGGCGGCCAACAGCGCCTGCTCAAATTTATCCAGGAAAATACCCAGCTCATCATTGGTGATCAGCAGGGAAGGCAACAGGCGCAGCACACAGCCATTGCGCCCGCCGCGCTCCAGGATCAAGCCGGATTCGAAGCATTTTTTCTGCAGCAGCGCGGACAGCTCGCCATCGGCCGGGTAGCAGCCCATGTGATCCTGCGCTTCGTTCGGCTTGACGATCTCGATGCCGATCATCAGGCCCAGACCGCGGACGTGGCCGATCACCGGATAACGTTTCTGCAGCTCGGCCAGCTTGCCTTTGAGCCATTCGCCCTGAGCGGCCACTTTGTCGGCGACCTTATGCTCCTTCAGGTACTGCAGGGTGGTCAGGCCGGTGGCCATCGCCAGCTGGTTGCCGCGGAAGGTGCCGGTGTGGTGGCCCGGTTCCCAGGCGTCGAACTCTTTTTTGATGCCCAGCACCGCGAGCGGCAAGCCGCCGCCGACCGCTTTCGACATCACGATGATGTCCGGCTCGATGCCGGCGTGTTCGAAGGCGAACAGCTTGCCCGTACGGGCGAAACCGGCCTGAACTTCGTCGATGATCAGCAGAATGCCGTGTTCCTGCGTCACTTTGCGAATGCGCTGCAGCCACTCGGCCGGGGCCGGGTTAACCCCGCCTTCGCCCTGAACGGCTTCCAGGATCACCGCCGCCGGTTTACGCACGCCGCTTTCCACGTCGTTAATCAGATTATCGAAGTAGTAGGTCAGCGCCTTGACGCCGGCTTCGCCGCCGATGCCCAGCGGGCAGCGGTATTCATGCGGATAAGGCATGAATTGCACTTCCGGCATCATGCCGTTGATGGCCGCTTTCGGCGACAGGTTGCCGGTGACCGACAGCGCGCCGTGGGTCATGCCGTGGTAGCCGCCGGAGAAGCTGATCACGCCGGAACGGCCAGTGTGTTTTTTCGCCAGCTTCAGCGCGGCTTCCACCGCATCGGCGCCGGACGGGCCGCAGAACTGCAGGCAGTACCCTTTGCCTTCGCCCGGCAACAGAGAGAGCAGGTAGTCGGAGAAACGATCTTTCAACGGGGTCGTGAGATCGAGAGTATGTAACGGCAAGCCGCTGGTAATGACATTTTGGATGCTTTGCAGGACGTCGGGGTGATTATGTCCAAGAGCCAACGTTCCCGCCCCGGCCAGGCAATCAAGATATTGATTATTCTCAACATCAGTGATCCAAACGCCCTGGGCTTTCGCAATTGCCAACGGCAATTTGCGCGGATAACTCCTAACATTCGACTCAAATTCGGCTTGACGCGCCAAATAGGTTTCATTGTTTCCGTTTAATGAGTTTGCAACTAAAGTATCAATACGGACTTTATCCGTCATCATATCTCTCCTACAACCGAAGGTCTCAAGACGCAACGATTGAATTAATGAATTAGAAAAGTAACTGCCTTGTGAAAAGCGCGACCAATATATGGCTTTTTCGCCTGGGACTCAATAGCCGATTTTGTTTTGAATTGTTTAGTTTTTTCTTAGGCTCATCAATATGTTGTTGATTTGTTGACCGTTGGTTTTGCCGGCAAAAAACAACATTTCTTTAACATTGCGTAAAAATCCTTTTCTGCTTTCCTTTGGCTGCTTCTTTAATGCATTTATTATTAAGGTGAATTTCCGATTAATAACATAAATAGAAAATAGCGGCTTATTTTCATCTATTCACCACCTTAAGTCCTATAGCGGTTATATACACAAAATTTGTGATGAATATAAGCAGTCGAGCGTTAAAAGCGCAGTATCCAGGGTGGTGATTTCTTGCAGATTTTACGTAGCGCGATCAAAATAGCGGGATTTTTGTGCGGCGCCGGCGTGTCTGCCGGCGCCGCGGTCATTAACGTTGCCGTAACCAGGCATGATAGCGCCGCAGAGTGCGGCGGGTGCGCCACCGATCGATGAGCAGCGACCACAGCGGTGAATAACGCACGTTGCGCGTCCGATCGCGGCTCAGGGCGTGCATGCGGCGCTTGATCAGCGCCATGCGGGCGAGCAGCGTCAGCGTTTTGTCGCGCCATTTTACCGGTCCGGGCAGCGCATGAGGGGCTTCACCGGTTTGCCAGCGGCGCGGCAGATCGGGAATTTCCGCCATGGCGGTGGCGATGCCGACCACCGCGACGCCGCTGTTCAGCACCCGTTGTGCCACCGACGGGCGGGCGATGCCGCCGGTGGTCATCACCGGCATGCGCGCTACTGCGGCGAGATCGCGGGCGAAGGTCAGAAAATAGGCTTCGCGCGCCAGGGTGCTGTCGTCTGCGGCTTCCCCCTGCATCGCCGGGCTTTCATAACTCCCGCCCGACAACTCCACCAAATCAACCGGCAGTTCGTTGAGCATCAACAACACCTGTCGGGCCTCGTCCGGCGAAAAGCCGCCGCGCTGAAAATCGGCTGAATTGAGCTTCACCGCCACGCAAAAATCTGGCGAGACACGCTGGCGCACCGCGCGCACCACCTCCAGCAGCAGACGGGCGCGATTCGTTAGTTCGCCCCCCCAACGATCGCTGCGCTGGTTGGCCAACGGCGACAAAAACTGGGAGATCAGGTAGCCGTGCGCCGCGTGGATCTGCACGCCGGTAAACCCGGCCTTTTCGGCGGCGTGCGCGCTGGCGGCGAAGCGGGCGATCACCTCGGCAATCTGCGCTTCGCTCATGGCCTCCGGCTGCGCGAACGCCTTGCTGTACTTGCCCATCGCCATCGGGATGGCGGAGGGCGCCCAGGCGTTGCCGCCCATGTTGGCCATCACCTGACGGCCCGGGTGGCTGAGCTGCATCCATACCTGCGCGCCTTCCTGGCGCGAGGCCGCCGCCCAGGTTTTGAACGCCTCGAGCGGCGTATCCTGTTCCAGCACCACGCCGCCGGGGCCGGTCATGGCGCGTCCGTCGATCATCACGTTGCCGGTGATGATGAGGCCGGCGCCGCCGATACCCCAGTGGCGATACAGACGCCATAGCGCGGGGCCGGGCAGTTGGCCTTCATCGGCCAGATTTTCTTCCAACGCGGCTTTGGCCAAACGGTTGGGTAAGCGGCTGCCGTTGGGCAGAATCAGCGGGGTAAACATCGGGTACGTTCCTGTCGCAGGGGGAATGGCGCTATACTAGGTTTAAAGTTAACTTTAAGGTCAATAGGGCATGAAAATCGGAGAGTTGGCGGAGCGCGCCGGCATGGCCGCCTCGGCGATACGTTACTACGAACAGCAGGGTCTGCTGCCCAAAGCGGTGCGCGGCGTTAACGGATATCGGGTGTATAGCGAAAGCGCGCTGGAGCGGCTGCACCTGATCCAAATCGGCCAGAATCTGGGGTTCTCGCTGCAGGCGATCCGCGGGGTATTGGCGCTGCAGGGCAGCGCCTATCAGGATGGTTTGATACAAGGCGTCGACAGCCGGCTGGCGGAAATCGAGCGGATGATGGCGACGCTGAACGAGCAGCGTGAGACGTTGATGGCGACGCGGCGCATTCTGTTGGAATCCGGCGTGGCGGGGTTGTGCCAGGTCAAAAATGAAAAGCTGGCCGGCGGACTGCCGCCCTGCAAGGCTTAGCGGGGAGCGCCCGGCCTGTGCCGCCGCGACGACGCCGGCCGACAGGCCTTGTTCCAGCTGGCGAGAATGCATAATCGGATTGATACTGAGTGAGTCTATGATGGACAAGGATATTTGCCGCTAACCGACGGATAGGCTGAACGGAATCACGCCGGCCGGCTGCACCGGAGCCGTGGGTGTCACAATGGGAGTCAACATGCTCGAGCCATGCTTCCCCGAAAACGAAGCCGAACGCCTGTCGGTATTGGATTCGCTGAACGTGCTGGATTCGAACTCAGTAGAAAAGCTGGATCGCATCACGCGGCTGGCTGCGAAATATTTCGGCGTCACCATTGCTCTGGTGTCACTGATCGACCGCGATCGTCAATGGTTTTTATCACGCTATGGCCTGGATGTCCGGGAAACGCCGCGCAACATCTCGTTCTGCGGCCATGCCATTCTGCAACGCGAAGCGATGGTGGTGCCCGATACCGCGCAGGATCCGCGCTTTTTCGATAACCCACTGGTGGTCGGTGGCCCGCGCATCGGCTTCTACGTCGGGCAACAGCTGCTGTCCCTCGACGGGTTGCCGCTCGGCACGCTATGCATTATCGACAGTCACCCGCAGCCGTTTCCTCAAGATAAACTGGCCGATCTGCGTGACTTCGCCGCGGTGGTGGAAGAGTATCTGCAGAGCATCGAACGCAACGTCTATACCGAAAACCTGAAATCCGATCTGCAGCGCACGGAGGCGTTATTCGAACAGACTTTCTCTCAGGCGGCGGTGGGCATGGCGCTGGTTTCGCTGCAGGGGTATTGGCTGCGGGTCAATCCGCGCATCTGTGAAATGCTGCAATACTCCGAGCGCGAGCTGATGGATCGCACCTTTCAGGACATTACCTATCCGCTCGATCTCAACATCGATCTGGAAAAACTGCAGCAGTTGCTGAGAAACGAGATCGACACCTACTCGCTGGAGAAACGCTATTTCCGCGCCGATGGCACGATCGTATGGGTGGAACTGACGGTGGCGCTCAATCGGCTGCCGAACGGCAAGCCGGATCATTTCATCTCGGTCATCGTCGACATCAGCGAGCGCAAGGCGGCGGAGGCCGACCTGTATGCCTTGCAGCATGAGCTGGAAGAACGCGTCGAAATTCGTACGCATGAGCTTAACGCGGTGGTCAAACAGCTTAACGAAGAGATAGAAACCCGGGTGCTCGCCGAATCTCAGCTCAGTGCGGAAAAAGAACGCCTGCGCGCCATTACCGACAATATGCCGGCGTTAATCAGCCAGATCGACGCCAATGAACGCTACCTGTTCGCCAATAGCGCCTATAAGACCTGGTTTGGTCTGGAAGAGGCCAGCCTACAGGGCATGACGGTGCGCGAGTTCATGGGGGAAAGCGTGTATCAGATGGCCCGGCCGATGATCGCGCGGGCTTTGGCGGGCGAAATGGTCAGCTTCGAAAACGAATTGCAGACCCAGCAGGGGCTGCTGATGATCCATACCACGCTGGTGCCGTGCGAGGCTCAGGGCTTTTACATTCTCTCCATGGATATCACCGAGTTGAAGCGGCTGCAGCAACGATTGGAATATGACGCCACGCACGACATGCTGACCGGGTTGACAAACCGCCGCGCATTTCTGCGCCGGTTGTCGGGCACGTTGCAAGCCTGCTGTCATCAGCGGCAGATGGCCCTGTTGTTCATCGATCTCGATGGTTTTAAGGGCATGAACGACAGTTACGGCCATGACTTCGGCGATCTGATCCTGAAGACGTTCGCCAAATTGCTCAGCGCTTGCGCCGACGAACGGCACAGCGTCTCGCGCCTGGCCGGCGACGAGTTCACGGTGATCCTGTGGCCGCTGACAGCGCCGCGGCCTGAGGTCAGCGCGTTTTGCGAAAAGGTGTTGGCGGAGCTGGCCGGTATTTCGCAGATCGGTCAGCAGAAGGTCTGCCTGTCCGCCAGCATTGGCGCCGCTATCTCTGCGAGTGGGGACGTGACGCCGGAAATGCTGCTGGCCAGCGCCGACGGCGCGATGTATCAGGCGAAATTCGCCGGCAAAGGCACTTACGCCATCTGTGAGCTATGAGCCAATGTTACGACATCTCAGTAAGAACGAAGACGAGCGCCTGGCGGCCATCGATGCGCTGGCGGGGTTGGGCGCCGGCCATGACGACGCGATCCATCAGGTGCTGACGATCACCTGCAAGCTGTTACAGGCCGAGGGCTGCCTCATTTACCTGCACGGAACGCGCAAGATTTGGATCCGCGAGCACATTGACGTCGGGTTCGAGGAGATCGATTTCGTCAGCCCCTTGTTCAATTTCGTTCGTCTGAGCGGCGAGGCGTTGATTTGTCCGGACACCCATGCGGATGAACGCTTTGCCTCGGATCCCATGGTCAACGGCGCCGCGGCGATCCGCCACTGCGCCGCCATCCCGCTGTGCACCCGCGAAGGCTATACGATTGGCGCGTTCTGCCTCGTGGGTTTGCAGCCAAAGCATCTGACTCGCCGTCAGGTCGAACTGCTGCGCAGCATGGCCACCATCGTCGGCGAGCTGATCGAAGCGCAGAGTGAGATCGGCCTGGTCGATGCCATCACTCGCTTGCCCAATCGACAGCGGCTGATGGGTGAACTCGGCAATTTACCGGACGCGGGCAAATACGCGTTATTGCTGTTCGATACGATAGATATCCAATACGCCTACGAGATGGCGCGTTCCTTCGGCCTGTCTACGGTAGAGTTACTGCTGGGGGATATCAGCCATTTCCTGAAAGAGACGTTTCTCAGTGAGCGCATGCTGTACAGCATCGCGCCCGGACGTTTCGCCGTCATTATCGAGGCGCAGCACATGCCGCAGGCGAAGCGCGATCTGTTGCGTTGCGCCGACCGTTTGCATCACGAAGTGAGAGGCGGCGTGCCGCTGCGCCTGGAGCTTAATGCCGGTTATGCGTTGTTTTCCGCGCCGCATGCCGATCCTCCCGAGATTTTGCGCCAGGCGACCAGCGCGCTGCATGATTCGATCGACGAGGGGCGAGCCGTCTCTCTCTATAGCGAGCCGAAGGATGCGGCGCGCAAGCATAATTTCAATATTTTTAATGAGTTGGCGCAGAGTCTGAAGGAAAATAATCGCGGGCTATTTTTGGAATACCAACCGCAGATTGATTTGGCGAGCGGCAGGATCGTCGGCGCGGAAGCATTGCTGCGTTGGCGGCATGAACGTTGGGGGGCGATCCCGACGGGGGAGTTCATTCCGCTGGTGGAAAATACCTCGCTGATCAAACCGTTGACCGAGTTTGTCATCGCGCAGTCGATTGAACAGTTGTTGTTGATGCGTGAAACGGGGATCGCGTTTCCCATCTCGATCAACGTGACGGCCGGCAATCTGGCCCAGCGGCACTTTGCGGCGCGGTTGAATGAAGCCATCACCCGGCGCGGGCTGCAGGCGGGGGACATTGAGATAGAGTGCCTGGAGTCGCAACGCATTCAGGAAAGCAGCGCGGCGTTGGCCTGTCTGCATGCGCTCAAGGCCAACGGGCATCGCATCGCGCTGGATGATTTCGGCGCCGGCTACAGCAATTTAAACTATCTGCGCCATATCCCCGCCGACGTCGTCAAACTGGACGCCTCCCTGATAAGAAAGCTGAAGAGCGATGCGGAAAGCCGCATCATCGTGCAAAGCATCATCGATATGCTGCATAAACTCAACTATGAAGTCTTGGCGGAAGGGGTGGAAGACCTGGAGTCGCTCCACTACCTGACCGAGTATCGGTGCGATGTCGTACAGGGCTTCTATTTTTCACCGGCGGTGACGTTGGAAAAGCTGTGCGCGCTCGTCGACATTCACGGGCAGCAGCGGCGAAATGCCTGAGGCAGCGCCGCTCATGGCGCGCCAACCGGAAATCGCCGGCGATTCTCACCCAGGCGCAGGCCATGACTGTCCGTCAATGTCGTCACCCGGTCAGGCCTGGTAAGTGCGCAGCCAGGCGGCGAATGTTCTCACGACGTCATCGTCCCGGTCGCGCAGCAGCAGAGAATAGACGCCGGTTCGGATGGTCAGCGTCGGGAAAGGCGACACCAGTCGGCCTGACGACAGGTGTTTGGCGCAGAACAAATAAGGCACAACGGCCAGCCCCAGGCCGTCTTCGGCCGCCTGAATGGCGGCGAAGGTATGATCGAGCGTGAGCGGCGGCGGCGAAGCGTCCAGCGCCGTCGGATAAGCATTCAGCCAGCTGCGCCACAAATCTTCCCGTGCACGGATGCGGATGGCGGTATGCTCGCCAAGCGTGTCCGGCGCAATGACCGGTCTGGCGTGCAAATAGCTCTGGCTGCAGACCAGCAGGCTGTCTTCCTGCAGGAAAGGGATCGCTTTCAGCCCGGAGAAGTGCGCGGGATCGCGCCGGATCGCCACGTCAAACGGCGTATTGCGATCGACGGCGCCGATGCCGGTGGTGATATCAATCGCGACCCCCGGATGACGCTCATTGAATGCCGCCAGCTTCGGCATCAGCCAGTGCATGGTGAACGTCGGCAGGCTGTGCACCACCAGCCGCTGCTGGCCGGCGCTCGCTTTCAGCGCGCTCTCCGCAGCAAACAGTTCGCCGATGACCCGGGACGCGGTGCGGGAAAAGTTCTCACCGGCCTGCGTCAGCCGCACGGATTTGTGTCCGCGATAAAACAGCGTGATCCCCAGCTGTGCTTCGAGACTGCGAATATGGCGGCTGACCGCGCCGGTGGTGAGAAACAGCTCATCCGCAGCGGCGCTGAAGCTGCCGAGACGGGCGGCGGCTTCGAAAGCGGACAGGTGCGGCAGGGAGTGGATTTTTTTCATAGGTTGAGTCTAGCTCAACCAAATGGGGGAAGAAAGATCGTTTGTCAGCCTTTGATTTTGCTCACTATGATGAGGCATCTCCTTCTGATTGCTGAGTTTATGATGCGGATCTTTTGGCTATCGGTCATGCGTGTTAATGGCGTTATTCTCCCCCTGCGGTTGGCAGGGAGGCGGCGCTGAAATGCGGGCTTTTTATCTGCTTTGCGTGAGCCGGGCGGGTCTGTGTCTGGGCACCATGATGTTCGCCGGCGCGCTGCCGACCATCAGGAGCGAGTGGCAGCTCGACGCCGCTTCCGCAGGCACGGTGCAGACGGTGTTCAGCCTGACCAACGCCCTGGCGTTGCTGGTGGCCTCCTGGTGGTGTGATTCGTTGGGCGCCCGCCGGGTTTATCTGCTGTTCTCCTGGCTGGGCGCCGGTGCGCTGATGCTGTTCGCCGTATTTGCCCATTCTTATCTCAGCGCGTTGGTGTTGATGGCCCTCGTCGGTTTGACGCAGGGCGGGGCTTATACGCCGGCGCTGCTGTTGGCGATGGGGATGAACGGTCCGGCGCGGCGCGGTTATGCCATCGGCATGGTGCTGGCGGCCAGTTCGTTGGGGTATTTTCTGTCGGTTTTCATCGCCGGTTGGAGCGCCATGCGCTGGGGCGCCGGCGTGGCGTTTTCTCTGTGCGCCGCCGGTGCGTTACTGGGAGCGTTGGCGGGATCGTTGGCCCTGGTCGGTTATCGGGAACCGCAACCGCGCACGCTGGGTAGGAAGACGAAACGCGAGAGCTATGCTATCACCTATGCGACCCTGCTGTTGCTGATCGGGTATATCGCCCACAGCTGGGAACTGCTCGGCAACTGGGCCTGGGCGCCCAGCCTGGTCAGCGAGGCGTTGAGCGGTTTCTCTCTGGATCCGCTCAGCGCCGGATTGATCGTCGCGGCGGTGATCCACCTGGCCGGCATGATCGCCACGCTGATTGTCGGCACCGTTTCCGACTATTTCAATCGCGCGTCGGTGCTGATGTTTATGGGCGCCGCCGGCGCATTGGGTTCGCTGCTGATGGGAGGGTCGGCGAACTGGGGGCCGGGCTGGACGCTGCTGCTCGTCAGCATCGGCAGTTTCTTTATTCTCGGCGACTCCGGCGTGCTGTCGGCCGCGATGGCGGACAACGTACCGCCGCAACAGCTCGGCAGCGTGATGGGCTGGCGATCGTTGCTGGGGTTCGGCATCGGTTCGTTCGCCCCTTTCTCCTTTGGCGTGGTGATGGATACCACCCACAGTTGGGGCGCGTCTTATGCCGTATTGGCCTGCGGTGGCGGGGTAGCCTGTCTGGCGGCCTGCTTGCTTTGGCGACAACATTTGAAATGAGGTACGGACATCATTAAATGAATGGAACATCATCACGCATTGTTATCGTGGGCGCCGGGATTGTCGGGGCATCGATCGCCTATCATCTCGCGCGTCAGGGGCAGCGCGTTATCGTCGTTGAGCAGGCGCATTCCGCGGCGGGTGCCACAGGCAGCTCGTTCGGCTGGATCAGCGAAGGCGTGCCAGAGGGCGCTCCCGACGCGTTTCTGCGGCGCGAGATCGTGGCTGACTGGGTGCGGCTGACGCAGGAGATCCCGGAATTGTGGGTGAATTGGTCCGGCGCGCTCAGCTATGGTCAGGCGCCGGCGACGCAAAACCCCGACAATCGGCGTCTGTCCTCCGCCGAGGTGATGGCGCTGGAGCCGGCGCTCGGGCGGCCCGATAGCCAGGCCTATTTTGCGGCGCGCGATGGCGCGGTCGATCCGCAAGAAGTGACACAGCGGCTGCTCGAACGGGTAGGCGCGTTGGGCGGCGAGTTGCTTCTGGGACGTGCGGTCAGCGGATTTCTGCGCGAGGCCGGTGGTCAGATAACCGGCATCGTTACCGGGGAGGGCGCGATCGCCGCCGAACGGGTAGTGCTCGCCTGCGGTACGGGGATCTCGGCGCTGCTGGACGGCAGCGAATTTTCGTTGCCGATCGAGGCGTCGCCGGCAATTTTGTTGCGCTATCACGAGGCGGCGCAGGCGGTGAACACGCTGATTGCGGGCGACGACATCGAAGCGCGTCATGCGCAAAATGGCGATCTGCTCGCGGCGGAGGATTATCCTGCGGGCGGCGATGTCAAACGCGTGGAAGAGGACGCGCGATCGGCGATTCAAAACCGCCTGCACGGCTCGGCGCCATTGCAACTGCAGGCGTGTTCGGTGGGGCTGCGCCCCAGGCCGCGCGACGGTTATCCCATCCTCGGACCGCTGGGCGCCACCTGTCTCTATGTGGCGGTGATGCATCCGGCCGTGATGTGCGCTCCGACGTTGGGTCGACTGGTCAGCGACGAGCTGTTGCACGGCGTTAATCCCGCCATTCCTCACGGTTACCGCCCGGCGCGATTTATTGATGATGGGGGTGAAGGGGGGGATATCATCGCGATTGCCGGTCGGTTCGCGCTGGATACCGCGCAGCCGCCGCTCAGTCTTTATCCCTATGCGCCGGTTTATAAGATAGGGGAGCACGTCCTGAAGCGCACCCGTCCGACGTCGGGCGAAGCCCAGGCGCTGGCGGCGTATCTCACCGCGTTGCGTCGTCAGGGCGTTGACGTCGTGGCGCCGACGGCCTGTCCGCAAGAGATAGCGGGCAGTATGTGGGTGGTTTATCCCTTTGTGGCGGGAGAAAAATATGCGGGCCGCGATGAGCAGATTATCGCGGCGGGCAGGCTGTTGGGAAGGATCCACGGGTTATCTTCGGCAGACAATAACGCCGGGCTGGCGGTTTATGACGAGTATGCACTGACTGAAGACGATATCTCGGCGGATCTGGACGAGATCGCCAGTCATGCGGCAAGCCAGGGGCTGACGCTCGACATCGAGGCGCTAAAAACGCGTATGCTGCAGATTGCCGGGCGGCAGACGGCGCTTAGCGCACGGGGTCTCCCTTGCGTGGAAACGCCCTATGACTTTAAAGCCGATAATCTGATTTATGTCGCGCAGGATAGGCCAGTGCTGATCGACCCCGATAACGCGCTGTTTTTGCCGCGCGTGTTCGATCTGGCGCTGGTCCTGCTGCTGTTCCACAACGCACTGGACTCGGCGCCCGACCGCGTGTTCACCGTACAGGAATGGCGGCTGTTTTTGACGGGGTACGGTGAGTCTGTCGCGTTGACGGCCGGCGAAGTGCAAAGCTGGCATCAGGCGGTAGAGCATCTGTTTCTCGACGAAGTCCTGTGGCTGATGGCGGACTTTGCCGATGGCTGGCGCGATCCTCGGCAAACGGCGCTGTTCTTCTCTCTGATCGGGCTGCTGGATAATCTTTCCGACTACGGATTAACACCGTAATGCGCTCAACGTTACAGTGGTTTTTTGCGCCGTTGGCGAGGCTCTTATATATTTATTAGCATGCCTGAGGCAGGTTAGGCATGAAGCGGTGGCCGTACAGGCCGCTGCAAGCACGACAGTTAATCCGTTCGCCAAGAGGCTGCGAGACGGTGCTTTCGGTAGGGACAGCCGCCAAACGTTTTTACGGCGACCGAAGGCGGAGCAGCTACTCACAGGTCACGAGGACACTTACCATGCATAAGAGAACACTGGCGTCACTGCATTACGAAAACATGCCTTACGATGGGGTGCGCTTTCATATTTTGAAACGGGAGACGCCGGGCCATACGGCGTTGCTGAAGCTGGATGCGGGCAGCCGACAACCGGCGCGTTTTCATCCGGGATGGGTGAAACTGATGGTGCTGAGCGGTGAACTGAAGGTTGACGATCAGACGCTGCAACCTCATGAGATGTTAATCATTCCTGCCAATACCGCCTATACGGTAGAGGCCATAACGGAAGTGATTTGTCTGGCGATTTCCGAGCTGGACGGCGCCGAACTGGCCCGTTGACGTATTGACAAGAAGGGATAGCGGAGAGCCTAGGCGCTCTCCCTATCCCTTCAGCATTGAGCCGCCCCCCAGGCTAAGCTACCTGCTGACTAGGCATAAACCTCCTGATTAAATCCGCCGCGCTTTCCCTTTCCATCACTTTCGGCCTCCGTCGCCCCCGCAACGTTGCCGCCATTGTGCAGCGCATGCACAATGTCATCGCCCCGTTACCACGCAGAACGATGAAATGTGGGTGTCATAGTGAGTTTATTCGCATAAGGCCCCTGGTGTGGCTTGCGAGAACGTCACTATATGGAGGATCATGCGGCCTCTCTATCAAATAAAAGACATTCGCGTTATCAAAAGGGACAAACGACCATGGGATTCGAAGTCGACAACGCCGAAACGAAACGCATCAACCTGAGCAGCCACGAGAATTCCTCGTTCGAGGTGACAGGGCTGGTGAAACACTATCCGGCAGGCTTTGTCGTTCCTTTCCACTCGCATAAACGTTGCCATTTGCTCTATTCGCAACAGGGAGTGATGGCGGTCGAGGCGGGCAGCGGGCGTTGGATCGTGCCGCCAACCACCGCAGTCTGGCTGCGGCCGGGGGTGGAGCATCAACTGGTCATGCAGAGCAATATCTGCGTTTACGGGATTTTTGTCGATGAATTCACCGCCGCGCGGTTGCCGTTGCGCGACGGCGTTTTGCAGGTGTCACCGCTGCTGCGGGAGCTGATCGCCCAATTGGCGACGCTGGCGCCCGAGGGCGAGGAAACCAAACGCCACGCGCTGCTCAGAGCGCTGTTCCTCGAGGAACTGAGCCTGCAGCCACAGCTGGCGCTGCATCTCCCCTGGCCGATGGAAGCGAGAATGGCCGCCATTTGCCGGCAGTTGGTCATCACGCCGGCCGACGATCGCGGCATTGAGATCTGGGCGGATTCACTGTCGATCAGCGCGAAAACCTTCCAGCGTCACTTTACTCAACAAACCGGCATCACCTTTGGCCAGTGGAAACAGCGTCTGCGGCTGCTGTCGTCCATTCCGCTGCTGTTGGCCGGCCACTCCATCATACACGCCGCTTTCGAAAGCGGTTATGAGAGCCACAGCGCCTATTCGGTGGCGTTTAAAAAACTGTTTGGCGTTTCGCCTTCGCGCTTTACGCTATAGCCGTATTGCAGAGCGCGCTTCTCCTATAGATTGAAGCAACCTAATGACGTATAAAGCAAAGCAGTCAACCTCCGAGGCCGCTTCCCGTGATAAAAATTGTCGTGTATCTGATTATCGCCGTGACGATCGCCATTATTGCGGCAAGAGTCATCTTTCGTTTGCCGGATATTTCGCAGCGTCTGCCGCAGGCGGCCTTGCCGGCGGATCCTGCCGCGCTATTGCCGGCGCGGGCCGCCGAACAGATGGCGGCACACCCCGGCCTGAGCGGCGTGGTGCCGCTGGTCAGCGGCCACGATGCGTTCGCCAGCCGCCTGGCGTTGGCGCGGATGGCGGAAAGGTCGATCGATGCCCAGTACTATATCTGGCATAACGACACCTCCGGGCAGATCCTGCTGAAAACCCTGTATGACGCGGCCCAACGCGGCGTGCGTGTGCGGCTGCTGCTGGACGATAACGGCGTCGCCATGGATGAGACGCTGGCGGCGTTGAACGCGCAGAAAAACGTCGAGATCCGTCTGTTCAACCCGTCTACCGTACGTACGCCGAAGCTGGCCGGTTACGCCTTCGACTTTATGCGCATGAACCGGCGCATGCATAACAAGTCCTACATCGTCGACGGCGCCGTGGCGATCATCGGCGGCCGCAACATTGGCGATGAGTATTTCCAGGTCGGCGACGAGAACTATTTCCTCGATCTCGACGTGTTGAGCGTCGGCAGCGTGGTGGCGGAGACCGCCGATGTCTTCGATCGCTACTGGAACAGCGCCTCGGTATTCGGCGTTGAGCAAATTATCCGGGGCCAGGGCAACCTCTCGGCATTCCTGACGCAGGCTGCCGCAACCGAAACCAGCGAGCGCGCCCGTAAATTGGCGGTGCAGCTGGAAACCAGTGCGGTGCGCTTTCGCGATGGCGCCGTGCAGCCGGAATTCACCCAGGTAGAGCTGGTGGCCGACGATCCGGCGAAAGGATTGGGCAAAGCGTCGCGCGATCGCTTGATGGTGACGCAGCTGGGCAAGATCATCGGCGGCGTCAGCCGGCAATTGGATCTGGTCTCCGCCTATTTCGTGCCGGGGCGGGAAGGGGCAACCTTCTTTGAATCGCTCGCCAAGCAGGGAAAATCCATCCGCGTGCTGACCAACGCAATGAACACCACCGACGTGCTGGTGGTCCACGCCGGCTACGCCAAATACCGGCGTGAGCTGCTGCAGGCGGGCGTCGAGCTGTTCGAGCTGAAGCTGCGCGCCGGGCAACCGACGGGGCGCAAGGAACTCAAGCCGCTGGGGCTGTCCGGTGCGGCGCTGCATGCTAAAACCTTCGCCATCGATGACAAACGGGTGTTTATCGGCTCGTTCAATTTCGATCCGCGCTCGGCGCACCTGAACTGCGAAATGGGATTCTTGATCGATAGCCCGTCGCTGGCGGCCGACACCCGCCAACTGTTTGATGGCCCGCTCGAATACGCCGCCTATCGGCCGGTATTGACGCCCGAAGGCAAAATGGTGTGGAAAGAAGCCTTCGAAGACGGCCACACCGAGGTGCACCAGCAAGAACCCGGCGCCGGCTGGGTAAAACGCATCGTTCTTACCGTGGCCGGCTGGCTGCCTATCGAGTGGATGCTGTAACGCCGGCGAAGGCCGTCGCCACCCGGTGTGACAGCCGTTGCAAGGGAACCTCGCCCGCGATGATTGCGATGAGGCGCGCATCCTCAAACAGGGCGAGGGAGGGCACGGATTTGATGCCGAACGCAGGGGCGACCGTCGGCGCCTGCGCGACGTCAATGCGGCCGAAGGCGATCTCGTTGGCGTGACGGTGCAGCTGTTCAACGATCCCCTGCATATTCTGACAAGGGCGGCACCAGGAGGCGGAAAAGTAGAGGATGGCCCGCTGCCCCTCGGGTTTGTCTGCGTCATAGAGGAAACGGGTCACCTCATGGGGCTCTGCCAGGTTCGTGATCGTCATGGCAGGTTCCTGACGATCTCTATCCCCATCCAAATCATCGTGACGATTTGCGTGAAAAAGAAAGCGAAGCGCCAGGTGGCGACTTTCTCCGTCTGCTCGAAACCGATGTGAACCAGACTCTGCGCCATGCGCGCGCCGAGCAGGACCAGAGACAAGACATTCAGCGTCGTGCTTTCCACCTGAAATACGGCTATCGCTACAACGAGGGCGGTATAAACCGGCAAATTTTCAATGCAGTTGCGATGCGCCGCAATGGCACGCTGGTAGCCATCGCTGCCCTGCGGTTTATTCGCTTGCCATTCGCTGACCGTGGCGCGGCCGGTTAAAATTCGGGACCAGCGATAAACGCCGACGGTGCCGAATAGAATCAATAATGTCCAGCCGGCAAACGCCAGCAGTACCAGGGTTGGCATATTCATAACGCATTCTCACTTGTAGTTGGGAAAGAGCCTGCGGCCTCAGGGAGAGCCGCTCGGCTTGAATACAAGGCTATATTAGGATTATATAAATTAGCAATAACTAATTTAACGGATGCTAATGTAATGCTGTGCCGGCGCCTGAAAGCCGCTATAATGCGGCTGAATGATGACGGGGCCGTGATTGACCATGAATGCAAAAGCTAAGCAGGATCCCTTTTTGAATGAAGGGGCGATTGAAGCCGCCAGGCTGTTGAAAGCGATAGGCAACGAACACCGCTTGCTGATGCTTTGCCTGCTATTGAAACACGATGAGATCGCCGTGGGGGAGTTACAACAGTTGGTGCCGCTTAGCCAATCGGCGCTGTCGCAGCACCTGGCGAAAATGCGCAATGAAGGTCTGGTAACGTACCGACGCGAAGCGCAAACCCTGTTTTACCGCATCGATGACCCAAACGTGGCGAAAGTGATCGCCACGCTCAGAGAGATTTACGCGCCGAAGTGAGGGGGCCGGCGAAGTGCGTCGGGACTAGCGCACTTCTCGCGTTGCGGCCAACAAGGCTTGTAACGAAGGCGCTTCGACCAGATTTTCGATGCAGGCCATCAGTTTTCGCGCATTAAGGCGTAATCCCTCACTGGGTGATTGCGCACAGCAGTGAAGAAATTTCTCACGAATATCCTGCATGTCGGCCGGATTCTCCGGCCAGCCGCGGCCAAACTCGGCCTCGAGCCGCAGCGTATCACCCTGCTCCGGCGTGATGTGTAGTTCGAAGCGGTCAAACCTATCGAAGGCATGTTGTTCATGAACTTCGATACGCTGCGCCAGAGCAACGACCGTAGGTTCTGTCGCTGAAGCCGCGCTGAATTCACGTGCGCTGGCCTGGCCGCGCAGCAGCGCGTTGGCGATGATGTAACGCGCGCTGAATTGCGCATCGATTTCGGCCGTTTTCTGCGGCTCGTATGGCGCGCCGCAGACCATGCGCATGGTCGGCGAGGCATGCAGAGTGATCTTCGCCCGTGCGGGATCGGACAACTGCCGATGCGGGCCGTCGTTCAACAGCGCTTCGGTCAGCGCCAGCAGAATGCTGCAGTGCGGGTAGAGTTTGAAACAGGTCGCTTCTTCACCCAGAAAGGCGGAGCCCAATTGGTGGGTCAGCAATCCCAGGTCGGGTTCGCCCGGGGCATAGAGATTGAAAAATCCGTTCTCGCCGCTCAGGACGCGTTTAGGGCCACTTATTCCAGCCTGCGCCATTAAAACCGCTTCCAGCGCATGGCGAGCCACCAATCCCTGGCTGATACGTACCGCCAGCGTCTTGTCCTGATAGTGTTGGAAGGTGCCGATGCCAAAATCGAACGCCAGGCCGATAGCGTCGGTAAAGGCGTGCAGGTCCAGGCGCAACAGGCGGGCGGCGATCGCTGCGCCGGAAAACAGGCCGAGGATGTTCGAGTCGAATCCGCGGTAGAAAAAGCCGTTCGCCTGCGCGGCGAGGTTGATGCGTTGAGCGAAGTCTTGCCCAACGGCCAACGCAGCCAAGGTGTCGAGGCCGGAAGCGCCCGACAGTTCCGCAGCCGCCAGGGCCACAGGAATATCCGAGGAGCTGGGGTGCCAGCCAGGAGAAAGCACGTCGCAATAATCGAGCGCGCGAGCGCGTACGGCGTTGACAAACGCCGCCTGCGGCGCGGCGAGCCGTTCTTCGCTGCCGATAATGCTGGCTTCGGCGCTGCCGCTCCAGCGTCTGGCCAGCGACAGCGCCGCGTCAACGCCGCTTTGATCGTAGCCGGCGGCGAGACAGCCAAGATTATCCATGAGCCGTTTACACTGGAATGCCAGGACGGCGGGGGGAATCATGCACGCATCTACCTGCGAAGCGAAAGCGATCAATTCTTCGATCGGGTCGACCGATAATTTTGTCATGTTCATTCCTCGTTCAGTCGTTCAGGTGACTTGTTCAGCACGGCGTTTCCGGCCTGAGGATGCAGACGGAAACGCGGATGCAGCATGATCAGCAGCCACACGGTCATCACGATGCTGAGTAATCCGGCACACAGCATGGCGATCCCGAAACCATCGGCGAAGGCGCTGTGCGTCAGCGCTTGCATGCGGCTCGTGCTCAATGCATCAACGGCCGTTTGCTGTTGTTCGATGACCGCCGTCCGGGCGATTGCGGCGGCCTGTTCCACGCCTTGCGTTTGCAAAGCCGCAGTCAAGGTGGTCACCGCTTTCATGCTCATCAGCGTGCCCAGCAAGGCGATGCCCAGCGTCATGCCGGTTTGTCGCAGCGCGTTCATCGTTGCCGACGCCATCCCGGAACGTTGCGGCGCGACGGTGCGCATCACCAAGGCGCTTGTCGCTGGCATGGACAGCCCCATGCCGAAACCGAGCAGGGCCAAATAGAGCGCCACCAGAGCGTAAGGCGAATCGGCGTGCAGCTGCGTCAGCAACAGCAGGGCAACGCCCATCAGGCCATAACCGACGATCATCAGCGAGTTCACGCTCAGTTTGGCGGACAGGCGGCCAAAACCGGAAGCGGCCAGCGCCATGGCGAGAAATTCCGGCGCCATGCGCCAACCGGTGTCGGCGGGGCTCCAGCCCTGGGCTTGTTGCAGGAATAGCGAGACGAAGAAGACGCTGCTGTAAGCGGAAAAACCGAGTACAAAAGAGGCGAGGTTATAGCCGCTAAAATCGGCGTTGCGAAACAGGCTCAGCTGCAGCAAGGGGCGTTTGACCCGCGTTTCCACCCAGAGAAACAGCGCAAACAGCGCCAGGGCGGCGTACAACGGAAAACGCGATTGCACACTGTGCCAACCGAATTCTCCGGCGGCAATCAGCCCGTAGGTCAGCGCGCCAAGCCACAAGATGCTCAACCCTTGCCCCAGCGGGTCAAGCGCCGCGTGCTCAGGATGCGAGCTTTCTCGCAGCCCCCAACCGCCCAATATCAACGCGACGATCCCGACCGGAATGTTGATCCAGAATATGCCTGGCCAACCGGTGGTATGCACCAGCAAGCCGCCCAAAACCGGGCCAATCACCAGCGAAAGGGCATTGACCGAAGACCAGATCCCGATCGCGCGGGTGCGCAGCTGTTCCTCCGGAAAAGCATGAGTCAATAACGACAATGCCCCAGGGATAACGGCTGCGCCGGCGATCCCTTGTATCACCCGGCCCGTCAGCAGCATGCCGAGAGAGGTGGCGAATGCGCAAACGATCGAACCGACGGTAAACAATGCAACGCCGTACAGCCAAATACGCTTGCGGCCAAATCTGTCGCCCAGCGGACCGGAGGAAAGGATTAACGCGGAAAGGCAAAGGGCATAGGCGTCAACGACCCACTGCAGGCCCGACATGTCGGTTTGCAGCGATTCCAGCATCGTGGGCAGCGCCACATTGACAATGCTGATATCAAGCGACGCCATAAATGTACCCAGACAGATGGCGGCAACGAGCGAAATCCTGCGCATACCGGACATAGTGGGGCTCCTTATTGAGATGGGGGTGATAGTGAAAACTATTCTCATCCTATATTATGACTGACCGTCGGTCAATGGAGCGTAAATATTGATTTCACTGAGATAGGCCGGCTGGTCAATGGCAACAACATTGGTTACGATGGCCGCTGGACTCCTAGTGGATGTTGATATGAAGACAAAAGAGAAGATGAAAGAAACACAGCCTCGAACCAAACCGGCGGAAGTGCGCTTGGATGAATTGATGGATGCGGCGCAGAAGCTGTTTATCGAAAAAGGGTTTGAAGCGACCACCATCAGCGATATCGTCCGCGACGCCAACGTCGCCAAAGGGACCTTCTACCACTATTTCCCGTCCAAAAATGAAATGTTGTCCGCTTTACGTATACGTTTCACCAATCACTTTATCGAGAAAATTCAGCTGGCTATCGATGAATGCGCGCCGGATGACTGGTTGGCGCGTCTGAGAGCCTGGTGTGATGCCGGCGTGGCGACCTATTTTGAAGGCATGGAACTGCACGATGCGTTGTATCACGATCATCATTATCATACCCGAGGCAATCAGGATCGTGATGCCGTGCTGGAGCAGATCCTGACGATTTTAAACGATGGCGCAGCGGCGGGCGCCTGGCGTCTGGAGAATCCGCATCTGACCGCCATCTTGATGTATCACGGCATGCATGGTGCCGTGGATGACGTCATGGTCAACCCCGACGCCGACCGCCAAGGGCTGGGGCCTGCGCTGGCGCAGGAATTCATGCGTTTGCTGGGATGTCGCTGATCGTTTACGGCGCCGCCTTGAGCGACACCCAGTAACCGGGCTGATACGGAATGGGAAGAAAGCGGGCGAAGAGTTCAGCAAAAGTCGCTTCGGCATCAACGCCGGCGAACAGCGACGGATGGAACCAAGTGGCCAGACGTTCGATAGCGACGAAATTAAAAGGGTGATCGTAAAACGGGTGCCAAATGGCGTACGCCTGTCCGTTCTTTGCCGCGGCCAGGGTGCGATAAGCCGGGCGTCGCATCAATTTTTCCAGCCGCGTTTTTGCCAGCGTCAAATCTGCGCCTGGCCCAAGGTTGATCCAGTCACCGTGGGGCGAGTAATGACTCCAGTTGCTGCCGGTCACGACGATTTTATCGGGCCGGGAAGCGATCACCGTTTCCTGACTCAATGCGCCGTAAACGCCGTGAATATGCGTCTGAGCCAAATTGAATCCTCCTGCGCTATCCACCATCTCGCCGTAGTTGCCATTGCCCCAAGACAGGCAGCAATCCTCGTATAATCCGGCGGCGCGCTCCATCATTATGCGTGGGCGCGGCGGAGCCCGTTTCATCAGCGTGTCGCGGATCGTATCGAGATGACGCTGGCGGAAGCGAATCAGGCTATGTGCACTTTGCGGATTATCAAAGAGCTGCCCCATGATGGCGATGCTTCTGGCGCTGTTGTTCATCAGGCCGATGCTCATATCGACAAACACCACGGGGATGTTCGCCGCCGTAAGCTTAGCCATCAGGCCGCTCGTTTCCAGCACAGAACGCGTATTCGCGTTGAGCAACATGGCTTCGGGCCGCAAGGCGATCAACCTTTCCAGATCGAATTGCATTTGCTGCACGCCGGCGAAGGCCGGCAGCTTGGCCAGTTCGGGAAAATAACGCAGATACAGCCGGTAGCTGTCCAGGTCGGCGGTGCGGAAATTGTCTCGCCAACCCACCAGTTTTTCCATCGGCGCGCGTGGGTTGAGCGCCGCAACGGTATAAAACAGGTTGCCTTCCGCCAGGAAAATACGCCGCAGAGGATAGCGTAAAGTCACCGTACGCCCGACGATATCGGTCACGATCTGTGTATCAGCCTGGGCGCGCAGAGAGCGTGAAGGCGAAGAAAGTGCCAGCAAAGCGGCCGCCTGAAGAAAACGTCGTCTGTGCATCAGAAATACCAGCTTATCGAACCGATGATGCGGCGTTCGATGCCGATGCTGCAGTAAGGCGCACTGGTGCAACTGGCGATGTAAGATTTGTTGGTCAGGTTGTTGACCGTCAATCCCAGCTCCAGATTATACAGACGAGGATCCCAGGCACCCGGCGTATAGCGGACGGTCATATCGCCGAGCCAAACGGCGGGCACTTTGAAGGTGTTGGCACCATCTCCCCAACTGGCCCCCAGGTAGCGGGTACCGCCACCGATCAGCAGCCCCTGCAGCGGCCCTTTAGTAAAGCGATAGTCCAGCCACATCGAGCCGGTCTGCGCCGGAACCCCCACCGGATGTTTCCCCTGCGTGCTATCGTTAGCCTCCGTCACGACGTTGTTGACCCAGGCATAGGACAGCATCAGATTAAGGTTATCGGTCACCGCCGCCCGTGATTCCAGCTCCACGCCGCGAGAACGCACTTCACCCGTTTGGGTGTAATAACTGGGATTAAGGGGATCGATGGTGTTCACATCGCGCTGCGTCAGTTGGTAGACCGCCAGGCTGGTCATCGTTGCGCTGCCGGGAGGCTGCAGTTTCATCCCCATCTCATACTGAGTGGAATGGGTTGGCTTGAACGGCGTGCCTTGAGCGTTTGTGCCGGTCAACGGATCGAAGGCGGTAGAGACGCTGGCCCACGGCGCCAGGCCATTGTCGAACGGGTAGCTCAACCCGGCGCGATAGCTCCAGGCTGCGTCATTGGTTTGCGTTTGAGTATGGGCCAGATTGTCACTGGTACGCATGCGTGACCAGTCATGACGGCCGCCCAACAACAAATGCCATCCGCGCCAGCTGGCTTCGTCCTGTCCGTATAAGCCCGTGCGCTGGAAGCGTTGCGTTGTCGACGTGCGTGAAACCGGGATAGGTTCGAATGAAGGGCGGTACTGTTCGGACCAGGGATCAAACGTCACGGTTTGCGATCCCCACCAGTCTTTATCCAATTTACCGGCCTGAAAGTCGATCCCGGCCAATCCCTGATGGACGATGGCGCCGGTAACGAATGTCGTCTCGGCCTGGTTATCCATCACGATGCTGTCCGCCTGACTCGGTGCGTCCTGATAAACCGCCGTCAAAAGTCCCTCGTCCGGCGTGACGGCGCGCGTAAAATCGCGCCGCACCGTCGAGTCTACGTGGGAATAGCGCAGGTTTTGCTTTAGGCGCCAGCGATCGTTCAATTCGAATTCAAGCAGCGAGGTCATATCGTATTGCGTACGGCTCGAGTGCTCGTGCGCGGGATCGCTGTAATTTCTATCGGTATCTATCTTGCCGTGCGGATTGGGCAACAGCCCCAAAACCTGGGCGGGAAGGGTGTTGTAATAGCCTGATTGGGGTTCGCGAAGATAGTGAGCCAACACGGTCCAGCGCGTGCGATCATTGGGTTGCCAGGTGATTGCGGGCGCCAGAAAGAGGCGCTTTTGCCTGGTGTCTTCGATCTGCGAACCGCGCGTGGCCGCCAGGCCATCGAAGCGGTACACCCACCGTTCGTCATCGGTCAGCGCGCCGGTGGAGTCGAGGCTGAGGGAATGCGAGCGGTCATTGCCGACATCCCATTTAAGCTGATTCGACTCGGCGGTGGAAGGGCGTCGGGAAATCATATTAATTACGCCGCCGGTGCCCCCCTGGCCGTATAACGAGGATGAAGGGCCATGCAAGACTTCAACGCTTTGCACTCCCCAGGTTTCAATTTGCGGTCCCCAAATGCCGCTATTGCCGATGACGCGCAATCCATCCAGGTAGTAGTCGGCCTCAAAACCGCGCATTTTGGCGAAGTCCACGCCGCTGGAAAAGGCGCCGAAACGTTCCACGGCAACGCCGGCGCTGTAGCGCAACGCCTGGCTAACCGTGTCGGCCGACTGCACGTCCATTTGCTGGCGATTGACCACCGAGACAAATTGCGGCACATCGACCAACGGTGACCGGGTTTTGGTCGCCACCGTCGCTTGCTGTGCGGCATAACCCTGTGGGGCATTGTCTGAGGATGAACCCTCTGCGACCACCCAGATCGACTCTTCATCGGCCGCCAGGGTCAGGCAGGGCATCATGCCCAGCAACAACGGGCAAAGATAAGCCTTACGCAGGCGAAGTCCGTTGAATTTATTCAAAAAAAAACCTCTTTAAGTAAGAGTCTCGCTGCGAGGGCGGGAGTCTGGTCATCTCAGGCAAGCGTTAAAATACTCATTGACCGACTGACGGTCAATATGAATAATTATCAATACCATTTAACGATTGGATAACATTATGAAGACTCTGGATGATTTGTTGGCGCTGTTGGCTGAGGTGGGGGTACCTGAAGATGTGCTGCAAGAGGCGGATGGCAGCTGGCAGTTGCGTCAAGATTTAGCACTCAGCTCGGCGGAGACGGTGGCATTGCAAGCCCTGCTGAAAGCCCGCTGTGTTAACGCGCCATCGCTGTGGGGAGGGCGAGACTATTCATTAGAACAGCTTATTTCTGAAATGTCATAAGCAAGTATAAAAAAAGTATTATTTATAATGTGTTGTTTATAAAGGATATTAAAACGACATGATAGGGGTGAAACATAAGATCTACAAATAATTAACGCCAAGGTAATTGACTGACGGTCGGTCATGGTGTTTGATGTCGACCAGAAAATGAAGTGTTTTTGAGTCCGTTTTGCTTTTCATTCTGAGCCAATACAGAAGTGATGGCGCCGCCTGACCGAGGTGCCGAAAGCTGTTTGTTTAACGAATTGTGATTGAGAAAGATAACAGTCAAACAGTGAGTTAACTCATTATGGAGTCGCTATGGTTAGTGTTGAGGATTCGATCAACCAACGTTTATTGCTGGCCCTTCAACAACATGGACAGCGCCCGGCGCTTTTTGAACACGGGGAGGTTTACACTTACGACTGGCTGAACGGTGCGGTGGCTTCAGCCGCTTTGAAGCTGTGTCAATTGGGCGTGGTGAAGGGCGATCGGATCGCCTATCAATTGCGCAACACCCGTGAAGCGGTTGTCATCATGCTCTCTTCGTTGATGCTCGGTGCGATCCCGGTGCCGATATTACCCTCTTATCGAGAAAAAGAGCTGAGGCACATTCTGCATCTGACGGCGCCAAAAGTATTTGCCCTGCAGCGAGGTTCCCGTCGCTATAACCCACTTGCCGCTTTGCAGACGCTGTTGGCCGAAGGTCTCAATATCGATGTGATATTGGTCGAAGACTACGATGACGCCGGGCACGACACTCGTTACCTAAACCTGCAACATTTCTGTTCGCCTTTGACGCCCGCGCCGCCACTTCACGCCGCCACCATGACGCCGTCGGATACCGCCGTCATGTTGCTCTCGAGCGGCACCACCGGTTTACCTAAAGCGATTGCCCGTAAAAATGGCGGCTACAGCTATATGATCGAGTGCGGCTGTGACGTGTTTGCTTTAGACAGCCATTCGGTCTATTTCGCCGCGATGCCGGTTTCGCATGGGTTTGTCATCAATTGCCCCGGTATACTCGGTACGCTTTCCCGCGGCGGCGCCGTTGCGCTCGCCGACGCTCCGTCGGCGGAAACGGCGTTGGACGTGATCGAGCAATGCGGCGTGACGCACACCACGCTGGTGCCTGCGTTGCTGTCTCAATGGAGCGAACTGCAGCGGCAAACCCCGCGCGACCTGACGTCTTTGTGGCATGTTCAGGTGGGTGGCGCCAGGGTGACGCCTGAGCTAGCGGCCTCCGCCTCCCGCAACCTCGGCATTACCCTGCAGCAGTGCTATGGCATGAGCGAAGGGCTGCTGTGTTTTAACTCGATTAACGATGATGACACTCTGCGATTCAGCTCTCAGGGCCGGCCGTTGAGCCCGCATGATGAAGTACTGATCGTCGACGAAAACGGC
The DNA here is from genome assembly GCF_051172315.1 of Serratia sp. B501. Lineage (NCBI taxonomy): Bacteria > Pseudomonadati > Pseudomonadota > Gammaproteobacteria > Enterobacterales > Yersiniaceae > Serratia > Serratia sp. B501. Next base: position 726,736 of record NZ_JBPIZB010000001.1, read on the forward strand.
CGTCCTTTGCCCGTGGGCAAATCAGGCGAACTGATCACCCGCGGCCCTTATACGCTCACCGAGTATTACCAAAATCCCCAGGCTAATCGTAGCGCGTTTACGGCGGACGGCTTCTACCGTACCGGCGACCTGGCGCACGTCGATAGCGCGGGCAACATTTTCATCGACGGCCGCGTAAACGATTCGATCAACCGCGGGGGAGAGAAATTCAGTCCCAATGAGATAGAGGAGTTGGCTGAACAGCATCCTGCCGTGGTGCAAGCCGCCTGCGTTGGTATGCCGGACGATCTCTACGGTGAGGTGCCTTGTCTGTTTGTCACCAGCACGGATGCCACTCTGACTCTCAGCGCATTGCGCCGCTTCTTTGAGAAAGAAGGGCTGGCGGCGTTCAAGGCGCCGGAGCGGCTGATTGTCATCGATACCATTCCGATGAAAGGGATCGGCAAGATAGATCGCGTGACGTTGCGCGACATGCTGCGCCAGGAACGGTCGGTCAAAAATACGGCGGGGTTGAACTCATGACGCCATTGCGCACGTCTCTCGGTTGCGTGGTGAGGCTCAGCCGCCCATGCAGTTCACCGGTCAGCAAACAATTGGTCGTATTTCCACATGCCGGCGGCGGCGTTGCGTTCTACCAGCACTGGCGTGATCTGCTGCCGGACGAGGTGGATCTGTTCATCGTGCAGTATCCCGGGCGAGAAGACGCGCAAGACGCGCCGGCTTGGGAAACGGCGCCGCGAGCCATTACGCGCTGCGTTGATGCGCTGCATTCTTCGCTGGGCATCGCGCCGGTGGTGATTTTCGGTCATAGCATGGGCGCGCTGTTTGCCCTGCAGGTTGCCGCGGCGTTACAAGCGTCGCGTTTTAACATCGACGCCGTGTTGTCGGCCCAGCGCGCCCCCTCTGAACTGAAAATACTTCAACAGGAAAGCCTGCGGCAAGAGGTGTTGGGCGACATCCTGACATTCAGTGAAAGCAGCGGCGCACTGTCGCTGGATGAGATCACTCGCCCGCTTGTCGCCCGCTTGATACAGCAAGATCTACAGCTGTTGGGCGCGCTCAGCGCAGAACCTTTGCCCGACATGCAGCCACGCATTTTGGGCGGCGATAACGATCCGTTGGTTAGCCGCGCCGCGCTGTCGCTGTGGGAAAAAGAACTCCCCGGCAGCCGGGTGCAATTCCTCGCGGGCGATCACTTTTATTTCGCGCAGGACACCGCTGCGTTTCTCCGCCAGCTGCTCCGGTAACGCTGGCTTATTTGTCAACGTATGGCTTTAAAGGAACCTCTGATGAATTTTGAGCTGTTTAACCCACAGGATTGCGCACCGGATACGGAGAAAGCCTTCGCTCTGTTCCCCCAGTTGAAAAAATTCTATGCGACGTTAGGCAATACCCCGCTGGTTGAAGTGCCGTCGCCAAAGGGAAAGGCGTCGATTTACGCCAAGTTTGAGTTTGAGAATCCGTTTGGCTCGGTGAAAGACCGCACCGCGTTCGGTCTGTTTTGCGATGCCATCAATCAACACGACTTCGCCGCCGGTGAATTGAAGTTGCTCGATTCCTCGGGGGGCAATATGGCGAAAGCCCTGGCCAAGCTCGGCAATATGTGCGGGATAGCGGTGCAAGTGGTGATCCCGGATTCGTCTCCGCAACCGCTTATCGACACGTTAAAAGCCGATAAAGCCATCGTTACTCTGGTCGATCGCAATCAGTTCCTGCTCGGCGTCATTGCACGCAGCCAGCAGATTGCGCATGAAGATGGCAGTTGGACGCTGCTTTCTCAGCATCTTAACCTGGTCAACACCGCCGTACATCAGCATGCGACGGGCGCAGAGATTCGCCGGCAGCTGGAGGGTGAACGTATCGACGGTTGGGTATCGGCGGTAGGGACCGGCGGGACCTTATCGGGGGTGGCCGCCGCGTTGCGGCAGGATAACCCACAGCTGATCGTATGGGGCAGCACGCCGCGCGAATTGCCTTACGGTACGCTGTCTGCGCCGAACGGTGAACCTAAATTTGCCGGAGCCGGCGGGTTGGGCTTCGGTTTCCGTCAGCCTTTCATCAGTAAGTTGATGCCGCAGGAACCGCCTTTCAATCCGGTTTCCTATCGGGAAGCGCTCAGCGCGATGCACGAGTTCCATCAGTTGACCGGCGTTAAAATCGGCGCATCTTCCGCCGCCAACTGGAAAACGGCCTGTAAGCTGGCAGAAACGCTGAGTGCGGATCAACGGGTTGTCACACTCTTTGCCGACGCCGGTTCCGATATCGATCGAGAAAAAGGGTGCGAGTGGTTCAAACAATCTGAAGCCTTGACCGTTTAACAACGTCTAAAAGGAATATTTCATGGAAATTATACAGGGCAATAATAATGTATTGTCTGAGCTGATCGCGCTTGGCGATTATGTTCGCCAGTTAATAAGTTCAGGTAAAGAGGCCAACGATATTGAGCATATTTTGGCGACGAAAGACGGCTATAACAATGCCACCGTGCTTTCCGTTATCGAAATGGCAAATATTACCTTTAAAGCAAAAGCGGATAATGTCCCTAACGTTGGCGATGCCAATTCACATATCGATCGGTTGGTGGATAAGCAGGGGCATGATATCGGCACGATGAAGGGCCAGGGGTGGAAAATCGCCTCACTGCCGGACGACAGCGTGGTTTCCTGGTACCACGAGACGGCCGAGACGCCGCTGGGGCGAATCGAAACCGCCGGCATTTGGAATTCCAGTGCGATTTGGGCGGGGCAATGGCAATCGTTGTTCGCCGCCGGCGTTAGCGGGGATGTCATGGGGAAGATCGGCGTTCGTCAGCTCTATCAGGATATTCCTCGAGAAAAATATCTGACGCTGATTGTCCTGTTGCCGCTGGATCAGATTAAAAGCTTAATTAAAAAATAATTTTATCAAACACACACAATATCCATTACGAGGGATAGGTATGCACACGTCGGTACACTGGGATGTCATTATTATCGGCGCTGGCCCCATCGGGCTGGCCGCCGCATGGAATTATGCGCGAGAGCATCGCGACCATAAGGTTTTGGTTCTGGAACAACATGCGCTATTTACGCAACTGGCCGGCACCAGCGGGGAGGAGCGCCATTGGCGTTTGCAATATTCGGAGCTGGAAATATTCCGCCTTACCCTGGAGGCCGACAAATTGTGGCGGCAGCTGGAACAACAGGCGGACAGAAAACTGATCCACCGCATTGGCAGCCTATGGTTCGGCGATGCGGATGTCTGGACCAATGAGGGGCAAATCCGCCAAACCATGCTTTCAATGGATGAAATGAGGTTGCCTTATGAACGTCTGACGATGCGTGAAATCGAACGGCGCTATGGTTTCACCGGCTTGGACAGCAACTATGAAGGTTTCTTGCAGCAAGACGGCGGCGTGATCGACGTTAAAGGCACCCTGGCGTCGCTTTACTCGCTGGCCAGCGAAGCCGGCGTGGAGTTCCAGTTCCAGCAATGCGTGAAGGCCGTGGAGCCCGATGCTCGGGGCGCAACGGTGCTGACGACGCAAAACCGTTATCGCGCCCGTAAAGTCCTGGTTGCCAGTGGGCCGGGCAGCAAGAAACTGCTGCGCCAGTTGGATATTGAACTTGCGCTTTCTACCTATGAGATGGCCTGCATCAGCATGCTGCGCAGCCAGCGCCTGGGAGCCAACGATCCCTTCTGGTTTGCCTTCCAACCGCCGGTGGAGAGCGACAGCAACCTGTTTTATGGCTTCCCGCCCAATCCTTGGTCCGTCAACGGGTTTGATCGGCTGGGGACTGACTTCGAAGTGGATCCGATCACCGAAGCCAATGCGCCTGGCTATAGGGCAAACCCGCAGCACGTGGAGCGCGCGTTGGAGTTTGCCCGCCGGCATATGCCGTTCCTCGAACCGGATAAACAGCATTCCGCTGCAAGCTGTCTGGCCGTGTTGCCCACCGATCCGGCGCGCCAATTCTATCTCGACAGCGCCAAGGGCCGCTGCCACGGCGGCGAACATCTGGTGGTCTCGGCAGGGGGATGGGCGTTCAAATTTACGCCTCTGATGGGGCAAATTTGCGCCGATCTGCTGGCGGAACGAGAGCCCCGTTGGGACATCAGCGCATTGCGTTTCTGAGCGGAGAACCTTCATGCAGCAGGTGAACAGCAATGAATGGGATATCGCCTTGGTTGGCATGGCCTGCCGTTTCCCGGGCGCCGAGGACATCGAAAGCTGGTGGCATAATTTGATCAACGGTGTCGAATCCCTGGTTCGCGTCGATAACGATCGGGATGATGCTGTCGACAAGGGATATATTCCCGTCGCCGCGCCTGTGGCCGGCGACATATCTCGCTTTGATGCAGGATTCTTCGGTATTAGCGCGCGCGATGCGCTGCTGATGGATCCCCAGCAGCGGCTCTTTTTGGAATGCGCCTGGCACGCGCTGGAAAGCGCCGGTGTGACACCGGGGGAACTTGAGGATACCGGGCTGTTCGCCGGCTGTAGCAGCTCTGACTATTTACGTCAGGCGCAAGGATCCGAGCTACTCGATAAACTCAATCCTTCGCCGTTCGAGCGGCAAATAATGAGCGATAAAGATTACCTCACCAGCAGGGTGGCCTGGCATCTGGGCATCGGGGGGCCGGTGTGCAACGTGCAAGCCGCCTGCGCCACTTCGCTGGTGGCTGTATACGAAGCGGTCCACGCCTTGCGCAGCGGCCGTTGCAACCTGGCGTTAGCAGGCGCTTGTACCCTAAGGATCCCGCAAAACGACGGCTATTTTGCGCAGCAAGGCATGGTGTTTTCCACCGATGGGCACTGCCGGCCATTTTCCGCAGATGCCAGCGGTACGGTATTCGGCAGCGGCGTCGGTGTGGTGGTGTTGAAGCGCCTGAGTGATGCGCTGGCGGCCGGCGATGACGTCGTCGCGGTGATCAAAGGCGTGGCGATGAATAATGACGGCGCGCGCAAAGTCAGTTTTACCACCACCAGTTTGCATGGCCAGCAACGCCTGCTGCGCCAAGCGATGGACGATGCCCGGTTGACGCCTGAGGATTTTCGCGCCATCGAAGCCCATGGTACGGGCACTCTGGCCGGCGATCCCATCGAATTCGAGGCGCTGAACGGCGTTTTCCGAGAGCATACGACACGACGGGGGTTCTGCGCCATCGGCGCAGTCAAGGCTAACGTCGGGCACCTGGAAACCTGCGCCGGCATGGCGGGATTGATTAAGGCCGCCCTGCAAATTCAGCATGGCTGGCTCACGCCGCAGATCAACATTGGCTCACCGAATCCGGAAATGGCATTGGCGGAGAGTCCGTTTGAGTTTATCTGTTCCGCTCAACGGTGGGATCGCGAGGATCCGCGCCAGGCCATCGGCGTCAGCGCATTCGGTATTGGCGGTACGAATGCGCATGTCGTACTGGCGAGACCGCCTGTCATGCCGCCGGCGCGAACAGCGGCCTCATTGTCCTCCACCGTCGTACCTATCAGCGCACAGTCAGAACAGGCCTGGCATCGGCTGGTAAAACGCTATCTGCAGCGACCGCACGGCGAAAACGACGAACGCTTGGCCTGGAGCGCGCAAAGCGGAAGAAAGTCGCTGCGCTATCGCGGCACCTTGCAGATAGACGATCGGGGCGCGTTGAGCGTGAAAGAAAACATGATGGATACGGGGAAAGGGCGCTTGTCGGTAGTTTTCCAATTCCCTGGCCAGGGAAGCCAGTTTATCGGTATGGCCAGCGATTTGATGGCGCAGGACGCGACCTTCAGAAAACTGATGAACGACAAACTGCAGATAGTGCAAACGCAAGCCGCACTGGATCTCTCGGCGTTATTTACCGGAGAGGCCGCGCCCGAGTCGATTAACGATACCGCGTTGACGCAGCCCGCGCTGATCGCCGTCGAAATATCCGTGGCCGAACTGTTGATGCATTACGGCGTCGAGCCGGACTGGGTCATTGGGCACAGCCTCGGCGAAATTGCGGCGGCCTGGGCCGCTGGGGTGTTCTCGGTGCAAGAGGCGCTGGTTTTCGCCGCTCATCGTGGGCGTCTGATGGCCGGGTTGCCGTCCGGGATGATGTTGGCGGTAGAGCTGAGCGTTCAACAGGTTCAGCCCTGGTTGAGTCATCAGCTATCGCTGGCGGCAGAAAACAGTGATGACGGCTGCGTGCTGTCCGGCACCGCTGAAGCCATTCGCGCCTGCGAACGCCAGATGCGAGACCGAGGCGTGCGATGCAAAGCCTTGAATGTTTCACATGCGTTTCATTCGACCCTGATGGATCCCATTCTTGACGAGCTGGCCGATATTGCGCCGCCGCCGCGTGAATCGGCGACGGGGGTACGTTACGTCTCCGCCTTGCTGGCGACCGAAGTCGAATGTTCGGCGCTTGACGGCCGCTATTGGGCGCGTCATGCCCGTGAACCGGTCAATTACCACCGCGCCTTGCAGCAGCTACCGCAGCGCGGCAAGACGTTGTTTATCGAAGTTGGGCCGGGTTCGACGCTCACGGCGTTGGTTGCACAGCTGAAATCCGCCGGTTCTGTGACAGCGGTGCGAACCTTGCCGCGTCGCGACGAAGCGCAGAATGAAGGCGCCGTATGGATCCAGGCGCTGCAAAAAATCTGGCGCGCCAGCGTCAACGTTAACTGGCGCCGCCTGTGGCAACTGCCGCCTTCGCGCATCGCATTGCCGATGTATCCCTTCGATCCGGCGCACTGGTGGTTGGGCGAACGGGACAGGCAGGGGCCGCAAGCCGAGCGAACGCCGGCGGCAACAAGCCAGTCAGATCCCCAGATGGCGCGTATCTGGCGCGTTTGGGGGGATGTGACCGGCGTGAACCCCGATTCTAACCACTGTGACTTTTTTGACGCCGGCGGACAGTCGCTGATGGCGCTGCGCCTGCTGGCGATGTTGGAGCAAGAGTTTGGCAAGGCAATAGGGATGGCCGATTTTCTTAAGCGGCCTACGCCGTGGGGCATTAAACAACAGTTGGACCAGGCTGGAGCATTCGAGCAAGATTCTCATTAAAACAGGATGGCAAATTATGTCAGTTAACAATGAATTGCTGAATACACATAACCAATACCAGATAGAAACGGTCGTAATCGATGACGAAACGTCATTCACCCTGGCTTACTCGTCGCAGATCAAGCTGCTACCGGCCAATGGCGGTATCCGTTGGCGAAACTATGCGTCCCGGCAGCAGCAGGAAGAGGAGGCGATCATGCTGGCGCAACGCATGTCGCTGAAGCACGGGCTGTACAATACCGGCTTCAGCGGCGGCAAAATCGTGGTGAACAGCAAACGTTCTCCCCAAGAGCAACCGGCAGTGCTTGAAGCAATAGGCGCTCTGCTCAATCGCTATGGCGGCACCATGTTTACGGGATGCGATATCAATACCGGCAATCGAGAGATGGACTATCTGCGGCAGTTTACGCCGTGGATCCTGAATGCCATGGACAGCCCACAAGTCGATACATCGGTGGCAACCGGCTACGGCGTCTGGAGTTCGATGAAAAAAGTGTTGACGCTGAGGCTCAATCATTTGCCTCGCGCGCGCATTGCCATTCACGGTATGGGCAAGGTCGGCACTGAAGTGGCGAAACAAAGCCTGCTGTTCGGTTGTGAGGTGACGGCCTATGACATCAACCCCGCAGCGCAATTTCCTGCGGGGGTGCGCCGCGTGAGCGAAGAGGAACTTTGGGCGCAACCCAGCGAGGTGCTGTGCATCGCGTCAATGTCCAACGTATTGAATGCACAGAATATTGAACAGCTGAATACCCGCTGGGTGGTGAGCAGCGCCAACTCACCGTTTAATACGCCGCAGGCTGAACAGCGGCTGTTGGCGCGCGGTATTCACTATCTGCCGGACTACGTCAGCAACGCCGGTGCAGTGATCTGCGACAGCATCGAAATGGCGTTTACCGACCGTTATAACCAAATGAACCAGGAGCAGGTCAACGCCTATGTTCACTCCGTGATTGGCGCCAAGACGGAGGAGTTGTTGCAGCGCGCTCAACTGCTCAATTGCGATATTGGACAATTGTTGCAACCGATCAAATCCGCCGCCATGGTGGCGTAAGAAATGGGCCGGGGAGCCTGCGCTTTCCCGGCCTCGGCTTTTTTAACGGGCACATAACTCCATGATTATTGTAAAAGACGCTTTGCGTTGCAAAGTAGAGGCCGAATCGCAAGGGCGTCGCACCGTGCTTTACACCGCAAGTGGGCAGCCCAGCTATATGCATGTGATACCTCGTTTTACGCTGCAAGAGGTCACATCAGGGTTAGGCGAGGCGGTTCATCCGGCGTTTATCGTCAACGGTCAGCGAAAAGAGGCTTTCTTCTACGGCTGTTACCCAGGCACGCTGATCCATGGCGAACTGGTCAGTCAACCTGAGACGGCCCCGGCCAGCTGGCATGACCTGACCGCATTTCGACAGGCGGCGGCTCGCAATGGACGCGGCTGGCACATCGGCACCAACGCCGAATGGGCCGCGTTGATGTTCTGGTGCCGTCATCATGGATGGCCGGAGTTAGGCAATACCGAGAGTGGGCGATCGCATCGCGATCGACGCCAGTATGGCAAGCGATGTGACGGCGGTGTCGTGGGCGATGAGCAGGGCGATCCGACAACGTTTACCGCATCCGGCCCGGCCGCCTGGTATCATGACGGTACGCCGCACGGTATTGGCGATCTCTGCGGCAACCTTTGGGAATGGCAACACGGGCTGAAATTGGTCGCGGGGGAAATCCTGCTTTTACCGGACAATGACGCCGCGATGCCGATGACCGATAATGAAGACGAACGCTGGCGCGCGGTCGAGCTGGCAACAGGCGAGTGGCTACCTCCCGGCAGCCCGGGAACCGCAAAATTCGATGCTTCATCGCCGAGTCTTACCGGCAATGCCGGCACGCCGCTTATTACCGACTCTATTCAGCATTTTAACGGCGATCCGCAAGACAATGGGTATCCGCCAGGTTTGATGGATGATGAGTTCGGGCGTATTGGTGCGGCAAGTGGAGAGTCGGTGCCGGATATATTGAAAATCCTCGGCGTTGCACCGCATCACCGGTGTGCGGACGGCGATCAGGTTTATCTGCGCAACTACGGCGAACGCATGCTGATGCGAGGCGGCGCCTGGTATTCCGGTGCGGGTGCCGGGCTGAGAACGCTGTGCCTGAGCCATGGCGCTGGGCATGCCAGTGCGACGGTGGGCGCCCGGCCGGTATGGTGTTTGTAAGCGGTTGGCAATTCACTGGGTGGCGCAGCGGCCGTGGCCGCCGCGCAGGATATTTATTGGCTGAGGGTTTGCTGCAGCGCCTGAACGGAAGAGGCGATGCCGGCATCGACCGACATGGTCAAGTCTTCCATTTCCAGTGACACCCAGTCGTTGTAGCCCATCATGCGTACCACCGAGAAGAATTCCTTCCACCACTGCAGATCCCGGCCGCAGCCGACGGCGACATAGTTCCAGGCCCGGCCGGCCACCTCGTCGATCGGTTTGGTTTCCAGCAGTCCGTTAACCTCGACGACACCGCGCTCCAGGCGCACGTCCTTGCCGTGCACATGGTGAATCGCGGGGCCAAGGGCGCGGGCCACCGCGATGGGATCGGCCCCCATCCAGATCAAGTGGCTGGGATCGAGGTTCAGACCCACCATCGGGCCAACGGCCTCTCGCAGCCGGAACAGCGTTTCCGGGTTCCACACCAGCATGGCGCTGAAGTTTTCCAGCGCAAAGCGCTCGACGCCGCACGCTTTGGCTCGGGCGACCAGCGCCTGCCAATAGGGGATCGCCACCTCATTCCATTGATAGTCCAGACAGTTTTTCACCGTAGGGGGCCAGCTGACGGTATAGGTGATCCAGTTGGGGATGGTGTCATGCGGGCTGGCCGGTGGTAGGCCGCTCATCATGACGATCTTCTTCACCCCCAGCAGGCCGGCCAGCTCCAGCGTATTGTCGGTTTGGCGCAGATGGCGCTGCCCCAGCTCGCCCGGATCGAGCGGATTGCCGGAGACATTGAGCGCGGCGATCTCCATGCCGCGGCTTCCCAGCGCTTGCTGCAGCTGCCGGCGTTTGGCCGGGTTGGCCAGCAGATCGTCGGTATCCAGATGGGGCGCCGGGGACCAACCGCCGGTGGTCATTTCCACGCCGCGTACCCCCAGTTCCAGCAACCGATCCAGCATCGGCTCGAAGGGCAAATGGCCCAGGCTGTCGGTACAGAATGAAAGTTTCATGATGCTTTCCTTATCGGTAATTGACCCAGGTGGCGCCGTTGTCGGCGGAACGAACGCAGTTTTCAATCCAGCGCACGCCTTCTAACCCGGCATCGATATCCGGATAGATCAGCGTGGCCAGAGTTTGCCGATCGCCGCGCTGGCTGGCGCTGATGGCGATGGCGAACTTGAGGTAGATATTGGCCCAGGATTCGGCCAGGCCTTCGGTATGCAGCGCGCCGAGCCGCTCTTCGGCCAGCGCGCTGTCGTCCAGATAGGGCATGCCGTGGTGCAGCGTTTGGTTGGGCCGCCCCTGGATCTCATAGCGCAATTCGCCGGGCGTGGAATCGCTCCATTGCAGGCTGGCGCGTGCGCCCACCACGCGAATGCTTTGGCTATCCATCGCGCCCGCGTTGATGGCGGAGGCCCACATGCGGCCGACGGCGCCGTTTTCGTAGTGCATCAGCACCATGGCATTGTCTTCCAGCGGGGCGCGGGAAGGGATAAAGCTCTGGCGATCGCACAGCAGTGAGGCAATCTTCATGTCGGGCATGACCAGCTGTGAGATGTAGAAGGTGTGGGTAGAAATGTCGCCCAGCACAAAGGAGGGGCCGGCGATTTTCGGATCGACGCGCCACTTTTGCGCCTCGAACGTGTCCGCGCTTTCGTTGGCGTTGAAGCCATGGGTGTACTGCAATTCGACCATGCGTATTTCGCCGATGTCGCCGTTCGCGATCATGGCGCGCATCTGCATCAGCAGCGGATGCCCGGAGAAGCCGTAGGTTACGCCGACGATCAGGCCTTTCTCCGCCGCCAGCGCCTTGATTTCTCTCGCCTCCGCCGTAGTGAAGAACAGCGGTTTTTCGCAGATGACATGCAGGCCGGCATTCAGCGCGGCGCGCGTGATTTCATAGTGGGTGCCGTTAGGGGTGGCGATGGTCACCACCTCAACGCCATCTTCGCGGTTGGCCTCTTGTTTCAGCAACTGCTGATAGTCGTCATAGCAGCGTTCAGCGGGCACGCCGAGATTGACGCCAAACTCACGCCCGCGCGCCGCGTCGATATCAAAAGCGCCGGCAACCAGCCGATAGGCGGTATTGTCGCGCAGTGCGCCGGAACGGTGCTTGTAGCCCACCTGACTGAGGCGGCCGCCGCCGATCATCGCCCAACGCAGCGGGCGAGGGATGCTTCTTTCACCATTTAACATGCTGACTCCTGATACTGTGGTTTTGCACTCGGGTGCAAAGTGGGTTGAAAAAGAGAGTGGCAACGGTTTATTTCTGGTTCATTTGCGCAAATTGCGGGTAGTTTTCTCGCGTCACGGTGGCATAAGGCACCCAGTTGTAAGACTCGGTTTTGGCGTGATCCAACATCGCTCGGGTCACTTGCACCGCGCCGATCGCCTGGGCTTTGGCATCCTGGAAAATGGTCACCGCCAGGTCGCCGTTTTTGATAAATTGCAGGCCATCGGGCGTGCCATCGATACCGGCAACCAGTACGCCGTTCTTTTTGGCCTGCTTCAGCGCCATGATCGCGCCGATGGCCATCTCATCGTTGTTGGCGGCGATCGCATCGATCGGTACGCCGTTCAGCAACCAGCCGGAGACCACGTCGACCGCTTCATTGCGTTGCCATTTCGCAGTCTGTTTCTCTATCACTTTCAGCTCTTTGTGTTTGGCGATCACCGCTTCCACCGCGCGGGTGCGCTCGCGGGTTTCTTCGTTGGAGAGGGCGCCCATCAGGATCGCCACGTTGCCGCGGTAATGCATTTTTTTCGCCAGGGCCTCCATCTGCAGGCGGCCGCTGAGCGCCGAATCGGAGCCGACGTAGGCCGTCGCGCCGCTCAGCGGCACTTCGGGTTTGCGGTTGACGAAGATAAGGGGGATCGCGGCGCGTTGGGCGGCCGCTATCATCGGCTGAACGCCTTGCGTATCGACCGGGTTAAGGATAATGGCGTCCACGTCCTGATTAATCAGATCGTCAACCTGCTGCACCTGCAGGGCGACATCGCCTTTGGCATCGACGAACTGGCCTTGCAGCTGTTGCGCAGCCAGTTCCCGCGCCATTTGGCTGCGCAGGATGGAGACGAAGTTGAGATCGAAGTTGGCCAACGCCACGCCGACCTGGTAGCTCTTGGCCTGGGCGGTCACGACAAACAGCGAGCAGGCTAACATCAACAACAGTCTGGTTTTTTTCATTACGGTATCCTGTTGAGAAGAGAGGTGTTATGTAAAAACAGTGCTTTGCAACCGGGTGCAAAGCAGGGGACAAAACGGCGATGAGTCTATGAATGCCACCGTGAATGTCGGCCATGGATAAAACTTGGTCAACAGGGGAAAGGTGAAAACAGCGTGGACGATCACAAACTCTTTACGTTTTGCACCCGGTTGCATAACAAATTGCAATCGGGTGCAAAAACGGGACATAATCGCAGCAGGTATGCCGGCAGGCGCTTAGGGGATCTGAGCGAGCAGGGCTATAGTGTGACTTCACCGAAGCAGGGATCGACGCAACCATGACGAAACACCACAAAGCCACCGCCAGCGACGTCGCCGAAAAGGCCGGCGTCTCTAAATGGACGGTATCGCGCGCCTTTACGCCCGGTGCGTCGATCTCGGACAACGCGCGTGAAAGCGTGTTGGCGGCGGCGGCAGAGCTGGGCTATCGTCCAAATCTGCTGGCGCGCAGCCTGTCGCAAAAACGCACGCACATCATCGGCGTGGCCATCGACGAAATGAAGAACCCGCATTCGATGATGATGCTCGATATGGTCACCAAACAGCTGCAAGCACGCGGCTATATGGCGCTGCTGCTGAACATCACCGCCGGGGAAAACTACCGGGCGGTGATGGCGATGGCCGATCAGCTGCAGGTCGATGGCATTCTGTTCCTGGCGACGGTGTTAACCCAAGAGTGGGCAGCGATCGCGCAAGATCTGCATCAGATCCCGCTGGTGCAGGTATGCCGCAATACGGAAAGTGAACATATCGATGTGGTCAATATCGACGGCTATCGTGCCGGCGAAGAGATCGCCGCGCTGCTGATAGAACAAGGTCATCGCAGCTTTGGCTATATGAAGGGGCCGGATACGCAAAGCAGCCATTTGCTGCGCATGGAAGGCTACCGCGATAGGCTGATAACCTCTGGCTTTCAGCTGGATCGGGTGCTCACCGCCGGCCACTACGATCGCCAACGCGGTTTCCAGCTGATGAGCGAATACCTGCAGGCAACGCCGGAAAGCGAGCGGGTTGAGGCGCTGTTCTGCGAGAACGACGTGCTGGCACTGGGGGCGCTCGAAGCGCTAAGGCAAGTGGCGCCGTCGTCTGCAATGGCCGTGGTAGGTTTCGACGATATCGACGAAGCCGGCTCAGCCAACTGGGCGCTGACCAGCTACAGCCAACGCATCGATCGGCTGGTCGAGGAGGCCTTGAATCGCCTGATCGACAATCGTGCCACGGCAGACGGCGCCTGGCGGCATGGGGAATTGCGGGTTCGGCAGTCGCATTTGGCTGGGAAACCGGCGTAAGGATTTCTTTTTGTGTGACATTGTCACTATTGAGGCTTGATGAGAGCACATCGAGATGGAAAGAAGAAACTCTATAGAAGAGAAAGCGTTGCATCCAGAGGTCCCATCGCCAGCGGTGGCGAGTACCGCTGGGGGCGCCATGGCAAACAGGCGGACGATGAGCAGTTGCCGCTGCGTGAAAGCATGCATGGGCGGATACAACATGGCATGGATTACACGCCGCTATTTCAATTTTTGCTCAGTAAAGTGGGCCAACCCTGGAATGAAGTACACAGCGAAGCGATTAGTCGGTTAGATAAAGAAGCGCCTATTTTTTACCTGGTGGCGCTGCACCGTAAAAACTGGCGCAGTTATGTCTGTTGTGGTGAGTCGAGCTATTACAGTGGTCTATGCGTAGATGACCACGGGATACTGCAGAAAGTGAACCCGGCATTCACCGCAGAAGATGTGCCGGTGAGATGCCGTTGTTGTACCTATACGTTCAACGGGGAACTCGTGCCCATCACGGAAAAGAACTGGCAAAAACCCTATGAGAAGGAATCCTGGGAATAGTCAGGTTTCACGAGAGTCATTCTGGAGTAGATTGACTGCCGAAGTTTGCCAGATTTCACATAGCGCGATCAAAAAGGAGGGCATTTTGACGCATTCTGCAAAGTTGTTTAGCCAAATCCAGACGCTTGAGGTTGAACTGCATCAGCCATCGGTGCGCCGCGATCCGCAGCGCGTCGCGGCATTGCTGCATGAAGACTTTGAAGAGATTGCTCGCTCAGGTCTGCGTTATGACAAACGCCAGACCGTTGCGGCGCTGGAAATGGAAACTGAGCATCCGCAGATTGTTGCCGAAGGTTTTACGCTGGCGAAAATCAGTGAAGGCACAGTGTTGCTGACGTATAAGAGTTTTCAACGCAACGCGCAGGGCAACACCATTCGTTGCACAGAACGGTCGTCGATTTGGATGCTGACGGAAAAGGCCGGTTGGCAGATGCGGTTTCATCAGGGCACACCGACCGAGGATTAAACTGAGGTGCTGAAACTGAACGGGCTGATGATGGGCTTAAACATAAAAAAGGTTAGCAGCCTGATAAGGCTTGAAGGTGAGGTGAGAAAGGACGGCCAGGCTAACGGCGGTGCGTATCCAATAATGCAATTTAACATAATATACATTATGCGCACCCATGTGGTTATACGTGGATTCTGGCGTCCTGGCTTGATCATGGGTTTTCTCCTGTGGCCAACCATTTCAACGCCCGTTGCTCATGCCGTTGAACGAATTCGTTTTTCAGCTGGTCTTAAGCTGTCATGTGGGGCGTGCGTTTGCCGCTTCCCAGGATTTCGGCACTTGGCGTTCCAACGCCGCTTAACCTACCAGCAAAATTATCAATCGTTGGTTTGGCCGCCAGCCAACTCTGCCGATGTGATGGACAGCCGTTAACACGCCAGCCAGTATCTCGCGAAGTTTCAGCTTTATCACGTTCCACCCACTGAGGATCATAGATAAATGCGTTCTGCCATTAATGATGACCGGGCATGCTTATGTCGATGCATCTCTGGGGATATTGAGGCGAAATCCCCCCGCTTTTTTGATCGCGCTACGTGAAATCTGATAAAACATGGCTATTGCGATACTGCAGATTTCACCAAAACGCGCCATAAAAATGAACAACTTCTGCCTGCCAAATGCGTACTGGCGTTCGTCTTCACCGTTTCCGGTGGCCTTCATGGCGTTGGCTATACTGAATGGGAACATTCTTCCACACTCCAGGACATCCCCATGTTTGACCATGTGAAATTTGGCGTCAGCGACTTTGCTCTGAGCAAAGCGTTTTTCCTTAATGCGCTGGCGCCACTGGGCGTAAAGATCGTTGCCGAAGGTGAACCCGATTATGGCGTTGAGCTGTGTCCCGATCGGGGTAACGTGTCATTATGCCTGTTTCAGACCGATGAAAAACCGGCGCATCTGCACCTGGCATTTACCGCAAGCAGCCGTGAACAGGTCGATGCGTTCTATCACGCCGCGTTAAGCGCCGGCGGCAAAGACAATGGCGCGCCCGGTTTACGCCCCAATTATCATGCCCACTACTATGCGGCGTTTGTGATTGGTCCGGATGGCCATAATATCGAGGCGGTTTGCCACAACGCGATAGCCTAGTTTTCCATTTAAAACAAATAATTATACAGAGAAAAGACTCTGTATTTAACATAATGTATTGTGACGGCGTCACTATTAGTTACCCCGTCACGTCAATCCACTCCGCTCCCGTGATGCCGGCCAGCCGCTGTGGCGCAATTCTCACGCCGGAGTTTTCGCTGCCGCCTGCCGGAAGCACTTCATCAAAAGCGCGCAGGCTATGATCGCAGTAGATCCTCACCGCCTCAGGTGCAGCAAAGGGACAAACGCCGCCGGGCGGATAGCCGGTTAATGCTTCAACCTCTTCCGCCGGCAGCATACGCGCCTTCACGCCGAAGAATTGCTTGTACTTCTTGTTGTCGATTCTGGCAGTTCCCGCCATCACCAGCAGCACCACATCGCCGTTAACGCGAAACGAAAGCGTCTTGGCGATCTGCCCGCTCTCCACGCCAAAGGCTTCTGCCGCCAGCGCCACCGTTGCGGTGTTCTTTGCCAGCACCGTCACCGTCGTCTCCGGTGCGTGCTCGGCCAGAAAACGCTGAACGCGTTCTATGCTCATGCCCTGCCTCCTGATATTGCTAAACCATTGATAATGCCGAAGTGATGGTTTCGGTTTTAACATCGCATGCTAAAAATGAGAATCAAAATTGTTCAAATCGCTGGATCTGAACAAAGCTTTAAGGGGCCAATGGCCTTTTTACCCATCATTTTTCATGGAGATGCCTGCATGACCACGCAAACGACAGCAAGGCCTTCAACGGCCGCAGTGGCCGTCTATGAATGGCTCAACCCGATACCTTACGGATTTTTCACCGCGGCGCTGATTTTCGACATCATTTATGCCTGTACCGCTAATATTCAGTGGGTCAATGGCGCAAGTTGGCTAATTGCCATCGGCCTGATTTTTGCCATCATTCCCCGCCTGATTAACCTGGTGCAGGTGTGGTTCGGCAGCGCTCGGCTGCGGGGATCGTCGGTCAAACTCCATTTCTGGCTGAATTTGCTGGCCATCGTTCTCGCCATTATCAACGCTTTCGTGCATAGCCGGGATGCGTATGCCGTGGTGCCCCAAGGCCTGGTGCTGTCTGCCATCGTGGTCGCGCTGCTCAGCCTGGCGAATATTCTTCTGGCCCTTGGCGCCCGCGTAAAATAAGGAGGTTTTCATGAAGCTCTCATCTCTGGCGCTCACCCTTTCCGCCGTTTTGGCCTTGGCCGGCTGCGATAACAGCGCCGTCATTTCGCCAGAGCAACAAATGGGCCCGGACCCGACGTTGCCGGCGGCGCAAGACTTTCTGATGCCGCCGATGCAGGTGCCTAAGGGCGTTGGCTGGCAACAAGTTCAGACGCCGAAAGTGGCGGAAGGCTTGAAAATCGATAAGGTGGCAGACGATTTGCTTCATCCGCGTCAGTTGCTCACGCTGCCCAATGGCGATGTGTTGGTCGTGGAGGCCAACGGGCCGGGCACGGAAGCGGTGAGCACGCCCAAGCAGCTGATCGCCGGCCTGGTGAAAGGCCAATCCGGTAAAGGCGGCAAAGGGGGCAATCGCATCACCCTGCTGCGCCCAACCGCCGGCGGCAACTGGGAAAAGCACGTCTTCCTCGAGGGGCTCGATTCCCCGTTCGGCGTCCAGCTGATTGGCAATACGCTGTACGTGGCCAATACCGGCAATATCATGCAGTACGCCTATCAGCCAGGCGAAACGCGCATCAGCGATCCGGGCAAAGAACTGGCCGACCTGCCGGACACCATCAACCATCACTGGACCAAGGCCCTGCTGGCCAGCCCTGACGGGAAAAAGCTGTATGTCGGCGTCGGTTCCAACAGCAACATCACCGAAAACGGCCTGGCCGTAGAGTACCGGCGCGCCGCCGTGCTGGAAGTGGACACCGCCTCCGGCGCCAGCCGCATCTTCGCCAGCGGCCTGCGCAACCCGACCGGGCTGCAGTGGGAGCCGCAAAGCGGCAAGCTGTGGGCGATTGTCAACGAGCGTGACGAAATCGGCGCCGATCTGGTGCCGGACTACCTGACCTCGGTGCAAGACGGCGGTTTCTACGGCTGGCCTTACAGCTATTTCGGCCAGCACGTCGATCGACGGGTACAGCCGCCGCGGCCGGACCTGGTGGCGAAAGCCATCAAGCCGGATTACGCGCTCAGCTCGCACGTCGCGCCGCTGGGGCTGCTGTTCTACACCGCGAGCGCTCTGCCGGCCGACTATCACGGCGGCGCCTTTATCAGCGAACACGGCAGTTGGGATCGTTCGCCGCTGAACGGCTACCGGGTCAGCTATGTGGCGTTTGAGCAAGGCAAACCGGTCGGCAAGCTCAAGGCCGTGGTGACAGGTTTTGTCTCCGATGATGAGAAGGAACTCTATGGCGCCCCTGTGGGGTTGGCTGTCGATAAGACCGGCGCTTTGCTGGTTGCGGATGACGTCGGCAACACTGTCTGGCGCGTCAGCGCGAAGTAAGGTTACGGGCGGGTTCCGGTGAACTCGCCCGTGACATTGTTACTCACTCCTCTGCGCCAGCCAGATCGTCATAAAGCGGAATAATCGTGCTCGTCAGTTTTTCCGTCATTAATATTGTCCCCGTCACGTTATTGGCGTAAGAAAATAGCCTTTGGTCAGAATTAAAGCGCTTATCCGATAATATATTCATCAACAGAGCGTTGACCAGAAATAAAAGGTTTTAACATTTCGACATAAACCAGTACAATTCCCTCCCCTGTGTTAACCCTTTTTTAGGTTGATTGTGTCGTTAATTCAGCCCCCTGCATCACGTAACCGGGCCGCCGCCTGGTTAGGGATGTTCGCCATTCTGATGTTGTTCATTGCGCCGGTGGTCTCGCGATCCCTGGAGCATGCGCGCGCCGGAAGTGCTGAAACGACCGTCATGGCGGACTGCGGCATGGCGATGCCGATGCATCATGAGATGCATTCGCCGCCGGCCGCGCCGGAAAAGGCCGCATCGCCGATGATGCAGCACGGCGGCGGCCACCACAACATGGCGATGATGATGGACGACAGCGCCTGCGGCTACTGCGTGCTGTTGCTGCACGCGCCGCTGCTGGACGTGAGCCACGCCCCGCTGTTCTGGTCTCAATCTCTGGCCTCGCGCCCGCCGCCGACTCATTATCTCGTTCCCCTGTTTGCCCACGTCGTTCATACCGAATTACAGCCGCGCGCGCCGCCCGTCTCTTTCCTCTGATTTAACAATACCCCATTGCCGTTTCTGTATTGCCGTTGATCGTTTCAACATGGCGGAATTAATACGCCCAATGGTTATGCATTGAGACGACATTATTAGCCCGGTTATTTCCACGTTGAGGGAATTAACCCCCGTATTTTCCGATGGTGATTTTCGCCAGGCATCCCCACGCCTGAATAAATCGCCGGAGAATAATGGAAAAAAGTTAGCTTAAGGAAAGATGATGTTTAAACCCGCTTATAAAAAGAACGCCGTCACCCGCGCCATCACCACCTCCATGCCGCTGTTCCTGCTGGCCGGCCACGCGGCGCAGGCGCATCAGCACCCTACCGACGCACAGGTTAATGATGGCGACGTGATCACTGTCACCGCACCGCTCTACTCTCCGCTGACCATCGTGACGTCACCAAAAACCCCGCGTCAGCCGGTGCCCGCCAGCGACGGTTCGGACTATCTGAAAACCATCCCCGGTTTTTCGCAGATCCGCAACGGCGGCACCAACGGCGATCCGGTATTTCGCGGCATGTTCGGTTCGCGGCTGAAAATTCTCACTGACGGTTCGGAGATGCTCGGCGCCTGCCCATCGAGAATGGATGCGCCCACCTCTTACATCTCGCCGGAAAGCTTCGATCTGCTGACCATTACCAAAGGGCCGCAGACGGTGCTGTGGGGGCCGGGTTCGTCGGCGGGCACGGTGCGTTTCGAACGTGAACGTCCGCGCTTCGACAAGCCGGGCATCAAGGGCAACGCCAGCGTGCTGACCGGCTCCAATGGCCGCTGGGACGAGAATGTCGACGCCAGCCTCGGCGCCGAGCAAGGTTACCTGCGGGTGATGGCCAACAAGTCGCGCGCCAACGATTACCAGGACGGAACGAATACGCGCGTGCCATCGCGCTGGGACAAATGGAACGGCGATCTGGCGCTCGGCTGGACACCGGATGCCGACACGCTGCTGGAAGTGACGATGGGGCGCGGCAACGGCGAAGCGCGCTATGCCGGCCGCAGCATGGACGGTTCGCAGTTCAAACGCGAAAGCCTGGGCATGCGGGTGGAGAAATCCAACATCGGCGAGGTGCTGGATAAGTTGGAAGCGCAGGTCTACTACAACTACGCCAACCACGTGATGGACAACGTGACCCTGCGTTCACCGGGCAGCGGCGGCATGGGTGGCCACGGTGGGCATGGCGGCATGAGCATGGGGGGCCACGGCGGGCACATGATGTCTTCCGGCATGACGATGCAGCTCGATCGCCGCACCGTCGGCGGCCGCGTGATGGGCACCTGGCAGTGGCAGGACGTGAAGCTTGAAAGCGGCCTGGACACGCAGACCAATACCCACCGCAGCATGAGCCGCGGCAGCTGGGAAAAAGACGCCCAGTTCAACAGCTACGGCGCCTTCGGCGAGCTGACGTGGTCCACCAGCGAGCAGGATAAGCTGATCGGCGGCGCGCGTCTCGATCGCACCCTGGTGGAGAACTTCCGCAGCGGCAGCGACGGGGAACGTTCAGACACCCTGCCGAGCGGCTTTATGCGCCTGGAGCATACGCTGGCCGAGCTGCCGCTGATGCTGTATGCCGGCGTCGGCTATACCGAGCGCTTCCCGGATTACTGGGAGCTGTTCTCGCCGAAGCTGGGTCCGAACGGCAGCAAGGATCCGTTCTCCAGCGTCAAGAGCGAGAAAACCACGCAGCTCGACATTGGCGCGCAGTACAACGGCAAGCGCTTCAACGGCTGGGTCTCCGCGTATGTGGGCCGCGTCGATGATTTCATCCTGTTCAAATACGATCCGCACAATGCGCGTCTCAGCCAGGCCGATAACGTCAACGCCAACATCATGGGCGGCGAAATGGGCATGGGTTATCAACTGAGCGAGCACTGGAAAACCGACGCCAGCCTGGCCTACTCCTGGGGGAAAAACGCCAGCGACGGCCGCCCGCTGCCTCAGATCCCGCCGCTGGAGGCACGCTTGGGGCTGACCTATGAGTACGGCGACTGGAGCGGCACCGGCCTGTGGCGACTGGTCAGCGGCCAGCACCGCGTGGCGATCAACGAAGGCAACGTAGTAGGCAAAGACTTTGCCGAAAGCGCCGGCTTCGGCGTGCTCTCCGCCAACGCCGCCTACAAGGTGAATAAAAACGTCAAGCTGAGCGCCGGTCTGGATAATATCCTGAACAAGACCTACAGCGAGCACCTCAACCTGGCGGGCAACAGCGCCTTCGGCTATTCGGCCAACAGCGCGGTGAATGAACCGGGCCGCACCCTGTGGGCCAAGGTTAACGTCACCTTCTAAGCCATCCATCGGGCGATGGGCAACCGTCGCCCGGTTACGCGATATGCGATCCGGTTCTTAGGATATGAGTTTTAAGTTTTTCCCATTCGGTTTAGCGGCGATTACTATCACTCTCAACGTAATCAACGATCCGGAGGGAATATGCAAAAGCTCACTCGTTTTCTGGCCCTGCTCGGCGAGCTGATGATTGAAAAAGCCGAAGACGCCGCGCCGCAGGCTGCTCAGCCTGACGATCGCGACGACGCGCTGCCACCGCGCCTTGAGCGTGGCGTTCCGCTGGCCGACCGCTTCCTGTTCATGTAATTTCCCGCGCAGTTTAACCCGCTCACACTGACCGCACGATATGTTCGCGCAGCCACCGGTGCGCGGGATCCCGATGCGATCGTTCGTGCCACAGCATGGTCATTTCAAAACCCGGCACCGCCAGCGGCGGCTCGAGCTGTTGCAATAAAGGCTGGTTGCGCACCAGCCGCTCCGGCAGCATCGCCACCAAATCGGACTGCGTCAGCACCGAGATAACGAAGAGAAAATGCGGCACGGAAAGCACCACGCGCCGCGTCAGCCCCACGTCCGCCAGCGCCCGATCGGTGATGCCGTAGAACCCGCCGCCGTCCGGTGAGACCATCACCTGCTCCAATCGGCAAAATTGCTCCAGCGTCAGGTTTTCATGCAGCTTAGGGTGACCGACTCTGCCCACCAGCACATAGCGTTCACTGAACAGCGTGCGCTGACGCAGACCGGGCGGCGCCCCTTCGCGGGTGTGAAACGCCAGATCGATCTCTCCCTGTTCCGCCAGTTTGGCGATGCGTGACGGCGCGATCTCCAGCACCGCCAGCCGGGTGCCGGGCGCCGCCGTACGCAAACCGTTCAGCGCCGGCAGGACGATGGTGGATTCGCCGTAGTCGAAGGCGGCCGCACGCCAGGTATCGGTCGCCACGGCGGGATCGAACGGCGTGGCCGGCGTCACCGCCAACTCAAGCGCCGCCAACGCCTGACGCAGCGGTTCCCGCAGTTGCTCCGCTCTGGCAGTCGGACGCATGCCGCGCGGGCCGGGCAACAGCAGAGGATCGTCAAAGATCGCCCGCAGTTTGGCGAGATGCACGCTGACCGCCGGCTGAGAGAAATTGAGCCGCTGCGCCGCGCGCGTGACGTTGTGCTCCGCCAGCAGCGCGTCGAGCGTCACCAGCAGGTTGAGATCCAGCCGCCTTAAATTATTCATGGTTATACCTGTGATAACGGTAATTCATTTCTAATATACCTTGCGACGCCCTAACCTGCAGCTCTCACCCCAAGGAGCGTTGTTATGAATGTGCTGATTGTTTACGCCCACCCGGAGCCACAGTCGCTGACCGGCTCACTGAAAAACTTCGCCGTTGAGCGTCTGACGCAGTCCGGCCATCAGGTACAGGTGTCCGATCTGTACGCTATGAAGTGGAAAGCGGCGATCGACGCCGACGACAGCCTGGAAGGCGCATCAGGGCCCCGTTTCGTTCCTTCGCTGGATTCCCAGCGCGCGTTCGCCAACGGCGTGCAGAGCGCCGACATCGAACGGGAACAGCAAAAGCTGCGCTGGGCGGACGCGGTGCTGCTGCAGTTTCCACTGTGGTGGTTCTCGATGCCGGCGATTCTGAAAGGCTGGTTCGATCGTGTCTATGCCTATGGTTTTGCCTATGGCGTCGGTGAGCATTCCGATACGCATTGGGGCGACCGTTACGGCGAGGGTATGTTGGCGGGCAAACGGGCGATGCTGATCGTCAGCGCCGGCGGGTGGGAATCCCATTACGCCCCGCGCGGTATCAACGGGCCGATCGACGATATTCTGTTTCCTATCCAGCATGGCATGCTGCATTACCCGGGGTTCGAGGTGTTGCCGCCGTTCGTCACCTATCGCGCCGGAAAGACCGACGAGACGCGCTTCGCCACCCTGTGCGAGCAGCTCGGACAGCGGCTCGATAATCTGTGGCACACCGAGCCGATTCCGTTTCGGCGGCAGAACGCCGGTGACTACCTGATCCCGCAGCTGACGCTGAAAGCGCATCTCGCGCCGGGGCAAGACGGTTTTAGCATTCACCTGAAATAGCGCGAGCCGCTCCCCTTATCGCGGCGCTGACGCAGCGCCGCCCCCGAGGAGGAGTTTGGCGCCCAATCCCATCATGACCAAGCCCGTGAATCTCTGCTGCCACACCAACAACCGGGGATTGCGGGCGAGCCATTGTCCCACGGTGCCGGAGGCCATAGCGACAGAACCCAGCGAAAGGATCCCGGCCAGCTTCTGAATGGAACCTAAAACGAGCAATTGCAGCCAAACCGGCCCGGTTTCAGGGTTAACAAACTGCGGGAGGAAAGCAAACATGAACAGCAGCGACTTAGGGTTGGTCAGGCTGTTAATCGCTCCTTCTTTCACCGCCTGCCACTCGGTCATCATCCGGGGTTTTCGCACGGCATCGGAACGCTGCCGGCTTACCTTCAGCATTTTTATCCCCAGCCAGACCAGATAGGCGGCCCCAACCCAACGCAATACGTCCAACGCCAGCGGATAAGCATGCAGCAGCGTGGCGAGGCCGAGCACCAGCATGGAAACCTGCACCATACCGGCGACAAAAACCATGCCGAAAACATTGAGCAGCGCGATACGGCGGCCTTGGCCGATACCTCGGGCCAACGTGAGCATCATGTCCGGTCCAGGAGACAGTTCCAGAAGGGTAAGTGCAACAAGAAAAGCAATAAACGTTTCGACTGAAGGCATGGGGTTATCACCGGCGAGTCAAAGGATACGGCAATCATATTCCTCCCCGGACATTCGCAACAGCACTATCAGGCGCATCCGGGGAGTCTCGTTAATTCAGGGCGGCGAGAAATGCCCGATAGCCCTGCGCGCTGCTGTCCAACTCGTGCTGCTGAACCTGCTCTGCCGTCCCGTCCGAAGCGGCTTCCTTGCCGTAAAAGGCAAAGAACGAAGCATAGTCGGCCCGCACGTAATCGGCGGTCACTTCAAACGGCCGGAAGATCTCCTCCAGCGAGTAGCGATAACGCCCTGCGCGCGCGTAATCTTCTGCGCGTACGCCCGCCGTGACCGCCAGCGCCAGTTTCTTGTTCTGCATCTTATAGCCGCTGCGGGAACCGTAGGCCCAGCCGTAGGTGAGCACGTCGTCCAGCCATTTTTTCAGCAGCGGCGGGCTGCTGAACCAGTAAATGGGGAACTGCAGCACGATGTTGTCATGCGCTTCAATCAACTGCTGTTCTTTGGCGACGTCGATCTGCCAGTCCGGATAGGCCTGATGCAGTTCGTGCACGGTATACAGCGCCGGATAGCGGCGCAGTTCCTCCAGCCAACGTTTGTTGACCACCGAGTTCGCCATATCGGGATGTGTCACTACCACCAACGTTTTCATACTGATCTCTCCAGTCAGGTGTTTCGACGCATCTTAGGGTATGCTGACAGAATGTAAAATACGCACACTCACGACACATACTTACCCTGGAGAAAGTGTAAATGGCCGCCGAATCCCACTGCAGCCCTACGGGCATCAGCCTTGAAGACACCGGTTATGGCTACACCCTGTCGGTGATCAACGGTAAATACAAAATGATTATTCTCTACTGGCTGGCCTTGTATAAGCCGGTATTGCGGTTCAACGAACTGCAGCGCTGCATCGGTACCATTTCGTACAAGACGCTGAGCTCGACGTTGAAAGAGCTGGAAAAAGACCGGCTAGTGGTGAGGAAGGAGTATCCGCAGATCCCGCCCAAGGTGGAGTACAGCCTGTCCGAGCGCGGGCGTTCGCTGATCCCGGTGATCGACATGATGTGCGACTGGGGGGAGCGGCACCGGCCGGAACAGCCAGCGCCGTGAGGGGTTAGTTGTCCGCCGCCGCTGAGGTTGCCGGAGCCGGCTCATCGTGCTCGACCAACGCGTCCGCCGGCCGGCACTGGCGCAGCATGCGCACGCTGAAGGCCACCAGCACGCCGAGCACAGCGGCGAGTGCGCCAAACGACAGCACGCTCATCAATGGTGTGAACACCCTGCCCAGTACGCCGAGCCCCAGCGCGCCGATCGAATCGCCGGTCACGTCCTGCGCGGTGCCGAGGCTGTTCACCCGCCCCAGCAGATGATCCGGCGTATTGCTCTGGATCAGCATGAACTGCAGAAGTGAGGCGATAGCATTGGCGTAGCCGTAACACACCAGCGCCAGCAGCGCCGGCGCCAGATGGCTGAACAGCCCCAGTGACGCGATGGCGGTAAACGCGACGATAGCGGCGATCAGGATCAGCACGCCAGGGCGAGAGAAACGCCCCACCCAGCCGCTGGTCAGCGCGCCCAGCATCGCACCGAGCGGCACCGCGGAGTACATCAGGCCGATAGAGGACGCGCCGACGTGGTAAGCGTCCTGCGCCAACGCCGGGAACAGCACCCTGACGGCGCCGACGATGCTCATCAGCATCCCCAGCAGCACCACCGAGCCGACCACCTTATTGCGCCAGACAAACTGGAAGCCGCTGGCGAGCGCGCGCAGCGGGTGTTCCGGCTCCTGCTGCTGCGGCAGCAACGTCGGCAAGCGCACCAGCGGGACCAGGGTGCCCAGCGTCCCTGCCGCCGCGACGGCGAAGGCGAGACCGACGCCGCCGAACACGATGATGATCCCCCCCAGCGCCGGCGCCAGGATCGCGCCGATGCGCACCGTCACCATGCTCAAGGCCCCCGCCGCCGCCAGGTTTTCGCGCCCGACCAGCAGCGGGATCACCGCCATCAGCGCCGTCATGCCGAGCGCGCCGAAGAACCCGTCCCAGGCAGCCAGCAGGTAGAGCGCCCACAGCGACGGGGCCGGCGCGAAGGCGTTCAGACTCAGGGCGACAAAGCCCAGCCCGCAGGTGCCGCGCGCGAACAGGATCAGCTTGCGGCGATCGTAGCGATCGGCGAGCACCCCGCCCAACATCAGGCCGATAAACATGCCTACCCCGTCCAGCGCCACCGCCACGCCCACCTGCAACGTGGAGCCGGTCATCGCCTGGATCTGAATCGGCACCCCCACCGCCAGCATGCCGAGTGAAAACACCGACAGCATGCGGGCGCAGAAAATCGCACGAAAATGCGCATTGCTTCTCAGCAAACTGAAATCAAGAAAAAAAGAAGGTCTGGCCATAGTGTCCTGCATATCATGTTTTAGTACGGGCCGTGGCGCACGCCCCGGCCCGGTTGCGTTATACCAACCCGTATTGCCGCGTCAGCAGCGAATGCAATAGCGGTCCTAGCGTCTCCAGCGAGGCCGGCGACAGAATGTCCGCGTGCTCGCAGCCTTGGTGATGACAGATCAGCCGATCCAGATACGGCGCCCACACGGCGTTGATGTCCATCAATGGCGGCAGCGTCCGGTCGGCGACAAACAGCGTCGCCGTGCCGTGGAAACGCTGACTGCGCGCCTGAGAAAGAAGGCGCACCGCGTCACGATAGTTGGCGACGATGCTGTCGAACATCGCCGCCTTCTCCGCCATCAGCGCCGGATCGCCATGATCTTCCGCCATAAACTCGGCCTGTTCCTGCGCCACCTCCTTCTGCGCCTCTTCCTCGGTGGGGCCGGTCCAGTCCTGGCCTTCCGGCGGATAGGTATCCAGCATGCCGAGGAACGCCACCTCTTCACCCTGCTGCTGCAGACGCGCGGCCATCGAATGCGCCAGCGTGCCGCCGAGCGAATAGCCCAGCAGGTAGTAAGGCCCCTGTGGCTGCAGGCGGCGCAGAGTGGCGAGATGACGATCGACCATCTGCTCAATGTCCTCGCAGGTGGCGATGACGCCGTCCGGTCTTGGCGATTGCAGACCGATGATCGGGTAACTCCCCGGCAGATACCGGCTCAGCCCCGAGTACTGCCAGGCGAAACCGGAAGCCGGATGCAGGCAGAACAGCGCCGGGCCTTGGCCCGCCCGCAGCTGCAGGCACTCGCCGACGCCACGGCTCTCGGCCGAGCCGGCGGCCTGCGCGTCATCGAGCAGGTGCGCCATTTTCTCCAGACTGCGGGCGAACATGATCTGCCCGACGCTCAACGGCCGGGTGACGCGCCGACGCAGCTCCGCCGCCAGGCGCATCGCCAGCAGCGAGTGGCCGCCCAACGCGAAGAAGTCGTCGTCGGCATACACCGTCTCGCGCCCCAGCAGTTCGCTGAACAGCGCCGCCAGCAGGCGCTCGCTGTCGCTGTGCGGCACGCGGCCGCTCTGCGGGCTCAGCTGCGGCCGAGGCAACGCCTTGCGATCCAGCTTGCCGCTGGCACTGAGCGGGAAGCTGTCGGTCATGACATAGCTGACCGGCATCATGTGCGCCGGCAAACGCGCCTCCAGCGCCTGATGCAGGACGGCGGTATCCAGCGTCACGCCCGGCTGAGCGATCAGCCAGGCAACCAACTGCCGCATATCGGCGCCGCCCAGCCCCGTCGCGCCCTCACCCAGTTCGATGGCGTGCACCGCCGCCTGCGCTACTCCCGGCTGCGCCAGCAGCGCCTGTTCGATTTCGCCCAGTTCGATGCGCTGGCCGCGGATCTTCAGCTGATCGTCGCTGCGCCCCAAATACTCGACGCTGCCGTCTTCCAGCCAGCGGGCGATATCGCCGGTGCGATACATGCGCGCCCCGTTGCCGGCGGGATCGGCGACAAACCGCTGCGCCGTCAATCCCGGCCGATGCAGATAGCCGTCGGCCAGCTGAATGCCGCGCAGGTAGAGATCGCCGGCGCAGCCGACGGGCACCGGTCGCAGCATGGCGTCGAGAATGCTCAGTTGGGTGTTCCAGACCGGTTTGCCGATCGGCACGCCGGCGCCGCTCACCGCCGCCAATGCCTCGCCGGACGCCGGTTGATAGGTGACATCAACCGCCGCCTCCGTCGGGCCATACAGGTTATGCAGCGGCGCGGCGACCAACGCCTGGTAGCGGGATGCCAGTTCACACGACAACGCCTCACCGCTGCAGAACACGCATTTCAGGCTGGCGGCGGCGCGCTGCGGCGCACGTTCGTTCAGCGCCTCAACCCAGATAGCCAACATGGACGGAACGAAATGCAGCGTGGTTACGCCATAGTCGTCGATCAACGTCGTCAGCGCCTGCGGATCGCGGTGCGCCTCCGGCGGCGCCATCACCAGGCGCGCGCCGACCATCAGCGGCCAGAAGAACTCCCAGACGGAAACATCGAAGCTGCACGGCGTTTTCTGCAATACCACGTCCTGCGCATCGAGCGAATACTCATGCTGCATCCAGAACAGACGGTTGACGATCGCCCGGTGGTTCACCACCACCCCTTTCGGCCGCCCGGTAGAGCCAGAGGTATACAGGACGTAGGCGGGATAATCGCCGTTCCCCGCCGGTGCGCGCTGCATCGGTTCGCGCCCGCTGTCGTCCAGCGCATCGAACCGCAACGTCGGCGCCAGCGCGGCAAAACGGGCATCCAAGGCGCTCTCGGTGATAATCAGCCGTGGGTTGGCGTCTGCCACCATGTAGGCCAGACGCTCATCCGGGTAACCGGTATCCAGCGGCAGCCAGGCGGCGCCGGTTTGCACAATCGCCGTCAGCGCTAGGCTGAGGCGCACGGAACGCGGCAACGCCACCGCGACGATATCGCCCGGCTGAATGCCCGCCGCCGTCAGCCGTTCGGCCAACAGCGCGGCCTGGCGCTGCATGTCACGGTAGCTGAGGGTGTGCCCGGCATCCTGCAACGCGATGCGTTCGGGCGTGCGCCGCGCTTGATCGGCGATCGCCTGATGCAAGGTGGTGTCCGCTACCGCCTGGGCGGTGCGGTTGACCGCCGCGATCAACGCCTGTTCCTGCGGGGTTTGCAATTGCCAGCGCGGCAACGGCAGATCCGGTTGCGCAATCCATTGTTGCAGCAGCGCCATCAGCCGCGCGGCGAAGCGTTCAGGCTGCGGCACCGAGTCGCGGTACTCCATCAGCAGACGCAGACGCTCGCCCGGCAGCACCAGCAACGTCAGCGGATAGTGGGTATAGCCTTTGTTGCGGATGGCGTCGCAGCGCAGGGAACCTGTGCCGCCGAGCAAGGCGTCGTTGTCCGGGTAGTTCTCCACCACCAACAGCGTATCGAACAGCGTGCCTGCGCCAGCCAGGTGCTGGATCTCACCCAATCCCAAATCGTCGTGCTCCAGCAGTTCAATCTGCCGGTGTTGCAGAGCGGTCAGCTGTTCCGTCAACGGCCGGCCGTTTTCCAGCCGTACGCGTACCGGCAGCGTGTTGCTGAACAGGCCAACGTGCTCTTCCACGCCGTCGATATGGCCAAACCGCCCGGAAACCGGCGAGCCGAACACCACGTCCTGATGGCCGCAACAGCCGGCCAGCTGCAGCGCCCAGATGCCCTGCATCACGGTATTGAGCGTCAGCCCGCGTTCGCGGCACAGGGTCAGCAAACGCTGTTCCTCCGCCGGCGGCAGCGTCATTTCCAGCTTAAACACGCGGTCGTCCTGCGTCTCGCCAAACAGCAGCGTTGGCCGCACGTCCTGCAGCGTCTCGCGCCAGATGCGGCGCGAGGCGTCGGCATCCCGCGCGGCCAGGCGGCGCACGATATCGGCATAGTTCGAACGCAGCGGCGGCAACGCCGTTATCCCTTCACGTAATGCGAGCATCAGATCGTTGAGCACCACCGGCGTCGACCAGCCATCGACGATCAGGTGATGGGCATTGAGGAACAGCGTGCAGCGTTCGCTCTCGCCGTGTTTGACCCACAGCGCATGCAGCATCGCGCCCGGCTGGTTAAACAGATCGCGCTGCAGCTCTTTCTGCTCCAGCTCATTCAGCGCCTGCATTTCTTGTTCGGCGGACAGCGGCGGCAGCCTGAGGCTGTCCAGCGGCCAATGGCTTTCCTGCGGTATCAGCTGCAGCGGTTCGCCCTCGCGGTTGAACCGGGCGGCCAGCTGCGGATGGCGGCGGATCACCGCATCCAGCGCCTGCTGGAGCCGTGGCGTATCCAGTTCGCCGCAGAGGCTCAGGCGCGTCAGCGAGTTATAACTGCCGCCCTGCTGCGCCGTCTGGGCATGGAACAGCAAGCCGTGCTGCAAGGGCAACAGCGGCAGCGCATCGGCCAACGGCCCATACTCCCGCTCCCAGGCGCGCAGCGTTTCATCGTCGACGTTCGGTTGGGCGATCTCGGCCGCCGTCAACGTTGCCGCTGCGCGTTCGGGATGCCGTTCGGCAAACTCGCACAGCGCACGCACGGCCTGCTCGATGCCCCTATGCAGCGCCTCGATGTCGCTCGCGCTGAAAATCCCCTCCAGCCAGCTCCAGTTGATCGCCAGACACGCGCCGTCGCGCCGCTCTTCGACAAAGATGTTCACTTCCAGCCCGTAACACAGCGCCTGCTGAGCATCCTGCGCCACGGCGAAGGCGTCGCGGAAACGGGTCCGGCTGCGCTGCGGCGTCCAGTGTCCCTCATCCTGGCCGAAGCGCCCGAGGTAGTTGAACAAAATCTCCGGCGCATTGCGCTGCGCCAGCGCGGCCAGTTCGTCACGCTGCGGATGCAAATAGCGCAGTTGACCATAGCCGATGCCGCGATCGGCCACCGCGCGCGTCACCCGTTTCACCGCGCGCACGGCCTCGTGGTGTTCGGCGTCATGCAGTTCGATGCACAGCGGGTACTCCGCCGTCAGCCACCCGACGGTGCGCGCCAGATCGAGGCTATCGTCCAGTTCGGCGCGGCCGTGCGACTCCAGCGAAAAACGCAGCGAAGCGGCCTGGAAATGACGCCGGCAGGCCAGCGCCAGCGCGCACAGCATGATCTCTTCGACCTGAGCGCGGTATCCCTGCGGCAAGGCGCCCAGCAGCGCGGCGGTCAGCCGGCTGTCGAGCAGCGTGCGCCGTTCGCTCACCGAAGCGAGACGATCGGTCTGCGGATCCAGCGCGCGTTGCCCCAAGCGCGGCACGCCGTCCGCCAGCATCTGCCGCCAGAACGGCAGCTCGGTTTCCCGGCGTTCGGCGTCGGCCCGTAAACGCGCGGACCACTCATAGAGCGAGGTTTCCTCCGGCGGCAGCGCGATCGGCTGCCCCTGCATGGCGCTGTCGGCCGCTTGCCGCAGTTCGTCGAGCAGGATGCGCCAGGAAACGCCGTCAACCACCAGGTGGTGGATCGCCAGCACCAGCCCGAGGCTCTGCCCGTCACGCTGCAACAAGATGGCCTGCATCATGCTGCCCTCGGCCGGATTGAGGCGCGCCAGCGCGGCATCAAACGCCTGTTCCGCCGCGGTTTCCAGATCGCCGGATACGGGATGACGCTGCATCAATTCACCGGCGGCGGCGGTTTCAATCACCAACTGGCCGTCGCGGATCCGCGCGCCCAGCGCCGGGTGTGCCGTACGCAGCTGTTCCAACGCATAACGCAGCTGTGCCGGTTGCAATTCGGCAGGCACGCGCAGGAAAACGCCGTGCGCGAAGAGACGATGCATGTCGCCCGTCTCGGCAAACCAGTGCAGGATCGGCAGCCCGTCGATCGGGCCTTGCTGCACGCTGCGCGCGGCCTGAGATCCAACGGCCAGCGGCTGCATCGCCTGCGCCATGCGCGCGGGGGTGTGCAGCGCGAAGATCTCACGCGGCCGCAGCAGATACCCGTTGCGCCGCAGGGCGGTGCCCAGCCCCATCGCCGAGATGCTGTCGCCGCCGAGCGCGAAGAAATCGTCGTCGGCGCCGACGCGCTCCATCCCCAACAGCTGGGCCATGGCGCGGCAAATCAGCCTTTCCTGCTCGGTGGCCGGCTCGCGCAGGCTTTGCGCCAGCGTCTCCTGCGGTTTGGGCAGCGCCTGACGGTCAATCTTGCCGTTAACGTTAAGCGGCAGCTCCGGCATCACCACCAGGATCGCCGGCACCATGTAATCCGGCAGACGCTGCGCCAACTGCCCCAGCAGCTCGCTCTGCAGCGCGGGTAAGGCGCGCCGCGCGTCATCCTGCACCGAGCAGTAACCGATCAGACGATAGGTGGCGCCGATCGGCTCGGCGATCACCACCGCCCGCCCCACGTCCGGCAAGGCAGCCAGTGCGCTCTCCACTTCACCCAGTTCGACGCGGAAGCCGCGCACTTTGATTTGGTGATCGGTACGGCCAATGAACACCAGCTGGCCGTCCGCGCTCCAACGCATCAGATCGCCGCTGCGGTACATCACCTCACCGTCGACGAACGGATTGGCGACAAAGCGCGCCGCCGTCAGATCCGGGCGGCGCAGGTAACCGCGCGCGATGCCCTTGCCTGAAATGTACAGTTCCCCCGCCGCGCCGATCGGCACCGGCTGCAGGCGACTGTCGAGCAGCCAGACTTCGGTATTGGCCAGGGGGCGCCCGATCACCGGCTGGTCTGCGGCCGTGACCGGCGCGCCGAGGGTATCGACGGTGTATTCGGACGGGCCGTAATAGTTATGGATCTCGACTTCCGGATGCTGCCGCATCAGGTTCCACAGCGTCGGCGTCGCCGCCTCGCCGCCGATCATCACGAACGCCGGCAGCGGGAACTGTCCCTTCAGCAGGCCGCAATCCACCAACTGCGAGAGGAACGACGGCGTGATGTCCAGCAGATCGATCGGGGTCTGTTGGGTTTGTTCGAGCAGCGCCCAGGGGTCGCGGCGCAGCTCTTCATCGAAGATAACCAGTTCGCTGCCCATCATCATGCAGAACAGCGGCTCCCAGGAGGAGTCGAAAGAGAACGAAGCGGTATGCCCGGCGCGCAGACGCCGCCCGCGGCGAGCCTGGAATTTTTCAATCGCCGGGCCGAACAGCGAGGCCTGATGCGACAAGAACAGGTTCAGCAGCCCGCGGTGCGTGGACATCACGCCCTTGGGTTTGCCGGTCGAACCGGAGGTGTAAATCATGTAGGCCAGATGCGCCTCGTTCAGCGGCGCGCGCCGCTCTTCGTCCGATATCGGCGCGGCCTCGGCGGCCGCGCAGCGCGCCCGGCATTGCGCCTCATCGAGGCACATGATCTGCGGCAGATCCGGCATGTTGGCCCGCGTGTCGCTGTGGGTCAGCAGCATCACCGGCCGCGCGTCGTCGCACATCAGCGCCAGACGTTCACGCGGATAATCCAGATCGAGCGGCATATAGGCCGCGCCGCTGGCCAACACGCCAAACAGCGCGACCAGCGTGTCCACCGAGCGCGGAATGCCGATGGCGACCACGTCTTCGGCGCCGATGCCGCTTTCGATCAGCACGCGCCCCAGTTGCATCACCCGTTCACTGAGTTGACGGTAGCTGAGGCGCACATCGCCGCAGGTCACCGCCAACGCCTCGGGCTGTCGCTCAACCTGACGCTGGAAAGCGTCCATGATCGACACCATGCCCGCCGGCGGCGTCAGCTCAGCGCCGCGCCCCCAGGCCGCGAGTTGGCGCAGCTCCCCTTCGCTGACCAGCGCCAGTTGACCGTTAGGCTGATGCGG
This sequence comes from Serratia sp. B501, assembly GCF_051172315.1. NCBI lineage: Bacteria > Pseudomonadati > Pseudomonadota > Gammaproteobacteria > Enterobacterales > Yersiniaceae > Serratia > Serratia sp. B501. The sequence goes on from NZ_JBPIZB010000001.1 coordinate 760,471, forward strand.
CCGCCGCGCCAGTTGCTGCAGCCAATGGCCAATGCGCTCCGCATGGCCTTGCAAGGTGCGCGGCGCGTATTTGGCCGGGTTGGCCACCAACGACAGCGTCAGCACGCCGCTTCGAAAACCGATCTCAAACTCGAGGTCGTCGACCGGCCCCATCGCCAGCGTATGGGTAACGGCCGCTTGACCGTCGAAGGACAAGGCGCTGTGGTAAACCTTGACGTTGACCACCGGGCCGTACAGCTCCTGATGGCCGCCGACCAGGCCGAGATCGCGTTTGATCTGCTCCGCCTCATAGCGTTGATGGCGCCGCACCTGTTTGATTTCCGCCGCGGTGGCCTGGCAGACGTCCGCCAGCGACATCTCCGGCGTCACGTTCAGCAGCAGCGGCAGCACGTTAACCACCGGGCCGATCGCCGCCAGCGCCTGCGAGCCCATGCGGCGCATGAAAGGAAAACCGATGGAGAGCCGGGTTTCGCCGCTCATGCGCGCCAGATACATCGCCAGCGCCGCCGTGACGATATCGGCCGGTTGCAACGACTGCAGCGCCGCATCGAGCAGCGCTTCGTCAAACAGCGACTCCGGCAGCACCAGCGCCTGTTTGAGCGGCCGAGCGCCCGGTTCGACCTCGCGGTTTTCCGTCGCCAATGACAGCGGCGACGGCAGATCGCGCAGATGCTGCCGCCAGAATTCGGCCGCCCGCTGGCGTGCGGGCGACGTTTGCCATTGCTGAAACTCTTCCACCACCTTGCCGAACGGGGTAAACGGCGAGGCCGACGGCGACAGCCCGTGGCGCAGCGCGCGGTAGATATCGGCGATCCGGCGGGTGATGGCCTCGAAGCTGAAGCCGTCCAGGGTCAGATGATGAAAGCGCTGGTACCAGAACCAGCGATCGGCGCTGATGCGGATCACCGCATGGCGATAGAGCGGGCGCTCGCCGTCCGCGGGCAGATCCTGCGCCAGATCGTCGTGCATCAGCGCCAGCGCCGCCTGCTCGGCGTCTGGCCGCGCGCTGAAGTCAAACCACTCCGGCGCCAGCACCCGCGCGGGATCCGCGTTCAGCGGTAAACGTTGCACCGGCTGGCCGTCCTGCGCCTCAAAGAAGCGCGCCTGAACCGTATCCGCCTCCGCCAGCCCCTGGCGAATCGCGCGCTCCAGCGCCGAACGATCGATATCGCCGTGCAGTTCGGTGTAGTGCGCCACGGCGAAGCTGTTGCGCCGCAGCGCGATTTGGTCGGCAATCCAGATCCCCGGTTGCGCCGCAACCAGCGGATAATCCCGATACTCGACCTGAGTATCCGGCAAAGAAAGCGTTTCTGACATGGTGTCTGTCCTTTTCCTCAAACGGAATGTAGCGATGTGGCTGTGCGGCGATTAACGCGGCGCATCCGCCGCTTTCAACGACGCCGGCCGCATGTCCTGCCAGTGCGCTTCGATATAGTCGATACATTCACCGCGCGACGCTGGCCCCATCAACACGCGCCATCCCGGCGGCGTATCGGCAAACTGCGGCCACAGCGAGTACTGCTGTTGCGCGTTGACCAACACGGAGAAACGGAGACTTTCGTCATCGAACGGGTTTTGTTGTTCCTGAGTCATTTGCCTTACCTGTCTGTCAAAATGTGGGATTACTTCATTGCGGAAAGCAGCCGGCGCACGCCGTCCACCAGACCGCCGCGCCAGCAGAGCGCGTCATGTCCGCCGGAATACACGCGGTAGTCGGCACGATGCCCGGCCGCCGTCAGCGCCTGGTGCATCTGGCGATTGACGAATTCGATGTCCGCCTCCCGATCGCCGGCTTGCTGAATCACGGTGAGCGTCGGCGCGGTCGCGCCGCGCTGCCGAACCTGGCGTATCAACCAGCCTTCCTCCAACTCGTGGCGTTTTTCGAACTGGGTAACGAATTGCACCGTGGGCCACCAGAAGGAGCCGGACTGGCTCAGCACATGGCCGAAGCGCTCGGGCCAGTGCAGGCCGGCGTATAACGCCGCCAGCCCGCCGTAGCTCTGGCCGGCGACCACGGTGCGCGCCCCCTCTTCGCTGAACGGTTCGCGCCGCTGCGCCTGCGGCAGCAGTTCGTCGATCACCGCCTGCCAAAAGGCGGCGTTGCAAGGCAGCTCGTTTTCCCGGTGTTCGCCATCGATCGCATCGATCAGCAGCCAGCACGCGGGCGGCAGATGCCCTTTTGCGGTCTCATTCTCAATCACCGGCAGCAATGCGTGCCTTTCGATCCAGTTCTGGCCGTCGAGCAGCAGCACCAGCGGGCGGTTCGCGTTGTCCGCCGCCTCGCCGCCGGCATACAGCCACACGCGCCGCCGGGTGCCCAGCCGTGCGCTGTGCCAGTGAAAAAGCTGTAGCCGCGCTTCATCCAACGGCCGATCGGCGGCCTGCCAGGCGCTTTGGTCGTCCGCGTCCGGCCCCTGAGCCAGGGAAACGGCGCGCGGGCGATAAGCCGGCCCCAGCGAGGTGCGATTCAGCGGATCGGCGATCGCCAACGAGAACAGCGATACCCACCAGGCGCGCTGCTGGCGATCGCGCAACGTTTCGTCGTCGCTGAAGACGGGAGGAAGATCCCGCGCTGTAATCGGGATCAGGCTGTAACTGCCGCGCCAGCGGCGATCGACAACGGCCGCGCCGTACCAAACGTCGGTGCCGGGGAGCCTTTTCAGGCTGCTGGGGGACGTGCTGTGATGGTCGGTAATGCCGTTGATATCGGCATAGACCCGGCATATCGGCGAGAGCCGCTCGTCGCCGGCAGGATCGCGCCATAGCCAGGTCATTCTGACGTGCTGTTCATCGTGCGCGTCGACGACAGGCGTGCCATGAGCGGCAACCTTCTGCCACCATGCGGGTTGCCCCGCCGCCGCCTCACGCAGCCAGTGCGCCGCCAATCCCTCATGGCCGTGTTCTGGCCTCTTTTCCGGCAAAAACTCCATAGCGCCCCTTACATAACGTGCGTGACTTTTACAAAACCTGACAATCGTATTGATACTCATTATCATTTTCAATACTATTTGTCGGATTTTTGCCGTCGTGCAAACGCGACGTCTCCGCGTCGACGAGGGAAAGCGTATTCATCGGCATTGCGGGGTTTATCAGGGTGGCATTACACACAAAAGTAGGCATGCAGGAGAGATAATGAATATTAGAAACAAAGGGATAGAAAACGATAGCGCAGAGGCGATGTCCGCCAACCGGCTGTTGCTGGGGGCGACGCTGGCGCTACTGCCCTTCGCGCAAAACGCTTTTGCCGCGGCGGACGAGACGATGGTGGTGACTGCCGACGCGCAGAGCAGCGTGACCGCGCCCGTCAAAGGGATCGTCGCCAAAGAGAGCGCCGCCGGCACCAAAACCGCCGCCCCGCTGCGCAAAACCCCGCAGTCCATCTCGGTGGTGACGCGCGAGCAAATGAACGACCAGGAACCGGCGTCGGTCGCCGACGCCTTGAACTACACCAGCGGGGTGATCACCACCTATCGCGGCAATTCCAACCGCAATGACGAAGTGATCAGCCGCGGCTTCCGCTACGCGCCCAAGCTGCTCGACGGCCTGCACTTTGGCCTCTCTAGCCAAAACGGCGGCGCCGGGCAGATCGATCCTTGGTTGCTGGAGCGCGTGGAAATGGTGCACGGCCCGGCCGGCGTGCTTTACGGCCAGGTCAGCCCCGGCGGCGTGGTGGTGATGACCAGCAAACGCCCTACTGCCCAGAGCATTCACGAAGTTAAATTCAGCACCGGCAACCGTCATCTGGCGGAAACGGCGTTCGACTTCGGCGGCAAACTCAACGACGACAACACCCTGTTCTATCGCCTGAACGGTATCGCCAGAACCGAACATGAGTTTGTCAAAGACAGCAAGCAGCAACGGGTGGCCATCGCCCCGGCCTTCACCTGGCTGCCGAACGAAGACACCAGTTTTACGCTGCTGACCAGCTACCAGAACGATCCGAAAGCCGGATCGCGCAACTTCCTGCCGCGCGCCGGCACGCTGTTCCCGACCAGCGCGGGCTATGTGCCCTATGACTTCAACATCAGCGAACCCAGCTTCAACAAGTCGCGGCGCGAGCAGGCGTCGATCGGCTACAGCCTCGAGCACAACTTCAGCGATGCGCTGTCGTTTACCCAGAACCTGCGTTTCACCCACCGTGATGAGGACTATAAATATCTGGTTTATAACGTAAACTCGAAGGTCAACGACCACACCGTCACCCGCATGGCGCAGCATGAAACGCAGATGACCAACGAGTTTGGCGTGGATAACCAGCTGAAGGGCCTGTTCGACACCGGCGAGGTGAAGCACACGGTGCTGGGCGGATTGGATTACCGCTACAGCCATATCGATTCGAAGATGTATCGCGATCGCGGCAACGATTACCCGATCGACTGGGCCAACCCGGTTCGCCCCAGCATCGATGGCAGCACGCTGGCGCTGGCTTCCAGCGATTTGAAGACGCTGAATCAGGTCGGGGTGTATCTGCAGGACCAGCTGGCGTGGAATAACTGGAACCTGCTGCTGTCCGGCCGTCAGGACTGGTCGCAGGTCAACACCCGCGATCGCACCAGCGGCGGCAAAGAGCAGACCTACAATGATGCCCAGTTCACCGGCCGTGCGGGCCTGCTCTACGCCTTCGACAACGGCATTTCGCCGTACGTCAGCTACAGCACCTCGTTCGATCCTAACCTGTACCCGAGCGCGCCGGGCGCCGACCCGCTCAAGCCGACCACCGGCAAACAAACCGAGGTGGGCGTGAAGTACCAGATCCCGGGCGGCAACACCCTGCTGACCCTTTCCTGGTTCGACATCACCCAACGCAATGTGGCGTCTTACAACCGTCTCACCTCCGCCTACGAGCAGATCGGTGAGGTGAAATCCAAAGGGATTGAGGCGGAAGTGCACGCTCAGCCGACGCCGGAGATCAAGCTGATCGCCGCCTACACCTACACCGACGTGGTGACCAAAGACTCTAACGCGGCGGACGAAATCGGCCACAGCCCGGCGGGCATTCCACGCCACGCGGCGTCCGCCTGGGGCAGCTACAGCTTCCTGAGCGGCGCGCTCAACGGCCTGACCGTCGGCAGCGGCGTGCGTTACATCGGCGATGCGCCGGCCGACGCCACCGGCCAGTACGATGTGCCGCACTACACGCTGTACGACGCCATGGTGAAATATGATCTCGGCCAGGCCTCGCCGGCGCTGCGCGGTGCGGCGCTGCAGCTCAACGTGCAGAACCTGACGGACAAGAAATACGTTTCATCCTGCAGCGGCGAGTACGCCTGCTTCTACGGCAGCGGCCGCAGCGTCATCGCTTCGGTGAACTACCGCTGGTAACGAAAAGGGGCGGCCAGCGCCGCCCTTTCTTCCACCTTTCCCGCCGCGTTTACTCTTGCTTCAATTCCCGCAGATGCTTGTACACCGTGGCGCGCCCCATCGACAGCACGTTGGCGATATAGTCCGCCGCGCTTTTGGCCTTGAACGCCCCCTGATGATAGAGATCGCTGACCAGCCGACGTTTCTGTTCGCGGCTCAGCGCGCCGAGCGCAGCGTTCTCGCGCCGCAGCCAGTCATGCAGGAAGGTATTGATCTTCTCTTGCCAGTCGTCTTTGAACAGCTGTTGCGGCTGCGGCTGCAATCGCGTGACCGACAGGAACATATCCAGCGCGTTGCGGGCGTCCTCGAACATCGCGGTGCTCAGGTTGATGCACAGCAGATAGCTGGGGTTACCCTGCTCGTCGCGCGCGGCGATGCTCACCGAGCGCATCTTTTTGCCGTCCCAGTTCAGCTTTTCGTAGGGGCCGGTCACGTTGGCGCCGCCATCAAACGTGAAATCTTCCAGCCCCGCGTCGTCGCCCGGTTTGCGCTTCGACAGGTTGTTCGCCAGGTAGGCTATCTTGTTGGCGGCCAAATCGTGGATCACCACTTCCGCATTCGGGAAAAACAGGGCCGCGATGCCGTCGGCGACTGACCGCAACAGTTCAAGTTGAGAAGAAGAATTCGCCACGCTGGGGTGTCTCCGTATAGCCCGGTTTGGTTTGTTGTTCAGCCGCTTAGCATACCGCAGTTGCCGCCGCTTGCCGAGCGGATGGCGTTGTTTTCCCCCTCACCACCGGCTGCGCCGCAAGTGACCTTTTATCCCGACGGGGGGGCATGATTGGCCATTGCCGGTCGCCGGCGAAATAACGCCCGCCCCTTCAAAGAGGAAAAGGAAATAGGTTAACCACGCCGTTCATCTACCGTTTTTTTATTTAAAAACCGCCCCTTTGCCAATGACATTAATAACCGCACCACCGTTATTGAATTATTGCTTAAGGCCGTTGGCAAGTTGATTAGCAAACTCCCTTATGCAAGAAAAATCTCATACAAATCATCATGTTTTGCATAAGGCAAAGCGCCAATTCAGATTATTCCTAATTATTTATTTCAGACATCAGGAATAAATTTAACCTGCAGTACTGCAATAAGGATGCAGCTTAATTTGAGTTGTATAAGCAATTTAATTTAAAGGACTTTTATTATGAATTATGAATCCAAGGCGGACTGTTCCGCCAACAGCTACATTATTGAAATTTCAAGTTTTAAACTGCCGGCCTCACTCAGCCCTGAAGCGTTTGCCGTATTGGACAAGCGCGTTGAAGAGGAATTTATCTCGAACCAGAACGGGTTTATTTCGCGTGACTCGGGCATCAGCGTAGACAATGAGCCTCGCTGGGTGAACATTGTAAAATGGGAGACGCTGTTGGATGCGGATGAAAACATCTACCAATTTACGCAAGCTTCCGCGCCGGCGTCCGTCAAAGAATATCTGGCGAGTATCGGCGCTGAACCGGTGGAATTACAACGCTATCAGCATACCGGCGCCTAATGCGTATCGGATGACCACGCCACCGCGGCGCGGTCTTCTTTAAACGAAACGCTGATTCGCCAAACCAGAACGGGTGGCCGGCCGCTCGCGGTCACCCGTCCGTTTCAGGTGAACACGCTTTTCAGCCCACTCTCTGCCGCAATACAGTAAAACAACCCCGAATCACGCTTCTCGCTGCCCAGGCAAAACGCGGCGGCAGACGGCGTTTTAACAGGATTTTAACGCTGCCGAGGGGAAACGCCATTGTCAACATAGCAGTTAAATAAAATGAAACTTTTTGATCACATTCAAGCTTCTGAAAAATAGATATAAAGGGTTTTTATGCGTTTTATATGCATAAAGTATGCATGCGCCCGCTAACGCCCGGCGAAAAGTAATTAACTATTCATTTGCCGCCCTGCAGGCGGCGAAAAACCGTCCGCTGGCCCGATGAGCGGGGGGCTAACAACCGGCATAATTAGTGGTAAATTTAGCGGCGCAAAGTGTTATGCGCTTGCTAATCCACGGTTAAACGAAATAAATACCTCTAAAATATAAAGGTTGGTTATGGAAAAGCTATCCTACGCTTCAGACAGCAGCACCACCGCTTGGGCTACATATCTGCAACAAATCGATCGCGTCGCCCCTTACCTCGGCGACCTCTCACGCTGGGTTGATACGCTGCGTCACCCTAAACGCGCTTTGATTGTCGATATCCCGCTGCAGATGGACGATGGCACCATCCGTCACTTCGAAGGCTTCCGCGTACAGCACAACCTGTCGCGCGGGCCGGGTAAAGGCGGTATCCGCTTCCACCCTGATGTCGATCTGAACGAAGTGATGGCCCTGTCCGCCTGGATGACCATCAAGTGCGCCGCGGTCAACCTGCCGTACGGCGGCGCCAAGGGCGGCATCCGCGTCGATCCGTTCAAACTGTCTGAAGGTGAACTGGAGCGACTGACCCGCCGCTACACCAGCGAAATCGGCTTCATCATCGGGCCACAGAAAGACATTCCTGCGCCGGACGTCGGCACCAACGCCAAAGTGATGGCCTGGATGATGGATACCTACTCCATGAACCACGGCACCACCATCACCGGCGTGGTAACCGGTAAGCCAATCCACCTCGGCGGCTCCCTGGGCCGTGAGAAAGCGACCGGCCGCGGCGTGTTCGTGACCGGCAGCGAAGTGGCCAAGCGTCTGGGCGTGCAGATCGAAGGCGCCAAAGTGGCGGTGCAAGGCTTCGGTAACGTGGGCAGCGAAGCGGCTCGCCTGTTCGTCGGCGTCGGCGCTCGCGTCGTCACCATCCAGGACCACTCCGCAACCCTGTTCAACGCCGACGGCATCGATCTGGCCGCGCTGACCGAATACCAGGCCAAGCACAAGCAGATCGCCGGTTTCCCAGGCGCCAGCGAGATCGAAAGCGAAGCGTTCTGGTCGGTTGACATGGACATTCTGATCCCTGCGGCGCTGGAAGGCCAGATCACCCGTCAGCGCGCCGAAATCCTCAGCGCCAAGCTGGTGCTGGAAGGGGCTAACGGCCCAACCTTCCCAGAAGCGGACGACATTCTGCGTTCCCGTAACATCACCGTGGTTCCGGACGTTATCTGTAACGCCGGCGGCGTAACGGTCAGTTACTTCGAGTGGGTGCAGGACATGGCGAGCTACTTCTGGAGCGAGTCCGAGATCAACGAGCGTATGGACAAGATCATGACCGACGCGATGGTCCACGTCTGGAACAAGGCCGCCGAGAAAGAGTGCAGCCTGCGCACCGCCGCTTACATCGTGGCCTGTGAGCGTATCCTGACCGCACGTAAAGAGCGCGGCATCTACCCAGGTTGATGCCCGTTTCCCGGCCTGCCCCGGCAGGCCGGATTTTCCTCAGCGCAAACAGCGTTTCAATACCTTACCGGTACTGGTCATCGGCAAGCGTTCGACAAACTCGACGATACGCGGATACTTGAACGCCGCCAGCCTCTCCCGGCTCCAGGCGATCAGCGCCTCTTCCTCGATCGGCTCCTCCGTCTCTTTCAACACCACCACCGCTTTGATCTCTTCACCCAGCGAAGGATGCTCGACACCGATCACCGCCACCAACGACACCGCCGGATGGCGAATCAGCGCCTCTTCAATCTCGCGCGGATAGACGTTGAACCCGCCGCGAATGATCATGTCCTTGGCCCGATCGACGATGAAATAGAAGCCGTCGGCATCGCGGCGCGCCAGATCGCCGGTGCGGAACCAGCCGTTTTCCAGCACTTCCGCCGTCGCCTCGGGACGGTTCAGATAGCCTTTCATGATGTTGTAGCCGCGCACCGCGATCTCTCCCACCTGATCGACACCGTCGATCGGTTGCCCGGTGACGTCGAGCAAGCGAACCTCCACGCCCCAGATCGGTTGGCCGATAGAGCCGGGTTTGGTCACGCGGTGCGGATGGTTAAAGGTGGCGACCGGGCTGGTTTCCGACAGACCATACCCTTCGAGAATGTTGACGCCGAAGCGGCGCGAGAAATCCTCCAGGATCTGCACCGGCAGGCTGGCCCCGCCGGACACCGCCATACGCAGCGTGCTGCGCAGGCGCTCGATATCCGTATGCTCATCCAGCGCATTCAACAACGCCCAATACATGGTCGGCACGCCGGCAAAAAAGGTAATGCCGTGCCGCTGCATCAGCGCGATGGCCTGCGCGGCGTCGAAGCGTTCGACCAGCACCAGGGTGGCGGCGGCGGAAAATCCGGCATTCATCTGCACCGTCGAACCAAACGTGTGGAACAGCGGCAACGTCACCAGATGGCGATCGGGATCCGTTTCCGAGCCGTCGAACAGCCTCACCGATCCCAGCGCGTTAAGCACCAGGTTGGCGTGGGTCAACTCAGCCCCTTTGGCCCGGCCGGTGGTGCCGCTGGTATACAGCACCACCGCCGTGTCGCTTTCGAGCGTCGCGGCCGAAGCGAACTCGGTGGCCTGTGCGGCTATCGCCGTGCTGAAACGTTCGCCTTCGAGCGGCAGCCGATCGCCGATGATAAACACCTCACGGCATTGCTCCGCCTTCGCCGCCGCCCGCAGCGCCTCTTCCCCCAACGGCAGGCCGCTGCTGCCTTCGAAGCAAAACAACGCCACCGCCGCCGAGTCCGCCAGGTAATAGTCGAACTCTGCGCTCTTAAGCAGAATATTGAGCGGCACCACCACCGCGCCGCTTTTGAGAATGCCGTAATAGATAGCCGGAAACTCCGGCCGATTGGGGCAGGCCAGCGCCACTCGCTCACCGGGCTGCACGCCGCGCGCGACCAGTAAATTCGCCACCCGGTTGGCCATTTCATTCAGCGCCCGATAGCTGAGCGGTATATCGTCCTGTATCACCGCCGGCCGTTCCGGCCAGGTGCGCGCACTTTCTTCAAGCAAGGTAGCCAGATTCAGCATCGGGGATCCTCCCTGGGTTGAGCGGCGAGAAAGCGCCGCAGTATCACGAGTATAGATAGGCGCTTTGCGGTTCGCATTCCCAGGGGCGCTGGGCTATACCTTAGGCATTCCCCCTCCTGCAGGAGTTGTGATCATGAGCAAGAAAAAAATCCTGATGCTGGTCGGCGACTACGCCGAAGATTACGAAACCATGGTGCCGTTTCAGGCATTGCAAATGCTTGGCCATTGGGTGGACGCCGTGTGCCCCGACAAAGCCGTCGGCGACTACATCCAGACCGCGATCCACGACTTTGACGGCGCGCAGACCTACAGCGAGAAACCCGGTCATCGTTTCACCCTGAACGCCGACTTTGCCGCCGCCAAAGAAGAACACTATGACGCGCTGTTGATCCCCGGCGGTCGGGCGCCCGAATACCTGCGCCTGAATCCCGACGTGATCGCGCTGGTGCAGGCGTTCGACGCCGCCAAAAAACCGATCGCTGCCGTATGCCACGGCCCGCAGCTGCTGGCGGCGGCCGGGGTGTTGAAGGGCCGCACCTGCAGCGCCTACCCGGCTTGCGCCCCGGAGGTGCGGCTCGGCGGCGGCCACTATGCGGAGATCGGCATCGATCAGGCGCACGTCGACGGCAACCTGGTCACCGCCCCGGCCTGGCCGGCGCATCCGCAGTGGCTGGCGAAATTCGCCGAGCTGCTGGAGCAGTAACCTGGCGCTAGCGCAATTGCTCGATAAGAAAATGGATGTCGTACAGCCAGCGTTTGGCGCGCGCCGAGCGCACCAGCATCGATACGCACAGCGGCCGGGTGTGTTCTTTACAGGCGGAGGGGGAAAACCAGCGCCCGGTATTGCTCGGCGGCTGGAAATACAGCTCGTGGTTGTAGTTGCTGCTGTCGACGCCGAAGGTATCGAAGTAGCGGCGCATCAGCGTGTTGGAGTCGCTGAACGACAGGTTGAGCGCGGTGTTGATCTCGGTTTCCGGGGTGATGACCGCCCCCTTCTTCTGCCGCCCTGGTGCGTTGAATGCGGCGATAAGCGCGATGACCTGTTGCTGAATGTCTTCTGCCATGACGACCTCGAGCCGATATGAAGAAAAGGTGAATGCAATTATCTGTCTGACTCTGCCCGCCGCGGCGAGTTCGGGCCGCCGCGCGGGTTTTCCGTTTCTTTACACTTTCCATAAGTAAACCGCGCGCCGCCCAACTCGCGGCGCGCGCGGTCGACGGTTAGCGGCTGAGCGCCGCCTTATCGGCGATGACGCCGTTCCCCTGCCGCTCGGCGGCAACCCCGCCGCCCAACACTTTATACAGGGTCGCCTGATTGTCGTACGCGGTCTGCTGTGCGGCGATCAGCGACTGCTGCGCCGTATACAGCGTGCGCTGCGCGTCCAGCAGCGTCAGGTAGCTGTCCACGCCCTGGCGGTAACGCAGTTCGGCCAGGCGATAATATTGCTGCGCCGCCGCCACATAGCCGGTTTGCGCCGCCAGCTGTTCCTGCAGCGTGGCTTTGCGCGCCAGCGCGTCGGCGGTTTCCTGAAATGCCGTCTGCACCGCTTTCTCATAGGTGGCGACATACAGGTCTTTCTGCGCCTGGGTGTAGTTGAGCTGAGCCGTGTTGTAGCCGCCGCTGAAGATCGGCAGGCTGATGCTCGGGGCGAATGACCAGACGCCGGCGCCGTGGCTGAACAGCGCCGAGAGTTCACCGCTGCCCACGCCGCCGCTGGCGGTCAGGCTGATCGACGGGAAGAACGCCGCCCGCGCCGAGCCGATGTTGGCATTGGCGGATTTGAGGTTATGCTCGGCCTGCAGCACGTCCGGCCGCGTCAGCAGCACCTGCGAAGACACCCCGGCCGGCAGATTGCGCATGATTTCGCCGAGCGCATCGATACCGCCGGGCAGCAGGTTTTCCGGCACGCTTTGCCCCACCGCCAAATCCAGCGCGTTTTTCGCCTGCGCGGCGAGGGTGGCGTAGCTGGCGGCGTCCGATCGCGCCTGTTGATAAACGGTTTCCGCCGACGCCACGTCGACCAGCGACGAAATGCCGTGCTGTTGATTGTTGCGCGTCACGTCCAGCGAACGTTTGGCGCTTTCCATCGTCTGCTGCGCCACCGCCAGATTGCTGCGCTCGGCCGCCACCGCCACCCAGTCGGTGACGATATCGGCGATCAGCGTCAGACGGGTGCTTTTCGCCGCTTCCGAGTTGGCCAGATAGGTTTCGAACGCCGCCCGCGACAGGCTGGCGTTCTTGCCGAACAGATCCAGCTCGAACGCGCTGACGCCGCCCTGCGCTTCGTAGCTCTGGCTGATGGCGGTGGCATTGCCGTTGCCGGTCAGCGAACGCCCGCGGCTGCCGTCGGCGGTGGCGGTGATCGTCGGGAACAGCGCCGAGCGCTGCTCACCGTACAGGGCGCGCGCCGAAGCGATATTGGCGATCGCCTCACGCAGATCGCGGCTGCTGTTCAGCCCCATAGCCACCACCTGCCGCAGCCTGGCGTCCTGCACATAGTCGCGCCAGGCGACGTCCGGGTAGCTCAACGCCTGTTTGCCGGCGGCCTCGCCCTGCGGCAGGTTGGCGGGCACCGGCGCCGCCGGGCGATGGTAGTGCGGATCCAGCGACAGACACCCGCTCAGCAGCAGCGGTAAAGTTAACATCATGACTCGTTGCAACACGTTATTCTCCTGCCTGCGACGGCGAGTTGGTGGGCCGACGGGTAAACATGCGGCGCACCAACACATAAAACAGCGGTACGAAAAAGATCGCCAAGGCGGTGGCGGTGATCGTGCCGCCGATAATGCCGGTGCCGATGGCGATTCGGCTGTTGGCGCCGGCGCCGCTGGATACCGCCAGCGGCAGCACCCCGGCGGTGAACGCCAGCGAGGTCATCAGGATCGGCCGCAGGCGCATGCGCGCCGCGTGAACCGCCGCGCCAATCAGCGTTTCCCCCCGCTGGTGCATCTCCTCGGCGAACTCGACGATCAAAATGGCATTCTTCGCCGACAGCCCGATGATGGTGAGCAGCGCCACCTGGAAGTAGATGTCGTTTTCCAGCCCGCGCAGCGTGATCGCCAGCAGTGAGCCCACCACGCCCATCGGCACCACCAACATCACCGCGAATGGAATCGACCAGCTCTCATACAGCGCCGCCAGGCACAGGAACACCACGATGAGCGAAATGGCGTACAGCGACGACGCCTGGCCGCTGGTCAGCCGTTCCTGATAGGACAGCCCGCTCCAGGAGTAGCTGCTGCCGGCGGAGTATTTCGCCGCCAGTTTCTCCATCTCGCTCATTGCCGTACCGGAACTGACACCGGCGGCGCCCTGCCCGGTGATCTCGAACGACGACAGCCCGTTATAGCGCGACAGGTTCTCCGGCCCGTAGATCCAGTGCGAGGACGCAAAGGCGGAGAACGGCGTCATGCTGCTGGCGCCCGATGCATTGGTGCCGCGCACAAACCAGCGGTCGAGGTCTTCCGGCTTGGCGCGGTACTGCACGTCGCCCTGCATATAGACTTTTTTCACCCGGTTGCGGTCGATAAAGTCGTTGATGTAGGTGCTGCCGAACGCGCTGCTGAGGGTGCTGTTGACGTCCGCGGCGCTCAGGCAGAGTGCCTGCAGTTTGCCGTTGTCGATCGCCACCTGCAGCTGCGGGGTGTCCGGCAAGGTGTTGGCTCGCACTGCCAGCAATGCCGGATTGTTGCTGGCGGCGGCGACGATCTGATCGCGCATCGCCTGCAGCTCGGCGCGGGTGGTCGCCCCCTTGGCCTGAAGTTCGAAGGTGAAGCCATCGGACTGGCCAAAGCCGTCGATCGCCGGTGGGCTCATGGAGAACACCTGGGCGTCGCGCAGCGAGGCGAAGTGCGCCATGGCGCGTTTGGCGATGGCGTCGGCGGTGTTTTCGCTGCCGCCGCGTTGGCTCCAGTCTTTGAGGCTGACGAACGCCATACCGGCGTTTTGCCCGCTGCCGCTGAAGCCGAAACCGTTGATGGTGAAAATGGTGCTGACGTTGGCCTTTTCCTGCTCAAGAAAATAGGCGGTCACCGCCTCGCTCACCGCCGAGGTGCGCGAGTTGGTGGCGCCGGCCGGCAAGGTGTACTGCACCATCACCGAGCCCTGATCCTCGTTGGGCAGGAAGCCGGTCGGCAAACGCAGATACATTACGGCGGCGGCGATCAACAGCAGGCCGTACAGCAGCAGATAGCGCGTTGGCCGGTGGATCACTGCGCCGACCTTGTCGGCGTACTTCGCCTGCAACCGGTCATAACCGCGGTTGAATTTGCCCAGCAGCCCGGTGTCAGTCTGCGCGTCGTGCGCGGGTTTCAGCAACGTGGCGCACAAGGCCGGCGCCAGCGTCAACGCCAGCACCACCGACAACACCATCGAGGAGACGACGGTGATCGAAAACTGGCGGTAGATCACCCCGGTGGAGCCGCCGAAGAACGCCATCGGCAGAAACACCGCCGACAGCACCAGCGCGATGCCGACCAGCGCACCGGTGATTTCGCGCATCGATTTCTCCGTCGCCTCGCGCGGCGGCAGCTTATCCTCGCGCATCACCCGTTCGACGTTTTCCACCACCACAATGGCGTCATCCACCAATAGCCCGATCGCCAACACCATGCCGAACAGCGTCAGGGTATTGATCGAATAGCCGAACGCCGCCAGCACGCCGAAGGTGCCCAGCAACACCACCGGCACGGTAATGGTCGGGATCAGCGTGGTGCGCAGGTTTTGCAGGAACACGAACATCACCACCACCACTAACGCCACCGCTTCAAACAGCGTTTTCACCACCTCTTCGATCGAGATGTTGATGAAGTCGGTGCTGTCTTTCGGGTAGGCCACCTTGTAGCCCTGCGGCATGGCGCTTTGGTACTCCACCACCTTGGCCTTTACCAGTTTGGCGGTGCTCAGGGCGTTGGCGCCCGCCGCCAGCTTGACCGCGATCCCCGCCGCCGGGTGGCCGTTGAGGTGCGCGCTGGCGGAGTAGTCTTCGTTGCCCAGCTCAACCCGCGCCACGTCGCCCAGCCGCACCAGCGCCCCGCTGCTGTCGCTTTTCAGGATGATATTGCGGAACTGTTCCGGCGTTTGCAGCCGCGACTGCGCCTTCACCGTGGCGGTCAGCTGCTGGTCGGCGGCGGCCGGCAGATCGCCTATCTTGCCGGCGGACACCTGGGTGTTTTGCGCCTCGATCGCCGTCTGCACGTCGGAAGGCATCAGCGAAAAGCTCGCCAGTTTGGTCGGATCCAGCCAGATGCGCATCGCGTATTCCGAGCCGAACACCTGCACGTCACCGACGCCCTCGATGCGTGACAGCGGATCCTGCAGGTTGCTGGCCAGATAGTCGGAGATATCGGCCATCGTCGCCTTGTCGCTTTCGTCATACAGCCCGACGATCAGCAGAAAGCTGCTCTGGGATTTTTTGACCGTCACGCCCTGCGCGGTGACGGCGCTCGGCAGACGACTTTCCGCCTGCTGCACCTTGTTTTGCACCTGCACCTGAGCGATATCCGGATCGGTGCCCTGCTCAAAGGTGACGTTGATGCTGACCGAGCCGCTGGCGCTGCTGGTCGATGAGAAATACAGCAGGCCGTCCAGGCCGGTGAGCTGCTGCTCAATCACCTGGGTGACGCTGTTTTCCAGCGTTTCCGCGTCCGCGCCCGGGTAGGTGGCGGAGATGGCGATCTGCGGCGGTGAGACGTCCGGGTACTGCGAGACGGGCAATGAATTGATCGACATCAGACCGCACAGCATGATGATGATGGCGATCACCCAAGCGAATACCGGACGCCGGATAAAGAACTGCGCCATATCACTGCTCCCCGCGTTGGGTTTTGTCGACCGAGACGTCTACCGGCTTCACCGCGGCGCCGATCGTCACCTTGCCGGTGCCTTCGACGATCAGGCGATCGCCGTCGTTCAGCCCGCTGTCGATCAGCCAGTTGCTGCCCACCACCCGTTCGGCGCTGACGGTGCGTTGCGCCACTTTGTTTTGCTCGTTTACCACCAACGCGGTGGCTTCCCCTTTGGCGTTGCGGGTGATGCCCTGCTGCGGCGCCAGGATGGCTTTGGGATCGACGCCGTTATCCACCGTGGCGTGGACATACATGCCGGGCAACAGCTCATGTTCGGGGTTGGGGAACACCGCGCGCAGCGTGACCGAACCGGTGGCCTCATCCACCGCCACCTCGGTCAACTCCAGCTTGCCGGCGTGGGCATAAGGCGTGCCGTCCTCCAGCTTGATGGCGACCGGCGTGACCGCACCGCGCTGCAAAGCGGCCTGCTGACGGCGCAGTTTAAGCAACTGGGCGCTGGACTGGGTCAGATCGACATAGATCGGATCCAACGCGCGGATGGTGGCCAACGCATCGGTCTGGCCGGCGGTGACCAGCGCGCCCGGCGTCACCGACGAAATGCCGATGCGGCCGGCGATCGGCGCCCGCACCTGGGTATAGGCGAGGTTGATGCGCGCCGTTTCCAGCGCCGCCTGATACTGCGCCACCGACGCCACGGCCTGCAGATACGCGGCTTTGGCGTCGTCTGCGTCCTGTTTGGAAACGCCGTTCTCTTTCACCAGCGCCGCATAGCGCTGCGATTTGAGCCGGGTGGATTGCACCGTGGCCTGAGCGTTTTTCAGCTGGGCGGCGGCCTGATCGTAGCTGGCCTGATAGCTGGCGGGGTCAATTTGATACAAGACCTGCCCGGCTTTCACCTCGGCCCCTTCGGTAAACAGCCGCTGCTTGATGATGCCGTCGACCTGCGGCCGCACGTCGGAGGTCATGGTGGCGTTAACCCGGCCGGTCAACTCGCTGCTCAGGGTTACAGACTGGCTGCGCAACGTGACGACGCCGACCTCCCGTTCACCGCCTGCGCCCGTCGGCGCGCCGGCGTTTTGCCCATCGCAGGCGGCCAGCGACAGCGAAAGCCCCAGCGCCAAAAGCGTTTTCCTCTGCATTGCAATACGATCCTATTGAGAATGACTATTCTCAATATATCGAATGCCGGAATGCGCTTCTGAAAGGGTTGCGTAAGGATTGCGTAAAATCTTTTCGAAGCGGAAAACAGTGGCGCAATCTCGTTCAGCGCGGTTTCAGCACATTGCCGCAGCGGTTTTTAGCCAATGCAATAAAGCGTTCCACTTCAGCCGGGGGCAGCGCCGCGTGGGATTTTTAGGGTTTAACCAGCCTAAACACCGTTTTGGTGTGCCAATAGTAGTCGATCGCTGCCGAAATAGTCGGCATCCAGTCGTCCGGCTCATAGGGCACGAAGCCGGAAAAACCCAGCCTGCGGGCAGAGACCTGGAACCCCGCGGCGGAGAAAATACGCGCATAATCGTCCAGAGAACGATCCTGCACCACGGTATGCGTCTGTTCAGCCACCCTTTCGCGCCATTGCGGCCACTGCGGGTTATCGGTGTGGCAACCGGTCACCGCATAATAAACGCCGCCCGGCTTCAGCACCCGCAGCATATCGGCGGCATGCTGCGCGATATCTTCAATCAGGTAGATGACTTCATGACTGAAGGCGATATCGAAGTGATTCTCATAGCCCGTCAACCGCGTGTCGGTCTGATAAACGATCGGCAGGTTTCCTTTCAGGCGGTTGGCTTGTTCGACGGATTGGCGGGCGATATCAACGCCGATCCCCTCACTAAATGGCCGAATTTGATGCAACAGGCGCAGAAAACCGCCCTGATTGCAACCGAAGTCCAGCACCCTGACGCCGGACAGTTCGCGTTCCGGCACCAGGCTCAGCAGATGCCGCCAGATGGGCGCATGGCCTTCGGCCATAGCCTGTTCTGCGTGCGGATCGCGATACCAGGTGGGAATGCTCGAGGATGAGTCGTTCATTATGGCCTCCTTATGTTTCCACTCAGCCAACCACACCCGATGATGACAAACAACCGCACGCGCATTTTTTGAACATTCACTGGTCTGGTTTGCCATGCACCGGCAGTTGGCTGGTCACGCAGTGAATGCCGCCGCCGCCGGCGGCGATCGCGTCGATCTCCAGTTGCACCACCTTGCGCTGCGGATAGAGCGCCGACAGCAGCGCAAACGCCGCCTTGTCCGCCTGCGGGTCGCCAAACTCCGGGGCGATCACCGCGCCGTTGATAACGAAATAGTTGATGTAGCCCGCCGCGAAATCGGGATTGCGGCGGCTGAAACGGCTGTCGCGCGGTGCCTGCGGCGGCGAGAGCGTATGCACCTGCAGCGTGCGGCCGTCGGCGTCGGTCGCTGTCTTGAGGATCGCCAGATGCGCCTGGGTGACCGCATGATCGTAAGAGGTCGGGTCGGTGTCCAGATTGGCCACCACCACGCCCGGCCGCACGAAACGGGCGTAAAAATCGACGTGGGCATCGGTGATGTCCCGGCCTTTAATGCCCGGCAGCCAGATAATTTTACGCAGGCCGAGCATCGCCTTCAGCTCCTGCTCAACCCGATCCCTGCTCCAGCCCGGGTTGCGGTTCGCATTAACCCAACTGCTCTCGGTCATGATGCCGGTGCCGCGCCCATCCACTTCAATGCCGCCGCCTTCGCCTACCAGTGCGCTGCGGCGCGGTTGAGCGACGCCGTATCGCCTGGCGGCAAACCCTGCCAGACGCGCATCCCTGGCATGCTGCTGCTTATCGCCCCAGCCGTTGAAGTTGAAATCCACCGCGCCCAGTTCGCCGGCATCATTGACGACGAAATTGGCGCCGATGTCGCGCATCCAGATATCATCCAGCTCGGTGACGACATAGCTGACGTTGTGACTACCGCAGATGGCCTCGGCCAATTGCCGTTCACGCTCGCGGCAAAAAACCGTCAACGGCTGAAATTCGGCGATGGCGCGGGCGATACGCCCCTGTGCCGCCCGCACGTCCGCCGTGAAGTCGCCCCAAATCGCGCGCTGCGCGCCGAACGCGATAAACGCCCGCTGTTGCGGTTCCCCTTCATCCGGCAAGCGCCAGGCCGGATTAAGCGCAGCTTTTGCGTGACCGCGTAACGAAATACCCAATGATGCCGTCAAGCCAACGCCGGCCACCGCCGAAAGCTGCTTGATAAAGGTGCGACGCGTTGACATAAACGCCCTCTTTTAATTAATTTAAATTCAATTGGTTAACCGGTTTTTTCGCTCTCCGGGAATTGAATCTCATGCTAGTCTTCCCCTGCCGCTGCGACAAACGATATATTTAGTGGATATCTGATTAGACAGGCTTATTGATAATGTTAAAACACTGGCCCCCGTTAAGCGCATTGCGCGGTTTTGAAGCGGCGGCGCGTCTGGGCAGTTTTCATCAGGCCGCCGAAGAGCTGCACCTTACCCAGTCGGCGATCAGCCAGCAGATCCGCAGCCTCGAGGCGTTTCTGGAACAGCCGCTGTTTTTCCGCACCGGCCGCAGCGTGACGCTGACCGATGCCGGCCACGATCTGTTCAGCACCGCGCAGGTGATGCTGCAACAATTGGCCGTCGGCATTCGTCGTCTGGACCAGTACCGCAAACCCAATCAGTTGATCGTCAACACGACGCCGGCCTTTGCCCGCCACTGGCTGACGCCACGGCTGGGCGAGTTCAACCAGCGGCATCCGCAGATAGATCTGTGGCTCTTCACCAGCTTCGAGCCACCGGATATGGCGACGGACAGCATCGACTTGGCGATCCGCGACGATCTCAGCGCGCAGGCGGACTGCACCTTTAAGGTTCTCTGCACCGACCGGCTTTATCCCGCCTGCCACCCCAGCCTATTGGCGCTGGCGGCGGAGCAGCGCGTCACGCTGCACGGCGAACGCGAAATGGACTGGAGCCACTGGACGGTGGCGGGCGGCGCGCACGTCGGCCAGCGCGACAGCGGGCTGAATTTCTCCGATCCCGGCCTGCTGCTGGACGCCGCCTGCCAGGGGCTGGGCATCGCGTTGGTCAGTCAGCTGTTGGCGCAGCAAGCGCGTGACGCCGGGTTGCTGCATCCGTTAACCGAGCAACGCGTGCGCGGCGCCAACTGGGCGTGGCTGCTGCATCGCGACAGCGAACACAATCCGCTCGCCCGGCACTTCTGCCAATGGCTGCAATCGACGCTGCCGGCCGACGCATAACGCGCCACATCACGATTTGCTACTCTGGTCAGGCGGCCCCGCCTGACCGCTGCTACTTTCAATAAAGCGCCGCAACAGCCCGAATAAAACGCGCTAACCCGCTGTTTCAAAAATAATTAGTTGAATTCACCTGATAACTGAACATCGCTAAAAGGATCTTCTATGTCTGCCGGTTTATTGAAAACGATAGCTCTGAGCGTGACCCTGGCCTGCACCGTTCCCGCCGCCTTTGCCGCCGATCTGACCGCTGGCGCGGTCGCCGCTCCGGATCAGTATGGCGCAAAAGTCGCCGCGCATATTCTGCAGGCCGGCGGCAATGCGGTCGATGCGGCGGTCGCCACCGCCTTTACCCTGGCGGTCACCTACCCTGAAGCCGGCAATATCGGCGGCGGCGGCTTTATGACGCTGTACGTCGACGGCAAACCCTATTTCCTCGACTACCGCGAAGTGGCGCCCAAGGCCGCCGGCAAAACTATGTACCTGAACGAGAAAGGCGAAGTGATCGAGAATCTCAGCCTGGTGGGCAGTCGCGCCGCCGGCGTGCCGGGCACCGTGCTGGGATTGTGGGAAGCCCATAAACGCTTCGGCAAGCTGCCGTGGGCCGAACTGCTGACGCCGGCGATCGGCTACGCCCGGCAAGGTTTCACCGTGGCGGATCAGCAGTATCAGTACCGCGAAGACGCCAACAAGCTGTTTGCCGGTAAAACCAACTTCGGCGACTATTTCGGCGCCATGAAGCCCGGCACGGTGTTCAAACAGCCGGAGCTGGCCGCCACCCTTGAGCGCATCGCCAAATCGGGCGCCGACGATTTTTATCACGGCGAAACCGCCCGCCTGCTGGTGGCGCAAATGCAGCGCGACAACGGGCTGATCGGCGCGGCGGATCTGGCCGACTACCGGGTGAAATGGCGTGAACCGATGCGCATCAGCTGGCGCGGCAACACCGTGTATACCGCCCCGCTGCCCAGCTCTGGCGGAATCGCGCTGGCGCAGCTGCTGGGGATCAAAGAAGATCGCGCCGCCGACTTCAAGGGCGTGCCGCTCAACTCGGCGCGCTATATCCACCTGCTGGCGGAAATCGAAAAACGCGTGTTCGCCGATCGCGCCGACTACCTCGGCGACCCGGATTTCACTAACGTGCCGGAAGCGCAGCTGATCGCCCCCGACTACCTGCAAAAACGCGCCGCCGAGATTAACCCGACGGCGATCTCGCCGACCGAGCAGGTGCGGCCGGGGCTGGAAAACCACCAAACCACCCACTTCTCTATCGTCGATGCGGCCGGCAACGCGGTCAGCAACACCTATACGCTCAACTGGGACTTCGGCAGCGGCGTGGTGGTCAAAGGCGCCGGTTTCCTGCTCAACGATGAGATGGACGACTTCAGCGCCAAACCCGGCGTCGCCAACGCCTTTGGCGTGGTGGGCAGCGACGCCAACGCCATCGAGCCGGGCAAACGCATGCTCTCCTCGATGAGCCCGACCATCATCACCCGCGACGGCGACGTCACCCTGGTGATCGGCACGCCGGGCGGATCGCGCATCTTCACCTCGATCTTCCAGGTGATCAACAATCTCTACGATTACCATCTGCCGCTGGCGCAGGCGGTGGCCGCCCAGCGCGTGCATCACCAACTGTTGCCGAAGGACACCGTTTATTACGACAGCTTCGCGCCGCTGACCGGCAAACCGGCGGACGAGCTGAAAGCCATGGGCTACACCCTGGAAGATCAGGGCTGGAACATGGGGGATATTCAGGCTATCCGCATCGATGGCCGCACGCCGGAAACCGCGTCCGATCCGCGCGGCCGCGGCGTGGGGCTGGTGGTGAAAAAGTAACCCTCCGGCGGCCCGCCTCCGATTAGACGGGCCGCCGCTCTCCCCGCACAGATGGCCGCTGTCTCCTTTTTCACTCATCTATACTGAATCGACAGGCCTGCGTTCAACGACGGCGGCGCCTGCGGTCCGCCTTGGACGATAAGGATAATATTCATAGTAAATCAATCACCTGCATTTATCGTAAGCGGTGTCGGAGGCAATCAATAATGGCGAAAAGACGAGCAGTTCCCGGGGTTCATCCCTACGATGGGCCCGCCGGCGGTTGGGGCGCGCTGAAAGCGACGGCCATCGCCGTGCGCACACAGATGGATACCCTGGAGGCGCCGGTAACGCTGATGCGCACCAATCAGCCCGACGGGTTTGATTGCCCGGGATGCGCATGGCCGGATAAAGAACATCGATCCACCTTCCAGTTTTGCGAAAACGGCGCCAAAGCCGTGACCTGGGAAGCGACCAGCAAACGCGTGACGGCCGAATTCCTGGCGCAAAATACAGTGACCTCACTGCTGCGGAAAACCGACTATGAACTGGAGGATTATGGTCGCCTGACCACGCCCCTGTTCTATGACGCCGGGACCGACACGCTGCGCCCGCTGGCCTGGGATGAGGCGTTTCAACGCATTGCCGCCGTTTTGCAGACGCTGCCGCCGGAGCAGGTGGAGTTTTATACCTCCGGCCGGGCGTCCAATGAGGCTGCCTATCTGTTCCAGCTGTTTGCGCGGGAATTTGGCAGCAATAACTTCCCCGACTGTTCCAATATGTGCCATGAGCCGACCAGCGTTGGCCTGCCCCAGTCGATCGGCATCGGCAAAGGCACCGTGTCGCTGGACGACTTTGACAGCGCGGAGCTGATTATCTCCATCGGGCACAATCCGGGCACCAATCACCCGCGCATGATGGGCACGCTGCATGAGCTGGCGCGCAAAAAAGTGCCGATTATCGTGTTCAATCCGCTGCGCGAGCGGGCGCTCGAGCGTTTCACCGATCCGCAAAACGTCATCGAAATGGCGACCTACAGTTCGACCCCTATCGCCTCCACCTACTATCAGGTCAAAGCCGGCGGCGACGCCGCAGCGCTCAAAGGCATCGCCAAAGCGCTGCTGCAGTTGGATGACGAACATGGCAATGCGCTGGACCACGCCTTTATTGCCGAGCACACGGAAGGTTTTGCGGATTTCGCCGCCGATCTGAAGACCACCGGTTGGGATGCGATTGAGGCGGAGAGCGGCCTGGCGCGCCTGGATCTGGAACAGGTCGCCGCCGCTTACGCGAAATCCAACGCCACCATCGTGACCTACGGCATGGGCATTACGCAGCACAATAAAGGCACCGCCAACGTGCGCCTGATTGCCGATCTGCTGTTGCTGCGCGGCAACATCGGCAAACCGGGCGCCGGCATCTGCCCGCTGCGCGGCCACTCCAACGTGCAGGGCAACCGCACCGTCGGCATCACCGAAAAACCCTCGGCCGATTTTTTGGCGAAGCTGGAAACGGTGTTTGGCTTCACGCCGCCCAAAGCCCACGGTCACGATGCCGTGAAATGCATGCAGGCGATGATCGACGGCGCCTCGAAGGCGTTGATCTGCCTGGGGGGCAACTTCGCCGTGGCGCTGCCGGACCCCGAGCAGAGTTTCCCGGCGATGAAAGCGCTGGAATTAAGCGTGCATATCGGCACCAAACTCAACCGCAGCCATTTGTTGGTGGCGAAAGAAACCCTCATTCTGCCCTGTCTGGGACGTACCGAACTGGACATGCAGGCCGGCGGGCGACAATCGGTGACGGTGGAGGATTCGATGTCGATGGTTCACGCCTCGTCCGGCAAATTAAAACCGGCGTCGGAGCTGTTGCGTTCGGAACCCGCCATTGTGGCCGGCATGGCCAAAGCGGTGATGCCTGCCAGCAAGGTGCCCTGGGATGAACTGATCGAAGATTACGACGTGATCCGCGATTTGATCGAAAAAACCATCCCCGGCTTCGACGATTACAACGCGCGCATTCGTCAACCCGGCGGTTTCCGCATGCCGCTGCCGCCGACCGAGCGCCAGTGGCCGACGGCGACGGGCAAGGCGATGTTTTCCGTATTCAGCGGGCTGCATGAGGACGAGACAACAGCAGACAAAGACACGCTGCGGCTGATCACGCTGCGCAGCCACGATCAGTACAACACCACCATCTATGCTCTGGACGATCGCTACCGCGGGGTCTTCGGCCGGCGCGACGTGCTGTTCATGAATGACAGCGATCTGCAACGTTTGGGGCTGGAACATGGCGACGTGGTCGATCTGGAAACGGCGCTGCCCGGCAGCACCCAGCGCCTGGAAGGCATCACGGTGATCGCCTACAACATCTCAGCCGGTTCGGTCGGCGCCTACTACCCGGAGGCCAACGTGCTGGTGCCGCTGCATTACATCGATGAGGAGAGCGGCACGCCTTCGTATAAATCGGTGCCGATCCGCGTGAAGTTGAGATCCAAAGAGGTGCGTGCGGTCGATATCGCCTGACGGGCACACTACGGCCCCCAAACCGGCGTCTGGTTGGGGGCCATTTTTATCAGAGTAAGAACAGCGGCCTATTTGCCGTTGGCCAATTCACCGTACACCACCTGGCCGCGGAAACCGCGCCGCACCTGCTGGAACAGCTCGCGGAATGCCGGGTAATCCTGCGCCTGGCACAGCGCTTCCTTGCCGCGAATGGCATTCACCTGCAGGCGGTGATTGACGGTCACCTGCTGCCCGTCGCGCCGCCACTCGACGCGATAGTCGCCCGCCGCATTGCGGAATTGCCGATCTTTCGGAATGGCGATGATCGGCACGTTGGCCGGCAGCTGCAGACGGTAGGTTTCGTCGTAGCGCTGCGCGGTGCAGTAGAACGGCGTTTCGTTGCCCGGCGCCGCCGTGGTGGTATACAGCGTGCGGAACGATTTGCCGCCGGGCGGGTTGGGCAACGTCATGCCGCCCACCACGCCGAAATCGACGTAGTCGTCCGCCTTGAAGCGGAAGCGATAGCCGAACTGCTTTTTGAGATCCAGCGGATCGCTGTTCATCGCCACTTCGCCGTTGCCGTCGATGCCGGAAGCGGACATGATCGTCGCTTCGGCCTGCGCCCGATTCTGACGGTTGATCTGCGAGAAGTAGCCCCGCAGGTCAATTTCTTCCACTTCGCTCAGCCGGCGCTCGGTCTGTCCGCGCAGATTGCCCGCCTTGTCGAACACGAAATCGACGTTCAGCGCGCTCTTGACCGGCTGCTCATCGCTGCCCGGCGTGCGCGCCAGCCTGGCGTCGCGCGTCAGCAGCACCGGCGCGCCCAAATCGCCCTCCGGCAGTTGCCCGAAACGCGCCCAGGGATTGGTGGAATCGAGGTACAGTTTGAATTCCGGCACGTAGGTGATGGCGTGATTGAAGCGGCCAAGCAGCGGCACTTTAGGCAGTATCGGGCCTTCATCCATGCCGATCAGCACCGGCGAGCTTTCAATGCCTTTGGCGGCGAGCAGCGCCTCCAGGATCACCACGTGATCCTTACAGTCGCCGTAATGGTTATCGAGAATGCTCTGCGCCGAATTCGGCTCCAGCCCACCGTTGCCCAGGTACACCGCCACGTAGCGAATGTTTTGCGCCACCCAGCGATAGAGGGCCTCCGCCTGCTCGCGCCGATCGCTGATACCGGCGGTGATATTGTCCGCCAGCGCCTGAATGCCCGGCGTCACCTTCGCCGCCGCGCCGGCCTTCAGCTGGTAGGCCTTGGCCAACTGCGGCCACTCGCGGTAGGTGCTGGCCATGATGGTCGGGCTGAAGGTCCAGCTGTCCGCCGCCCAGTTTTGCGCCTTCATCGGCGCGCTGCGCGAATAATGCCAGCGCCAGTGCGCCTGGCCGTTGCGGATTTGCGGTTGGTCCCCGCCCTCGACGCCGCGCGTGAAGATATGCATCGGCAGCTTGGCCGGCGCCTGCAGGGTCACTTCGGCGTCGTCGAACTGATCGAAAACGCTGAACGTCTCCCACAGGCCGAAATAGTCAGGGAAATACGGGGTGTTCTGCGTGCGGCGCAGTTCGTACACCACGCGCGAGCCCGGCGCCAGGTTGGAGAACACGATGACGCGCACCTTGCGATCGGCATACAGCGGCGCCGTGGCGCTGGAATAGCTTTCCTGGGTATAAATGCGATCGGGCGCCACATCGTGGCGCTGGCCGTCGGCGGTCAGCGTATAGGCGGCGACCACCTCCAGCGTTTCCATTTTCTCGCTGTAGCTCAGGCGGATCTGGCTGAATTTTTCGACCGCCGCCTTGGTTTTCAGCAGCACTTCGTAGCTTTCCGTCTTCACGTTGGTGGCGTTGGCGTTAACGCGGTAATCCGCGCGATAGCGCACGAAGCTGAAATCGTTGTTGGCCGTGTCGTTCTGGCCCTGATCCGCCGTGGCGGGCGGTGCAGCGGCCAACACGGTGGCCGGGTGCGTCGCCGTCAAACCGGCGAGTAACAGTATGGAAGGAATAGCGATTTTCATCTTCGGTCCTTGAAGGGCAACAAACGGCGACGCCGGGCTACGCGCCTGCCCCGGCGTCAAAACAGGCGGGCACACTAATATAATTGAGAATCATTTTCAATAAACGAACCGTCAACGCCGTGCTAGCCCTGCTCGATCAGCATCACAGCGGTGGTCTCCGGCTCCAGGGCCTCGAAAACGTGCTCGCGATCGGCGGAGTAACTGATGTAATCCCCGGCGCTCAGCTCCAGCGGCTGATCCGCCGGCCCGAGGCGCGCCCGTCCACTGCTGATGATCACATGCTCGACGGTGCCCGGCGGATGCGGCCGGGAAAGTTTGACTTCGCCGGGCTGCACCCGCAGCCGGTAAATGTCGCGCTGCGCGCCCGGTGGACAAGTGGCCAGCAACGTGGCGGCGTAGTTGCCCTGCTCTGACACCGCCGCGGTCCCCTCATGAGCGCGGATCACTTGCACCTGCCTGCTGGGTTGCGAAATCAGTCGGCTGACCGGCACATCCAGCGCCATCGCTAACGCCCACAGCGTTTCCAGACTGGGATTACCGCTGCCGGCTTCGAGCTGCGACAACGTGGACTTGGCGATACCCGCGCGCTTCGCCAGTTCGGTGACGGACAGGTTCAATCGCTCCCGCTCACGGCGGATTGCCGCCGACAAGAGGCCAATCGGCGTGATGTTCTGCATTAGGCTCTCGCTCATTGTTCGTTATACCATTCATTTGTTCGACTTGACGAACGCTGTCGGCCGTGTTCATCATAATGTTCGATTGTTCATTTTAATGATTAAGCGACTTCACCACAAGCACGGTCAGGCCGCGAGGGAAAAGACATGAAAACGAAAACGCGCGGCGCAGTGCAAATGATCCTCGCCATGACGATCTCCGGCACCGTCGGTTGGCCGGTGATCCTGTTAGGGCAGCCACCCGCCACGGTGGTGTTTTGGCGTTGCGCGTTCGGCGCGCTGGCGATGCTGGTCACCTGCACCGCACTTGGGCAACTGAAATCAGGCGCAATCAATCGGCGGCAGCTGGCTTTCGCCGTCCTGGGGGGGTTCGCGCTGGTGCTCAACTGGACGCTATTGTTTGCCGCCTATGCGCATGCCTCGATCGCTGTCGCCACCGTGACCTACCATGTTCAACCGTTTATGTTGGTGGCGCTGGGAGCGCTGCTGTTCGGCGAAAAGCTGACGGCTAATCGGCTGGGCTGGCTTCTGCTGGCGTTCGTCGGAATGGTGTTGATCGTCACCGGCCGGCAGAGCGGTGGCGGCGATGGCGACTATCTGCTGGGCGTGGCGTTGGCGCTCGGTGCGGCCCTGATGTACGCCCTGGCGGCGGCGATCGTCAAACAGCTGGCCGCGTTGCCGCCGCAGTTGATCGTGTTGATTCAACTGACCGTCGGCGCGCTGGCGATGGCGCCGTTCGCCGGTCTGGCCCGCCTTCCCGCAGAACCGTTCGACTGGCTGCTGCTGGCGACCCTCGGCCTGGTGCATACCGGGGTGATGTCCACGTTGCTCTATGGCGCTATCCAGAAAATCCCCACCGCTCTGGTTGGCGCGCTGTCGTTTATCTACCCGGCAGTGGCGATCGTGGTGGACTGGGCGGCGTTCGGGCACCGTCTCAGCCTGTTGCAGCTGCTGGGCACGCTGGCCATTCTCGGCGCGGCCGCGGGCATGAACTTCGGCTGGCGATGGGCGCCCGCCGCGCACCGGGCCGGTAAAATCGGTTAATCCCGCCCGACGGGCAAGCTATGCACAATAAGGCATTCGCCTTGTGTCCGGCGCGGTGCTATTTATTTAAACCGTGTAGGGTAGAAGGAGTGTTCTATGTGGCATCACCGCCTGCAACGGCGCATCCGTTTCAGTTACTGGAACGAACTGTGCGTCATAAAAAAATAAGGGAAGGCGCAAGCCTTCCCTTTTGTCATTTACCGTTCAGTTCAGAAGCGATCGGTTTTCACCACCTCGTCGAACGGCAGCTTGCCGATGCGCGGGTAAGGTTGCCCCGCCGCCTTGCCGATAGCGACCATCAGCGCGATCTGATAATGCGCCGGCTTATTGATAATCTCGCCCACCGCGTCGAAATCAAAACCGTCCATCGGGCAAGAGTCGTAGCCCTGCGCCTTGGCCGCCAGCATCAACGTCTGGGCGAAGATGCCGCTGCTGCGCATCACTTCGTCGCGCTGCACCTGCGGTTTACCGCGATAATACTGATCGACGGCCGGGATCATGAACTGCTGCACCGGCTCCGCCGCGTCGGCCCAAACGGTTTTTACCTTCGATTCCCAACTCGACAGATCGCCGCACAGCACGACCAGCATCGACGCGTCAGTCACCTGCGCCTGCCCCCACGCCGCCTCGCGAATTTTCTCGCGCTGCGCGCGATCTTCGATCAGCAGCGGGCGCCAGTGCTGCAGGTTAAACGCGCTGGGAGCGCCCTGCAGCGCAATGTTCAACAGCGCTTTTTTCTCTTCGAGCGTCATCACGTGCTGCGTATCGAACTGCTTGGTGGCGCGGCGTTGGCGGATCGCGTCTAACGTATTCATTTTACTGCCTCTGTCCATGTGAAAAGGTCTATTGTCGTCAACGCGGCGCGGCTGTCCAGCCCCAGGCGGCTATTTCTGCGCGGTTTCGGCGCGCAAACGGCTGACCTGCGCCGCCAAGTCCGGCCACGGCGCCTGACCGGCGTAATGCTGCCGCAGGTAGTTGAGCAGAATGGCGATCTGCGCGTCATTCAGGTTATGGCGAAAACCCGGCATATAGCCCAGCTCGGCGTTCGCCGGCCGCTGTATGCCGTCCAGCACCACGCGAATGGCGTTGTCCGGCGCGTCGGCGAACAGGTTGGTGTTCAGCGCCAGAGACGGCCGCACCCCCGCCATCTGCGCGCCTTTTTCCTGCGCATGACAAGCCATGCAGGCGCCGGAAAACAGCCGCGCCCCTTCCGAACTCAGAGGCTCCACCTGCCGTTCCGCCTGAGCGTTTAACGTTGTCGCCGTAGCGCCCGCCGCCGTTTCAGGATGATAGCTGCGCAGATAGACGGCGATCGCCTGCAGATCGGCCTGCGGCAAGCGCGACAGCCCTTCTTCGATCACCGGCGCCATCGGGCCGGCGGCGACGCCGTGGTTGGCCGAGTAGCCGGTGCGCATGAAATCGACCAGATCCTGCTGCGTCCACGCGAGCGGCGCGGGCGAGCGGCCGGTCAACGCCGGCGCCGTCCATCCCTCCGCCACGCCGCCGGCCAGGTGCTCGCCGTCAGTTTTCTCGCCGAACAGCACGTTGCGCGGCGAATGGCAGGCGCTGCAGTGCCCCAGCCCTTCGACCAGGTACGCGCCGCGGTTCCAGTCGGCGCTTTGGGCTGGCTGTTCCGGCATCGCGCCCGGCGTCAGGAACAGCAGGTTCCAGGCAAAGATGCCCTGGCGAATGTTGAACGGAAAGTGCAGATCGGTGGCCGGCGGCCGGTACTTGACCGGCGGCTGCGACATCAGATAGGCATACAGCGCCTGCAGATCCTCGTCGCGGGTGCGGGTAAAGGCGGTATAGGGAAACGCCGGATAGAGATAGCGGCCCTGGCGATCGACGCCGTGGCGCATGGCGCGTTCGAACGCCGCGTAGCTCCAGCTGCCGATGCCGGTTTCCACGTCCGGCGTGATGTTGGTGGTGTAAATGGTGCCGAAGGGGATCTCCATCGCCAACCCGCCGGTGTTGCGCTCGCCGCCCGCACGGGTGTGGCACACGGCGCAGTCGCCGAGATCGGCCAACGTTTTGCCACGCGCGATCTGCGCCTCGCTGAAACGGTGGGTCGCATCGGCGGCGAGCGGCGCAATCTCCGGCTGCCAACTGGCGACCACGCCGGCGACCACAACAGCGATCACCGTGACGCCGCCCCACCCGACGATTTTTTTCATCTTACTCATCTTTGCTGTCCTTGTTCGTTACGGGGGGTTAATGGCCGGCCTGAGCGCGCAGCGCGGCGAGCACCCGCGCCGGTGTGAACGGCACCTCGCGCAGGCGCACGCCGAGGGCGTCAAACAGCGCGTTGCCGATCGCCGCCGCACTCGGCACCGAGGCGGACTCTCCTGCGCCCATCGGCGCTTCGTCCGGGCGGTCGATCAGCTGGATATCGATCTGCGGCAATTCGTCGAAGCGCAGAATCGGATAGCCGCCCCAGTCCAATGACGTCACCCCCGTCTCGTTAAAGGTCACAAACTCTTTCAGTACCCGGCTGGCGGATTGGATAATGTTGCCGTGCACCTGATGGCGCACCCCGGCCGGGTTGATCATGCGCCCGCAGTCATGTGCCACGAAGATTTTATTGAGCGTGATCTGCCCGGAAAGGCGATTGACGCTGAGATCGCACACCCAGGCCGCCCAGGCGGCGCCGAAGCCGGGGAATTTGCTGTGGAAATAGCGCGCATAGGCGAAGCCGCGGCCGCTCACCACTTCGGCCCCGGCGGCGCGCGAGCGGTGCGCCGGGCCGTCTTGCCAGTTAGCCTGGCGCTTCAGGGCCTCAATCAAGGCCACCGCGCGCGGATCGTTCAGGTAACGCAGGCGAAACGCGATCGGGTCCTCGCCGGCGCGCCAGGCCAGCTCGTCGATCCAGGATTCATGGGCGAACACGTTGGGCAGCGCCGAAACGCCGCGCATCCACGACGCCCGCACGATCGGCGCGGCGTCCTGACAGATCACCCGCATGTGCGGATACGCGTATTGCGGAATGGCGGTGCGATCGCCCATCTGTTGCACGTCGGCCCGGTTGGCCACCTTGCCGGTCAACACCAGCGGCAAGGTCACCGCATTGTTGGAGGGATAGCTGGTTTTCAACTCGTAAGCCGCCACCCGATTTTGCGCGTCGAGGCCGCCGCGCACCCGGATCAGTTGGCCGGTGCCCTTCGGCTCCCAGCCGGATTCCTGTTCACGCATCAGCTGCACCCGGACCGGGCGGCCGGTGGCCCGCGCCAACAGTGCCGCGTCCGCCGAGACGTCGTCGGCGCAGTTGCGGCCATAGCAGCCGGAGGCTTCCATACGGGTGATGTGCACCTGCTCAGACGGCAACTCGAGCAGCCTGGCGATATCTTTGCGCAGATCGTGCGGGTTTTGCGTGCCGGACCACACCTGCGCCCGCCCGTCTTTGACCTCCGCTACCGCGCAGGAGGGGCCGATCGAGGCGTGCTGATGGTAAGGCCAGACATAGTCCGCCTGCACTTCGGTATGCAGCAATGCCAACGCCTCGTCTGTGCCCGCATCATCGCGCAGCACGCGGTCGGTTTTCGGGTTGGCTGCCAGCGCGGCGGGCAGCGCCTCCGGCGACAGGTCCGGCAGGCCGGCCCAGGGTTTCCATTCGGTTTTCAGCCGGCGCATGGCGGCGATCGCCTGCTCTTCGCGCTCGGCCACAATGCCGATGAAATCATTGATCACCACCAGTTTCACGATGCCCGGCAGGTGCGCGATCGAACTTTCATCCACCGACAACAGGCCGCCGCCCAGCGGCGCGCTGCTGTCGGCGCCTGCGTAAGGCGGGCGCACCACCCGGCCATGCAGCATGCCGGGCAAGCGCAGGTCGTGCACGTAGGTCAGCCCCCCGCTGACCTTGGCCGGAATATCGACCCGGGCGACGGCGCGGCCGACATAGCGGCCCTGCTGTTCACCGTTCAGCGGCACGTTTTTATCCAGCGTCACATGCAGATTTTGCCCGCTCGCCAGCTGCGCATAGCTCAAGGAACGCCCCGGGTGCTTGGTCACAAACACCTGTCCCGCCGCCGCCGTCAGCTGGTCGGCCGGCAGCTCGAAGGCTTTGGCCGCCAGCGTCGTCAGCATATGCCGCACCTGCGCCGCCGCCTGCCGTAGCGGCACCGACGTGACCTGGATGGTGGCGCTGGCGATGGTCGGCCCCTGATCCGGCGTGCGTTGCGTATCGCCGAGGATCATCGTAACGTGCTCGAACGGCACGCAAATTTCGTCGGCGACGATCTGCGCCAGCGCGGTGCGAATGCCGGTGCCGAGATCGACATGGCCATTGAAGGCCGTCACCCGGCCATCGGCGGTGAGGCTGATAAAGCTGTCCACCCGATCCAGCGGCAGATCGGCAGGCGATGCAACCGCCTCGGCGGCGAAGACGTGAAACGGCGCGGGCAGCAGACTGCTGACCATCACCACACCGCCGGCTTGCAACAACCGTCGACGGGTCAGTTCGAGGCGGCTCATGCTTGCCTCCGTGCAGCCAGCAGATCGCGGGCGCGCTCGGCGGCGCGCAAGATCTCAAGATGGGTGCCGCAGCGGCACAGATTGTAGGCCAGCTCTTTCTTGATTGTCTGTTCATCTGCATCCGGCTCGCGTTCGAACAACGCGACCAGCGTCATGATCATGCCGTTGGCGCAGTAACCGCACTGCGCCGCCTGCTCATCGATAAACCCCTGCTGAACCGGATGCAGCGCCTCCGGCGTGCCCAGGCCTTCCAGCGTGGTGACGGACTTGCTTCCTACGGCGGCCAGCGGCATTGAGCAAGAACGCGCGGCGACGCCGTCGATCAGCACCGTGCAGGCGCCGCACTCCCCCAGGCCGCAGCCATATTTGGGGCCATTCAAGTGCAGATCGTTGCGTAAAACGTACAGCAGCGGCGTGTCGGGCGCGAGATTGCCGAGTGGAACCACCCGGCCATTAACGTTGATTTCCATGGTGAAACTATCCCTTAAACAAACGGATTTAATCCGTAACATCACTGCGGTGAATAATTGCGCAGTGTGCTAATAATTATCATCAAAAGACTTGACAATGTTAAGGGAATGTAGCCGCCATGGCTTTAACGAAAAGTGGGTATTTTCTATAAATTTCCGATAGATAAGCGCGCTTTTATGATTGCCGCCCGTGATTATTGTCGATCGCCAGTCCGGCCTCGGCGCCGTCGACCAACAGTCGCACCCCGGCTTCGAACAGCGCATCCGCGCCCTTCTCCTGCAATGTTTCCCAGCCTTGGCACAGCAGCGGATAACGGCGGCGGTCGGCGTCATTGAGCGGATCGTCAGGCTGCATTTGCTGTTCCTCCAGCACCCAGCCCACCACGAAACGCCCGACGGCGAACAGCAGTTTTACCGCGCGCTCCGGCGTCAACCCCGCCCGGCACAGCAGCGCCACCTTGGCCTCAATGACGGCGAATTGCGGCTCCTGCGGCCGGGTGCCGGCATGCAGACGCGCACCGTCGCGGTAAGCCAGCAGCGCCCGACGGAAGTTGCCGGCATTGGTGACAACCCAATCCTGCCAGGGCATGTCGGCGGGCACCTCTTCACGGTGATCCAGCATGATGGTTTCCGCCATCGCCTTCAGCAGCTCGGCCTTGTTCTTGAAATGCCAATAGAGCGTGGGAGATTGCACGCCCAAATGTTGCGCCAGGCGGCGGGTGCTCAGGGCATCGATGCCGATGTCGTTCAGCAACGCCAGCGCCCCGCGCAGGACGGTTTCTCGCGTTAAACGTGTCGCAGTATTTTTTTCGCTCATCTCTCTATCACTGATAGGGTAACTGTGGAATACTCAATACTCTATCACTGTTAGAGTCACAATTTTGAAAAAACCCATGCTGGTTATTTTGTTGACGGTGTTGCTGGATGCGGTGGGCATCGGTCTGATCATGCCGATTCTGCCGGCGTTGTTGCGTTCGCTGGGCGGTCTTGACGCCGGCAGCCTGCACTACGGCGCCCTGCTGGCGGCCTATGCGTTAATGCAATTTCTGTTCTCGCCGATCCTCGGCGCGCTGAGCGATCGTTTCGGCCGGCGGCCGGTGCTGCTCATCTCGCTCGCTGGCGCGGCGGCCGACTATTTGCTGATGGCGTTCGCGCCGACGCTGGCCTGGCTCTATCTGGGCCGGTTGCTGGCGGGCATCACCGGCGCCAACATGGCGGTCGCCACCGCTTACGTCACCGACATTACGCCGGCCGGTCAACGCGCGCGGCGTTTCGGCCTGGTGGGCGCGGTATTCGGCGTCGGTTTTATCGTCGGCCCGCTGCTCGGCGGTTCGCTGGGCGAGTGGCATCTGCATGCGCCCTTCCTGGCGGCGGCGGCGATGAACGCCGTCAACCTGGCGATGGCGTTTTTCCTGCTGCCGGAATCGCGTAAACCCCGCGCCCGCGCCGCCGAGAAAATCCGCCTCAATCCCTTTTCGTCATTGCGCCGGCTGCACGGCAAGCCTGGCCTGCTGCCGCTGGCCGGCATTTACCTGATCATGGCGCTGGTTTCGCAGGCGCCAGCCACATTGTGGATTTTATACGGTCAGGATCGTTTCGGCTGGAGCATGATGGTGGCGGGCCTGTCGCTGGCCGGTTACGGCGCCTGCCATGCGCTGTCGCAGGCCTTCGCCATCGGCCCGCTGGTCGCGCGGCTCGGCGAACGCAAGGCGCTGCTGATCGGCCTGGCCGCCGACGCAATGGGCCTGGCGCTGCTGTCGATCGCCACGCGCGGCTGGGCACCTTTCGCCTTGCTGCCGTTCTTCGCGGCGGGCGGTATGGCGCTGCCCGCGCTGCAGGCGTTAATGGCGCAAAAGGTGGACGACGATCATCAGGGCGAGCTGCAAGGGACGCTGGCCAGCATGGGCAGCCTGATCGGCGTCGCGGGGCCGCTGGTGGCGACGGCGCTGTACGCCGCCACGCGCGATGTCTGGCCGGGCCTGGTCTGGGCGTTGGCCGCCGCCCTCTATCTGTTGGTTCCGCTGTTGCTGGCGCGTTCGCGCGAGCGTGACGCGGCATAACGTCGAGCTCACCCTCTCCCGCTTAAGCTGATTTATGGCTAAGCAAGGCATTATTCAGCATAAGCGGGCGCTTTACACGCCACTGCGCCGCTCATTATCATCGCCCTTATCCCGCCGCAGGAAAATTTAAATGCCGTTTCATGGCGTTACGCCCAGCGCGTCATCGCTATCGTTCACTTCGCCTATCGGAAAATCAGGATGAGAAAACTCACAACGCCGCTGATCGCCGCCCTGCTGCTCGGCCTGTTTAGCCTGCCGGCCGGCGCGCAGGAGAAACCGCAACAAATCACCATCGGTTACCAGAAAGCCAACATTTTTGCGCTGCTGAAATACCGCGGCACGCTGGAGAAAACCCTGGAGCCGCAGGGCGTCAAGGTTCGCTGGATAGAATTCCCCGCCGGCCCGCAGATGTTGGAAGGGTTGAACGTCGGCAGCATCGATCTGGCGGCGACCGGCGACGCCCCGCCGGCCTTCGCGCAAGCCGCCAAGGCCGATCTGGTTTATTTGGCACATTCGCCGCCCAGCCCGAAAACCGAAGCCATCGTGGTGCCGCAGGATTCGGCGATCCGCTCCGTGGCCGATCTGAAAGGCAAACGCGTGGCGTTGAACAAAGGGTCTGACGTCAATTACCTGCTGGTGAGCGCGCTGGAACAGGCCGGCTTGAGCTACAAGGACATCACGCCGGTCTATCTGCCGCCGAGCGATGCCCGCGCCGCCTTCCAGCGCGGCAGCGTCGACGCCTGGGTGATTTGGGATCCCTACTACGCCGAGGTGGAAACCCATGCCAACGCCCGCCGGCTGAAAGACGCGGAAGGTCTGGTGCCGCACTATACCTTCTATCTCGCCAGCCGCCGCTTTGCCGAAACCTACCCGGACAGCGCCAAGCAGGTGATTCAACAACTCGGCGCGCTGAGCGACTGGGCCAACGGCCATCCGCAGGAAGCGGCGGCGATCCTCGCTCAGAGCACCGGCCTGGATCAGGCCATTTGGGCCAGAGCCATCGCCCGCATGCCGTTCGGCAGCCAGCGCATGTCGCCGGAGGTGTTCAGACAGCAGCAGCAGTTGGCGGATAAATTCACCGCCATCGGACTGCTGCCGGGTAAGGTGGACGTCAATGCCGCCCGCTGGTCCGAAGATAAGCCCGAGGCGCCGTAGCCTTTGCCGCGCTTTGGCTTTAGAAAGCAGAAACCGGCATTTTGCCGCCGGAGTAAGCTGACCTATGCTAACCCTGTGTGATGAAACGCGTTTTCATGGCATGTCTTCCGGAACGTTTTGCTTTATTTGTTCGTCGTGAACCCTGGGCCGCCCCTGACTGGTGCGGCTTTTCTTTTTTGTTCGGCAGTGCCAGCGGCGGGGAATTTTGCTATGTTAACCCGCAGATACGCTTCCCGTTTTCAGCCGCCGGATCGACTCATGTTTACCCACAAAGCAATCGCCGCGCTCAACGCCCTGGAGCTGATGGTTTATAACTACGTCAGCAAACACAAGAATCAAGTGATGTACATGACCATCCGCGAACTGGCCGAGGCCGCCGGCGTGTCCACCACCACCGTGCTGCGATTTTGCAAAAAAATGGGGTGTGACGGCTATTCCGAATTTCGCATCCGTTTCAAACTGTACCTGGAGCACACCGATGCGCCGCCGGTCGATTCCGGCATCGGCGAAATTCTCAGTTTTTTTAAAAGCGTCAGCAACGATGAATTTAATCAGTTGCTCGATGAAGCGGTGCGGCATATCGCCGCCGCCGAGCGAATTATTTTCGTCGGCATCAGCACCTCCGGCGCCCTGGGGAAATATGGCGCGCGTTTCTTTTCCAACGTCGGAAAATTCAGCACCCATATCGACGATCCTTATTATCCCGTCAACAGCGATATGTATAAAAGCGCAGTGGCGATCATGTTGTCGGTTTCCGGCGAAACCGAAGAAATCCTGCGGCTGGCCAGTCAGTTCAGCCTGCACCACTGTAAAATCATCAGCATCACCAACAACGAAACCTCTTCGCTGGCGCGGCTGGCGGACTTCAACCTGTCTTATCACGTCCCGCAACACTTGATCGGCGATCATCATAATATTACTACGCAAATCCCCGTGCTTTATATTATTGAAACCATCGGCAAGCGCCTGGGAAGAATGAACGCGATAAAATAAAACAGGCTGTTTTTTTATTGTGACAAATCACGTTTTACGGCGATTTGTTATATCGTGACATTTCTTTCGGTCTTGTTACTCTATTGGCAACGCGAACGTTATTACCCTTCATTAAATAAGATGAGACATTGACGATGAAACAGTTGCCGAAAGATTTTCTGTGGGGAGGCGCGGTCGCCGCGCACCAGGTTGAAGGCGGTTGGGATCAGGGCGGCAAAGGGCCAAGCATCGCCGACGTGCTGTCCGGCGGTTCGCACGGCGTGGATCGCGTGATGACCGACGGCGTGCTCGACGGCTATCGCTATCCCAACCACGAAGCGGTGGACTTCTACGGCCGCTACAAGCAGGACGTGGCGCTGTTCGCCGAGATGGGCTTCAAGTGTTTTCGTACCTCGATCGCCTGGACGCGCATTTTCCCGAACGGCGACGAAGCAACGCCGAACGAAGCCGGCCTGCAGTTTTACGACGACCTGTTCGACGAATTGCTGAAATACGGCATCCAGCCGGTGATCACCCTGTCCCACTTCGAAATGCCTTACCATTTGGTAAAAGCCTACGGCGGCTGGAAAAATCGCCGGGTGGTGGAGTTCTTCGTGCGCTTTAGCGAAGTGGTGATGCGCCGCTACCGCGAAAAAGTGAAGTACTGGATGACCTTCAACGAAATCAACAACCAGAGTAACTACCGCTACCCGCTGTTCGGTTACTGCTGTTCCGGCGTGGACTACACCCAGGAAGACAACCCTGAGCAGACGCTGTACCAGGTGTTGCACCACCAGTTCGTCGCCAGCGCGCAGGTGGTCAAACTCGGCCATCAGATCAACCCGGAATTCAAGATCGGCTGCATGCTGGCCTGCGTGCCGTTCTACCCTTATTCCTGCAAGCCGGACGACGTGATGTACGCCGTGGAAGCGATGCACCAGCGCTATCTGTATACCGACGTGCAAATGCGCGGCTACTACCCCAGCTACCTGCTGCGTGACTGGGAACGCAAAGGGCTGAAGATCGAGATGCAGCCGCAGGACGCGCAGATCCTGCGCGAGGGCTGCACCGATTACATCGGCTTCAGCTATTACATGAGCAATGCGCTGCAGGCCAACGCGGTGGACGGCAGCGACGGCATGTTCGGCTTCCCGGGCAACGTGCCGAACCCGCACGTCAAAGCCTCCGACTGGGGCTGGCAGATCGATCCGGTCGGGCTGCGCTATTCGCTGAACGTGCTGTATGAACGTTACCAGAAGCCGCTGTTTATCGTGGAAAACGGCTTCGGCGCCTTCGACAAGGTGGAAGCGAATGGCCAGATCAACGATGACTATCGCATCGACTATCTGCGCGCCCATATCGAAGAGATGAAAAAAGCGGTGATTGAAGACGGCGTAGACCTGATCGGCTATACGCCGTGGGGCTGCATCGACTGCGTGTCGTTCACTACCGGCGAGTACAGCAAGCGTTACGGCTTCATCTACGTCGATAAACACGACGACGGCACCGGCACGCTGGAACGGTCGCGCAAGAAAAGCTTCGACTGGTATCGTCGGGTGATCGCCAGCAACGGCGAACAGCTGTAACCGCCGCAGCTCAGGGGCGGTGACGCCCCTTCTCGCCCATGCCGCCCGGCATGGGCGTTTTCGCTTATATCGCCGGGAATGGCGCCCCGACATAATTTTCCGCCAGCATCGTCATGGCGCTGCGCGATTTCACCGTGTACTGCAGCTCTGAGAGTTGCAGCCGGTGTTCG
Organism: Serratia sp. B501; assembly: GCF_051172315.1. NCBI lineage: Bacteria > Pseudomonadati > Pseudomonadota > Gammaproteobacteria > Enterobacterales > Yersiniaceae > Serratia > Serratia sp. B501. The sequence continues at coordinate 799,720 of NZ_JBPIZB010000001.1, forward strand.
AAAGGCGTGTCTTCCCGCCGGGTGTGCAGCATGTGGGTCATCCACCAGGAAAAATGCTCGGCGCGCCAGACCCGCTGCAAGGCGGTGTCGCTGTAATCGTCCAGCCGTTGCCAGTCGCCTCGCCGGTAAAACGTCTCCAGCGCCTGGGACAACAGGCAAACATCGGCCATGGCCAGATTCAACCCTTTGGCGCCGGTCGGCGGCACGATATGCGCCGCGTCGCCCGCCAACAGCAGGCGCCGGTAGCGCATCGGTTCGGTAACGAAGCTGCGCATGCCCACCACGTTTTTCTGGAATATGCGGCCCTTTTTCAGCGTCCAGCCTTCATGGTTTTCCAGCCGCTGCTCCAACTCGCGCCAGATACGATCGTCCGACCATTGATCGACCTGTTCCGCAGGATCGCACTGAAAATACATGCGCTGCACGCCGGGCGAACGGGTGCTGATCAACGCAAAACCGCGCGGATGGCAGGCGTAGATCAGCTCTTCGCTGGACGGCGGCGCTTCGACCAGAATGCCGAACCAGCCGAACGGATAGGTGCGGGTGTAATCCTGCCGCAGCCCGCCGGGCATCGCCGCGCGGCTGATGCCGTGGAATCCGTCGCATCCGATGACAAAGTCGCAGCGGAGCCGGCGCGGCTGGTCGCCATGACGGTAGTGAACCTCGGGCTGCGCGCTGTCCAGCGCCTTCAATTCAACCTGCTCCACCTCGAAAAACAGATGGCCCTGCGCCGCCAGACGCGCGGCGATCAGGTCTTTCAATACTTCGTGCTGGGCATAAACGGTGACGGCGCGCTCGGTCAATCCGGCCAGATCGATGCGGTGCTGCCGGCCACCGAACGCCAAGCGGATCCCCTGATGCCGCGCCCCTTCCCGCCGCATCCGCTCCCCCAATCCGGTCTGCTCGAGCAGATCGACGGTCCCCTGTTCGAGCACCCCGGCGCGAATGGTCGATTCCACCGCCTCCCGGCTGCGCGTTTCCAACACCACCGATTCCACACCTTGCAGGTGCAGCAGATGGGACAACATCAAACCGGCCGGACCGGCGCCGATGATCACAACCTGTGTGCGCATAGCATGACTCCCTCATAGCATTTTGTTGAGCGGCGCCGGCAGCGCCGGGTAGCCGCCGGAAAGGTGTTTGGCGAGCAGCGCCAGCGCCGCGATCAGCGCCGGGATGGCCAACAGCGTGAAAATGGTGCTGAACGACAGCTGCATCTGCATCAGCACGCCACCGCTCATCGCCCCCAGAATGCCGCCAAAACGCCCGAGACCGAGCATCCAGGCCACGCCGGTCGCCCGGCTCTGGGTGGGATAGAACCCGGCCGCCAGGGCCGGCATGGATGACTGGGCGCCGTTCATGCAGGTGCCGGCGATGAACACCGTGAGCGCCATCAGCAGCGGAGAGGTATAGACATAGCCGATGATGCCGACGAACAAACCGGTCAGCAAATAGCCGACGGCCACCACCTTGTGCGGGTTCATGCGATCCATCAACCAACCGATAATCAATACGCCGAGTCCCCCGCCGAGCGGAAACAGCGCGGTGATCAGCGACGCCTGCGTAACGGAGGCGCCGGTTTCACGGATCAGCAGCGGCAGCCAACTGGTCAGCAGATAGAAGATCATCAATCCCATGAAGTAAGTCAGACACAGCATCAACGTGCCCAGCAGATAGCGACGCGAAAAGATCATGCCCAGCGGCGACGCTGCCTTTACCAGCCCCTCTTCCTGCAACATGAAGCGCGGCGGCGGCGTCATTCGGATCGGCGCAATGCGCTTCAGCACCTTGGCGATGCGCTCTGCGGCATAGCCACGCGCGACCATGAAGCGCACGGATTCAGGCAAGGCGGCGATCAGGACCAGCGCCAGCAGCAACGGCATGACGCCGCCCAGCACCATCACGCTCTGCCAGCCGAAATGCGGGATCAGCCAGGCGGAAGAAAAACCGCCCAGCGACGAACCGAGAGGGAAACCGCAAAACATCAGATTCACCATCAGGGCTCGGCAGCGCTGAGGGGCATATTCCGACATCAGCGTGGCGGCGTTCGGCATGGCCGCCCCCAGTCCCAGCCCGGTCAAAAAACGCAGCAGCGTCAGCGTCGAAAGCGAGCCGGCGAAGGCGGTCAGCAGGCTGAAGCCGCCGAACAGCAGCAGCGAAATCACCAGCACTTTCTTGCGGCCGATGCGATCCGCCAACGGGCCGGCGGCCAACGCGCCTACCGCCAGACCGACCAGAGCGGCGCTCATTACCGGCCCCAGCGCGGTTTTGTCTATTCCCCACTCCTGCACCAGCGACGTGGCGATGAAGCCGATAATGGCGGTATCGAAACCGTCCAGCGCGACCGCCAAAAAACACAAAGCCAGTATCAACCACTGGTAGCGAGAAAATGGCTGGTTATCGATAAACCCTCGAATTTCTACGTTGTTATCATGCGGCATGGCTTGCTCCTCAGAGAGTGCGGCAAACCTCGCCGCACGGAACAGCCGGCTGCGAGCCGGCGAGAGGGTTAATTTGTGCGATTATCGGAATATAGTTCGTTAATCGACAATCAAATCAAACCATCCCACGGCGAATGCTTCAATATTGTTAAAAAAATAAGCGTGCGATAAACGAACAGCAGAAAACGGTAAATAAAATAATTTTATTTACTATTAATTGGATATGGAGATTTAAGCCGTGGCTGCGGCGTGGGGAGTTGTGATTTTGTTAACATTTTAAAAACATCATGCCCCCCGGTCTGACGTTGACCGGGGGCCGGAAAGACCGGCGCTTGTCGAACCGCGCTCGCTGCCTAAAAACAGGGAGCGAGCGCAAGCCTCGGCGCTATTGGCTCACGGCGCCGTTTGCCCGGCCGCGAGATATTTCGCCATTTCCGCCGTCGGCACCATGCCGCCGCCGGTCGCCCATACCAGATGCGTCGCCTGGGCCAGGCTCTCCGCGCTCACGCCCTGCTCGCTGAGCTGCCGCGCGTGAGCGGTAACGCGCCACGGCCCGGCCATGCCGGCCAGGGCGGAGGGTTCCAGCTGGATATGCTCGTGCCTGTCCAACAACCCGAGTAGCGCGAACATCTCTTCGTCGCTCAGGGTGTAAAACGCGCTCAGCAGGCGCTCCATCGCCCGGCCGACAAAGCCGGAGGCGCGCCCCACCGCCAGTCCGTCCGCCGCCGTGCGGTTGTCGATGCCGAGATCTTGCACCGCAATGCCGTCATGCAACCCGCTGTAGACGCCGAGCAACATGCAAGGAGAATGGGTCGGTTCGGCGAAAATGCAGTGAACGTGATCGCCGAACGCCAGCTTGAGGCCAAAAGCGACTCCGCCCGGCCCGCCGCCGACGCCGCACGGCAGATAAACGAACAGCGGATGCTGCGCATCCACCACGATACCCTGTTCGGCAAACTGCCGCTTCAGGCAGCCGCCGGCCACCGCGTAGCCGAGGAACAGGGTTTGCGAGTTTTCATCATCGATAAAGAAGCAACTCGGATCGTCTGCCGCCTGTTTGCGCCCTTGTTCGACCGCCACGCCGTAATCTTCGGCGTATTCCACCACCGTCACGCCGTTGTCACGCAGCTTTTGCTTTTTCCACGCCCGCGCATCCGCCGACATGTGCACGCTGACGTCAAACCCCAGCCGGGCGCTGATGATGCCGATGGATAATCCCAGATTGCCGGTCGAGCCGACGGCGATGCGGTACTGGCTGAAGAACTGACGAAACTCGTCGGAAAACAGCCGGGCGTAGTCGTCGCCGATCTGTAGCAGCCCCGCCTCCAGCGCCAGTTTCTCCGCATGCGTCAGCACCTCATAGATGCCGCCGCGCGCCTTGATTGAGCCGGAAATCGGCAGATGGCTGTCCTTTTTCAACAGCAGGCGCCCGCCCAACGTCTGCCCATAGCGCCGATCCAACGCGAGCTGCATGGCCGGGATCGCCACCAGCTCGGATTCGATGATCCCCTTTGTCGGTTGGGTTTCCGGGAAGGCCGCGGCAAGATAAGGCGCGAAACGCGCCAGGCGCTGCTCCGCGTCGGCGACGTCGGCGGCGGTCAACCCGACGTGGGGCAACCCTGCGGCCAGCGTTGTCGCGCGCGGATTGAACCAGGTGATCGGCTCTAGCGCGACCATGCGTTGCAACAGCGGATGCTGGGCGACCCACGATAGGATCTGTGATTTCTGCATAAGTGTCCCTGACTGATGTTGGCGTTGCCGTCACCTTGCCGCGAACGCCGGCGGCTGACAAATGATAAATTCTGAGCTTGAGGTGCACTAGATTGATGCAAGCGCGACGTTAGCCGGCCGTCACGCCAAACAGCAGGCCGACGCCGGAAGAAACCGCCATCGCCAGTGCGCTCCAGATGAGGATGCGCGCCACGCCCGGCAAGATCGGCGCCCCACCGGTTTTCGCGGCGATGCCGCCGAGAACGCCGAGGGAAATCAGCGCCGACGCCACCAGCGCCGGCCGCGTCCAGGCGACCGGTACCCACATCGCCACCAGCAGCGGCAACAGCGCGCCGAGGGAGAAACTCAGGGCCGACGCCAACGCAGCCTGCAGCGGCCGGGCGCGGGTGGCGGAGGAAATACCCAGTTCGTCGCGCGCGTGCGCCTCCAGCGCATCATGCGCCATCAGCTTTTCCGCCACCTGCCGGGCCAGCGCCGGATCCAGACCGCGATGCACGTAGATTGACGTCAGTTCGCGGAACTCCCCCGGGTAGTCTTCAAGCAGCTCCGCCTGCTCTTCCGCCAGCGCGGCCTTTTCGGTATCCGCCTGCGACGAGACCGACACATACTCGCCGGTGGCCATCGACATCGCGCCGGCCACCCACCCGGCGACGCCGGCGATCATCAGCGCGGAATGCGAGGCGTTGGCCGCCGCGACGCCCAGCAGCAAGCTGGCCGTTGAAACGATGCCGTCGTTGGCGCCGAGCACCGCCGCCCGCAGCCAGCCGATGCGTTCAATACTGTGCCGTTCTCGGTGCATCCGTTCTCTCCCTCTGTGAGCGTTGCGCTACTCGCGCGCCGCCGCTTCCAGCCCGGCGATGTCGATTTTGCCCATCAGCAGCATCGCTTCCGTTACCCGCCGCACGCGGGCGGCGTCGGGATCGTTCATCAACTCCGTCAGGCGCCGCGGCACAATTTGCCAGCACAGCCCCCAGCGATCGCGCAGCCAGCCGCACTGCTCCGCCTCGCCGCCCTCGCTCAACGCATCCCACAGCCTGTCGACTTCAGCCTGATCGTCACATTCCACCATCACGGAGAAACTGTGATTGAACGGATCCAGCGGCCCGGCTTCGATCGCCGCGTAGCGCTGGTCCCCCAGCGTGAAGGCGGCCAGCTTCACGCTGCCGGCCGGGCCGCTCGGCGTATCCGCCGGCAGGTCGGAAAACCAGTTCACGGATGATCCGGGGATCAGCGCGACATAGCAATTCAGCGCCGCTTCCATGTCTTTTTCAAACCACAGATGTTGCGTAATTCTGGCCATCTGCGCCTCCTTTACGCATCGAGGATCGGCGCGAAACCGCCGAAGATCATGCGTTTGCCGTCGAACGGCATCTCGCCCAGCGCTTTCATGCGCGGATCGTTCATCATTTTCTCATTGGCGGCGTCGCGCACCGCTTTGGAGGGGTACTCTATCCAGCTGAACACCACCACTTCGTCTTCCTGGGCTTTCACCGCGCCGCGAAAGTCGGTGAGCTTGCCAGCGGGCACGTCATCGCCCCAGCACTCCACGATGCGCGTGGCGCCAAACTCTTTGAACAGCGGCGCTGCCGCCGCCGCCAACCGGTGATAAGCCTCCTTATTGGCGGCCGGCACCGCCACCACAAACCCGTCTACGTATTTCATTCTGGCATCCTCTTGTCTGATTAAGGACAGTCGGTTCGGCGCAGGCGGAAATGCCCGCGTCCCTTACCAGTTTAGACCGCAGGCACGCAGCGCGGATCGGAAGTTCAGCGGCCGTGACAGGCCGGCGGAGACGATTCCGGTGTGGCGACCCGGTTGCGGCCGGCGTTTTTCGCTTTGTACACCGCCAGATCCGCCAGCTTAAGCAGATCCGCCAGGCTTTGGCCGGAACCGCCCGGGCAGGTCACCATGCCGATGCTGACGGTGATCTGCAGCGGATGCCCGGCCGGCATGAGGATAGACTCCGTTTCGATGCGTTGCCGCAGGCGTTCGGCCAATTGCCATCCCTGCTGCGGCTGGCCGAGCGTCGAAACGATGGCGAACTCTTCGCCCCCCATGCGGCCGAACAGGTCACCGACGCTCAGATCGGCGGCGATCGCGCGGGTAAAGGCCATCAGCGCCTGATCGCCGCCGGCATGGCCGAAACGGTCATTAATCGACTTGAAATAGTCGATATCGAGCATCATGACGCACACCAGCTCGCCCTTTTGGTCTATCAACCGTTCGCCGCGCTGCATAAACGCATTGCGCGTCAGCACGTGCGTCAACGCATCGTGATTCGCCACGTGCTCCAGCGTGCGCAGCAGCGCATTGCGCGCATAGTTCATGCTGGCCACGGCGATAGGCCCCAGCGCCAGCAGCGCGATGCCCAAACGCATCGATACCGCGTTTTGCAACACCTTCATGTCAAGCGTCGAACTCAACAGCCCGAAATCGATAGCCAGATGGCACCACAGCACATAGATCAGCACCGCAATCATGGTGCAGAACAGTGAGAAGGACATCGCCAGCCACAGCAGCACCGGCATGGGAAAGATCACCGCCCCGGGGCCGCCGATCAGCACGCTGCACACCGCCGCCAGCAACAGCAGCGCCAACACCGTGAGTTTTCGCCCCGCCCGCGGCCATTGGCTGCGCTGGGTGAACATGGCGCCGGCCGCCGCAAGGCGACGTCGCCAATCGCCGGGAAACGCCAGAATAAACGGCATCAGCGTGACGTAATTGGTGAATTCGGACGAGAACCACAGCGCCAGCGAGGTCAGATAGGGTCTGCCGAACAGCCACTGCGAAGTTACGGCGCCCACCGCGCCGGTCGCGGCGGCGGCGGCCAGGCAGATGCCGAACAGGTACATGCTGGACGTGCCGCGTTGCAACATGCGCGCCGGCGGCGACAGCCGCATGAACAACAGATACCCCACCACGACGCCGGTCAGATTGGCGACATTCAGCAGCAGCGTCTTTTGCAGCGAACTGCCGGTCAACAGATCCGCCGCCAGATAGCCCAGCACCGCCATGCCCCAGCCGGCTCGCGTAGCCCACTGTGGCCGACGCACCAAAACGGCCAGCAGTACGGCGTTCACCGGCCAGAATATCGCCAGAAAGCTGCCGGGGCGACTCACGATGCCCAGCAGACACAGGGTGAACACCAACAAAAAAATGATGAGCGCGGGCCAGATTTTCCGGGTATCGGACAACGAGGTGGTTTGCATCTTGGATCCAGAGACTTCCGCTAGCATAAAGTGACAGTCTGTTCGCGTCACAACCGTCGGCGGTGAGGCGAAGATAAACGGCCGACCCGCCTATTATTGCCAGTTTTGCCTGCCCGGACACCTGTTTATTCATCAAGGGAAAATATATTTGTGTATCAATATATTGACAGGAATCCCCCTTCCGGCGAACAAACTGCCGCGCCCCTCCCGTCACTGCGATCGTTATTGCCATCCATCCGACTTTTTACCGGAAAAATCGCCGTCTTTTTACCTAATGACAAAATTAAATCGTGCAATGAAGGGATACCGGCATTCCCCTCTATTCAAAACCAATAAATGATAATTATAATGATAATCGTTATTATTTATTATTTTTTCATGGAATTATATGCACCAGTCAGTTCTTCGCCACCCCACTAAAAGAAATAAAAATCACGTTCTTCGCACGCTGCCCCTGATTGCCGGTTTGTTCCCCGCGCTGGCGATCGCCGCCGCGCCCGGCGCAAAAACGGAGGAATCCATTACTGTGACCGCCGCGACCCAGCCTTCCGGCAGCTATAGCGCCGACACCGCCTCGACCGCCGGCAAAACCGCCGCGCCGATCGCCGAGGTGCCGCAATCGGTCAGCGTCGTCACCTCTCAGGTCATTGACGACTTCCAGGTCAAAAGCGTCAATGATGCGATGAAGTTCGTCAGCGGCGTCACCCAGGGCAACACGCTCGGCGGCACGGAGGATGGCTTCGTCAAACGCGGGTTCGGGGTTAACTCCGACGGCTCGGTCTTCATCGACGGCGTGCGCAGCAACCAAGGGTTGAGCATGGACGCCACCACCGATCGCGTCGAGGTCCTGAAAGGTTCCGCGTCGCTGCTGTATGGCATCCTCAGCCCCGGCGGCGTCATCAATCTGATCAGCAAAAAACCGCAGTATGACTGGAACACCCGCATCAGCGGCGCCACCAACAGTTTTGGCGGCGGCAGCGGCAGCGTCGATGTGACCGGCCCGCTGGGCGGCGGCTTCGCCTTTCGCCTGATCGCCGAACGCCAGCACGCAGATTACTGGCGCAATTTCGGCAGCGACGAACACACGCTGATCGCCCCCTCGCTCAGTTGGTTCGGCGACCAGGCTTCCTTTAACATCGCCTACAGCGAATACAAGTACGACATTCCTTACGATCGCGGCACCGCATTTATCGACGGCAAACCGGTCGATGTGCCCTATAACCGCCGCTTGGATGACTACGCGAACCATGCCTGGGGCAAGAACAAACGTCTGAACGCCCATTATGAGTACGCGCTCGATCCGATCTGGACGACCCGCTTCAACTACGCCTGGCTGCAACGCCGTTACGACAGCAACGAAGTGCGCGCCACCGCGGTCGACACCACGACCGGCATCGTCTCGCGCCGCGCCGACGCCAACCGCGGTTTCAATCATCAAACCCACTATTACTCCTGGGATCTGACCGGTTCGCCCCAGCTGTTCGGCATGCAGCACGATCTGCTGCTGGGCGTGGACTACGAGAAAAATCAGACCTACAAGGCCTATTCCTACCGCGGCAAGGTCTCGAAGACCTTCAACATGTACGACCCGGTGTATGGCGAAACGCCGATCACCGACAGCACCACCTACAGCGACGCGTCAAGCAACCTGCGCGCCACGCTGTTCAGCCGTTCCCTGTACGCCAAGGACAGCATTCATCTCACCGATCAATGGATCGCGGTGCTGGGCGCGCGCTATCAGTCGTATTACCAGAACAACAGCAACGGTTTCCAGAAACCAAAAAATACGCTCAATGACAAAGACGACCAGTTTTTGCCGCAGGCGGGGTTGGTGTATAAGCTGACGCCGAGCCTGTCGCTGTACGGCAATTACAGCCGTTCGTTCACGCCGTCCACCGCCATCGACGACAATGGCGACGTCGCCACGCCGGAAACCGGCACCACCTATGAGGTGGGCGGAAAATGGCAGATCACCCCGGCGTTTGACGCCACGCTGGCGCTCTATCGCATTGATGAAAGCAACATGTCGATCTTTATCAACGGCGTGACCCGCAGCATCCCCAAAGCGCGCTCCACCGGCGTCGAACTGGAGTTGAACGGGGAAGTGGCGCGCAACTGGGATCTCACCGCCAACTACAGCTACGACAAGACCGAAATTGTCGAAGACAACCTCAACCCGGACAACGTCGGCAATCGGCTGGTCAACGCCCCAACCAACATGGGCGGCCTGTACCTCAGCCGCCGCATGACATTGCCGGTGGTGCCCGGCGAGGTGCGCATTGGCGGCGGCGCGCGCTACGTCGGCCGCCGAGCCGGCGATCCGGAGAACAGTTTCACCATGCCGGCCTATACCGTGGCGGATGCCTTTGTCGCCTGGGACAGCAAGCTGCTTGGGAAACATACCCAGCTGAAACTGAATGTGAAAAACCTGTTCAACCGCGAGTACTATGCCTCCAGCGCCGGTAATTTACGCGTGATTGAGGGGGAACCGCGCAGCCTGAGCCTGCAGGCGACGGTCGATTTCTAACCTGTCATGCCTTGGGCGCCGTTTGGCGCCCGTTTTCTTTGCGCCGGCCGCGGCACATCACATCGGCGAGAAAATCCAGCAACGCGCGGTTGAACAGCGCGGGCCGCTGCAGCGGCGCGAAATGGCTGACGCCCGGCAGCGTTCGCTTTCCCGACATATACTTAAAGGAGGAATCGCAATGGAGGACGGAGAGATGAAAAAGATAACGCTGGTGCTTTTGACGTTGTTGCTGAGCGGCTGTATCGGCGGCGGCGGCCCGTCGAATGCGCCGCCGGCGTCGCCGAATGAGCCCTACACCTGCAGCAACTCCGGCGCCAACAGCGACTGTTCGCAGTCCGTGGAGCCGTCGATGTACTAGCCGCGTTCGGCGGGCCGTTGATGAACGACCCGCCGCCTCATGGCAGAACTAGGAAGAGTGTTCCTCTTCGTTAGCCTGATATCGTGTCGCCTGCTGCTTCATGAACACCACCTCCTGCGGGCTGGACAGGCTCACTTCCTGAGCGCGCAACAGCTTGAGGATGTTAAACAGCAGTTCACTCTTGGTGGCGCCGACCATGCGCGGGCTCGGCACATAGCCGGTCACGCTCAGGATAATGCCGTCCGGCCCCAACTGGCTGAAGCGCACGTAAGGTGCCGGCGTCTCCAGAATGGTTTCGTACTCGTTGTAAGCGCTCAGCAGGATATTGCGCACCTGCTCCGGATCGATCGAGGTCGGGAACGTCAGCGCAATGGTCACCACGCCTTGCGCGTTGCCCATAGTGGCGTTACGCACGTTCTGTGAGATCAGCTGCGAGTTCGGTACGATCATGGTGGAGCGGTCGCTGAGCTGAATTTCGGTGGCGCGTACGTTGATGCGCCGCACGTCGCCTTCCACGCCGCCGATGCCGATCATATCCCCGACCTTCACCGGGCGTTCGGTCAGCAGGATCAGGCCGGAAATAAAGTTCTTCACAATCTCCTGCAAACCGAAACCGATACCGACCGACAGGGCGCTGACGATCCACGCCAGGTTGCTCCACTGGATGCCCAGCGCCGCCAGGGTGATCAGAATGACCAGCACATAGCCGATATTGCTGAACAGCGTCACCAGCGAGGCGCGAATGCCGACGTCCGAAATGGTCTTCGGCAGCAGCTCAGAGCCCAGCCAGCGCCGCACCGCGCGCAGGATGTAGATGCCGATCGCCAGGCAGATCACGGCGTTGAGCAGGTTGCCTGGCACGATGTTGAAACGCTGCAAGCCTTCGCCGGTCAGGATGGAGACGATTTTCTCCATCAGCGAGCCCGGCGTGGTGCTGCCGAACGAGCCGTTGAACAACGCGACGATCATCAACAGCAACAGCGAACATTTGGCCAGCGCGGTGGTGATGATCGCCACCTGCTCCAGATGGCGATCCTTGAAGCTGAGCGTTTTCTTCAGCATCTTGCCGCTGACGGTCTGCGGCGAAAACAGCGCGGCGCACAGGTCAGTGGCGAACAGCACCATGAAGTAGAACGCCATCAGCACCAGCACCACCCAGATGAGCTGGTAGGTCAGGAAGCGTGCGAAAGCGATATAGCCCACGAGCAGTGAAAGCAGGATCACCACCGAACACACCAGGGTGACGATATGCACCAGCCCGCCGACCAGCGTGCGTTTTTCCAGGTGCGCGCCCTGCTGCTCCAGACGGCGACGAATGCGCTGGCCGCGCAGCGGCGCCGCCAGCAGCACCATGCCGATCAGCCCCGCCACCAAGCCGTTGCCGAAGATGGTGGTGGCCAATGAGGCGCTGACGACGTTGTTGATCAGCTCCACGGTGCCGAACGCCAGCGCCAGGCCGGCCAGCAGCGGCGAGAAGTAACGCAGCCCGGCGGCCACTTCATTGTCCAGCGAAGCCAAACGCCAGGACGGGCGATTCAGCGACAGCGCCGCACGCCCCAGCCCGGCGATCAGCGCGCAGAAAATCCCCAGACGGTTAAAGCCTTCGGCGAAGTCTTCCAACATGACCGGCAGCGGCTGCACGCGGATAAAGACGTAATACAGCAGGTTCAGCGCAATCGAGGTGGTGATCACCGTCACCGCCACGGTGATGATGGCCATAAAGCTGCGGCGCAGGCGCCCGTCCGGCAGGAAGCGAATGCTGACCCAGGCGAGGAAACGCTCGGACAAATAGCGCCCCCAGGACCAGACGATCACCGCCAGCGCCAGCAACGCCAGCGTGCCGTACCGCCATTCGTCCTGCCAACTGGCGTCCCAGGCCGCTTTCATCTCGGCGTTGAACTGGTCCAGCCGCTGCACGTCATCCGCTGACGGCTGCACGACCGGCGTCCAGAATTTGACGCCCAAAATGCTGCCGGTGTTCAGCGCCAGCTGGGTTTTGAACGCCACCCGACGCAGATCGCTGATCTGCTGGCCCAGGTCGAAGGCGCTGGTCTTGATGGCCTGCGCGCGTTTTACCGCATCGTCCAACTGCTTCTTGCTGCTGTTCAGCGCATTGCGCTGCTGGGCGACGGCGGGGGTTTCCGGCAGCGCGCCGGCCGCCGGGGCCGGCCCCAGCACGTCCAACTGCGCCTGCAGTTTTTCCTGCACCGGCTGCAGATCGGCGGACAATTTATCCATGCTGGCGACCAGATCGTCCGTCGCCAACCGCAGCTTGCTGAGCTGGGTGTCGGTCGTCGCTTTGGAAACCAGCTGCTTCATGCTGTCCAACTGCTTTTGCGCGGCTTTCAACTGCGTAGCGGGATCGGGCGCGCTTTCGGCGGCGGGATCATCCTGGGTGGCGGCGACGGCGGCGAACGGCGTCAGTTGCATACCCAACAGCAATAATAACAACAGCAGGAACGGGCGAGGCTTTAACATAAATTCAGTGCTCAGCATCATTATCTGATAGACAGACGAACAGGCGGCGGATGAACCGTCGCTTAACCATAAACGCTAATTATAATAGCTGCTTAATGTCGGCCGAAATACAGTAATTATTCCCATTGTGTGCCACGCGCCCGCGCTCGCCTTAGCTTGCTGATTATTCAGGCGCTTTTACACTGGCGATACGGCATGAAGCGCTCTATAATCCAGCCACCGATTAACCTGCGACCAATAAAAGGAGACTTACTATGCTGACGTGTGAATTGGTTTTTCACTCACACTTCTTTGGTAATCGTCGCCGCTCAAGCATTACCGGTATCGCGCTGCGATAACCCAGCTTGAGCGAAGCTTACTAAAATCCAGGATCTTCCCTCCGGCTTACCGGGTTATCGTCAGCAATGTTTGACGATAGGCATTGTCATGCCTGTAACTCTTGAGTAAGCAATGAGCACATTACTGTCTGCACAATCTGTCGGTTACGACAACGCGTTCGGCGTCCTGCTGAGCGAGATTTCCTTCAGCCTGAAAAAAGGCGACCGCATCGGTTTGATCGGCGATAACGGCTGCGGCAAAAGCACCCTGCTGCAAATTCTCAGCGGCGACCTGCCTGCGCACACCGGAACGGTGACATTGTCACACCAATGTCTGATGGCGCGCATTGAGCAGCACCTGCCGCCGGATCTGCACACCAGTACCCTGCTGGATGCGGTTCTGGCGAGGCTGCCTGCGGGCCAACACCTCAGCGAACGCTGGCGCTGCGAAGCGCTACTGGCCGAGCTGGGGTTTGAACCGGCGAGCTGGATGCTGACCGCCGGCACCCTCAGCGGCGGCCAGCATACGCGGCTGCTGTTGGCGCGCGCGCTGATCCGCCAGCCCGATCTGCTGCTGCTCGACGAACCCAGCAACCACCTGGACCTGCCCACGCTGCTGTGGCTGGAACAGTTCTTGCGTAACTGGACCGGCAGCTTCGTGCTGGTGTCGCACGATCGCTACCTGCTCGACCAGGTAACCAACTGCACCTGGATCCTGCGCGACAAAACGCTGCAGTTCTTCCGTTTGCCCTGCTCTGCGGCGCGCACCGCGCTGGCGGAACAGGACGCCGCGGACGAACAGCGGCGCCACGCCGAGCAAAAGGAAATCGACCGGGTGGAAAAAAGCGCCAAGCGCCTGGCGACCTGGGGCAAGGTCTACGACAACGAAGATCTGGCGCGCAAGGCCAAGCAAATGGAGAAGCGCGTCGATCGGTTGAAGGAAGAACAGACCACCCTGACCGCCGGCAGTCCATGGCGGCTGCGGCTGCAGGGAGAAGCGCTGGACGCCGATCGCCTGCTGGCGCTGCCGCACTGGGCGGTGCGCCCGGCACCGGATGCGCCGGTGCTGTTCAGCCTGGAACATCTGCGCGTGAAAAGCGGCGATCGCATCGCCATCGTCGGGCGCAACGGCTGCGGAAAATCGTCGCTGTTGCGCCTGCTGTGGCGCGAGTATCAGCAACAAACGCAGCGCCCGGCGCTGTTCCATCCGCGCGTGCGTATCGGCTATTACGATCAGAGCCTGCAACAGCTGCGCGATGAAGACACGTTGAGCGAAGCGCTGGCGCAGTTTGCGCCGCTGACCGAGGAACAGCGGAAAATGGCGCTGATCGGTGCCGGGTTCCCTTACCTGCGCCACCATCAGCAGATCCGTTCGTTGAGCGGCGGCGAGCGTTCACGGCTGCTGTTTGTCGGCCTGACGCTGGCCAACCATTCGTTGCTGCTGCTGGACGAGCCCACCAACCACCTGGATATGGCGGGCAAAGAGGAGCTGGCGGAAACGCTGCGTCAGTTCCCCGGCGCCGTCATGCTGGTCACCCACGATCGGATGCTGATCGAACAGAGCTGCAACCGCTTTTGGCTGATAGACCAACAAAAACTGGAGGAGTGGCACGATCTGGCGCCGGTGTACCAGCGTCTGGCGGGCGAAACGCCGGCGCTGCCGACGGCGCACGAGGCCAACGCAGACGCCCCGACGCCAAACCCGCAGTTGGAAGGCGAAGAGGCGTTGCTGACCGCCCTGTTTGCCCTCGAAAGCAAACTGGAGGCCGACCTGGCGCGTAAACCGAAGCATCAAAAACCGGAGCTTCAGGCGCGTTGGCGCCGCGAGATTGCCGACATCACCGCCCGGTTGCATCTGGGCTAATCCCACAGGCCGCCGCCCGGCGGCCTGTTTTCTGACGGAGTGCGACATGGCATTTTCCCTTGAGCAAGCCTCACTCGCGCAGCGGCCGCTGCTGGCGGCCATGCTGTCCGATTGCCTTCGCGAGCTGGGCGTCGATGGGGATTACCCCTATTTGCCGCTCTACTGGCGCGAGGCCGGCCGCTACCCCTATTTGATGTTGAGCGATCGGCAAACGGCCGGGTTCGCGTTGGTCAGGCGTCTCGATAGCGCCACCGTCGAAATGGCGGAGTTCTACATCAAGCCCGAATGGCGACGCAACGGGATGGGGCAACGGGCTGCCCGCGCCTTGTTCGCGCGGCATCCCGGCGGTTGGTCGCTGTCAGTCAGCCAGGATAATCCGCGCGGGCTGGCGTTTTGGCGCTCGGTAATACCGGCCGGGGCCAAGACCGAACCGCTTTCAGCCCACGACGCCCTGATACTGCTACGTTTTTATTATCCGCCGCGTTGAACGACATATTACGTTCATTCTTTTATGGCAGAGTAAATCGATTCGTTCTTTGTTATCGAGCCTGCCATGACGTTACTTTCCCCACGGGACATCGAGGCGCGCTACCGCTTCGCGCGTGAGATCGCCCGCGCCGCCGCCGATCTCGCCTTCAGCTTTTACCAACGCCGGCAAAGCCTGGCCGTCGAGTTTAAACAGGGCCTGCAGGACGTGGTCAGCGAGGCCGACCGCCGCGTCGAGGCGCTGATTCGCCGCATGATTAACCGGCGGTTTCCCCTGGATGGGTTTCTCGGCGAAGAGAGCGGCGGCACCAACGATAGCGCGGCCTGCCTTTGGGTCGTCGATCCGATCGACGGCACCGCCTGCTTCCTGAACGGGCTGCATACCTGGTGTATCGCGATAAGCGTGGTGATCGACGGTGAGCCGACGATCGGCGTGGTTTACGATCCCAATCACCGCGAGATGTTCCGCGCCTGCCGCGGCCAAGGCGCTTTCCTCAACGGGGAACCGATCGGCGTGCATGCCGGGCGCAGCGTCGCGGATGGCGTGATGGGCGTCGGGATATCACCGCGCGCCTCGGCGGCGGAATTCAGCGGTTTTCTCTGTCGCCTGCTGCAGGCGGGCGGCATGTTTGTGCGTAGCGGCTCCGGCGCGTTGATGACCGCCCAGGTGGCCGCCGGTCGGCTGCTGGGTTATTACGAACCGCACATGAACGCCTGGGACAGCCTGCCTGGGCTGGTGCTGACGCGCGAAGCCGGCGGCGTGGCGAATGACTTTATGCACCACAACGGGCTGCGACGCGGCAACCCGCTGCTGCTGGCCAACGCGGCGCTCTATCCGCAATTGGCCGAGCTGATTCAAACGCCGGGCTTGATCGGCTCGACGTGCCCTATCGCGCGTGAGATGGCCGGATAAAGTGCGCGCAGCCGCCGCTCGACCCGATCGACCGCATCGTGCGCGGCGGCGATGGTTACCGCCGGCGACACCCGGCAGTGGAAGTTGACGATGATGCCGCCGTCGGTTCTGCGCGCCCGGATGTTGTGCACGTCTTGCACCTTATCCCCCTGCTCCAGCGCCGACTGCAAAATCAGCCGGATATCGGCCAGCTCGGCGGCGGAAACATCCTCGCTGGCCAGCCAGTGCGGCGTCTGCGGCTCCAGATGGGTCTCTATCTCGGTGTCCTCGCCGATCGCCTGACGCAGGATCCCTTCTATCTCCGTGGCGATATCATGCGCCTGAGCCACGCTGGCGTTGGCCGGCACCGCCAGATCCATGCCGATCGCCATGTGCGTCGGCAACTGCTGCAAGGTGACGTTCTGCACCTGCGCGCCGTGATTGGCGGCGATCGCCCGAATGCGCGTCGCCATGTCTTCGTCGCTGCGGGTCTGCGGCACCGCGATGACGGTAAACTCCGCCTTGGCATACTGCTGCCGCAGCCGTTCGACGATTTCTCGCTTCAACGCATCGATGCGCTCCAGCGGCAAGGTGCGGCACACCGCCACCGTGATCTCGACAAACAGTACGGCGCCGGCGTTGCGAATACGCACGCTGTCGCAAGCCAGCACCGCCGGGAAGCTGTCCAGCGTGGCGCGAATCGCCTCGGTGGCCCCGGCGGGCGCGGCATCCATCAGCGAGTCGAAGGAACGTTTACCCAGTTTGATTGCCGCGACAAAGATAAAACCGGCGACGATCAGCGCGGCGATGGCGTCCGCACGGCCAAAGCCCAGCAGCACAAACACCATGCCCAGCAGCACCACGCCGGACGAAAGCATGTCGGAGAAGAAATGCAGCGCATCCGCCTCCAGCGCCGCGCTGTCGGTCGCCTTGGCGACGCGGTTGAGCGCCCGCACGCGGAAAAAATCGACGCAGATGGAAATCAGCAGCACCGCGATCACCACCGGCGCCGCGACTATCTCATGCGGTTGCCCGAGCAGGCTGCCGCCCGCCTCGTAGACGATCCAACCGGCGGCGCCGAGCAACAGCAACACCTCGAACAGCGCCGCCAGGTTTTCCACCTTGCCGTGGCCGAAGTGGTGATCGTCATCGGCGGGTTTATCGCTGATGCGCACCGCCAGCCAGGTGATGCTGGTGGCGATAAAATCGGTGAAAGAGTGGATCCCTTCGGATATCAGGCCAATACTGCCGGTAAAAATGCCGGCGACGAATTTGCCCGTGGCCAGTAACCCGCTGGCGATCATCGAGTTTCTGGCCACGGCCTGTTTTTCATTTTGCATTATGCTGCTCACATTCGGACGGTGATTTATTTTTTTACTTTAGAGGATAATTGCCAGACAAAGGCGATCAGCAGCATACTGCCAGAGAAAGTCAGCATGAGGCTAGTAAGAAAATTGGATTTTTCGGTGGAATAAAAATAAATCTCATTCACCCCCACCGAAATCATTAAAATGGCGTAGAGCAATCCCAGAATAAGAATCGTCATTATTATCAACTCCCGTATCAGGCTGCGCGTTCAGCGCGCCGCTAAATCCTCCCCATAATAAATAGCGGTTACGGGGAGGATGCATCTAGGCGGATCTTTAGCGTTCATCAATCATCCCATTTGGTGCTCATATAGGCCGCCAACAGGCCCAGTGAGCTGATCATTGCCAGGAATCCCATAAAAATAGTCATGTTTCCCATTGTTTTGTCCTCAAGTTAAATGTTATCGATAAAATCCCCTTGCGTTAAATATCGGGGTTGGTCGGTATCCATGGTTTTTTAACGTCCTCCTCTTTTTTGCAACATTCCCGCGCTTTCAAGCGCGGGACCCGTTTAAATTCCCAGGACGTGCTGGGCAATTTTGAAATAGATAATCAGGCCGGTGCCGTCGATAAAGGTGGCGATAAACGGCGCCGACACCACCGCCGGATCGATACCGAGCCGTTTCAGCAGCATCGGGATGATCGACGAAACAATGGCGCTCCATACGGTGATCGCCACCAGCGACAGGCTGACCACCAGCGTCACCTCCATGCCGACGCCCATGATCCAGGCGCGCACCCAGGCCGCCAGACCAATGGTGACGGCGATCAGCAGTGAGGTCGTGACCTCTTTGCGGATCACCGCGCCCAGATTGCGCAGGCTGACCTCGCCCAGCGCCATGGCGCGCACCAGCGTCGAGGTGATCTGGGTGCCGCTGTTGCCGCCGGTGCCGATCAGCAGCGGGATGAAGAACGCCAGCGCAATCGCCGCTTCGAGCTGATCTTCAAACGCTTTCAGCACGTTGCCGGTGTAAGCTTCGGCCACGAACAGCATCAGCAGCCACACCGAGCGTTTGCGCCACAGCGCCCACGGGCTGGTCTCCAGATAAGGCTTGTCCAGCGGCAGGCTCGCGCCCTGACGCTGCGCGTCTTCGGTGTTTTCATCTTCGACCAGCCGAGCGATCTCGCGCTCGCCCAGCACGCCGACCAGCGTGTTGTTCGCCACGACCGGCACCACGTCCAAACCGCCTTTGCCCAGCAGATGCGCCACGTCGTTGCGATCGTCGTCGGGTGAAACCTGGAAATAGCTGTAATCCATCATTACGCCGACCGCTTTATCCTGTTCTTCGCACTGCAGCAGTTTTTTCACCGACAGCGTGCCGCGCAAATGATAATCGTCTGCGGTAATAAAGACCCGGGTAGGAATTTCGTCCGTTTTTAGCTGTGAAAGTAAATATTCCCGGGCATGCGTGACCGTCATCGTCGCGGGAACGGTAATAAAATCGGCGTTCATATAACCGGCGACCGAAGTTTCATCGAGAGTTTCAGTCGCGCGCAGCGCCGGAGAAGAAGAGTATTGATGTGACTTGATCATTTTGTCAGTCCCTATTTCTGTTGTGAACTTCAACAGCGAATCGCATAGGGGCGTAACCACAGAGGGAGTGCAGACTGCCTATCTCCGCGTCCAGGTTTTAGCACTATACAACGTATCCGAATTGTTGCTCGGAAGTTACTTTGGGCTGAACCTTAATCCGATAAAGCCTGTCTTAACCTTGGGCATCTCTCGATGTCGTCAGATCAGTAACCTGTGTTTGTATAGGAGCCTCGCCAAACGAGATACTGCATATAAACTACCGGCGCAGTATAGGCGTTGTTTTATCCGGTGGGAAGAAAAGATTGCCCGTCGTTTATGGAGTATTTAGGATATTTTTATTAAACGCGAATCTATAAAAACGGCTGATATAAATCAGCCGTTTTTTTATTTATCAGTGCGCGAGAATGTAGACGTTTTTATCGTATAGGGCGCCCTGTCGGGTGAAGTCGATCCCCTTGACGTAGGGTTTGATGAGCGTGGCGTTGGCTTCGTAGTACACCGGCGCGACCGGCGTATCGACGGCCAGCACCGCCTCGGCCTGCTGGAAATACTGCTGCACCTGCTGCGGTGTCGGCGCCGCCGTCGCCTGATGCAGAATGCGATCGTATTCCGGGTTACGGTATTTGGGGCTGTTCTCGCTGCTGTCGGCGCGGAACACATTCAGGAAGGTAGAAGGATCGTCGTAATCCGCCAGCCAGCGGGTAAAGGCTACGCTGTACTGGCCGCGGTTGATATTATCCAGCGTCACTTTACGCTCCTGGCTTTGCAAGCCGGCCTCCACCCCGAGGTTCTTTTTCCACATGGCGGCGGCGGCGATGACGATCTTCTTGATGGTGGCGTCATTGCTGTACAACACGGTAAAGCGCAGCGGATGCTCGGCGTTGAAACCGGCCTCCGCCAACAACTTTTTCGCCTGGGCGTGGCGTTGTTTCGGCGTCAAACCGGCCGCGGCGCCGGCCTGTAGGCGATAGCCGCCCGCCCCCGTTGGGGTAAAGGTCCAGGCCGGCTGCTGGCCGTATCCCAGCACCTTGCCGGCGATAATCTCTTTGTCCAGCGCCAGGTTCAGCGCCTGGCGCACCCGCACGTCGTTAAACGGCGTCTGCCGGTTATTGAAGGCGAAATAGCTGGTGGAGAGCAGCGGATAGGTCACCAGCTGTTGATCCCCGAGCGTTTTTTTCAGCTGCTGATACAGTTCCGGCGGCGTGGTATAACCCAATTCCACCTCGCCGGCGCGGAAACGCGCCACCTCCGGGAACCCCTGAATCGGCAGGAAGGTTACCTTGTTGAGCACGGTGTTGGCGTTATCCCAATATAGCGGATTGCGTTCCACCACCACTTTTTCGTTCACCACCCACTCGCTGAGACGAAACGCGCCGTTGCCGACAAAATGCGCCGGTTGAGTCCAGTTTTTGCCGTATTGCTCAACCACCTTGCGGTTGACCGGCAGAACCGGAAAATGCACCAGTTGTTTGAGCAGGTAGGCGTTGGGCTCAGACAGCGTCACCTGCAAGGTGTGCGCGTCCAGCGCTTTAACGCCCAGCTCGCTCGGCGGTTTGCTGCCGGCGTTGATCGCCGCCGCATTCAGCACATAGGCCGAGGCCAGATAGCTGCCGTAAGGCGACGCGGTTTTCGGATCGGTGAGGCGCCGCCAGCTGTAAACGAAATCGTCGGCGGTCACCGGATCGCCGTTCGACCATTTGGCCTGCGGCCGCAGATGGAAAGTCCAGACGTTGCCCTGGTGCTCCCATTTCTGCGCCAGCGCCGGGATCACTTCGCCCTCTTTTCCGACTCGCAGCAGACCTTCGAACAGATCGTTGAAGATGTAGAACTCCACATTGCTCTCGGCCAGGTTCGGATCCAGCGTCGCCGGTTCATACCCGTTGGCGCGCACCAATTCCTGTACCGGCGCCAGTTTAGCGCCCGCCGGCACCTCCGCCGCCTGAGCGATCGTAGCGTTTAAAGCCAGGAGGATTAAACCAGCCAGTTTCTTGCCATTGAATGAATATTTCACGTCGATATCCCTGATTAGTGTTTTATCGCGTTCAATATGCAATGTGGTAGTGGAATAAATTAAATCATTAATCGCTATGAGTCATAACCAAAAGCGGTGTTGAATTTCTTTCATTATCAAAGAAGTACTGGATAAAGGATGGCGATAAACAACAGAGCGGGTGCAAGGGCCGGCATGGCCGAACCAACATCTTGAAAGCAGGGAGAGAAATAATGCGGGCAATCAGTACAGATTATTCCAGCCGAAGCTTAACGTATCCTTAGGGCAATTCATTTTGTGAGCGATCGTCAAAAATAATTTAATACGAATCGTTTTCACTATCATTATGGATGTTCTTGGCTAAAATCGGGCTGCTTGCGCTTGCCAGGCGATATTCGTTTTCCTCATTCGAACGCTAAAAAGGATAACTGCATGAAGCTGCGTATTTCATCCCTCGGCCCCGTGGCCCTGCTCGCCTCCTCGATGATGCTGGCTTTCGGCGCTCAGGCGGCCACCGCCGACCAGGGCATCGTTATTTACAACGCCCAGCACGAAAATCTGGTGAAATCCTGGGTCGACGGTTTTACCAAAGACACCGGCATCAAAGTCACGCTGCGCAACGGCGGCGACAGCGAACTGGGCAATCAGCTGGTGCAGGAAGGCAGCGCCTCGCCTGCCGACGTGTTCCTGACGGAAAACTCCCCGGCGATGGTGTTGGTGGATAACGCCAAGCTGTTCTCCCCGCTCGACGCCGCCACGCTGGCCCAGGTAGAGCCGCAATATCGCCCAAGCCACGGCCGCTGGATCGGCATCGCCGCCCGCTCTACCGTATTCGTCTATAACCCGGCCAAGCTGACCGACGCGCAGTTGCCGAAGTCGCTGCTGGATCTGGCCAAGCCGGAATGGAAAGGCCGCTGGGCCGCTTCGCCATCGGGCGCCGATTTCCAGGCGATCGTCAGCGCGCTGCTGGCGCTGAAAGGCGAGCAAGCAACGCTGGACTGGCTGAAAGCGATGAAAGCCAACTTTACCGCCTATAAAGGCAACAGCACGGTGATGAAAGCGGTCAATGCCGGCCAGATCGACAGCGGCGTGATCTATCATTACTACCCGTTCGTCGACGGCGCTAAAACCGGCGAGAACAGCAAAAACATCAAGCTGTACTACTTCAAACATCAGGATCCGGGCGCATTCGTCAGCATCTCCGGCGGCGGCGTGCTGGCTTCCAGCAAGCATCAGCAGCAGGCGCAGGCGTTCATCAAGTGGATCACCGGCAAACAGGGCCAGGAGATCCTGCGCACCAACAATGCCTTCGAATACGCCGTCGGCGTCGGTGCGGCCTCCAACCCGAAACTGGTGCCACTGAAAGATCTGGACGCGCCGAAGGTAGACGCCGCGCAGTTGAACAGTAAGAAAGTTGTCGAACTGATGACCGAGGCCGGCCTGCTGTAAGGCCCGCCGGCAAACCGAGAGTTTTTGATCGTTATGTCAAACCTGAGTACCCACGCCGCGCAGACCGCGCGGCGTTATTCCGCTATCCCTCGTCACCCGCGGCCGGGGCCGATCGTGGTGGCCTGCGCCGTGTTGCTGTCGTTGCTGGCGCTGCTGCCGCTGGGATTCGTTATCGGCGTGGCGTTTGAAACCGGCTGGCAAACGGTCAAAGCTCTGGTTTTCCGCCCGCGCGTGGCGGAGCTGCTGTTGAATACCCTGCTGTTGGTGGTGCTGACGCTGCCGATCTGTGCCGTGCTGGGGGTGGCCCTGGCCTGGTTGACCGAACGCACCACGCTGCCGGGCCGCCGTCTCTGGGCGGTATTGGCGACCGCGCCGCTGGCGGTGCCGGCCTTTGTGCAAAGCTATGCCTGGATCAGTCTGGTGCCGTCGATGCACGGCCTGGGCGCCGGCGTTTTCATCTCGGTGCTCGCCTATTTTCCGTTTATCTACCTGCCGGCCGCCGCGGTCTTGCGCCGTCTGGATCCCGGTATCGAAGACGTCGCCACCTCGCTCGGCTCCCGGCCGCCGGCGGTGTTTTTCCGCGTGGTGTTGCCGCAGCTGAAGCTGGCGGTCTGGGGCGGTTCGCTGCTGATCGCGCTGCACCTGCTGGCGGAGTACGGCCTGTACGCCATGATCCGTTTCGATACCTTCACCACCGCCATCTTCGATCAGTTCCAGTCAACCTTCAACGGCCCGGCGGCCAACATGCTGGCCGGCGTATTGGTGCTGTGCTGCCTGGGGCTGCTGTTGCTTGAGGCGATAAGCCGCGGCCGCGCGCGCTATGCCCGCGTCGGCTCCGGCAGCGCCCGCAGCCAAACGCCGCGTCGCCTGTCAGCGCCGCTCGCCGCGCTGGCGCTGCTGCTGCCGATCGCGCTGACCGCGCTGGCGCTGGGCGTGCCTTTCATCACCCTGGTCCGCTGGCTATGGCTGGGCGGCCTCGACGTATGGCGCAACGACGATCTGTGGCCCGCGCTGTGGCAAACGCTGTCGCTGTCCGCCTCTGGCGCGCTGCTGATTACGCTGTGCGCCATTCCGATGGCCTGGCTGTCGGTGCGCTATCCGGCCCGCCTGTACCGGGTGCTGGAAGGCTGCAACTACGTGACCAGTTCGCTGCCCGGCATCGTGGTGGCGCTGGCGCTGGTGACCATCACCATTCACAGCTTCCGGCCGATTTACCAAACCGAGATCACCCTGCTGCTGGCGTATCTGCTGATGTTTATGCCGCGAGCGTTGATCAACCTGCGCGCCGGCATCGCGCAGGCGCCGGTGGAGTTGGAAAACGTGGCGCGCAGCCTGGGCAAATCGCCGGCGCAGGCGCTGTGGAGCACCACGTTGCGGCTGGCGGCACCGGGCGCCGCCGCGGGCGCCGCGCTGGTGTTCCTGGCGATCGCCAATGAATTGACCGCCACGCTGCTGCTGGCGCCGAACGGCACCCGTACGCTGGCCACCGGTTTCTGGGCGCTGACCAG
Organism: Serratia sp. B501; assembly: GCF_051172315.1. Lineage (NCBI taxonomy): Bacteria > Pseudomonadati > Pseudomonadota > Gammaproteobacteria > Enterobacterales > Yersiniaceae > Serratia > Serratia sp. B501. The sequence continues at coordinate 823,871 of NZ_JBPIZB010000001.1, forward strand.
CGAGATAGACTATGTCGCCGCCGCGCCTTATGCGCTGATTATGGTGGCGCTGTCGCTGCCGCTCACCTGGCTTCTTTACTCTCAATCTAAACGTACGGCGGGACTATGAGCACGCTCGAACTGCACGGTATCGGAAAATCTTACAATGCCATCAGGGTGCTGGAACACATCGACCTGCAGGTTGCCGCCGGCAGCCGCACGGCGATCGTCGGCCCTTCCGGCTCCGGCAAAACCACCCTGCTGCGCATCATCGCCGGTTTTGAAATCCCCGACGGCGGACAAATTCTGCTGCAGGGGCAAGCGATGGGCAACGGCGGCGGCTGGGTGCCGGCGCACCTGCGTGGCATCGGCTTCGTCCCGCAGGATGGCGCGCTGTTCCCGCACTTTACCGTCGCCGGTAACATCGGTTTTGGCCTCAAAGGCAGCAAGCGCGAGAAACAGCGTCGCATCGAGGCGCTGATGGAGATGGTGGCGCTGGATCGTCGCCTGGCCGCCCTGTGGCCGCACGAACTGTCCGGCGGACAGCAACAGCGGGTCGCATTAGCGCGCGCCTTATCGCAGCAACCGCGGCTGATGTTGCTGGATGAGCCGTTCTCGGCACTGGATACCGGTCTGCGCGCCGCCACCCGCAAAGCGGTGGCCGAACTGCTGACGGAGGCCAAAGTCGCGTCGATCCTGGTCACCCACGATCAGAGCGAGGCGCTGTCGTTCGCCGATCAGGTGGCGGTCATGCGCAACGGCCGGCTGGCGCAGGTGGGCGCGCCGCAGGATCTTTATCTGCGCCCGGTCGATGAACCGACCGCCAGTTTCCTTGGCGAAACGCTGGTGCTGACCGCCGAGCTGGCGCACGGCTGGGCCGACTGCGCATTGGGGCGCATCGCCGTCGACGATCGCCAACGCAGCGGCTCGGCGCGCATCATGCTGCGTCCGGAGCAGATTCAAATCGGTTTGTCCGATCCGGCGCAGCGCGGCCAGGCGGTGATCACCGGCATCGATTTCGCCGGCTTCGTCTCCACCCTCAATCTGCAAATGGCCGCCGACGGCGCGCAGCTCGAGATCAAAACCGTCAGCCGCGAAGGCCTGCGGCCCGGGGCGCAGGTCAGTCTCAACGTGATGGGGCAAGCGCATATTTTCACCGGCTGAGAGTGTGGGGAGCGACCCTTGACGTTCCCCTCGCCACCGCGCATTATCAATGGCATGAATCGCATCGCGCACGCCCTCACCACCACCACCGCAACCGCCACGCAATGGCGGGCTGCACGGGTGCGCAACAGCTAACGACGTATCCCCAAGCCCCGCCAGCCATGGCCGGGGTTTTTTATTTCTCCGTGCCCGCCGGCAATTTCATTACGGAGAAGACCTATGCCAACTATCCCCGCACCATGCAGCGCCCTGCTGGTTATCGACATGCAAGTCGGCCTGTTCGCCTCGCCGGACGATCCACCGTTCGCCGCCGAAACCCTTCTGGCGAAGACCCATGCGTTGATACGCGCCGCACGCGTGGCGAATGCGCTCGTGGTGTTTATTCGCCACACCGGCCCGGCAGGTTCACCTATCGCCGTAAACAGTCCGCTGTGGCAAGTTCACCCCGATCTCGACACCGATGCGCAAGCCGACTGGTTCATCGATAAAACCCATCCCAGCTGTTTTTACCGGACTGGCCTGGCGGAGCGGCTTAAGCAAGCCGGCATCGGTCGGTTGGTGATTTCGGGAATGAAAACGCAATACTGCGTAGACACCGCGTGTCGGTGCGGCGCGGAGTTGGGATTTAACATGGTGTTGGCCGCCGATGCCCATAGCTGTTCGGACACGGCGGCGCTCGGCGCCGACGCCATTATCCGTCACCATAACCAGACCCTGTCGGGGCCGTTCGTGACGCTGGCGCTGGCGGAAGAGGTGAAATTCTAAAACACGCGCGACTTGGCTGTCAGGCCGGGCCAACGCCCGGCCTCCTCAGCGGCAAACCTTGTCGCGGCGCGGCTTTTTCGGCGCCAGCAGATACTCCACCACGCTTTCGTCGACGCAGCTGTCGATGCCGTTCAGCGCCAACGTATGTCCGTCGCGTTCGCGGGTGATCAGCGGGCTTTTAAAGGCCGAGGCCATCACCTGGGCATTGCGGTACGGCGTGGTCGGATCGTAGCGCTGGGCGACGAACAGCAGCGGCGGCAGCGCGGCGGACGCCACCGGCATGTGCGGCCGATCTTTGCCGCGGTACGGCCACAGATCGCACATTTCCAGCGGATACTCGTGCAGCGGCAGATAGTGGGCATATAAAGCGGCGGTATTGATCTCCTGCCGCTGCCTGCGCAACAGCTGCGGATCGGCCGTTGGGTTGGCGACGTCGGCGCAGGTGATGACGTTCAGGGCATCATCGGCATCCGGAGAATAGCTTTCGTCGATCAGATCGGAAACCTGTTGCCCGGCGATGCCGGCATCGAGCTGACGCAGTACGGTGGCCAGTTCATGCCAGCGCTCCGGCCACAACAGCAGCGAACGCGTCACCGTCAGCACATCGTCGGCGGAGATTTCATAGCCCGCCGCAGTGACGAACGGCTGCTCATGCAGCTTGCGCAGCAAAGCGTGATAACGCTGAAGCGCCTGATTGGCGCCGCCGCCAAGCTGGCAGCTGTCGGTTTTTCCGCAATAGGCGGCGAAACGCAGGAAGCTTTGCTGGAAGCCTCGCTCCTGATTCATGCGCTGGGTGAAATCGTCCTCCGCCAGATCCACCACCCCGTCCAGCACCAGCGCGCGCGTTTTCTTCGGAAAACGTTCGGCATACAGCGCCGCCACCTTGGTGCCGTACGAGTACGCCACCGCCGTCAGCCCCGGTTCGCCCAGCGCATGGCGGATCGCGTTCAGATCGTTGACCGCCTCGTCGGTGCCGATGTGTTGCAGCACGTCCGCGCCGGTCTGTTTGATGCAGGCGGCGATCAGGGTGCGCGTCTGATTCTCCGCGCCGGCCACGTCGTTGTCGTCCGGTTCAGGGAGTTCGTCACCTTCGGCCACCTGGCAGGAAATTTTTGGCGTCGATTGACCGACGCCGCGCGGATCGTAACCGATGATGTCGTAGGATTTACGCAGTTTGGCGACGTGGGCGTCGTTGCCGAGATAAGGATTGATCCCCGGCAGGCCCGGCCCGCCGCTGATCACCACGACGCTGCCCTTTTTCGGCCCGGTGGCGGGCAGCAGGGTCAGCGCCAGACGCACGGTCGGTTCCCCCGCCTGCGCCGAATGGGCGGGAGGCGTGGCGTAAACCAACGGCACGTCGAGGTAGCCGCAGCGCAGCCCCGCCGGCGGCGCTTCATCGAACCAACGCTGAAAGCCGCTGTTGAGACAAGATTGCCAACGAACGCCGTTCTCGGGCGCCGCGCCGTGAGCCGCAGGTTTGGCCTGGGCGGGCAACGCGGCGGCGGTCGCGGCGAGCAGCGCCAGAATACGCAGTACTGACATGGGGAGTCCTTTCAACTCAACGAATCGGTCAAAGGGTAACGATTCTCGGTTAAACCGCTAGCCAATAGAACATAAAAAAACGCGCGGGTGAAGCCGACGCCGTGCGTATGGAAAGACTTTTCTTTGCTCGGATTGATCTTATAACGCACAGAATGCTGCAAAAAACGCCGTTCACCTGCTAGGCTTAGAGTTCGTTAACCCACAAGGAACAGGAGAGCAGCATGTTTGGTAAAGCGGAAGACAAAGCCAATGAAGCCGCAGGCGCGGTAGAAGAAGCGTTCGGTAAAGCCGTCGATTCGCCGGAGCATCAGGTGCGCGGCGCGGCGCGCAAGTACGCCTCCCAGGCCAGCTATGCCGCCCGTGATGCAGCGGACAGCGTAAGAACGCAGGTGGAAGCCAACCCGCTGGCCGGCGTGGCCGTTGCGGCGGCAGTCGGCATCGTTTTCGGCTTCCTGCTGGGACGCAAATAAGCGGCGAATGCGCCGTTCGACAATAGGCCCGTTACGGGCCTTTTTTTCGCCCTTTTCTGCGCCGGCGCCGTTGTGCGTGCAAACTTTCATCTATCACAACCATCGCTTAAAAAAACCAACGCCTTCAACTACGATTAGTTTGTGACCAGAGCAAGGCTCTGCGATCCGGCGGATAACCCTATGAGGATTATCATCATTATCCATGCTGTTTAAGCCGCTCTCCTTCACGCGGCTAAGAAAGGTTGATTATGGCTCGCACCACCCCTATCGAACGTTACCGCAATATCGGCATCTCCGCGCATATCGATGCCGGCAAAACCACCACCACCGAGCGGATTCTGTTTTACACCGGGGTCAGCCACAAGCTGGGCGAAGTGCATGACGGCGCGGCGACCATGGACTGGATGGCGCAGGAACAAGAGCGCGGCATCACCATCACCTCGGCGGCCACTACCTGCTTCTGGAACGGCATGCAGCATAATTATCCGCAGCACCGCATCAATATCATAGACACCCCCGGGCACGTCGATTTCACCATTGAAGTGGAGCGCTCGATGCGCGTGCTGGACGGCGCCGTCATGGTCTATGACTCGGTGGGCGGCGTCCAGCCGCAGTCGGAAACCGTCTGGCGCCAGGCCAACAAATACAAAGTGCCGCGGCTGGCGTTCGTCAACAAGATGGACCGCATCGGCGCGGACTTTTTCCGCGTGCGCAAAATGATGATCGAGCGCCTCAAAGCCAACCCGGTGCCGATCGTTATTCCTATCGGTGCCGAAGACCGCTTCAGCGGCGTGGTGGATCTGGTGCGGATGAAAGCCATTCTGTGGGACGAAGCCTCGCAGGGCATGAACTTCAGCTTCGAAGAGATCCCGGCCGACCTGCGCGAATCGGCGCAGGAGTGGCGTGAAAACATGATTGAAGCGGCCGCCGAAGCGTCGGAAGAACTGATGGAGAAATACCTCAATCAGGTGCCGCTGAGCGAAGAGGAGATCGTTCACGGGCTGCGGGTGCGCACCGTCGCCGGCGAAATCCAGCCGATGCTGTGCGGATCGGCGTTCCGCAACAAAGGCGTGCAGCGCATGTTGGACGCGGTGATCGAGCTGATGCCCTCGCCGCTCGACGTGCCGCCGATGGAGGGCCATGGCGAACACGATGAAATCATCACTCGCAAAGCCGACGACAACGAAAAGTTCTCGGCGCTGGCGTTTAAGCTGATGACCGACCCGTTCGTCGGCCAGCTGACCTTCGTGCGCGTCTATTCCGGGGTGCTGGCCAAAGGCAGCAGCGTTTACAACCCAATCAAGGGCAAAAAGGAGCGCATCGGCCGCATCGTGCAGATGCACGCCAACGATCGTAAGGACATCGACGAACTGCACGCCGGTGACATTGCCGCCTGCGTCGGCCTGAAGGACGTCACCACCGGCGATACGCTGTGCGATCCCGGCGCCATCATTACGCTGGAGCGCATGACCTTCCCCGAGCCGGTGATCGCCCAGGCGATCGAGCCGAAGACCAAGGGCGATCAGGAGAAAATGGGCATCGCGCTGCAGCGGCTCTCTTCGGAAGATCCGTCGTTCCGCGTGCGCACCGATGAAGAATCCGGCCAAACCATTATCTACGGCATGGGCGAGCTGCACCTGGAGATTATCGTCGATCGCATGCGCCGCGAGTTCGGGGTGGAGACCACCACCGGCAAACCGCAGGTGTCTTACCGCGAAACCATCCGCAAACGGGTGGCCGACGTGGAAGGCAAGTTCGTGCGCCAATCCGGCGGTAAAGGGCAATACGGCCACGTGGTGCTGACCGTCGAGCCGAACGAACCCGGCAAAGGCTTCGAGTTCTTCGATGAGATCAAGGGCGGCGTCATTCCCGGCGAGTTTATCCCGGCGGTGAAAAAAGGCGTGCTCGAGGCGCTGAATAACGGCGTGCTGGCCGGTTATCAGGTGGTGGACGTCAAGGTGCACCTGACCTTCGGTTCTTACCATGACGTCGACTCGTCGGAACAGGCGTTCCGCATGGCGGCGATCTTCGGCTTCAAGGACGCCTGCCGCCTGGCGGATCCGGTGATCCTCGAGCCGATCATGTCGGTGGAAGTGGAAACGCCGGAGGATTATGCCGGCAACGTGATGGGCGATCTCTCCTCACGCCGCGGTCTGGTGCAGGGCATGGAAGAGATCCCGGGCGGCGGCGGCAAGGAAATTCGCGCCAAGGTGCCGCTGTCCGAGATGTTCGGCTACTCGACCACCCTGCGTTCGATGTCGCAGGGCCGCGCCACCTACACCATGGAATTCAGCCACTACGCCGAAGCGCCGCGCAACGTGGCCGAAGAGATCATTCACCACAGCAAGCGTTAACCCTTACGCCCGCCGCCACGGCGGGCGTCACCTCGGCTTGTCCTCCAGCGCCACCACCACTGGCTGCGGTTTGATGCGCATGGCGTACACCACGCCGGCGATCAGACAGACGATACCCGCCAGCGTCAGCAGCGGTGGCCAGGCCTGGCGCAACAGAAAGGTATACGCCAGCCCCGCCAGAATTTCGAACACGATGAGCGGCCCCACCAACACCGTCGGCAGCCGCTGGCTGGCTTCGTTCCAGCACAGCGCCCCCAGCCAGGAGCAGAACACGCCGATGATCAGCATCAGAGGGATAAACACCTCAGGGCGCGGGCCGAACGGCAAGGCGAACGCCGGCTCGCTCAGCGCCATCTGACCGCAGACCGCCAGATAGCCCAGCAGCGCCAGCGGCAGCGTCACCAGCCCTTGGGCCGTGGCCCAGGTGGCCGGACGCTGCGTCGGATTCTCCCGCAGCCAGCGTGAATTGCGCAGCGGGAACCAGGTCCAGCACGCTACCGCCAACACGGCCAGCCCAAGACCGCTGAGATAGCGCCAGCCGTCGATCAGCACCGCATTGCCGCGCAGCTCGGCGACGTTCACGCACGCCAATCCACAGACGATCAACAGCAGTGCCGGCGCCAGTTTGCCCCACGCCAGGCGCCCGTCGTGCCGGCCGTAAAACAGATTGGCGCAAATGGCGATCACGACCGGCAAGGTGCCGATGATCATGGTCGACACCGGCGCACCGGTGCGCTGAATGGCGCTGGCCAGGCACAGGTAGTACAGCAGATTGCCGATAGCCGTCAGCTTGAGCGCTTCCCACCAATCCTGGCGCTGCAGCTTACGCAGGCGGCGGCGATCGAACCACGCCAGCGGCAAGGCGATCAGCCCGAAGGCCAGATAGCGCCCGGTGGACTGCAGCGCGGCGGGATAGTCCGGCACCAGCAACGGACCGACGAAAATCAATCCCCACATCAGCCCGGCGGCCAAGGCAAACACAACGCCAATGAACATAACGACTCCAACAAACGGCCGGTGCGGCCAACCCGCCCGACAAGACAGCGGCAGAGTAACGAAAACGCGGGGAGGAATTATTGTAGCAGGTTGCTGTTTTAGCCCAATTTCACCTGTTTCTGGAAACGCACCGGCGTGACGCCGTAACGGTTGGCGAAAGCGCGCGTCAGGTGCGCCTGATCGGTCAGCCCCGCCGCCGCCGCCACCTGTGCGGCGGGCATGCCGCGCTCCAGCATGCGTTTGGCCTGCGACAGCCGGACAGCCATCAGCATCTGCTGCGGCGAGACGTGATATTCGGCCTTAAACTTGCGCAGGAAATGGTACGGGCTGAGCGACACCAGCTCGGCCAGTTGGTTGAGCGTTATAGCCTCGGCGAAGTTATCGTGCAGGTAGCTTTTCACCACTTCGAAACGGTGCGCCGCCTCGGCTTTCTCCCGGCGCCCTGTGCGGATGTGCGGTTGCAGCAACGCCACCGCTTCCAACAGCAGGCCGTCGAGCGTAAGCGGATCGTCGGTTTGCCACAGCGCGGCGAGAATGGCGGACAGGCGCTGCGCCGCCCGCGGATCGTGACGCACCGCATCGGTGAACCACTGGCTCCGATCGCCGGACAGCTGCTCCAGCGCCTCGGGCGCCAGATAGAGCATGCGGTAACACCAACCGCCCGGCGTTTCGGCTTCGCCGGTATGCAGCTCGTCAGGATTCATCAGCACCAGCGCGCCCGGCGCCGCCAGGTGCTGCGCCCCGCGATAGCGGAAGCGCTCCGCCCCGGTGTCCACGGTGCCGATGGCGAAGGCGTCGTGGGTATGCGGCTCGAAGGCATAGCGTTCAATATGCGCCTGATAGAGTTCGACGCCGGGCAGATGCGACAAATGCCGGAACTGCGCGCAGTCCTTCTCGAACGGAAACTGTTGTGGAACCCCTTGCACCCGACCTCCTCATCCGTGCTGACAATCTGCTCAGCATAGCCAAAACATCGCCGGTTGAGTAGCCGCCCTGGTCCTTTCGTGCCCCTCGCCTGGACGATCGGCGCCATTCGGCGTAGGGTTAAGGTCCCTGTCCCTTTCAGACGGGCCGCATCGCGAAGCTCATCGGCCCCTGACACTCCGCAAACAAGAGGCAACAATGTATCCGGATACTCAACTGTATATCGATGGACAATGGCGCAGCGCGCTGGCCGGAAAAACCCTGCCGGTCTCCAACCCCGCTACCGACGAGATCATCGGTCAAGTGGCGCACGCCGCCGCAGAGGATCTCGATCTGGCGCTGGCCGCCACCGAACGCGGGTTTAACATTTGGCGCAACACCGCCGCACACCAGCGCGCCAACCTGATGCGCAAAGCCGCTGCGCTGCTGCGCGAACGCGCCGACGCCATCGCCGCCATCATGACGCAGGAACAGGGTAAGCCGGTGGCGCAGGCCAAAATCGAAATTCTCAACGCCGCCGACGTGATCGACTGGTTCGCCGGCGAAGCCACCCGCACCTACGGGCAGATTATTCCGTCCCGCGCTCGCGACGTGCAGCAGCAAACCCTGAAACTGCCGGTCGGCCCGGTGGCCGCCTTCACGCCGTGGAACTTCCCGATCAACCAGATCGTGCGCAAGCTGTCCGCCGCGCTGGCGGCGGGTTGTTCAATCATCGTCAAAGGCCCGGAAGAAACGCCGGCCTCACCGGCTGAGCTGATCAAAGCCTTCGCCGACGCCGGCATTCCGGCCGGGGTGATCGCGCTGGTGTACGGCACCCCGGCGGAAATCTCGGAATACCTGATCCCGCATCCGACCATTCGCAAGATCTCCTTCACCGGCTCCACCCGCGTGGGCAAGCATCTGGCTGCGCTGGCCGGCCAGCATATGAAAAAGGCCACCATGGAGCTGGGCGGCCACGCGCCGGTGCTGATCTTCGACGACGCCGATCTCGACGCGGCGGCCAAAGAGCTGGCGCAATCCAAGTTCCGCAACGCCGGCCAGGTCTGTATCGCCCCGACCCGCTTCCTGATCCAGCAAGGTGTTTATGAGGCCTTCGTGGAGAAATTCACCGCCGCGGTGCGTGAACTCAAGCTCGGCAACGGGCTGGAAGACGGCGTGACGATGGGGCCGATGGTGCTGGGCCGCAGCGTCGACAATATCGAGGCGCTGGTGCAGGACGCTATCGCCCACGGGGCGAAGGCCAGCACCGGCGGCAAACGCGTGGCGGGCAAAGGCAACTTCTTCGAGCCGACGGTGCTGCGTGACGTGCCGCTGAGCGCGCGCGCCATGTCGGAAGAGCCGTTTGGCCCGGTCGCCCTGCTACGCCCGTTCGCCACCTACGACGAGGCGATCGCCGAAGCCAATCGCCTGCCGTACGGGCTGGCCGCCTACGCTTACAGCCGCAACATCGCCACCGTCAATGCGCTGGGGCGCGACGTGGAGAGCGGCATGCTGAGCATCAACCACATCGGTTTCGGCCTGCCGGAAACGCCGTTTGGCGGCGTGAAGGACTCCGGCCACGGCACCGAAGGCGGCAGCGAAGCGATCGAGTCCTACCTGGAAACGCGTTTTGTCACCGTCGCCGGCCGTTAATCGCACGTCGGATGAATAGCCAGAAGCCCCGCAATGCGGGGCTTTTTTTTACTCACCGGCCAGCTCGAACAGGCGCCGCGCCGCCGGGGTCAGCCCCAACATGTGAATGCAGGCATGCACCATGCCCGGCAACCGTTCACAGCGTACCGCCACACCCGCCTCACGCAGCCGCTGCGCATACAGTTCGGCCTCATCGCGCAGCGGATCATATTCGCAGCTCAGGATAGTGGCCGGCGGCAATCCGCGCAGCGTGGCGGCGTGCAGCGGCTCGGCGCTCGGATCGCGTCGCTGGGCCAGGTACTGCTGCCAACAAAACACCATCGCGTCGCGCGTCAAAAAATGCCCCTCGGCGAATTCGCGATAGCTCTTCGTCGCCATTTCGCGGCTGAGCGCCGGGTACAGCAGCAGTTGACGTTCAATGTGCGGGCCGCCGCGATCCCGCGCCAACAGCGCGACCGCCGCCGCCAGATTGCCTCCGGCGCTGTCACCACCCACCGCCAGACGGTCAGCGTCAATCCCTAACTGCGGCGCCTGTTGCGCCGCCCAACAGAGCGCCTGATAGACATCTTCCAGCGGCTGTGGAAAAGGAAACTCCGGCGCCAGTCGATAATCGACCGACAGGATCACCCGACCGGTGGCGTTAGCCAGCGCCTGACAGGGCTGGTCATACAGCGACAGCGAACCGAGGCACCAGCCGCCGCCGTGGGCGAACAGCATCGCCGGTTGTGCGGCAGCGCGCCTTTCCCCCGCCGGTAGATAGGCGCGCAGCGCAATCCGGTGCCCATCGGTGGCGACCAGCGTAAAATCCCTGACGCCGCCGCTCGGTTGCGGTGCGCCCTGCAGCAGACGCAAACCGCTTTCCGTGGCCGCCCGCATGTCCGCCAACGAAGCGGGTGGCGGCGCATCGGCCGACGCCGCCAAAAAGGCGGCGATGCGTTCATCAAGCGGCATGTTGTTCTCCCACCAGGAACGGCGTAATCAGCGCGATAAACGCCTCATGACACTCCTCGGTGATGAAATGGCCGCAGCCGGCGACCGTTTCGCCCCTCAGATCGCGCGCATTGCCCCGTAGCGTCGTCAGCGGCGCGTCGCCGGTGGCGTGCTCCGCTCCCACCGTCAACACCGGCATCGTCAACGGCGTGGCGGCGCGCAGCCGGTTCTGGCGAACGGTCTCCGGGATCGCCCGGTAATAGTCGAATCCGGCGCGCAGGCCGCCCGGCGCCGAATAGGCGGCGATATAGACCTCAGCCGCCACCCGATCGCGCCGATAAGACCAGCGGTTGAAGATATAGCCAAGATACTCCCGCTCGCGCCCCTGGGTCAGGGTCTCCGGCAAATCCGCCAGCTGGTTGAACATGAAATGCCACAGGAAGATATTCTCCTCCGGCGCGACGAAAATCGGCGGCGGCGGCGCCAGACCGGGGATCACCGCCTCCGTCAGTACCAGACGCTCCACCGCCTGCGGGAAATCGCTCGCCATGGCGTAACCGATCCACATGCCGATATCGTGGCCGACCAGTTGGTAACGTTGATGGCCCAGCTGCGCCATCATCGCGTGCAACGCCGCACCGATGCTGCCGGTGTCGTAGCCGCCAGCGGGCTTGTCAGAGTCGCCGATGCCCGGCGGATCGACGGCGATCGCCTGAAAACCGGCCGCCGCCAAGGCGCGCATCACATAACGCCAGGTGTACCAGGTTTGCGGCCAGCCGGGGATCAGCAGCACCGGCCGCCCTTCGCCGGCCACCACGCAGTGAAGGCGCCGGCCGTTGACCTGGGTATAGACGTGTTCCGCCGCGAGATCCTGCAACAGGATCTCGTTTTGACTGTGTTTCATGGGGTTAACTCCCTGTGGGGTCAGGCTCAGCGAATGCCGAGCAACGCATTGATCTGCTGAGGATTGACCGGCGCACCGGCGAAGTCATCAAACACTTTGTCGGTGACGCGGATAATGCGATCGCGAATGAAGGCCGCGCCTTCGCGAGCGCCGTCCTGTGGATTTTTCAGGCAGCACTCCCACTCCAGCGTCGCCCAGCCCGGATAGCCATACTGCGTCAAACGGGAGAAAATGCCGTTGAAATCGACCTGGCCGTCGCCCAGCGAGCGGAAACGGCCGGCGCGATCGATCCAGGACTGATAACCGCCGTATATGCCCTGACGACCGGTCGGATTGAACTCGGCGTCCTTAACGTGGAACATGCCGATAACGTCCTTATAGATATCGATAAACTCCAGATAGTTAAGCTGCTGCAGCACCATGTGGCTCGGATCGAACAACACCCGGCAACGCGGATGGTTGCCGACGCGCTGCAGAAACATCTCAAACGTCACGCCGTCGTGAAGATCCTCACTCGGGTGAATTTCATAACACAGATTGATGCCCTGCTCCTCGCAGGCGTCGAGCACCGGCAGCCAGCGTTTGGCGAGCTCGTTGAACGCGGTGTTGATCAATCCTTCAGGGCGCTGCGGGAACGGGAACAGATAGGGCCAGGCCAGCGAACCGGAAAAGGTGCCCAGTTCGCTGAGCCCCAGCCGCGCCGACGCTTTCACCGCCAGCAGCATTTGCTGCCGCGCCCACTCGCCGCGGGCCTTGGGATCGCCCTGCAGCGCCGGCGGCGCAAAGCTGTCGCACAGCGCATCGTAAGCCGGGTGCACCGCCATCAGCTGGCCGAAGATATGGCTGGTCAGTTCGCTGACCACCAACCCCTGCTCCGCCAACATGCCGGTCAAATCGTCGCAGTAGGTTTGGCTTTCCGCAGCGGTGGCCACGTCGAATAAACGCCGATCCCAGGCCGGGATCTGCAAGGCGGTAAAACCGGTCCGCGCCGCCCACTCGGCAATGGCGGGCAAGCTGTTGAACGGCGCCGCATCATCGCTGAATTGCGCGAGATGCAGGCTTGGACCTTTGAGGGTTTTCATCGTAAACTCCTATTTGTTGTCGATTGACAAACAATAGAGGCAAAGCGCGGCGACCGCAAGCGAAATTTATAAAGGCATTGGTATTCCCGCCGATTTAAGCGATCCTATGTCGCTGAATGGCAGGTAAATTGGAGCAGCGAATGGCAGGCAGACCGCGCGAGTTCGATCGCGAACAGGCGCTATTGAGGGCGCGAAACTTATTCTGGCGGCAAGGTTACGAAGGCACTTCGATGTCGGATCTGGTGGCGGAGTTGGGCATCGCTTCCGCACGCATCTACAAAGCGTTCGGCTCCAAAGAGCAGCTGTTCCGCGAGGCGATCGCCTGTTATGAAACCGCCGAAGGGGGCTTCGCCGATCGCGCCTTCGCGACGGAAAGCGGCATTCGCCCGGCGCTCAAACGCCTGCTGGAAGACGCCGTGCGGCTCTATAGCCGGCCCGATCTGCCTCAAGGCTGCATGGTGGTCTCCGCCGCCGCCAGCGTCAGCGCGGAAAACGACGGGCTCAAAGCCTGGCTGGCAGAGCATCGGCTGCAGCGCACACAGCAGATCGTCGAACGGCTGCGGCAGGCGGTGCAAACCGGCGAATTGCCGGCCGACACCGACGCCGACAGCCTGGGTGACTATTTCGCCGTCTTCCTGCACGGCCTGTCGATTCAGGCGCGTGACGGCGTCACCGAGGCACGGTTATTGGCGGCGGTAAACGTGGCGTTGACGGTCCTGGGCAACCGCGCCTAATCGATTCTTGAATGCGGTTCAAACTCAGTTTACCTATGGCTGTGGAGGAACTGCGTTTTTGACAAAATCCGCGACGTGGGGATTGATATTTTCCGCCTTGTGAATCAGAGCAACCTGATACGGGATCTGTTCTCCACTAAGCCGACAAAAAGAAACGTTTGCCCAGCCGCTTTTTTGCATGAATTCAGGGACCAGACTGACTCCTAATCCCGAAGCAACAAGGCCGACTATCGTTTCCATCTGCACGGCTCGCTGAACAACCTCAGGAGCAAATCCTGCCTTTTCGCAGGCCTCAATGATAGCGCGATAGAGACCTGGCCCTTCTTGCTCAGGAAACAATACCCACGGCTCCGTGGCCAAGGCAGAAAGCGAAAGAACGCCGCTTGTTCCGGCAGGATGTTTACTCGGCAAAACGGCAATCAGCGGGCAGCTAAAAAATGGATGGCAAGACAGTTTCGGTATGGCGTATTCAGGAACAGGTAAAACCGCAATGCCAATATCAAGCGTGTCTTCCAAAAGGCTCGCAACCTGTCGCGCCGTCGTCATTTCTTTCAATTCAAGAACAACCTGCGGACAGGAAAAGTGAAAACGGGCGACCATTTCGGGAAGCAGATGTCTGACGGCGGAAGCGACAAAACCGATGCGCAAAGCCCCCGTCATTCCCTGGCCGGCACGTCGTGTCAGTAACATCGACCGTTCCATCTGCATGAGCGTCGTAACCGCTTCCTTCTGCAACACTGCCCCTGCGGGAGTCAATGCCGTTATTCGATTGGTTCGCTCAAAAAGCCGGGTGCCCAAAATCTCTTCCATTTGACGGATCGCTTTTGTCAGCGGGGGTTGAGCCATATGCAAACGCTCGGCCGCTTTCCGGACATTCATTGTTTCCGCAACCACAAGAAATTGGCGGAGCTGACGCAGAGTAAGCATGTCGTGATACCTTAAATGTATTAAGAAAGCGCCACAATAGTATTAGACACATCAAGGGGAGCACATGAAGATGCTTCCTGTATATATTCGTGGAGCAGGAATAACAATGAACATACTCAGATCGTTGTCACTGACTTATCGAAACCTAAATACGTTGCTAGCCCTCCTTATCATGTCAGCGTCGTCAACGCAGGCTGCATCAAAAGAAAATGAAATCCCCACACCGGTAAATCGAACAGACAGATACATTTTGCTTGCGGGTGGAGAGCAACTGCACGTCAGGGAAGTCAGCCTGAAATCTGAGGGCAAACCTGTACTGCTGATTCATGGCGCACGGGTTCCCGGCCTGGCCTCTTTTGATTTGCCCGTCAAGGGCGGCTCTTTGGCGGCAGATCTGGCATTAGCCGGTTTTCGGGTATATATCCTCGATCTGCGGGGATATGGGTTATCCAGCCGGCCGGCCGCGATGGACAGCCCTCCTAACCAGTCAGCGCCGTTGATCCGCACTGCGGACGCCATAACCGATATCGATCGCGCCGTGCAGGCTATTCAGGCATGGAGTCGAGCGCCCCGCATTAATATCCTGGGATGGGCGACGGGAGGACACTGGGCGGGCGCTTATGCAACCCAATATCCACAGAATGTGGAACGGCTGGTGCTCTATAACACGCTTTATGGCGGAACCGCCCACCACCCGCTGCTGGGCCAGGGATCGCCGCTGGACGATCCTCAAAATCCCGGGCACTTCAACGCCGCCAAATTTGGCGGCTGGAGCCTCAACACGCGAGACAGTCTGTTTGTCGCCTGGGATAACAGCATTCCCGTGGCGGATAAAACACAGTGGCGTGATGAAACAGTTAAACGCGCTTACGGTGATGCCGCACTGGCATCGGACAATACCTCGCAGCGCAGAACGCCACACAGCTTCCGCGCACCGACCGGTGCAATGGCTGACAGCTTTGAACTGGCGATGGGCAGAAAACAGTGGTCCGCAACAGCCTTAACAACCGTTCCCGTATTGGTTGTTCGCTCGGAGCGGGATTTCTGGAGCCGGCCCGAGGATGTTGACGCCATCATGAAAGATGCCCCTTCAGCCGAAAAGCTGGTCATTCCTGAAGCGACACATTTTGTCCATCTCGATAGAGATAACGCCGGCAGACAACGCTTTCTCCAGGGCGTTGTCAGATTTCTGGCGCAGCCTCAGCCCAACGACGGCACTTGATCTTCCGGCAAATCGACAATCACCAGCGTACCTTCGCTGCCCGGCAACACGCGGTGCGGCACGCCGGCCGCGGCCTGATACAGCTGACCGGCCCGCACCACCACTTCTTCCCCCGCCACCTGCAGCCGCAGGTGGCCGCTGATCACCAGCAACCCTTCGCTGTAATCATGCACTTCATCCGCAATGCTGCGCGCGTCCATGCGCAGCACTTTGATATTGGCCGCACCGACGCGGCCCAGCACGGCAGAGCGCCAGGCCTCAGGCAGTTCGGCCGCCTGCTGGTTTAAATCGAACAGCATCGGAATCCCCCAGGTGCATGAAAAAACGCACTCTAGCCTGATTCTGCGCCGCAGGGAAAGACGCTTTGGTTGCAGGTTATGACCGTTGGTTCTGAGGCGAGACGCGCCGGATGAACGCTTAAGGCAGCAGCGCCGCGGCCTCCCGATCGGCGATAATCAACAGGTCCGGATGCAGCATCAAAATGCTGGCGGGCACCCCGCTCTCCACCGGCCCGCTGACAATGCGCCGCAAAATGTCCGCTTTGTGCGAACCGTTGACGAGCAGCACCAGCTTTTTGGCGGCCATCACGCTTGCAGGCCCCAGGGTGACGTAATGATCGGGCAACCATTCAGTGCGGCCGCCCACCTCTTTGAGCAAAATGTCCGCCAGATCCGGCCTGGCGGAAACCGGCACCCGACAGGTGCGGTCTTCGAAGGCGGTGGTGCCCGGCAGATTGCCGCAGAAATGCCCGTCCGCTCCGACGCCCATCACGATTGCATCCAGCCCGCCATCTTCGGCGATACGCCGATCGTGCTGCAGGTAGTTGTCCGAATTCAAGACGTGCAGTTGCCGCTCGGGGATCGCCGCCGGGCCAAAGAACATACGGTGCAGATTCTCCATGGTAACGCCGTAGCCCGATCGACCGGCGTAAGGAATTTCATCGAAATTATAGTAATGCGCGTTGGCGAATTCCGCGTGGCCCTTGACGCGCGGAGCCAACAACTCATACATCCGTTTAGGCGTCGAGCCGGCGGTGATAGCCAGATTGACGCGCTGCGGGCGCAGCATGTAACTCAACAACAGGCTGGCGGCCAGCTCACTCATTTCCTGGTAGTCATTAGCGACGACAAGTTTCATTCCCTTCTCCTTTTTGCAAAAAAAAACCTAACCGCCCATCCGGCCATGTTCGATGCCGGGAGAGAAGTTAGGTTTTGCCTGATCGCGTCAGTAACAATCCGTTTCTTGTCAGGTTATGGCGGCCAGGAATGAAATGCAAACCGCGTTGTGTGATGCAAGCCGCAATTGCGGCGATGCCTTTTTCGCGCCCTATACCGGCACGCGGCGGCTAATCTCCACCACCTGATCGCTGGGCAGGTAGTAATAATCCGTGACGTGCATGCCGTTGCGCACCATCAGCGCGAACAGGTTGCGCTGCCAGGATGGCAACCGGTCGTTCGCTTCGCGGCGCACCACGGTCTCGTGCCCAAGATAGTAGGTCGCCTCGTCGAAGTTCAGACCGGATTTCTGCGCCTCGACGTGCTGCAACAGCTGCGGGATGTTAGGCCGCTCCATAAAGCCATAGCTGGCCACGCCGCACCAAAAGCCCGGCGACAGCTCGCGCATCACCAACCGTTCAGCATTCGAGACCCGCGGCTCATTGACGATGGCAATGGTGAGCGCCAGCACGTTGGCGTGCAGCGAACCGTTACGCTTGACCTGCCATTTCATCACCGGCGGCGTCCCTTGCAGGCTGCGAGTCAGGAATACCGCGGTGCCCGGCACGCGCGGCACGGATTCGCGGCGGATTTTCTCCAGGAAATCCTCTACCGGCACTGTCGTTTCACCGAGGGTGCGCGCGGCCGCCAGCACCCCGCGATGCCAGATCAGCATCACGGTATAGACCGCGGCGGCCAACAGCAGCGGGATATAACCGCCCTGCAGCACTTTAGTCATGTTGGCCGTCAGGAAGCTCAAATCGACCACGAAGAAACCGCCCGCCGCCAACAGGCTGGCGATCGGCCCCCAGCGCCACACCTCGCGCATGGCGACGAACAGCAGGCCGGTGGTCATGATCATGGTCAACGAGACGGCGATGCCGTAGGCGGCGGCCAGATTGTCCGACGACTTAAAGAACACGGTCAGGAACAGCGTCACCACCATCAGCAGCCAGTTGATGGCGCCAATGTAGATCTGCCCGTAACTTTCCTCGGTGGTTTGCCTGACCCGCAGCCGCGGCAGCCACCCCAGTTGGATCGCCTGGCGGGTCATGGAAAACGCACCGCTGATGATCGCCTGGCTGGCGATGATCGTCGCCAGCGTGGCCAGGATCACCAGCGGGATCAGCAGCGCCGGCGGGCATAAACGGAAGAAGATGTTCTGCGTAACATCGGCGCCGCTCAGGATCAGCGCGGCCTGACCGGCGTAGTTAAGCAACAGGCTGGGAAAAACGATGCCGAACCAGGCCAGCCAAATCGGCCGTTTGCCGAAATGCCCCATATCGGCATACAGCGCTTCGGCGCCGGTGACGCACAAAAACACGCCGCCCAGCACCAGGAAGCTGGTCAGTCCGTTGGAGAACAGAAAGTGAATGCCGTAGAGCGGGTTCAGCGCCAGCAAAACCGCCGGATGCTGGATGATGCCCCACACGCCCAACGCAGCGATCGACAGGAACCACAGCGCCATGATCGGCCCGAACACGCGGCCGATGCGCGCGGTACCCAGCGGCTGAATGGCGAACAGACTGAGCAAAATCACCACCGCCGCCGGCAGAATATAGGGCTGCGACGCCGGCAGCACGATGTTCAGCCCTTCGAGGGCCGAGAGCACCGAGATGGCCGGCGTGATGGCGCCGTCGCCGTAAATGAGCGCGGCGCCGAACAGGCCGGCGAACAGCACCAGCGGCCGGGATTTTCGCTTGCTGACCAACAGCGACATCAGCGCCATGATGCCGCCCTCGCCGCGGTTGCCGATGCGCATGGCGAACATGGCGTATTTGAGAGAAGTGACGATCACCAGCGTCCAGAATATCAGCGACAGCAGGCCAAGGATCACCGGCGCCGAAGGCGCGTCGCCGGAGAGAAACAGCACGGTTTTCAGGGTGTACAGCGGGCTGGTGCCGATATCGCCGAACACCACGCCCAATGCGCCCAACGCCAGCGGCGCCAGCCCCGTCTTATTCACGGTTTCCGTATCATTGCCGACAGACATCTGCTCGCTCCTTGACGTTGCGCTGAGAGTGGGAATTATTGTCACTTTGTGGCCGTCGCGCCACGTGATCGGCAAGTTAAGCATAGCCGTCATCTTCGCCAGTGACAGCATCGCGCGTTGAAGCTTCAGCAATCATCGCCGGTGAGCAACGGTTTAAAAACGCCCACCCCGGAGGGCCTATTACTTTCCTGTTGGCGTGGCGTGCGTCGTGGGAAAGTGAAATGAACGTCCGGCTCCCCCCTGTTTCCGCCCGGCGTTACGCGAGCCGGCTCTCATCGGCTTCGCGGCGCAGCCACTGCCGCAGATTTTCGCCTTCCTGCGACAGCTCGCTATCCAGTCGAGCGCACAGGTAATAATCGCGGCCGTCGTCGATCGGCAGATCGAACATTTTAATCAACTCACCGCTTTCAAGGTACTGGGCGATTAACGGTTCACGCATCAACGCGCACCCTAACCCCGCCTGCACCGCCGCCAACGTCAACAATCCGTCCTCAAACATCGGGCCGATACTGCGCAGCGGGCGCTTGACGCCGGCCTGCTGAAACCATTGCATCCAGGTATTGCGCTCCTCGTCGTGCAGCAGCGGCAGCGTCGCCAGCTGCTCCGGCGTATCGAGCAAACCATGCAGTTTACTGAATGCCCGGCTGCACACCGGCACCATTTTGCCGGACATCAGCTTCTCGCTGCGATAGCCGGTCCACTGCCCGCCCCCGAAGCGGATCGACAGGTCGGCGGCGTCGCTCAGGTAATTGCGGTGGTTGGCGTAGACCACATTGATGTCGATATCCGGATTTTCGCGCAGGAAACCGCGCAGCCGCGGAATGAACCAACCCATGCCGAACAGCGGGATCAGGCTGATGGTGACCTGCCGCGACGCGGATTGCTCGCGCACGTGTTCGGTCGCCTGGCGCAGCACGTTGAACGCCGAGCGAATCGAGCGGTAATACTCCCGCCCCTCGCTGCGCAGCACCAGGTTACGCCCCTGCCGTTCGGTCAACGGCATCTGCAAAAATGCCTCCAGCGTTTTGAGTTGATGACTGACCGCCGAAGGCGAAATCATCAGCTCGTTAGCCGCCGCGCTGATGCCCCCCAGGCGTGCGATGGCTTCGAACGCCCGCACGGCGCGCAGCGGCGGATCGTTCGGCAGCATCGGCAATGGCTCATCGTACTGTTCTGTTTTTTTCATATATTGACTGTTTTTGGGAAATCGACACTGAAGGAATGGATTCAATATACATAAAAATCAACGCATTAAAATCACTCGTTTTTTGTATAAGAAAGTATTTTTCCGTATTTTACATTTTTTTTAAATTCTCTACTGTGACCCTCCTGACTCATTATCTCCGGACTCTCTCTATGGATACGCTGGTACAGCAAACCGTCAACGGTTTGATGCTCGGCAGCATCTATGCGCTGATCGCGCTCGGTTACACCATGGTGTACGGCATCCTGCGCATCATCAATTTCGCGCACGGCGACGTGCTGATGGTCGGTGCGCTGAGCGCGCTGTCGGCGATAAGCCTGTTGCAACACCACTTTCCCGCGTTACCGCCGTACGCCACGCTGCTGCTGGCGGCCCTGTTCGCCATGGCGGTCTGCGCCATCACCTCGATGGCGATCGAGCGTCTCGCCTACCGCCGGTTGCGCAATGCACCGCGCCTGGCCCCGCTGATCAGCGGTATCGGCGTCTCGCTGCTGCTGCAAACCCTGGCGATGCTGATCTGGTCACGCAATCCCCTGATGTTTCCGCAGCTGCTGCCAATGACCCCCATCGCCCTGACCGCAGGCAGCGGCGGGCATGCGCCGGCGGTGATCACCGGCACGGCGATCGTCACGCTGGCGGTGGCCGTCGCGGTCATGGCCGGCTTATGGCTGCTGGTCGAACACAGCCGTTTCGGCCGCGCCATGCGCGCCACGGCGGAAAACCCGCAGGTCGCCGGCCTGATGGGCATCAGTCCTGACCGCATCATCGTTCTGACCTTCGCGCTCGGCGGCGCGCTGGCGGCGGTGGCCGGCATCATGATGGCCAGCAACTACGGCAACGCCGGTTTCTCGATGGGCTTTCTGCCGGGCATCAAGGCGTTTACCGCCGCCGTGCTCGGCGGCATCGGCAACCTGCGCGGCGCGATGCTCGGCGGATTGCTGCTGGGCCTGTTCGAATCGCTGGGCACCGGCTATCTCGGCGAGCTGACCGGCGGCGTGTTCGGCAGTAACTACCAGGACGTTTTCGCGTTTCTGGTGCTGATCGCCGTGCTGGTCTTCCGCCCCTCCGGGCTCCTGGGCGAACGCATCGCCACGCGCGCATAAGGACATCACCATGACCGTTTTGACTCCCCCCGTTCCTCTGGCCACGCCGCGTCGCGCCAGGCTGGGGCTGACGCTGTTCATTCTCGCGCTGCTGCTGGCGCCCTGGGTGGCGGGCGCCGCCGGCGGCAACTACTGGGTGCGGGTCGTCGATTTCGCCCTGCTGTACCTGATGCTGGCGCTCGGGCTGAACATCGTGGTGGGCATGACCGGGTTGCTGGACATGGGCTTTATCGCCTTTTACGCCGTCGGCGCCTATTTGGCCGCGCTGCTGTCGTCACCGCATCTGACACAGCAATTCCCGCTGCTGCTGCAGTGGTTCCCCGACGGGCTGCACCTGTCGATGCTGGGTCTGATCCCGCTGGCGGCGCTGCTGGCGGCGGCGTGCGGCATCCTGCTCGGCGCGCCGACGCTGCGGCTGCGCGGCGATTATCTGGCGATCGTCACGCTCGGTTTCGGCGAAATCGTGCGCATTCTGATGCGCAATCTGGATCGCCCGGTCAACCTTACCAACGGCCCCAAAGGCATTTCCGGCATCGATCCGGTCAGCCTGTTCGGCCTGAAGTTTTCCGGCATGCATGAGTGGTTCGGCGTGCGTTTTTCCGGCCTGTACCTGTATTACTACCTGTTCGCCGCCCTGCTGCTGGCGATCCTCTTCATCAGCCTGCGGCTGCAGAACTCGCGCATCGGCCGCGCGTGGACGGCGATCCGCGAAGACGAGGACGCCGCGCGGGCGATGGGCATCAACACCCGCAACTTCAAGCTGCTGGCCTTCGCCATCGGCGCCACCTTTGGCGGCGTGGCCGGCGCGCTGTTCGCCGCGTTCCAGGGCTTCGTGTCGCCGGAATCGTTCACCCTGCAAGAGTCGATCGCCGTACTGGCGATGGTGGTGCTTGGCGGCATGGGGCACATCCCCGGCGTGATCCTGGGTGCGCTGCTGCTGGCCGCCCTGCCGGAGCTGCTGCGCAGCAGCATGGGGCCGCTGCAGCAGGCGCTGTTCGGCCAGGTGCTGATCGACCCGGAAATCATCCGCCAACTGTTTTACGGCCTGGCGCTGATCCTGGTGATGCTGTATCGCCCGGCGGGCCTGTGGCCGGCCCGCCACGCACGGGGGAACGCCGCATGACGCCGCTGCTCGCTTTACACCATATCAGCAAACGCTTCGGCGGCCTGACGGCGGTGGATGACGTCAGCATGAGCATCCGCCAGGGGGAAATCTACGGCCTGATCGGGCCGAACGGCGCCGGTAAGACCACCTGCTTCAACCTGATCACCGGCCTGTATCGCGCCGACGCGGGCGAGTTCCGCCTGGCGGGCCAGCGCTATAAGCCCCAGGCGATCGACAAAGTGGCGCAGGCCGGCATTGCCCGCACCTTCCAAAACCTGCGGTTGTTCAATGAAATGAGCGTGCTGGAAAACGTGATGGTCGGCTGCCACGTGCGCACCCGCAACGGCCTGTGGGCAGCGATCGCCCGGCACCGGCGCGCGAAAGAGGAGGAACAGGCGGTGCGCGATAAATCTCATGCGCTGCTGGAGTACGTCGGCATCAGCCAATTCGCCCATTACCGCGCCGGCGATCTCGCCTACGGCCATCAGCGGCGGCTGGAGATCGCCCGCGCGCTGGCGACCGAGCCCCGGTTGCTGGCGCTGGACGAACCGGCGGCCGGCATGAACGCCGGAGAAAAAGTGGCGCTGCGCGAACTGCTGCTGCGCATCCGCGACAGCGGCAAAACGCTGCTGCTGATCGAACACGACGTCAAGCTGGTGATGGGTCTGTGCGATCGGCTGACGGTGCTGGATTACGGCAAAGCGATCGCCGAAGGCGAACCGGCTCAGGTGCGGCGCGAACCGGCGGTCATTCAAGCCTATCTGGGAGGCGGCGCGCATGTCTGAAGCCCTGCTGAGCGTTAAACGACTCAAAGTGTCTTATGGCGGCATTCATGCGGTCAAAGGCATCGATTTCACGGTGAACACCGGCGAACAGGTGACGCTGATCGGCGCCAATGGCGCGGGCAAAACCTCGAGCCTGCGGGCGCTGACCGGCCTGCAGCCGTTTGAGGGCGACATCCTGTTCGACGGCCGTTCGATTCGCGGCATGCCGCCGCACCGCTTGCTGCAGCAAGGGCTGGTGATGGTGCCGGAGGGACGCGGCATTTTCACCCGCCTGACGGTGCGAGAAAACCTGCAGCTGGGTGCCTATGCGCGGCGTGACGCATCGGCGGTGCGGCAAGATTTCGAACGCGTGTGCGCCACCTTCCCACGGCTGAGCGAGCGCCTGCATCAACCGGCCGGGCTGCTTTCCGGCGGTGAACAACAGATGGTGGCGATGGGCCGCGCGCTGCTCAGCCGCCCGCGGCTGCTGATATTGGACGAACCGTCGATGGGGCTGGCGCCGATTGTGGTGGAGGCCATTTTCTCGGTCATCAAGCAGCTAGCCCGTGACGGTGTCACGCTGCTGTTGGTCGAGCAGAACGCCCGCCTGGCGCTGGCGTCCACCGATCGCGCCTACGTATTGGACAGCGGCAGCCTGAGCCACAGCGGCCGCTCCGCCGACATGCTGGACGATGAAAAAATCAAACGGATCTATTTGGGTGAATAACCGTTGTTACCTTTAACCGCACCAGGAGTATGACATGCAGCAGAACATTCGCATCAAGCCGTTGGCGCTGGCCGCCATGACAATGATCCTGAGCCTCCCGGCGCTGGCGGACGACACCGTATTGATCGGTCTTGCCGGGCCGCTGACCGGCCCTTCCGCGCGCATCGGCAAAGATCTCGAAAACGGCGCACGGCTGGCGATCGCCGACGCTAACGCACAGAAACCGACGCTGAACGGCAAACCGGTCACCTTCAAGCTGGTGTCCGAGGACGATCAGTCCGACCCGCGCACCGCCGTGGCCGTGGCGCAGCGTTTGGTCGACGAAGGCGTCGCCGGCGTGGTCGGCCACTGGAACACCGGCACCAGCATCCCGGCGGCGCGCATCTATCACGACGCCGGCATCGCTCAGGTGGCGCCGGTGGCTACCGGTCACGGCTACACGCAGCAAGGTTTTGACACCAGCTTTCGCGTGATGGGCCACGACGACGACGGCGGCAACTACGCCGGGCAATATGCGGTGAAGACGCTGAAAGCCAAGCGCATCGCAGTGATCGACGATCGCACCGCTTTCGGCCAGGGGCTGGCGGACGAGTTTATCAAATCGCTGCAGGCCCAGGGCGTGCAGCCGGTCACCCGTGAGTATGTGGATGACAAGACCGTCGATTTCAGCGCCGTGCTGACCACCGTCCGCAGTAAAAACGCCGATCTGATCTTCTTCGGCGGCGTGGATTCGCAGGCGGCGCCGCTGGCGCGCAAACTGAAACAGCTGGGCATGAACGCGCAGCTGATGGGCGCCGGCGGCTTTGTCAGCCAAACCTTCCTGACGCTGGCGCAGCGGGAAGGCGAAGGCGTCGTCGCGCTGGAGCCGGGGCTGCCGTTGGAACAGATGCCGGGCGGCAAGGCGTTTGAACAAGCCTACCGCGGTCGTTATCACACCCACATCGAACTGCATGCGCCCTTCGCCTACGACGCCACCCGGGTACTGATCGCCGCCATTGAGCAAGCCGATTCGGCCAATCCGGCCGATTATCTGCCGAAACTGCGCGCCATACATTACCAGGGCGTCACCGGCGACATCGCCTTCGATGCGCAAGGCAACCTGCAACAGCCGAGCTTCACCCTGTACCGGGTGGTTGACGGCAAATGGCAGCCGCAAACCGTGTTGGGCGGCGCCAAGTCACAATAAATCAAGAGGAGCAAGGCGATGAGCTGTGCAAAAAACGAATTGGGCATTTTGGCCCGCAGAAAGATCGAGGCGGAGATCATCAAGCCGATCTACCAGATTCTGGTGCGTGAAATCGGCAAGGCGCGCGCTCAGGCGGTAATCGGCGAAGCCATCGAGAATGCCGCCATCGAGGCGGGCAAACAGTTCGCCGCCCAGGAACCGAACGGCGCGGATCTGCGCAGCTTCGCCGCCTTGCAGTACCTGTGGGAAAAAGACGATGCGCTGCGCGTCGAGGTGATCAATCAGGACGCGCAGCACTTCGACTACAACGTCACCCGCTGCCGCTACGCCGAGATGTATCACGAGATGGGGCTGGGGGAGATCGGCCACCTGCTCTCCTGCGCTCGCGACAGTCAGTTTATCGTTGGCTATGCCCCTGACGTCGACCTGCAGCGCAGCCAGACCATCATGTCCGGCGCCCCCTGCTGCGATTTCCGCTACACCGCTAAAACGCCGGGAGAAGATCAATGACGTATCGAGTCAACGGCGAGCGCCTGTGGCAAAGCCTGCAGACGATGGCGCAGTTCGGCGCCATCGCCAATAACGGCGTCACCCGGCTGGCGCTGAGTGAAGAAGATCGGCAAGCGCGCGATCAGCTGCGCGCCTGGGCGCTGGAGGCCGGTTGCACCGTACGCGTCGACAAAATGGGCAACATGTTCCTGCGGCGTGAAGGCGCTCGCCCCGAGCTGGCGCCGGTCGTCACCGGCTCGCACGGTGATTCGCAGCCCCGCGGCGGCCGTTTCGACGGCATCTACGGCGTGCTGGCCGGATTAGAGGTTATTCGTACCCTTAACGATCGGCAGATCGTCACCGAACGCCCGATCGAAGTGATCAACTGGACCAACGAAGAAGGCGCGCGCTTCGCGCCGGCGATGGTCGCCTCGGGCGTGTTCGCCGGGGTATTCGACCTGGAATACGGCCTGACGCGCCACGACGAGCACGGCGTCAGCCTCGGCGACGCGCTGGAGCGCATCGGCTACGCCGGCGAGTATCCGGTGGGCGGTACGCCGATCCATGCAGCCTTCGAGTTGCACATCGAACAGGGGCCGATTCTGGAAGCGGAGCATCTCGACATCGGCGTAGTCACCACCGCACAAGGGCAGCGCTGGTATGAACTGGAGGTCGTCGGCTTCAGCGCCCATGCCGGCACCACGCCGATGGATCGGCGCCGCGACGCCCTGCTCGGCTTTGCGGCGCTGGTCACGGCGGTCAACCGCATCGGTTGGGATTTCGCGCCCGACGCGCGCGCCACGGTGGGCATGGCGCAAATCACCCCCAATTCGCGCAACGTGGTGCCGGGGCGCGTCTTTTTCAGCGTCGAATTCCGCCATCCGCAGGAGGCTATTCTGGCGCAGATGGAGCAGCGCCTACTGGCGGCGGTAAACGAGGTCAACGGCGGCGGCCTGGCCGCCCGGACCGAGCGCATCTTCCAGTATCCCCCGATCGCCTTCGATCCGGGGTGTATTGGCAGCGTGCGTCACGCCGCGCAGGCATTGGGCTATCGCCATCGCGACATGATTTCCGGCGCCGGCCACGATGCCTGTTACCTTAGTCGCGTCGCCCCGACCGCCATGATTTTCATTCCCTGCGTGGACGGCATCAGCCACAACGAGCGGGAAGATATCACCCCCGCCTGGGCCGCCGCCGGCGCCGACGTGTTGCTCAATGCCCTGCTGGCGCACGCCGACGCCTGATCCTCGCCCCGGTTTGGCGCCGGGGCAAAAAATATTCAACAAAACGGTTGAATATTAGCCTGCCTGATCTATATTCAACCATATGGTTGAATTATCTTCCTCACAGCTGGACGCCATTTTTCATGCGCTGGCCGACCCGACCCGCCGCTCGATGTTACGTGCGCTGGCCGGCGGTGAACGCAGCATCGGCGAACTGGCCGCGCCGTTGCAGATGTCGTTCGCCGGCGCCTCCAAGCACGTGAAAGCACTGGAACATGCGGGCCTGGTGCAACGCACCGTGCAAGGAAGAAACCATATCTGCCGGCTCGAACCCGAGCCTATGGCGCAGGCCATGCACTGGCTGCAAACCTATGAACATTTCTGGACTGAACGGCTGGATGCGCTCGAACAGGCGCTGCTGCAGCCCGAACAGCTTCCTCCCAAGGAGTGAACCATGAATGATTACGGCATGATTATCGAACCCGGCACGCTGCGCATCCAGCGGCTGCTGCCCGGCCCCATCGAGCGGGTGTGGGCTTACCTGACCGAATCCGACAAGCGCGCCACCTGGCTGGCGGCTGGCGCCATGAAGTTGGAAAACGGCGCGCCGCTGGAGCTGGAGTTTCGCAACTCCGATCTGGCGGGCGAGCACGAGCAACCGCCGGCCAAGTACAAACAGCACGGCGGCTGTGTCAGCAACCGCGGCCACATCACCTGCCTGTTCCCGCCGCGCCTGCTGAGCTTTACCTGGGCCGAACAGGAGCAGGGGCGCCCTTCCGAAGTGACCTTCGAGTTGACGGAACAGGGAAACGCGGTGCTGCTAACGGTCACCCACCGGCGCCTGGCTAACCGCGACGAGATGCTCAGCGTCGCCGGCGGCTGGCATACCCATCTGGATATTCTGCTGGATCGCCTGCACGATCGGGCGCCGCAGCCGTTCTGGAGCACCCATGCCCGGCTGGAAGAAGAGTACCGCGCCCGCCTGTAATTACGACTCGTCCCTGCGCCTGAACGCCAGATAACCGGCGATCAGCGTAAAACTGCCGACCAGCAACACCAGCAGGATAAAACCGTGGTGATTGCTGGCCAGCGGTATCCCTCCGACGTTCATGCCGAAAAAACCGGCGACGATGTTGATAGGCAACGCCAGCACGGTGATCACCGTCAGGGTGTAAAGCGTGCGGTTATTCTGCTCCATCAGTTTGGCGCCCAGCTCTTCCTGCAGCAGCCGAATGCGTTCGGTCAGACTGGCGAGATCGTTCAACACCACGGTGAACTCTTCGGTAAACTGCCGCAGATCCTGCACCACCTCACGGCTCAGCCAGCTCGGCGGCCGGTTCAACAGGCGAAACAACGCGGCCGGCTCCGGCGCCAACAGGCGCTGAAAGCGCAATAGCATGCGGCGCATGCGCCCCAGCTCGGCGCGGTTGCGTTTAACGCGGCTCGTCAGCAGACGATCCTCGATGGTATCGACATACTGGTTGGCCTGCCGCACCACCTGCTCCAGCACATCCTCCTGCTCTTCCAGTAGGTGCGCCAGCAGTTCGGTGGACGACGCCAGCTGCAGCGCCGTCAGGCGGCCCAGCAACCGCTCGATCAATCGCACCGGTTTATGACGCACGGTCACCACCAGCCCACGGCGGCAATACAGCCACAGCGTCGCCGTTTCCGGGTTGTTGTCTTCAGGGTGGAAGATCACGTCGTTGAGCACGGCGAACAGATCGTCGCCCTGCCGCTCGATGCGGGTAGTGTGGGAACCGTGACGAATTTCGTGAAAGAAAAAATCGGAAATGGCGAAATGGTTTTTCAGCCACTTCTCCGCCGCCGCGTGGTTGAGATTGAGGTGCAGCCAGATAAAACCGTCGCCGGGCGACAACGTTTGGTAAGCCAGGCAAACCTGCTGCGAGTTCAGGCGCGCCGGCGGCTCGCCGGAGCGAAACGCATGGCCGTAGATCAGCCCGGTCACTTCATCATCAAAATCCAGCTTGTGCATCTTTTCCGCTGCCCTTTGCACCATAACGCCTTATCCTGCCTATTGCCGTTAGCCCAGATCGTCCACGCTGTTATAACAATCTTTATCGCTCGGCGTTAATGATTTTCAGCGCTCCAGATCATTAATATTTTCGTCATAAAAACGTCATTTCATTTTAAAAAGTTTTCATCCCTCGCCCGTTCAGCAACCGCACAATGGCAACATGAATATAGCGGCTGATACCCTCCATCATGCAAGACACATTCATTTAAGGAACACGCTCAATAAGGAGATAACGACAATGAACAAGTTTATTACGGGCGGATGGAGCCAGTCTCTGGCTGGCCAACCGCATAAAGCGTTCGATGTCATGATGTACGGCATGGTAACCAACCTTGATGGCTTAACCACAGGCACCTCAGCCCAGCCAGGATGGAGCCCGGAAAAACAAAACAAACCCGATACGCTTCCCGGCTTTAACGGAAAGACGCTATGGGTTTACGGCGGCGGCGGATGCTCCCCGCAGCAAAAGCCGGCCAATGAGGATGAAGTGTTGAGGATCGTCGCGGCCACGGTCGATCGGGGCTGGGATGGCGTCGATTTTGATGACGAATGCAATATGAACACCGAACGGGTCATCGAAGCCATGAAACGGCTAAAAGAGGCCGGGAAAGAGACCAGCTTTGGTTTTATTGCCGGTTATTCTTACAACCACCCCAATACGGAAAATGGCAACAAGCTCAACGAGAAAGTCAGAAAAATCATTCAATCAGACCAATGCGACCGCTTTATCCATTACTGTTATGCGGCAGCGATGTGGAGCAATGACGATATTCTCGCTAATGTGATCCCGACATTAAAACAATCGTTGGCGAACGGGGCCGAAAATAAAAAATGCATTCTGGCCCTGACGACCAAAGGATTGACCGACTGGAATTTAAATTACTTTATCGATCAGGTTTTGGACTTTAACCTTGGCGGATTATTTATTTGGAATTACGCTAACCTGACGGATGAGCACGATAAAATTATCCAGCGCCGGCTAGGCAATTAGCGCAGTTCGATTTGTCGCCGCACAACAAGCGGCCGCATTCGCGGTCGCTTTATCAGCTAAAGAAAGGGCTATTCAATAAATCCCAGTTTAAACTGCGCCTTGCCCGCCAGCGACATCAGGCTCGCATCTTCAGGATAGGTCGCCAGCAGCGGGAAAAAGACTGCGCCGCCGATAATGCTGCGGCGCTTTGAATCTGCCGGGCGCAGCCCCCAGATATTCTGGTACGTCATCGGCACAACCTGGCCGTCAATGAGCGCATTACCGATATACAGCATGATATGGCCCGGAATGTAAACCAGCGTGGTGAAGGGTTTGCCGTGATCTTTGAGATAGCGCAGCCGTTCACTGGTGTTCGCTTGAGCAAGATCAACCACGCGGGTGGCCGCCTGTATCTGCGCGGCGGAATTTCTGGGAAGAAAGAGGCCAAAAGGCATCAACAGACTGCGCAGTTCGGCGGAGCAGTCATTATTGAAGTTATAGTTCCCCCAGCCATAAGGCCTGCCGCTCATTGACCGCATCAGTACGGCAAGATGTTCGGGCGTCATTTTCCACGGCATGGCGGCAAATTCCCCCTTCTTGACAACGACCCGGCGCATCTGTGCGCGGCCATCCTCTCGGCGTACCGGCACGGCGACCACAAAAAGGCCCTGTCGGTGACGGTAAAATGGCAGAATCGTGCCGTGGCGCGCCGTAAAATAAAACTGGCCGCCCGTTTGCACCGAAACCGGCTGTTTAATGAATGCCCCCAGATTTTTCCCCGCCAGCGCCAGCCATTCTGAGACAAACCGCTGATCCGCCGCCGCGATGTCTTCGCTATGCACCCAACCGATCACCGTAGGCGACATGACGTATTTCCAGCGTTTATCGCGGCTATGCGTAATAACGTATACCGGAGTGCCGGGGCGGATAGACGAATCCTGCAAATTATCAAAGGGATAACCTTGCCCAGCCAGGCGAGGATCGTCATAAGCCGGATCGTCCGTCGGCAGGATCCTGACCAGCGTCTCCCTGACCGCAATGCCTCGGGCCGAAGAATGATAAACCTGGCTAATGTCCGTAGACGCGTTATCTCTGACTTGCTGTTTCCAGCGGTCGGTGTGAGTCCTGAAGTTTTCCCCCCAGGAGACACTTCCACGGCCAAGGTATTTATCCATTGCGGCATCACGGTGGCTTTCCGCTTCGCGGTTCAGGACGGCAGCGATGTAATGCGGATTCCAGGGGGATTCATCGTTCGGCCCCATGCCAAAATAGTGAGATTTGAGGGCGGAAAAATGACGTTTCTGCGTGGCGGCATCCATCACGGACACCCGCCGCTGCGGACCGGGCGGCAACCATTTATCGACAGACTGCGAATAGTTCCCCAGCGGGAACAGCGATTTGGTGGCATCGATAGGGGCTGTCGCCGTGGCGTCTTGAGGGGGCTGGCTGACCGGCGCGCTGTGGCAGGCCGACAGCAGCAGAAGAGTCATCAGGCACAGCGGTTTTATTCCATTAGGCATACGTTATCAACTCCATGATAGGTTAAAATCCCTGCTTTATCCTGACGCGAAATTATTCGAATTGATACTTAATAACATCTGCGATTGATTTCTCGTTGAAGAAAACAAAGCCGGAGGCAACCCCATGACAAATGCCGACCGGATTTCCCGCCGCCGCACAGAATGCGATCGACCTTCCCGCCCTGCGCCGCCAAATCTGCTATCCTGCGGCTTTGCTTTCTGACAGGAGTCCTCCATGCGCCAACGCATCATTGTCTGCCCGCTGATTGAAAACGATAACGCCTTCCTGCTGTGCAAAATGGCCGCGCACAAGGGCGTATTTCCCGGCCAGTGGGCGCTGTCCGGTGGCGGCGTCGAGCCGGGTGAGCGGATAGAGCAAGCGCTGCGGCGCGAAGTGCGCGAAGAGCTGGACCCCGCACTGATCCTCGACAGCATCACGCCCTGGACCTTCCGCGACGACGTGCGCATCAAAACCTACGCCGACGGCAGCCGGGAACAAATCTACATGATTTACCTGATTTTCGACTGCCACGCCGCCAACCGCGACGTGACGATCAACGATGAATTCGACGACTACGCCTGGGTGCCGCGCGAACGCCTGGCGGACTACGATCTGAACGAAGCCACCCGCTTCACGCTGCGGCAAAAGGGATTGCTGTAACAGTTTGAGCGATTATCACCCTATTTCCTTCACATTTGCCGGGCAGACTCTTTTGATATTTTTTAATCACTTAGGGTCACTATTGCCGTCGCTATGCTTTTATTTCTCCCTGTTCTCCGTCTGTCCGTCCGGCGCTTCGGCGCCGCCGCCCTGTTCGGCCTGCTGTTCGTTTTGGCGCCCGCCCATGCCGCCGCGCCGCCATTGGTGTTGAATGCCAAATCGGTGCTGGTCGTCAATCAGCGTACCGGAAAAACGCTCTATCAGAAGCAACCGAACCGCGTGCTGCCGATCGCGTCTCTCTCCAAGCTGATGACCGCCATGGTCGCCCTGGACAGCAAACGCCCCATGGGCAGTCAACTCAAAGTCACCGCCGCCGATCGCGATCTGCTGAAGAAAACCCATTCGCGGCTGACCATCGGCTCGGTGCTCAGCCGCCGCGATATGCTGCACATCGCCCTGATGTCTTCGGAGAACCGCGCCGCCGCGGCGCTAAGCCGCAGTTATCCCGGCGGGCGCAAGGCCTTCGTGGCGAAAATGAATCAGAAAGCGCGCGCCATCGGCATGAAACGCGCCCGTTTCTACGATCCGACCGGGCTAACGCCGCGCAACGTAGCCACCGCCAACGATTTGCTGAAAATGGTCAATCACGCCTATCGCTATCCATTGATTCGCCGCTTCAGCACCGACAAGCAGCAGATCGTGCGTCCTGGCCGCGGCCAGCTGGTCTATCGCAGTTCCAACGGTCTGATCAACAACCCGGCCTGGAAGATCCAGCTGCAGAAAACCGGCTTTACCGACGAGGCCGGTCACTGCCTGGTAATGCGCACCACCATCAAAGGGCAGCCGGTGGTGATGATCTTGCTTGGCGCGCAGCCGCGCTACGGCCACTACCGTGACGCCATTCGTCTGAAGGCCTGGCTGGAGCGGTAAATTCGCGGCGCTTTACCGTTCTGCGCATATCCAAATCCGTTTTGGATCAATGGAATATCCTATCGCCAATCAGTATTAAGCCGCGCGCCGCCCGCATGGTATTTGTCAGGCATATCTGATGATGAAAGGAGCGGGAAAAATGGCTTACGCCTTGAGCATATTGGAAAAAAGTCCGATCGCCGACGGGGAAAGCGCCGCGCAGGCGCTGGCGCGCACGCTGCAGCTGGCGCAACGGGCGGAACGCTGGGGGTATCGGCGTTTCTGGCTGGCGGAGCACCACAACACGCCGCAGCTCGCCTGCCCGTCGCCGGAAGTGCTGATCGGCTACCTGCTCGGCCAGACGACGCGCATTCGCATCGGCTCCGGCGGCGTGATGCTGCAGCACTACAGCGCCTACAAGGTGGCCGAAAACTTCAACCTGCTGGCGGCGCTGGCGCCGGGACGCGTCGATCTCGGGGTGGGCAAAGCGCCCGGCGGGCTGCCGCTCGCAACCCAGGCGCTGCAGGCGGCCCACGATCGGCAACGCAAGCCGGACTTTCCTCAGCAGCTGTCGCAGTTGACCGCCTATCTGAACGACGACGCCGAGCCCGGCCTGAGCGCCACACCGCTGCCGCCGCAGGGCGCGCAGCGTTTTCTGCTCGGTGCCAGTAAAGAAAGCGCAACGCTGGCGGCCGAGTCCGGCTGGGCCTTCGTGTTCGCCGCGCATTTGAACGGCAATCCGCAGGATATCCGCGACGCGCTGGAGCACTACGCCGCACACAGCGGCGGCCGCAAGGCGCTGCTGGCGGTGGCGGCGATCGTGGCCCCCAGCGAGGAACAGGCCGCGGCATTGGCGGCCGACATTCGGCAATACCGCGTGCACGTTGCCGGTGAGCAGAGTGTGACCGTCGGCAGCCTGGCGCAGGCGGAGAGTTTCGTGCAGCAGGCCGGCGCCACCGACTACCGCATCGAGCCGCGGGAAAGCCATATTCTGCTCGGCACCGCGCAGCAGGTGCATCAGCAACTGGCGCAGCTGCAGCAACAGTACGGCGTGGAAGAGTTCATCATCGACACGCCGATCGCCGAACCGGCCGCCCGGTTAGCCTCGCTGCAGTTACTGGCGGAGGAGAGTTTGACGCCGGCTTAGTTGATCGCCGCCGCCGCCCGCATGGCTTCGGACAGATCCTGCGCCAGCGGCGCCAACTGTGACGGCGTGACGTTCGCCAGGCTGACGCGGAGCGCCGGACCGCACTTCAGGCGGAAAGGTTCACCGCCCTGCACCAGCCATCCCCGCTGCGCCATCAGCTGCGCGGCGGCGGTTTCCGAACGCACCGGCACCCACAGATGCAGCCCTTCACCTACCGCCAGCGCCGTGTGATTCAACGCATTGAGCCGCTGGACCAGCTCATCCCGTCTGGCCTGATACGCCTGTTGCGCCCGCTGCAATTGCCCTTCCTGCAAGGCTTGTTCCCACAGTCTGGCGGCGATCTGCTGCAAGATATGGCTGACCCAGCGTTCGCTGATGTACTGATCGGCGCGCATCGCCTGCAGCAAGGTCGGGCTGCCGCAGGCCAACGCGATGCGCAGATCCGGGCTGAGAAACTTGCTGAGCGACAGCACGTACAGGCCGCGTTCGCCGTCGAACGGCAGATGCAGCGGCTGTTGCGACAACGGCCCCCAGAAATCGTCGACGATCGCCAGACACTGCGGATGGCCGCGCAGAAAACCTCGCCACTGCTGCGCACGTTGCGCTGAAAGCGAAGCGCCGGTCGGATTATGGGCGCGCGGCGTCAGGATCACTGCGTCAGCCGTGCCACTCTCCGGCAGCCGACAGCCCTGTTCATCCACCGCCAGCGGCAGCGGCCGCAGGCGCAGGTGACGCAGCAGCGTCAATAACGGCGGCCAGCAGGGATCTTCCACCCACACCGCCGCCCCAGGCTGGGCATGGCAGCGCAGCGCCTTTTCCATCGCGTCCAACGCGCCGGAAAACACCGCCGGTTCCCCCAGGGCCACGCCCTGGCGCCCGAGCCACTCACGCCCGAGACCGGTCAATACCGGCAGGTCGCCGCTGATGTCATAGCCGTTTTGCTGCGGGAACACCTCCGCCGCGCCAAGCCTCAGCGCCGGCAGCAAAGCGGCATCCAGGTTGCCGCTGGCCAGATCGCACATCCCCGCCGGCACCTGGCGCGGCGCATAGGCCGCACTCACCGCCGCCAGCGGCGGCTCCAGCACCACCGTACCCGCCCGCCCGCGCGTCGCGACCAGGCCGGCATCGCGCAATCTGGCGTATGCGCTGGCCACGGTATTCGGATTGACCTCCAGCTCCGCCGCCAGCTGGCGTACCGGCGGCAACAGTTCGCCCGGCCGCAGCGCGCCGTTTTTGATGCGTGCTGCGATCTGCTCGGCAATCTGGACAGCGCCGCCGCCTTTTGCATACAATGAAGTCATACATAAATCCTTTTGTACTAGTTCAAATAAGATTAGCAGCTTCTGCGGCCAAAAGTAAGGGGTTCCATGGATAAACATTACGTGCTCGACATTCAGTATGCAGGAAAAGCCTTTGCCCGCCTGCAGCTGTTCACCCCGTGGGCAGCCGATCAGCTGGAGCAGGCCTGCGCGCTGTTCCCGGCCGCACAGGGTTATCAGGTGCAGCTCAGCCAGGTCAGCGAACGCCGCATCGTCTACCAGAGCGGCGCGCAGGGCATCACGGTGCTGGGCGAATCGCTGGCGCTGATCCCCTTCACTCACGCTAGCGAGGTTAAACAATGAAAAAAGCCGTCGCCATTCGGCACGTCAACTTTGAAAACCTGGGCATCCTCGGTTCCCTGCTGTCGCTGCGCGGCTATCAGATCGATTATTACGATGCCGGCCGCGATGATATTCGTGCTATCAATAATGAAGAGACCGATCTGTTGGTGGTGCTCGGCGGGCCGATCAGCGCCGCTCAGCATTTTTCCGGCGAGCAGCGGTATGATTTTCTCGACCATGAATTCGCGCTGGTCAAACAGCGCCTGGCGCAGCGGCGGCCGACCCTCGGGGTCTGCCTTGGCGCGCAAGTGATCGCCCAGGCGCTGGGCGCGGAGGTTATTTCGCTCGGTGTGAAAGAGATAGGCTTCGCCCCGCTGACCACGCCGCCGGCGGAAGAGGAGTCGGTGCTGGCGCCGCTGGCCGACACGCCGGTACTGCACTGGCACGGGGATATGTTCATGATCCCGGACGGCGCCCGCTGCCTGGCCGGCACGGCGGTATGCCCGCATCAGGCCTTCGACTATCAGGGGTTCGCGCTCGGCCTGCAGTTCCATTTGGAGGCGGATTATCGCGATATCGAACGCTGGCTGATTGGCCATGCCTGCGAGCTGGAACTGGCCGGCATCGCGCCCCAGACCCTGCGCGACCAGGCCGCGCACCACGGCGCGCAGCTGGAACAGCGCGCGCGGCAGGTGTTCGCGCGCTGGCTGGATAACAACGAACCAAGGAAGTAACTCATGCAACAGGCTTCACCTTTGCGGTCACCGTCTATCGACGTGATCAGCATTCAATCTCAGGTGGTCTACGGCAGCGTCGGCAACGGCATCGCCTACCGCGCTCTGCTGAAAAAGGGACTGGAGGCGCTGCAGGTGCCCAGCGTGCTGTTCGGCTGCCCACCCTATTACGGCAAACCGCACGGCGGCGTCATCTCCGGCGATTGGTTCGGCGGTTTTCTCGACGACCTGATCGCCCGCGGCGTCATGAAGCGCGCACGGGCGGTGATCGTCGGCTACCTGGGCGACGTGATGCAGTGCCATATTCTGGCCAACTGGCTGCAGCGGGTGCGCTCGCTCAATCCGCAGATAAAAATCTATATCGATCCGGTGATGGGCGATTACGGTGAAGGGATCTACGTGGATGAACGCATCGTCAACTGCTATCGCTCGCCGTTCCTGCGGCTGGCCAACGGCCTGACGCCGAACGGTTTCGAACTGGAGCAGCTGTGCGGCCGGCAACTGAGCAGCCGCGAGCAGACGCAACACGCCGCGCAGGCGCTGTTGAACGACACCACCGAATGGGTGTTGGTCACCAGCGCACCGGGCGTAGCGCAACACGAAGACGAAGTGGGATTGATGCTGGTCACCCGGCAGGAAACGCAGTGCTTTACTCATCCGAAGGTCAAATCGGCGGTCAAAGGCACCGGCGATTTGTTCACCGCGTTGCTGGTCAGCCATCTGCTGCAGGGCGCTGCGCTCGACGCGGCAGTGGTTGCCGCCGGCGATGAAGTCTGCGGCGTACTGGCCGAAGCGGCGCATTTCGGTTGGGAAGAGATCGGCAGCCTGCGGGCGTTAACCTAAACCCTGACCTGGGGCAGCCTGCTGCCCCACCTCTCCCGTCTTGATTGTTTACCGTGGCAATCATTCCGCTGTGAATTTGATTTATTACTCCGTCAATGATGCGCACAGTAATGATAAATTAATTCACTATATATAAAAGATTAAACAACTAATGATTAGTGCTATTTAAAACCATAACCATACTCAACATATTGATTTATTAAAATTAAAGCCAACAAGAAAATAGAAACCGCAAAAAACATTCTGTTTTTTTGATTTCTTAAACTATTCC
Source organism: Serratia sp. B501 (assembly GCF_051172315.1). Lineage (NCBI taxonomy): Bacteria > Pseudomonadati > Pseudomonadota > Gammaproteobacteria > Enterobacterales > Yersiniaceae > Serratia > Serratia sp. B501. The sequence goes on from NZ_JBPIZB010000001.1 coordinate 861,195, forward strand.
TCTTCTTTTACAACGTCGTGATTTTATTGATTATCTGTTATGCAAGAATAAACACTTAATTTATTTTTATGTATGTGTTGCTTTTTCAAGCGCCATTGCTATTGTTGAATGTGAGTAAAACGCGGCAACAAAGCGATTCACCACCTCCTTTTTATACCATCCTGCGTATAAGGATCTGACTATGCCTATTAAAAAGTATGTCATTCTTGATAGCGCACCCAAAGCTGTCGGCAATTCCGATTTTATTCTATTAGGGTTAAAGAGCGAAGGTTTTGCCAGAGGTTGTCCGATGTTATTTGGCGGCACCGCCGATGCTAAAGATGGCCCGGTCGATGGAAAAAACTTTGCGTTGAATGTAATAAAAAGAGAAACCTGGGAAGAAACCAATCAGAATATTAGCGTGGAGCAGGTGGTAAGATATCAGGTTTACCCCAATGACATCAGCGTTTATACCAGTAAAGACTTCACTTTCACCGGAAAAGTGGCCATTGGCGGTGAGTTTGCCTGGATTCGAAAAGTAAGCAAAGGAAAAATAAAAACCTATTTTAAAAACAAACCCGCTGCCACTAAAGACATGTTTGCTCAAGAGCTTTACGCAATGACGCTGGATGTCGATATTGAACCCACCGATGCGGAGTTCGAACAGTATTTATCTTCAGATTGCCTGAGCGCCATTTACGCTTACTGTAAAGAAACCTGCAAATAACGTCTATTAAAATGATGGGCACGCCATGATGATGGCGTGCATCTCTGGCAATGCCATTAATTTATTGGTGCCGATATTATGCTCGCAAAAGATTATACGTCAGATGAGAAACGCATCGTAAAAAACGTTATCGACCGATACGAGAACAGCGGCGTATTTCTTATCGAGCCAGGCGATCCGGTTTTAACCGAATTTTATGATATTCAATTAAAACTGGCCGGCGTCACCGCAGCCGCCGCACCGCAATTCAGCCAACTTTGGCAGCAGACGAAACGCGTCAAACGGGTCGCGGGCCGGATGAGCGAGGCCAACACCAGCGGCGCTCAGCCGGTGTACAGCATCGTCAGGCTGGATTCCACCGACGGTAAACGTTATCAAACCGACGCCATCGGCTCTCTGCCGGTTCAAGCGACCAATGTGACGCAAACCCTCGGCCTGTTCGACGGCGGCGCCGATAACGTCGGCAAGGTGGAATACAAAAGCGACTACGTTTACACGGCGGACTGCACCATCGGTGCCAGCGGTGACTATCCGCAAAGCCAGACCGGCGGCAGCTTTCCGGTTACGGTGATCTATACCTTCGCGCAAACGGTCGGCCAGCAAACCGTTTACGGCGCCGAAATCGTCACGACGCAAAGCTACCCGAAAGAAATGATCAATGATTCCCCCAGGAATCTGTATAACCAGCGCATGATTAAGATTTGCCTGACGCGTGACGATGGCGACTGTGATTATCGCACCGGCTACGATCAGGACGGCACGGTTAAAGTGCCGATAAAAGGCAATATCACCTATTTTGGCAATATTGATCTCAGCAATGGCAAGCCGGCCAACGCCAGCAATACCATTTATCTTATCCGCACCCGCGCCGGCGGCGATCCGATCACCCCTTACGGCGGCTATAATATTTTTAATTCTGCCGCAACCCGAATCAGCGGGAATAACATCACCTGGGATCTTGACTGGCTGAAATTCAACCGCGTCGATTTTGAATCCGGCGAGATGGTTTATTACGTTTTTAAAATTACGCTTGATGTCGAAGGCCGCAGTATCGCCGCCTTTATTACTAACGCACCCAAAGAAAGCGATCCGGATCGCCGTCTGCTCAATACCGTACAAATAAAACCGATGCAGATTATTTATGGCTGCCTGGCAGAGGGTACATTGATTTTAATGCAGGATGGGACAGAAAAGCCGATCAATGCTCTCACGGCGGATGAATTCGTTATTTGCGGCAATAACCACCCCAGGCGCATTGAGAATATCACCACGGGGCAGGAGCAGCATTACATTGACATTACCGCCCGCGACCAGGCGGCACGTGAATATCGTATAAAAGCCAGCCTGGGGCACCCTTTCGTCACCGCAAACGGTATTTTTCTCGCCCGTGAATTGACCTCAGGCATGTGTCTTAAAACCCGGCACGGTGAGTGCGAGATTACCGCCATCTCTCTCCAGCCCGGTGAGTTAACCGTTTATAACCTGCAACTCGGCGCTGACTCTCCGCTGCAAAAAAACCAATGTGCCCTCAGTACTTTTTATGCTAACGGCGTGTTGGTCGGTGACGCGCTGGTTCAACATCTCTATGAAGACGAATATCACCAACGCCCAAAAAACGTGCTGAAAACGTTACCCGACGAGTGGCACCAGGATTACCACAATATGATCAATGCAGCGGGCGAATAATATCATGTATGAAGGCTATCCCGACTTCCAGCGCATTATTATCTGCGATGATCAACGTTTCGTCGCTGCGTATCGACAAAACGACGCCTATTATTTATATCCGCAGGCGCTCAGCATTCTGGCGGCCGACCCTTTGGCTTTCTCGCTGGATATCGTGCGTAGTTACAGTACCGATAGCCTCTACGGCTGGCTGAATTTCACCACGCAATTGCAGTTCGCCGGTGAACAAAGCCTGCAGGTATTTAAGCAACAGTATCCGGATTGCGCGGTGAAGGCGCTGCCGGTCTTGCCGGGCAGCCTGGGATTCGACGTGCCCATCGATTACCACAGCGATCTGTACGGCCGGCACTACGACACCACCTGGTATTCAGCACAGTGCAGTCAATTCATCATTCTGCTCAATGCGACAAGCACTCAGTTGATCGAGCGCACCCTGCTCGATGAGACGATAGGCTTCAACGCGCGTCTTGACGGTTTCGTCGAAGGCGTATCACCGCGTCTGGCCTACCGGGTGGAATTTGATGCCCGTGCGCTGATCCTGGCCCTGGCCGCCGGCGTGGAGGGCGCCCATGCCGTGGGCGATACCGGGATTGTCTTTCCCTACGACGGGCTGACCCTCTACCTCAGCCGCAACCTCACCCGCTTGCCGCTCGACATCGACCCACCGCCGCCGGCGAACGATCCGGCCGGCGATCTGCTGCTCAGCCAGGCTTTACTCGATCGGCTATACAACCTGTACGGTGCGCCGTCTGTCGGCCCCGCCGCCGGCAATATGGCACAGATCCTTCTGACGCCGCCCCCGCATGCCGGCCGGACCCGGTGCGATCTGGCCAATGTCGCGCTGACTCAGCGGCCGCTTTGCTTCACGCTGGATCCGTTCGCCGCCGCGCAGCAGATCGCCAAAGTTTCGCCCGATACCATTATCCATCGCAGCACCGCACCGCCGCTGCCGGCGGGAGAGCGAGAGATCAACGTCTTTTACGCCTATCCGCTGGGGTTGCAATCCGGCGTTTCGATCGATATTCAGCTGACCGTACCGCCCGGCAATATCTACCCGATCGAGCAAACGCAAACGCTGGCGCTGCGGCCCGACCGCTCCTGGTTAACCTTCAAGTTTCACAACAGCGCGCTGGATGCACAGCCGTTTTTCTACCAGATCCGCGTGAATTACCCGCAAGACGGCATTTACCGCACGCTGCCCGGCGAACAACGTCGCTGCGACGAGGATAACCTGGTACTGGATTACGCCGCGCTGCCTTGCCGCTTCCTGACCCTGTATCTCGACCCAACGTTCGCCCAACAAAGCCGACTTGGCGGCCTCTATCACTCCGCCGACTGGCGCCAAACGTGGACGCTCAGCGCATCGGCGCCCTATTTCAGCGCACCGATCCTGGGCGACCCGACTTTTGCCGAGGCAACCGCCTATTCGCTTTCCGGCGGCAACGCCGTCCCGTTACCCGCCCCGATCGTGCAAAACGCCACCATCGGCGCCTACAGTTTTCCGCAGTTCGGCGCACAACAGGCGACGATCACCGCTCGGCTGCCGCCGCAGTTGCTCAGCGCCGTATTGAGTTTTCAGCCGCAGGACAGTGAGCGCACCAGCGAGCGCACTTTTACGCATTCGCAGCCGAGCTTTGTCTACAAATGGAACGTCACCTCCATTTTCGCCGCCGGCTTCCGCTACAAGACTCCCACTGGCCCCTGGTCGCCTTATGTCACCGGCGACCAAACGATCGATATCAAGGGTGATACACCATGACCGACGAATTGGATCCACAACGTACGTTGCAAAACTTCTTTCTTCTTGATCGCGCGCTGGCGTTTCACGACCAAACGCGCCCCAGCGGCTGTTACACCTACGGCAGCTATACGCCGCAAGTGGTGCAGGAAACGCCGGCCGGCAAGATCAGCTCGTTGCATTTGCTGACCAGCCCCGGCGGCGGCCTGGCGACCTTCATTGCACCGAAGCTGCCGGTCGACAGGACTGCGATCGAGGACTATATCCGCCGCCATTTCGTTCCCGCTCCGGAAACCATCACCCTGGAGCAGGAGGAGATCCAGCAATCGCTGTGGCTGCACTTCGCGCAACGGCCGGCTACTGCCGCCTACAGCGTCGAATTTGAACAGTCTAAAATGGCGTTGACCCATGAGGAGTCTGGCCGGCTGGCGGGCGCGATCCAGGGAACAAAAGACCAGGTCTATTTTCTCACCCGCAGCCGATTCAGCGTCGACAGCCGCGTCAATGCCCGTTTGCAGGCCGATTGGGTCGCGTTTGTCACCCTGGCCTTCAACGAGCAGGCGCGGCAACCGGAAGCGATCGCCAGGCTGCTGAACCAACAAATCGACGCCGGCGTCGTCATTGTGCAAGCGCAGTTCGACAATGCGCCTTCAGAGCAGACGCAAGCTCGCGTTCGCCAGGCGTTGGTAAACACCGCCTCACTGCTGATCGCCAACACGCTACGCAACATCTCGTCGCCAGAACAAATCCCCAACAAGCTGAATTACCAAATCGAATACGACGACACCGTGCCCCAGCGCTATCTGCTGGAGCAGCAACGTGACATTGCTGAATTGCTCAATCGGCTGCCGGCCGACGGCATCATCTCCTTTACCGCTACGCCCCTGCCGGAACCTAGCAGGCCGGATAAGCCGATCGAGCCTCAACGCTGCACCGTCAGCCTGGGATTTGATCCGAAAGGCTTCAATATCATGGCGATAGAGCTGCGCTGGGCAGATCAACAGATGCCGATGGCGTGGCCCAGCTTCCCGCCAGTGACGCTGGAAACGACAGCGACAGTGAGCGATATCGCACTCAAGGTGACCTTCGCCGATTACACCAGCTTCGAGAGCCGGCTGGCGTGGCAGAACGCCATCGCGCTGACGCCGCAGGATGTGGGTTTCTATAGCCTGCTGTTCGACGCCGAGTCTCTGAAGTCCGAATTCAAAACGATCTCCGGCAGCGCCAGCTATCTCCCGGCGGGCCAGGGCAAGAAACAAAGCTTCACCTTCGCCTTTTCCGCCGCGCAGTGGCAGGCCACCTGGTGGATCAACGCCCATGCCGCCGGCCTCAACGGCCGGGTGGACTATCGCTGGCAAGGGAAAACGGCGGCGCTATTCCCCAAAAACTACGACTCCGGCCCCCTGCAGGCCACCACCGGCCCCATCAAACTGCAATACCACAAGTGACATAAACAAGAGGACCGCCCTATGTTAACCACCGCTTTGCAGCAATCGATAAAAATCGACGTCACCGAGTATTTGGGCGTCAAGGAATACGCGTATACCTGCTACGGCGACAGCGACAGCAAGGATATCTTCTATGTGGTGCCGGAGATCCCGGTGTTTGCCAAACGGGATACCAATACGCCGAGCTTCATGTTTTACAAATACCGCAGCGAAGATACCCAAGGCGGCTACGCGCAATTCACCGTGCAGCTGCCGCAGCCGAATGCGGAAATGAAAGACCGCATCCGCCTGCAGCTGTATAACGGCCTTGGCAGAAAAGACGGCCCGCTGGATAAAAAATCCAAGCTCATTGTCGACTACATCAAGGCGAAACAGGCCTATGAAGCGGACCCGGAAAACAGCACCAAGAAGACCGCGATGGACCAGGCGCAGAAGAATACCGGCCTGAGCGATGAACAGCTCAACCGGTTTGTCGCGCTCTACGACGGCAACAAGGGCGACGATCAATTCCTCAGCGAACTGATGCCGGCGGACGCTGCGAAAATCGAACTGATGCAACCGCGCTACACCTCGGCGCAGGCCATGCTGATCCTCGACGGCAACGATAAGTTCTATCGCCAGATCCCAACGCCGCTGTCCCCCTCCGGCCTCGGCGACAACAATACCGTATTCAGCCTGTCGCTGACCGGGGAAGGCGCCACGCTGTTTGAACAGGTACTGAAAGGCACCGATAAAAACGCCAGCGTCGGCGTGCGCTTCGATCTCTCCCTGGATGCCTCCATGTCGGCGGCCAAAGTGATCGTCACCTACAACAGCGAGCAGGCCAAGTCCGTAGCGCAAACCATCAACTACCACACCTGGTCCGCCGACGAGAAAAAGATCGAGCAGGAGTTTTACGCCAAGGAAGCGATCAAGGTGGACGTGCAGATCGGGTTGACGGCGCAAGAGATGGGCATGGAACCCGGCGCCTATGAAAAATGGAAGGAGAGTCTGCGAAACTGGGGACAACAGCAGGTCGAGCAGATCCTGAGCAGCCAAACCGGCATCGACATGAGTCTCAATTTGCTGAACGACGCCGGCAGCTTTGAAAAATTCGAGTCCAAAATCTCGCAAACTCAGAGTTTCACCCGCGAATATGAAGAGAACGCCGTGGTGTCCTCCACCATTTACCCGCAAACTCAGCTGCCGTCGATACGCTCAATCGTCGGCGAAGCCGATTTGGATCAGTACTTCAAAGAGTACGATCTCCACGACCCGTTCTATCAGTACATCCAGCCGGAGTTCTTCGTCACCGAAGACATGGCCAAGTATGATATCGCCAATATCGTGGTCACCGCGGTGTACGACGACGATCTCAAGAGCACGCTGACCTTTACGCCGAAGGATCCGGGGCCGAAGAAAACCGACAAGTGGTTTATCAAACCCGAGCTCGGCCGCGCCTACCGTTATCACTACACCGTCAACTTCACCGGCATGCAGGCCAAGCCTTACCTGTCTGGGGACATCCAGGTCAAAGACGATCTGGTGGTCACCATCAACGCGGCGCAAAGCGGCATCGTTTATGCGGATATCTCCACCCTGCTCAATCCGCTGGGCTGGGAGGTTTTCAGTCAGGTCGTGGTCACAACCCTGTACGAAGACAAAGAACATCACGTGTCGCCCAAGCAACACACCCAGGTGATTAGAGTCGATAACCCGCCGGTGCCGTTTATTTATCCGATCGGCACCAACGTGGAAAAGCCGCTTTATTATTCGGCCGACTACTATGCGCTGGACGGCGACAGCCTGACCTACCTCCCGCCTGGCGTGGAAAGCAACCCTCAGCTGCCCGGCTATGGCGAAACGCGCGGCAATCAGATCCTGATCGCCAACGCCCTGCCGAAGCAGCAGAAATACACCATCATCTTCAAACCGTCGCAAAAAGACGTTTCGCTGATCACCTTCGAGATGACGGTGAACTACCCGAAATGGGACTTCTCGCAAACGCAGCCCATTGCGTTAACCGAGTTCGACACCAAGTCGCTCACGCAGTACCTGACATTCAACCTGATGCAGCAAGAGAAAGGCAACGAGCCGCAGATCAACTACGTCGCCACGGTCTATTACGGCGATAACCAGGAGAAAACCGTCACCAAGCCGATCACGGGCACCAGCACCATCGTGGTCGTGACCTTCTGACGGCCGGTCTCCGCCGGAGCAAGCCTGCCTTGCTCCGGCTCCCTCTTCGATGACGTGGGGTTGCCGCTATGCGCGATCAGGTAATCATGCAAGACATCTGTTTTATTCGAGCGGACCCGGATCGGCCCGTGTATTACTACTGTGCCGCCGCGCCGAGCGTGCAGGTCGCCGCAGGCAATCAACCCGATGTCCAACTGCAAATTTTCAGAAACCTCAACCAACCGGACGATCTTTACTACGCCACGCTGTCGTTGCAGACCCAGTTGGCCAGTTCGCCCGAAGCGGCGCAACGCGCCGCCGACGCCAGCCCGGACATACCGCGCGGTGCGATCTTATTGCCGCTGCAGGCGATCGCCTGCAGCGCGACGCTGAATATCCCCGATCTTATCCCCGGGCAGACCAGCAAAACCTCGCTGAGCGACCAGCAATATTGCTACCTGTCCGCCAAACTGGACGACGACGACGATATCCTGCTGCTGGCGAGCCTGATGCGCACGCCGGCCTCGACGCCGATCGCCGTCAGTTACAAAATCGACTACCTGCAGCAGCTGCCGCCGGCCACCTTCGAGCTGGAAGCCAACTGGGACCAGGTTTACCGTTACCTGCAGCGCTCGATAGGCTTTAACCTGCTGATCTTTAGCGTCGGTATCGAGCAGACATCCACCCAGTTGATCAGCGAGAAAATCGTCACCGTCAAAGTCAGGGACACCGACCCCGACGGCCATATGGCGCAGGCGGCCGCCGAACTGACGCAGATCCTCACCAGCCAGTTCTTCACGCCGGTTATCGCCAACGAACCGCAGCAGACAAGCCCCAAAGCCGGCTTTTATCTGCAACAGGTCTCGGTTGAAAACATCGACCAACGTCGCCTGAGCGGCAAGATCAGCGAAACCACCGTCGTGCAGCGTTCGCTCTATCCGCAGGCCCTGTTCGCCCAGCTGGTCAACGGCACGGACTATCAGGCCGATCGCGCGATCGTCAAACGCGATCTGCAGGATGACTTTTTCGCCTATCGCGAGGTGCGAGTCAGCCTGCTGTCGGATGCCCTTGACGCCAATATCCTGCTGGTGACGGCCCGGTTGCGCTATGGCTCAAACAGCCGACAGCTGAAATTCACCCGCGACGACTTCGGGCCCAAACCGTTTAAGGAACCCAGCCTGATCGACCCGAAAACGGGAAAAATGCTGTGGCCGGTCGAGTATGACTTTACCGTGTACTTCAACCAGTCGATAGGCGGCGTAACTTCGGTCAGCTCCGGCAGCCTGCAAACGGAGATGAGCGAGGTCTTTCTGGACGTCGAGTCGCTCTACGGCCGCTATGATTTCGCGATCGAAGCGGCGCAACAGTTTGACTGGCAGCGCTATCAATCCGTGCTGGTCACGCTACGCTATCGCCACCGGCAACAGCCGAACAGCAGCGTGTCGCGCAGCTTCCAAATTGACCAGGCCAGCCCGCGGGCCCACTACTCGGTCATGCTGCCGGAGCCGGACGAATACCAATTCGACGTCAACAAAACCTACAGCGCCGCCGTCAACTCACCGCATATTTCCGCCGAGCTGCAAGAACCGACCGGCCAGGACGTTTACCTGTTCTCGACCCTGTATCGCCAGCGCGTGCTGACGCTGTCGGCCGACATGGACTGGCGCCGGGTGGAAATGGTCATCGTTTCCGCCAGCTACGCCTGCACGCCGGCGGAAACGCTGCAGCAGGTGTTTCAATTCACCGAATCCGACGCCGCCCCGCGCTGTTTCAGCGCCGATCAACTCGATCCCAAGCAGCTGACCGTCGATCTGGATATCTGGCTTACCTATCAACCCGGCGAAGGCGGCGATCGGCCCGAAAACGTGCAGTGCTCGACCGACGCCAACGCTTTCGATCTCGCCACCCTCAGTTAACTAAGGAAACGCCATGTTATTACTCAGAGCCAAAACCGCCACCATCAACAACATCACCTTCTTCGCCGACGATTCAGACGATAACCAGTTCTGGTATCTGCCCGGCGATATCCACATTGCGCAAAAGTCGGGCGAACCGGTGTTTTCGTTGATCAAATACACCGGCGACGCCAGCGACCCGCAAGGGGGATACATCAACTTCGAGGTCAATACGGCGATCGACGAGGCGGTGTTGAACCGTGCCTTTAACGACTATCTGCGCAAACTGAACGTTGATCCCAAGAACGCCCGCAAGGCCCAGGTACCGTATGATAAAGGTACGGTGAACTTCTTCGTGCTCGACGCGGGTGCCGCCAACGGTGAGCTGATCAGCGCCCCTTGCCCAAGCCTGTTCGGCAACAACAGCGCCATTTTCAGCGCCAAGCTGACGCCGTCCCAGGCGGTGATCCTCGAGGCCGCGTTCACCCAGGCCAAGGCGCCGGCCGCCGTCGCCTATAACCTCAGCTTCACCGGCATCACGCCGGCGCTGAAGGTCGAAGTGACCGCACAGTTCGAAAGCATCTACAAAGAGTTCGATCTGAAATTCGGCGCCAACATTCCCATCCCGGTTGAGACGCCGGCCAGCTTCTGGCTGGGCTTCGACAGCGTCATCAAAAAACTGCAGCAGGATCAGAAACTGGTGATCAAGGTCACCGAAAGCATGCCGGGCGATGAAGAGGCCAAAGAGAAAGAGTGGGCGCTGCAGTTCGTCAAGGAAGAGATCCTGAAAAGCTTTTTCAGCGCCACGCTCAAACCTAACGACGACAGCAACCCGCAGGCGAAATCCGCCAGCGACGCCATTCTGGATTCGCTTATCGCCAGCGACAAGAAAGAAGGCGAAGAAGCCGGCAAAGGCGGCCTGTTCCCCAGCGCGTCGCTGGAGATCAAGCTGGTGCGGATCGAGGAAACCAAAAGCCTGAACTTCAACTACACCTCGTCGAAGGCCCTAAGCCAATCCGCCGTGCCGCAAAACTTCATCGGCAGCGATATCCTGCATGCTCAGAAAACTGCGCCCTACTTTATTCAGGTCAACGTCAACGATCCGTTCTTCCAGCAGTTGGATTTGACCGTGCTCGGGCCGGACAGCTTCGAGGAGTATGGGATCAAGGCCGCCAGCTTCAACATCCGTTACAACAACCAGGTTTATACCGGCGCGCCTTTCACCAACGATGACGGGACATGGACCAAACGCATCGCCCGCAGCAGCGATAAGAACGAGCTGTTCCATACCACCAGCGAATTCGCTTTCAAATCCGCAGCCTCCTCGGGCTGGGAAGGCAGCAGCAACTATCAGTCGCTGTCCGAATCGGCCTCGACGCTGCTGAACATGGATCCCGGCTCAGTGCTGTCGTTCAACGAGATCAGTATCTTCCTCGATCGCAAATTCTCTTGGGAAAACTGCAATCAGGTCATGGTGGAGCTGAGCTATCAGGATGACAAAGGAAGCCGCAAGATCAAGAAATATACCTTTAACCAAGACGCGCACGAGAGCCAAACGTTCAAATACCGCTGTCTGACGGAGAAGCCCTGGGCGGTCAATTACACCCTGATCTACTTCCTGGTAGGCGGGGAAACCGTCGAACGCAGCGGCAGCGAAAACCCGCCGGCGATCGTCATCCCCAATCTGGTTTAGGTGTGCGCCATGACCGATCGCAACGCAGTGTTACCCGCGGCATGGAACGCCCTGGTCAGCGCCCTGTGCAAGGAAGCGCCCCACTTGCAAAACACGCTGGCCCCGGACGTCGCCCGCTTCAGCCGTATGAAAGCGACGCCCGGTGGTTTGTCCGCCGCGTTTACCACCAGCCTGCTCGGTTATAACGGCAGCCCGTTGGAGTTCACCGTCTCGTCGGCCAAACCGCAGGGGCTCGCCTGCACGCTGGATCCCTTTTTACCGCGCTACGCGCAGCGGCGCGGCGGCGAGGCGTTTGTCCGACACTGTCAGGCGATCACCGCAGCCCCGCTCGCCGATCCCGCCAACAGCCTGGAGGCGGTGCGACGCATGCAATGTGCAAGCGTTCAGCCGTTGCGCTTCGGCGCCTGGCTCGGGCGAAAATACGCCCCGGATGCGATCAAAACCAAAGTCTACGTTGAAACCCCCGCTGACATGGCGGCCGCGCCCGATGGGTTTCAGGAGCCGCTCGCCGCCGAGGCCCGCCGCGCGGCGGGATTGACGCTGCTGATGGCCGGGTATTATCCGGAGTCTGACGACTCTCCGCGCGAATATTACTACCAGTGGCACAGTGCGCGGATCACGCGCGACGATATCCTCGCCGTCATGCGGCTGTTCGAGGGAGAAAGCCGTTTTTCCGCCCTGATGCCGCTGCTGGACCGCGCGCTGCAGCAGCAGGACCGACGGGACTTCCCCCTGACCACCTACGGGTTCAGTCTGGGATACGCGTCGGACGGCAATTTGGAGAGTTTTACGCTGTTCGCCATGGCGGCAAGTTTTTTCGGCGACAACCGCCGCGTTTTTGACGGCATCACCGCGTTGCTGGCGCCTGATGGCCAAACCCTGCCACTGCTTAACCGCGCGGTGAGCGAGCAAGTTCCGTTGCAGTACAACGTCGTCGGTTTTTCCTGCGATCGCCAGGGCAATCACAGCGTCAGCTGCACGTTCAGCCCGCAGAATGCGCATTTCGAAATCCTGCCATGCAAAGCGCGCGAAACGGCACCGCTTGTGCCATTGCCGTTGGCAGAGCTGCTGGCGCAGCAGTGTGCCAGCGGCGCCTTTCCCTCTCATGTCAGAACGCCGGATGGCCGCTGGCACAAGGATGAAAATGCTTTTGTCACCGCCCAGGTGCTGCGCACGCTGGATTATAGCGCCCAGACCGCGCCCCATATCGAGCTGGCGCTCGACTTCTTGCTCGGTTGCGAGAGCCGCCCGCACCACTTCCATTTTTGGCCTGCCGGCAAGCACCCCACCTGGATGGCGGGCCAGCGGATCGACGCTGACATCGACGATACCGCCATTATCACTGAGCTCTTGTATCGATTTGATCGGCGCTCGTTGGCGCAAGCCAGGCAAACGCTGGCGCAGATGCAGGCTTATCAGGTACAGCGCGTCGAACGGCGGCTGAAGACGACGCCCTATCCCTGGGCCGAGTGTTACGCCTTTCACACCTGGATGAAAGACGACGGTGATATCACGCAGCTGGACTGCTGCGTGAATACCAACGCGCTGATTTTAATCCATGCGTTGACCGCCGCTCACGGCAGCCCGCCGCCGGCCTATCCGCGCATTATCCAAATGCTGAATCAGGCGGTGAGCTGGAGCGACGGCGATTACAACCGTCTCAACGCGTTAACGCCCTATTATGCCCACCCGCATGAGTGGCTGAGTACGCTGGAATACGCCAGGCGGCAAGGGGTGCCGCAGCTTTCACCGGCGATCGATGCGCTGGCCGCCTGGCGCTTGCCGGCGACCAATGACGAAAGCCCGCTTTATCGCCGTCACGACGGTCATTTTCTTTGGACTTCCGCCTGCCTGAACCAGTTCAGACATCTGGCACGCCTTTCTTCCCTGGAGGATCGCTATGAACATCTTTCTCAATGATCTGGTGACGCTGAACAAGGTCATTTTGGACAACGCGCGCGAACAGTTTCCCGACGCCGAAGCCCCCCGTCTGCGCTACCGCGCCGCGCCCGCGCCGGTGGCCGACGAACTGCAGGCCGATGTTTGTACCGAAGTCGTCTCGGGAGAGACGCGCTATCGCATCGCTACCACCAGTGACGGTACGCGCTGGCATATGACGGTGGATTTCGCGCTCAGCCGCGCCGTTCAGCAGGTGCCCTACGTGGTGCTGACCTTCAGCACTTTCGGCAAGGTTGAAGAAATGATCTTCGAACAGGTTTTGCTGGACGCCCCGCCGATCCGCTACCGCGCCCAGCTCGACCTGGACCTCCTGGAACAGCGTGACGCGCTGCTGCGAGCGCTGTCGGATTATGACTCGCAAACCACGCTGGTGGTCGCCATCGTCACCGATAACGGGCTCCTCAACACCATCACCTCGCCGAAAGTCTTCTACTTCGCCGAGAACTACTATCCCTATATCTATCAGGGCATCCTGCCGCCGCCGCCGCGCCTGCAGCTGATCCTCACGCCGCTGGCCTTCGGGCATCTGTGGTACAACTACTATCAGGACTATGTACGAAAAAACTATCTTTATTACCTGCCGGATACTTTCCTGCTGGCGACCAACGCCGCCGAGGACGACAAACCGATGCTGTCTATCTCGTTTTCTGCAGCGCCGCACGCGACCTCGCTCAACGATGTCGAAGTGACGTTCGACTATTTCCTGTCGCCCAAGGTCAATCAGGCGCGCATCGGCGACGCCACCGCACAGTTCACGCAGATGCAACCGGACGGCAAGCTGGCACCCTTCGCCAACGCGGACACCCTGACGCTGCAGCTGGGGCTACCGGACGGAAAAACGGAGGAAAAAAACGCGCTGATCAATCTGCAGAGCGGCATCGTGGATTCATTCACGCTGCCCGCCAGCCAATTTGGATTGATTTGGGATGCCTTCTTCGATCGGTCGCCGCAAAACCTGCTGCTCAAGGGATATCTGGCGGTGCAGTTCACTGGCTTCAACCCGGATAATCTGCCCGTAGCGCTGGCGCTGGACGCCAAATACCAGAACAGGCTGCCGGACTTCATCAAGCAATCCGCCCCGGCGGACATCAATAAGACCGTGGAATTCCGCAGCGACGCAGGCGCCTACGATCCTGCCGGACCGCGACCAATCAAGCGCATGCTGGTCAGCATCGACAACCAAACTATTGAGCTGGACAAGGAACACCCCGTTCAATCGGTTAACGTGAAGATTTCCGTGCTGGAACTGATCCTGCATCCGGACAAGAAGCTGGTGTATCACTACGATTTGCAGATTATCTATGTCGACGGCGGCAAAAAGTCCTCCTACGACAATACGTCCAGCTTCGAGATTATTTACGTCCCCTGAACGGGGAAAGAATGGCGGCGCGGACGGGCGGCATCCAGCCCGGTGCGCCGGAACAGAGGATCAGCGTTTTTTCTTTTTGTTGAAATCCAGCTCGAAGGCGAACACGGCGCTCTGAATTTTGCGCTCCATCGCCAACCCGAGCTTAAGAAAGCGGCATGACAGGCGCGAGAAGTGCACCACCTGGTCGTTATCGTCGGTTTCCTGATCGTCGTTGACCACCACCAGCTCCATGTTGACCTTGAAGCTGCCGTAGCTGCCCAGATCCAGCTCCGCTTTCTTGAACTGCAAGCCTGGCTGGAAGAAATCCGGCAGCGGGCCGTCGAAGCGTAAACCGACGCCGCCGGCGGAGAGATCGTGGATCCGCAGCTCGTACGGCGTGCCGTCCGGGTATTCGCCGGTACAAAAGAATTGGCGCCAGTGCGGCGTAGTGATGCGGAATTGACGGCGACGCTGGATATAGACCAGCTCCTGCGGCAGCCGGGTCGAACAGGCCTGTACGCCCTGATGTTCGGTCAGCTCCGCCTGGGGGACGGAAAACTCGATTTTGGCGTCGTTGCTTTCAATCACGATGGTGCAAGCGCCGTCGATGGCGCTCGAGGCTTCCTCACCGCTGAACACGATATTGTCCGGCCCGACGCTCAATAACAGACTTTGAAACCGGTGCTGCTGATTTTCTACGCGCAGCGGCGTGCGTTGTTTGCAAATTTCTCGCAGAATCGCCAGAACTTCAAAACGCTCCCGTTTGATAAACAGTCCGTTATCGCTGTGCTCCACACGTGTCTCCTGACTTTTTTTCTAATGACGTCTTACGTATTCCTTACGGTTATCATCTCTGGGAATATTCCTAAAGTCAAATTTGCCAGCGTTGCCAGGCCTGCGGCAGCAGGCGCGCGAAACGTTTCGCCCATGCCTGTTGCCCGCGTTCGTCAGCGACCAAATCCTGGCGAATTTCGATGCCGACGTAAGGCAAACCGCGGCGCTCCGCGTGCACCGGCAACGTGTAATCGGTGGCGTCCGTCATCGCATAAGGTTCGTTAATACCCACCTGCAGATCCCCCTCTTCACGCAGCAGTTCAGCCAACAGCAGCGCAAATTCCGGGTAGCGGTTAAACAGCAGCCCCACCTGCCAGGGGCGCGATTGGCCCTTGAACACCGGCGTGAAGCTGTGCATGGCGATCACCGCCGTCGGCAGTTCGCGCAGTTGGCGTTGCCCCAGATACTCGTCGATAGCGTGGTGATACGGTAAAAATACCTCGCGCTCACGCGCCAGCGCGTGTTCGGCGTCGATGCCGATATTGCCGGGGATGGGCGTCAGTTCAGACAAGTGAGGGATCGAGCTGGCGATGCCGGGCGCCCGGTTGCAGTCGATCACCAACCGTGAGTAACGCTGATGAATCAGCGTGGCGTCCAGTTGGCGGCTCAGATGGCGCGATACGCCCAGCGCGCCGATATCCCAGCCGATGTGGCGCTCGATCTCCCCCGGCGGTAAGCCGAGATCCCCGAGGGATTGCGGTATCGCCTTGCCGGCGTGATCGCACAGCAGCAAAAATGGCGCTTTGCCGCGCGGGGTTTCAACGGCGGCGGCGGGCGGTTCATCGGCGGACAATAACGGCGGGATAAACGAATGAGGCATGAAAGGCTCCGGCGGTGGAAAGCAAAACGTTTATCGTAGCGCTATCCCGTCGCCGGCCCCAAGGTCGTGCTTAGATCAAAAAGGCATGAGTCAGACGCCGATCATGCCGTCTCGGCTTCCTGCGGCTGATGCACCGCAATATAACGTTGATAACGCGACGGCTTGAGCCGCGAGGTATCCACCAGCACCAGGCCGTCGATGCAGTTGTTGAAGGCCGGATCGGTGCCAAAGTCGATAAACTGCACCCCGCCCGGTTCGCACAGCTCGGTGTACTGTTTGTACAGCGTCGGGATCGAGCAGCCGATGTTGCTGAGCAGGCTCTTCAGCCGCACCAGATCTTCCTGGTAGTTATCCCCGGCAAACTGCGCCAGCACCTGCGGCAACGACGCCGGATAAGGACGACGCGACTGCGCGAAGGCGTGGTCCGGCGAGAAATAGAGCCGATAGAAGGCGATCAACAGATCCCGCGCCGCCAGCGGCATGCCGCCGGAAATGGATACCGGGCCGAACAGATAGCGATACTGCGGGTATTTCGACAGATAGGCGCCGATGCCCAGCCACAAATAATCCAGCCCGCGCTTGCCCCAATAGGCCGGCTGAATGAAGCTGCGCCCCAGTTCGATGCCCTGCGCCAGGATCGGTTCCATATCGCGGTCATAGTGGAACAGGCTGTTGCTGTAGATGCTCTCCAGGCCCTTACGCGCGATTTGTTCGGCGGTGGGGATAAAACGATAGGCGCCGACGATCTCCAGCTCCTCTTCATCCCACAGCACCAGGTGATAATAATCGTCGTCGTAGCTGTCCAGATCGCGGCGGCGGCCGGATCCTTCCCCCACCGCGCGGAAAGCGATCTCGCGCAGGCGCCCCAGCTCGCGCAGGATCGGCGTGCGCGCTTCATCGTGACGGCGATAGAGGTAGATGGTTTTGCCGTCCGGCGTCACCCCCAGTCGTTCGCAGTTCGCCAGCGCCTTTTTCAGCTCCAGACGCTCTTCCGGCAACGCGATCGGCGATTCGCTGGCGAACAGCCCCGGTTTGCCCTGGCCCAGGCGATACACGTGGCGGCGAAAGCGCTCCGCCAGATCCTTGGCGCTGGTGTGGCCATCGTGCCAGTTGGCGAACGGCACGCGGCCGCCGATGCGGATCCTGATGCGCCCGCCCCGCTGCTGGAACATTTCACGCACCAGCAGCAGCGTCGACAGCGGACGGTAGACCAGCGACGTAAAGTAGAACAGGTTGCTGTTGCGCGCGCTGATATGAATCGGCACGATCGGCGCGCGCGCCTTGGCGGCCAGACGCAGAAAACCGGTATGCCAGTGGCCGTCGCGGATGCCTTTCGGGCTCATGCGCGACACTTCGCCGGCCGGGAACAGGATCAGCGCGCCCTGATTGTCCAGCTGCTGCTGCATGCCTTCTATCTGTTTGCGGCTGGTTTTATAAGCGACGTTATCCACCGGCACGAACAGGTTGCGCAGCGGTTCGATGTAGGTCAGCAGTTGGCTGGCCACCACTTTCACATCCGGACGCACCGCCGCGACGGCGCGCAACAGCACCAGTCCGTCGAGCGAGCCGATCGGGTGATTGGCCACGAGCACCACCGGCCCCTGGCTGGGGATGTTTTCCAGATCGCCGTCCACCAGCTCGCAGCTGAGGTTAAAGTAGTCCACCACCTGCTCGATCAGATCGAGCCCTTTCAGGTGGGGATAGTCGGCGGCGAACTGTTTGAATTCTTTTTCGAAGAGAAGGGTTCTTAGCAGGCTGCGCTGCCAGGCAGGGGTATTGCGGTGTGGAAATGCATCTTGCAACAGAGAATCCAGGCTGAACATCGCGTTATCTCCTGACGTAGTCGCTGCAAACTTAAGCCAGAGCCATGACTCTGACATGTCAGTCACATGACAATAAAATGAATCCATCGACTATCAGGTATAGCAAAGTAATGGCGATTTGGGAGCGAAAGACGCATTTTCGCCCCCACTTCCCCTCACATCGGCGCCAGCAACGCTTCAATGCGGCGGTTCACCGCTTCACGCAGGCGCTATCGGCTGCAGATCCTCGCCGGGATGGGCCACGAACGGATCGCCGGAGAGAAACGCATGGCCGCTGTCGATCTCCCTCACCCGCTGCAATGCGGCGCTATTACACGCGCCGGCATAAAAAAACAGTGAAAGCCCGGCGGCTGCCAAATTATCGCTGCGGCTTTCGGCCTCGACGGACTGAATAATTAAATGCCGGGAATTGTCGACTGAAAAATAACGAATTTGCCGTTTTCACTTTGCGTTGATGCTGCTTTCGGTTGGCGCTCAAACGAAAGCAAAAACAAATATAACCAACTGATAGATATAGATATTTTAAAATTAATCGATTGCATTTCAGTGTTTCGTTTGCTGTAATTCGCCACGAACAACTGAAAGCGCTCCGGTCGGTATCGCTGCGGCTTATTAAGCCGCGGTCGGGCACGGCTACAGGTAAATCAGGAGTCTGCGTTAATGATCACTACCGCAAAACGCCGGGAATTAATTATCGACCCGCTGTGCCGCGAAGGCGTGGTGCGCGTGGAACCGCTCAGCCAGCTGCTTTCGGTCTCCAGCGTCACCATCCGCATCAATCGCGACGTCAAACACACCATCGCCGACGCCAGCAAATTTGGCCGCACAAGTTTTTGCACGATCGCGACATCGGTCAGATCCACCGCCTGGTCACCGACAGCCGCATTCCGGAACACTGTCTGCAGGCGCTGCACCCTTTAGGGATCGACGTGATTATCGCCGACCGTTAACCGAGGCTTTTTAAGGAGCTGTCATCATGAACGCGTATTTCTCTTACGAGGCGAATTGGCTGAAGCAGCGCAACGCCTGGCACACCGCCGCAGAAATTTGGCAACAGCCGGATCTGTGGGCGGCGCTGCACCGGCAGCTGCAGGATCAACAGGCGCAATGGCAGCCGTTTCTGGCGCCGCTGCTGGCCAATCCGCGCCTGCAGATCGTGCTGTGCGGCGCCGGCAGCTCGGCGTTCGCCGGCCGCGCCCTGGCCCCCTGGCTGCGCGAACGCACCGGCCGCAACGTGGTGGCCTACGGCACTACCGATATCGTCGCCAACCCGCTGCAGTATCTCGACCCTGAGCGGCCGACGCTGCTGGTTTCCTTCGCCCGCTCGGGCAACAGCCCGGAGAGCGTGGCGACGGTGGAGCTGGCCGACCAGCTGCTGCCGGAAAGCTACCACCTGATGCTGGTGTGCAACCCGGACAGCAAGCTGGCGC
Organism: Serratia sp. B501; assembly: GCF_051172315.1. Classification (NCBI taxonomy): domain Bacteria; kingdom Pseudomonadati; phylum Pseudomonadota; class Gammaproteobacteria; order Enterobacterales; family Yersiniaceae; genus Serratia; species Serratia sp. B501. Next base: position 880,732 of record NZ_JBPIZB010000001.1, read on the forward strand.
AGTATGCGCATCGGCGCGACAACGTCTGTTCGCTGGTGATGCCGCAAGGTTCTAACGATCAGAGCTTCGCCATGACCTCCAGCTTCAGCTGCATGATGCTGAGCGCCGCGCTGCTGCTCGGCCCCCTGTCGCTCGAGGCCGCCCAGGCGCCGCTGCACGCCATGGTGCAGCGCTGCCGCGCACTGCGAGAAACGATGCAGCCGCAGGTGAAGGCGCTGGCCGCCGGCGGCTTCCGCCGCTACATCACCCTCGGCGGCAGCTGCTTTACCGGCCTCGCCGAAGAGGCCTCGCTCAAGATGCTGGAGCTGACCGCCGGGCGCATCGTTACGCGCTACGACTCGCCGCTCGGCCTGCGTCATGGTCCGAAATTCATGGTCGACGGCCAGACGCTGGTGGTGTTGATGTTCTCGCGCGACGACTACGCCCGCCAGTATGACCGCGATCTGTGGAACGAGCTGCAGCGCGATGGGCAGGCGATGCAGCTGGTCGGATTGACCGGCGAGCGCCAACCCCTCGCCGATACCCTGCTGCATATGCACGATGCGGCAGACGATATCTGGCTGCTGTTCCCGTATCTGCTGTTCACCCAAATGCTGGCCTTCGAGAGTTCGCTGGCGCTGGGGCTGACCCCAGACAACCCTTGCCCGACCGGCGAGGTTAACCGGGTGGTGAAAGGCGTGACGATTTACCGTTTTCCTTCCCCCGTGCAGTAAGGAGATCCCATGTATCTGATAGCCAACCGAGACATGCTGCTCAAGGCGCAGCGCCAGGGTTACGCCGTTCCGGCGTTTAACGTTCACAATCTGGAAACCGTGCAGGTGGTGGCGGAGACCGCCGCCGAACTGCGCTCGCCGGTGATCATGGCCGGCACGCCCGGCACCTTCAGCTATGCCGGCACCGACTACCTGATCGGTATCTGTAAGGCGGCCGCGCACCGCTACGATCTGCCGCTGGCGCTGCATCTGGATCATCACGAAGAGCTCGATGACATCGAGCACAAGGTGAAAAGCGGCATCCGCTCGGTAATGATCGACGGCTCCCATTTGCCGTTCGAGCAGAATATCGCCAAGGTGGCCGCCGCAGTGGCCCTGTGCCATCGCTACGGCGCCAGCGTGGAGGCGGAGCTGGGCCGCCTGGGCGGGCAAGAGGACGATCTGATCGTCGATACGGCGGACAGCTTCTATACCGACCCGGTGGCGGCACGCGAGTTTGTCGCCGCCACCGGCATCGATTCGCTGGCGGTGGCGATCGGTTCCGCCCACGGCCTGTATCACGGCGAACCGAAGCTGGACTTCGAACGCCTGGCGCTGATCCGCGAACAGGTGGACGTGCCGTTGGTGTTGCACGGCGCCTCCGGCATCCCGGAAGTGATGGTCAAGCGCGCGATTTCGCTCGGCGTTTGCAAGGTCAACGTCGCCACCGAATTGAAAATCGCCTTCGCCGATGCGGTAAAAAGCTACTTTTCACAGCACCCGGATGCCAACGATCCGCGCAAATACATCGTCCCCGGCAAGCTGGCGATGAAAGAAGTGGTGGCGGAAAAGATCCGTATCTGCGGCAGCAGTGGCATGCTGTAAGCCCGCTCTCGCCCCCGGTTCCAGTGGCTGCACCACGGGGGCGAAAACATCCCGCCATTTTCCGCTTTCCTGAGAGAACGATCACAGCCTGTTATCCCGCCCGCGCCTGAAACCATTAACCGGTCTTCACTATGATCCAAATCATGGTTTTACTCATCCTACCTCTCTATTATCAAATTCATTGAATGCAGGTAGTAGGATTTTTGCCCATTCGTTTTTATTTCGCCAAGCGAAATAGCTTATTTTATGAAAACAAGCGCGCTTGTTTTTTTAATTGGCAGTGTTTTTACTCTGAAAGGAACAGCGTATGAACCATTACTTAGCCGTATTAAGCGCATTGGTCATTCTGCCCTTCGCTCTGCAAGCAAAACCGCTTTCCGGCAGCCAGGTCGCCTCTGGCGTCGTCCGCTTCACCGGCGCCATTACCACGCCTGCATGCACCGTCAAACATCAGGATGAAAAGCTTATCTCCAGCTGCTTCGGTAAAGTGACGGAATATCAGAACGGGTATATATCCTCTTCGTTAAAAGCGATGCCAAAAGAATTAGTTTCTGCCGTCAGCAGTGAGATGGTGAATAACGATCCCCATTTAAAACGCGTGACCATCAGCTATAAGTAACCACAAAGCGTTACCGCCTGCTGAAATAATAAACAAGACACAACTTGTCTTGATGACTTGTAAATTTAATTTATAAATTTATCGCACAATAACTCCCCGCCTTACCGTAAGCCGGCTATTCGGGCGACCCTGCGGTCGCCCATCAGCATGTCCGAAATCCGCCATCGCTCCCTTCCATTTCATGCGATAATCGCCCTACCAAACCGAGGAGTGATCCAGATGCAGACTTTTTTGATTGATCGTACCGCCACGCCGGTGGGAGAACTGGTGCTGATTGCCGATGAACAGGGGCGCCTGCGGGCGATTGACTGGACCGATCACGAAGCGCGCCTGATGAAGCTGCTGAATACCCACTACCGCGCCGATCGGTTCACCCTGCGCGAACAGCGCGATCCCAGCGGGCTGACCGACGCCATGCAGCGCTATTTCGCCGGTGAACTGAGCATTATCGATCGGTTGCCGGTGATGACCGCCGGCACCGAGTTCCAACGCACCGTCTGGCAACAGCTGCGCCAAATCCCCTGCGGCGAGATCCTGACCTACGGCCAGCTCGCGCAACGCATCGGCCGTCCGACCGCCTCGCGTGCAGTCGGCATGGCCAACGGTTCAAATCCGATCAGCATCGTCGTGCCCTGCCACCGAGTGATCGGTTCGCAAGGCGCACTGACCGGCTATGCCGGTGGCGTACAGCGCAAACAATGGCTGCTGCAGCACGAAGGCTACCTGCCTAAAAGCCTGCTGTAGCCGCGCCAGGCGATTATCCGGCGCCATTGTTTGGCGACGCTTAATAAAGCCCATTGCTCAACGCCACGCTCGCAGGCCGCTGGGCCCTATGAATAACTTGTGTGAATAAAACGCATAAGTCACAAATAATACTCATAACTTCAGTCCCCTACAGAATAATCGGCGGCATGTGTGCGTAAAATTCGCACACAATGCCCCTATTCAGACTAATGCTACCCTTATCAGCTGCGGCAAAAGATGTTAAAATTGACTCATATCAATTATTGAATGAGCGTAATCTATGATCCCGGAAAAACGCGTGATTCGTCGTATCCAGTCTGGTGGTTGTGCGATCCATTGCCAGGACTGCAGCATCAGCCAGCTGTGCATTCCTTTCACCCTTAATGCCCACGAGCTGGATCAGCTCGACAACATTATCGAGAGGAAAAAGCCTATTCAGAAAGGCCAGACCCTGTTCAAGGCCGGCGACGAGCTGAAATCGCTGTACGCGATCCGTTCCGGGACCATCAAGAGCTACACCATCACCGAGCAAGGCGACGAGCAGATCACCGGCTTCCACCTGGCGGGTGACCTGGTGGGCTTTGACGCCATCGGTGGCCTGAAGCACCCAAGCTTCGCCCAGGCGCTGGAAACCTCGATGGTGTGCGAAATTCCGTTCGAGACCCTCGACGATCTGTCCGGCAAAATGCCAAACCTGCGTCAGCAGATCATGCGGTTGATGAGCGGCGAGATCAAAGGCGACCAGGACATGATCCTGCTGCTGTCGAAGAAAAACGCCGAAGAGCGCCTGGCGGCGTTCGTTTACAACCTGTCGCGCCGCTTTGCGGAGCGCGGTTTCTCTCCGCGCGAGTTCCGTTTGACCATGACCCGCGGCGATATCGGCAACTATCTCGGCCTGACGGTGGAAACCATCAGCCGGCTGCTGGGCCGCTTCCAGAAAAGCGAAATCCTCAGCGTGAAAGGCAAATACATCACCATCGAAAACGCCGACGCCCTGTCGGTGCTGGCCGGTACGCCGCGTATCAACGTGACCGTCAACGCCTGATTCTCCTGCCGGATCATCATTTCCCCGAAATTATTGATCCGGCACGCTTCTGTTGTTGTTCTGTTTTTCAATGTTGGGTTACTCTGTAAATTAACAGACTGTTGATTTCAGCTGTAAGGAGGCCCTATGGCGAAGTATCAGAATCTTCTGGTGGCTATTGACCCCAATCAGGACGATCAGCCGGCATTGCGCCGCGCCGTGTACCTGGTAAAACGGAACGGCGGGCGCATCAAGGCCTTCCTGCCCATCTATGACTTCTCTTACGAAATGACGACCCTGCTCTCCCCGGATGAAAGAACGGCGATGCGGCAAGGTGTGATCAGCCAACGCGCCGCCTGGATCAACGAGCAGTGTCGCTTCTATCTCAACGACGGCGTGCCGATCGAAATCAAAGTGGTCTGGCATAACCGTCCCTTCGAAGCCATCATTCAGGAAGTGCTTTCCGGCCAACATGACCTGCTGCTGAAAATGGCGCACCAACACGACCGGTTGGAGTCGGTGATCTTTACCCCCACCGACTGGCACCTGCTGCGCAAATGCCCTTGCCCGGTGTGGATGGTGAAAGACCAGCCCTGGCCGGAAGGCGGCAAGGCGCTGGTGGCGGTCAATCTGGCCAGCGAAGAACCCTATCACGACCCGCTCAATATCAAACTGGTGCAAGAAACCGTCGAACTGGCGCAAAACGTCAACCAGACCGAGGTTCACCTGGTCGGCGCCTATCCCGTTACCCCGATCAACATCGCCATCGAATTGCCCGACTTCGACCCGAGCGTCTACAACGACGCCATTCGCGGCCAGCATCTGATCGCCATGAAGGCGCTACGGCAAAAATTCTGCATTAAGGAAGAGTTCACCCACGTGGAAAAAGGCCTGCCGGAAGAGGTGATCCCCGATCTGGCCGAACACCTGCAGGCCGGCGTGGTGGTGCTGGGCACCTTGGGCCGCACCGGCATTTCAGCCGCCTTTATCGGCAACACGGCGGAACATGTGATCGATCATCTGAAATGCGACCTGCTGGTGATTAAACCGGAAAACTTCAACTGCCCGATCGAGGCGGATGAAGACGACGAACACGACGACGAAGATTAAGCTTCGCGCATAAAGAAACGGGCCGCTGAAAAGCGGCCCGTTTTTCTTTGGTTGCCCAATTTTACTTCTGCAATGCCCGCAAAATCGCTTCCACGCTGTCTTTGGCGTCGCCAAACAGCATCTGGGTGTTCTCCTTGAAGAACAGCGGGTTCTGCACGCCGGCGTAGCCGGTGTTCATCGACCGTTTGAACGCGATCACGTTCTGCGCTTTCCACACTTCCAATACCGGCATGCCGGCGATCGGGCTGCGCGGATCTTCCAGCGCCGCCGGGTTCACCGTATCGTTGGCGCCGATCACCAGCACGGTGTCGGTATCCGGGAAATCGTCGTTGATTTCATCCATCTCCAGCACCACGTCGTACGGCACCTTCGCCTCTGCCAGCAGCACGTTCATGTGGCCCGGCAAGCGCCCCGCGACCGGGTGAATGCCGAAGCGCACCTTCACGCCGCGCGCCCGCAGTTTTTCGGTGATTTCCGCCACCGGATACTGCGCCTGCGCCACCGCCATGCCGTAGCCCGGGGTGATGATCACCGAGGTGGAGTTCTTCAACTGCTCGGCCACCTCTTCCGCCGTGGTTTCACGGTATTCGCCCATCTCTTCGGCATCGCCGGTAGATGAACCGTCGCTGCCGAAACCGCCGGCGATCACGCTGATAAACGAGCGGTTCATCGCCTTGCACATGATGTAAGACAGGATCGCACCCGAAGAGCCCACCAGCGCGCCGGTGACGATCAGCAGATCGTTGCTCAGCATGAAGCCCGCCGCGGCCGCCGCCCACCCCGAGTAGGAGTTGAGCATCGACACCACCACCGGCATGTCGGCGCCGCCGATCGAGGCGACCAGATGCCAGCCGAACGCCAGCGCGATCGCCGTCATCAGCAGCAGCGTCACCACCTGCCAGCCCACGCTGTCGGTGCGCACGAACGCCACCAGCAGCAGGAACGAGATCACCAGCGCCGCCAGGTTCAGCTTGTGGCGATTCGGCAGCATCAACGGCTTGGAAGAAATGATGCCGCGCAGCTTGCCGAAGGCGACGATCGACCCGGTGAAGGTCACCGCACCGATAAAGATGCCGAGGAACACTTCGGTCAGATGGATATTCGCCATCACCGGTTCCATCGGCGCACCGTGATCCAGATAACTGTTGAAACCGACCAGCACCGCGGCCAGGCCAACGAAGCTGTGCAGCACCGCCACCAGCTCCGGCATCTCGGTCATCTCGACCTTCTTCGCCAGATAGACGCCGATCGAGCCGCCGATGATCATAGCGATGATGATCCAGCCGACGTTGCCGGAATCCGGCCCCAGAATGGTCGCGATCAGCGCGATCGCCATGCCGGCGACGCCGAACAGGTTGCCCTGCTTCGACGTTTCATGACGCGACAGGCCCGCCAGGCTGAAAATGAACAAAATAGCGGCAACAATGTATGCAGCTGTAACCAATCCTCCAGACATTTGTTACCCCTTAGTTCTTGCGGAACATCTTCAGCATGCGCTGAGTGACGGTGAACCCACCGAAAATATTGATGCTGGCGATCAGCACGGCGATAAAGGAGAGAAAACTCACCCAGCCGCCGTGGCCAATTTGCAGCAGCGCACCGACCACGATAATCCCGGAGATCGCGTTGGTGACCGACATCAACGGGGTATGCAGCGCATGGCTGACGTTCCAGACCACGTAGTACCCGACCACGCAGGCCAGCGCGAACACGGTAAAGTGCGACAGGAACTCTTTCGGGGCTGCGTCCGCCAGCCAGCCGAACAGCAGGATCGCCAGAGCCATCAGGCCGTACTTCAGCCACGGCGAGGTCGGCTTGGCTTCAGGTTTGGCGACCGGTGCGGCGGCGGGCGCCGCTTTCGGCTGGGCGGAAACCTGGATCGGCGGCGCCGGCCAGGTGATTTCACCGCTGCGCACCACGGTAACGCCGCGGATCACCGTATCGTCGAAATCGATATCGATCTCGCCGTTCTTCTCTTTCGACAGCAGCTTCAGCAGGTTGACCAGGTTGGTGCCGTACAGCTGCGAAGATTGTGTCGGCAAGCGGCTCGGCAGATCGGTATAGCCGATGATTTTCACGCCGTTGTCGGTCACGGTAATGGTGTCCGCCACGGTCAGTTCGCAGTTGCCGCCGGTTTGCGCCGCCAGATCGACGATCACGCTGCCCGGCTTCATCGACGCCACCATCTCTTTGGTGATCAGCTTCGGCGCCGGTTTACCCGGGATCAGCGCGGTGGTGACGATGATGTCAACCTCCGCCGCCTGCGCGGCGAACAGCGCCATCTCGGCCTTGATAAAGGCTTCGGACATCACTTTGGCGTAACCGTCGCCGCTGCCCGCTTCCTCTTCAAAATCCAGCTCGAGGAATTCCGCGCCCATGCTCTGCACCTGCTCTTTCACTTCCGGGCGGGTGTCGAAGGCGCGCACGATGGCGCCGAGGCTGCCCGCAGCGCCGATCGCCGCCAGGCCGGCCACGCCCGCGCCGATGATCATCACCTTAGCCGGCGGCACTTTGCCGGCGGCGGTGATCTGGCCGGTGAAGAAGCGGCCGAACTCATGTGCCGCCTCGACGATGGCGCGGTAGCCGGCGATGTTGGCCATCGAGCTCAGCGCATCCATCGACTGGGCGCGCGAGATGCGCGGCACCGAGTCCATCGCCAGCGCGGTGACGTTGCGCGCCGCCAGCTTGGCCATCAGCTCGGGGTTTTGCGCCGGCCAGATAAAGCTGACCAGCGTGCTGCCTTCGCGCATCAAGGCGATCTCGTCGTCTTGCGGCGCGTTGACTTTCAGGATCAGATCCGACTGCCACACTTCGTTTTCGTCGACCAGCGCCGCGCCGGCGGCTTCGTAGGCGACGTCGTCAAAACTGGCCAGTTTGCCCGCCCCGCGTTCAATCGCGACGGTAAAACCCAGCTTCAGCAGTTGTTCCACCGTTTTCGGCGTGGCTGCGACCCGGGCTTCATTGGCCAACCGCTCTCTTGGTACACCAATACGCATAATGTTCCCTTCTCACCTGTCTTGGATGATGTTTATTATTTTCCTGCCCATAGAACGGCGCCACCGGCGAGCGAGGCGTCAACTTGCCCGCACTGATTTCAGACGCCAACTATAACCTACTGAAAATAAGGTCGATGATCCATAATTGCTTACGCATTCAGCCCTGTTTTTACATAAAAACGCCGGGCGCGATATGACAAATCGCAATTTACAGTGAAAAAATGCATACAGAACAGCACATTCTGCATGGTTAGAGGTTTGCGCCCGGCGTAACGATTTATCGCCATGCGGGGCGAATAAGCATAAAAGTTATCATTTTGTGAATAATTAACACTAATGACACCAAAGCCTTTATTATGGAAACTTATGGCGGCGGCGCCATCCGTGCGACCCGCGTCACCGTCAAGGATTTGTCGCACGGGATAACATAAAATGCTGAGACAGTTTTCAGAATTACATGTAATAATCGACGGCTGAATTACACTTAAACAGTTCAGTACGTTATAAACGTTAATGCGCTAGGCGAAAGGATTTTTTATGAAGCTGAAGACCACGATCATCGCGTCAGCCTTGTTATCACTCACCGCGCTGTCCGCTCATGCGGCGCAAGAGTTAACTCCTGAGAAAGCAGCGGCGCTGAAGCCGTTTGATCGCATCACGATTACCGGCCGCTTCAATGCGATCAATGAAGCCGTCGACGCCGTATCCCGCCGTGCAGACAAACTGGGTGCCGATTCCTTCTATATCCAGGACAGCAACAACAGCAACAACGGCGGCAACTGGCGCGTCACCGCAGACCTTTATCATAAAGATGCGCCAGAAGTGAGCAAAACACCAAAATACCGCGTATTTAACGGCGTGAATGAACTGCCTAAAGAGGAAGCCTACCTGCTGGAGCCTTACGATACTGTGAGCGTCAGCGGTTTCTACCGCAGCCAGCCGGACATTAACGACGCCATCTCCAAAGAAGCGCAGAAAAAAGGCGCCGCCTCGTTCTTCATCGTGCGCCAGGTTGACGCCAACTCCGGCGGCAACCAGTTCGTCACCGCCTACATCTATAAGGCCGATGCGCCGAAACGCCGCGTGCAGAGCCCGGACGCCATCCCGGCCGATTCTGACGCCGGCCGCGCCGCGCTGGCCGCCGGCGGCGCCGCAGCCGCGAAAGTCGAAATTCCTGGCGTCGCGTCTTCCGGTTCACCAAGCCGCGAAGTGGGCCGTTTCTTCGAAACCCAGTCCTCTACCGGCCAACGCTATACCGTCACGCTGCCTAACGGCACCAAAATTCAGGAAGTGAACAACGTCACCGCCGCGCAGATGGTGCCGTTCGATTCCGTCACCTTCACCGGCCACTTCAACAGCATGACCGACGTGTCCACCGAAGTGGCGAAACGCGCGGCCGAGAAAGGCGCCAAGTACTACCACGTCACTCGCCAGTGGCAGAACAAGAGCGGCGGCAACCTGACCGTCAGCGCCGATCTGTTCAAATAAAACCCGCTTTTCGGTTTACCATCGGGCAGCCCTTGAGCTGCCCGTTTTTATTGCCGCTCTTTTCGCCGCTCGTTGAATAGTTTTTTGTAAATTCCGCATATTCAATCATTGCATCTCTAATCATCCCTCCGTAGAATTTGCGCCAATTTTTAGGGCTATTGTCTATTAGCGCAATGGTTGTTAACACATTGTTGCCGCCAAGCAGTTCCCTTCCAGTTGTTTATTCTGCGTTCAGGATCCGTCATTGGAAAAAAAACTCGGTCTTACCGCGCTAACCGCTTTGGTGCTCAGCTCGATGCTGGGCGCCGGCGTGTTCAGTCTGCCGCAAAACATGGCGCAGGTCGCCAGCCCCGCCGCGCTGCTGCTGGGTTGGGGGATCACCGGCGTCGGCATTCTGTTTTTGGCGTTCGCCATGCTGTTGCTTACGCGTCTGCGCCCGGATCTGGACGGCGGCATCTTCACCTACGCCAAAGAGGGATTCGGCGAGCTGATGGGCTTCTGCTCCGCCTGGGGTTACTGGCTGTGCGCCGTGATCGCCAACGTCTCGTATCTGGTGATCGTGTTCGCGGCGTTGAGCATTTTCACCGATCGCGGCGGCAACGTTATTCTCGGTGACGGCAATACCTGGCAGGCGCTGATCGCCGAATCCGCCCTGCTGTGGATCGTGCACGCGCTGGTGCTCCGCGGCGTGCAAACCGCCGCCAGCATCAATCTTGCGGCCACCCTCGCCAAGCTGCTGCCGCTGGGGATGTTCGCCGTTCTGGCGGCGATCGCCTTTAAAATGGACGTGTTCACGCTGGACTTCCAGGGGATCGCCCTCGGCAAGCCGGTATGGGAACAGGTCAAGGACACCATGCTGATCACCCTGTGGGTGTTTATCGGCGTGGAAGGCGCCGTGGTGGTTTCCGCGCGCGCGCGCAATAAGAAGGACGTGGGCCGCGCGACCATGTTGGCGGTGCTGTCGGCGCTGGCGGTGTATCTGATGGTCACCTTGCTGTCGCTGGGCGTGGTGCCGCGCAGCGAACTGGCCGACATGCGCAACCCGTCGATGGCAGTGCTGATGGTGGAACTGATTGGCCCGTGGGGAGACGTGATCATCGCCGCCGGTCTTATCATTTCCGTGTGCGGCGCCTACCTCAGCTGGACCATCATGGCGGCGGAAGTCCCCCTGCTGGCCGCACAGCACGGCGCATTTCCACGCGTGTTCGGCAAGCAGAATCGCCATCACGCCCCATCGTCTTCGCTGTGGCTGACCAACATCGCGGTGCAGCTGGCGTTAGTGCTGATCTGGTTGACCGGCAGCAACTACAACTCGCTGTTGACCATCGCGTCGGAAATGATCCTGGTGCCTTACTTCCTGGTCGGCGCATTTCTGTTCAAGGTGGCTTACCGTCGTCGCGACAAGCGCCTGATCTTCGCCGCCACCGGCGCCTGCGTCTATGGTTTATGGCTGCTGTACGCTTCCGGGCTGATGCACCTGCTGATGTCGGTGCTGCTGTATGCGCCGGGCCTGTTGGTGTTCATGTACGCCCGCCGCGGCCATCAGGATATCAATCTGCTGAATCGCCTGGAAAAAGGCAGCATCTTACTGCTGCTGGTGGCCACGCTGCCCGCCGGCTGGTTTATGCTGCACTAAAGTGTCCCGTCAATGCGGCTGCCCGTCAGCCGCATTTTGCTTCCTCTTTTTCCCCTGCTACCGCGTTCCCCCCCTTTGCACAGTCAGCCATGCGTCACGCTTGCGATCTTAAATGCAATTAATTATCATTATCATTTACTGGTTAATGGTAAGACGCGAGTGCCCCTGGCGAGAGGCGTCAGGCGGCGGATGAAGACAGGCTGAAAATGGAAGGCATTTCATGGCTGAGAAACTGCTGCACGCATTACCTTTGTTTACCGCCTGGGAGGCGCTGATCGCCGAGGGCAACATGGCGTTTAATCAGCGGCACGATCGCCAGGCGATGGCGCGCTATCAACAGGCGCTGGAGGGAGCTCAGGCGATCATCGCCGAGAAGCCCTGGCTGAATGCGGAATATACCGCCAGATTTGAAGCGCTGAATATTTTCGAGTCTGCCCTTGCCGCGCTGATCGTCACGTTCAACAACATTACCCATCTGCGCCTGCGGCAGAAGCCTCTTCGCGGCGTCGAGCTGCATGTTCATCAGGCCCGAGTCGCTATCGAGCAACTCTTGGCCGATTCGTCGCTGTGCGAACAGATGCAGCAGATCGCCGAACGGCACCTGCTGCGCTTCAGGATTGAAACCCTGCACTTGCTGCGCGAACACCGGTTGCCGGAAACCAGCGTCTGCGCGCCGGCGGCCAACGCTTCCGCTACCTTGCATTAAAAGTGACACACCAATCTGAGGGTCATCTGTAATGAATGAATTGAATGACGAGATGAAGAAAATGCTGGCTAAACAGCTGCCTGTGCAGGCGACCAGCAGCCCGAACGGCGTTCCCGATATCGGCCCCAAGCGCTCTTTGCGCCTCTATGATGACCGTACGCTGATTTACAACGAAAATACCGGTGGCCAAACGCTGAAAAACATCAAGGCCGGCTCGAAAATGGCCGTTGTGGTCATCGATCGCGAGGCGCTGGACGGTTACCGCTTCGTTGGCACGCCCGAACTGTTTCTGGCGGGCAAGCCGTTTGACGATGCGTTGACGTTTGCGGAAAAAAACGGAATGAAGCCGCCGAAGTACGCGGTGTTAATTCATATAGACAGTATTTATACCCTGCGCTCCGGCCCGAATGCCGGGACCCAGCTCTAGACGCCGGCCGTCATGCGGCGTGAGACATCACGTTCATGGTTAGGCCATCGCGACGAGTCAATTGCCTAACCATGAACGGGCGGCCGGGTTGATGCCCGGTCAGCTTTTGGGAGGGATCGCGACGGTCATGCGTTCACCCACCAGAGTAATCGCAATGCCTTCCGCACACTCTTTCTGAATGGCCGCCAGTTGTTGAGCCTCCAGCGCATAAGGCAACTGAATATCAAACACCGCCAGGCCCTGCTGCTGCGCCAGGTCAATCAGGCGCACGATGTTGGTTTCATCGCTGACCTGCGTCGACACCACCTGCAGCGCCAACTCTTTTAACTGCTCTTTGCGCGTTTGCGACGTGGTCACGCGCGATTTCAACACCATGCCGAAGATCGGCATCACACCATAAATAGCATCAACAAAGCGCCAGTGCTTCCTGCACGATGCGGACAGAAAATCCATATAGTCGAAACAGATTTTCTCACTGCGCGCGATGGATGCAAGGTGATTGCTGTTCATCCCCTCATTCCTCTCATGGCCAGTGTTAACCCGTGGTCTTTCAAGCCGCCGCCGGGGGCAACCTGAAATGCATTGGGGATCTTATATCCAGAAATGGATAATCATGCGAAGCTTTAACGACTTTCCGCCGTATGATGGCATAATTCCCCTATTGTTTGCCAGTCTGTCCAGGAGCTTTAATCAATGGAACACCACAACTCCGCCCCGGTGCTGATTACCGGCGGCGCACGGCGCATAGGGCTGGCGCTCGCCAGAGCGTTTCTCCAGCGCGGCGTTCCGGTCATCATCGCCTACCGCAGCGAATATCCGGCGATGGCCGAGTTGAAAGCCTTGGGCGCCTGCTGCATTCAGGGCGATTTTTCCACCCATGAAGGCATTTATCGTTTCGCCGATCAGGTGCGGCAGGCCGCGCCCAAGCTGCGCGCGGTGATCCACAACGCCAGCGCCTGGCAGGCGGAGTCACCGGAGGTGCCGCCGGAACAGATCATGGCGGCGATGCTGCAAATTCACGTCTACACGCCCTATTTGCTCAATCAACTGCTCGAGTCCTGCCTGACCGGCCAGGGCCAGGCCGGCGCCGACATTATCCATCTGACCGACTATGTGGTGGAAAAAGGCAGCGACAAGCATATCGCCTACGCCGCCAGTAAAGCCGCGCTGGACAACATGACCCGGTCGTTCGCCCGCAAATTGGCGCCCGAAGTCAAAGTCAACGCCATCGCGCCGGCGCTGATCATCTTCAATCCGGGCGACGACGAAGCTTATCGTCGGCAGGCGCTGGCGAAATCGCTGATGAAGGTCGCGCCGGGCGAGAGCGAAGTGGTCAATCTGGTGAACTACCTGCTGGAGAGCCGCTACGTCACCGGCCGCACCCACGGCGTCGACGGCGGGCGGCCGCTGCGCTGACGCAAAGTTCCGCTTGGCGCAACCTCGCGGGCCGCGCTATGCTGAAATCCGCTTTTCTTATTAAAACACGGGCATATGCATAAAATTGTTTTTGTGGAAGACGATCCTGAAGTCGGCAAACTGATCGCCGCCTATCTGGGCAAACACGATATCGAGGTGCTGATCGAACCGCGCGGCGACAGCGCGCAGGCACGCATCGAGCGCGAGCAACCCGACCTGGTGCTGCTGGACATCATGTTGCCCGGCAAAGACGGCATGACGCTGTGCCGCGATCTGCGCCCCACCTTCCCCGGCCCGATCGTGCTGCTGACCTCGCTCGACAGCGACATGAACCATATCCTGTCGCTGGAGATGGGCGCCAACGACTATATCCTGAAAACCACGCCGCCGGCGGTGTTGCTGGCGCGCCTGCGTTTGCATCTGCGTCAACACAGCCAGCAGCCGAAAGAAGAGTCGGTTCAGCCGCTTACCCAGCATAACGCGCTGCATTTCGGGCTGCTGTGCATCGATCCGGTCAACCGTCAGGTTACGCTGGGCGAGGAAACCATCACCCTGTCCACCTCGGATTTCGATCTGCTGTGGGAGCTGGCGACCCACGCCGGGCAGATCATGGATCGCGAGGCGCTGCTGCAAAACCTGCGCGGCGTGAGCTACGACGGCATGGACCGCAGCATCGACGTGGCGATCTCCCGCCTGCGCCGCAAACTGTACGACAACGCGCTGGAGCCTTTCCGTATCAAGACGGTGCGCAACAAGGGCTATCTGTTCGCCCCTAACGCCTGGGCATCGGTGCAACAATGAGAAAACTTTTCGTCCAGTTCTTCCTGTTGCTGTTCGTCTGTTTTCTGGTGATGGCGATGCTGGTCGGCCTGGTGTACAAGGTGACCGCCGAGCGCGCCGGCCGCCAGTCGATGGACGATTTGATGAAAAGCTCGCTGTACCTGATGCGCAGCGAGCTGCGCGAAATCCCGCTGAAGGACTGGAACAAGACTATCGCCACGCTGGATCTCAATCTGTCGTTCAAGCTTCATATCGAACCGCTCGGCAAACAGGAACTGAGCGAGGATCTGAAAAAGCGGCTGCGGCTGGGTGAAATCATCGCCCTCGATGATCAGTACACCTTTATGCAACGCATTCCGCGCAGCCACTATGTGTTGGTGGTCGGCCCCATTCCTTATCTGTTCTATCTGCACCAGATGCGTCTGCTGGATCTGGTGTTGCTGGTGTTTATCGGCATGTCGCTGGCGCTGCCGGTGTTTCTGTGGATGCGGCCGCACTGGCAAGACCTGCTCAAACTGGAAAACGCCGCCCAGCGGCTCGGCGCCGGGCATCTGGATGAACGCACCCACTTCGATCCCACTTCCAGCCTGAGCCGGCTCGGCGTGGCGTTCAACCAGATGGCCGACAACGTCAACACCTTGATCGCCAGCAAGAAACAGCTGATCGACGGCATCGCCCACGAGCTGCGCACGCCGCTGGTGCGCCTGCGCTATCGGCTCGAGATGAGCGATAACCTGTCCGAAGGCGAGCAGCAGGCGCTGAACCGCGATATCGGCCAACTGGAGTCGCTCATCGACGAGCTGCTGACCTATGCCCGCCTGGATCGGCCGCAGGTTGCGCTAAACATTGAACCCATCGATCTGCCAAAGTGGCTGGAGGACAAGGTCGATGATATCCGCCTTATCCATCAGGAACGCGACATCCAGCTCGACATCCCGCACGTCGGCGACTTCGGCGGCGTCGATCTGCGCCTGATGGAGCGCGTGCTCGATAACCTGGTCAACAACGCGCTGCGCTATTCCGAACAGCGCCTGCGCGTTGGGCTGTGGTTCGACGGCGACCTCGCCTGTTTGCAGGTCGAAGATGACGGGCCGGGTATCCCGCCGGAAGAGCGCGAGCGGGTATTCGAGCCTTTCGTTCGCCTCGATCCCAGCCGCGATCGCGCCACCGGCGGCTGCGGGCTGGGGCTGGCCATCGTCCATTCCATCGCCGTCGCCTACCAGGGACAGGTGTTCGTCGAAGGCAGTTCGCTCGGCGGCGCCAGCTTCCGTTTCTGCTGGCCGGTGAAGCCGACATTCAGTTTAAAAGCCGATCTGGCGTAATACCGCCGGACCCTTCTCATTGGAGCCGAATAATAATGACATCTGCACCTTCCAACACGTCTGCTTACGATCACCTGCGCGCGCTTTTTAACCGGCTGTCGCGTTTCGGCCACCTGTCCGCCATCGCCGGTTGGGACATGCAAACCATGATGCCGCCGGGCGGTAGCAAGGCGCGCTCCGAAGCCCTGGCCGAATTGAGCGTGCTGCAGCACCAGATTTTAACGGCACAAAGCACCGGCGCGCTGTTGGAGCGCGCGCAGCAAGAGACGCTGGACGAGCTCGACCGCGCCAACCTGCGCGAAATGCGCCGCCAGTATGAAGACGCGGTGCTGCTGCCGGCGTCGCTGGTCGAAGCCAAATCGCTGGCCGGCGCCCGCTGTGAACACGCCTGGCGCGCCCAGCGCCCGGCCAACGACTGGGATGGCTTCGCGGAGAATCTGCGCGACGTGGTCAAACTCAGCCGGGAAGAGGCGCAGATCCGCGCGCAGGCGGCCGGCACCAGCCGTTACGATGCCCTGCTCAACCTGTATGAGCCGGGCATGCGCAGCAGCGATCTCGATCGCATCTTCGGCGATTTGAAAACCTGGCTGCCGGATTTGCTGCAGCGCGTGGTGGCCAAACAGGCCAATGAACCCTGCCTGGCGCCGCAGGGCCCGTTCAATGTGGACACCCAGCGCCAGCTGAGCCTGAGCGTGATGAAGCTGCTCGGTTTCAACTTCGACAACGGCCGCGTCGACGTCAGCGCCCACCCGTTCTGCGGCGGCGTGCCGGAGGATGTGCGCATCACCACGCGTTACAACGAGAAAGAGTTCCTGACCGCGCTGCTCGGGATCGTACACGAGACTGGCCACGCCCGTTACGAACAGAACCTGCCGCGCGATCTGCTCGGCCAACCGGTCGCCCTGGCTCGCTCCACCGCCATCCACGAATCGCAGAGCCTGCTGTTCGAAATGCAGCTGGCGCGCGGCAATGAATTCCTGAAAATCTTGCGTCCGCTGGTTACCGCGCAGTTTGGCGAACAGCCAGCGCTGGAAGAAGCCAACTTCATTCGCCTCAACCAGCGGGTGAAACCGGGCCTGATCCGCGTCGACGCCGACGAGGTGAGCTATCCCGCTCACGTCATCCTGCGCTACGAAATTGAAAAAGCGCTGATCGAAGGCGAGATCGAAGTGGAAGACATTCCGGCACTGTGGAATGAAAAGATGCACGCTTACCTGGGCCTCGATACCATCGGCAACTACCGCAACGGTTGCATGCAGGATATCCACTGGACCGACGGCGCCTTCGGCTACTTCCCGACTTATACCCTCGGCGCGATGTACGCCGCGCAGCTGTTCCACAGCGTGCGTCAGGCCCTGCCTTCGCTGAACGAGGACATCGCCGCCGGCAATCTGCAGCCGTTGTTCCACTGGTTGCAGCATAACATCTGGCGCCACGGCAGCCGTTTCCCGACCGACACGCTGATCGCCAATGCAACCGGTGAAGCGCTCAATCCGCGCTACTTCCGCCAGCATTTGGAAAACCGCTACCTGTAATCTCTCCCCGTGCGCGGCCACGGCCGCGCCCTTTTTCCCCTGTTTGACCTAATAATGTTACATAGCGCGCTTTCCTTACCGGCAACGCCTTGGCTACAGGGTGGCGGGTTGCTACTCACCAATAGTATGTTGTAACTAAAACCATAAACAGCAGCCCCCCTATCTGCCTCTCATCCCAGCGCATGACGGGCGATCATCGTCACCAGTTGTGGTCTCAACGCGGCGGGCAGATCATGCCCCATACCCGGCATAATCTGCAATCTGGCGTTGGCGACGGCCCGAGCGATCGCCACCCCGCCGGCCTTGCGCACCAGCCGATCGCGATCGCCGTGAATCACCAGCGTCGGCGCGGCGATGCGCCGACTGTAACGCCGCAGATCGCCGCTGCCGAGCAGCGCGGAAAGTTGCCGCTGCATGCCCTCCGGATCCACGCCCCGCTTCAGCAACCGCTTCACCAGGGCATCCAGCTCCGCCTCCTCCGGCGGATAAGTCGCGGTGCCAAGCGCGCGCAGAAAGGCCTTCATCCCTTCCTGGCGCTGCTGCAGCGTCATATCGGCGGCAGGCCGGCGCACCAGTAACCACAGCAGCGAAGGCGCCGGCGGCGGTAACAGCGGCTGATTGGTGCTGGAGAACAAGATACATAACGAGGCGACGCGCTGCGGGTATTCGGCGGCCAACACCTGGGCGATCATCCCCCCCATCGAGGCGCCAAGGACATGGGCCTGCGGAATGCGTAAATGATCGAGCAGATGCGCTGCGTCCGTCGCCATATCCGCCAGAGTATAAGGCACCGGCGTTTGCCAGCCGAGCTGGGCACGCAACATCAACAGCCACAGCGGCGTCTTGCGCTGCGCCCGCGTTTTACCGGAAAGGCCGACGTCGCGGTTGTCGTAACGGATCACCCGAAAACCCTTGGCGACCAGAGCGCGGCAGAAATCGTCAGGCCACAGCAAAAGCTGCGCGCCGATGCCCATGATTAACAACAGCGGTGGGTGCGTCTCATCGCCCCAGTCTTCATAGGCCAGCGGCACCTCGCCCTGTTCCGTCACGCCACAACGAACCGTTATCTCGTTCATTTTAAATCCCTTTTATCGAACCTGACGGTCATTATAGCAGCAATCCCTCCTGCCGCCGCCGCCCTGTACATTAGGTTACAAGCCGAAACCAATCACTCACGGAAAGCCAGACGCCGTTTGCCTACTATCATCTCAACGGCCCCGCAGTGGGGTTGATACCCAAAAGTCATTTTGAGGATTCTGCGATGAAAAAAGTATTAGCTCTGGTTGTTGCCGCTGCAATGGGTCTGTCTTCCGTGGCTTTCGCTGCCGAGGCTGCCACCACTACCGCACCTGCGGCTACCGCAACCACCGCCACCGCTGCGCCGGCTAAAGCTCAGGTGAAACACCACGGCAAGAAAGCCCCGGTACAGAAAGCTCAGGCGGCCAAAAAGCATCACAAGAAAGCCGGCAAAAAAGCCCCGGCGCAAAAAGCCCAGGCGGCTAAAAAGCACCACAAGAAAGCCAGCCACAAAAAAGCGTAATGTCGTGAGGGTCCCCTCACCGCTTCAGGCTTGACGTGCACGACACCCGGTTCACCGGGTGTTTTTTCATCCGGGGGGTTCTCATTGATGCTGCGCCGCTACCTGTTCGAGATCATTCTGACCGCCCTGATCCTCTGTGGACTGATCGCCGTCTTTTTTTATCTGTAGCCTGTCGCCTCGCCGGCGGGAAATTATTGAAAAATCAGTTATTGCCCATCCACATGGCTGCTAAATCAGTCTATAGTTAGCATTCAGTGTGTTTATGGATGATCCGTATTTGTCAGGCAAGAGATCTATGCGCATATCCGTTTTACTGTTGCTGTGCTCACTCCCGCTCATCGCCTCCCAGGCGGCACGCGCCGACGGCCCGTCCAAGGCCGAGCAAACGCGTCTGTTTTTCGGCAAAGATGAACGAATCAAGGTCACGGATACCGCCGCCCAGCCGTGGCAAGCCATCGGCCAGGTCGAAACCGCCAGCGGCAATCTGTGTACCGCCACGCTGATCTCCCCACACTTGGCGCTGACTGCCGGCCATTGCGTGCTGGCGCCGCCGGGACAATTGGATAAAGCCGTCGCCCTGCGCTTCGTGGCGGGCGATAAATCATGGCAGTATCAAACCGACAATATTGAAACCCTGGTCGACAGCAAACTGGGCAAAAAACTGAAACCGGACGGCGACGGCTGGATCGTGCCGCCCGCCGCCGCCGCTTATGACTTTGCGCTGATCCGGCTGAAAGACAAAACGCCGCTGCCGATCGCCCCGCTGCCGCTGTGGCAAGGCGACAGCAAGGCGTTGACTCAGGCCCTGAAACAGGCCAAACGGCTGATCACCCAGGCGGGCTACCCGGAGGACCATCTGGATGACCTCTACAGCCACCAAAACTGCAAGGTGACCGGCTGGGCCCAGCAAGGGGTGCTGTCGCACCAGTGTGATACCCTGCCCGGCGACAGCGGCTCACCGCTGCTGTTGAAAACCGCCGACGGCTGGCAGCTGATCGCCATCCAGAGTTCGGCACCGGCGGCGAAAGATCGTTACCGCGCCGATAACCGCGCTCTGGCGGTGCCCGGCATCCGCGAGGCGCTGGACGCCCTGGCGGCAGGCAAGTAGCTCTCGCAACGGCGCATTAAGCGCCGTTGCTGTTTCTCTGTTCCCTGAATTTCAACTTGCGCTGCGCCGGCCGTTTGCCGGCCGGCGCGCCTGAGCTTAGCCCGAAAGCTGTTCGATGGTTTGCAGAATGCGCTTGTCGGAGATCGGGTAAGGTGTGCCCAGCTGCTGCGCGAACAGGCTGACGCGCAGTTCTTCAATCATCCAGCGCACCGCTTTCACCTCTTCCTCCTGCTGTCGCTTCGGCGGTAGCTTGTTCAGCCACTGCTGCCACGCCTGCTGCACCTGCTCCACCCGCAGCATCTGCGCGCGATCGCGGTGCGGATCGATAGCCAGTTTCTCCAATCGGCGTTCGATCGCCTGCAGGTAGCGCAGCGTGTCCGGCAGCCGTTTCCATCCATTGCCGGTGACGAAGCCGCGGTAGACCAACCCGCCGAGCTGGGTCTTGATGTCCGACAGCGCCAGCGCCAACGACATGTCCACCCGGCCTTTCAGCCGTTTGTTGATGTTGAAGACCGCCGTCAGGATCTGTTCAACCTGCTTGGCCACCTCAACGACCGTGTCGTTCAGCTCGGCGCGGATCTGCTCCTGTAACCGGGCAAAGTCTTCCTCCTGCCAAACCGGGCCGCCGTGTTCGGCGATCAGCTTGTCGATGCCGCACGATATGCAGTCGTCGATCAGCTCCAGCACCTTGCCGTACGGGTTGAAATAGAGCCCCAGCTTGGCTTTGTTCGGCAGTTTTTCATGCAGGTATTTGATCGGTGAAGGAATATTCAACAACAGCAGACGACGCGTGCCCTGCCACATCGCCTGTTGCTGTTCGCTTTCGCTGTCGAACAGGCGGATCGCCACGCTGTCCTTTTCATCCACCAGCGCCGGATAGGCTTTCATCGAATAGCCGCCGCGCTTCTGCTCGTAGAACGCCGGCAATTGGCCAAAGCTCCAGACATGCAGGTTGCTCTGCTCCAGTCCGTCATCGGCCACCGCCGACAGCGTCTCCTGCACCTTCTCTTTCAACTGCAGGCGCAGGGCGGCCAGATCTTTGCCTTCGCGCAGCGTCTGGTTTTTCTCGCCCACCACGCGGAATGTCATCTTCAGATGATCGGGCACCTGATCCCACTGCCAGTCATCACGTGACACGGTCACGCCAGTCATGCGCCGCAGCTCTCGCTCCAGCGCGTCAAGCAGCGGCAATTCCAGCGCCGTTACGCGGCCAAGGAACGCTTCGGCGTAGTTCGGCGCCGGCACGAAGTTGCGACGCACCGGTTTCGGCAACGATTTGATCAGCGCGATCACCAGCTCACGGCGGATGCCGGGGATCTGCCATTCGAACCCCTGCTCCTCCACCTGATTGAGGATCGGCAGCGGGATGTGCACCGTCACGCCGTCGGCGTCAGTGCCTGGTTCGAACTGATAGCTCAGCCGCAGTTTGAGGTTGCCCTGATGCCAGAAGTTCGGGTAGTCGAGCGCGCTGATCTTGTTGGCGCCATCCTTGATCAGCATCTCTTTTTCGAAGTTCAGCAGGTCGGGCTGCTGTTTGGCGGCGGTCTTCCACCAGCTGTCGAAATGACGGCCGGACACCACGTCGTTGGGGAGACGGCGATCGTAGAAGCCGAACAGCGTTTCGTCGTCTACCAGAATATCGCGGCGGCGCGATTTATGCTCCAGCTCTTCCACTTCGGCGCGCAGCTTTTGGTTATCGCGGAAGAAAGCATGGCGCGTCTGCCAGTCGCCCTCCACCAGCGCATGGCGGATAAACAGCTCGCGGCACAGCAGCGGATCGATGGCGCCGTAATTGACCTGGCGCGCCGCGACGATCGGCAGACCGAACAACGTGACCTTTTCGCTGGCCATCACCGCCCCCTGCGACTTCGACCAGTGCGGTTCGCTGTAGCTGTGTTTCACCAGGTGCTGAGCCAGCGGCTCGATCCATTCCGGTTCGATGCGCGCGGCGATGCGCCCCCACAGGCGGCTGGTTTCCACCAGTTCGGCCACCATGGTCCACTTCGGCGGCTTCTTGAACAGGCCGGAGCCGGGGAAGATCGAGAAGCGGGCGTTGCGCGCGCCTGTGTATTCCTGCTTGTCCGCATCCTTCTGGCCGATGTGCGACAACAGGCCGGTCAGCAGCGCGGTGTGGACGCTGCGGTAGTCGGAAGGCGTGCTGTTGATCGGCAGCCCCAGCTCTTTCACCACCTGGCGCAACTGGGTATAGATATCCTGCCACTCGCGCACCCGCAGGTAGTTGAGAAAATCGTTGCGGCACAGCCGGCGGAACTGGCTGGAGGAGTTCGCCTTTTGCTGCTCCTGCAGATAATCCCACAGGTTGACGAACGCCAGGAAGTCCGAGTCTTTGTCGGCGAAGCGGCGGTGTTTTTCATCCGAGGCCTGCTGCTTGTCCATCGGGCGCTCACGCGGATCCTGAATCGACAGCGCGGCGGTGATGATCATCACCTCGCGCACGCTGCCGCTCTTCTGCGCTTCCAGCACCATGCGCGCCAGACGCGGGTCGATCGGCAACTGCGCCAGCTGCCGGCCCTGCGGCGTCAGCTGATAGTGGCCGTTATCGGCGGTGGTGATCGCCCCCAGCTCTTCCAGCAGGCGCACGCCATCTTGAATGTTGCGTTTGTCCGGCGCCTCGACGAACGGAAACGCGGCGATGTCGCCCAGCCCCAGCGAGGTCATCTGCAGAATGACCGACGCCAGGTTGGTGCGCAGAATTTCCGGATCGGTAAACGCCGGCCGCGAGAGGAAATCCTGTTCGGAGTACAGACGGATGCACACCCCCTCCGACACGCGGCCGCAGCGCCCTTTACGCTGATTGGCGGAGGCCTGTGACACCGGCTCGATCGGCAGGCGCTGCACCTTGGTGCGGAAGCTGTAGCGGCTGATGCGCGCGGTGCCCGGATCGATGACGTATTTGATGCCCGGCACCGTCAGCGAGGTTTCCGCCACGTTGGTGGCCAGCACGATGCGGCGGCCGTGGTGCGACTGGAACACCCGGTTCTGCTCGCTGTTCGACAGGCGCGCATACAGCGGCAGCACCTCGGTGTGCGGCAAATTGAGGCGGTTCAAAGCGTCGGCGGTATCGCGGATCTCACGCTCGCCGCTCATGAAGATCAGAATGTCGCCCGGCCCTTCGCGCCCAAGCTCGTCCACCGCATCGAAAATCGCCTGCAGCTGGTCGCGATCGGTATCGTCGCCGTCGTCGACCACCGGGCGGTAGCGCACCTCCACCGGGTAGGTGCGGCCGGAAACCTCGATGATCGGCGCATTGTTGAAGTGACGCGAGAAACGCTGCGGATCGATGGTCGCCGAGGTGATGATCACCTTGAGATCCGGGCGCTTCGGCAGCAGTTCGCGCAGGTAACCAAGAATAAAGTCGATATTCAGGCTGCGCTCGTGCGCTTCATCGATGATCAGCGTGTCGTACTGCATCAGCAAGCGATCCTGCTGAATCTCCGCCAGCAAAATGCCGTCGGTCATCAGCTTGACCAGGGTGTTTTCCCCTACCTGATCGTTGAAGCGCACCTTGTAGCCCACGCTGCCGCCGAGCGGGGTTTCCAGCTCGTCGGCGATGCGGTTGGCGACGGTGCGCGCCGCCAGGCGGCGCGGCTGAGTATGGCCGATCAGCCCTTTCACCCCACGCCCCAGCTCCAGACAGATCTTCGGCAACTGGGTGGTTTTCCCCGAGCCGGTCTCCCCGGCGACGATCACCACCTGGTGGTCGCGGACAGCGTTTAAGATGTCCTGCTTTTTCTGGCTGACCGGCAGGCTTTCCGGATAGGTAATGCGCGGGCAAGACGCGGCGCGCGCCTGCACTTTTTGCCGCGCCGTCGCGATGTCGCTTTCCACTTCGGCGGCGACCGCCAGCTGGGCATCGGGATTTTTGATTTTTCGTGCGCCCTGCAGGCGACGACGCAGGCGTTGTTGATCGCGGAGCATCAGCTCGCCCAGTTGGGCCGGCAGTGCCTCGAGCGGAGATTTCACGTTCGGTGTTCCTTGTTTCATCGTGGCCAATACCAGGCTTAGCAACGGTTTAATGTTTTTTTAGCGATTTTTTTGCTTTAGCCGCACAGCCTATCACAAACGGCTTTTTCCCCCTACTTTCGCGAGTAAAGCCTCGGCATGTTATTCAATAAAATCGAACGAAGATCTCGAAATATTGCGCTATCACTGTTGGGGGAATGTGAATAGCATGTAGTTCATGCAAGGGACGCTGAGTCCTGATGTCACTGTCACAACGTAAGGAATTATCGATGAGCAACGTATTGGTTCTGAAATCAAGCATCCTGGCGACCTACTCTCAGTCTAACCAACTGGCCGATTTCTTCGTAGAGCAATGGAGCAACGCCCACAGCGGCGACACCATCACCGTGCGCGATCTGGCCGCACAGCCAATCCCGGTGCTGGACGGCGAGCTGGTTGGCGCGCTGCGTCCTTCCGATGCTCCGTTGACTCCGCGTCAACAAGAAGCGCTGGCCCTGTCGGACGAACTGATCGCCGAGCTGCAGGCCAATGACGTCATCGTGATCGCCGCACCGATGTACAACTTCAACATCCCGACCCAGCTGAAAAACTATTTCGATCTGGTTGCCCGCGCCGGCGTGACTTTCCGTTACACCGAAAACGGTCCGGAAGGCCTGGTGAAAAACAAACGCGCCGTGATCCTGACCAGCCGTGGCGGCATTCATAAAGGCACCCCAACCGACCTGGTGGAACCTTACCTGCGTCTGTTCCTGGGCTTCATCGGCATCACCGACGTGGAGTTCGTCTTCGCGGAAGGCATCGCCTACGGTCCGGAAGTGGCGACCAAAGCACAGGAAGACGCCAAAGCGGCCCTGTCTCAGGTGGTTGCCGCGTAAGAGACTGCGCAGGGGCGTCATGCCCCTGCCGGACAAGAGGCAAGCCTTGTCAAACCTGCACTACCCTCATAATAATCATCTATCCGTATCATTCAGCGCGCCCGACGGCGCGCTTTTTTTTACTTCTTCAGCCACTGGCCGTTGATGCCGCGCACATACTCGCCGCTCTGCGCCCGCGTCACCAGCTTCTGGCCGGCCATGCGCGCCACTTCATCAACGGCGATATGGTTGCCGTCCGCCACTTCCTGATACTTCTCGGCGCGGCCGGCGTTGATGCGCTTGACCAGCGCCAAAGTTTCGGCGTCCTGCTGCACCGGCGCGATGTAGCCGCTCAGGGTTTCCCCCACCCGCCCTTGCTGCTTCGCCTCATCCAGCGTCAGCGCCATCGCCAGGCCGCTGAACAGCCAGGCGGCGCCGGCCAGCCACAAATAACGTTTTTTCATGTCGGCTCCTAGAACAGACCGCTTTGGGTTTTCAGCAGGTTTTCGACGTCCTTATCCACCTTGATATGAATTTCATGTTCGATCTTGACGTTCATATTGATGGTGATCGGATCCTTAGGCGTCGCCACCTCGATGCGCGGCACGCAGCCGCTCAGCAGCGAAACGCACAGCACCGCTGCCAGCGTCGACACACTCATGATTTTCATTGTTGCTCCCCAGGTTGTGAGAGGGCCTGCTCCAGCCACTCCTGTAAATTGTCGCCGAAGCGCAAACTGCGCCACAGCTGAAACACGTTTTCCTGATGGCGATAGTTCAGGATCACCTCGCGCTTGGCGCTTTTCTGCGGGTTGATGCCGTCGATGCGCGCGCTCAGCGTCAGCTCGCCCAGGTTGTCGAGATCGACCCGGGCATGCGAACGGTTGATTTCCATGTAGCGCAGCCAGTCGATCGCCGCGCCGGTCGCCAGGTTGTTGCTGCCGATGGCGTCGGCCATGTCTTTGTCCAGGCGCAGCGTCAACGTGCCGGCGTTGGCGATCCAGCCGTTTTGCACCAGCCACTTCGGATGGTTCAGGAACAGCGGCAACTCGCCGTCGACGCGGCCGGACATGGCGAACTGCTTCGGTTTCAGGGCGGTAAACAGCGCGCTGAGATCGACCTTGTCCAGCTTCAGCACTGCGGCGTCATGCTGCGGCAACCGCAGCGCCGACAGGCTGATATGCCCGTTGAGCATGTCCACGCCGACGTTGCTCAACGTCAGCGGCTGCCCTTCGCTATAAGGATAGGTGCCCTGCAAATCGGCGGAAATGTTCTGCATCTCGAACAGGTTGGTGAAAGACTTGATGCGCAGCGATACCGGCTGTTTAGCTCCCAATTGCCAGTGATGCTGCTTGAACCGGTACGACAGGATGAAATCCAGGCCGCTCATCTCCCCGTCCTTCAGCCACATGCCGCCGTTTTTCACCACCCAGTGGCCACCGGCCTCGAACCCTTGTTCGCGGGCGGCGGAAAACGCCGACTGCGCGTAAAACTCGCCGTCGCGCAGCGTGAGATTGAGATCCGGCGCCAGCAGCGGTTGGAAGACCTTCAGCGACTGTTTCGGCCACCAGCCTTCGCCGCGCAGACGTTCGCCGTCCCAACGGCCGCGCAGCGCGATCGGACCAATCTGTTGCGCCTGCAGCTTGCCCTGCATCTGGAAACTGTCCGGCGAACGGCCGTTCACCTGCAGCGCCAGCACCGGCGCCGGCAGATAGCCGCCATCGCTGAAGCTGACCTTATCCGCCGCCAGCTGCAGCTCACCGTTGAACTGCGGGCTTTGTTCATCACGCCGCCAGCGCAGCGGCTGGTTGAGGCTCAAGCGCGGCGCGGCGACCGTCACCAGGCCGTACTTCAACTTATCGAAGCCGGTGGAGAGTTTATCGAGCACCAACTCGCTGTCGCGCCAGCTGCCGCTGCCGGCCACGTCCCAGGCGGCCTGCAGCGGCGGCAAGCGGCCATTGCCCCAGTAGCGCCATTGCCAGTGGCCCTTGTCCGGCCAGAAATCCTGCGCCTGGCCGTCCAGATGCAGCTTGAAGCGGCCCCAGTAACTGTCGCTGGCGCTCAAAATCGCCTGCAGGCGGCCGGTAATACCGGCGGCGGTCACCTTCACGCCCGCCAGCGGCAAACGCGCCTCTTCCAGCGTCATTTCCGGCGTCACCTTGCCCCACAGGCGCAGCAACGAACCCGGCTGCAGAACCAGCGTCGGGTTGAGAATGCTGCCGCCGAGCACGCCCGGGATCGACGCGGTAGCGGAGAAGTCGGCCAGATTGGCCTGGCCGGTCAGTTGGAACCGCAGATCGCTGTCGGTCAGCCCCACCTTGCCCGGCCCGAGGGTGAGCACCGCATTGCCCTTGCCGTTGTGGCCGGCGGTGATCACGTTCAGCCGCGCGCTGATCTCCGTTTCATCCAGTCCCTTGCTCCAATCGTGCAGCGCGATGCTGAGGCCGCCGTTCAACGGCTGTCCGCTGTAAGGCCAACGCCACTCGCCCTGCTTGATGCTGACCCGCTGCGGGGTCACTTCCCACGGCAGCACCGCCAGCGGCCGATCGTCGCCTTTCTCGCTCACCGTCAACACGCCCTGCTGCTGTTGCCAGCGCATATCCAGCAAAACCGGTTTTTCCAGATAGGCCGTCTGCATTTCACCCTGCAGCGCGCCCTGCGTCGGCAGGCTGGCCAGATCCAGCGGGATAGTTATCTTGCCCGCGAGGCGCAGCGGTTGCGCGCTGTTGGGCGGAATGACGGTCAGGCTGTGCAACGTCAGCTGCTGTTTTTCATCCAGCTGCGCCTCGGCGCTGAGATTCGGCCCCCGATAATGCAGACGTTGTCCGTCAGAGCCGGAGGAAAGCTGCAGCTTCCCGGCATAACGCTGCCAGGGAATGAGCGTGAGGTCATGAATGGTGAGATCCAGCGGCGGCAGCTGCCGCTGCAGTTGATCGAGCGCAAGCGGCGCGCTGTTGGCGTCGCCGCCCGGCAGTTTTGACAAACAGGCGCTATCGACGCTGACCTTATCGCTCGACAGCTGCCAGCGGCCTTGCCGATAAGCCAGCCGCGTCGGCCCGACGCTGGCCAGCAGACAATCTTGCGCGGTGAAACGCGCCCCCGCCAACGTCAGGCCGCCCTGGCGCCAATGCAATTTGCCCTGCAACTCCAGTCGGCTTCCCGCCGGCAACCAATGCGATAACACCCCCGGCAGCCAGCGCGGCAAGGTTTGCCACAACGCCAGCACCAGGATTGCGCAGCTCGCCACCGTCCCTATGAATACTTTCAATCGCCTGGTCATTAAATGATTGCTTCGTTCCTGTGTTAGGCATTGGTTAAGTCTATGCCTGAATTGACAATAATGATGGCACGAATTTGACATAGGGTGAAGCTGAGCGCGGTCGCAGAGGCGATTTGCACCCTTTTGGCGCAAGCGTGCGCGGAGTTGTAGATTTTCGTTACATATACATCACATAAATAGGACAGTTTTCAGACTTTTGTTATTGTTGTTACCGTTGATGATTAATAGTCTTGCAAGCATTCTAATAAAAGTTTAGCTGCTAGCTAACTGTGTACTAGAGAAGCCATTCCCCACACCCCCGTGGGGATTTTTTTGTCGCCCGCCTCACCGTCGCCTTCCCTTCACCGTCGTCAGCCCACAGCAGCCCTGCAGCGTGGCTAACCAATTGTCGAATTTACTAAAATCTGTTAAATTGATCACAAAATCACGGTGGAGAAACCACGATGAAATTGGCGATATACAGCACCAAACAGTATGACCGTAAATATCTCGAACTGGTGAATCAGCAGTTTGGCTATGAGCTGGAATTCTTCGACTTTTTACTCAGTAAAAAAACCGCCAAAACGGCCGCCGGTTGCAAGGCGGTGTGTATCTTCGTCAACGACGACGGCAGCCGTGAAGTGCTCGAAGAACTGGCGGCGCTAGGCGTCGAAATTCTCGCCCTGCGCTGCGCCGGTTTTAATAACGTCGATCTGGACGCCGCCAAAGCGCTGGGCATCAAGGTAGTGCGCGTGCCGGCCTACTCGCCGGAAGCCGTGGCGGAACACGCGGTAGGCATGATGATGTGCCTGAACCGCCGTATTCACCGCGCATATCAACGCACCCGCGACGCCAATTTCTCACTCGAAGGGCTGATCGGCTTTAACATGCACAATCGCACCGCCGGCGTGATCGGCACCGGTAAAATCGGCGTGGCGACGATGCGCATTCTCAAAGGCTTCGGCATGAAGCTGCTGGCTTACGATCCGTTCCCCAGCGAACAGGCGCTGGAACTGGGCGCAGAGTATGTCGACCTGAAAACGCTGTACGCGCAATCCGACGTAATCACCCTGCACTGCCCGCTGACGCCGGAAAACCACCATCTGCTGAATGCCGACGCCTTCGCGATGATGAAAAACGGCGTAATGGTGATCAACACCAGCCGCGGCGCGCTGATCGACTCTACCGCCGCCATCGACGCGTTGAAGCAGCAAAAAATCGGCGCGCTCGGGATGGACGTCTACGAGAACGAACGCGATCTGTTCTTTGAAGACAAGTCTAACGACGTGATTCAGGATGACGTGTTCCGCCGCCTGTCGGCCTGCCACAACGTGCTGTTCACCGGCCATCAGGCTTTCCTGACCGAAGAGGCGCTGACCAGCATTTCGCAAACCACGCTGCAAAACATCAGCCAGTTGGATCGCGGCGAAGCCTGCCCGAACCAGTTGAACGCGTAAATGGCATCTCGGGGCGCCCCTTGCGGCGCCCTGTTTATTTGAGAGCGCGACGATGAGAACAACGATGGCCGCCCTTGCGGCGCTGGTCTTGGGGGGATGCAGCATGAAACCACCCGCGACCGTTACGCCCGGCGATCTGATGCATCATAATTTCGTGTTGCAGAGCGTCGATGGCGAAGCGGCAAAATCCCCAACGGGCGGCGTCCTGCTCAATCTGGAGTTCGGCGAGAACCTGCACGTGTCCGGCGCGATGTGCAACCGCTTTTTCGGCCAGGGGCAATTACGCGACGGCGTACTGACGGTAAAACCGTTGGCCTCGACGCGCAGGCTGTGCCCTGATGAGCAGCGCAATCGCTGGGATCGGGTGATCGGCACCGTGTTGGAAAACGGCGCCGAAGTGACGCTGAGCGCGCAGCAGCTGACGCTCAACGGCAGCGGCCACACGCTGGTTTATGCCCTGCGCGACTGGGTATATTGATTCTGAACGCCAGGCCTGGCGCCGTGGGCTTACCCGGCGCAGCTGCCCAGGCCCAGCGTGCGTTCCTCACACTGTTTGCCGTTCGGCATCTGGCACATGCGCAGCGCTTCACCGTTCAAGTTGTGCGCGATGGTGGTGACGCCGCCGACCGCCGCACAACCGGCGCTGGTCTGCAACGTATTGATTCTGGCACTGTTGCCCTGCTGTACTGGCTCTTCGTTGTTGCTGCTGCAGGCGGCTAAAAGCAGCACGGCGCTGGCAAGCAGCCATTTTGATGTCGTCATTATCCCACTCCTGAACCCGGAACTGCGCTGTGTAAAATCGCCATTGCCGATAACGCGCGTCACTTGGCGGACACGTTTCGCTATCTTTGATGCAAACTTGTTTAATCTAGCTCGATATATAAATAATGAAAATATATTCCGGCCATTATTTGTGGTTTTTTTGCACCGGCTAGACATTTATTTTGTTTGCAGAATATTTCCGCCCCCATTGCGGGAGGTTAAACGTGACAGCGGCCCCCACCGCCCGCCCCGGCCGCAGAGAGAAAGTGATAACGTCACCGTTGCCGGCGACGGGGTTTCTTCGCATGATATCGGTATTAATTAACCCCGCGTGCTTTCGGCGTGACGGCGCATTTTTTGCTACCGGAGAGGATGATATTTGCGTCTATGCTGACGGCGCTAACTAATTAGCATTCCACTATTTTCAGTGAATGATGGCTGAATTCTTCAACCGGCGCGACTTGCTGTCACGCCGGCTTTTTTTACATCAAAATAACATTCAGTGCACAGAGGCTTTCGACAGTAAATTAATTACCAGCACGCCGGCAATAATTAATCCCATGCCGACAATCGCCGGCCAATCCAATTTTTGCTGATAAACGAATACCGCCGCGACCGACACCAGCACGATCCCCATGCCCGACCAAATCGCATACACAATGCCCAGCGGCATGCTCTTGACCACCATCGACAGCCCCCAAAACGCCACGCCGTAGCCCAGCACCACCAGCAGCGACGGCCACAGACGGGTAAAGCCCTCGGAGGCTTTCAACATGGTGGTGGCGATCACTTCCGCGACTATCGCCATCGTCAAATACATAAATCCGCTCATGGTTTTCTTCTGTCAGTTTACCGATGCGCAATTATGACGCGCCGGAAATAAATTGTCTTTAAACGGCGAAAACAATTTATTGAAGTGACCTCAACCGGCGATGCAAATAGCGATGCCGGATACGCTTGCCGATTTATCGCCCGCCACACAAACGCGATAAAGCCGCGTTCAAACCCTCTGTTAGACTTTTTTCCATTACTGCGAAAGTGCGCTTTCGCGGCTTTGTGAGCAATGAAAAGGTAATGTCGATGATAACTACAGATGGTAATAATGCAGTCGCTTCCGTGGCCTATCGCACCAACGAAGTGATTGCCATCTACCCTATCACGCCAAGTTCCACCATGGCGGAGCAGGCGGACGCCTGGTCCGGCGATGGCCGGCAAAACATCTGGGGCGATATCCCGCGCGTGGTGGAAATGCAGTCGGAGGGCGGCGCGATCGCCACCGTGCACGGCGCCTTGCAGACCGGCGCGCTGTCCACCTCGTTCACCTCATCGCAGGGTCTGCTGCTGATGATCCCGACGCTGTACAAACTGGCCGGCGAGCTGACGCCGTTTGTGCTGCACGTCGCCGCGCGCACCGTGGCCACGCACGCGCTGTCAATCTTCGGCGATCACTCTGACGTGATGGCGGTGCGCCAGACCGGCTGCGCCATGCTGTGCGCCGGCAGCGTGCAGGAAGCGCAGGATTTCGCGCTGATCTCGCAGACCGCCAGCCTCAACGCGCGCCTGCCGTTCATCCACTTTTTCGACGGGTTCCGCACCTCGCACGAGATCAATAAAATCGTACCGCTCAGCGACGATACGTTGCGGCACATGCTGCCGCAGGCGGCGATCGACGCCCACCGCCGCCGGGCGCTGTCGCCGGATCATCCGGTGGTGCGCGGCACTTCCGCCAACCCTGACACCTATTTCCAGTCGCGCGAGGCCACCAACCCTTGGTATGACGCCGCCGACCAGCACGTGATCGACGCCATGGAGGCCTTCGCCGCCCTCACCGGCCGCCACTACCGGCCGTTCGACTATTACGGCCACCCGCAGGCCGAACGCGTGGTGGTGGTGATGGGCTCCGCCGCCGGCACCTGCGAAGAAGTGATCGACACCCTGCTGACCCGCGGCGAAAAAGTCGGCGTGCTGAAAGTGCGGCTGTTCCGGCCGTTCTCCGCCAAACACCTGCTCGGCGCGCTGCCGGACAGCGTGCGCAGCGTCGCGGTGCTCGATCGCACCAAAGAACCGGGCGCGCTGGCCGAGCCGCTGTATCTGGACGTGATGACCGCGCTGGCGGAAGCCTACAGCCGGGGCGAGCGCGCCACGCTGCCGCGAGTGATCGGCGGCCGTTACGGCCTGTCGTCGAAGGAGTTCGGCCCGGACTGCGCGCTGGCGGTGTTTCGCGAGCTGGCCCAGCCGCAGCCACGCCCGCGTTTCACCGTCGGTATCTTCGATGACGTCACCGGCCTTTCGCTGCCGCTGAGCGACGAAATCCTGCCGCAGCGCGCCTCGCTGGAAGCGCTATTCTACGGTTTGGGCAGCGACGGCTCGGTCTCGGCCACCAAGAACAACATCAAAATCATCGGCAACGCCACGCCGCTGTATGCGCAGGGCTATTTCGTCTACGACTCCAAAAAGGCCGGCGGCCTGACGGTGTCGCATCTGCGCGTTAGCGAGCAACCGATCAATTCGGCCTATCTGGTCAGCCAGGCGGATTTCGTCGGCTGCCACCAGCTGCAGTTTATCGATAAGTACCAGATGGTTGAGCGCCTCAAACCCGGCGGCACCTTCCTGCTCAATACCCCTTACGGCGCCGACGAAGTCTGGTCGCGCCTGCCGCAGGAGGTACAGGCGCTGTTGCATCAACGCCAGGCGCGTTTCTACATCATCAACGCCGCCAAGCTGGCGCGTGAATGCCGGCTCGGCGCGCGCATCAACACCGTCATGCAGATGGCGTTTTTCCATCTGACGCAGATCCTGCCAAGCGACGTGGCGCTGCAACAGCTGCAGGACGCCATCGCCCGCAGCTACAGCAGCAAAGGCCAGGAGATCGTCGAGCGCAACTGGCAGGCGCTGGGCGCCACCCGCGGCGCGCTGATTGAAATCCCGCTGCAGCCGGTCGACGACAGCAGCCCGATGCGCCCGCCGGTGGTCTCGGACGCCGCGCCTGACTTCGTCAAAACCGTTACCGCCGCGATGCTGGCCGGACTGGGCGATGCGCTGCCGGTTTCCGCCTTCCCGCCGGACGGCACCTGGCCGGTGGGCACCACCCAGTGGGAAAAGCGCAACATCGCCGAAGCGATCCCGATCTGGCAGCCCGACCTGTGCACCCAGTGCAACCATTGCGTCGCCGCCTGTCCGCACTCCGCCATTCGTGCCAAGGTCGTGCAGCCGGCGGAGATGGAACACGCCCCCGCCTCCCTGCAGTCGCTGGATGTCAAAGCGCGCGATATGCGCGGGCAAAAATACGTACTGCAAGTGGCGCCGGAAGATTGCACCGGCTGTAACCTGTGCGTCGAGGTCTGCCCGGCGAAAGATCGCCAGAACCCGGAGATCAAGGCCATCAATATGGCTTCACGCCTCGATAATCTGACGGCGGAAAAAGACAACTACGATTTCTTCCTGCAGCTGCCGGAAATCGATACGGCGCAGCTGGAACGCATCGACATTCGCACCTCGCAGCTGATCACGCCGCTGTTCGAGTACTCCGGCGCCTGCTCCGGCTGCGGCGAAACGCCGTACATCAAGCTGTTGACCCAGCTCTATGGCGACCGTTTGCTAATCGCCAACGCCACCGGCTGTTCGTCGATCTACGGCGGCAACCTGCCGACCACGCCGTACACCACCAACGCCGAAGGGCGCGGGCCGGCATGGGCCAACTCGCTGTTCGAAGACAACGCCGAATTCGGCCTGGGCTTCCGTTTGACGGTCGATCAACATCGCGCGCGGGTGCTGCGCCTGCTGAATTCGCTGGCGCCGCAGCTACCGGAGCAGTTGGTCAATGCCCTGCAGATGGAAGACGTGGCGCCGGAGCCGCGCCGTAAGCAAATCGCCGAACTGCGCGCGCTGCTGGCGAGTATTGAAGGTGAAGATGCGCGCCAGCTGGCGACCGACGCCGACTATCTGGTGGATAAATCCATCTGGCTGATCGGCGGTGACGGCTGGGCCTACGACATCGGCTTCGGCGGTTTGGATCACGTCCTCAGCCTGACGGAGAACGTCAACGTGCTGGTGCTCGACACCCAGTGCTACTCCAACACCGGCGGCCAGCAGTCGAAGGCCACGCCGCTCGGCGCGGTGACCAAGTTCGGCGAGCACGGCAAGCGCAAGGCGCGCAAGGATCTGGGCGTCAGCATGATGATGTACGGCCATGTTTACGTTGCGCAGATCTCGCTGGGGGCGCAGCTCAACCAGACGGTGAAAGCGATTCAGGAGGCCGAGGCCTATCCGGGGCCGTCGCTGATCATCGCCTACAGCCCGTGCGAAGAGCACGGCTACGATCTGGCGCTCAGCCACGATCAGATGAAACAACTGACCGCCACCGGCTTCTGGCCGCTGTACCGCTTCGATCCGCGTCGCAGCGCCGAGGGCAAGGCCGCATTGGCGTTGGATTCACGGCCGCCGAACAGCAACCTGTCGGAAACGCTGCTGAAAGAACAGCGTTTCCGCCGCCTGAACGCGCAGCAGCCGGAGGTGGCCAGCGCGCTGTATCAGGCCGCCGAGAAAGAGCTGAAGGAGAAATACGATTTCCTCAGTCTGCTGGCCGGCAAGGCGGAAAAGTCCGCCGCTGAGTAACCTCCCTTAGGGCGCGAGCGATTCGCGCCCTGATCTTTTACCGTTGACGTAAGGCGTAGCAATAAAACCTGCTGGCATTCCTGCGCGCAATCCGTACCATACAGGCCTCGCGTCGGGCGCGTGGAAGCTGGATGATGAATAATGATCAAAATCGGCCGGTTGAATGGTAAACTCGCGGTCTACAACGCCATGCCCCTAGTGCCCCCCATTGAGAATGAGCACGATTTAAATGTCAGAAAAGCAATCCGTTAGCCAAAAAGAGCAGTACAACCTGAACAAATTGCAAAAGCGCCTGCGCCGCAACGTGGGCGAAGCGATCGCCGATTTCAATATGATTGAAGAAGGCGACCGCATCATGGTCTGTCTGTCCGGCGGCAAAGACAGCTACACCATGCTGGAGATCCTGCGCAATCTGCAGCAAAGCGCGCCGATCAATTTCTCGCTGGTGGCGGTGAATCTCGACCAGAAACAGCCCGGCTTCCCTGAGCATATTCTGCCTGCTTACCTGGAAGGCTTGGGGGTGGAGTACAAGATCGTCGAAGAAAACACCTACAGCATCGTTAAAGACAAGATCCCGGAAGGCAAAACCACCTGTTCACTGTGCTCGCGCCTGCGCCGCGGCATTCTGTATCGCACCGCCACCGAACTGGGTGCCACCAAGATCGCGCTGGGCCACCACCGCGACGATATTCTGCAGACGCTGTTCCTCAACATGTTCTACGGCGGCAAGATGAAAGGCATGCCGCCCAAACTGATGAGCGACGACGGTAAGCACGTGGTCATTCGCCCGCTGGCCTATTGCCGCGAGAAAGACATCGAGCGTTTCTCGATCGCCAAAGCGTTCCCGATCATTCCATGCAATCTGTGCGGCTCTCAGCCTAATTTGCAGCGCCAGGTGATCGGCGACATGCTGCGCGACTGGGACAAACGTTACCCAGGCCGGCTGGAAACCATGTTCAGCGCCATGCAAAACGTGGTGCCTTCGCACCTGAGCGATATCAATTTGTTCGATTTCAAAGGCATTCACCACGGTAGCGCGGTGGTGGACGGCGGCGATTTGGCCTTCGATCGCGAAGACATTCCGATGCAGCCGGTCGGCTGGCAGCCGGAAGATTCGGACGACGCGGCGCCTGCGCCGGCGCGTTTGGACGTGCTGGAAATCAAATAAGTCCCCTCGCCGCTCGCCACCCTGCGAGCGGCGACCTTTTCCCTCTCTCGACGATCTCGATCCTGTTCACAGTTTGCGCAAAATTTACTGGGCAGTGCCGTTTTTACCCTATACTGTTTATTTATACAGTCATATGGAGATCGCGCAATGAATATCACCCCCTGCCTGTCCCACGTCTCGCTGGGCTCCAACGATTTCGAGGCCGCCGCGGCCTTTTACGATCGCACGCTGGCCGCTTTGGGTTGCCGACGGGTGCTGGAGCATCCCGGCGCCATTGGTTACGGCCGCGACTACCCGGAGTTTTGGCTGCAGGTGCCGATCGACGGCCAGCCCGCTTCACCCGGCAACGGCACGCACGTCGGTTTTTTTGCCACAAGTAAGCAACAGGTGGATGAATTCCATCGCCAGGCGCTGCTGGCCGGCGCCGTCGATGAAGGCGCGCCCGGTTCGCGGCCGCACTACGGTGAGGCTTACTACGGCTGCTTTGTCCGTGATTTGGATGGGCACAAGATTGAAGCCAGCTTCTGGGATGAAAGCGCGGCCTGAGGAAGAGAGAAATCGAATAAAAAAATGCCGGTGATTAAACCGGCATTGTACGAATCAAATGTGCTATGCAGTAATTCAAAAATAAGAAAGTAAGACAATTATGGAGCGCAACGCCCATCGCTTGACGTTGCATTCACCTGCGAGAGAGATCATGCCCCATTTCCCCCGGCTAAATGTTGATTTTGCTCAATGTTAACCGGGTTTTCGTCATTTTCGCCTACAGCCAGCGGCTGCGCTTCAGCCACCAGGCGACGCCAAGCACCAACCCGACCAGCATCAGGCAAAATGCCGCGAAACCGAAGGGGTTGCCGCCGCCCGGTATGCCGCCAAGGTTGACGCCAAACAGCCCGGTCAGGAAGGTGGTCGGCAGAAATACCATCGCCAACAGCGACATGGTGTAAGTGCGGCGGTTCATCGCGTCGGCCATCACCGTGGTAATTTCGTCGGACAAGATGGCGGTGCGCGCGATGCTGCCGTCCAGATCGTCCAACCCGCGCCCCAGGCGATCCGCGATGTCCTGCATGCGGCGGCGATCGTCGTCGCTCATCCACGGCAGGCGGTCGCTGGCCAGCCGTGCGAAAACGTCACGCTGCGGCGCCATGTAACGGCGCAGCACGATAAGCTGTTTACGGATCAACGCCAGCTGGCCACGCTCCGGCACCTGCTGTTCCAGCAAGGCGTCCTCCAGATCGATAATCTTGTCGTGCAGATCCTCAATGAATTCGCTGGTGTGATCGGTCAACGCATCGGAAATCTCCACCAGCCAGTTGCCGCTGTTGGTCGGCCCGGCGCCGCTTTGCAAATCGTTCACCACCTGATCGATGGAATACACTTTGCGGTGCCGCGTGGAGATAATCAGTTTATCGGTGATGTACACGCGAATGGTGACCAACTGGTCCGGCCGCGAGTTGGCGTTAAAGTTGATGCTGCGCAGCGTGATCATGGTGCCTTCGCCCTGGCGGCTGACGCGCGGCCGTGAGCTTTCGCCGGAGAGCGCTTCGCGCACCGAGTCCGGCAGCAGCGGCGTGGTGCTCAGCCATTCGGCGCTGGCCGGGTGCGCGTAATCAAGATGCAGCCAACAAGGCGCGTCGCAGGTGATCTTGTCATCCTGCTCGATCGGCGTGACGCCGCCCTTGCCATCCAGCTGGTAGGCGTAAACCGCGTCGGCGACCTGCAGCTCGCTCCCCTCAATCACATCCATTCATTTATCCCCTCAGTCTTGCTTATGTTGCTGAGTCTAGCGTTAACGCCTTGGAGATCAAAGACCAAGCTGTAACGCCAGTTTTCATGTTGTCCCATAAGCGTGGTCTATACTTCTGCTGCCAGGAACGCAAGACAGCCCGAGAGGAAACTCGCATGTTACAAATCAGCACCGCAGATATCTTGAAAATCGTCCTACCGACCGTCATTACGCTGTTTATCGCCGTGGTCAAAACGCCTTTTCGCATTCGGCGGGAAAACCACGATAAGCTGTTAAACCTGCTCGAATCCGTCGAGAAGCCCCAAAGCGCCCCCATACGTCTGTTGCGGTTTCGCGACTATATCGGCAACCGCAGCGCCGGCCTTGTTGCGCTGCAGCTGCTGCTGGCATTGCCGGATAGCGTAGCGGCGCTGGAACGCTATCGTTTCACCGGTGGCCGTCAGCAAATCCTGCGCGCCACGCCCGCAGGCTTCGTTTTGCGGCCAAGCGCCAATAACGCGTTCAAGCGTTTCTTGCTTTCCTGTCGCTATTTCTTGCTGTATTTGGTGTTCGTTACGTTGCTGGTGCTGTTCCCTGCGTTGACTCAATGGGGGCTGCAGCAGTTAGGGGTATTGATTACGCCCTATTCACTCCGCTATCTGCCTAATGCGCGCATCACCGACGGCTGGCAGCTGCTGTTCCCCGGTTTATTATTTATTATCATTATGTTCAGCCTGGCATACATGACCTTCAGGCAGCTGGCACGCGCGGGTAACCTCAGTTCGGAACGCGCCTTTTATCGCTACTATCAACGAGCGCGTGAGGAACAACGATGCCGGGAAGTCCTGAGACAACTGCGCGCTGCGCTGCGCCGAACCTGACGAGAATGCGCCGCCTGCGCTGCATCGCAATGGCCGCCCTGCTGCTGTTCGGCCAATCGGCTCGTGCAGAGCCGGTGTTAGAACGCCTCGCCACACCCTATCACGCGCCGACGGCGGCGGGTTCACTGCCTTATTTTGTCGCGCACGCTCACTCCCCCCAGCCGCGCACCGCGCTGGTGGTGATGCACGGCCACCCGCGCGATGTCGCCAAGACATTGCAAGCGGCGATCGACGCCGCGCAGGGAGCGGGAGACAACAGCTTGCTGGTCGCCCCGCTGTTCCAGGTGCCGGAGACGCTTGCCGCCCGCTGCCGTTCCGCCGGGCTACCGGCGCCGCAAGAGGGTGACGCCCTATGGCGCTGCGGCTCCTGGATCGAAGGCGGTTTGGATAATGGCGGGAAAACCGGCTCGTTCAACGCCATGGATAACCTGCTGGCCGATCTGAAACGGCGCTGGCCGTCGTTGCGGTCGATCACCGTCGCCGGTTTCTCCGCCGGCGCCCAATTCGTGCAGCATTATGTCGGCTTCGCCAACCCGCCGGACGGAGTGCGTCTGCGCTATGTCGTCGCCGATCCGGGCAGCTGGCTCTATTTTGACAACCTGCGTCCCCAGCCCCTTCATCCGGAGCGCTGCGGCAGTGAAAAAACCTGTCGCTTCCGCTGGCAAACGCTGGACGCCGGCCAGTGCCCGCAGGCTAACCAGTGGAAATATGGTCCGGAAGCGCTCCCCGCTCACCTGCAGCGCACCGCCGCCGCAGCCCGTCGGCGCTATGCGGCGGCGGATATCACCTACCTGGCCGCAGACGGTGATACCGGCACCGCGCCGGGCGCCTACTATCGGATACTCGACAAATCCTGCGCCGCCCAGCTGCAGGGTCCCTACCGGTTGCAGCGCGCCCTGGCCTATGCCGACTATGACCGGCGCTATCTGGCGCCGGAGAAGCCGCATCGGCTAACCCTCGTTCCCGGCTGCGGACACAACGTCGCCTGCGTCTTTCCCGCGCCGGCGGCCAGGCAAGCGCTGTTCTCCATTAATGCAGACTAATAATAACGGCATTGAAATAAACCATTGCCGATAAATCAGACAATATCGCCGATAAAGCGCTGGTAATGCCGTTATTATTATGACTTAACATATTGCTATCAATTTTAATTCAAAATGATAATAATAAATCAACACAAAGCTGTTTCAGCGCAAATTTTAGGGGCATATACTTTTCTCACTACGAGGAGGTAGTTATGTTACGCGACCATTTAAAAATAAACGCCAGCGATACGCTGGAAAAAATCAGCAATATCCATTTGCAAAACCAGGGCCAGGAAGAGATCAGTGAGTTTGTGGTGAAAAACGCCGCCGGCCTGCAGATTGGCAAGGTCTCCGTCCACGATCGTTTCAGTACCCGTCGTTCTTATCCCACCAGCTACCGCATTACTCAGACCGATATGAGCGGCCGCGTAGTGGTGGACGCCATGCGGGACTGTCTGTAAGCGTAACCGCTCTCTGAAATAGACAATATTAATGTGATGATGGCAACCCTGTTTATTATTAAACGGGGTTTATCGCGTGGAAAAATTAATTAGCCGCGTGGTTTCGCCGCCGATAAAATAACGCCCCCGCATTGCGCGGGGGCGATAAATAAACCCATTCAGTGTTTGATGATATACATCGTTTGGCTATAGGCCACATCTTCCGGATTGGTGATCGGGTAGCCTTTTACCCACGGTTTGATCAGGCGGCCGTTGGTGTATTGGTATATCGGCGCGATTGGCGCCTGATCGGCAATGATCTGTTCCATCTTGTTGTAATCGGCGGTCACCGCCGCCGGGTTGGTTTCCCGCCCCGCCTGCGCCAGCAGCTTGTCGTAGTCCGCATTCTTGAACTTGGCGATATTGCCGCTGTGGGTGGAGGTCAGCAGCGACAGGAAGGTCGACGCCTCGTTATAGTCACCCACCCAGGAGGCGCGGATCACATCGAAATTGCCGGTATTGCGGCTGTCGATGTAGGTTTTCCACTCTTGGTTTTGCAACTTGACGTCAATCCCCAGCTTTTTCTTCCACATCGAGGCCACGGCGATGGCGATCTTCTGGTGGCTCTCCGAGGTGTTATACAGCAGCGTCAGCTTCAGCGGGTTGTTCGAGCCGTAGCCGGCCGCCTGCAGCAATGCCTTGGCCTGCGCGTCCAGCTCCGCCTGCGGCTGCTGTTGCAGCAAACTCGCCTCGGGTTTGAACCCGGCGGTGACGTCCGGCGTGAAGTGATAAGCCGGTTTTTCACCGGTGCCCAACACTTTCTCCGCGATAATCTTGCGATCGATGGCGTAGGACAAAGCCTGACGCACCCGCACGTCGTTGGTCGGCGCACGCTGGGTGTTGAACGCGTAATAATAGGTGCCGAGCTGATCCGGGGTGTACACCTGCCCCGGGATGTCTTTCAGCAGCTTCTGATACATGTTTTTCGGGAAGGATTCGGTGATGTCGATGTCACCCGCCAGATAACGCTTGGTGGCGTTGGATTCCTGGTTGATCGGCACGAAGGTCACTTTGGTCAGCACGGTGCGCGCATGATCCCAGTAATGGTCGTTAGGCGTCAGCACCAGCTTCTCGTTCACCACCCGCTCCTGCAGTTTGAACGCGCCGTTGCCCACCAGATTGCCGACCTTGGTCCAGTCGTTGCCGTATTTTTCCACCACCGCCTTGTTCACCGGGAACAGGCTGAAGTTGGCCGTCAGGCTGACGAAGTACGGCACCGGCTTGTCCAACTGCACCTTGAGCGTGTAGTCATCCGGCGCCGATACGCCCAAGCGATCGGCCGGCAGTTTGCCGCTGATGATCTGCTCGGCGTTCTGGATCCCCGCCAGCTGCGCGAACCAGGCGAACGGCGACAGATTTTTCGGTTCTACCAGCCGCTGCCAGCTGTAAACGAAGTCTTTTGCCGTGACAGGGTCACCGTTTGACCAGCGCGCGTCTTTACGCAGATGGAAAATATAAGTCTGATTGTCGCTGGTCTGCCAGCGGGTGGCGACGCCGGGGATCACTTTGCCGTTGGCGTCCTGATTGACCAGCCCTTCGAACAGATCGCGCGCCAGCTGAGCCTCCGGCAAGCCAACCGCTTTGATCGGATCGAGCGAGGCCGGTTCGTCTTTAATGTGGCGCACGATTTCCTGTTTGTCCGCCAGCGCGGTGCCCGGGGGAACCTGCGCCGCCATGGCGCTGCTCATACAGGCGCCGATCGCCGCCGCGCAAAGCGCCAAACGAAAACCCCGTTGCATTTTTTTTCCCGTCATTATGATTTGTCCCCCGTTAACCATCTGAATTTTTTATCATATAGCACAAGATCCATCCGGCCTAGAGCCCGCGGGCGAGAAGTTGCAAAAAGTGCGATTCAGGCGATAAAAAACCCGTGCGGCGCAGGGCGGCACGGGTGGGATTGCGGCAGCGACCGTCAGTCGTACAGGTGGATACTGTTGATGCGGTAGCTGAACTCTTCACCCTCTTCTTCATCGAACACGGTGAAAAAGCCTTTCTCAGCCAGCGGACGGGCCGAGATATCGGTTTTTTGCAGCTGACGCGCATCCGCGTCGTCGTAGCCGTAGTCGAGATAGAAGGCATCTTTCTGGTAATCGATATGCAGGGTGAACGGATAGTTCGATTCGTCCCCGCGCCCGTCGTCATTTTTCACCACGCCGAACCATTCCCCCTGACGGATCTGGTTTTCAGCGTCTACGCCGCACAGCAGCGTGATGGTGTCATTTTCATTTTCGCTATAGCTGGCGATGATTCTGGCTACTGGCATGTTAAATCCTCTTGCGGGTGATTGGCTTAGCTCTGCCGTTAGTATAACAACAGCCTCAGGCCAGGTGCGGTTTAATTGGCGTTTTCGCCGCTACCGCATCACAGATCGCGCAAACGCCGCACAATTGCGATGGGAAAGATGTCTCAAAGCGTAATACACTGAATAAAATGACAATGACTCTCGGCCTTTAACTCAGGGACAACACCATGACCGAACATCGACCGCGCAGTGAACGTGGCCAGTTGGCCGTCGCAGGAGAGAACTACGGCAGCTCGCTGCTGGGCGCGCCGCTGCTCTATTTCCCGGCGGCGGTCAGCGGCCCGGAAACCGGGCTGATCATCGCCGGCACCCACGGCGATGAGAGCGCCGCCATCGTAACCCTGTCCTGCGCGCTGCGCAGCATCGCCCCCGAACAGTTGCGCCACCACGTGGTGCTGGCGGTCAACCCCGACGGCTGTCAGCTGGGGCTGCGCGCCAATGCCAACGGCGTCGATCTGAACCGCAACTTCCCGGCCGCCAACTGGCGCTCCGGCGACACCGTCTATCGCTGGAACAGCGCGGCGCCGGTGCGCGACGTCAGGCTCTCCACCGGCGGGCGCCCCGGCTCCGAACCGGAAACCCAGGCGCTGTGTCATCTGATCCATCGCCTGAAGCCGCATTGGGTGGTGTCGTTCCATGAGCCGCTGGCCTGCATCGAAGATCCCGCCAGCTCGCGGCTCGGCGTTTGGCTGTCGCACAAGTTCGAACTCCCGCTGGTGACCAGCGTCGGCTATGAAACGCCAGGTTCGTTCGGCAGCTGGTGCGCGGATCTGTCGCTGCCGTGCATCACCGCCGAATTCCCGCCGATCTCCGCCGATGCCGCCAGCGAGCGCTACATCGACGCCATGACCGAACTGCTGACCTACCCGAATTAATCCCTACGGGGCGAGATCGACGATCGCCCCGCATTCGAACGCCAGACCCGGTTCGACGTCCCGCGCCAGCCAGGTCGGGCCGTCCAGATCGACGAAACGCGCCGCCGGCGCCAGCGGCAAGGCGGCGGATATCGCCCGCGACGTGCACAACATGCAGCCGAGCATGATGGCGAATCCCTGTTCGCGCGCGGCCTGCGCCAGTGCCAGCGCC
The DNA here is from genome assembly GCF_051172315.1 of Serratia sp. B501. Classification (NCBI taxonomy): domain Bacteria; kingdom Pseudomonadati; phylum Pseudomonadota; class Gammaproteobacteria; order Enterobacterales; family Yersiniaceae; genus Serratia; species Serratia sp. B501. The sequence continues at coordinate 924,377 of NZ_JBPIZB010000001.1, forward strand.
TCGGTCAAGCCGCCTGTTTTGTCCAGTTTGATGTTGACCATCTGATAGCGTTGCGCCAGCCGCGGCAGATCGGCGCGGGTGTGGCAGCTCTCATCGGCGCAGATCGGCAGCGGATGAATAAAGTGTTCCAATGCGGCGTCATCACCGGCCGGCAGCGGCTGCTCCAGCATCGCCACGCCGAGATCGGCCAACAGCTGGCAGCGCGCCGCCAGCCCTTCCGCCTGCCAGGATTCATTGGCGTCGACAATCAGCGTCGCCTGCGGCACCGCGGCGCGGATCGCCACCAGCCGCTCGCTGATATAGTGATCGTCGAGTTTGATCTTCAGCAGCGTGGCGCCCTGCCGCTCCAGCTCACGCGCGGCGAAGGCCATCGCTTCCGGCGTTCCGATGCTGACGGTCTGCGCCATGCGGATCTGCGCCGGCGCCGTCACGCCGCTGCGCTGCCACAGGCTCTGCCCGTGCAGACCACACTCCAAATCCCACAGCGCCGAGTCCAGCGCGTTGCGGGCCGCGCCCGCCGGCATCTGCGTCAGTAGCTGCTCGCGGGTGATGCCTTGCGCGATCGCCGGCGCCATCTCAGCCAGCTGCGTCATCACCGATTCCTCGCTCTCGCCATAGCGCGGATACGGCGTGCATTCGCCGACGCCGCGCACGCCCTGCTGTTCGATTTCGACCACCACCACCCTGGCTTCGGTGCGGCTGCCGCGCGCGATCACGAAGGCGGTGTGCAGCGGCCAGGCTTCCGGGTAAAAACGCATGTCTCTCATAACGGCTCCTGAGCGAAAACTGCGCATCCAGGCAGGCTGATGCGCCGGTGATGTTTTATAGAACAGCCTAATATATACAACTATTTAGCAAACTTTGATATCCAATCCGCCCCGCTTGTCATAAACTGGCGTCAGGGTGTGAACCTGATGTTAACAGCCGCCGCCGGCGCGCCGTTTCATCAGGTTCATACCCTTTGTATAAACACCTGTAAAAGGAATCTAGCAATGACTCAGACAGTACATTTTCAAGGCAATCCGGTCAGCGTAGCGGGCAAACTGCCACAGCAGGGCGAACAGGCCAAGGCCTTCTCGCTGGTTGCCAAAGACCTGTCAGACGTAGCGCTGAGCAGCTTCGCGGGTAAACGCAAAGTCCTGAACATCTTCCCAAGCATCGATACCGGCGTCTGCGCGACGTCGGTGCGTAAATTCAACCAGTTGGCCAGCGGCCTGGATAACACCGTGGTGCTGTGCATCTCCGCCGATCTGCCGTTCGCCCAGTCTCGTTTCTGCGGCGCGGAAGGCCTGAGCAACGTGGTCACGCTGTCCACCCTGCGCGGCGCCGAGTTCAAACAGGCGTACGGCGTTGAAATCGCCGAAGGTCCATTGGCGGGCCTGACCGCGCGTGCGGTCGTGGTGCTGGATGGCCAGGACAACGTGCTGTACAGCGAGCTGGTGAACGAAATCACCATCGAGCCGGATTACGACGCGGCGCTGGCAGCGCTGAAATAATAAAGCCGGCGAACGCCGGCTTTGGATACACGGGAAGGCGCCGCAAGGCGCCTTTTTTATTCTTCGCCCTCAGCGCCGCCTTTGCGGCTGCTCAGGCCATACTCGCGCAGCTTGTTGGCGATGGCGGTATGGGAAACGCCCAACCGCTTCGCCAGCTTGCGGGTGCTGGGATAGGTGCGATACAGGCGCGTCAGCACCGAGCGCTCGAAACGCTTGCTGATGTCGTCCAGTGAACCGTCCAGCACCTCGTCGCCCAGCGACATCTCCACCTCGAACTCCGGCAACACGATATCCTGCGGCCGCAGTTCGTAGCCTTCGGTTTGCGTCAGCGCGCGGTAGATGGCGTTTTTCAGCTGGCGCACGTTACCCGGCCAGCCGTATTTGCTGAGGAAGCTGCCCAGATCGTTCGCCAGCTTGGGCCGCGCCACGCCCTGCTCATCGGCGAAGCGCGCCACGAACAGCTCGGTCAGCGGCATGATGTCCTGCGGACGTTCGCGCAGCGGCGGAATGGTGATGGTCAGCACGTTGAGGCGATAATAGAGGTCTTCGCGGAATTCGCCGCGCTGCACCAGCTCGGTCAGGTTCTTCTGGGTGGCGCAGATCACGCGCACGTCGACGTGCACCTCATGCTCTTCGCCGACCCGGCGGAACGTGCCGTCATTGAGAAAACGCAACAGTTTGGTCTGCATGCGCGGCGACATTTCGCCAATCTCATCCAGCAGCACCGAACCGCCGTTGGCCTGCTCGAAGAAGCCCTTTTTGCCTTCCAGCGCGTTGGGATAAGCGCCCGGCGCATGGCCGAACAGCTCGCTCTCCACCACGTCATCCGGCAGCGCGGCGCAGTTCAGCGCCAGGAACGGCTGTTTGCCGCGCGGGCTGCGCAGGTGGCAGGCGCGAGCCAGAATATCCTTGCCGGTGCCGGTATCGCCCACGATCAGCAGCGGCGCATCGAGCATCGCCAGTTTGCGCGCCTGCTCCAGCACGTGACGCATCTTGGCGCTCACCGCGACGATGTGATCGAATTCGGTATCGTCGTTCACCGACAGATTTTGCAGTTGGCGGCCCATGCGCGCGGTGGACTTCAACATCACCACTGCGCCGACCGCAGCCGGCTGTTGCTGTTCGTCTTCCAGATAGATAGGCGTAATGTCCATCAGGAAGTCCTGGCTGCGGATCACCACCCGTTCTGAGTGCGGCGCCGTATGCTCACTCTCCAGCCAGCGGCTGAAGTTATAGCCGCCGATCAACGCCCCGGCGGTCTGGTTGCGGATCTTGTCTTCGTTCAGGCTGAACAACGCCAGCGCCGCCGGATTGGCCAGCTCGACCTTGCCCTTCATGTCGATAGAGAACACCGGCTCCGGCATCGACTCCAGCAGCGCACGCAGCGCGCGATGCTCGCGTTCGGAAGGCATAAAGCTGACGGTGCGCACGTCGGTCACGCCGGCGATGCGGCGGATCTCCGCCATCAGCGCGCGGAAAGTATCGAAGTCCAGCTGGGAGAAATTGAGGTAAATGCGGCCGATGGGATCGATCTCGATGCCACGTAAGTCAATGCTGCGCGATACCAAAAGATCGAGTAATTCTCGAGTGAGACCGAGGCGGTCTTCGCAAAATACTTCCAAACGCATCAGTGTTGGCCTTATCTCTGCAGGTGCGGGGATCGTTAGCGATGATGATACTCCCTCGCACCGGGCGGTAGAAGCGATCTGTCAGCAAAAGTTGACAGAACTCTGATTTATTGCCGTGGTTGCTGATTTTAAACGCAAGCGAATAACAGCATCGGCGTCATTTTAGCCCACAAACAGAGAGTTATCACAAACAGATTTAATTTTGCAGATATTTATCACGCAAGCACAGGGGGATCGACTATCGTCAAGTCTCGATTACGTCCGGCGTTGGCGCCGGTGAAATAACGGCGCTGCCAGGAGCGCCGTCGCGGGGTTATTTGGCCTTGCCGTCGCTCTTTTTCAGCGTGTCTTTCAACTGGCCGATCAGCTGGCTGCGGAAATCGCCAAGCTTCGGTTTCTCCCCTTCCAGCCACGGCAGCGGGCGACACAGTTCCATCGCCTTGATGCCCAGCCGCGCGGTCAACAACCCGGCGCCGATGCCCTGCGCCGCGCGCGCCGACAGTCGCGCCGCCAGATCCTGCGACATCCAGTCCATGCCCACTTCGCGCACCAGTTCGGAGGCGCCGGCGAAGGCGATGTTGAGCAGCACCAGCCGGAACAAACGAATGCGGCTGAAGTAGCCCAGTTCGATGCCGTACAGCGCGGCGATGCGGTTAATCAAACGGATGTTGCGCCAGGCGATAAACGCCATATCCACCAGCGCCAACGGGCTGACGGCAATCATCAGCGTCGATTCGGCGGCGGAGCGGCTGATTTCGCGCCGCGCCTGATTGTCGAGCACCGGCTGCACCAGTTTGGCGTACAGCTCCACCACTTCACGGTCATTTTGGGTTTCATGCAGCGAGGCCTGCCAACGCTGCAGCGCCGGATGCCCCTGATCCAGCCCGGCCTGGCGCGCCAGCTTCTCGCAGAATTCGCGCCCTTGCCCCAGTCCGTGGCTGTGCAACAGCTCGCGCGCCACGTCGCGCTCTTCCGCGCGCTGGCGCAGCCGATACAAACGCCGCCATTCGGTGACCACCGAACCGACGCCGGCGAACACGATCAGGCCGCCGGCCACGCCGCCGCCCATGGCGATCCAGTCCTGCTGCACCCAGGCGGTATGCACCCACTGCACGCCCTGCGCCACCACGCTGACGCCGAACAGCGCCAGCCCGGCGGTCACCATTTTGCGCCACAGGCTGCGTTTCGGCTTCAGCGCAGCGTTGATGATGCCCTCGGCGCGCCCTTCCTCCTCCTCCTGCTGCAGCTCCGGCGCCGCCGGAAAGAAGCTCTCCGCCTGCTCGGCGTCGAAAGCGACGCCGGCACGCAACGTCGGTTCCTGCGGCGGCTGCAACGGCTCGTCAAAATCGATACGCGGTTTGATCGGCTCGCTCATCGCAATTTGTCTCCCAGTAAAAATTCCATCACCGCATCCAGACGGATATGCGGCAACGGGCTGTCCACGCTCATGGCGCGCGGGCGAAACTCATCGAAGTGGAATCCCTGGCTCTGCCAGAACGCCGGCCCCGGCAAACGGGCCGGCACTTCGCCGGGGAACACCGTCAGCGGCGCGCCGTCGCTGAGGCGATTGCCCTTCAGCGCCGGAATACGCTGCCCCTGATGATCGACAATGCCGCTCTCGGTCGCCTGCACCGAGGCCAGGCCGACGCAATCCATGCTGATGCCTTCGAACGCCGCGTTCTGCCACGCCTCTTGCACCAGCTGTTGCAGCAACGACACCAGATTGGCGTGCTGATCGGCGGTGATGTGGTCCGCCTTGGTGGCGGCAAACATCAGTTTGTCGATGGTCGGCGAGAACAAGCGGCGAAACAGCGTGCGTTTCCCGTAATGGAAACTCTGCATCAGTTGGGTCAGCGCCAGGCGCATGTCGTTGAACGCCTGCGGGCCGCTGTTGAGCGGCTGCAGGCAGTCAACCAGCACGATTTGCCGATCGAAACGGACGAAATGCTCTTTATAGAAGTTTTTGACGATCGACTGGCAGTAATAATTGAACCGAGCGCGCAGCATGCCGATATTGGTGTGTTTGTCGGCCTGCGCCAGTTTCGACTCGCCCACCGCGGCAACATCGGGCCACGGGAAAAACTGCAGCGCCGGTGCGCCGGCCATGTCGCCCGGCAGCACGAAACGGCCCGGTTGAATGAAGTGCAGCCCTTCGCTTTTGCAGCGCAACAGATAATCGGTGTAGGCCTGGGCGATCGCCGCCAGGCGATTTTCGTCGGCCGGGGCCAGCGGATCGCAGGTTTTACACAGGTCAAGCCAGGGCTTGGCCCATTCGGCGCGTTCCCCCTGCAGCAGCCCGGTCATCTGCCGCGACCAGGCCAGGTAATCCTGCTCGAGCATCGGCAGATCCAGCAACCATTCGCCCGGATAATCGACGATCTCCAGGTACAGCGTCGAGGTGTCTTTGAAATGGCGCAGCAACGAGTCGTTGGAGCGGTAACGCAGCGCCAGTCGGATTTCGCTGACGCCGCGCGTCGGCGTCGGCCAGGACGGCGGCGCGCCGTACAGCTGCGCCAGCCCTTCGTCGTAGGTGAAACGTTGGATGCCGAGATCGCGCTGCGGGATGCGCTTGACGCCCAGCAGGCGTTCTTCGCGCACCGGTGAAAACAGCGGCATGCGCGCGCCGCTGTGCACATGCAGCAGTTGATTGACGAAGGCGGTGATAAAGGCGGTTTTGCCGCTGCGGCTCAGGCCGGTCACCGCCAGGCGCAGATGGCGATCCATTCCGCGGTTGACCAGCGAGGTTAACTCATTTTGCAGTCGTTTCATTGCTCTCCTTGACGTAACGCCCGAATGCCTTGTTCAGGCCTTTACGGAACAGCGGTTCCAGCACCAGCGCCAGCACGAAGCGCACCGGTTTGCGGCCGACGGTCTTCAACAGCCAGCCGGCGGCGCCCGCCGGGCCATAGTTCAATAACGCTATGATGATGACTTTAGCCAATGTCTTCAACATTGCCGCCGTTCCTGATTTAAATCCACCCGTTCTGGTGGCGTTCGCGACATCAATTTTATTCATGACAATGCCCTCCGGCACAAGACGATTAAGATAACCTTCAACGGGATGACGACGGCGAGATATCCGGCCTGCACAGGCCGGATATCGCAAGAAGAGTTACAGCTTGCGGAAGCGGCTCTGAACGCCGAAGGTGTCGGACGTCACGTAACGCTCGACCTGACGCAGCTGCTGTTCGCCGCTGCCCAGCTCATATTCCAGCTGATCGAGCAACTGGCGCGGCGTCTTCTGATGCTCGCCCTCGAAACGGCTGGCCGGCGCTTCGTCCAACACGAACACCAGCGCGATATAGGCCACCAGCGTGAAGAAAAACAGCCCAAAGAACAGCGACAGCACCACCATCACGCGGATCAGGCGCACCGGTACGTCGAAATAGTGAGCCAGACCGGCGCAGACGCCTTTCACCATGCCTTCTTCGGGTACGCGATAAAGCTTTTTACTGCCCAGCGTCATGCTCATCAGGACTGTCTCCAGTTCGGGTGTTCCGCATCGAGGATCTCTTCCAGCGCCTGAATGCGTTCACGCATGCGTTTGGCGTCTTCCGCCAGCTGCGCCAGGCGCTGCATTTCTTGCTGACTCAGCTGGATGCCGGTCTGTTGCCGATTGCTGTAATGCAGCCAAAGCCAAATCGGCGCGACAAACAGCACGAAAATTGTCAGCGGAATGGCAAGTAATAAAGCACTCATTGTTATTCCTTCTTATCGGATCCTGGATAGGCGGCCACCTCCGGCGTGTGGCCGCGGTTCGCCTTACTCGGAGCGGTTCATCTTGGCTTTCAGCGCCGCCAGCTGCTCACTGATGGCATCGTCGGCTTTCAGCTCAGCAAACTCCTGGTCCAGCGACTTCTTTTTACCGATGCTGATGCTTTCCGCTTCGGCTTCCATATGGTCGATGCGACGTTCGAACTGTTCGAAACGCGCCATCGCCTCATCCAGCTTGCCGCTGTCGAGCTGACGGCGCACCTCGCGCGAGGAAGATGCGGCCTGATGGCGCAGCGCCAGCGCCTGCTGCCGCGCGCGGGTTTCGGTCAGCTTGTTTTCCAGCTCACCGATTTCGCTCTTCATGCGCGCCAGCGTTTCTTCTACGGTCGCCACTTCCTGCGTCAGCGTGGCGATCAGGTCGGCAACCTTTTGTTTTTCGATCAGCGCCGCGCGGGCCAAGTCTTCTTTATCTTTGCGCAGTGCCAGCTCGGCTTTTTCCTGCCAGTCGCTTACCTGGCTTTCACCCTGCTCGATGCGACGCAGCAACTGCTTTTTCTCCGCCAGCGCGCGCGCCGACGTAGAACGGACTTCAACCAGCGTGTCTTCCATCTCTTGGATCATCAACCGCACCAGCTTCTGCGGATCTTCCGCCTTGTCCAGCAGGGTGTTGATGTTGGCGTTCACGATGTCGGCAAAACGAGAAAAAATACCCATAATTCACTTCCTCTTGGTTCTGATGGCGTCTGAAGCGCCGCGTTAAGTCGTACAGCTTGCCCAAAGAGATAATCAAAACCCGTGCCAACTTTTATCTAATTGAAAAACAACAACTCTTTATTTTTGACTCTCTGCGCGCTTGCTGTAGAGTGATTATTTTCACCAAACATTGGCGAATTTCATCATGAACGAACAGCCAGAGAATTTGTTGGGCGAAGCAAACGCCTTTGTCGAAGTATTGGAGCAAGTCTCCCAGGTGGCAAAGCTGAACAAACCGGTGCTGGTGATCGGCGAGCGCGGCACCGGTAAAGAGCTGATCGCCCATCGTCTGCACTACCTCTCCAACCGTTGGCAAGGGCCGTTCATCTCGCTTAACTGTGCGGCGCTGAATGAAAACCTGCTGGATTCCGAGCTGTTCGGCCACGAGGCCGGCGCCTTTACCGGTGCGCAGAAACGTCATCTGGGCCGCTTCGAGCGCGCCGACGGCGGCACGCTGTTCCTCGATGAGCTGGCGACCGCGCCAATGCTAGTGCAGGAGAAATTGCTGCGGGTGATCGAATACGGCCAACTGGAACGCGTGGGCGGCAGCCAGCCGCTGCGGGTAGATGTGCGCCTGGTGTGCGCCACCAACGACGATCTGCCGGCGCTGGCGGCGGCGGGCAAGTTCCGCGCCGATCTGCTGGATCGGCTGGCGTTCGACGTGGTGCAGCTGCCGCCGCTGCGCCAACGCCGGCCCGACATCATGCTGCTGGCCGAGCACTTCGCCATTCAAATGTGCCGCGAGCTGGCGCTGCCGCTGTTTCCCGGCTTTACCGAACGCGCCAGGCAGACGTTGCTCAACTACGGCTGGCCGGGCAACGTGCGCGAACTGAAAAACGTGGTGGAACGTTCGGTCTATCGTCACGGCGACAGCGACAACCCGCTGGATGAGATCGTCATCAACCCGTTTGCGCCACGCGAGGCCACGCCGCTTACGCCTGCCCCTGAAGGCGCCGGCGCGTTGCCGGCGCTGCCGCTCGAGCTGAAAAACTGGCAGTTGGAGCAAGAGAAGGCGCTGATCGAAGCAGCGCTGCAGCAAGGGCGATTCAACCAGCGCAAGGCGGCGCAGCTGCTGGGGCTCACTTACCACCAGTTGCGCGGCATGCTGAAAAAGCATGCGCTGCTGCAAAACGGCGAGCAAGACGAGGATTAGCAACGCGGGGATTGGATGCCGGTCTTTCCCGGCCGTCAGCTATTAGCCCCAGGTTGAGAGATGTGGCCTGAGAACGGCCGCCTGAAGAGGTCGGCTTTTTAGCGGCCTGGTCAGGCGAAGGCATCAATGCCGGTCAGCGATGCCGAAAGCGCCCACAGACGCTGCGCCTGTTCCGGGTCGATCGCGTATTCCTTCACGCCGACCAGCGCCTGACTGTCGTGGACGGCGATGCCGGCAATATCGCCATCCTCGCAGTAGAGGCCCCCCAATCCCTGCAACTGCGGTGAGGTGGCGGCCCAGACCTGCGTAGCAGCCCCCTGCTGAGGCGTTTTAAGGGCATCGGGATCGGCCGGATTGCCCTCTTCGTCCATCCAGCCCAGGGCTATCATCTCTGCTCTCGATATGTGCCGCTGCAGCGGCGTGGCGATGCTACCCGGATGCAGGCTAAATGCGCGGATCCCCCGCGAGCGGCCCAGAAGATCCAACCAGACGGCGAACAGGGCATTCGCCGTCTTCGACTGACCGTACGCCAGCCACTTGTCGTAACCGCGTTCGAACTGCACATCTTCCCAGCGGATCGCCGAATGGTGATGCCCGGCGGAGGAGACGGTGACCACCCGCCCGCCATCGGCAATGGTCGGCCACAGCAAATTGGTCAGCGCATAGTGGCCGAGATGGTTGGTGGCGAACTGCCTTTCCCAACCGTGCCCCACCCGCGCCTCCGGGCATGCCATCACCCCGGCGTTGTTAATGACGATATCCGCCCGTAGGCTCGATGCGGTAAAGTCTGCAGCGAAACGACGCACGCTGTTCAAATCGGCGAGATCGAGTTCGGCGATCTCAATGCAGGCACTCTGCCCTAACACCGCTTTGGCTGCCGCCGGTGCCCGGCAAGCGACGATAACCCGTGCGCCGGCGTCGGCCAGCGCCAGCGTCGTCTCCAGACCGAGGCCTGAATGGCCACCGGTGACGATGGCCAGCGTGCCTGACAGATCCTGGCCCGCGAGCACCTCGCCGGCGGTCGTTTTGGGCCCGAATCCTGACTTGATGGGGGTTTGTTGGGTAATCACAGGCATTCTCCTCACGGTTAACAGTGGCCGGCCAAACGCAGCCGGCGCGTCGATGAGAAGGAGTATGAAATTCCGTCACGGGACTGTGAATGCATGAAACCCCGAACTTCTGTCGAGATCGTCCAGGTTACGCGGCGAAAAAAGAAGAAAGTGGAGCATGATGGCTCGCCAGGCGAGGTTTCCGGTCTGAAACAGGCAAAAAAAAAAGCCAGCACCCGAGCTGGCTTAAAAAACACTGGAAGCAATGTGAGCAATGTCGTGCCTTCCACATCAGAGCCGCAAACTGTGGCCTTCCGTGAACTGCCAGGCGATGATAATAGTTATCAGTATCGTCTGTAAAGCACTTTGTTGAGAATTTTTCTCATTACCACACGAAGATTGCGCAATTACCACTCAGGGAACGGGTCTGCCATCTCCAGCCAATAGTCCACGCCGGCGGCCATTTCGTCGTCGCTCAGCAGGCAGTCGTCCAGCAGACGCACGATCGCCGCCTGTTGCAAGTGCTGGCCGATAAACACCAGCTCCTGGCGCATGTCGCCGAACGGCTCCACCCATTTCTCCTGTATATGCGCCCGCGTTTGCGGATCTTGCGGCCAATTGTCTTGCGGGATCGCGCGCCAAAAGGTGCCCGCGAGGCCGTAATGGGCGATGCCGCCGGCCTGGCTCCACTGCCCGGCCTGCCGCGGCCGCGTCGCCAGCCAGAAGAAGCCTTTCGAACGCAGCAGCTTGCCGCCGCCCCAGTCGCCGTTGATCACGCGGTAGAACTTGTCCGGCGCAAACGGCCGCCGCGCCTGATAGACAAAGCTGCTGATGCCGTAGCTTTCCGTCTCCGGCACGTGTTCGCCGCGCAGCTCTTTCAGCCAGCCGGGTGCCTGCTGCGCCTTTTCAAAGCTGAAGCTGCCGGTATTCAGCACCGCCTCCAGCGGCAGTTTGCCCGGCGCGATCGGCACAATGCGGGCGTCGGGATTCAGGCTGGCCAGCAGCGCCATCACTTCGCCCTGCTGCGTTGGCGTCAACAGATCGGTCTTGCTGACCAGGATCACGTCGCAGAATTCAATTTGCTCAATCAACAGGTCCGCCACGCTGCGCAGATCGTCCTCGCCCAGGCTTTGGCCGGCCTCCTGCAGGCTTTGCGCCTGTTGGTATTGCCGGATGAAATTCACCCCGTCGACCACCGTCACCAGGGTATCCAGCCGGGCGAACTGCGACAGGCTTTCGCCCGTTTCATCCTCAAAGGTAAAGGTTTCCGCCACCGGCAGCGGTTCGGAGATGCCGCTCGATTCGATCAACAGGTAATCGAAACGCCCGTCCTGCGCCAGTTCGCGCACCGACACCAGCAGGTCTTCGCGCAGCGTACAGCAGATGCAGCCGTTGCTCATCTCCACCAGCTTCTCCTGCTGGCGATCGAGGCGCACTTCATTCTCCACCAGCGCGGCGTCGATATTCACCTCGCTCATGTCGTTGACGATCACCGCCACGCGCATGCCCTGCCGGTTGTTCAGGATGTGGTTCAGCACCGTGGTCTTGCCGGCGCCGAGAAAGCCGGAAAGCACGGTCACGGGAAGTTGTTTCATGGGGACCTCATTAAAATTCATTGCGTAATGCCTGGTAACCGCGCACCAGTTCGACGTTGGTGGCGGCCACTTCTTCCGAAAACTGCAGCGCGCTGCGATCGACCTGGCGATAGCGCGACAGGTCGCTGTCCGGCCCCACGCGCTCGGTCGAGGGGATATAGCGGTTTTCCGGCAGCGTCACGCCGTCCACGACCGCGTTGTAGCGCACCACGCAGCCGGACTGAACGTGGCAGTTGAACAGCACGCTGTTGAACCCGATAAACACCCGATCGTCGATGCGGCACGGGCCGTGCACGATGGCGCGGTGGGCGATCGAGCTGTAGCGGCCAATTGTCACCGCCGCCCCGCTCTTGGAATGGATCACCACGCCGTCCTGAATATTGGAGTGCGAGCCGATGACGATCGGCTCCATGTCGCCGACGGCGTTCAACTCGTCGGCGCGAATTACCGCATAAGGGCCGACGTAAACGAAATCTTCAACGATCACCCGGCCGCAAATAATGGCGGTGGGATCGATGTAGGCCAGCGGCGAGACCTGCGGCAGATGGCCACTGGGATTTTTACGCAGCATGGTGTTCTCCCCGCCAGCTCAGCTCCGCCACCGCATTGTGGGCATGCAGGCTCTCCTGATGCTCGACGCGCAGCGAAAAAGCGCGGTAGTCGCACTGGCTGCGCAGCATGCGATACAGACGGCGCGCCGCGTCCTCGCAAAACATCAGATTCTGACCGTTGGCCAATGCGAAGGCCTGTTCGTCGCTGCGTTTCACCAGCGTTTGCACCGGCGTGCCCAGCGCGTGTTCGATGCGATCAATCAGTTTCACCGGCTCAAACGCCCGTTCATTCTCGGGCGTCACGGTGATCCAGGCCCAGCTGCGCTGGCTGTGGGGGGTGGCCGGCATCCCTTGCTCCAGCAGCCACTCGCTCACCTGCCGTTGGCTGACCCGCTCCGCCGCCTGTTCAAAATCAAACTGGAACTGTTGCTGCGCCAACTGACGGCTGAGCGCCGCCGAACTCGGGCAGGTGGAGGAATAAGGCACGCCGACGGTCAGTGCCAGCGTCAGCGTATCCGTCAGAGTGGCCTCGATGCGCAGCGGATAGGCTTTCCAGCCGCGCTGCGGCGACAGCAGCGCCGGGCGTGACAGCAACAGCTCGCCGCCGATCGACAAGCTGGCGCGATCGCTGTGTTCCGGCTGCGAAGCCAAAAAGGCCTGCAGCGTTCGGCCGATGCGCTGCGGCGTCAGCTCGCCCTGCGTCAACTCGTCCAGCGCCAGATACAGCCGCGACATGTGAATGCCGCGCTCGCCCGCCGCTTCGGCGCGCAGGTTGATACCGGCGTCGACCTTCGCCATCAATGGCTTGCCGGCCAGCTCCAGCGGCAGCGCGATCCCTTGCATCCCGACCCAATCGAGCCCGACATCACTCATTTCGCCGCGCCATGCCTGAGCATCCGGCAGCGAACGGCGTGGTGGAAGTGCAACTTCGTTCATACATCCCCTTGCGTTATTGTGACTTTGCCGGGGAACGGTAACATGATTTTGTTATATTATAACATAACATGGAAAACTTTTTTCTTGCCGCTGAACGGGCTGATCAATCAAGTCGCAGAAAACTCAGCGATTTTGCTCAATGGATTGGGCTGCTGGTCAGAGTGCGATACACTAACGCTATTGCTGATTAACCCATGAGCCTCTATGCGTGGTTTACCCTTTTGGATACTGTCGTTGTGCCTGACGGGCTCTGCCCTGGCCGCGACAACACCGCCCGCGCCCAGCGCGGCGCCGCTGCCGGACATTCGCCAGAGCGGCTTTGTTTATTGCGTCAGCGGCATACTGAATACCTTCAACCCGCAAATGGCCAGCAGCGGCCTGACGGTGGATACCCTGGCCGCCCAGCTGTACGATCGCCTGCTGGACGTCGACCCCTACACCTATCGCCTGATCCCCGAGCTGGCGCAGAGCTGGGAGGTGCTGGACAACGGCGCCACCTACCGCTTCCATCTGCGCAAGGACGTGCCGTTTCAGACCACCGCCTGGTTCACGCCCACCCGCAAGATGAACGCCGACGACGTGGTATTCAGCTTCGCCCGCGTATTCGATCAGAAACACCCGTATCACGACGTGAACGGCGGCGAATACCCCTATTTCGACAGCCTGCAGTTCGGCGATTCGGTGCAGAGCGTGAGAAAGCTCGACGACTATACGGTGGAGATTCGCCTGCAGTCGCCGGACGCCTCGTTCCTGTGGCATCTGGCGACCCACTACGCGCCGGTGCTGTCCGCCGAGTACGCCGATCTGCTGACGCGTGAGGGCCATCAGGAGCTGATCGACCGCGAGCCGGTCGGCAGCGGCCCGTTCCTGCTCAACGAATACCGCTCGGGGCAATATATTCGCCTGGCGCGCAACGCCGCCTACTGGAAAGGGCTGCCGCGCATGCCGCAGGTGGTGATCGATCTGGGCGCCGGCGGTACCGGCCGCCTCTCCAAACTGCTGACCGGCGAATGCGACGTGCTGGCTTATCCGGCGGCCAGCCAGCTGTCTATCCTGCGCGACGATCCGCGCCTGCGCCTGACGCTGCGTCCGGGGATGAACATCGCCTATCTGGCGTTCAACACCCGCAAACCGCCGCTCGACAATCTCAATGTGCGCCAGGCGATCTCGCTGGCGATCAACAACCAGCGGTTGATGCAGTCTATCTATTACGGCACGGCGGAAACCGCCGCCTCGATCTTGCCGCGCGCCTCCTGGGCCTATGACAACGACGCGCACGTCACCGAGTACGATCCGGCCAAATCTCGCGAGATGCTGCGGCAGGCCGGCGTCGGCCAGCTAAACCTGAAGCTGTGGGTGCCTACCGCCTCGCAGTCTTACAACCCGAGCCCGCTGAAAACCGCCGAGCTGATCCAGGCCGACCTCGGCCAGGTGGGCATCAACGTCACCATCGTGCCGGTGGAGGGCCGCTTCCAGGAAGCGCGCCTGATGGAGATGAACCACGATCTGACCCTGACCGGCTGGGCCACCGACAGCAACGATCCGGACAGCTTCTTCCGGCCGCTGCTGAGCTGCGCGGCAATCCGTTCGCAAACCAACTATGCTCACTGGTGTGACCCGAGCTTCGACGAAGTGCTGCAGAACGCGCTGCTGTCGCAGCAGCTGTCTCAGCGCATCGACAACTACCGCAAGGCGCAGAAAATCCTTGAGCAGCAATTGCCGGTGCTGCCGTTGGCGTCTTCCCTGCGCCTGCAGGCCTATCGTTACGACATCAAGGGATTGGTGCTGAGCCCGTTCGGCAACGCCTCGTTCGCCGGGGTGTACCGTGAATCCGCGCCGGAGGTGAAAAAGTGATTATCTTTACCCTGCGCCGCATTCTGCTGCTGCTGATCACGCTGTTCTTCCTGACGCTGGTCAGCTTCAGCCTGAGCTATTTCACGCCGCGTGCGCCGCTGAACGGCGCCGCCCTGCTGGACGCCTATCAATTCTACTTCGTCAGCCTGCTGCACTGGGACTTCGGCGTCTCCAGCATCAACGGCCAGGCGATCAGCGAACAGCTGCGCGAAGTGTTCCCGGCCACCATGGAACTGTGCCTGCTGGCCTTCGCCCTGGCGCTGTTTATCGGCATTCCGCTGGGCATCATCGCCGGCGTGCTGCGCGGCAAGTGGCAGGACACCGCCATCAGCACCTTCGCGCTGCTGGGCTTTTCGATGCCGGTGTTCTGGCTGGCGCTGCTGCTGATGCTGTTCTTCTCGCTGCATCTCGGCTGGCTGCCGGTTTCCGGCCGTTTCGATCTGCTGTATCAGGTGAAACCCATCACCGGTTTCGCGCTGATCGACGCCTGGCTGTCGGACTCGCCGTATCGCGCCGAGATGATCGGCAGCGCCCTGCGCCACATGATCCTGCCGATCGCCGCGCTGGCGGTGGCGCCCACCACCGAAGTGGTGCGGCTGATGCGCATCAGCACCGACGACGTGCTGAGCCAAAACTACATCAAGGCCGCCGCCACCCGCGGCCTGTCGCGCTTCACCATCATTCGTCGCCACGTGTTGCACAACGCGCTGCCGCCGATCGTGCCCAAACTGGGGCTGCAGTTCTCCACCATGCTCACGCTGGCGATGATCACCGAAGTGGTGTTCAGTTGGCCGGGCCTCGGCCGATGGCTGATCAACGCCATTCGCCAACAGGACTATGCGGCGATCTCCGCCGGCGTGATGGTGGTCGGCACGCTGGTGATCACCATTAACGTTCTGGCCGACATTCTGGGTGCGGCAACCAACCCGCTGAAACATAAGGAATGGTATGCCCTTCGATAACGTATACCGCGAGAAAAAGATGCCGAGCCCGCTGCGCTACACCTGGCGGATTTTCTATGGCGACGCGCTGGCGATGATCGGTTTTTACGGCGTGATCGCCCTGCTGCTGCTGTCGCTGTTCGGCAGCCTGCTGGCGCCCTACGCGCTGGATCAGCAGTTCCTTGGCTATCAACTGCTGCCGCCGTCCTGGTCGCGCTACGGCAACGTGTCGTTCTTCCTCGGCACCGACGATCTCGGGCGCGACATCCTCAGCCGCCTGTTGACCGGCACCGCCGCCACCTTCGGTTCCGCGCTGGCGGTGACGCTGGCCGCGGCGTTCTGCGGCGTGATCCTCGGCGTGTTCGCCGGCGTCACCCACGGGCTACGCTCGGCGGTGCTCAACCACATCCTCGATACCCTGCTGTCGATTCCGTCGCTGCTGCTGGCGATCGTGGTGGTGGCGTTTATCGGCCCCAAACTTGAACACGCCATGCTGGCGGTGTGGCTCGCCTTGTTGCCGCGCATGGTGCGCACCATCTACAGCGCGGTGCACGACGAACTGGAGAAAGAGTACGTGGTGGCGGCCCGGCTTGACGGCGCTTCCACGCTGCAGATCCTGTGGTACGCGGTCATGCCGAACATCGCGGCGGTGCTGGTGACCGAGTTCACCCGCGCGCTGTCGATGGCCATTTTGGATATCGCCGCGCTCGGCTTCCTCGATCTCGGCGCGCAGTTGCCTTCGCCGGAATGGGGAGCGATGCTCGGCGATTCGCTCGAGCTGGTGTACGTCGCGCCCTGGACGGTGATGCTGCCCGGCGCGGCCATCCTCGTCAGCGTGCTGCTGGTTAACCTGTTAGGCGACGGTATGCGCCGCGCAATCAATGCCGGGGTGGAATAATGCCGTTACTCGATATCCGCAATTTGACGATTGAATTTATGACCGCCGAAGGGCCGGTCAAGGCGGTCGATCGCGTCAGCATGACGCTGACCGAGGGCGAAGTGCGCGGGCTGGTGGGCGAATCGGGCTCCGGCAAGAGCCTGATCGCCAAGGCCATCTGCGGCGTAACCAAAGACAACTGGCGCGTTACCGCCGATCGCTTTCGTTTCGACGACATCGATCTGCTGCAGCTGAGCCCGCGCGAGCGGCGCAAGCTGGTGGGCCACAACGTCTCAATGATCTTCCAGGAGCCGCAGTCCTGTCTCGACCCTTCCGAGAGCATCGGCCGCCAGCTTGCGCAGGCCATCCCGGGCTGGACCTATAAGGGCCACTGGTGGCAGCGCTTCAACTGGCGCAAACGCCGCGCCATCGAATTGCTGCACCGCGTCGGCATCAAGGATCATGACGACATCATGGGCAGCTTCCCGTACGAGCTGACGGAAGGCGAGTGCCAGAAAGTGATGATCGCCATCGCGCTGGCCAACCAACCGCGCCTGCTGATCGCCGATGAGCCGACCAACGCCATGGAACCGACCACGCAGGCGCAGATTTTCCGTCTGTTGGCGCGCCTCAACCAGAACAACAACACCACCATTCTGCTGATCAGCCACGACCTGCAGATGATGAGCAAGTGGGCCGATCGGGTGAACGTGCTGTACTGCGGGCAAACGGTGGAGAGCGCCCAGTGCGAAGAGTTGCTGGCGGCGCCGCACCACCCTTACACCCAGGCGCTGATCCGCGCCATGCCGGACTTCGGCCGCTCGCTGCCGCACAAAAGCCGGTTGAATACGCTGCCGGGCGCCATTCCTTCGCTGGAACACCTGCCGATCGGCTGTCGCCTGGGGCCGCGCTGCCCTTACGCGCAGAAGAAATGCATCGAAACGCCGCGCCTGCGCCCGGTCAAAAACCACTTCTTCGCCTGCCACTTCCCGCTGAACATGGAGGAGCAATAACATGGAAACGCTGTTGGAAGTGCGCAACCTGAGCAAAACCTACCGCTACCGCACCGGGCTGTTTCGCCGCCAGCACGTCGAGGCGGTGAAATCGGTCAGCTTTACCCTGCGCGAAGGCCAGACGCTGGCGGTGATCGGCGAGAACGGCTCCGGCAAATCCACGCTGGCGAAGATGCTCTCCGGCATGGTGGAACCCACCGCCGGCGAGCTGCTGATCGACGATCATCCGCTGGCATTCGGCGATTATCGTTACCGCAGCCAGCGTATTCGCATGATTTTTCAGGATCCGAGCACCTCGCTCAACCCGCGCCAGCGCATCGGCCAGCTGCTGGATGCGCCGCTGCGGCTGAACACCGATCTTGAGCCCGCCGAGCGCGAGCAACGTATCAACCAAACGCTGCGCCAGGTCGGCATGCTGCCGGATCACGCCTACTACTATCCGCACATGCTGGCCTCCGGGCAAAAACAGCGCGTCGCGCTGGCCCGCGCGCTGATCCTGCAACCGAAGGTGATCGTCGCCGATGAGGCGCTGGCGTCGCTGGACATGTCGATGCGCTCGCAAATCATCAATCTGATGCTGGAGCTGCAGGAAAAACACGGCATTTCCTATATTTATGTCACCCAGCACCTCGGCATGATGAAGCATATCAGCGACCAGGTGCTGGTGATGCACGAAGGGGAAATCGTCGAACGCGGCAGCACCGCGGAGGTGTTGGCGGCGCCGCTGCACGAATTGACCAAGCGTCTTATCGCCAGCCACTTCGGCGAGGCGCTGACCGCCGATGCCTGGCGGCGCGACGGCGGCCGCTTCTGAGTCACACCTTCACCTCCAAACCCGCTGCGGCGGGTTTTTTATCGCCTTACGCGCCTGCCGCTTAGCAAGAAAGCGCACATGCAAATTACATTCTTGTTATATATCCTTATATTTTATTCCTTTCAGTTATTGATTAGTCCGTAACATTATTTTATCTCGCCAGGGCGATCGGTGAGGATATCCCCTACGTTGCACTTCTCATACGACAGGATATCGCACTGATGAACAGCATTCGCCATCGCCGCCTTACGCAGTTTCTGCTCACGCTGGCAGCCGGTTTTTCTGTTTACGGCCACGCCCTCTGCTGTGATGAGCTGCGCTAAAACCGCCTTTCGCCCCGCCTGCGGGCATGTTGCCTCTTTGTCCAGCCGACGCTGCCGCGCGCAGCGGCGGCTGTTGATCATGATTAAGGATTGACCCTATGGAACGACTCCGTCGACAACATAATGCCCAGTGGTATCACGAAACCCAAAGCAGCGTGCGGGGCGATGCGCCGCTGGAACCCCAGGCGGCCACCCTTCGCGATCGCTTTCTGCTGGGGCTGGGCGCCTTCGCCGATGAAGCCTTAAACAATGCGCTCAGCGCTCGCGCCGGGGTGTTCAGCGCCTCGTTGGCCGGTTACCACGCGCTGTTTCCCGACCAGGTGCCGCTATCACGATACGTGACATTGTCACCCTACGATCGCCTCAGCACCGCGTTGACCGTCGCTCAGGTGACGGGCGTGCAATCGCTTTGTAGCCACTACGCCGCCCGCCTCGCCCCGCTGCACAGCCCGGACGCCTCCCGGGAAAGCAATATCCGCCTTGCTCAGATCACCCAATATGCCCGCCAGCTTGCCAGCCAGCCCACGCTGATTTGCCGCAAGGCGCTGCAACAGCTCGGCGACGTCGGGCTGAGCCCGGCGGATATTGTCACCTTTTCGCAGGTGATCGGTTTTGTCAGCTACCAGGCGCGCGTGGTCGCGGGCGTCGCGGCGTTGGCCGGCCGGCCGGCGGTGGTGGTGCCCGGCTTTCCTAACGTCGAAGACGCCGATGGCATCGCTTTCAGCGCCGACGAACTGAATTGGTCTGCCCGTCTGCCACCGATCGACGCGGAAACCGCCGCCGCCGAACAGCTTGATGTGTTGGATCAAAGTCACCCGCAGGCGCGCGCCGAATCTTATTATTTGCTGTTAGCTCACGACGCCGCCACCCTGCGCGAGCGCAACGGGGTGTTCAACGGCATCAATGCCGAAGGATATGGGTTATCGAGTCGCCTCAAGGCGCTGGCGACGCTGGCGGTCTCGCGCATCAACGGCAGCCGATACTGCGCGGCCACCGTCGCGCAAGAATTGCAGGATGAGGGATTGGTTCAGGCGCTGTTCGCCGGGCTGCCTCAGGGGCTGGCGTATACCGAAGATTCGGTAAAACTCGCAGTGATGCGCACCGCCGCCGAGCTGACTCGCGCACCTGAGAAGTTCACCCCGCAGAGCGTGCAGCCGCTGTTCAACAGCGGCCTGGATCAGGCGCAGGCGCTGGAGGTGATCCTCACCGTCGCGCTCTACGCCTGGGAAAACCGCCTGCGCCAAACGCTGGGCGATGCGGAATCTTTCAGCGCTATCGACTGAACACCACTACGCGGCTAATACTGGCCGCAATACATTCTTCCTTCAGATATTTTGCCGCCGCAACCACTCGCTGGCGGCATCGAAAAACTTCTGCGCCAACGGCGTGGCGCGCTCCGACATATCGACCACCACCGCCGCATGACGCGGCATGGCGGCGATGGCCACCGGACGCCGCTGCAATGCCGGCATCAGCGGCGATTGCAGTTGGCCGCGCGGGAACAACCCGCAGCCCAACCCGACGAAAATCCCTTCGAGCAGTTGGAAGATCGAGGTAGTTTCCAGCCGCGGGTGCAGCGTCAATCCAGCGTCGCGGAAATGCTGATCGAGATAGCGGCGGAAATAACGCGTCGGCTCGGCCAGACACAGCGGCAAGGCAGCCACCGCCTCCAGCGGCAACGGCGCATCCCCCACCAGCTTAGGGAAATGCTGCGGATGAAACACCAGCTCGACGCCGGTTTCCACCAGCGGCTGCGATTGGAAATGCAGTTCTTTCAAGGTCGACAGCTCGAAAAAGCCGATGCCGATATCTACGGTGTGCGCCGTCAGCGCCTCCAGCAGCTGATCGGCGCTCAGCACCGCCAACCGATAATCAAGATGGGGATAACGTTCGCTGACCGCCTTGAGCATTTCCGCCACCGAGATGCTGCACTGCGGCACCACGCCGAGGCGCAACGTGCCGTGCAAGCCGTGCTTGAGCGACTCCACCTCCAGTTTCAGCCCTTGGTAGACCGAGACGATCTCGCGCGCCCACGCCAACACCCGTTCGCCCTCGGCGGTAAAGCCGCCGAAATGGTTGCCGCGGTTAATCAGCGAAACGCCCAGTTCTTTTTCCAGATTTTTCAATCGCATGGACAGCGTCGGCTGGCTGACGAAGCTGGCTTCCGCCGCCCGACCGAAATGGCGCTCCCGTTCTAAATTACACAGATAAATCAGTTGTTTAATATCCATAGCGCGGCTCAATGATCGGCATTCGCACCAGTATACCACCGGGCGCCGCCGCCCGCCCGGTGAGTCAGAGTTTGAGCTTCACGTAATCCGCCAGGCGCGAGAACACGCCGCCCTGCGACACCGCCCGCAGCGCCACCAGCGGCAGGGTTTTCACCACCTGGCCATTGTCGCTGATGCGGATCTCGCCGACGATTTGTCCTTTGTTGATCGGCGCTTCCAGCCGCGCAACGTTGAGCACGTACTGCGCCTTCAGCTTGTCCGCCTCGTTTTTCGGCAGGCTGAGCGACTGGTCCTGCGCGCTGCCGACCGGCAAGCGGTGGCTTTCACCATACCAGATCGGCTCTTCCCCCAGGCTCTGGCCGGCGCTGAACAGGTGTACCGTGCTAAAGTCGCGCAGCCCCCAGCTCAGCAGCTTGCGCGCCTGTTCCTCGCGGCCTTTTGAACTTTTGCCGCCCATCACCACGGCGATCAGACGGCGATCTCCTTCGGTGGCGGAAGCGATGATGTTGAAGCCGGCCGAGGCGGTGTGCCCGGTTTTCAGGCCGTCGACGTGCAGGGTCTTGTCCCACAGCAGGCCGTTGCGGTTCTGCTGCGTGATGCCGTTCCAGGTCAGCGATTTCTCGCTGTACATATGGTATTCCGCCGGCTCGCTCATGATGATAGCGCGCGCAATCACCGCCAGATCGCCGGCGGTGGTGAACTGCCCCAGCGCATCCAGCCCGTGTACCGTTTCGAAATGGGTGTTCTGCAGGCCCAGCTGCGCGCTCTTCTCGTTCATCAGCTTGACGAAGTTGGCCTGGCTGCCCGCCACATAGTCCGCCATCGCCACGCAGGCGTCGTTGCCGGAATCGATGATGATGCCGCGGCTGAGATCGCGTACCGTGACCCTGTCACCAGGCTTCAGGAACATCAGCGAGGAGCCTTTGAACACCGGGTTGCCCTGCGCCCAGGCGTCTTTCCCCACGGTGACGACATCGTCGAGGCCAATCTTATGCTCATCGAGCGCATGATCGATCACCAACCCGGTCATCAGTTTGGTCAGGCTGGCCGGATTGCGCCGCTCGTCGGCATTGCCGGCCGCCAGCACCTGGCCGGTGGTGTAATCCATCAATACGTAAGAGGCGGCGTCTATCGCCGGTGGGGTCATGGTGGGAAAATGGGACGCCGTTTCCGCCGCCTGCGCCGCTAAAGGCAGTAAGATACCGCCGATCACCACTGATACTGAACGCTTCACGCTGTGTTCCTCAGGCCCGCAGGCTAAATAAAATGCCAATATAATCCGCGAGATAGACTGCATGAATTCACTTTCAGGCGAAACCATTACTCTTTTGCAGCGGGTGTCTTTATGCAACCATTTGTTTAGGTCAGCGTCCGCCTGCGATAGATATGCTCTATGCCGCCATTGCCCCATTCGATTAGACGCCTGCCTGCCGCGCCCCTAAACTTGTGACATAAATACGCAAGACGCATAAAAAAGCGTTTACTTTTTAGCTACAACCACCTGCGAAGTGTCACCATGAAATTCAAACCGTCAATCAAGCCTTATACCGGCCCAGCGGGCGGCTGGGGTTCGCTTGAAGCCACCACCCGCTTTGTCCTCGACAGTAAACAAACCCTAAAAAACATGCGCAACCTGATGCGCGTCAACAAGGCGCGCGGCTTCGACTGCCCCGGTTGCGCCTGGGGCGACGACAACCACAGCACCTTCAGCTTCTGTGAAAACGGCGCCAAGGCAGTCAGTTGGGAAGCGACGCGCAGCGCCGTCGAGCCAGAGTTCTTCGCCGCGCACAGCGTCAGCACCCTGCAGCAGCAGAGCGACTATTTCCTCGAATATCAGGGGCGCCTCACGCATCCGATGCGCTACAACGCCGAAACCGACCACTATGAGCCTATTCATTGGCCGGACGCGCTGGCGCTGATCGCCAGGCACATCAACGCAATGGACAACCCGAACCAAATCGAGCTGTATACCTCGGGCCGCGCCAGCAACGAAGCGTCGTACCTTTATCAACTGTTCGGCCGCATGCTCGGCACCAGCAATTTCCCCGACTGCTCCAACATGTGTCACGAGGCGAGCGGCGTCGGGCTGAAACAAAGCATCGGCGTCGGCAAAGGCACCATCCGCATCGATGACTTCGAAAAAGCCGACGCCATCTTCGTGTTCGGTCAAAACCCCGGCACCAACCACCCGCGCATGTTGCACAGCCTGAAAAACGCAGCCCGACGCGGCGCGCGCATCGTCAGTTTCAACACCCTGCGCGAGCGCGGGCTGGAAAGATTCGCCGATCCGCAGGATCCGGTGCAGATGCTGACGCCCAAATCCTCGCCGATCAGTTCCTCCTATTACCAACCGAATCTGGGCGGCGATATGGCGGCGGTGCGCGGCATGGTGAAAGCGCTGCTGGAAACCCACCGCCAGCGGCTGGCCGCCGGTGAGCCCCCCCTGTTCGACCTGGCGTTTATCGAGCGGCACAGCGTCGGCGTGGAGGCATACCTGGCGCAGGTGGATGCGACCGAGTGGCGGGCCATTACCGCACAATCGGGCCTGAGCGAAGCGCAATTGCGCCAGGCGGCGGCCACTTACCAGGGCGCCGAGCGGGTGATCTGCACCTGGGCGATGGGCGTGACTCAGCATAAGCACTCGATTGCGACGGTGCGTGAAATCACCAACCTGCAGCTGCTGTTCGGGCAACTGGGCAAACCGGGCGCCGGTCTTTGTCCGGTGCGCGGCCACAGCAACGTCCAGGGCAACCGCACCATGGGGATTGACGAGAAGTCGCCCAAGGCGCTGCTCGACAGCCTGGAACGCCACTTTAACTTCACCGCCAATCGCGCGGTGGGCCACAACACGGTGGAAGCGATCGAAGCGATGTTGCGCGGCGAAGTGAAAGTGCTGATCGCGCTGGGCGGCAATCTGGCCGCCGCGGCGCCGGACACCGAGCGCACCGCCCGCGCCCTGCGCAACTGCGATTTGACGGTACACATCAGCACCAAACTTAACCGCAGCCACCTGGTGACCGGCAAAGACGCGTTGATCCTACCAACGCTGGGCCGCACCGAATTGGACATGCAGGCCAGCGGCTCGCAGTACATCACGGTCGAAGATTCTTTCAGCATGGTTCACGCTTCGGAAGGCATCGGCAAACCGCTGGCGGATACCCAACGTTCGGAAACGGCGATCGTCTGCGGCATCGCCGACGCGGTGCTGGGCACGCAGCAGCTGGACTGGCTGGAGTTGGCCGACGACTACTCGCTGATCCGCGATCATATCGCCGCCACCATTCCCGGCTTTGAGGATTTCAACCGTCGCTGCGAGCAGCCCGGCGGATTCTACCTGGGCAATGCCGCCGCCGAACTGCGCTTTGCCACGCCGAGCGGCAAGGCGGAATTCAGCGCCGCCGCGCTGCCGGCGACCCTGTTCCCGCAACTGGGCGACGTGCAAGCGCCGTTTACCCTGCAAACGCTGCGCTCGCACGATCAGTACAACACCACCATCTATGGCCTGGATGACCGCTACCGCGGCGTTTACGGCCAGCGCGAAGTGTTGTTCATCCATCCGGAAGATCTGGCGGCGCTGGGCCTGCAGGATGGCGAACGGGTTGAGATAGAGACTCTGTGGAACGATGGCGTGGTGCGTAAAGTGGACGGATTCAAGCTGGTGAGTTACGACATTCCGCGTGGCAACCTGGCGGCCTACTACCCGGAAACCAACCCGCTGGTGCCGCTGGCCAGCTTCGGCGACGGCACCGGCACCCCGACGTCGAAGTCGATCCCGGTGGCGATTCGCCGCAGCGAACAGCAACCCTCGCTGCGCATTGCCTGAAAACGCGCGCCCGGTTCACGCCGGGCGCTTCAATATCGCCAGGATGGTCTGTAATTCGTCGGACAGCTGATGCCGTCGCCAGACGAAGTACAGATCGCTCACGCCCTCCTCGCCCATTTCCACCACCTTCAGCCCCGGAGCGGGCAAAATCTGCGGCAGCAAAGAACCCGGCACGCAGGCGACGCCGCAACCTGCCTGCACGCAGGCCGCCATCGCGGCATAAGACTCCATTTCCAGCGTCATGCGCGGTTTCAGCCCGCGCGAGGCCAGCCAGTGATCCACCTTCAGGCGGAACGAGCATTCTCGGCTGAACGTGTAAAATTCCAGCGCCGCCAGCGTGGCGGCATCGGGCTGCCCGGCATCGGCCGGCATCAGCATCACCAGCCGTTCGTCAAACGCCTTTTGGCTGGCCAGCAACGGATGTTCAATCGGGCCGTCGGTGATCGCCAGATCGAGGGCACTGTCGATCAGCATGCGCTCCAGCACCAATGAATCGCGGCTGAGCACGTTGATCTGCAGATGGGGTTGTAAACGGCGCAGCCGGGCGATGCGCGCCGGCAAATGGCTGACCAGCGAGAAATCCAGCGCCCCGAGGTTCAGCAGCCCATGCTGATGTTCTCCGGCGAACAGCTGCTTGCTGCGCTCCGCCTGCGCCACGATGTCGCGCGCCTGTTGGTAGAACAGCCGGCCTTTGGGATTGACGTACAGCCGGTTTTTATCGCGGAAAAACAGCTCGCCGCCCAACGTCTCTTCCAGCTCGCGCAGCCGCAACGTGACGTTGGAAGGCACGCAGTGCAGCTCACGGGCGGCGGCGGCGATGGTTTTGTGTTCCACCACGGTGCAGAAAAACTTCAGCTGGCTCAGCTTCATCTATCATTCACTTTTAGTTAGTGTTTTAGTTAAAAACAATCACTTTAGATTAGCATCGATTTCACCTACAGTCTGTCGACACCTTGAGGAGGATCACTGATGCCACTGAATGATTTACTGACGCTGCCCGGCGTGGCGGCCCAACCGGACGCGGTAACCGACGGTTACGTGTTCAACCACACCATGATCCGCGTGAAAGACCTGACCAAAGCACTGGATTTCTACACTCGCGTACTGGGTTTTACCCCGGTCTATCTGGAAGAATTCAAAGAGGCCGCCTTCACCATCTGCTACCTGACGCGCAGCCCGCGCGAGCAGATCCCGCAGGATGACGACGAACGCAAACGCTGGGCGCTGAGCCAACCGGGCATTCTCGAGCTGACCCATAACCACGGCACCGAAAATCAGGCGGATTTCCATTACCACAACGGCAACGGCGAGCCGCGCGGCTTTGGCCACCTGTGCGTCACGGTGCTGGACGTGCGCGCCGCCTGCGAGCGTTTTGAGCGCCTGGGCGTCACCTTCCAGAAACGCCTGCATGAAGGCCGCATGAACTACGTCGCGTTCATTCGCGATCCGGACGATTACTGGATTGAAATCCTGCAGCCGACGCCGCTGCAGGACTGATTGCCCCCTTCCTTCACCCCGGCCTGCGCGCCGGGGTTTTTCATCGTTCGCCCTTCGATTGACCAATCTTGCGCAAAATCGCGCGGCAACGCGGGGTTCCGTGACGTTAGGCTTGCTCGCAGCGGGTGATTCGCGTAAAACTGTCAGCCGCAAATCTTGCCACTCACAACCCATTCACTGGACGATATGTTTCAAGATAACCCGCTGCTGGCGCAGCTAAAACAGCAACTTCACTCTCAGACCCCGCGCGTTGAAGGCGTAGTGAAAGGGACTGAGAAAGGCTTTGGCTTTCTTGAAGTAGACGGTCAAAAAAGCTACTTCATTCCGCCGCCGTACATGAAGAAAGTCATGCACGGGGATCGCATTATCGCCACCCTGCACACCGAGAAAGAGCGCGAAATCGCCGAGCCGGAAACCCTGGTCGAGCCATTCCTGTCGCGCTTTGTCGGCCGCGTGCAAAAGCGCGACGATCGTCTGTCCATCGTGCCCGATCATCCGTTGCTGAAAGACGCGATTCCGTGCCGCCCGGTGCGTGAACTGACCCACAACTTCCAGGCCGGCGACTGGGCGGTGGCGGAAATGCGCCGCCATCCGCTGAAAGGCGATCGCGGCTTCAACGCCGACCTGACCCAGTTTATCACCGACGGTGAAGACCATTTCGCCCCGTGGTGGGTGACGCTGGCGCGTCACAACCTGGAAAAAGAGGCGCCGGAGATGCAGGCCCTCAGCGAGCCGGACGCTGCGCTGGTGCGTGAAGATCTGACCGCGCTCGAATTCGTCACCATCGACAGCGCCAGCACCGAAGACATGGACGATGCGCTGTACGTGACCGACAACGGTGACGGTTCGCTGCAGTTGACCATCGCCATCGCCGATCCTACTGCCTACGTAGAACAAGGCAGCAAGCTGGACGATATCGCCCGCGTGCGCGCCTTCACCAACTATCTGCCGGGCTTCAACATCCCGATGCTGCCGCGTGATCTGTCGGACAACCTGTGCTCGCTGCGCCCTAACGAGCGCCGTCAGGTGCTGGCTTGCCGCGTGACCATCGCCGCCGACGGCGCGCTGGGCGAAGATATTCAGTTCTTCGCCGCCGAGATCGAATCCAAAGCCAAACTGGTGTACGACGAAGTCTCCGACTGGCTGGACGGCATTGCCGGCTGGCAACCGCCGAGCGACGCCATCGCGCAACAGATCACCCTGCTGAAACGCGTTTGCGACGCGCGCAACGCCTGGCGCCACCAGCATGCGCTGGTATTCAAAGATCGCCCGGACTACCGCTTCGTGCTGGGTGAAAAAGGCGACGTACTGGAGATCGTTACCGAGCAGCGCCGCAGCGCCAACCGCATCGTTGAAGAGTGCATGATCGCCGCCAACGTCTGCGCCGCCATCGTGCTGCGCGATCGCCTGGGCTTCGGCGTGTACAACGTGCACACCGGTTTCGATCCTGCGCTGGTTGAGCAAGCGGTCACCGTACTGCAGGCCAACGGCGTCGAAGCCGAAGCCGAGAAGCTGCTGACCCTCGACGGTTTCTGCGAACTGCGCCGCCACCTGGATGCGCAGCCGACCCAGTTCCTCGACAGCCGCATCCGCCGCTTCCAGACCTTCGCCGAGATCAGCACTACGCCGGGGCCACACTTCGGTCTGGGGCTGGAGGCTTACGCCACCTGGACATCACCGATCCGTAAATACGGCGATATGGTCAATCATCGCCTGCTGAAGGCGATCATCAACCAGCAGCCGGCGGAAAAACCGCAGGATGACGTGACGGTGCAGCTGGCGGAACGCCGCCGCCTGAACCGCATGGCGGAACGAGACGTCGGCGACTGGCTGTACGCCCGTTTCCTGCAGGACAAGGCCGGTACCGATACCCGCTTCAACGCCGAGATCATCGACGTGACACGCGGCGGCCTGCGCGTGCGCCTGCTGGACAACGGCGCGGTTGCCTTCATCCCGGCGCCGTTTATTCACGCGGTGCGTGACGAGATGCAGTGCAGCCAGGAAACCGGCACCGTGCAGATCAAAGGCGAAGTGGTTTACCGCCAGAGCGATACCTTGCAGGTCACCATCGCCGAAGTGCGTATGGAAACCCGCAGCGTGATCGCCCGGCCGGCGGCCTGAACGCCAGCCTGAAACGGTAGCGACGCCAAACGCCGACGGTGAAAACCGCCGGCGTTTTTTTCGCCCGCGCTCGCTAACGCAATGGATCACCGCCGGTTTCACGCAGCAATGGCAGCACCGCCAACGAAGCCAGCGTCGCCAGCATCAGGTAAACGGCGGGCGCCAGCAGCGAGCCGCTCAACGCGATCGACTGCGAGGCGATATATTGGGCGAAGCCGCCGAAAATCGCCACGCCGAGGCTGTAGACCAACGCAAACCCCAATGCGCGAATGCGCTGCGGAAACAGCTCCGAAATCATCAGCATGGTCGGCACCGAGCCGAGCGTGGTCAATCCGACCAATATCGCGACAATCAGCAGCAGCACCGCCGGATGCGGCGCGGCGCTCAGCCACCAAAATGCCGGCAAGGCCACGATCAAGATAGCGATGCGCGAGCCTCGGATCAGTGGCAAGCGGCCATAGCGATCGCACCAGTGCCCAACCAACAGGCTGCCGCCGAAGGTCACCAGCCCCGCCAGCAGCATCGCGGCGTAGCCGTAGGCTTGCGGCATGCCTAAGTATTTCACCGCGTAAGTGCCGAGATAATACATCGAGATGTAAGTGGCGACGGTGGCGCCAATGGTCAGCATCACGCCGAGCACCACCGCCCGCGAGTGCCGTCGCAGCTGCGCCGGCGGTTCATGGGCCCGCGACACTGGCGGCCGGTCGCTTTCCAATCCGAGACGCAGCCAGCAACCGAGCGGCGCCAGCGCCACGCCGATAAAGAACGGAATGCGCCATCCCCACTCGGCCATGGCGTTCGGCTCGCCTGAGATCGCCGGCAACGCCGCGCTGAGCGCCAGCGCGGTGACGCCGCCGACCACGGTGGCGATGCCCTGCGTCGCCAGCGACCAACTGGAATAGAAGCCTCGCCGGTTAGGTGGCGCCGACTCCACCAGCAACGACATCGATGCGCCCACCTCGCCGCCCGCCGCCACGCCCTGGATCAAACGCGCCGCCACCAGCGTGACGGTTCCCCAATAACCGGCGCTGGCGTAGGTCGGCGCAAAGCCGATCATCGCCGTGCCGAGGCTCATCAGTGAAATCGTCAGGATCATCGCCGGCTTTCGGCCATGGCGATCGGCATAGGCGCCGATCAGAATGCCGCCCAGCGGCCGCATGAAAAAACTGACGCCAAACGTGGCGAACGCCAACAGCAACGCCAAATTGGGATCGCTCGAGGGGGGAAAAAACAATACGCTGATATAAATAACGAAAAAGTTATAAATACCGAAATCGAAAAACTCCAGCGCATTACCGAAGGAGGCGGCAAATATCACTTTCTTGCCGCCTACCCTCGCGGGCGCGTTTATTGTTGATTGCGTCGCCGCCGTATTTTCACTCATCATTATCTTCCCTGCTATTATTCTTCGAATTTATTTTAAATACGCTTCCGCCAACGCTCCCCAATACTGGCTGCCGGCCGCCAGACACCCATCATTAAAGTCATATCCCGGGTTATGCACCATGCAGCTCCCTTCGCCGTCGCCGTTACCGATGATCAGGTAGCAGCCTTGCGGATGCGCATCGAGCATAAAGGCGAAGTCTTCGCTGCCCATCAGCGGCCTGGCGCCGTAGTGCGCGCGGGCGGCGCCGAACTGCTGCTGCGCCACGCGGTGGGCAAAGCGGGTCATCGCTTCGTCGTTGACCAACACCGGCGTACCGTTAACGTGCTCCACCACCGCGTGGGCACCGAAGCTTGCCGCCTGCGCCTCGATCAGCGCCGGAATGCGCGCCAGCAGGGTTGCGCGCGCCTGACGATCCAGAGAGCGTACGCTGAGCTTCATTTCCGCGCTGTCCGGGATCACGTTGGCCGCCTCGCCGGCCTTGATGCTGCCGACGGTGATCACCGCCGCCTCCAGCGGATCGATATTGCGCGAAACGATGCTCTGCAGCGCGACGGTGATATGCGAGGCCACCAGCACCGGATCGACCGCCAGCTGCGGGATGGCGCCGTGGCCGCCGCGCCCCTGCACCCGCACGTTGAACTGATCCATCGAGGCCATGAACGGGCCGTGCTGGAAGAAGAACTCGCCGAGCGGCATCCCCGGCATGTTGTGCATGGCGAAGATGGCATCGCAGGGGAAGCGTTCGAACAGCCCCTGTTCCACCATGCGCGCGCCGCCGTTCAGCATCTCTTCCGCCGGTTGGAAAATCAGGTGCAGCGTGCCGTTGAAGTTGCGCGTTTGCGCCAGGTAACGCGCGGCGCCGAGCAGCATGGTGGTATGGCCATCATGGCCGCAGGCGTGCATGCGGTTGGCCACGCTGCTGCTCCAGGGTTTGCCGTTGTTTTCCTCGATCGGCAAGGCGTCCATATCGGCGCGCAGTCCGAGGCGTTTAACGCCGTCGCCCACCCGCAGCGTCCCCACCACGCCGGTGCCCGCCAATCCGCGGTGTACCTCATAGCCCCACGAGCTTAGATAATCCGCCACCAGATCGCTGGTGCGAAATTCTTCAAAACCCAACTCGGGATGCTGGTGAATATCATGCCGGATGGCCGTAAGCTGCGGTAAATACCCTTCAATGACTTTATTTATCATAATTAAATTCCTTTCGTAGCTTTATTATTTATTTAATGAATGAATAAAAGTGCGAATTGAAATAAAGGTATAACACGGCATGAGTAATTTTATTTCGGCGCGCCTCGCCAGATAAAATAATAGGCCGCCAGACGCCGTGCTCAGATAAAAAACGGCGATGATTCGCTGTATGCGAAGTGAAAGTGCAGAATGAACTTCTGCCGGAAAGCGCATGGGCCGCAGCCTGCGCCAGCGGTGTTTCATCACGTTGTTTTTACAATAAAACCCCACCTGCTTCACATTTCTCATCCGACCTGCCGCGGTTCGGCGGCAAAACTTCTACTGTTAAAACGTCATTCCTAATAACAACGTCGATTTTACCTCTGCACGCCAAGGAGTTATTTCATGAGAAACATCAGGTCCGGACTTATCTGGCTGCTGGTGGCGTTGGTCGGCGCCTTCGCCTTCGCCATGCTGGCGCTCAGCCGCGGCGAGCACGTCAACGCCGTCTGGCTGGTGGTCGCCGCCGTCGCCTGCTACAGCATCGCCTACCGCTTCTACAGCCGGTTCATCGCCGACAAGGTCTTTGAACTGGATGACCGCCGTCTGACCCCGGCCGAACGCCACAACGACGGCCTGGACTACGTGCCCACCAACAAATGGGTGCTGTTCGGCCACCACTTCGCCGCCATCGCCGGCGCCGGGCCGCTGGTGGGGCCGATCCTGGCCGCGCAGATGGGCTTCCTGCCGGGAACCATCTGGATCCTGGTCGGCGTTATGTTGGCCGGCGCGGTGCAGGATTTTCTGGTGCTGTTCATCTCCACGCGCCGCGACGGGCGTTCGCTGGGGGAAATGGCCAAGCAAGAGCTGGGCGCGTTCGCCGGGGTGATCACCATGCTCGGCGCGCTGGGGGTGATGATCATCATCCTGTCGGCGCTGGCGTTGGTGGTGGTGAAAGCGTTGGCCGACAGCCCGTGGGGGCTGTTCACCATCGCCGCCACCATCCCGATCGCCCTGTTCATGGGCATCTACATGCGCTTTATCCGGCCGGGCAAGATCGCTGAAATTTCGGTGATTGGCTTCGTGCTGATGCTGCTGGCGATCGTTTACGGCGGCAACGTGGCGCAAGATCCCTATTGGGGGCCGTTCTTCACGCTGCACGGCACCACCCTGACCTGGGTGCTGGTGATCTACGGCTTCGTCGCCTCGGTGCTGCCGGTGTGGCTGCTGCTGGCGCCGCGCGATTACCTTTCCACCTTTATGAAAATCGGCGTCATCATCGGCCTGGCCATCGGCATCGTCTTCGCCATGCCGGAGATGAAAATGCCGGCGGTCTCGCGCTTTATCGACGGCAGCGGCCCGGTGTTCGCCGGCGCCCTGTTCCCCTTCCTGTTCATCACCATCGCCTGCGGCGCCATTTCCGGCTTCCACGCGCTGGTCTCCAGCGGCACCACGCCCAAGCTGATAGAGCGCGAAAGCCACATCCGCTTTATCGGTTACGGCGCCATGCTGATGGAGTCTTTCGTCGCCATCATGGCGCTGATCTGCGCCTCGGTGCTGGATCCGGGCGTCTACTTCGCCATGAACTCACCGGCGGCGCTGATCGGCACCACGGTGGAAAATGCTTCGCAGGTCATTAACAGCTGGGGCTTTATCGTCACGCCGGAAACGCTGGCGCTGATCGCCAAAGAGGTGGGCGAGAACGCCATCCTGTCGCGCGCCGGCGGCGCCCCGACCTTCGCCGTGGGCATGGCGCACATCATCAGTGAGGTGTTCAACAGCCGGGCGATGATGGCGTTCTGGTATCACTTCGCCATTCTGTTCGAAGCGCTGTTCATCCTGACCGCCGTCGACGCCGGCACCCGCGCCTGCCGCTTTATGGTGCAGGATCTGGTGGGCGTGGCGGTGCCGCAGCTGGCCAATAACCGCTCCTGGTTCGGCAACCTGGCGGGCACCACGGTGGCGGTGGCCGGTTGGGGTTTCTTCGTGTATCAGGGCGTGGTCGATCCGCTCGGCGGCATCAATACCCTGTGGCCGCTGTTCGGTATCGGCAACCAGATGCTGGCGTCGATGGCGCTGATCCTCGGCACCGTGGTGCTGTTCAAGATGAAAAAGCAGCGCTACGCCTGGGTGACTATTCTGCCGACCGCCTGGCTGTTCGTGACCTCTATGACCGCCGGCTGGCAGAAGATCTTCCACGAAAAACCGAGCATCGGTTTCCTGGCGCAGGCGAAGAAGTTCTCCACCGGCATCGAGCAAGGCACGATCATTGCGCCGGCCAAATCGTTGAAAGACATGGAAACCATCGTGTTCAGCAACCAGATCAACGCCGCGCTGTGCGGGTTCTTTATGCTGGTGGCGGTGACCATGCTGATCGCCGCCTTCTTCGCGATCCGCCGAGCGCTGCGCGCCGAACAGCCGACGGCGCACGAGGTCGGCGCCGCGCTGAGGGAAGAGGCCGGCCGCAGCTAAACGAACCGAGCATCAAGCAAGGGCGCCGCGGCGCCCTTTTTACTGGCTTTAGCCTAACAGCGTGGAGCCGAACGCCCCCTGCCAATCCTGTTCGAATTTTTCGACCGCGGCCTGCACTGCCGGCGCATTCAGGAACTGCTCCGCGACGTCCACCGGCAGCGTAATGGCCTGGCAGCCCGCCAACAGGCACTCCAGCGCCTGGCGCGGCGTTTTGAAACTGGCGGCCAGCACCTGCGCCGACGGCGCATGCAGGCTCAACAGCTGCTGCAGCTCGTGCACCATTTCGATGCCGTCGCCGCCCTGCGCGTCTACCCGATTGACGTAAGGCGCCACATATTCCGCCCCGGCCAAGGCCGCCAACAGCCCCTGTGCAGCGCCGTACACCGCGGTGCCCAACGTCGGAATGGACATCGTTTTAAGCTTCTTGATCGCCGCCAGCCCTTCGGCGG
The DNA here is from genome assembly GCF_051172315.1 of Serratia sp. B501. Lineage (NCBI taxonomy): Bacteria > Pseudomonadati > Pseudomonadota > Gammaproteobacteria > Enterobacterales > Yersiniaceae > Serratia > Serratia sp. B501. The sequence goes on from NZ_JBPIZB010000001.1 coordinate 958,224, forward strand.
TCGCCGGGATTTTCACCACCAGCCCCGGTACCCGCTGGCTGAGCAGCGCCGCCTCCGCCACCATACGTTCCGCATCGGTCGCCATCACCTGTGCGAACAGCTTGCCGGTGCCGCCGAGGGCGTCGCGCAGCGCGGGCAGCACTTCCCAGATCGGCTTGCCTTCCTTCGCCACGATGCTCGGGTTGGTGGTGACGCCGTGCAGCGGCAGAATGCGCGCCAGGCGTTTTACCGCGGTCACATCGGCGGTATCGAGATAAAGCTCCATCACGGACTCCTGTGTCATGTTCTGTAGGCGGATTCAAACTCTGATCATCATAGGGCAAAAACCGCGCTAACTTTTGATCAAAATCAATTCAACTTTCATTCGAAACACCTTTAATGGCGAAAGATACAGCAACGCCAAACGGGTGACTCATGATCTTCAATCTGCAGCGCTACTCGACCCATGACGGCCCGGGCATCCGCAGCGTGGTCTTTTTAAAAGGCTGCCCGCTGAGCTGCCGGTGGTGTCAGAACCCGGAAAGCCGCTCGCGCCACGCAGACCTGCTGTTTGACGAACGCCTGTGCCTGAGCGGCTGCACGCTGTGCGCCGAGCGTTGTCCGCAAGGGCTGCAACGCAACGACGGGCCGCTGACGCTGCAACGCGAGCTGATTAGCGCAGACGATTATGCCGCCCTGGCCGCCGCCTGCCCGACCGGCGCGCTCAGCCTGTGCGGCAGCCCGATCAACCCCGACGATATCATGGCCGAGGTGATGCGGGATAAGCCTTTCTACCTGCGCAGCGGCGGCGGTTTAACGCTGTCCGGCGGCGAACCCTTTATGCAGCCGGACATCGCGGCGGAGCTGCTGCGGCGCGGCCGCGAGGCCGGCATCCACACCGCCGTCGAATCCTGCCTGCACGTCCCATGGCGTTATATCGCGCCTTCGCTGCCGTGGCTGGATCTGCTGCTGGCCGATCTCAAACACACCGACGAAGCGCGCTTCAGAGCCTGGACCGGCGGTTCCGCCCGCCGGGTGATGAGCAATTTTCGTCGGCTGGCGGCGCACGGCGTACCAATGACCGTCCGTGTGCCGCTGATCCCCGATTTCAACGCCGATCGCCGCTCTGTCCGTGCCATCGTCGACTTCGCCGCCGACGAGATCGGCGTGTCGGAGATCCACTTTCTGCCGTACCACACGCTTGGCATCAACAAGTACCACCTGCTCGGCGAACCCTACCATGCCGCCCGCACGCCACTGGACGCACCCGACCTGCTGGCCTTCGCCGAAGACTATGCCGGCGCCAAGGGCCTGACCGCCATTTTGCGAGGATAACACTATGACCACGTTGGATTTGACTACCCTGAGCGCCCGTATCCAGGCGCATAAGAATGCGCTGATTCACATCGTCAAACCGCCGGTGTGCACCGAACGCGCGCAGCACTATACCGAGGCCTATCAGCAGCATCAGGACAAGCCGCTGCCGGTGCGCCGCGCCCTGGCGTTGGCCAACCATCTGGCGAAACGCAGCATCTGGATCGCCAACGACGAGCTGATCGTCGGCAACCAGGCCAGCGAGCTGCGCGCCGCGCCGATCTTCCCCGAATACACCGTCGGCTGGATAGAAAACGAAATAGACCAGTTGGCCGACCGGCCGGGCGCCGGTTTTTCGGTCAGCGACGAGAACAAGGCAATTTTGCATCGTCTGTGCCCCTGGTGGCGCGGCCAAACGGTGCAGGATCGCTGCTACGGCATGTTCACCGACGAACAAAAGGCGCTGCTGGCCACCGGCATCATCAAGGCCGAGGGCAATATGACCTCCGGCGACGCCCATCTGGCGGTCAACTTCCCGCTGCTGCTGGAACAAGGCCTCGATGGCCTGCGTGAAAAGGTGAACGCGCGCCGCAGCCGCCTGCGTCTGACCGCGTGGGAAGATCTGCACAAGGCGCAGTTTCTCAACGCTATCGATATTGTGCTGACGGCGCTGAGCGGACACATCCTGCGCTTCGCCCGCCTGGCGCTCGACATGGCGCAAAACGAAGCCCGCGACTGGCGGCGCGCCGAGCTGCTGTCCCTCGCGGACAACTGCGACCGGATCGCCCATCGCCCACCGCAAACCTTCTGGCAGGCGCTGCAGCTGTGCTATTTCATCCAGCTGACGTTGCAGATCGAATCCAACGGCCATTCGGTTTCCTTTGGCCGCCTCGATCAGTATCTCTATCCCTGGTATCGGCGCGACGTGGAGCTGGAGCAAAACCTGACGCGGGAAAACGCCATCGAGCTGCTGCACAGCTGCTGGCTGAAGCTGCTGGAGGTCAACAAGATCCGCTCCGGCTCGCACTCCAAGGCCTCCGCCGGCAGCCCGCTGTACCAGAACGTCACCATCGGCGGCCAAAAACTGGTCGATGGCCGGCCGTGCGACGCGGTCAATCCGCTGTCCTACGCCATTCTCGAGTCCTGCGGCCGCCTGCGCTCCACCCAGCCCAACCTCAGCGTGCGTTACCACGCCGGAATGAGCGCCGATTTCCTCGACGCCTGCGTACAGGTGATCCGCTGCGGCTTCGGCATGCCGGCATTCAATAACGACGAAATCGTCATTCCCGAGTTCATCAAGCTGGGGGTCGAACCGCAGGACGCTTACGACTACGCCGCCATCGGCTGTATCGAGACCGCCGTCGGCGGCAAATGGGGCTATCGCTGCACCGGCATGAGCTTCATCAACTTCGCCCGCGTGCTGCTGGCGGCGCTGGAACAAGGCCGCGACGCCACGTCCGGGCAGATCTTCCTGCCGCAGGAACAGGCGCTGTCCAAAGGAAATTTCGCCGATTTCGAGCAGGTATTAACCGCCTGGGATCGGCAAATCCGCTACTACACGCGCAAGTCGATCGAGATCGAGTGCGTGGTGGACAGCGTGCTGGAGGAGAACGCTCACGATATCCTCTGCTCCGCGCTGGTGGATGACTGCATTGAACGCGGCAAAAGCATCAAGCAAGGCGGCGCCAAATACGATTGGGTTTCCGGTCTGCAGGTCGGCATCGCCAACCTGGGCAACAGCCTGGCGGCGGTGCGCAAACTGGTGTTCGACCAAGGGGCGATCGGCCAGCAGCAGCTGGCGACCGCGCTGGCCGAAGACTTCGCCGGGCTGGATGGCGAACAGCTGCGTCAGCGGCTGCTCAACGCCGCGCCCAAATACGGCAACGATGTGGACGAGGTCGATCGGCTGCTGGTGCGCGCCTACCAAACCTACATCGAAGAACTGAAACAGTACCGCAACACCCGCTTCGGCCGCGGGCCGATCGGCGGCGGCTACTACGCCGGCACCTCGTCGATTTCGGCCAACGTGCCCTTCGGCGCTGCCACCCTGGCCACGCCGGATGGCCGCAAGGCGCACGCGCCGCTGGCGGAAGGCGCCAGCCCGGCGTCCGGCACCGACCACCTGGGGCCGACGGCGGTGTTTAATTCGCTCGCCAAATTGCCGACCGAGGCGATCCTCGGCGGCGTGCTGCTCAACCAAAAGCTGAACCCGGCGACGCTGGACAACCCGCGCGATCGGGAGAAGCTGATGCTGATGTTGCGCACCTTCTTCGAGAGCTATCGCGGCTGGCATGTGCAGTACAACATCGTGTCGCGCGACACGCTGCTGGCGGCGAAGCAACACCCTGACCAATATCGTGATTTAGTGGTTCGCGTAGCTGGCTATTCCGCCTTCTTTACCGCATTATCCCCTGAGGCGCAGGATGATATTATTGCGCGCACAGAACATACTCTTTAAACCTTTGACTCTTAGCGGCCGCGCCTTGGCGGCCGCATCATCAGGCCGATATGAATTTACGACAACAGACCATATTGCAGTTGGTTAACGATCGCCGCCGGATCAGCGTCAATGAGCTGGCGCGCGCTTCGGGCGTCTCGGAAGTCACCATCCGGCAGGATCTCAACCTGCTGGAAAAACGCAGTTATCTGAAGCGGGTGCACGGCTCCGCCGTGGCGTTGGAAAGCGACGACGTCGACGCCCGCATGATGTCCAATTTCACCCTTAAGCAACGATTGGCGCAGTACGCCGCCGCGCAGGTCAACGACGGCGAGACGATTTTTATCGAGAGCGGCAGCGCCAATGCCCTGCTGGCGCGCTACATCGCCGAACGCAAGCGCATTACGCTGATCACCGTCAGCCACTACATCGCCAACCTGCTCAAAGAAACCGACTGCGACGTGATTGTGTTGGGCGGCATGTACCAGAAGAAAAGCGAGACCGTGGTCGGCCCGCTCACACGGCTGTGCATTCAGCAGGTGCATTTCAACAAAGCGTTTATCGGCATTGACGGCTTTCAGGCCGAAACCGGCTTTACCGGCCGCGACATGATGCGCGCCGATGTGGTCAGCGCGGTGCTGGCCAAGGGCGTGGAGAATATCGTACTGACGGATTCCAGCAAATTCGGCCAGATCCAGCCTAACCCGCTGGCGCAGCCGGGGCAAATCAGCCGGGTGATCACCGATTCACGTTTGGCGCTGGAGTATCAGCATCAGCTGAAACGTCAGGGCGTACAGGTGGAGCTGGTCAACGAATAACGCGCCGCGCGGGCCACGCCGCCCGCCGTTTCCCTTGCGCAGCGGGATTTTAAGACTATTTACCTGTTTATCCTTCCCGAGAAACCTATACTCAGCTTCGGTAACTTTTGGGCCGTAACCCGCTAATTATTCGGCCGTTAACAAAAAATGCCATTTTTTATATCGATACCGTATGGGAATCAACAGCAGGCCTGATTTATGGTTAACGCCTATACTTATAGGGCACTTCCATATAGCCAATGCTAAGGAGAAGTCATTATGATGATTATCAATAAACGTTTCGCCACCGCCGCTCTGGCTCTGACTCTGGCGTTTTCACTGAGCGCCTGTTCCAACATGTCCAAACGCGATCGCAACACCGCTATCGGCGCCGGCGCCGGTGCAGTCGGCGGCGCAGTGCTGACCAACGGCAGCGCTTTGGGCACGCTGGGTGGGGCTGCGGTGGGCGGCATCATCGGTCACCAGGTTGGCAAATAACCTGCCCGATGCTCCTCCGCCGACAGGCGGGCAAAAGCGCCTCGGCGCTTTGACGTATTAACCAATAACGATGATTTCAGGTCTGTTTTACTTTAAGTCTATGGTTCTTTCGCCGTTAACGGGTTAACCCCCGGCAGCAACAACCTCTAGCCATGCCGCAGCATTGCACTGCGGCATGGCGATTCGCCTCAACCGCCCGCCAGTTTGACCTTCATGCCTTTGGCTTCCAGCAGCTGTTTGAGCAGATCGCGTTTATCGCCCTGGATCTCGATGACTCCCTCTTTCACCGAGCCGCCGCAGCCGCATTTCTTTTTCAGTTCGGCCGCCAGTTTGTCGAGCGCGGCATCATCCAGATCGACGCCGGTAATCAGGCACACGCCCTTCCCCTTGCGGCCGCTGGTCTGGCGCTGGATGCGCACGACGCCATCGCCCTTGGCGCGTTGCGGTTTAACCTCTTCCTGCTTGATGCGACCGGTGTCCGTGGAATACACCAGACGGCTGTTATCGTCATTCATCATCGCTTCCTCAGGCCAAAGAGGCGCGGATCGCGCGCAGCGTCGCGGCCGGATCCGCAGATTGGGTGATCGGACGCCCAATCACCATATAGTCCACGCCGGCGGCCTGCGCCTGCACCGGCGTCATAATACGACGCTGATCGCCCGCCGCGCTGCCTTCAGGGCGGATCCCCGGCGTCACCAGTTGGAAAGCCTGCCCGCAGGCGGCCTTCAGGCGCTGCGCTTCGTGTGCCGAACACACCACGCCGTCCAGCCCGCAGTCGCGGGTCAGGCGCGCCAGGCGCTCGGCGTGTTCTGCCGGACTGGCCTCGATGCCGATGCCGCGAAGGTCTTCCGCTTCCATGCTGGTCAGCACCGTGACGGCGATCAGCAGCGGCGCATCCGCCCCGTATGACACCAGCGCTTCTTTAGCGGCAGTCATCATGCGCGCGCCGCCGCTGGCATGCACATTGACCATCCAAACGCCCAGCTCGGCCGCTGCGGCTACCGCATGCGCCGTGGTATTGGGAATATCGTGGAATTTCAGGTCAAGAAATACGTCGAAGCCGCGCCCGTGCAGATCGCGCACCAGCTGCGGCCCAAACAGCGTGAACATTTCCTTGCCCACTTTCAGCCGGCAGTCTTGCGGATCGATACGGTCGGCGAACGCCAGCGCAGCGTTCTTATCGGCGTAATCCAACGCCACAACGATTGGAGATGATTTTAAGTCATTGTTATTAGTGTTATTTTCAGACTTCATTTCTTCTACCTTCTGTAAAATGGAGATAATCAGGGACTCACCCGCGAAACTGACCGCCGCATTCTACATGCCAGGGGCCAGAAATCCCAGCCGCAGCGCGCACCGGCGCTCTGTCATGTTACCTTGCGTCTTTGTCATGGCGCGTCAACGTAAGCGCGTCAGCAATAAACCACGCAGCGTAAAACGCCGTAAAGATGCGTAAATTATCGATCAAATATTTTGAACAACTTGCTCAGCATTATCAGATTTTCAATCGGCACAGATGCTTTATTATTCACCACATCGGAAGCGAATGGCTTCCTTCCTAAATAAACAGACTGGAGTCACCCATGAAAACCATCAAATATTTTGCAGCCGCTGCCGCTATCGCACTGACCTCTTTCGCCACTTTGGCCGCTGAGCCGATCAACAGCCAGCAGGCCGATAGCCTGACCGCGACCGGCGTCGTTTCCGCAGGCCACGCAACCACCCTCAGCAGCCTGGAGAAAAAACTGGCCGCTAAAGCAGATGCTCAGGGCGCCAGCAGCTACCGCATTATCTCCGCCGGCGGTAACAACATGTTGAGCGGCACCGCGATCATCTACAAATAAGGTTTCCGGTACAGGGCTCGAGATTTCGGGCCCTGCCTCTGTTTCCCGCTTAAAAACCCCCCGCATTTGCCCCGCTCTTTATTGTTACAAAAATATTAAATTTTTATTACACACTAGACACCCGATCGCCAGTGGCTTAGCTTGAAGGCATCTTCCTGCAGAAAGGCTTTCAAAATGAGCGAGATATCGACACTTACCATTAAAATTCCTCTGGCACTGAAGGAGAAAATCCGCGCCGCCGCCGCTGAAAACGAATTTTCATTGAGCGTGGAAGTGTGCCAGCGCCTGGAAAGTAGCTTCAACGCGCCCGTCGTCAAGGCAGAAAAACCGGCCAAGAAAGCGGACGACCTGCACCACGGCGAGATCGACAATCAAAGCACCGAAGAAGAAATCGAACAGCCTCTGAGCCAGAAAGAGCTGAAGAAGCTGCGTCAGCTATTGAAAACCGGCGCTAAAGGCGGCAAGAAAAAGTAAGCGATGAACATAGAAAAACGGGGCGATCAATCGCCCCGTTTTATTTTGTCTCACCGCCGCGCTATTGTCCGTCCAGACCGCGGATCGGTTTAACCGATGACCAGGCGCGACACGACGGACAATGCCAATAGAGCGAGTGCGCGGTGAAGCCACATTTGTGGCAGCGGTAACGCGGCTTGGTGCGAATTTGCTCGCCGACCATATCGCGCAACAACAGCAGACTCTCTTTCGCACGGCCGTCTTCAGCGTCCGCCAGGTGATAATCCATCAGCCGATAAAACACCCGCATAGTGGGATGACGCTGCAGCTGGCGGTTGATATAGACCTGCACCACGTCGCGCCCTTCGTGCTGCTCGATGATTTCGGCCAGCATCAGATCGGCGGTTGCGCCGGTGTTCTCTTCCACGCAGCGCTTCAGGAAATCAGCCCAGTTGTGCTGCTGTTCCGGCAGGTGCCGGTAGCATTCCTGCAGCATCGGCAGCGTTTCGCTGACCAGCTCTTTATCCTGACTCAATACGCGTTGCAGCGACTCCGCCGCTTTGGCGTAGTCGTTTTGCGCCATGTAAATGCGCCCGAACATGATGGACACGCGCGCGCACTGTTTATCGGCCGCGTCCGCACGCTTGAGCAGGCTCATCGCCCGATCGAGATCGTCGCTGCCCATCGCCTGCAGCGCCAGTTCACAATAAAAGTGCGCGATCTCGACGCGTTGTTTCTCTTTGCCCAGCTTGACCAACTTTTCCGCCACGTCGATCGCTTTCTGCCAGTCGCTGGTCGCCTGATGGATCACCAGCAGTTGCTGCAGCGCCGAGACGCGAAAATCCGCTTCGTCAGTCAACTGGCTGAACATGTCTTCCGCGCGGTCATAAAGCCCGGCGGCCATATAGTCACGGCCCAGCTGCTGCACCGCCAACAGGCGCTGTTCAAAGGTCAGGGAAGCGCTTTCCATCAAGGCCTGATGGATGCGGATAGCGCGGTCGACTTCGCCGCGCGAGCGGAACAGGTTGCCCAACGTCAGGTGGGCCTCAACGGTGTTGCTGTCCTCTTTCAACATGTCGAGGAACAGATCGACCGCCTTATCCTGCTGGTTTGAAAGCAGAAAGTTCACCCCTGCCACGTATTCACGCGACAGGCGGTTGGCTTCTTGCTGTTTATCCTGCTGAGCGCTTCTGCGCCCCATGTACCAACCGTACGCGGCAGCCACGGGCAGCAACAGAAACAGCAGTTCTAACATAGAGGGTTATTCCTTGCTGACAACGGCCTGAGCCGCCGGTTCAGCGGGCTGCTCAAGCTGCAGCTCCAGCCTTTTGATCTTGCGCTCGGCGCGGCCCAGCGCAATGCGCGTACGCAGATAGAACAGACCGCAAATGATCCAGCCGAGAATGAAACCGGCGCCAAACAGCGTGGCCAACAGGGTCGATACGCGATAATCGCCCTGCGCAACCAGATAGTTAAAATTGACCACCTGATCGTTATGCGCACCCAAGGTGACGGAAATCACGAAGATCACCAGAACCAACAAAAAAATCAGCAAATATTTCACATTCTTTCCCGCGATGCCGAGTGAATCGGATGAACGATGCCAAAACGTGGCGTCCCTAACCCTTAAGTTAGCATTTCCCGTTGCGGCAGGGAAACCCTGCGGCACGATAAAACCACATATCTGCTGGCATATTCGGCAGTAAACGGCTTTAACGAACAAATTGATGAGAAAGCTTCTCAAAACGTCGAATTTATAAGGATATGGGGGCGACGGCGCGGATTGCAATGGCGGGAAAATGTAAGCGGTTAATGCGGCGCCGATCTGGCGCCGCGCTTTTTGTGACATGGTCACATAACGTTCATTTCTCCGGCTTGCGCGCCGCGATTTCCTGCTGCTCTTGCGGCGGCGGCGTCAGAGGACCGAACCAGCGCTGCGCCAGCCAGCAGGTGATCACCACCAGCAACCAACTGATCAACGTGGCCATCGCCAGATCGCGCGGCCAGTGCATGCCCAGCAGCAAGCGGCTGCCCATTACCCCGGCCGCCCACACCATCAGGATCGCGACGGTTTTGTAATGGCGGCGCGGCCACAGCAGCCCTACGCCCAATAGCGCCCAGGTGGCGGCGAACATGGTGTGCCCCGACGGAAAAGCAAAGCCGGTTTCAAACTGCCAGTGCTTGCGCAGCCAGCCCGGCACCAGCGACTGGTCTTGCAGTTGCTCGCGCACCAGCGCGCTGCGCTCTTTGCGCTGCAGCGAGTAGAAATACTTGCCGTCCACGCCGTGGGTTTGCTCCAACCACACCACGAAAGGACGCGGCTCTTGCACCCGATCCTTGATCAACGACTTCACGCCCTGCCCAATCAACAGCGCGGCGAAAAGCAGCATCGCCAGACCGATGGCCGGCTTCAGCCGAAAGCGCAGGCACCACAAAAACCAACCGCAGAGGATCGCGCTGGTCAGAATGCCCCACGGCGAGGTCACGGTTTCGGTCACCCAGTACAGCGCTTTCAGCAGCCGGTCATTGCCGCCGGGTTGCCAGTGCCAGCCGGATACCCAGACCGCCAGCGGCATCAACAACAGCAGCAACGCGCCGCCCGCCGTGCGTTTTGCTATCTCATACATTCCCGTTTTCCTCTGCGTGAATCAGGCTGCAGTGTAACAAGAGTGCAATCTTGATAACACGCGAAAAATTAAACAGATAGACAATCTATCGCAATAATAGGTGGCCAGAAAACGCCATCTGCTGGTTTGCTGAGCACCGCCCGGCAAGAAGTTGTGGCAAAATAGCCGATAATTAACGAAATAGAGATCGGCGTAGCACGTTTTAGTCTTGGTCAATGCACTAACCGGACTTAGGATGCGCGACAATGATTGAATCGTAGGTTTTTGTGGAGAGTGACATGCAGCTTAAACGGGTGGCAGAGGCTAAACTGCCGACACCTTGGGGCGATTTCCTGATGGTAGGATTCGAAGAACTGGCGACCGGGCACGATCATCTGGCGCTGGTTTTCGGTGATATTTCCGGTGAAGCGCCGGTGCTCGCACGCGTGCATTCCGAATGTCTGACCGGCGACGCGTTGTTCAGCCTGCGCTGCGACTGCGGTTTTCAGCTGGAAGCCGCGCTGGAGCAGATCGCCGAAGAAGGCCGCGGCATCCTGCTTTATCATCGCCAGGAGGGCCGCAATATCGGCCTGTTGAACAAGATCCGCGCCTATGCCCTGCAGGATAAGGGCGCAGACACCGTGGAAGCCAACCATCAGCTCGGCTTCGCCGCCGACGAACGCGACTTCACCCTGTGCGCCGACATGTTCAAACTGCTGGGCGTCGACGCGGTGCGCTTGCTGACCAACAATCCGAAAAAGGTCGAGATCCTGACCGAAGCCGGTATCAATATCAGCGAGCGCGTGCCGCTGATCGTCGGCCGCAATCCGAAGAACGAACACTATCTGGCCACCAAGGCCGCCAAAATGGGCCATTTGCTCGACCAGAAGTGATCGCCGCCACGGTGAAAACCATCAGGGCGCCTTGCGGCGCCCTTTTTACTGCCCGATTTACAGCATTTTCCTGATTACGTAGTGCAGGATGCCGTCGTTTTCGTAGTAGGTCAGCTCATTGCCGGTATCGATGCGGCAACGGGTGTCGATCACCTCCTTGCGCCCGTCGGCATAGGTGATATGTACCGGCACCGTCTGGCCCGGCTGCAGCTGTTGCAGGCCGCCGACGCTGATCTGCTCGTCCCCGGTCAGCCCCAGCGTTTTGCGCGTCACGCCCTGCGGGAACTCCAGCGGCAAAATACCCATGCCGATCAGGTTGGAGCGGTGAATACGCTCGAAGGATTCGGCGATCACCACCCGCACGCCCAGCAGGCGCGGCCCTTTCGCCGCCCAGTCGCGGCTGGAGCCGGAACCGTACTCTTTACCGGCGATCACCGCCAGCGGCACTTGCTCCTGCTGGTACTGCATGGCGGCGTCGTAGATCGACAGTTGCTGCTGCGACGGAATATAGCGGGTATAGCCCCCCTCCACGCCCGGCACCATTTCGTTGCGGATGCGGATGTTGGCGAAGGTGCCGCGCATCATCACTTCATGGTTTCCGCGGCGCGAACCGTAGGAGTTAAAATCCTGCGGCGCCACGCCGTGCTCGCTCAGGTAACGCCCCGCCGGGCTGTCGCGCTTGATGTTGCCCGCCGGCGAGATGTGGTCGGTGGTCACCGAATCGGCCAGAATCGCCAGAATGCGCGCGTCCTTGATGTCCTGCACCGGATCCGGCTTCACCTTCATGGTGCTGAAAAACGGAGGATGGCGGATATAGGTAGAATCCTCCTGCCATTGATAGGTCGCCGAACCGGTCACCTGGATCGCCTGCCAGTTGGCGTCGCCATCGAACACTTCGCCGTATTCTTTGTGGAACATCTCGGTGCGCACTTCTTCCACCGCCTGAGCAATGTCCTGGCTGCTCGGCCAGATGTCCTTCAGGTAGACCGGTTGACCGTCATTGCCCTCGCCCAGCGGCTCTTTGGTCAGGTCGATCTTCATGCTGCCCGCCAGCGCATACGCCACAACCAGCGGCGGTGAGGCCAGCCAGTTGGTTTTCACCAGCGGGTGGATGCGCCCTTCGAAGTTACGGTTGCCCGACAGCACCGCGCCCACGGTCAGATCGCCCTCTTTGATCGCCTGCTCGATAGGATCCGGCAGCGGCCCGGAGTTGCCGATACAGGTGGTACAGCCATATCCCACCAGGTTGAACCCCAGTTCTTCCAGATAAGCGGTGAGCTTGGCGCTGTCGAAGTAGTCGGTCACCACTTTGGAACCCGGCGCCAACGACGTTTTTACCCAAGGTTTGCTGCGCAGCCCTTTCTTGACGGCGTTTTTCGCCAGCAGGCCAGCCGCCATCATCACGCTCGGGTTGGAGGTGTTGGTGCAGGAGGTGATCGCCGCGATCACCACCGCGCCGTCGTGCAGCTCGTGCTGCTGCCCATCCAGCGTAAAGGGTTTGCTGTCTGCCTTGGTCTTGTGGCCGCCGATATCCAACTCGGTAGCGGCCTTGAACGCCTGCGGCACATTCGGCAGCGCGACGCGATCCTGCGGGCGTTTCGGCCCGGCGAGGCTGGCCTCGACCGTCGACATATCCAGCGCCAGCGAGCTGGTGAAGACCGGCTCATCCCCCGGGTTGCGCCACATGCCCTGCGCCTTGGCGTAGGCTTCCACCAGCGCGATTTGTTCGGCGCTGCGGCCGCTGAGTTTCATGTAGCCGAGCGTGACGTCATCTACCGGGAAGAAACCGCAGGTGGCGCCGAACTCCGGCGACATATTGGCGATGGTCGCCCGGTCCGCCAACGGCAGATCGGCCAGGCCGTCGCCGTAAAACTCGACGAACTTGCCGACAACGCCGTGCTTACGCAGCATTTGGGTGACCGTCAGCACCAGGTCGGTGGCGGTAATGCCCTCGCGGAGCTTGCCGGTCAGCTTAAAGCCGACGACGTCCGGGATCAGCATCGACACCGGCTGGCCCAGCATCGCCGCTTCCGCTTCGATACCGCCGACGCCCCAGCCGAGAATGCCCAGGCCGTTGATCATGGTGGTGTGGGAATCGGTGCCCACCAGCGTATCCGGATAGGCCACGCGGCGACCGCTTTCGTCGCTGTGCCACACCGTTTGGCCGAGGTATTCGAGATTGACCTGGTGGCAGATGCCGGTGCCTGGCGGCACCACGCGGAAACGGTTGAAGGCTTTCTGCCCCCAGCGCAGGAAGGTGTAGCGCTCGTGGTTGCGCTGCATTTCGATACGAACGTTGTCTTCGAAGGCGTTGTCATCGCCGAATTCATCGACGGTAACCGAGTGGTCAATCACCAGATCCACCGGTGACAGCGGGTTCACCTGGTCGACATTGCCGCCCAGCCGCCGCACCGCTTCACGCATCGCCGCCAGATCCACCACCGCCGGGACGCCGGTAAAATCCTGCATCAGCACGCGCGCCGGACGGTAGGCGATCTCACGGTCAGCATGGCCGGTTTGCAACCAGGCGACGATGGCCTTGAGGTCGTCAACCTGCACGGTATCGCCATCCACATGGCGCAGCAGGTTCTCCAACAGCACTTTCATTGATTTCGGCAACCGGTCGATATCACCCAGCTGCTTCGCCGCCAGCGGCAGACTGTAGTAGTAATATTCGCTATTCAGCGCAACCAGCTTATCCAGACTTGTTTCACGAAGATCGGACGACATAGCTCCTCCATTTCTTATTGTGATTAAAACAGGGTAATCAGTGAGGTCTTGTTTAAAGATACCACAAAGATAAGTTAACGTTTTGATAACAACACGATTTGATCACAGCGATAGGTGAGAACAATCAAGAAGAAGGAAGTGCGAGCGCAGCCAAGGGGTTAGGCTACGCGTCAACGAAAACGCCGCAACGAGGCGGCGTTTTGGCAGGGAAAATCTCGCGGCTTTAGCGGGGTTTGCGCACCAGGCGGCGACATACTGTGAGCACAACTGCAGCAATGATAGCAGAGACACCCAATTTAATGGCAATGACAGCCGAGTCGAAATTATTCATCCCTATTTCACCATCACCGCTAATTTCTATGTTGTTGGAAACGAAGCTGTCGAAAATTCCGTCTGGCAGGTAGCGCAACAACAAAAAGGTTAGCAACAAGAACAGAACAATCCAGAGACTTTTTTTCATTGTGATACCACGCATTTACTGTAATCAGGCTCGCCTTGAACATCTATACGACCGTACGCCATCAGCCCTCGACCTCCAGGCACTCTCACCTTTCTACGCCTTAGCAGCGCATCCCGAAGGATCTGGAAATCACTCGATAAATCAGCGTAGTTAAGCCTGCATATCTGCATAACGTTGAATTTCCTTATTCAATGATCCGAACGTTTTGCAGTCTACTTAGAGGTGAACGGATTGAAAAGAGGACGGCAGTTTTTCAGGATGATCCTGACAAACAAGGAAGGTGCGGGTTTCCGTGCTAAAAAAACCCGGTTTGGCAGGCGCCTAACCGGGTTTGATTTGATATCGTCAACGATTACTTAATCGGCAGCTTGATGTCCTTGAACATCGCTTCAATCTCTTCGTTGGAGCGCAGCGCCACTGCGCTGTCGACCACGTCGCGCGTCAGGTGCGGCGCGAAGCGCTGAATGAAGTCGTACATGTAGCTGCGCAGGAAGGTGCTGCGGCGGAAGCCGATTTTAGTGGTGCTGTAGGTGAAGATATCGCGCGCATCCACCGTCACCAGATCCGGATCCTGCACCGGATCCACCGCCATGCTGGCGATCACCCCTACCCCCAATCCCAAACGCACATAGGTTTTAATCACGTCGGCGTCAGTGGCGGTAAAGACGATGCGCGGCGTCAGGCCGGCGCGGTTGAAGGCGGTGTCCAGCTCCGAACGACCGGTAAAGCCGAAGGTGTAAGTGACGATCGGGTAAGCCGCCAGTTCTTCAATGCTGATGCTGCTTTTGCCCGCCAAAGGATGATCGGGCTTCACCACCACCGCACGGTTCCAGTGGTAGCACGGCAGCATGATAAGATCGTCATACAGGTGCAGCGCTTCGGTGGCGATGGCGAAATCTGCGGTGCCCTTGGAGACCGCTTCGGCGATCTGCGTCGGCGAGCCCTGATGCATGTGCAGCGAGACACGCGGGTAACGCTCGATGAAGCCTTTAATCACGTTGGGCAAGGCGTAGCGAGCCTGGGTATGCGTGGTGGCGACGTACAGCGAGCCTTTGTCCGGGTAGGTGTGTTCACCGGCGACGGCCTTGATGGCGTCTACCTTGGACAGCACTTCACGCGCGATGCGAATGATTTCCTGGCCGGCCGGGGTGACCTGGGTCAGGTGCTTGCCGCTGCGGGCGAAAATCTGGATGCCCAGCTCATCTTCGAGCATGCGCACCTGTTTACTGATGCCGGGTTGAGAGGTATAGAGCCCTTCTGCCGTCGAGGAGACATTCAGGTTGTGGTTAACCACTTCCACAATGTAACGAAGCTGCTGCAATTTCATATCTTATACCATCCTAGGTTAAACACTGCGGCTTACCCGCAGCCAGGTATATCGGTGTCGCCCCGGTATGCTGAAACTCACAAGCCATAAACCCCGTGTTCTACCCTGATGGTGAAGAAAACGCCGTTGTTAATAAGCTTTAATAATAAAAAAACTTTTTATATAACCACTATACCACGATGCAGCTTCAAGTATAGATCCGCGTCACACTATGATAACGATTATTTTGCATGGGTATCAACGTGAAACGGCGGTGTCGGAGGGATAAAAACAGCAAAGGATAGATCCGTTTGCCCCTTTTCACCAATAAAAAAACCAGCCGCCAGGGCTGGTTTTTCATCTTGCGGGCAGGACATCGGCCTTACTTCTTGCCTTCGACCCACTTGCCGTCCACGTAGAACGCGGACCAACCGGTCGCCTTGCCGTCTTTTTCAGAGGAGACGTACTGCTGCTTGGTTTTACGGCTGAAACGCACCAGGGTTTTGTTGCCTTCGGCATCCGCCACCGGCGCATCGGCCAGGTAGCGCAGTTTCTCCGGCAGACGATCCTTGAAGCGAGCCAGTTCCTCCACCAGCGGCGCGCGGGTCTCGCGCGATTTAGGGAAGGTGTTGGCCGCCAGGAACACGCCGGCAGCGCCGTCACGCAGCACGAAATAGGCGTCGGACTTCTCGCACGGCAGCTCCGGCAACGGCACCGGATCTTCCTTCGGCGGCGCGACATCGCCGTTACGCAGGATCTTGCGGGTGTTTTTGCAGTTCTCGTTGGTGCAGCCCATGTACTTGCCGAAACGCCCCATTTTCAGGTGCATTTCCGAGCCGCACTTGTCGCACTCCACCACCGGGCCATCATAGCCTTTCAGACGGAACTCGCCCTCTTCGATCTCATAGCCGTCACACGCCGGGTTGTTACCGCAGACGTGCAGCTTGCGCTGGTTGTCGATCAGATAGCTGTCCATCGCCGTACCGCATTTCTGGCAGCGGCGGCGGGCGCGCAGCGCGTTGGTTTCCGCGTCGTCGCCTTCGAGGATGTTGAGCACTTCCGCTTCCGGCACCAGGTTGATGGTGGTTTTGCAACGTTCCTTCGGCGGCAGCGCGTAGCCGGAACAGCCGAGGAAGACCCCGGTGCTGGCGGTACGGATGCCCATCTTGCGGCCGCAGGTCGGGCAGTCGATGCTGGTCATCACCATCTGGTTAGGCCGCATGCCGCCTTCTTCCGGATCCTTCTCCGCCGTTTCAAGCTGCTCGCTGAAGTCGACGAAGAATTCGTCCAGCACCGCTTTCCACTCGGCCTGGTTGTTGGCGACCTCATCGAGGCCGTCTTCCATGCGCGCGGTGAAGTCATAGTTCATCAGCTCGCGGAAGTTCTCTTCCAGACGATCGGTGACGATCTCACCCATTTTCTCGGCATAGAAACGGCGGCTTTCCACCCGCACATAACCGCGATCCTGAATGGTCGAGATGATGGAGGCGTAAGTGGACGGACGGCCGATGCCGCGTTTTTCCAGCTCTTTCACCAGCGAGGCTTCGCTGTAGCGCGCCGGCGGCTTGGTGAAGTGCTGGCTCGGGATCAGTTTCTGCAGATCCAGCTCGCTGCCGATTTCGACGAACGGCAACGTGCGATCTTCATCGCCTTTGCGCAGGGCCGGCATCACCTTGGTCCAGCCGTCAAAGCGCAGCGTACGGCCCTTGGCGCGCAGCTGATAATCGCCGGCTTTCACCGTCAGCGTGGTGGAATCGTATTGCGCCGGCGTCATCTGGCAGGCGACGAACTGACGCCAGATCAGCTGATACAGCTTCTGCGCGTCCGCTTCCATGTCTTTGAGCTGCTCGGCGAGCACGTTCACGTCCGAAGGACGGATCGCTTCGTGCGCTTCCTGCGAATTCTCTTTGCTGCTGTACTGATTCGGCGCCTTCGGCAGGTATTTATCGCCGAAGTTGTCGCCGATGTAGCCACGCACCATGTTGAGCGCATCCTGGCTCAGGTTGGTGGAGTCGGTACGCATATAGGTGATGTGACCGGCTTCATACAGCCGTTGCGCCATCATCATGGTTTTCTTCACGCCGAAGCTCAGGCGGGTGCTGGCGGCCTGTTGCAGCGTGGAGGTAATGAAAGGCGCGCCCGGCTTGCTGCTGGTCGGTTTGTCTTCGCGATCCAGCACCGTGTAGCGGGCTTTTTCCAGCAACTTGACCGCGGCGTGCGTCTGCTCGCGGTTGACCGGCTTGAACGGTTTGTCGTGCGCATGGGTCACTTCCATCTGCAGCGCGGTGTCACCCTTCGCCAGCAGATCGGCATGCAGCTCCCAGTACTCTTCCGGCACGAACGCCTTGATGTCGCGCTCACGCTCAACCACCAGGCGCACCGCCACCGACTGTACGCGGCCGGCGGACAGGCCGCGGGCGATTTTTTTCCACAGCAGCGGCGAGACCATATAGCCCACCACGCGGTCCATAAATCGGCGCGCCTGCTGCGCGTTGACGCGGTCAATGTTCAACTCGCCCGGCTGTTTGAACGCCTGTTGGATCGCGTTTTTGGTGATTTCGTTAAACACCACGCGGCTAAAGCGTTTGTCATCCCCACCGATCACTTCCCGCAGGTGCCAGGCGATGGCTTCCCCTTCGCGGTCAAGGTCGGTTGCGAGATAAATGTGGTCGGCGTTTTCCGCTAACGATTTTAACTCGGCGACCACTTTTTCTTTACCCGGCAGGATTTCATAATGCGCTTTCCAGCCGTGGTAAGGGTCGACGCCCATGCGATTTACCAGCGCCGCCTTCTCATCTTTTTTAACTTTTTTCTTGGCTTTGTCTTCGGTTGAGTCAGCGCTCTTTTTGCTGGCTGAGCCACTGGTCGGCAAATCACGGATATGACCGACGCTGGACTTCACCACGTAGTCACTTCCTAAATATTTATTAATAGTTTTGGCTTTTGCCGGGGACTCAACTATTACGAGAGCTTTACCCATATTTACCTTTACCTAATTTATTTCTTCTAAAAAGAAGTCTTTTATCTCGCCGTGCCGCGGCAATTCGTGTCTCTTTTTTTATATTGCGGCAGTCTGGCAAGAGATCAACAGATTTTTTTCTTTTGGTTGCCCAACTGCTCAACCTGAACGCAAGTTGTTGATCCTGCCTGCTATTCACCCATGCCCAGAAGTATGGCTGCGTGATTTTTATTCATGGCGTAAACAAAACCTTCCACCCGACGCCGCAAAATCCCACACTGTACCTGATAAAAAGCGTCACGCAACCTAATTAGCACGGAAAGGCAGATTTCGCCAACCGGCCGCCGCCCATGGCCATCCAGACGGCAAATAAACCTTAGTCGGTTTGCGGATAAAAGCGAACCGGCGTTAGAATATGCGCAGCGTTTTTTGTTTGGAGTCTAATAAATGCACAAGAATACTGCACCTATCGGCCGCGAGGCCCTGCTGGCGGAAGCAAATAACATCATCCGCCAACACGAAGATTATCTGCACGGCATGATCGCCACCGACGTTGAACAAAAAAGCGGCGTTTTAGTTTTTCGCGGCGAATACTTTTTAGATGCCGATGGATTGCCCACCGCCAAAACCACCGCCGTATTTAATATGTTTAAACATTTGGCTCACCTGCTTTCGGAAAAATACCATTTGGTCGATTGAGAAAACAAAACGGGGGCGCCTGGCCCCCGTTGATTCCTGCACTTCTCGCCTTACAACAACGGCTTTTCCCCGCGCTGCCACCAGCGCAACAGCAAACGATCGACGCTTTCCGCCGCGCTGCCGGTGAAACGATCCATCAAACGTTTACGACGCGCATAGCGCACGGCGATCACTTCGTGGTTATCCAACTCGGCGATCAACAAATCGTCGCTGGTGCCGATGGCGTCGATAAGGCCTTTCTCTTTGGCCTGGGTCCCGAACCAGTGCTCACCGGTGGCGACGCTGTCGATGTCCAGCGACGGGCGCTGCTCGTGCACGAAGCGTTTGAACAGCTCGTGCGTTTCGTTCAGATCTTCGCGGAACTTCTCGCGCCCCTGCTCGGTATTTTCACCGAACAGCGTCAGCGTACGTTTAAACTGCCCGGCGGTATGCAGCTCCACGTCGATGTCGTTTTTCTTCAGCAGGCGGTGGAAATTCGGGATCTGCGCCACCACGCCGATGGAACCGATGATGGCGAACGGCGCCGCCACGATGCGATCCGCGACACAGGCCATCATGTAGCCGCCGCTGGCCGCCACTTTATCCACCGCCACCGTCAGGCGGATGCCGCCTTTGCGCAAGCGCTCCAGCTGCGAAGCCGCCAGGCCGTAGCCGTGCACCACCCCGCCCGGGCTTTCCAGACGCAGCAGGACTTCATCCTGCGCCGAGGCCACCGCCAGCACCGCGGAGATCTCTTCGCGCAGCGACGTCACCTCGTGCGCATCCATGCTGCCCTTGAAGTCCAACACGTACAGGCACGGCTTGTCCACTTCCACCGCGCCGGATTTGGCGCGCTGCTTCTTCAATTTGTCATCAGATTTGGTCTGCTTCTTGAACTGTTTCAGCCAAACCTTTTGCTCGGCAGTATCCATACGCGCCAGGCGCATATCGCGCTGCATTTCGCGATACTGTTCACCGAGATCGGTCAGCTGCAGCTCCCCTTTCTGGCGGCTCTTGCGTTGCCCCAGACTGACCGCCAGTATGGCCAACGCGGCGATGGCGAGCACCACCGTGGCGACCTTGGCCAGAAACAGGCCATAAACAGATATAAACTCCACAGATTCCGCCTTTATTTACAGGTTGTTAGTATGATTCTTTCCATTTTAGCCAACCGCAGCGCCTGCTGTCGCGGCTAAATGAAAATTCATTGCGTTCTGCACGTCACTATGGGGACGATTCAAGGCCGAACCAAGCCGCCGCCGCGCCGCTTTTGTTACAAAAGAATGCCATTTCAGCCTGCTACGCATTGAAAATGCGTACGGATTAAGGCATATAACACCCATTATTCATCAATATGATGAGACAGATTCGCTGCGCGGCCCGCAGAAGGTCGAGCTCTCGCTCCCGCCCTGGCCGCGCGTTTCACCCTTGCTCCCCACGATACGCGGGAGAACAGCCACCCAGGCGAGGATTTATCGTGCATTACCAACCCAAACAAGATCTGCTCGAACAACGCATTATTTTGGTCACCGGCGCCGGAGACGGCATCGGCCGCGAAGCGGCGCTGACCTACGCTCGCTTCGGCGCCCAGTTAGTGCTGCTGGGACGCACCGAAAGCAAACTGCTGGCGGTACAACAAGAGATCGCGGCCCAGGGCGGCGCCCCGGCCCTGGTGGTCACGCTCGACTTGCTGCACGCCACGCCGGAGCAATGCCGGCAGATAGCCGACGATCTGGCACGCCAAATCCCGCGCCTGGACGGCGTGCTGCACAACGCCGGCCTGCTGGGCGACATTGCGCCGATGGCCGACCTGTCAATAACCATGTGGCAAGAGGTGATGCAGGTTAACGTCAACGCCACCTTTATGCTGACTCAGGCGCTGCTGCCGCTGCTGCTGAAATCCCACGCCGGGTCGCTGGTGTTCACCAGTTCCAGCGTCGGGCGCACCGGCCGCGCCGACTGGGGCGCTTATGCGGTGTCGAAGTTCGCCACCGAAGGCATGATGCAGGTATTGGCCGATGAATACAAAAATCGTAATTTGCGGGTAAACTGCATCAATCCGGGCGGAACTCGCACCAAAATGCGCGCATCCGCCTTCCCGCACGAAGACAAAAACAAGCTGAAAACCCCGGCTGACATCATGCCGCTGTACCTGTATCTGATGGGCGAGGACAGCCGGCGAAAAACCGGCATGAGCTTCGACGCCCAGCCGAACCGCAAACCCGGCGCGGCCGAATAATAAGGAGCGTTTCATGGCGGAAGATCGTCATCAACAGCGCCAGCAGCGCCTGAAAGAACAGGTCGATGCACGCATCGCCGCGGCGCAGGACACCCGCGGCCTGCTGCTGGTGTTTACCGGCAACGGCAAAGGCAAAACCACCGCCGCCTTCGGCACCGTCACCCGCGCAGTCGGTCACGGCATGCGCGCCGGGGTGATCCAGTTCATCAAGGGCGAGTGGCCCAATGGCGAAAAAAACCTGCTGCAGCAACATGGCGTTGAATTTCAGGTGATGGCTACCGGCTTCACCTGGGAGACGCAGAACAAGGCAGGCGACACCGCCGCCTGCCAGGCGGTGTGGCAGCACGGCAAACGCATGCTGGCCGACAGCGGCCTGGATCTGGTGCTGCTGGACGAAGTGACCTACATGTTGACCTACGGCTATCTGGAGCTGGAAGAGCTCAAAGAAGCGCTGCGGCAGCGCCCTGCGCACCAAACGGTGATACTGACCGGGCGCGGTTGCCATCGCGAGCTGCTGGAAATGGCGGATACGGTTACGGAGATGCGGCCGGTGAAACACGCGTTCGACGCGGGCATCAAGGCGCAACAGGGGATCGATTGGTAACAAAACGTTCTGGCCCCGAACGGGGCCAGAATGACGGGATTAGCTGCGTTTGCTCGGTTTGCCCGATTTACTCGGTTTGCTGCCCGGCGCACTGCGACGGCCGCTGCCGGCCACCTGCGAGTGACGCTTGACCGCGCGACGGATTTGGTTAGCCTTCACGCGGCGGCGCTCACGCTCCACCGGCATCTTGCTGACCGTTTCCGGTTTCAATTCCACCAGCTCGCGCAGGTAGTTGATCGCCGGCAGGTCCAGCTCGGCCCAGCCGCCGCGCGGCAGGCCTTTCGGCAGATCGATATCGCCGTAGCGTACGCGGATCAGGCGGCTCACCTGCACGCCCACCGCTTCCCACAGGCGACGCACTTCACGGTTGCGGCCTTCGGTCAGGGTCACGTTGTACCATTGGTTGAGGCCTTCACCGCCCTGGAAGCTGATGGTGCGGAACGCGGCCGGGCCGTCTTCCAGTTGCACGCCTTTGCTCAGTTGCTTCACTTTCGCATCGTCGACCTGGCCGAACACGCGCACCGCGTACTCGCGTTCCACTTCACGGCTTGGGTGCATCAGACGGTTGGCCAGTTCGCCATCGGTGGTGAACAGCAGCAGACCGGAGGTGTTGACGTCCAGGCGCCCTACCGCCACCCAGCGCGAACCGCGCAGCTTCGGCAAGCGATCGAACACCGTCGGGCGGCCTTCAGGATCGCTGCGGGTACACAGCTCACCTTCCGGTTTGTAGTAAGCCAGCACGCGGCAGACCACTTCTTCGGACTCTTTGATCGACAGGACATGGCCATCCAGACGAATTTTCATCGCCGGGGTCACTTCAACGCGATCGCCCAGCTTGGCGACCTTGCCGTCGACGCTGACGCGCCCGGCTTCAATCATGGTTTCGATTTCACGACGCGAGCCGTGCCCGGCGCGCGCTAATACTTTCTGTAACTTTTCGCTCATTGAGCAACCTCTAATGTCGCCTTCACAGGCGTCGGGGGGATAACCGCCGCGGCCAATCGCCGCAACGGTAATAATACGTTTATCAGGATCGAACCGCGCATTATACAGGCTTTCTAAGGTGTTGAAACCCACTTTATCGGCGGTGACCCCAAGCGGCGTTCACGGCGCCAAGAAGTCCTCCACCGCCCTCAGCACCGCGTCGGGCCGTTCCAGAATGCCGAGGTGAGTGCGGGCCTCTTCTAATCGCGCCACGGAGAAAAACGGCCGCTCGGCGGCAAATGCCTGCTGTTGCCGCAGATAGTCATCGCGGCGATCCAGCGAGTAAATATGCCGGCACGGCGGCGGCGCGCTCATCCCCGCCAGGCGTTGCAGCGGCGAACCGAATTGCCGGTAGGCCTGTTCGATGGCCACGCCGGCGGCGCGCCAGAGCCGGTCATCCTCCTGCGCCATCTCGACCTCCAGATGGCGTTTGACCCGACCGTGGCGGATGCCGCCCTGCCAGAAGTCGAACAAGGCGTCGCGCGCCGCCAACCACTGCTGCGGCTGTTGCATGCGGCTCACCGCCGCAAAGAACGCCGGCTCCGGGTGCGTCATGATCCAATCGAGAAACACCATGCCCCGCACCTGCTGCGGCAACGCCTCGGCCAACGCCACCGCCAACCAGCTGGCGTGCGCCACCGACAGGGTGATCACGTTGTCCAAACGCAGCGCCGTCAGCAGTTGGCGCACATCCTCCAGCAAATCGTCCGCCGTCAGCGACATCTCCGCCGCTTTTGACGACAGGCCGTGGCCACGCCAATCGAGACTGATCGTCCGATAGCGTTCGGCCGCCAGCGCGATGAACGGCTCAAACACGGTTTTCGGTTCGCACCAGCCGGGCAGCAACACCAACGTGAGCGGCCCTGAGCCGATATCCTGATAATCGAGCGTCATGTTGGCACTGTGAAATGCGGTCATATTACCTCCTGCACGTCTCTCCCCGACCCGTTCGGGAATTACCGACGGGCTAAGGGTGACAGCGCAGCAGGTCGTGATCTATTGAAGTTCGTGCGGAAAAGCCCCGAGCGCACCTTATGAAAAAATGCGCACTTATTGGAAAGGGAATTTAATGGCGCACGCAGGGATAGGCGGCGCTCAACGCCAGCATAATCACCGACGGTGCGGAATAATGCAGTTGCTCGGGATGTTCGTTCAAGTACTGCATTACCGCGTCGGCGGCTACGCCGATGCTCATTCCGGCCTCTGGGCAGATATTGCGATTGCCCTGCATGGAATAGGTATCGAATACGCCGGCGACGTATCCCATAAACATGCCGCCATTCAGCGCTTCGGCCACGGTAGCTTCACCGCTTTTATTTTTTACGTAACCGCCGGATTCCGCCAGCAAACCGCTGCCCGAATAAAAACCCGCATTTGCCATTGAGGAAAATAATAAGGCCGCTAAAAAAGAAACCTGTTTAATCATTGCTGCGCATCCTGCCCATTATCAATTCTGAAGTCTTAAAGAATAGCGGCTTTCACGCGAAATAGCGTCGCTTCAGCCGTTTTTCAGACAATGGGCAAGGTGGCAATATTTTACATCAGCGGAAAGGCGCCGCGTCGCCGGCGCCTTCGCGCACCACTTCCGGCGAGGATTCGGTCAGATCGATAACCGTGGTCGGCTGTTGGCCGAGGAAGCCGCCGTGGATCACCAGATCGACCACCTTACCCAAATGATCGCTGATCTCTTCCGGATCGGACTCGGCGAAATCATTGCCCGGCAGCATCAGCGTGGTGGACATCATCGGTTCGTTCAACGCCTCCAACAGCGCCAGCGCGATCGGGTTCGACGGCACGCGCAGGCCGATGGTTTTGCGCTTTTCATTCATCAGGCGGCGCGGCACTTCTTTGGTCGCTTTCAGAATGAACGTGTAGTTGCCCGGCGTATTGTTTTTGATCAGACGGAACGCCGTATTATCGACGTGAGCATAGGTCGACAACTCGGACAGATCGCGGCACATCAGGGTAAAGTTGTGGTTGCCGTCCAGCTGACGGATGCGGCAAATGCGCTCCATCGCCGCCTTCTCTTCCAGCATGCAGCCCAGCGCATAGCCGGAATCGGTGGGATAAACGATCACCCCCCCTTTGCGCAGCACCTCTACCGCCTGGTTGATCAGGCGCGGCTGCGGGTTGTCCGGGTGAATATAAAAAAGCTGACTCATGACTTGCTCCTAAAATGATGCCCGCGCGCGTTGCCACGCGCGTAAAATCAGACCGCCTGGCCCGGTTGCGGCCAATCGCGCCACACCGGCTCGACGCCGCCCGGCAGCCACAGCTTGCGCCCCAGTTCGATCCACGAGCAAGGTTGATGGAAATCAGAGCCTTGCGAGGCCAACAGGCGGTAGTCTTGCGCGTATTTCGCCAGCTGAGTGCGCTCATGCGGCGCCTGCTGACACTGCGCCACTTCCATGGCGTCGCCGCCGTGTTCGGCGAAATGCGCCAGCAAGCGTTTCAGCCATTTCGCGGTCAAATCGTAACGGCCCGGGTGCGCCATCACCGCCTGGCCGCCCGATTGATGAATCGCATCAATGGCTTGTTCTATTGTACACCACTGCGGCGGTACATAGCCGGTTTTCCCCTTGGCCAGGTATTTCTTGAACACCTGAGCCATATTGTCCGCCACACCGATCTCCACCAGGTAACGGGCGAAATGGCCGCGGGTCACCGCGCCGGCTCCGGCCAGGCGCTGGGCGCCGGCATAGGCGTCGGGAATACGCGCCTTGCCCAGCCGCACGCCGATCTCCTGCGCCCGCCGGTTGCGGCGTTCGGTTTGTTCCGCCAACAGCGCCACCAGCGCCGGATGCGCGACGTCCATACCCAACCCAACAATATGGATTTCATGATTTTCCCACAGCGTCGAGATTTCCACTCCATTGACCAACCGCAACGGCAACGCCTGCTCCGCGATGGCGGCGGCGGCCTCGGCCAGCCCGGCGGTCGTGTCGTGATCGGTGATCGCCAACACACCCACGCGCATCTCTACCGCCCGCTGCACCAGCTGCGTCGGCGTCAGGTAGCCGTCGGAGGCGGTCGTATGGCTGTGGAGATCGTACAGGGTAAAAGCGGTGGATTGAGGGTTACTGTCTGTCAAAACGGCTATCCGGCAATGGCTTGGTTTTCTATCATACCTGCGATCGGCGGCCGGACGGAAATCTATTCTGCCCCGGCTGGGCGCGCGGGCGGGATGATGAACAGAATTCACGCTGACCGCTAAAACATTGTACAAAAAGGGGGTTGACTTTGCCCTCGCGAACCAGTTAACTAGTACACAAGTTCACGGCAGTGGCCGTGTCGGATGAGAGTTAACAAAGAGAGTCTGCAAATGAACACATACATTTCTCTTCACGGTTGGTGGCTTACCTCCCTCTTGTTGCGGGCGGTGTAATCGCGCATAGCTGTCATCTGACAATGCAGATTTCCTGAGCCCGCACCTGATGCGGGCTTTTTTATGGACAGAATTCACTGGAACCACCGATGATGAACATCAAACCACAATTGACATTACTGAAGGCGCAGGCCAGTTACCGGGGCGATCCCACCACCCTTTTCCACCAGCTGTGCGGCGCCCGGCCGGCCACCCTGCTGCTGGAATCGGCGGAAATCAACAGTAAACAGAATCTGCAGAGCTTGCTGGTGATCGACAGCGCGCTGCGCATCACCGCGCTGGGTCACACCGTCAGCGTGCAGGCGCTCACCGCCAATGGCGCGGCGCTGCTGCCGCTGCTGGACGAAGCGCTGCCGCCCGAGGTCAGCATTCAGGCGCGCCCAAACGGCCGCGAGCTGACCTTCCCGGCGATCGACGAGGTGCAGGACGAAGACGCGCGCCTGCGCTCCCTGTCGGTATTCGACGCGCTGCGCACGCTGCTGACCCTGGTCGACTCCCCGGCGGACGAGCGTGAAGCCGTGATGCTGGGCGGCCTGTTCGCCTACGATCTGGTCGCCGGTTTCGAAAACCTGCCGACGCTGCGCCAGGATCAACGTTGCCCGGACTTCTGCTTCTATCTGGCGGAAACCCTGCTGGTGCTGGATCATCAACGCGGTTCCGCCCGATTGCAGGCCAGCGTCTTCAGCGAGCAAGCGAGTGAAATACAACGCCTGCAGCAGCGTCTGGCACAATTGCAGACCGAATTGAAACAAACCCCGCAGCCAATCCCGCATCAAAAGCTGGAAAACATGCAGCTGAGCTGCAACCAGAGCGACGAAGAGTACGGCGCGGTGGTCAGCGGGCTGCAGGAAGCGATCCGTCACGGCGAGATTTTCCAGGTGGTGCCGTCGCGCCGCTTCTCCCTGCCGTGCCCGGCGCCGCTGGCGGCCTACCAGACGTTGAAAGACAACAATCCCAGCCCGTACATGTTCTTCATGCAAGATGACGAGTTCACCCTGTTCGGCGCTTCGCCGGAGAGCGCGCTGAAATACGACGCGGGCAATCGCCAGATCGAAATCTACCCGATCGCCGGCACCCGCCCGCGCGGCCGCCGAGCCGATGGTTCACTGGATCTGGATCTCGACAGCCGCATCGAGCTGGAAATGCGCACCGACCACAAAGAGCTGGCCGAGCACCTGATGCTGGTCGATCTGGCGCGCAACGATCTGGCGCGCATCTGCCAGGCCGGCAGCCGCTACGTGGCCGACCTGACCAAAGTGGATCGCTATTCGTTCGTCATGCACCTGGTTTCCCGCGTGGTGGGCACCCTGCGCGCCGATCTCGACGTGCTGCACGCCTACCAGGCCTGCATGAATATGGGCACCCTGAGCGGCGCGCCAAAAGTACGGGCGATGCAGCTGATCGCCGCCTCCGAAGGCACGCGCCGCGGCAGCTACGGCGGCGCAGTAGGCTACTTTACCGCCACCGGCGATCTGGATACCTGCATCGTCATTCGCTCAGCCTACGTCGAAGACGGCATCGCCACCGTGCAGGCCGGCGCCGGCGTCGTGCTGGACTCCATCCCGCAGGCGGAAGCCGACGAAACCCGTAATAAAGCCCGTGCCGTGCTGCGCGCCATCGCCACTGCGCACCATGCCAAGGAGGTGTTCTGATGGCCGATATCCTGCTGCTCGACAACGTCGACTCCTTTACCTACAACCTGGTCGATCAGCTGCGCGCCAGCGGCCACCAGGTGGTGATTTACCGTAACCAGATCGCCGCCGAGGTAATCATCGAGCGTCTGGCGCAGATGGAACAGCCGGTGCTGATGCTGTCGCCCGGCCCCGGAGCCCCTTCCGAAGCGGGCTGTATGCCGGAACTACTGCAACGCCTGCGCGGCCGGCTGCCGATCATCGGCATCTGCCTCGGCCACCAGGCGATCGTCGAAGCCTATGGCGGCCAGGTCGGCCAGGCGGGGGAAATCCTGCACGGCAAAGCCTCGGCGATCGTTCACGACGGTGAAGGCATGTTCGCCGGCATGGCCAACCCGTTGCCGGTGGCGCGTTACCACTCGCTGGTCGGCAGCAACATCCCGGCCGATCTGACCGTCAACGCCCGGTTCGGCGAGATGGTGATGGCGGTACGCGACGATCGCCGCCGCGTATGCGGCTTCCAGTTCCACCCGGAATCGATTCTGACCACCCATGGCGCGCGCCTGCTTGAGCAGACCCTGGCCTGGGCGCTGGCGAAGTCATAAAAGGAACACGACGATGCAACCTATCCTTGAGAAACTGTACCGCGCTGAATCGATGAGCCAGCAGGAAAGCCAACAGCTGTTCAGCGCCATCGTGCGCGGCGAACTGGAGCCGAGCCAACTGGCGGCGGCATTGATCAGCATGAAAGTCCGCGGCGAGCGCCCGGAAGAGATCGCCGGCGCCGCCAAAGCGCTGCTGGAAGATGCTCAACCGTTCCCGCGCCCTGACTACCCGTTTGCCGATATCGTCGGCACCGGCGGCGACGGCACCAACAGCATCAATATTTCGACCGCCAGCGCCTTTGTGGCGGCGGCGTGCGGCGCGAAAATCGCCAAACACGGCAACCGCAGCGTCTCCAGCCGCTCCGGCTCTTCGGATCTGCTGGCGGCATTCGGTATCCGTCTGGATCTGCCGGCGGAAGAGGCGCGCAAGGCGTTGGACGATCTTGGCGTGTGCTTCCTGTTTGCGCCGCAGTACCACACCGGCTTCCGTCACGCCATGCCGGTACGCCAGCAGTTGAAGACCCGCACGCTGTTCAACGTGCTGGGCCCGCTGATCAACCCGGCGCGTCCGCCGCTGGCGCTGATCGGCGTTTACAGCCCGGAACTGGTGCTGCCGATCGCCGAAACCCTGCGCGTGCTGGGCTATCAGCGCGCGGCGGTGGTTCACGGCGGCGGCATGGACGAGGTGGCGATCCACGCCCCGACGCACGTGGCGGAATTGAACAACGGCGAAATCTGCAGTTATCAGCTCACGCCGCAGTCCTTCGGATTGGAAACCTATCCGCTGGAGGCCTTGCTGGGCGGCACGCCGGAAGAAAACCGTGACATTTTGGCGCGGCTGTTACAAGGTAAAGGCGAGCCGGCGCACGCCGCGGCGGTCGCGGCCAACGTCGCGTTGCTTCTGAAGTTATTCGGACATGAAGACCTGCGCCAAAATGCGCGGCAGGCACTGGATATGATCAACAGCGGGCAGGCCTATGAGCGTGTCATCGCACTGGCGGCAAGAGGATAAATGATGCAGGAAACCGTGCTACACAAGATTGTCCGCGACAAAGCGCAATGGATCGCGGCGCGACAACAGCAACAGCCCCTGGCCGGCTTTCAGAATGACATCGTACCGAGCGAACGCAGCTTCTACCACGCGCTGCAGGGCACCCGTACGGCTTTCATTCTCGAATGCAAGAAGGCCTCGCCTTCCAAGGGGCTGATTCGCGAAAACTTTGATCCGGTGGAGATCGCCACGGTCTATAAAGATTTCGCCTCGGCGATCTCGGTGCTGACCGACGAGAAATACTTCCAGGGCAGCTTTGATTTCCTGCCGCTGGTGAGCAAAACCGTCAGCCAACCGGTGTTGTGCAAAGACTTTATCATCGACCCGTATCAGATTTACCTGGCACGCTACTACCAGGCCGACGCTATCCTGCTGATGCTGTCGGTGTTGACCGACGAACAATACCGCCAGCTGGCGGCGGTGGCCCACAGCCTCAATATGGGCGTGCTGACCGAAGTGATCAGTGAAGAAGAGCTGCAGCGGGCGATCGCGCTGGAAGCCCGCGTGGTCGGCATCAATAACCGCGATCTGCGCGATCTGAGCATCGATCTGGGCCGCACCCGGCAGTTGGCGCCGCGCGTGCCGCATGGGGTGACGGTGATCAGCGAGTCGGGCATCAACAACTACGGGCAGATCCGCGAGCTCAGCCACTACGCCAACGGTTTCCTGATCGGCAGCGCGCTGATGTCGGAACCCGATCTGCGCGCCGCCGTGCGCCGTGTGATCCTGGGCGACAATAAAGTGTGCGGCCTGACTCGCCCACAGGACGCCGCCGCCGCGTATCAGGCCGGCGCCATCTACGGCGGATTGATTTTCGTCGGCCGCTCGCCGCGCTATGTGGATATCGTCCGCGCCCGCGAAGTCATTTCCGGCGCGCCGCTGAAGTACGTCGGCGTCTTCTGCGACGCCCAGCTCGATACCGTGGCGCTGACCGTGGAGCGCCTCGGTCTGCAGGCGGTGCAACTGCACGGCGCGGAGGACCAGGCCTATATCAGCGCCCTGCGCGCCCGCTTGCCGGCCGATTGCCGCATCTGGAAAGCGCTGAGCGTGAAAGAACGGGTGCCGGCGCGCGATCTGCAGCATGTCGATCGCTATCTGCTGGACAACGGCGCAGGCGGCACCGGCCAACGCTTCGACTGGTCGGTATTGCAAGGCGAAGATCTGACCAACGTTATGCTGGCGGGCGGTCTGCGCGCCGACAACTGCGTCGAAGCGGCCAAGCTCGGCTGCGCCGGTCTGGACTTCAATTCCGGCGTGGAAAGCGAACCGGGCATCAAGGATCCCGCGCGCCTGGCCTCGGTCTTCCAAACCCTGCGCGCTTACTGAATACGGCTCTACATTAATAACGGATAATGACGGGAACTCTCATGACGCTGCTTAACCCCTACTTCGGCGAATTTGGTGGTCAATACGTGCCGCAAATTCTGATGCCGGCCCTGAAACAACTCGAAGAAGCCTTTGTCAGCGCTCAGCGCGATCCGGCGTTTCAGGCGGAATTCATCGATCTGTTGAAGAACTACGCGGGCCGCCCTACGGCGCTGACGCTGTGCAAAAATCTCACCGCCGGCAGCAACACCAAGCTCTATCTGAAGCGGGAAGATCTGCTGCACGGCGGCGCGCACAAGACCAACCAGGTGCTGGGCCAGGCCCTGCTGGCCAAGCGCATGGGCAAAACCGAGATCATCGCGGAAACCGGCGCCGGCCAACACGGCGTCGCTTCGGCGCTGGCCTGCGCGCTGCTCGGCCTGAAATGCCGTATCTATATGGGCGCCAAAGACGTTGAGCGCCAGTCGCCGAACGTGTTCCGCATGCGGCTGATGGGCGCGGAAGTGATCCCGGTGCACAGCGGCTCCGCCACCCTGAAAGACGCCTGCAACGAAGCGTTGCGCGACTGGTCCGGCAGCTATGAAACTGCGCACTATATGCTCGGCACCGCGGCCGGCCCGCACCCGTACCCCACCATCGTGCGTGAATTCCAGCGCATGATTGGCGAAGAGACCAAAGCGCAGGTGCTGGAGCGCGAAGGCCGCCTGCCGGATGCGGTCATCGCCTGCGTCGGCGGCGGCTCCAACGCCATCGGCATGTTCGCCGATTTTATCGATGACGCCGACGTTGGGCTGATCGGCGTGGAACCCGCCGGTCTGGGCATCGAAACCGGTCAACACGGCGCGCCGCTCAAGCATGGCCACGTCGGCATCTATTTCGGCATGAAGGCGCCGATGATGCAGACCGCCGAAGGCCAGATTGAAGAATCCTATTCAATCTCCGCCGGGCTGGACTTCCCGTCCGTCGGGCCGCAGCACGCCTACCTGAACAGCACCGGCCGCGCCGAATACGTGTCGATCACCGACGACGAAGCGTTGGAGGCGTTCAAAGCGCTGTCGCGCCATGAAGGCATCATCCCTGCGCTGGAATCTTCACACGCCCTGGCGCACGCGCTGAAAATGATCCGTGAAACGCCGCAAAAAGAGCAAATCCTGGTGGTCAACCTATCCGGCCGCGGCGACAAAGACATATTTACCGTTCACGACATTTTGAAAGCACGGGGAGAAATCTGATGGAACGTTATCAGCAACTGTTCACGCGTCTGGAAAGCAGCAAGGAAGGCGCCTTCGTCCCGTTCGTGACGCTGGGCGATCCTAATCCGGCGCTGTCGCTGCAGATTATCGACACCCTGATCGAAGCCGGCGCGGACGCGCTGGAACTGGGTATCCCCTTCTCCGACCCGTTGGCGGATGGCCCAACCATCCAGAGCGCGACGCTGCGTGCCTTCGCCGCCGGCGTTACGCCGACCCAGTGTTTCGAGCTGCTGGCGGCCATTCGTAAGAAGCACCCGACCATTCCCATCGGCCTGCTGATGTACGCCAATTTGGTGTTCCATAAGGGCATCGATGCTTTTTACCAACGCTGTGCGGAAGTGGGCGTGGATTCGGTGCTGGTCGCCGACGTGCCGTTTGAAGAATCGGCGCCGTTCCGCGCCGCGGCCGTGCGCCACGGTATCGCGCCCATCTTCATTTGCCCGCCGAACGCCGACGACGATCTGCTGCGTGAGATCGCTTCACACGGTCGCGGCTACACCTATCTGCTGTCGCGTTCCGGCGTCACCGGCACCGAAAGCCGGGCGCAGTTGCCGCTGCATCACCTGGTGAACACGCTGCGCGAGTATCACGCCGCGCCTCCGCTGCAGGGCTTCGGCATCTCCGAGCCCGAGCAGGTGAAGGCTGCGCTGCAGGCCGGCGCCGCCGGCGCCATCTCCGGATCGGCAATCGTCAAAATCATCGAACGGCACCATGCCAACCCGGCGGAAATGCTGACCAAGCTGGCGGCCTTCGTTAGCGCGATGAAGCACGCGACCCGCGCGTGATCCCCTTCGGCGAGCGCCTTGCCGGCGCTCGCCTTAACAGCTTGTTTCCCCTCAAAGTTTGTTCTATTTATTTACAGCAAAAATTTGAACAAACCCGCGTCTTGTCTCACAATAAACATTGTTCGCTATGCATTTCTTCGTTTGATTTGGGGAATGCGCTCGCTGCGGCGAAAAAACCGCATCGAATTTCAACCATAACATTGCATGGAGAGTAATTTATGAAGCTGTTTAAAACCCTTTCGGCCTTGTGCATGGCAGCCGTTGTGGCGGTCGCGGTGAGCGCTTGCGCACCGACGGCGAAATCAGAGGGAACAGGCGGTTATATCGATGACACCGTGGTCACCACCAAAGTGAAATCGGCGCTGCTGGCGGATAAAAACATCAAGTCGCGCGAAATCAGCGTGGAAACCTTTAAAGGACGCGTGCAGTTGAGCGGCTTCGTGACGTCAAGCGATGACGCCAACCGTGCGGTGCAGGTCACACGCGGCGTGGCCGGCGTGAAATCTGTTGAAAACGTCATGCAGGTTAAATAATACCGACACAGGGAGGCGCAATGCCTCCCTGTTTGCGGCCTTCATCAGAAGCGGTAACCCGCCCCAAACATAAACACCCACGGATCCAATCGCGTATCGAAGCTGTGGTGCCCACCGCTCGCGTCGTTGAAACGCGTTTTGGTTTCGATGTTCATCCACCACACCGACATGTTCAGCATCCAGTGCTCATCCAGGTTGTAATCCAGACCGGCCTGCGCCGCCACGCCCCAGGAGTCTTTCAGATCGAGGTTGCTCAACCCGGCGCTTTTGCCGTAGTCGTTGAACTTCTCGTCGAAGAAAGTGGTGTAGTTAACGCCGACGCCCAGATAAGGACGCAGTTTGTCCTGCTTGTCGCCGAAGTAGTATTGTGCCATCAGTGTAGGCGGCAGTTGATGAACGGTCGCCAGATCGGTGCCGCCCAGGGTAACCTTGTGGCGGAACGGTGTCGCGGCCAACAACTCAACGCCGATGTTGTCCGTCACCATATAACCGAAGGTCAAACCGAGCTGGGTATTGTTTTTCGCATCCAGCGATCCCAAACCCAATACGTTGTCCGAGCCCGCATTTGGACGCACCGTCGCGGTGCCCGCACGGAACAGGAAATCACCGGCCTGATGCGCACTTGCCAACATAGGCGCCATCATCGTCGCCAATACCACCAGAGTTGTCTTTTTCATTATCCATTCCATTTGTGTGGTTAATCTCTCGAAGGGGAATATACCTACTTTCGGGTATTTGTGATCCCATCGAGATCACATCTTATGTGTAAAATTTTAAAATCCCACCAAAAACAAGGTTACCTAACCGCTTAATAAATCAAGGATTGATCTGCATCAAAAAAACGATTTTGTTGCAAATTATCTACATGTTCAAATTTCAGTTGCGGAAAAAAATGTGGCTGAGGTAATTTCATCTTCCGTGTTGGTTTTGGTTGGTGCCGTGAGGAGTCGGCGGGCAATCAAGATGAGCGAAATCCTTAATCCCTGTGTCAGCTGCGGCGCATGCTGCGGTTATTTTCGAGTGTCATTCTATTGGGCCGAAGCCGAAGACGGCGGCGGCACCGTTCCCCTTTCCCTGACGGAGCCTCTGACCCCGTTCCTGCGCTGCATGCAGGGGACCAACAGCAAGTCTCCGCGCTGCACCGCGCTGGACGGCGAGATTGGCAAAGCCGTGTCGTGCTCGATTTATCTTAATCGGCCCAGCCCGTGCAGAGAGTTCGATCAGTCCGGTGAAAACGGCCTGCGCAACGAAGCCTGCGATCGCGCTCGCGAACGCTACGGCCTGCCCCCCTTGCCGGTGCCCTTGCCGCTGTCGTTGCCAGAGACGACGATCGTTGAAGAAATAGACGTAGTGCAATTCGCGGGGTGCCACAGCGGCGTGGAACAGGGTACAATCACCCACTGATTTATCTCTGTTTTCTCGACGCCAAGGAGTCTGCATGCCTATCACGGCCAACGCTTTGTACCGTGACAGTTTTAACTTTTTACGCAATCAACTGGCCAGCATCCTGATGCTGGCGCTGTTGACAGCGTTTATCTCGGTGCTGCTGAACCAAGCTTTCAGCCCCGATGCCGAACAGTTGGCGACGCTGGCCGCCTCCACCAGCGATTTCGCGTCGTCGACCGGCATGGGCATTCAGGACGTGATCCAGCAGATGACGCCGGAACAGCAGATGGTGTTGCTGAAAGTGTCGGCCGCCGCCACGTTCTCCGCGCTGGTCGGCAACGTGCTGCTGGTCGGTGGGATGCTGACGTTGATCCGTCTGGTGTCTCAGGGGCAACGCACCAGCGCCCTGCGCGCGCTCGGCGCCTCGGCGCCCGATCTGCCGCGCCTGCTGCTGCTGCTGTTTATCTGCACCTTGCTGATCCAGCTCGGCCTGACGCTGTTCGTGGTGCCGGGCGTGATCATGGCTATCGCCTTCGCGTTGGCGCCGGTGATCGCCTCCGTCGACAAGAAAGGCGTCTTCGCTTCGCTCAAGCTGAGCAGCAAATTGGCCTTCGCCAATGCGCGCGTGATTGTGCCGGCGATGATGCTGTGGTTGGCGGCCAAGCTGCTGGTGCTGTTTTTAGTGAGCAATCTGTCAGTGCTGACGCCGAACGTGGCCAGCGTCGTGCTGACCGCGTTAAGCAACCTGGTCTCCGCCCTGCTGCTGATCTATCTGTTCCGTTTGTATATGCTGCTGCGCGGCTGACGCCGGCGCAACAAATGCCCAGGGGCACGCTTCGGCGCGCCCCTTTTTGTTTACCCCACCGCGGCGGCTTCCGCCTGTTCCTTACTCTGAATCAGCTTTAGCGCCAGATAGAGATCCGGCACCAAAATCAGCTCCTTGTCCCGCCCCAACCGATTGATGCGGAACCAGCGCGTCAGTTCAGTGCGGCGCCCGGCCAGCACCAGTTTGACGTTACGCTGCAACAGATCGCGTTTCAGTTCGTCGATGGCCGCCAGCACGCTGATATCGGCATGGGTAAAGCTGGCCACCGCGTCCACCACCACCCAGCGCGGCTGGAATGGCGTACTGTCGACCAAATTGAGAATGCGGCGTTTGAAGTAGGCCACGTTGAAGTAGGTCAGCGGCGAATTGAAGCGATACATCATGACGCCGGGCACCGCCTTCACCCCATTGTTGTTGCCCATAGAATGGATCATGCCTTCGTCGTTAACGCCCAGCAGCTGTTCCGTCGGCCGAAAGACGGTGTGCAGAAACTGCATCAGCCCCAGCAACACCGCCAGCCCGATGCCGCTGATCACCCCGACCAACAAGACGCTGAGGAAGGTAAATATCGCCAGGCGGAAAGCCTGCGCGTTGCGGCGGCGCAAGATCCAGATGCCGCGAAAATCCAGCAGCGACCAGGCCGCATACATCAGCACCACGCCCAATCCCGCCACCGGAATAAACTGCAGCGGCGCCATCAGGAACAGCAAGACGAAAGCGATCACCGCGGCGGCGATGATCGACACGAGCTGGCTCTTGCCGCCGTTGGCGTCATTCACCGCGGTGCGCGAATCCGCCCCGCTGATGGCGAAGCCTTGCGACAATGCGGAGACGATATTCACCATCCCCAGCGCGCGAAACTCAGCGTCAGCGTTAACCTCATAGCCGTTTTTGGCCGCGAAACTGCGGGCGGTCAGCATCATGCTGACAAAGCTCACGACCGCCAGGTTGAGCGCCGGGATCACCATGTCGCGCAGCAGCCCGGGCTGAAAGTCCGGCCACTGGACGATCGGTAACACGCCGCTGAAACCGCCCACCGTCACCACGCCATACTGCTGCAATCCGCCCGCCCAGGTGACGAACGCCGCCAGCACGATGGCGAACAGCGGCGCCGGCCAGTTAGGCCGCCATTTTTTAAATCCGAGCAGCGTCACCAGCGTCAGCAAGGACACCGCCATCGTCAGCCAGTCGCTGTGCAACAGGTTGGCCGGCAGCGCGTAGATGCGCTCGATCAGCTGCGCCGGGCGCACCGTGAACCCCAACACCTTGCCGATCTGATCGACGATGATGGTCAGCGCCACGCCGTTCAGCAGCCCGCTGAGGATCGGCCGCGACAGCAGATCCGCCAGCGCCCCCAGCTTGAACCGGCTGGCCAACAGGCACCAGCCGCCCATCATCGCGGTCATCATGATGGTCAACTGCCAATGGCGTTCCATATTGCCCGCCGCCAGCGGCGTCACCACCGCGGCGATCACCGCACAGGTGGCGGCATCGGGCCCGACGATCAGCTGGCGTGACGAACCGAACAGCGCATAGGCCACCATCGGCAAGATACAGGAATAAAGCCCCACCACCGGGCTAACCCCGGCCAGTTCGGCATAGGCGATGGCCACCGGCAAGGCGACGGCGGCGACGGAAAGACCGGCGCGCATATCCGGTTTGAGCCAACTGCGTTGATAGCCCAATAAATGCGTCAAACCAGGCGTCAGGGCCTGGAGAGATTTCCACTGCATGCTGTTTTCCGCGGTAAATTATCTGGTTATTATGGCACTTACTATGCGATCTGCGGCCAGCGCTGGCAATGCGCCCGTGCTTTCTTGCGTAAGTTTATGCAAATTCCTGCTTTCGCGGCAGAAATCCGCCGGCCAAACGCCGATAATCGGCAGCGCCCGGCGGTACACAGAACTCGCCGAATCCGGTATAGTCGGCCGACGAACAGATGATGGATTGATTTATGAAGCAGTTTCTTGATTTCCTCCCGTTAATTGTCTTTTTCGCTTTTTACAAGCTGTACGACATTTACGTCGCTTCCGGTGCATTGATCGTCGCCACCGCGCTGGCGCTGGTGTTCACCTGGGTGAAATACCGCAAGGTCGAGAAGATGACGCTGATCACCTTCCTGATGGTGCTGGTGTTCGGCACCCTGACGCTGGTGTTCCACAACGATTTATTCATCAAGTGGAAAGTGACGGTGATTTACGCGCTGTTCGCGCTGGCGCTGCTGATCAGCCAGTGGGTGCTCAAAAAGCCGCTGGTTCAGCGCATGCTGGGCAAAGAGCTGACGCTGCCGGACAAAGTGTGGAGCAACCTCAACCTGGCCTGGGCCTTCTTCTTCCTGGCCTGCGGCCTGGCGAACATCTATGTCGCCTTCTGGCTGCCGCAAAGCGTCTGGGTCAATTTCAAAGTCTTTGGCCTGACGGTGCTGACGCTGGTATTCACCCTGCTCAGCGGCATCTATATTTACCGGCACATGCCGGCAGAACAGAAAAAATAGTTACAAATACCGGCACGTACCGGCAGAAGAAACAAAATAGTTACAAAATTGTTAATGCCTGCGGCATTTGCCGCGGGCAGTATGATGTTATCCCTTCCTTTTAAAAGCAGACTGCTATGACACAACAACGACCTTTACCCAGCGGCGAGCTGGTGCTGCGCACGCTGGCGATGCCGGCCGATACCAATGCCAACGGCGATATTTTCGGCGGCTGGCTGATGTCGCAAATGGACATCGGCGGCGCCATCCAGGCAAAAGAGATCGCCGAGGGGCGCGTAGTGACGGTACGCGTAGACGGCATGACCTTCCTGAAACCGGTGGCGGTAGGCGACGTGGTTTGCTGCTATGCGCACTGCATCCGCACCGGGCGCAGCTCGATCACCATCAATATCGAAGTGTGGGTAAAGAAAGTCTCCTCCGCCCCAATCGGCCAGCGCTACCGGGCGACCGAAGCGGTGTTCACCTACGTGGCGGTCGATGCGGAAGGCAACTCGCGCGCGCTGCCTGAGGGTAAAATGAATTTCCGCGTCGGCTTCGAAGAGTAAGCCTGCGGCTGCGCCGCAAATGCAAAAAGGGTCGCCGAGGCGACCTTTTTTTCTTGGCGCAAACCGAAATCAGTTCATTTCGGTGGTGCCGTTCAGCTTGAAACGAATATTGACGATAAGATCCTTCGCTTCTTTGGCTTGATACCGCCATTTGCGCAGCGCCTGTTTCACTTCTCGCTCGAACATGTTGCGCGGCTCAGCCGACAAGATGCGCACGTTGGTCACGCGGCCATCGCTGTCGACATCGAACTGCACCCGCACGTTGCCTTCGATCTGCAAGGCTCTGGCGCGCGGCGGATAAATCGGTTCCGCACGGCTGATCGGTTTTGGCCCGACCTCGCGCGAGTTGCCCTGTACCGGCGCGGCGGGCGCTTGTTTCACCGGCGCTTTATCGATCGGTTTGGCCGGCGAGTCGTTATTGAACGGCGAAGGCTCGCGCGGCTCGACCTTCTTCGGCTCCGGTTTCACCGGTTTTTCTACCTTCGGCTTTGGCTTGGGCTTCGGTTTCGGCTTGACCGGCTCCGGTTTCACAATCGCCTTCGGCGGCGGCTCCACAATAGGTTCTGGTTCAGGTTCCGGCTCAGGTTCCACCTGCGGCGGCTCCGGTTCCGCCGGAGCAGGCGGCGGCGGTTCAGCCATCGCGGCGGTGTTGACCATCATGACGCTGATCGGCGCCTCTTCAGGCTTTGGCAGCTCAACCACTTCTTTTACCGAAGCGTAAAGCAGTCCCGCCACCAGGGCGCTGTGCAGGCCTACGGACAAGACGAAAGGCACGGATATACGGCGATTAAGGAACATCTTTTTTAGCGGCATAATGATTCTGTTTCCTCTGGTTCGCCAAGTTTAAATGCAAATAGCAATCATATTCAATAACGAAAGGCAAACTATCGCTTTAATCGTCAGTCTCCGCGGCGAAAACCAGCAAACTCATAAGGATATTAACCTGAACGTTGCTTTTTTACCGCCGAATCAACACGCTTCATTAACGTTCAGACGGCGCTAAAAAATAAAAAACCCGCCGTAGCGGGTGGATTGCGGTGATTAAGCGTTATTCTTCATCACCATAGTAGAGCACGCCCAGTTTAATCAGCGGCCGCCCTTGCGCTTTGCGATGCAGGTTGGTGTCGCGCAGCGAATAGACGCAGCCGCAGTATTCC
Organism: Serratia sp. B501; assembly: GCF_051172315.1. Lineage (NCBI taxonomy): Bacteria > Pseudomonadati > Pseudomonadota > Gammaproteobacteria > Enterobacterales > Yersiniaceae > Serratia > Serratia sp. B501. The sequence goes on from NZ_JBPIZB010000001.1 coordinate 997,982, forward strand.
TGCTGATAGAAGCGTTCGCGCTTGCTGATCTCTATCATGCGGGCCGCGCCGCCCTTCTTGCGCCAGTTGTAATCCCAATACACCAGATCGGGATACTTTTCCGCCGCCCGAATGCCGCAGTCGGTAATCTGCTGCATGTTCTTCCAGCGCGAGATGCCGAGCGAGCTGGAGATGGTGTCGTAACCGTGCTCATGCGCATACAGCGCCGTGCGCTCAAAACGCATGTCGAAGCACATGGTGCAGCGAATGCCGCGCTCCGGCTCATGTTCCATGCCCTTGGCGCGTTCGAACCAGTTGTCGGTGTCATAATCGGCATCGATGATCGGCACCCCGTGCTTTTCGGCGAAACGGATGTTCTCTTCCTTACGCAGCAAATACTCTTTTTGCGGGTGAATGTTGGGGTTATAGAAGAAAATAGCGTACTCGATGCCGGACGCTTGGATCGCTTCCATCACCTCGCCGGAACAGGGCGCACAGCAAGAATGCAGCAGCAGTTTGCTTTTGCCCGCAGGCAAATCGAGTTTTTCCCTTACCAGTTCCGTCATGTCCTCACCTCAATGGCATATCTGTTTAAGCGCGCCGCACTATACGAATAAAAAGTAGCGGCTTCAAGGCATAAGCGCCAATCCCTCCCATAAATTCACCGCGCGCCGTTCCCCTGCCGCGCCTTTTGCGCTACCTTGGTAGCACCGTTTTATAGCCATGATTTTACAGGTGAAATATGCTTTATCTGATCTACGCGCAAGACGTCTCCCACTCGCTGGAAAACCGTCTGGCGGTGCGCCCGGCACATCTGGCGCGCCTGCAGGCGCTGCGTGACGCCGGCCGTCTGGTGGTCGCCGGCCCCAACCCGGCCATCGACAGCAACGATCCCGGCGCCGCCGGCTTCACCGGTTCAACGGTGATCGCCGAGTTCGCCTCACTGGCGGAAGCCCAGGCCTGGGCGCAGCAGGATCCGTACGTCGCCGCCGGCGTCTACGCCGACGTGACGGTGAAGCCGTTCAAGCAGGTGTTCTGATCTCCAGCCCTCCGAATACCGGGAACGCCCCGCTATACGGCGTTTCCGGCGCTAGCCACACCTCTGCTTGACCGTCGCGCTCGGGTCGTCTTCCCCGCGCGGTCGATATTCATGTTCCGCCCCGGAAATACTCACCGATAACGCTTTCCAGCATCGCCATCGCCGATTGACCGGCGGCAGCGGCAGAGCGCAGCAGCTGCACTTCGTGCGGAGCGACCGACGGCAATTCGTCGAGGATCCGCATCGCCGCCGTCACGCGTGCGCGGTCGAGCAGCGTGACGGCCAATCCTGCCTCGACGGCGGCAGCCACCACGCTGGCCGATGGGCTACTCACAACCACTCGCCAATGCCTTCCCGCCCCGCTCAATGCATCGATCATAGCCTCTCGGTAAGGGCAATCGGCGGCATGCAACGCCAATGGTATCGGTTGGGCCATATCCAGCGCCAACCGGCGGCCGCCAACCCAAACCGGCGCAGTCACCGCAAGCGGCATCTGACGCAGTCCCCCCATCGGCAGCACCACCAACGCCAGCTGTAGCCGGTTGCGCCCGATCTGTTCAACCAAAGCCTGGCTGGCGGCCGTAGAAACCTCCAGCATCACCGCAGGAAAACGGGTGGCAAACGCCGGCAGCACATCGCGCATGACATGTGATGCGTATTCATCAGGCACTCCCAGCTTGATGTGCCCACTCAGCGGTGCGCCCTGCAGCTCACGCAGAATATCGTCGTGGGCATTCAACAGCCCGAGCGTCGAGGCCAGCAGTTTGTCGCCTAAGGGCGTCAACACGACGGACTGATTGTCGCGCTCCAGCAAGCGGCCGCCCACGACCTGTTCCAGACGCTGAATATGAACGCTCACCGCGGCTGGGCTGCGATGAACAAAGGCCGCCGCCGCACGAAATTGCCCCAAACGGGCGATAGCGTGAAAAGTGCGCAAAAGATTAATGTCCAGGGTTGGCAGCATGGTTTAACTCCATTAAACAACTGAACGAAAATTATTCGATTTATTAAATTATAGCGGCTCACTACCCTTGGGGAAAAAGGAGAAGATCACCATGCCCCTGTCAGAATTTCGTCCACCTTCCTGCCGCGATAAGGTGGGCGACAAAGCCGCCGTCTGGTTGCCGGCCGCGGAAGTCCTGCTGATCGTCGCCTGGAGCTCGGGCTTTGTCGGCATCCGTTTCGCCGCCGATTACGCGCCGGTGTTGCTGGTGGCGTTCTGGCGCTGTGTCGTGGTCGCTTTACTGCTGATGCCGTTTAGCCTTCGCGCCATCAGGCGCTCCTCGCCGCAGTCGGTAGCCGCTCATGCCGGGATCGGGCTGCTTGCCATGACCGGATACCTGACCGGCGTCAGTAAAGGCATCGAGTACGGCGTGCCGACCGGGTTGGCCGCGCTCATCGCCGATTTGCTCCCTCTCGGCACCGCACTCTTGAACATGCTGTTTCTACGCCGGCTGCCCGATGGCCGCGTCTGGCTCGGCCTGGCATTAGGCTCTCTCGGGGTGATATTGGCGACGGGCGGTGCTATTTCCTGGGGAAGTGCGCCATTGTGGAGCTACCTGTTGCCGCTGGCGGGAATGCTGTCACTGGCACTGGCGACGCTGTGGCAGCAACGGCTGCCACAGGCGCAAGCGGTGAGCCTGCCCGCCAGGTTGGGGATACAAAGCGCGATTTCAGCGCTGGCTTTTGCCCCACTGGCAGGCGCAGAGAGCCCGCTGCTGCCAACCATGACGACAGGGTTGGTTATCGGCGTGCTTTGGACCGCGCTTTTGGCCACCCTGGCCGGTTACGGTTTGTATTGGTTCTGCCTTAGGCATACCTCTGCATTGCGTGTGACGAGCCTGCTGTTCCTCAGCCCCTTCGTCACCTTCTGCTGGGCATGGTTAATGTTCGATGAGCCCCTTTCCTGGCCCATGCTGCTGGGCGCAGCAACGGCGGGGAGCGGCTTGTGGCTGCTTATCCGCCCCCCGATGAGGGGCCGGATTGTGAATAATGGCAGATAAGGTTGACGGAGATGTCGGCTACACGTTGCCGGCACCGTTACACGACGAGTTTTCCCCGTACCACCACCTTGCCCGGTTTTATCTCGGGATCGGCAATACGGCGGATCGCCAGATTCAACGCTTGCCAGGCGATCTCTTGCAAGTCGTGTGACACGCAGGGGAAATGGAAACCGTAGATTTCGGCATGTGAAACCTCATCGATGCTGAACAGCGACACGTCCTGCATCAACGGCAACCGATGTTCGATACAGGCCTTGATGATGCCCAGCGAGATCTGGTTATTGCAGCCGACGAAAAAATCGGGGGCGGGGTTATTGGCTAGCCAGCGGCTCGTCTCTTGCCAGGCGATATCCATAAAGAAATCGGCATACCGCACGTCGAGCGAAGCCACCTTCCCTTGCAATGCCGCCTGCAAGCCAGTGACCCTGTCACGCGCAACGTTGGAATTCTCCGGCCCGGAGATCACCACCACCCGCTGCGCCTGCTGTTCCAGAAGCCAACGCCCCGCCTGGAGGCCGCAATCCAGATTATCAATATACACCCCGCTGCAGTGGTGACTCTCCAATTCCCGATCGATCAACACCACCGGTATATTGAGCGTTTCCAGACGTTTGAGGTAGGAAGGCCGGTACAGATGATCGTTGGAAATGACCGAGAGAATGATCGCATCGACGTTGTAGCCAATGAGTTTGTCGATGATCCTGTCTTCGCTTTCCTGAGACTCATAGGAGTCGAACACAAGCGTGTCGTACCCCATCTTTTGCGCTTCAAGCGTCATCAGGCGCGTCAGGCCGCCAAAGAATGGGTTGGCCATGTCGGGGTTGACGATGCCAATGGTTCTGCTGCTTTTCGCCCGCAGATTGCGCGCCGCGGCATTGACCACGTAACCGAGTTCGGCGGCGGTCTCCCGAATTCTCCTCAACGTTTCCGGATGGACCTTGTCCGGCTGTGAAAATGCCCGCGAAGCGGTTATTTTGCTGACGTTCGCCTGTGCGGCGACGCTAGCCAGCGTCGCTTTCCGTCCTCGACCCACGGCCAAATGCAGCTCCTTAGCTTGAAGATATCATTTTGTATCATTCCCGGCATCATGACAGAACTTTGTTCTTGGCGCTAATGGTTTACGCCGGCAAGACGGTTAATTCGCGGATCGGTAAAAATATCCAGCTCATCACGGCTCTCGGAAGAGAACTCGGACACCACCGCGCCCTGCTTCCCCGCCTGAAACCAGTGACGGGTATTGGGCGCAATGGTGTATTGTTCCCCCGGCCGCAAGAGGATATAGCGATGACAGGTATACCACTGCTCCGCGCCCTCTGGCACCCGGCATACCGGTTGGCCGCCGCGATCGTTGGGCGTCAGATTTTCATCATCGACAAACAAAAACACCTCTCCCCAACGGCAACGGAACGTCTCTTGCTTGCCGGGCGTGCCGGCAAAGGGAGGGTGTAAATGTTCCGGGCAAGTCTGCCCAGGAAACAGCACCAGCTCTTTCGCGCAATACCGAGGTGAGTTGACGTAGGTCAGCAGCTGCAACCCGGACGCGGGATAGTCGGCCAGACCAAACGTCGCAATTTCAATGCGTTGCTGTTCTTCTTCGGTCAAGATAATGTCCGCCTGGCGCAAATACTCCAGCGTAGCGGCTCTGGCGCTTTGTTGTTTGTTCATCATTCCCCCGGCATAGTAACGGTATCGATATCAACAGGCCGATATTAAAACCGTCATTGCCACGCCGATTTTGTGACCACCATCGCTATATTGAATAACAACCCGCCAGCAAAATTAACTCTCGTCGAGTAATTCCAACATTGATCACAGTTTAACCACCCGCATTAGCTCACTATCGCCGCATTGAAATGATACCGTTACCATAAAAATGATTCACCAGGAGGCAATATGAAAGCATTAGTGCTGGCCAAAGCGGGGGAAATCGCTATCGAGGACGTCCAACTGGCCGAAACGCTGGGGCCCAACGATGTACAGATAAAAATTCATTCCGTGGGCATCTGCGGCAGCGATGTGCACTATTACCAGCATGGCCGCATTGGCCCGTTTGTGGTCAAAGCCCCGATGGTGCTCGGCCATGAGGCCGCCGGCGTGGTGCTCGCGACAGGTGAAAACGTCACTCACCTCAGCGTCGGCGATCGCGTTTGCATGGAGCCCGGCATTCCCGACCTCAACTCGGCGCAGACGCGCGCCGGGATTTACAACCTGGACCCCGCCGTTCGCTTCTGGGCGACGCCGCCGGTGCACGGCTGTTTGCGCGAAACCGTCATCCACCCCGCCGCATTCACGTTCAAACTGCCGGACAACGTCAGTTTCGCTGAAGGCGCCATGGTTGAACCCCTGGCCATCGGCATGCAAGCGGCCACCAAAGCCGGGATCAAACCCGGCGATATCGCGCTGGTGATCGGCGCTGGGCCGATCGGCGTGGTCACCGCCCTCGCGGCGCTGGCGGGCGGCTGCTCGGACGTCATTATCTGCGACCTGTTTGACGAGAAACTCGCCGTGGCGGCCAGCTATGAAGGGCTGCACGCCGTCAATATCAAAACCGGCGACCTGGCGGGGAAAGTGGCTGCGCTCACCAGCGGCAACGGCGTCGATATCGTGTTTGAATGCAGCGGCGCAAAACCGGCTATCGCTACGCTGGCCGAACATGCGGCGCCAGGGGCGACCGCCGTGCTGGTCGGCATGCCGATCGACGCCGCGCCGATGGATATCGTCGCCGCGCAGGCCAAGGAAATCACCTTCAAGACCATTTTCCGCTACGCCAACATGTATCCGCGCACGCTGCGGCTGTTGAGCAGCGGCAAATTGCGCGTCCAACCGTTGATAAGCCAAACCTACAAATTCTCCGACAGCGTGGCCGCCTTCGAGCGCGCGGCGGCCGGACATGCCTCGGACATCAAAATCATGCTGGAAATGGAGTGATCCTATGGCGCTCTATGCTGGCATAGACTGCGGTACGCAAGGCACGAAAGTCGTGATTGTCGACAGCACACAGGGCGTGATCCTCGGTGAGGGTAGCGCCCCTCACCGCCTCATCAGCCAAGCCAATGGCCGGCGCGAACAAGAGGCCGACTGGTGGATTGAGGCGTTGGTCACCGCGTTTCACCAAGCCGTGACTAACGCCGGTATTGATGCCGGGGAAATTAACGCTCTCGGGGTCTCGGGCCAACAGCATGGATTTGTGCCGCTGGACGCAGATGGCAACGTGCTGCACAGCGTCAAGCTGTGGTGCGATACCGAAACCGCGGAGGAAAACGAACTGCTGCTGCAGCGGCTCGGCGGCGCCAAGGGCTCGCTGGACAAGCTCGGCCTGCGGGTCGCCACCGGTTATACCGCGTCAAAAATCCTTTGGTTCAAGACGCACCATCCGGCGCTCTGGGCAAAACTGCACACCGTGCTGCTGCCGCATGATTATTTGAACTTCTGGCTGACCGGGGAGCGTGTAGCGGAATATGGCGATGCTTCCGGCACCGGGCTGTTCGATGTGCGCGGCCGTAGCTGGAGTCAAGCCGCCGTCAATCTTATCGATGACAGCGGCCGTTTATGGCATGCCCTGCCGCCGCTCAAAAGCGCGGAATGCTGCATCGGCACGGTGCGCCCCTTCGCGGCGGAAAAGCTCGGCCTCGGCCCGGCAGTTCGGGTCTCGACCGGCGGCGGCGACAACATGATGGCGGCCATCGGTTCCGGCAACATCGAGGCCGGCACCGTTACCCTAAGCCTGGGCACCTCCGGCACGCTATTCGCCTGGTCCGCCGCGCCCGTCGTGGCGGAATCCGACATGATTGCCGGTTTCTGCTCCAGCACCAACGGGTGGCTGCCCTTGATATGCACCATGAATGTCACCTCGGCCACCACGGCCATGCAGACGCTGCTGGACGAAGATCTTGACGGCTTTAACCGCTTATTGGCGCAGGCGGCGCCGGGTGCCGGCGGCGTCGAGATGCTGCCGTTCTTCAACGGCGAACGCGTTCCCCCGCTTCCCCACGCGCGCGCCAGCCTGCATAACCTCGATAGCGACAATTTTACTCGCGCCAATCTCTGCCTGGCGGTGGTTGAAAGCGCCACCTACGGCCTGCGCTATGGCATCGAGCTGTTTCGTCGCCAAGGCATCGAAACGCGCGAGATCCGCCTCACCGGCGGCGGCGCCCGCAGCGTCGCCTGGCGACAAATCGTCGCGGACGTGATGGGGTGCCCGGTGGTCTGCCTGAACGTCAAAGAGACCGCCGCGCTGGGCGGCGCCATTCAAGCGATGTGGGCGACGTCGTTGGCCGATCGCCCGCACCAGAACGCCGCCGGGCTCTTGGCTGAACTGTGCCAACGCTTCGTTTCCCTGGATGAAGCCACGCGCACGATGCCAAACGCCGACAGGCAAACGCAATACGAGACGCTTTATCAACGGTACCTGCAGCGTTTGCAGCGGACATACCCGGAGGTTCAATCGTGACGCGAGATCCCCAGACGCAAGCCCCTGCCTACCTGCTGGAAGTCAGCGGCGTCAGGAAAGCCTTTGGCCCGGTCGTGGCGCTCAAGAACGCCGAGTTTTGCCTGCGGCGCGGATCCATCCATGCCCTGTGCGGCGGCAACGGCGCGGGGAAATCCACCTTTCTCAGCATTCTGATGGGCTTTATTCAACCCGATGGCGGCGACATTTTTATCAATGGCCAACGCTGTGAATTTCATCATCCCCGGGAAGCCCTCAATGCCGGCATCGCCATCGTGCAGCAGGAGCTGAGCGCGATCCCGGACCTGACGGTGGCCGAAAACATTTGGCTGGGCCGCGAGCCGAGACGCCTGGGTTTCGTCGACTTTGCGACGCTCAACCAACGCACCACCCGTCTGCTCAAGGAACTTGATTTCAAGATCGACGCCCGAGAAAAAATGCGCAACCTGAGCGTCGCCGAGCAGCAACTGGTCGAGATCGCCAAAGCGCTGTCGCATGCCAATGCCGACATCATCATCATGGATGAACCCACCTCGGCGATTGGCGAAGAGGATGCGCAAAAAATCTTTCAGACGCTTCAGCAACTGGCGGCGAAAGGTAAAGGCATTATCTACGTCTCCCACCGTTTGTCAGAGATATTCCAAATCGCGGACAGCTACACCATTTTCCGCGACGGCGCCTATATCCATGAGGGCTATATCGCCGACATTACTCGCGAGCAGTTGATCGAACACATTATCGGCGGCGAGTACGACAGCGAGTTCGCCAAGTTCAATCAACCCGGCGAAGAGGTCTTGCTGGAGGTCAACGGCCTGTGTTGGCGCAGCAAGATAAAGGATATCAGCCTGCAGCTTAAGCACGGTGAGATCCTGGGCATCTACGGCCTGGTGGGATCGGGCCGCAGCGAGTTTCTCGATCTTATCTTCGGCATTCAGCATGCCGACAGCGGCACGATCCGCTTGGGCGACAAGACGCTTAACCGCCATTCCCCGCGAGAGGCCATCGACAGCGGCATTGCCTACGTGACGGAAGATCGCAAGGAAACCGGCCTGGTGCTGTGCCGTTCCGTCAGTGAAAACATCAATATCGCCTCTTTTGCCGGCATAAGCCGAATGGGGTTCGTCAGCGAAAAACGGGAGCAAGCGCGAACCCGCGACATGATCCAGCGCTTCAACGTTAAAACCCACGATGGCGAACAGCCCGTGGGCAACCTGAGCGGCGGCAACCAGCAAAAAGTGGTGCTGGGCCGCTGGGCGCTGCTGGATCCGGAGGTGTTGTTGCTCGACGAGCCGACGCGCGGTATCGACGTCGGCGCCAAGAAAGAGATCTACCGATTTATGTCGGAGTTCGCCTTGCAAAACAAGGGAATCATCATGGTTTCCTCCGAGCTTTCTGAAATTATCGGCATGAGCGATCGCATCCTGGTGTTTCGTGACGGGCAGTTGGCCGGCGAGCTTTCGGCGGCCGATGCGAGCCAGGCAGCACTGATGAAACTTGCGGTTTAACAGAGAGAGAAAAAAAAATGAGCAGCGCCCACTCCTTATCACCAGGAATGTCATTTTTCACCCGCAATAAGCGCCGTATGCACAAATACGGCATTATCATCGCCTTCTTCGCGCTGTGCCTGATCGTGGCGCTGATTGGCGAATATCAGGTCGCCCAGGGGGCCTGGAGCAGCAATTATTTTCTCAGCAATGAAAACACCCTGATCGTACTGCGCCAGGTCTCGATCAACGGCATTCTGGCGATAGGCATGACCTTCGTCATCATCACGGCAGGCGTCGATCTCTCCGTCGGCTCGGTGCTGGCGTTAAGCGGCATCGTCGCCGCCCGTTTCGCCACCAACAATAGCGGATTGGCTATCGGCGATACCGCGACCGCCGTCATGGCGCCGCTGATCGTGGCGCTGGGGATCGGCATCGTCTGCGGCCTGGTGAACGGCACCGTGTTGGCTCGCTACCGGTTGCAGCCGTTTATCGTCACCATGGGCATGCTCTCCGCGGCGCGCGGGTTAACCATGTTGACCACCAACGGCAATCCAGTATCGCAATTGAACAGCGATTTCCGCTGGTTAGGCAATGGCTATGTCGGCGGCGTTCCGGTGCCCGTCATCATCTTCATCGTGCTGTTCGCCCTCGCCTGGCTGGTGCTGAATAAAACCCTCTTCGGGCGCTACATCTACGCCGTCGGCGGCAACCCGAAAAGCGCGCGCACCTCGGGGATTAACGTCACGCGCATCAAAATACTGGTGTATACGCTGTGCGGCGCGCTGGCCGGCATCGCCGGCCTGATCCTCACCGCGCGCACCGGTTCGGCGCAAACCAACGCCGGCGCTGGGTATGAGCTGGACGCTATCGCGGCGGTGGTGATCGGCGGCACCAGCATGGCCGGCGGCGTCGGTACGCTGGTCGGCACCTTCTTCGGCGTGCTGATTATCGGGGTGATGAACAACGGCCTCGATCTGCTCGGCGTGCAATCGTACTACCAACAAATTATCAAAGGCGCATTGATCGTTCTTGCCGTCTTGCTCGACCCCTCGCGTAAGCAACAGCGCGATTAATAACATCAGACCCAACTCTACCAGGAGAAAACCATGAATAAGACCAAGATAGCGTTGTTTGCCTCTGCCATGCTGTTCGGCAGCCTGTCGGCGGCTCAGGCCGCCCCGGTTAAAATCGCGGTATTGATGTACGGCAACAAAGCCGAGTTCGTGCAATTGATGGAAAGGTTCGGGAAAGAACACCCGGCGGTGAAAAGCGGCGAAGCCGTGCTGACCTTCTACGATGGGCGTTATGATGCATCGGTGCAAAACGATCAGGCCGCCACCGCTATCCAGACGCGCGCCGATGCCATTATCGTCAACCCGATGGATTTTGAGGCCAATATCGATATCGTCACTAATGCCAACGAAGCCAAAATTCCGGTGGTGGTCACCAACGCGCGCCTGAACACGGACGCGATGACGTCTGAAGTGGTGTCTAATGACGAGCTGGGCGGGTATCTGGAAGCCAAAGCCGTACTGGACAAACTCGACTGCAAGAACCAGAAGGTGAACGTGGTGATTATCGAAGGCCCGAAAGGCGGCAGCGGTGAGATCCAGCGCGGCAAGGGTAATGATAAAGCGATTGCCGAGTGCGGCGCCGGCCAGGTGACCGTGCTTGAACGTAAAACGGCCAACTGGTCACGCGCGGAAGCGCAGCCGCTGATGGAAAACTGGCTGCAGAAACACCGGGGCAAAATCAACGGCGTGATTGGCCAGAACGACGAGATGGCGCTGGGCGCCATCGAAGCGATTAAAGGGGCCGGCCTGAACGTGAAAGACTTTGCCATTGCGGGCGTCGACGGCGTTTCCGACGCGATTCATGCGGTGCAGGCCGGTGAAATGGTCTCTATCCTGCAAGATGCCAAAGGCCAGATGCAGGGTTCCATCGACGTCGCGCTGCGCGCCGTGAAAGGGGAAAGTTATCAACCACAGTCGGATATCTGGAAACAGTACGCCAAAGATCTGAAATGGGAGGGCGGCACGCAGAAACATTATTATATTCCGTGGACCGTCGTCACCGCAGAGAATGCCCAGCAACTGTTGGACGCGCGCAAGTAATGTCCGGCGCCCCCTGTACTCAGGGGGCCTTTGCTCCGAAGCTTGCCGCAGGCAAAAAAAAGCCAGCACGGAGGGGCTGGCTAAAAAGTTCTTCGAGGGAATATCTTGTGCGATAAACATACGCCTTTCGCCGCACGCTTTACTAGCTATCAGTGCGATAGGCGCTGCCCGTTAAAATCAACGCCTGCATATCGGCGAACATCGTTTCCCATTCCGCCTGGCCGATATCCATCAAACCGAAATAACGCAGCATAAAGGCGCCTTCGGTGGCCAGAAACGCCAGCCGCGCGCGCTTACCCTCTTCGGTAGTCAAATCCAGCCCGGCGATGCGGCTGCGGTACCATTCGCGCGTGCTCGCCAGATGCTCCGGCGTTTGAATCAGCGTCGCCATCAACCCGGCGGCCTTGGCGCTGGAGGTCTGATCCGAACTTTGGGTAGCCAACATATGCGCCCGCACGCCGGTCTGCGGCGAAGGATCGTCGCCGGCGATCTCCGCGAACAGCGTTTCATAGGCGCTGCCCCAGCGATCGAACATCGCGTCGATCAGGGCGTCTTTGCTGCCGAAGCAATACTGCACCCCGCCCTTGGAGATCCCCATCGCTTTGGCGACGGCGTCGATGGTCAAACCGGCGGCGCCCTGGGTGGCGACGATCTCTTCGGCGGTGTCCAAAACCTTGTCGCGATCGATGCTGCGTTGACGTCCCATTAAGAAACCCTTCTTTTCAATACGAACGTATGGATATATATTATCACCAGTATACCACTCGGCATCGCCGGAGGGTTACCGCAATGGCGGCGCCTTCGCGCCGCCCACGTAAACTGGATTATGACTTATGTACGCCAAGAACCGCTGGTTGATCCTGACGATGGTCGCCAGCGCCCTTTTCCTGATTGTTATCGATATGACGGTGTTATATACCGCCCTGCCGCGTTTAACCCAGGCGCTGGACGCCAGCGCCTCGCAAAAACTCTGGATCGTCAACGCCTACCCGCTGGTGGTCGCCGGGCTGCTGCCCGGCGCCGGCATGCTGAGCGATCGCGTCGGCCATAAGCGGCTGTTTCTCGCCGGGCTGCCGGTGTTTGCCGTCGCTTCGCTGTGTGCCGCGTTTTCGCCAACCGCCGAATGGCTGATCGCCGCACGGGTGTTCCTCGCCGTTGGCGCGGCAATGATGATGCCCGCCACGCTGTCCATCGTGCGCCACGTCTTTACCGACGAACGCGAACGCGCGCTGGCGATCGGCATCTGGGCCTCGGTGGCCTCGGGCGGCGCGGCCATCGGCCCGGTGGTCGGCGGCCTGCTGCTGGAGTATTTCTGGTGGGGATCGGTGTTCCTGATCAACGTACCGGTGGTGTTGCTGGTCTGGCCGCTGGCGTGGAAACTGATCCCCCGCTGCGGCGGCGATAACCCGCGCCCCGCCGATATCGTCGGCTCGGTGCAGATCATGATCGGTCTGGTCGGCGCTATCTATGCGCTGAAGGAACTGAGTAAGCCGGCGCCTGACGTCAGCGCGTTGCTCGCAGCGGCCCTGATCGGCATCCTGTTCCTGGCGCTGTTCGTGCGTCGCCAGCAGCGCAGCGCCCACCCGATGATCGATTTCTCCCTGTTCCGCAACCGGCTGTTCGCCGGCGGCATCGGCGTGGCACTGCTGTCGATGGTGGCCCTGATCGGCGTCGAGCTGGTGCTCAGCCAACGCCTGCAGCTGGTGCTCGGCCTCAGTCCGCTGCAGGCGGCGCTGTTTATTTTGCCGATCCCGCTGGCCTCGGCGCTGGCGGGGCCGATGGCCGGTTTACTGTTGCCGCGCTATGGCGAACGCAGCATCATCCTCGGCGGTTTCGCCCTGACCGCCTTCGGCATCGCCGCCCTCGCCCTGTTGTATCAAAGCAGCATGGCGCTGCAGCTGGTGAGCCTGGCGTTGGTGGGCTTTGGTCTCGGCGGCGTGATCACCGCCGCGTCCACCGCCATCATGCTGAACGCGCCGGAGGAGAAATCCGGCATGGCGGCGTCGATCGAGGACGTTTCCTACGAGCTGGGCGGCGTACTGGGCGTGACGTTGCTCGGCGGGCTGATGACGGCGGTCTACAGCCATAGTCTGGCGCTGCCGGCGGAGCTGCCGGTCAGCGAGTTGGCTTACGACAGCATCGACGAGGCGTTGCGCCTGGCTGCCGGGATGGCGGCCGATCGCGCGCAGCAGCTGACGCAGTTGGCGCGTTTGGCCTTTGATCGCGCGTTTATCATGGTGCTGATCGCCGCCGCGCTGTTAATGGCGCTGGGCGCCGGCGTGGTAAAACTGGCGCTGCGCAAGTAACCGATAAAAGCGGCTTTTTTCGCCTGCGGATCCTGCGTAAACTGATTCGGCAATTTGCTCGACGGATTTATCGTCATCGGTTTGAGCGATGGCAATGATGCCTGTTATCGTGTTTAACCCTGCGATAAATCCGGTTACTGTAACAGCTATGGAAATTGATTCTGTCTACCCTTGGAACGAATAATCAGGAGAAGATTATTATGGCAACGGCGAAGAAAGCAGCGAAAACCCATATCGGCCTCGACAGTAAACAATCGGCAAAACTCGCCGAAGCGCTAAATGCGCTGTTGGCGAATTATCAGGTGCTGTATATGAATGTGCGCGGCTATCACTGGAATATTACCGGCCCGCAATTCTTTGAGCTGCACGCGAAATTCGAAGAAACTTACAACGATCTGCTGACCAAGGTGGATGAGCTGGCGGAACGCATTCTGACGCTGGGCTCGCAGCCGCGCCACGCTTACAGCGACTATCTGAAAACCGCCGATATCAAGGAACACACCAACGTGACCGATGATAAGGGCACGCTGCGCGGCCTGTTGGAAGGGTATTCAATCTTGCTGCAGCAGCAGCGTGAACTGCTGACGGTCGCGGCGGACGCCGGCGACGAAGGCACCGCGTCGCTGATGAGCGATTACATCAAAGAGCAGGAAAAACAGGTCTGGATGCTCAACGCCTACCTCGGCAAATAAACCCAGGCGCCATAACAAAACAGTCCCTCACGGGACTGTTTTCGTTTTACCACTCGCAGGATACCGCAAACAGCAGCGCGCGCCGATGCTGATCGTCCAGGCGACGGCGCACCCGGATAATATGGCGATTGCTGCAAGACTGGCGCTCCAGCCAACGATGCCGACGGCGTTGGCTCTGCCGCAACATTCGCCAACGGCCCACTTCATTTCTACTGCGTCTCATAATTCCGTCACTCGTTCGTCTAATGCCAACCGCGGGCATTATAGCCCTTTCAGCCCGCGATCCAAGTCGCCGTTATCGGCGACATCGCAGGCGCCGCGCCGCTAAAAGCCGCCCTTTCGGTTTCGGCAAGTGCCTTAACTTCATCATATTTATGTAACATAAGCGCCGATAAAAGGTTTCGCCTTGCCCGATCTGTGCGTACACTCATCATTGGTGGTTTGCGAACGGGATTTTTCGCCTTTATGACAACATTTTATACCGTAATCAGTTGGCTCATGGTGTTCGGCTACTGGCTGCTGATCGCCGGCGTGACGATGCGCATTTTGATGAAACGCCGTGCGGTTCCCTCTGCCATGGCCTGGTTGCTGGTTATCTATATTCTGCCGCTGTTCGGCATCGTCGCCTATTTATCGTTCGGCGAGCTGCATCTGGGCAAGCGCCGGGCCGAGCGCGCCAAGGCCATGTGGCCGTCGACCGCGCGCTGGCTGAAAGAGCTGAAAGAGAGTCGCCGCATCTTCGCCACCGAATACAGTAAAGTCGCCGAACCGCTGTTCCAGCTGTGCAACCGCCGCCAGGGCATCGACGGCGTCAAGGGCAACCAGCTGCAGTTGCTCACCACCACCGACGACACGCTGAAAGCGCTGATCCGCGACATCGAGCTGGCGCGCCACAACATCGAAATGGTGTTCTATATCTGGCAGCCCGGCGGCCTGGTCGATCAGGTGGCCGAATCGCTGATGGCCGCCGCGCGGCGCGGCGTACACTGCCGTCTGATGCTGGACTCCGCCGGCAGCCTGCAATTTTTCCGCAGCCCCTACCCGGCGATGATGCGCAACGCCGGCATCGAAGTGGTCGAAGCGCTGAAGGTCAACCTGCTGCGCGTATTCCTGCGCCGCATGGATCTGCGCCAGCACCGCAAGGTGGTGCTGATCGACAACTACATCGCCTATACCGGCAGCATGAACATGGTCGATCCGCGCTATTTCAAACAGGATGCGGGCGTCGGTCAATGGATCGATCTGATGGCGCGCATGGAAGGCCCGGTGGCCACCACCATGGGCATCGTCTATGCCTGCGACTGGGAAATTGAAACCGGCAAGCGCATTCTGCCGCCGCCGCCGGACGTCAACATCATGCCGTTCGAGCAGGAAAGCGGCCACACCATTCAGGTGATCGCCTCCGGCCCCGGCTTCCCCGAGGAAATGATCCACCAGGCGCTGCTGACCGCGGTTTATTCCGCGCGCGAACAGCTGATCATGACCACGCCGTACTTCGTGCCGAGCGACGATCTGCTGCACGCCATCTGCACCGCCGCTCTGCGCGGCGTCGAGGTCAGCATCATCGTGCCGCGCTACAACGATTCGATGATGGTGCGCTGGGCCAGCCGCGCGTTCTTCTCCGAGCTGCTGGAAGCCGGCGTGAAAATCTATCAGTTCGAAGGCGGCCTGCTGCACACCAAGAGCGTGCTGGTCGACGGCCAGCTCAGCCTGGTCGGCACCGTCAATCTGGATATGCGCAGCCTGTGGCTGAATTTCGAAATCACCCTGGTGATCGACGACGACGGCTTCGGCAGCGATCTGGCCTGCGTGCAGGAAGATTACATCGCTCGCTCCAAGCTGCTGAACGCCAAAGAGTGGCTGAAGCGGCCGTTCTGGCACCGCCTGGTCGAGCGCCTGTTCTACTTTTTCAGCCCGTTGCTGTAAAAGCCGCGGCGAGCGTGCTTTAATAGCGCCAAATCATTTGTTATCAGGATTTTTTTATGGACTTGAATAACCGCCTTACCGAAGACGAAACGCTGGAACAGGCCTACGACATCTTCCTCGAATTGGCCGGCGACAATCTGGATCCGGCGGATATTCTGCTGTTCAATCTGCAGTTTGAAGAGCGCGGCGGCGCAGAACTGTACGACCCCTCCGAAGACTGGAGCGAGCACGTGGATTACGACCTGAACCCGGACTTCTTCGCCGAAGTGGTGATCGGTCTGGCGGACAGCGACGGCGAGCCGATCAACGACGTGTTCGCCCGCGTGCTGATCTGCCGCGAGAAAGACCACAAGCTGTGCCACATTCTGTGGAAAGAGTGATTCACCGCTAACGTTTCGGATAAAAAAAGCCCCGCTGAATAAGCGGGGCTTTTTGTTGCCGGCTAGCGGCGCATTACAGCGGATCGACCTTCAGGCACGAAACCGCATGGCGGAAACTGCCCTCCAGCAGCGGGCGCGTCTTGGCGCACTCCGGCCCGGCGATCGGGCAGCGGGTGCGGAACACGCAGCCGGACGGCGGGTTGATCGGCGAAGGCAGCTCCCCTTCCAACAGCTGGATCTGCTTTTCCTTCTCCTTGTCCGGATCCGGGATCGGCACCGCCGACATCAGCGCCTTGGTGTAAGGGTGCTGCGGATTGTGGTACACCTCGTCATAGGTGCCCAGCTCCACCGCATGGCCCAGATACATCACCAGCACGCGATCGGAAATGTGCTTCACCACCGCCAAATCGTGGGCGATAAAGATCAATGACAGCCCCATTTCGCGCTGCAGCTGCTGCAGCAGGTTCACCACCTGCGCCTGAATCGACACGTCCAACGCGGAGACCGGCTCGTCGCAGATCACCAGCTTCGGTTCGAGGATCAGCGCGCGCGCGATGCCGATACGCTGGCACTGGCCGCCGGAGAACTCGTGCGGATAACGGTTGATCAGGTTAGGCAGCAGGCCGACCTTCAGCATCATCGCCTTGACCTTGTCCTTCACTTCCTGACGCGGCATTTTCGGGTAGTAGGTGCGCAGCGGCTCGGCGATGATTTCGCCGATGGTCATGCGCGGGTTGAGCGAAGCCAGCGGATCCTGGAAGATCATCTGGATATCGCTGCGTGTTTTGCGCCAGTCGGCGTCGCTCATGCCCAGCAGATCTTTACCCAGCCAGGCGACGCGCCCGCTGGTGGCCTTCACCAGGCCGATGATGGCGCGCGCGAAGGTGGATTTGCCGCAGCCGGATTCGCCGACCACGCCCAGGGTTTCCCCTTCGAACAGCCGCAGCGTAACGCCGTCGACCGCCTTCAGGGTTTTCGGCGGCTGCCAGAACCACTGCTTGTCGTCATGAATGTCGAAGTGCACTTTCAGATCGGCCACTTCGAGCAGCACTTTCTTGTCGGTTACCGCTGTCATACCAACGCCTCCACCGGTTTAAAGCAGGCGCGCAGGCGCCCTTCCCCAAATTGCTCCAACGGCGGAGCGCTCGCGCACTGTTCCATGGCGTACGGGCAGCGCGGCTGGAACGGGCAGCCTTTCGGCAACCGCAGCAGGTTCGGCGGGTTGCCGGGAATAGTCAGCAACGCCTCGCCTTCGGCATCGAGACGCGGCACCGCGTTCAACAGACCGATGGAATACGGGTGGCTCGGCTGGTAGAACACCTCGCGCGCGCTGCCGTATTCCATGGTACGCCCGGCGTACATCACCAGCACCTTGTTGCAGATGCCGGCCACCACGCCCAGATCGTGGGTGATCATGATGATGGCGGTGTTGAACTCGCGCTTCAGCTCGTTGAGCAACGTCATGATCTGCGCCTGGACGGTCACGTCCAGCGCGGTGGTCGGTTCATCGGCGATCAGCAGCTTCGGCCGGCACAGCAGCGCCATGGCGATCATCACGCGCTGGCGCATGCCGCCGGAAAACTCGTGCGGGTACATGCGCATGCGCTTGCGCGCTTCCGGCATTTTCACCGCGTCGAGCATGCGCACCGACTCTTCGAAGGCTTCGCTTTTACTCATTTTCTTATGCAGCATCAGCACTTCCATCAGCTGTTCGCCAACGCGCATATAAGGGTTCAGCGAGGTCATCGGGTCCTGGAAGATCATCGAGATTTCCTCGGCCCGCAGTTTGTTGAGCTGATTTTCCGGCAGGTTGAGGATTTCACGGCCGTTGAATTTGGCCGAGCCGCCGATGCGGCCATTGCTGGCCAGCAGCCCCATCAGGGCGAACGCGGTCTGCGATTTGCCGGAGCCGGATTCACCGACGATGCCCAGCGTTTCACCGGCGCGCAGATCGAAGTTCAGATCGTTCACCGCCGTCACGTCGCCGTCCGGGGTGGAAAACGTGACGCGCAGGTCTTTCACGTCCAGCAGCGGCGACGCTTTGACGCCGGTGGCGGTTTGCAGTTGAGGATGTTCAATGGTGCTCATGGTTGCACTCCTTAACGATCTTTCGGGTCGAGGGCGTCACGCAGGCCATCGCCGATAAAGTTGAAACAGAACAGAGTGACGACCAGGAAACCCGCCGGGAACAGCAGCAACCACGGTGAAACTTCCATTGAGTTGGCGCCGTCGCTGAGCAATGCGCCCCAGCTGCTCAACGGTTCCTGCGTGCCCAGCCCCAGGAAGCTGAGGAAGGATTCGAACAGGATCATGCTCGGCACCAGCAGCGAGGCATACACCACCACCACGCCGAGGACGTTAGGCACGATATGCCGCAGCACGATGTTGCGCGTGGAGACGCCGCACACCAGCGCCGCTTCGATGAACTCCTTGCGCTTCAGGCCAAGGGTTTGCCCGCGCACGATACGCGCCATATCCAGCCACGACACCATGCCGATCGCCACGAAGATCAGCAGGATATTCTGTCCAAAGAAGGTCACCAGCAGGATAACGAAGAACATGAACGGGAAGGAGTTGAGGATCTCCAGCAGGCGCATCATCACCGAGTCGACCTTACCGCCCAGATAGCCGGACATCGCGCCGTACAGGGTGCCCACCACTACCGCCACCAGCGCGGCGGCCACGCCGACCATCAGCGAGATGCGCCCGCCGATCGCCACGCGCACCAGCAGATCACGTCCGGAGGAGTCGGTGCCGAAGTAGTGCCCCGATTCCATGCTCGGCGCGGCGGACATCATCGCCCAATCCGTATCGTCGTAGGCAAATTGCGACAGCATCGGCGCCAGCACCACAAACAGCGTGATCAGCGCCAGAATGAACAGGCTGCCGACCGCCGCGCGGTTGTGCATAAAGCGCCGACGCGCGTCTTGCCACAGGCTGCGCCCTTCCACTTCCAGCTTCTCGCTGAAGTGCTCCAGAGCTTCGCTGTTCTTTTTAGTCAACATCATTCGCGTGCTCCAGATTAATAACGGATTTTCGGATCGATGACCGCATACAGCACATCGACGATCGCGTTGAACAGAATGGTCAGAGCGCCCACCAGAATGGTCAGGCTCAACACCAGGGAGTAGTCGCGGTTCAGCGCGCCGTTAACGAACAGCTGGCCGATCCCCGGCAGACCGTAGATGGTTTCGATCACCATCGAGCCGGTGATGATCCCGACGAACGCCGGGCCCATGTAGGACAGTACCGGCAGCAGCGCCGGCTTCAGCGCGTGGCGGAAAATGATGCGGCGCATCGGCAAACCTTTGGCGCGCGCGGTGCGAATGAAGTTGGAGTGCAGCACTTCAATCATCGAGCCGCGCGTGATACGGGCGATGCTGGCGATATAGGCCAGCGACAGCGCCACCATCGGCAAGATGATGAACTTAGGCGCGCCGCCGTTCCAGCCGCCGCCCGGCAGCCATTTCAACGTAATCGCGAAGATCAGCACCAAGAGCGGCGCCACCACGAAACTGGGTATCACCACCCCGGTCATGGCGAACCCCATCACCGTATAGTCCCATTTGGTGTTTTGATTCAACGCCGCGATCACGCCGGCGCTAACGCCCAGCACCACCGCCAACAGAAACGCGGCCAGACCGAGCTTGGCAGACACCGGGAAAGAACTGGCCACCAAATCGTTGACCGAATAGTCCTTGTATTTAAAGGACGGGCCGAAGTCTCCCTGCGCAAGCTGCGCCAGATAATGACCGTACTGTTTCCAGATCGGGTCGTTCAAATGGTATTTGGCTTCGATATTCGCCATGACTTCCGGCGGCAATGCGCGTTCCCCGGTAAATGGACTGCCGGGCGCGAGGCGCATCATGAAGAATGAGATGGTAATAAGGATAAATAGTGTCGGGATCGCTTCCAACAAGCGACGAAGTATAAATTTCAGCATTGCCCTAACCCTGTGCGACAGCCTGATGACGGCTTATTATTCTCAACATGGGCCGGCGGCCTGCGCCGCCGGCTCTTACCGTATCAATGCTTGATGATGTACAGGTTTTTGTCGTACACGTTATCAAGCGGGTCTTTGCCGGTGTAGCCACCGACGTAAGGTTTCACCAAACGGGCGTTCACGTAGTAATACAGCGGAACGATGGCGGAATCTTTATCCAGCTGCACTTCCGCTTTCTGATACAGGTCGGCGCGTTCGTCTTTGGTCTTCGCGGTCAACACGTTGGCCATCAGTTTGTCGAACTCGGCGCTCTTATAGTGCGGGGTGTTACTGCTGCTGTCGGACAGCATCATGTTCAGGAACGAGCTCGGCTCGTTGTAGTCGGCGCACCAGCCGGCGCGCGATACGTCATAGGTGCCCTGATGGCGGGTATCCAGGAAGGTTTTCCACTCCTGGTTCACCAGCTTCACGTCCACGCCCAGGTTTTTCTTCCAGATAGAGGCGGCGGCGATCGCCAGCTTCTTGTGCAAGTCGGAGGTGTTGTACAGCAGGGAGAAGGTCAGCGGTTTACCCGGGCCGTAGCCGGCGTCCGCCAGCAGTTTCTTCGCCACTTCGTTGCGTTTTTCCTGCGTCCAGCCGAACCACTCCGGCGGGGTCAGCTTGGCGCCGTCGGTGTATGGCGGCGTAAAGCTGTAGGCCGGCAGATCGCCCTGGTTTTTCACCTTGTTGACGATAATGTCGCGGTCCATGCCCAGCTTCAGCGCTTCACGCACGCGCGCATCGGTGAACGGCGCCTTCTGGTTGTTGATTTCGTAATAGTAGGTGCACAGATAAGGATCGACGTGCACCTCTTTCGGGATCTCTTTCTTCAACTTCTGGAACAGTTCGATCGGCATGTTGTTGTAGGTCATGTCGATTTCACCGGTGCGGTAGCGGTTAACGTCGGTCACTTCCGACGAAATAGGCAGGAACGTCACTTTATTGATGATGGTTTTGGCGTTATCCCAGTATTCCGGGTTACGTTCCAGTACGATGCGTTCGTTGACAACCCAGTCTTTCAGTTTGTAGGCGCCATTGCTGACGTAGTTGGCCGGCAGCGTCCACTTCTCGCCAAACTTCTCTACCGCGTCCTTATAGACCGGTTTCATGGCGTAGTGCGGGGTCATTTCAACCAGATAAGGCACCGGCTCGCTCAGGGTCACCTGGAAGGTGTGGTCGTCGATGGCCTTCACGCCCAGCGTCGACTTGTCTTTTTTACCGGCGATGATGTCATCGACGTTTTCTACGTGGGCGTACTGCAGGTAGCTGGCGTAAGGCGACGCGGTTTTCGGATCCACCACGCGCTGCCAACTGTATACGAAATCTTGCGCCGTCACCGGCTTGCCGTTGGACCATTTGGCGTCTTTACGCAGGTGGAAGGTCCAAACTTTGAAATCCTTGTTATCCCAGCTTTCCGCGACGCCCGGCACGATGGAACCGTCCGGACTGTTGTTCGCCAGACCTTCCATCAGATCGCGGGTCACGTTGTTTTCCGGCACGCCCTCGATTTTATGCGGGTCAAGCGACTGCACTTCGGAACCGTTGTTCTTGACGATTTCTTGCTTGTCGGCCAGTTGCACGCCTGCAGGAACGTCGGCCGCGAAGGCGGAGGTGGTTGCTGTGATGCCGAGCGCGGCGATGACGCCGGCGGCAATGAGGGTTTTCTTCGTGATGTTGGTCATACTTATCGACTCCAGTTTTTTATTATCACAGGCTCTTCGTGGAACCTGCGTTGCCCGTAAGCGGACTCTGTTTTCCCGCCGCTGCGGAACGAATGCGGCGGCGGGCCTTCCCCATATTCCCCTGCAGTTCAGCGTGAGGAATACCCCTTTTACTGCTTGATGATGTACAGATTTTTAACGTCGGTATAGTCCAGCGGATCTTTGCCGGTGAACCCGCCTACCGTCGGTTTGATCAAACGCGCGCTGACGCGGTAATACACCGGAATCAATGCGGAGTCTTTGTCCAACTGCGTTTCCGCCTGTTGGTAGAGCGCGGCGCGCGCGGCTTCATCCGGCGCCTTCAGCGTGGCGGCCATGATGGCGTCGAACGCCGGGCTCTTGTAAAACACGGTGTTGATGCTGCTGTTGGACAGCACCAGGTTCAGGAAGGCGCTCGGCTCGTTGTAATCCCCGCACCAGGTGGCGCGCGCCACGTCGTACTGCCCCTGATGGCGGCTTTCCAGCGAGGTCTTCCACTCCTGGTTGCGCAGCGTGACGTCGGCGCCGAGGTTCTTCTTCCACATCGATGCGGCGGCGATCGCCTGCTGTTTGTTTTGATCGGAGGTGTTGTACAGCAGCGAGAACTTCAGCGGCTTGGCGGCGCTGTAACCCGCTTCCGCCAGCAGTTTTTTGGCTTCGGCGTTGCGCTGTTCCTGGCTCCAGCCGGCCCACGCGGGCTGCGTGAAGTTGGCGCCTTCGGTGAAGGTCGGCGTGAAGCTGTAGGCCGGGATCTGCCCCTGGCCCATGATTTTGTTGGCGATAATGTCGCGATCCAGCGTCATCTTCACCGCCGCACGCACCCGCGGATCGGTGAACGGCGCCCGCTGGTTATTGAGTTCGTAATAGAAAGTGCACAGATAAGGGTTAACGTGCAGTTGCTCGGGCACTTCGCGCTTCATTTTGACGTACAGGTACGGCGGAATGGCGCTGTTGGTGATATCGATCTCGCCGCTGCGGAAGCGATTGACGTCGCTGACTTCAGAAGCGATCGGCAGGAAGGTCGCCTGGTTGATCACCGTCTGCTTGTTATTCCAGTAGCTCGGGCTGCGCTCCAGCACAATGCGCTCGTTCACCACCCACTCTTTCAGGCGGTAAGCGCCGTTGCCGACATAGTTGGCGGGCAGCGTCCATTTGTCGCCGAATTTCTCCACCACCGCGCGTTTGACCGGTTTGAGCGACGTGTGGCTCAGCATGCTGATGAAATACGGCACCGGTTCGCTCAGGGTCACCTGCAGCGTTTGATCGTCCAGCGCCTTGACGCCGAGAGTCTGCGGGCTCTTTTTGCCGGTCAGGATGTCGTCGATATTCTCGACTTTGGTGTACTGCAGGTAACTGGCGTAGGGAGAAGCGATCTTCGGATCGGCCAGGCGCTGCCAACTGTAGACGAAGTCTTGCGCGGTGACCGGGCTGCCGTCGCTCCACACCGCGCCGGGGCGCAGGTGGAAGGTCCACTGCCGATAATCCTGGTTTTCCCAGCTCGCTGCCGCCGCCGGCACTACATGCCCGTTGGCGTCGGTGCTCACCAGCCCTTCCAGCAGGTTAAGAATGATATTGCTCTCGGGTACGCCCTCGACCTTATGCGGATCCAATGAAGCCACTTCGCTGCCGTTGTTGATGACAATATTCTGCTGCTGCGCCAATTGGACGCCGGCCGGAACCTCCGCCGCCAAACTGCTATTTACGGCGATGACGCTCAACGCGCCGCTAATCAACAAGGTCAAAGAAGTGCGCTTCAGGGTTTGCTGCATAATCGAGGCTCCTTTTCACCGACAAGCATCGCTTATCGAAGTTTGTGAAGTGTTTATAAGAATTCTAAATAAACGGATACCAGCAAAAATCATTCCCGTTTTTATGGCGCATTTCAGTTAATTGACCACGGGAAAGTTGCTCGGAAATTAGCAGAAGCCAAATTCCATAGCCAATAAATTTTACAAAAATGTTAAGCAATTCTCTTTTATCGCACCAAGCCCGATCCAGCCCTTGTGATGAAGGGCAAGGAGAAACATGAAAACAGCTTTGATTTTAAAGGAGAAAACTCAAAATTAGTTTCATTTGAAACTGTCGACACAATCCCGTCGCCACACAAAGAAACATTCAGTTAACAAACCAGCCATTCAAAGAACAAACACCTGCCTACAGGCGGTTAATCACTAATAACACCTGGATGAAAGTGAGACAAGCCCCACAGAATGATGTGATTAATTTAACAACAGCTTTACCGTTTAACGAGGAGAAAACGCGCGGAAATGGGGAAAGAAAAGTGTCTGAAATAACGCTTAGCGTTTTTTTTAAGCAGCAACATGAGATTTATGCAACATAAGAGTGCAATGGCATAAATTTTATTCATCTTGTGCACTATAATAATGCGAACCAATAAATAATTTAACTTTTAAAATTAATTTTAGCCGCGCTCAAGGACAGAGACGCGGCCAAACGAGAGCGATTACAGCAGGCCGGGGAATATCGCCTTAATGCCGGTAACGATAAATTCGATCCCGAGCGCCATCAGCAACAGGCCCATGATACGGGTGATCACGTTGATGCCGGTCTGCCCAAGCAAACGCACCAACAGCGGCGCGGCGCGGAACAATAACCAGCAGCAAAAAGCGAATAAGGCGATCGCCACCGTAAAGCCGAGCAGGCTTTGCCAATTGTGATAACGGGAACTCCACACGATGGTGGAACTGATCGCCCCCGGCCCCGCCATCAACGGCAGCGCTAACGGCACCACGCCGATGCTTTCGCGGATCGCGCTCTCTGATTTCTCCTGTTTGTTCTGCTTATCTTCACCCAGCTTGCCGCTGATCATCGACATGGCGATGGTCACCACCAAAATACCGCCGGCGATGCGGAACGAATCGATGGAGATGCCGAACATCCGCAATATCCCTTCACCCAGGAACAGCGATGTCCATAGAATGATGGCAACCGACAGGTTGGCGGTCAGGTTGGTTTTATTGCGCCCCGCTTCCGCCTGGTAACTGGTCATGCTGATAAACACCGGCAAGATGCCCACCGGGTTGACCAGCGCAAACAGACCGACAAAGAACTTGATAAAGCCGGAAAGATCCAACAGAGATTGGCCCACAGATGGCTCCGCGTTAATTGCTGTAAAGGTGTGCTGACTATGCGCGCTAATGTAATGGAATTGCCGCGGGTAATCCATCCGGCCAGAGCAGCATTTTTGACTACCAGCAAGTTAGGCAACAAAACAAATGCCCTTTGTTAAAGTGATGTATGGCCTTTTGATTTTTTATGTTGAAAAAAGAG
The DNA here is from genome assembly GCF_051172315.1 of Serratia sp. B501. Classification (NCBI taxonomy): domain Bacteria; kingdom Pseudomonadati; phylum Pseudomonadota; class Gammaproteobacteria; order Enterobacterales; family Yersiniaceae; genus Serratia; species Serratia sp. B501. The sequence continues at coordinate 1,023,328 of NZ_JBPIZB010000001.1, forward strand.
TCGCCGATCACAGTTATTGAGAATCACTCTCAAAAACACCAAGCTGAAAGGTGTCAGCTTGCACTTTTCATGATTTAGATCACAAATCAACTACCCAACAGTGGGTAAGCTCTTAGTCGTAGTCAGGGAGTAGAACAAAGTAGGCCGCGGCATCGCCGGTTCCGTTCTCCTCACTGCCTGCCCCTCCAGTTGGCGTAGGGTGAAGCTCTTTAAGCAAATCAGCAGCATGCGAAGAAATAACGCGGGAAGACCCCGGTATTCTCATCACCGCTTATCCCCGTTACGACTATACTAGTGGCTCGCACGGCTTATTTACTGAAAGAGTTTAACATTATCAGGAGAGCATTATGGCTGTAACGAATGTCGCTGAACTGAACGAGCTTGTCGCCCGTGTCAAAAAAGCCCAGCGCGAATATGCCAACTTCACTCAAGAGCAAGTGGATAAAATCTTCCGCGCTGCCGCCCTCGCCGCTGCTGATGCCCGTATCCCGTTGGCCAAAATGGCCGTGGAAGAATCCGGAATGGGTATCGTCGAAGACAAAGTGATCAAAAACCACTTCGCTTCCGAGTACATCTACAACGCCTATAAAGATGAAAAAACCTGTGGCATCCTGTCTGAAGATGACACTTTCGGTACCATCACCATCGCCGAACCTATCGGCCTGATTTGCGGTATCGTTCCTACCACCAACCCAACTTCTACCGCGATCTTCAAAGCGCTGATCAGCCTGAAAACCCGCAACGGCATCATCTTCTCGCCGCACCCGCGTGCGAAGAATGCCACCAACAAAGCCGCCGACATCGTGCTGCAAGCCGCTATCGCCGCCGGCGCGCCGAAAGACATCATCGGTTGGATCGACCAACCTACCGTCGAGCTGTCCAACCAGCTGATGCACCACCCTGACATCAACCTGATCCTGGCCACCGGTGGCCCGGGCATGGTGAAAGCCGCCTACAGCTCCGGCAAACCGGCAATCGGCGTAGGCGCCGGTAACACGCCGGTCGTGGTGGACGAGACCGCAGACATCAAACGCGTGGTCGCCTCTATCCTGATGTCCAAAACCTTCGACAGCGGCGTTATCTGCGCTTCCGAACAGTCGGTCATCGTCGTTGACGCTATCTATGATGCGGTACGCGAGCGCTTCGCTTCCCACGGCGGCTATCTGCTGCAGGGCAAAGAACTGAAGGCGGTGCAGGACATCATCCTGAAAAACGGCGGCCTGAACGCGGCCATCGTCGGGCAATCCGCGCCGAAAATCGCCGAAATGGCAGGCATTAAAGTGCCGGCCAACACCAAAGTGCTGATCGGTGAAGTGAAGCTGGTCGACGAGTCCGAACCTTTCGCCCATGAAAAACTGTCGCCGACGCTGGCGATGTACCGCGCCAAAGACTTCGAAGACGCCGTCGCCAAAGCCGAAAAATTGGTCGCCATGGGCGGTATAGGCCACACCTCTTGCCTGTATACCGACCAGGATAACCAAACGGCTCGCATCGCCTACTTCGGCGATAAAATGAAAACGGCTCGCATCCTGATCAACACCCCGGCTTCTCAGGGCGGTATCGGCGACCTGTATAACTTCAAACTCGCGCCTTCGCTGACGCTGGGTTGCGGTTCCTGGGGTGGTAACTCCATCTCTGAAAACGTCGGACCTAAGCACCTGATCAACAAGAAAACTGTAGCGAAGCGAGCAGAAAACATGTTGTGGCATAAACTTCCGAAATCGATCTACTTCCGCCGTGGCTCGCTGCCAATCGCGCTGGAAGAAGTGGCGACCGACGGGGCGAAACGCGCCTTCATCGTGACCGACCGTTTCCTGTTCAACAACGGCTATGCTGACCAGATCACCAAGGTTCTCAAGTCACACGGCATCGAAACCGAAGTGTTCTTCGAAGTGGAAGCCGATCCGACGCTGAGCATCGTGCGTAAAGGCGCCGAGCAGATGAACTCCTTCAAACCGGACGTCATCATCGCGCTGGGCGGCGGCTCGCCGATGGACGCCGCGAAAATCATGTGGGTGCTGTACGAACATCCTGAAACCCACTTCGAGGATCTGGCGCTGCGCTTCATGGACATCCGAAAGCGTATCTACAAGTTCCCGAAAATGGGCGTCAAAGCGAAGATGATCGCCATCACCACGACGTCAGGCACCGGTTCGGAAGTCACGCCATTCGCCGTCGTAACCGACGACGCCACCGGGCAGAAATACCCGCTGGCCGACTATGCGCTGACCCCGGACATGGCGATTGTCGACGCTAACCTGGTGATGAACATGCCGAAATCCCTGTGCGCCTTCGGCGGCCTGGATGCGGTGACCCACGCGCTGGAAGCCTACGTGTCGGTGCTGGCGAACGAATACTCTGACGGCCAGGCGCTGCAAGCGTTGAAACTGTTGAAAGAGTATCTGCCGGCCAGCTATAAAGAAGGCGCGAAGAACCCGGTTGCCCGTGAACGCGTGCACAACGCCGCCACCATCGCCGGTATCGCTTTCGCCAACGCCTTCCTCGGGGTTTGTCACTCCATGGCGCACAAACTGGGTTCGGAGTTCCACATTCCGCACGGCCTGGCGAACGCGATGCTGATTTCCAACGTCATTCGTTACAACGCGAACGACAACCCGACCAAGCAAACGGCCTTCAGCCAGTACGACCGCCCTCAGGCGCGCCGCCGCTACGCTGAAATCGCCGACCACCTCGGCCTGAGCGCACCGGGCGACCGCACCGCGCAGAAGATTGAGAAGTTGCTGGCCTGGCTGGACGAGCTGAAAACCGAGTTGGGCATCCCAGCTTCCATCCGTGAGGCGGGTGTGCAAGAAGCCGACTTCCTGGCGAAAGTCGACAAGCTGTCGGAAGACGCTTTCGACGACCAATGCACCGGCGCCAACCCACGCTATCCGCTGATTGCCGAACTCAAGCAAATCATGCTGGATACCTTCTATGGTCGCGAATTCAGCGAAACGGTGGAAGAGGAAGCGGCTGCACCGGTCGCAGCCAAAACCGCGGTAAAGAAGTCCAAGAAATAACGGTTCCGTGAACCGATGAAAAAACCCGCCGAATGGCGGGTTTTTTATTGCGCCTGGCGCGCGGTTTTTCTTATCCCGCCGCCAAAACGCCTCAGCGGGCGCTGGCGGCATTTTCGCCCCTACTCCAGGGAGTGAATCGCCTCTTTATAATGCTTGCGACAGACGGAGACATAGCTCTCGTTACCGCCAATCACCACCTGCTCGCCGGCGTGCATCGCCTTGCCATTCTCATCCAACCGCAACACCATGTTGGCTTTACGCCCGCAGTGACAGATGGTTTTCAATTCCACCAGTTTATCGGCCCAGGCCAGCAAATATTGGCTGCCGGTAAACAACTCGCCGAGAAAATCGGTACGCAAGCCGTAACACAATACGGGAATGTCCAGTTGGTCCACCACATCGCATAATTGCTCAACCTGCGCTTTGGTCAGGAATTGGCTTTCATCCAGCAGCACACAATGCACCGGCTGCTGTTGATGCTCTTGCTGGATCATGGCGTACAGCATCGAGTCGTTGTTATAGAGCTGGGCCTGCGAGGATAAACCAATGCGCGAACTGACTTTGCCTACGCCAAAGCGGTGATCGATCTCCGCGGTGAACACCAGCGTGCGCATACCGCGCTCTTGATAGTTATATGAAGACTGTAACAGCGCGGTGGACTTGCCGGCATTCATCGCAGAGTAATAAAAATAAAGTTGAGCCATGGCCCCGCAACTCCGATGGTATAAGAAATATTCAAAATGTTGATTAGGACGGTAAGTGTACCATAACCCGCCCCCCGCCTCAGCCCAAAGCGAACGAATATTGCGTTCGCCGTAATAATGCGCTTTCAAGCGAAACATATCGTTCTGTCGGCCTGTTCTTTTTACAGCTATTTACAGGATAATGTATGCCTGTCATCACTATTAATTCTTGCTAATGGTTAAGCCCGGTGATTTGCCCATTAATGCCGACTTGCCCATTCCCTCTCGCTGGCGCTGCAGCCGCGGCGGAGCCCCCGTCTATTATACGCGAGCCCAATACCGGGCATTTAATCACCTGCACCGACGCGCCAAGGTTTACTGACGCAATCTTTACCTATATACCCCTATTGTTTACAATGTCTGGCCTGCCGTGGCGTGATTAAGCCCACAGAACTCATTGTAATATTGATATAAATTACTACGATAACTTATCGATGAAAGCCTTGTGATACGCGCCTTTTAAAGCCTGTCTGCTGAAATTTTGACTTAAGCGTGCCAAGGGTAATAGTTAACAGCCCTTCCTATTATTAGTCGGACTGATCCGATTAACGGTTTTTTTAAAGGTAAATTTGAGTATTCAAGCCAATTTGGCTATTGCAGAAAAGAAAAGAGCACTCTATTATTATCGAGACGCCCCCCACCAATATAATTTGAGACTAGGACAATGAGCGAAGCATTAAAGATTTTGAACAACATCCGCACTCTGCGCGCCCAGGCAAGAGAATGCACACTGGAAACGCTGGAAGAAATGCTCGAGAAACTGGAAGTTGTTGTGAACGAACGTCGCGAAGAAGACAGCCAGGCTCAAGCAGAAATCGAAGAACGCACTCGTAAACTGCAGCAATACCGCGAAATGCTGATTGCTGACGGTATCGATCCAAATGAACTGCTGCAAACCATGGCTGCCAACAAGGCTGCCGGCAAAGCAAAACGTGCAGCACGTCCAGCTAAATACCAATATAAAGACGAAAACGGCGAACTGAAAACCTGGACCGGCCAAGGCCGTACTCCTGCGGTGATTAAGAAAGCAATCGAAGAGCAAGGTAAATCTCTGGATGATTTCCTGCTGTAATAGCGATTCAGTCCGTATCTGAAAGGCTCCCTGCGGGGGGCCTTTTCATTTTTAGAGCGTATAACCCTGATCCCGTCATTCCTCTCTCCTTTTAGTAAATATCCTAATTCGCTTTTGCGCCGTACATGAGATCGCAGCGAAAAAAAAAGGGACCCCAAGGTCCCTTCTGTCGCATTTATCCGCGTTCAATTATTGAACCTGATAGAATGCCTTATACCAGTCAACAAAGCGCTTCACGCCCTCTTCAACGCTGGTTTCCGGTTTAAAGCCAATGTCACGATAAAGCTCTTCCGTATCCGCGCTGGTATCCATCACATCGCCCGGTTGCATCGGCAGCATATTCTTACGGGCCGTCACCCCCAATGCCTTCTCCAACGCACTGATATATTCCATCAGTTTAACGGGGGTGTTATTGCCGATATTATAAACGTGATACGGCGCTGAACTGGTTGCCGGCGATCCCTGTTCAACGGTCCATGACGGATCCGCCTGCGGAATAACCGCCTGCAACCGCACTATCGCCTCGGCGATGTCATCGATGTAAGTAAAATCTCGGTGCATTTCACCGTGGTTATATACGTCGATGCTCTCCCCGGCCAATATGGCTTTGGTAAACTTGAACAGCGCCATATCCGGGCGCCCCCAGGGACCATATACCGTAAAGAACCGCAGCCCGGTTGTCGGGAGACCGTATAAATGGGAATAGCTGTGTGACATCAGCTCGTTGGCTTTTTTAGTCGCCGCATACAGTGACACCGGATGATCGACAGAATCTTCGGTGGCAAACGGCAGCTTGCGATTCAGGCCATATACCGAGCTGGAAGAGGCGTAAAGTAAATGCTCAACCTTATTATGACGGCAGCCTTCCAAAACGTTTAAATGACCGATCAGGTTGGCATCGGCATAAGCCAACGGATTGACCAGCGAATAACGTACGCCGGCTTGAGCCCCCAAATGAATGACTCGCTGGAACTGATGCTCGGCAAACAATGCCGCCATGCCTTCACGATCGGCCAAATCCAGCTTGATAAAGCGGAATCCCGGCTTATCCGCCAGTCGATCCAGACGGGCCATTTTCAGGCCCACGTCATAATAATCATTCAGGTTATCAATGCCGACAACCTGATGACCGGCGGTCAACAAACGCTCTGCAACGTGATAGCCAATAAACCCTGCGGCGCCTGTAACCAGGAATTTCATGCTCACTCCTTAAATAACCGGTTTAATCGAGGCGCCGCGGCCAATTGCGTAATAGGTAAAGCCGCGATTTTCCAAACGCTCCGGATCGTACAGGTTACGGCCATCGAAGATCACCGGCTGCTTCAACGCGCCCTTGATCACATCGAAGTCCGGCGCGCGGAAGTTCTGCCATTCGGTGCAGATCACCAGCGCATCGGCGCCGTGCAATGCAGCCTCTTTGGTGCCCACCAGCTTCAAATCGTCACGCTGGCCATAGATGCGCTGAACTTCGTTCATCGCCTCCGGATCGTAGGCTTGAACGATGGCGCCTGCGGCCCACAGCTGTTCCATCAGCACGCGGCTGGAAGCTTCACGCATGTCATCGGTATTCGGCTTGAACGCCAGCCCCCACAGCGCGAAGGTTTTACCCTTCAGATCGCCGCCGAAGTAGTCGTTGATAAAGCTGTTCAGCTTGTCTTTCTGCTGATAGTTGACCTGCTCTACCGCCTGCAACAGCTTCGGTTGGTAACCGATCTGCTCCGCCGTACGGATCAGCGCCTGGACATCTTTCGGGAAGCAAGAGCCGCCGTAGCCGCAACCCGGGTAGATGAAGTGATAGCCGATGCGTGAGTCGGAACCGATGCCCTGACGCACTTTCTCAATGTCCGCGCCCAGCATTTCCGCCAGGTTGGACATTTCGTTCATAAAGCTGATCTTGGTCGCCAGCATGCAGTTAGCGGCATATTTGGTCAGCTCCGCGCTGCGGATATCCATCATGATCATGCGATCGTGATTGCGGTTAAACGGTTCGTACAGCTCGCGAATAGGCTCGATCACATCTTTATTGTCGGTACCGATCACGATGCGCTCAGGACGCATGCAGTCTGCCACCGCCGCGCCTTCCTTCAGGAATTCCGGGTTGGATACCACGTCAAACGGCACGTTGCTGCCGCGTTTCGCCAGCGTTTCAGCCATCACCTGACGCACCTTGTCCGCCGTACCGACCGGCACGGTGGATTTGTCGATCACCACTTTGCGATCGGCCATGTGCTCGGCGATAGTGCGCGCCACCGCGGTGACGTACTTCAGATCGGCGGAACCGTCTTCATCCGGCGGCGTGCCGACGGCGATGAACTGGATAGTCCCGTGCGCCACGCCCGCTTTGGCATCGGTGGTGAAATGCAGACGGCCGGCCTCATAGTTTTGCTGCACCAGCGGCGTCAGACCCGGTTCGAAAATCGGGATATTCCCTTTTTTCAGGTTTTCGACTTTTCGCTCATCGACGTCAATACACATAACGTCATGGCCTACTTCAGCCAGTACGGCGGCCTGCACCAGACCCACATAACCAATACCAAAAACTGTTACTTTCATGTGAAAATCCTAGTTTTTCAAATTAAGACGAAAGATCACTCAATTACTTCTTGTCAGCGGCAACAACCTGTTGCAGCCACTGAGAAAATTCTTTGCCCAGGCTGGCATGGCGCATGCCGTATTCCACGAAGGCCTGCATGTAACCGAGTTTGTTACCGCAGTCATGGCTCACGCCTTTCAGGTGATACGCCTCCACCGTTTCCTGCTGCATCAGCATTTCGATGCTGTCAGTCAGCTGAATTTCGTCGCCGGCGCCCGGAGGCGTTTTCGCCAACAGCGGCCAGATATCGGCGGAGAGGACATAACGACCGACAATCGCCAGGTTGGAAGGCGCTTTCTCCGGCGACGGCTTCTCGACCACGCTGACCATCGGTGCGCTTTCGCCCGGATGCAATTCGACGCCTTTACAGTCTGCTACGCCGTAGTTGCCAACATCTTTATGCGGCACAGGTTCAACCATGATCTGGCTGATGCCGGTGGTTTCGAAGCGCTGCAGCATGTCGTGCAAGTTGTCTTTTTTCGGATCGGCGCTGTATTCGTCAAGGATCACGTCCGGCAACACCACCGCGACCGGCTCATCGCCCACCATCGGGTAGGCGCACATAATCGCGTGCCCCAAGCCTTTGGCATTCCCCTGGCGGACTTGCATCACGGTAACGCCTTTCGGGCAGATTGACTGCACTTCATCGAGCAGTTGACGCTTGACGCGTTTTTCCAGCATCGCTTCCAGTTCGAAACTGGTATCAAAATGGTTTTCGATCGAGTTCTTGGAGGAGTGGGTGACCAGCACAATCTCGTTAATCCCTGCCGCAATGCACTCATTGACGACGTATTGGATCAGCGGTTTATCAACCAGCGGCAACATTTCTTTCGGAATGGCTTTGGTGGCCGGCAACATCCGCGTACCCAAGCCTGCAACCGGGATCACGGCTTTTCTGACTTTGCGATTTACAGCAGGCATTATTTCCTCTCTTAAAGCTGAAGCGCTCATTTTATGAGCTTGGGCTCGATATAAAAAAACCTTCGGAGTATACCAGCTTATGCGCGCCTGGCATTAACCAGAACACAAATAGAAAACATTTAGGACTATTACCCGTTCTGATAATCGGGAGAAAAAATAAACGGTTTAATTACCGATAAGTGAATAGCTTAAGATATCGCCGATCAACGTCCATTATTCGGCGCTGAGCATCAGCCGCAATCGGCCGCCGCTGCCCCATACCTGACATTGCCAGGCCGTACAGCGTTGACTGATCTGGTTCATGTAGGTGGCGCCCAGCGTGCCCAGCGGCACGCCGTTGCTCAGCTGAATTTGATTGTCGCCGGTATTGACGTTGGCATGCAGCCCGGCGGAAACCAGAATCAGGTTTTTATTTTCGGCGTGATAATATCCCAGCAACAGCGGGAATTGGCCGTCTAATTTCCCCTGCCGCAATAATTGATTAACCTGCTTTAACAATGCCGACATTTGCGGCAGGCGATGTTGTTGATTAGCCAGATGGTCTTGCAGCAACCCATTAAATAATGCGCGTAACAGCAGCGCCGCCAATACGCCATTATCACCGGCGCGCGTGACGTCCAGGCAATAGAACGCCAGGTCTTTTTCTGACAATGCCGCGATATCCAGCACCAGCCCGGGATTTTCGCCCGTGGTTAACTGGCGATAGTTGATCCGGCAATGCGCAATGGTTTGCTGCACCGGCGGCTGCAATTGCTTAAGCAGTTTGACGGCTTCGGAAGGATTCTTGCTCAGCGCGTCCCAATCCTGAAACAGCTCAACCTCTTCAATCGCCTGGGAGGTGAACATATTGGGGTATAAACACGCCAGCACCGCCTCACGCAGGCGATTGAGATCGGTCAGCGGTTTCAGCAGCACATCCTGTACGCCCAAACGCAGCACCTTGGCGATGTCCGCCATCTTGTCGGTAGCGGAGATCACCAGCACCGGGATCTGCAGCCCCTGCAGACGCAGGTGTTCAACGAATTCGATGCCGCCCATTTCCGGCATCGCGAGATCGCACAGAATCAGATCCGGCTTGAAGTCGTCGACGGCACTCAGCGCCTGTAAACCGTTGGTCGCCTCGCCGGTTTCAGCGCCCAGCGAGGTCAGATAACCGACCAGCACGGAACGAAAAACCTGTTCGTCCTCAACGATCAAGATACGCTTGTGAGTGAGTGGTAATGCCATCAGCCGAGCCTCGTCCCTTTCCATAGTGTAATAGTGGCTCAAAAAGGTCACTTATGCTCGTCTGAAACAGACCAACCTCGCATTGCCAACCAAGAACCGAGAATTATCTATTTTTTATCAACGGCAACAACCGATCCAGTTGTTTTTCAACCGCCAGCAACCCCGCCTCGATCGCTTCATCGGCGCGGTGGAAATCCAGCGTTGAGATCTGCGGGCAAAAAGGCTGGATCAAAACGTCCGGCGGATCGCTCGCCATCCGGTTGCGCTTCAGGCGATTTTCCAGCATTTGAATCGACGTGCTCATAATCTCCATCGCCGTCGGCGCCGTCGTCGGTTTGCGCTTGCGCATTCTGCCGACGCGCTCCCGCAGGCGCCCGCGCCAGGTCTCCGCAGGCGTATCGTCCGGGCTTTCGTCCTCGCCGCGTATCGAGAACAGATCCTGCTGCATCAAATGCGCGTCATGCTGCAGATCGACCGCAATGACAATATCGGCGCCCAGCGCCCGGCAGAGCGACACCGGTACCGGATTGACCACCGCGCCGTCCACCAGCCAATAGCCGTCGGCCCACACTGGCGCCAATAGGCCTGGCATGCTGCAAGAAGCGCGCACCGCCTGATGAATATCGCCTTCGGTCAGCCACAGTTCGCGGCCGGTGCTGAGATTGGTCGTCACGGCGCCGAACTTCAGCGTACATTCGGCAATATCATTGATCTTCAACAGTTGCCCGACGGCAGTGAACACCCGATCGCCGCGCAACAAACCGCCGCGCTGCCAGGAAAAATCCATCAGACGAATGACGTCCCAATAGCTGAACGACCGCACCCACTGCTCCATCACCGGCAAACGGTGACTGGCGAATGCCGCCCCCACCAATGCACCGACAGAGCAGCCGGCAACGATATCAACCTCAATCCCCAGTTTCTTTAACGCATTGATCACGCCGATGTGCGCCCAGCCTTTAGCCGAGCCCGCCCCCAGCGCCAGTCCGATCTTGATTTGCCGCATAGCGCCATCCTCTCGGTAAAAGGTGTTCTCTGCTTTCAGGGTAGATTGTCACTGACGAATATTGTTAGGTAACATATGCGCTAAATTCATTTTCAGCCTCGTTTTCTCAGGAGTTATTTTGCCCGAATCATGCCCATGCGGCAGCGGACTGGCGTATAACGCGTGCTGCGCCCCTTTTATCAGCGGCAGTCAGCCGGCGCCGACGCCCGGCCAACTGATGCGTTCACGCTTCACCGCCTACGTGAATCATAACGTCGACTATCTGATCGCCACCTGGCACCCCGACTGCGGCGCCGAAGCATGGCGCAATGCGATCGTCGACAGCTTCAAAAACACCGAATGGCTGGGCTTGACGATCGTCGAGGAGCAAACCGGCCATGAGCCGGACGAAGGCTTCGTCGAATTCATCGCCCGCTTCACCGATGGCGAAAGCGGCGAGCCCCAGGCGATGCATGAGCGCTCACGCTTCCTTCGTCGCGATCAACGTTGGTATTATATCGACGGCAGCAAACCCCAGCCCGGCCGAAATGCGATATGTCCCTGCGGCTCAGGGAAAAAATATAAGAAGTGCTGCGGGCGCTAGCCGGCCGGCGCTTCACGTTAACGCCTGCGCAGACAGGCCGTTCAGTATCAGACAGGATCCTCAAACCCATGCCACACCAAAATGTACAACGAAAAGTGTTACGCACCATCTGCCCGGACGCCAAAGGGCTGATCGCCAAGATCACCAACATCTGTTACAAGCACGAGCTCAATATCGTTCAGAATAATGAGTTCGTCGATCACCGCACCGGGCGTTTCTTCATGCGCACCGAGCTGGAAGGCATTTTCAACGACAACACGCTGCTGGCCGATCTGGACAGCGCCCTGCCGGAAGGTTCGCTGCGTGAGTTGCACAGCACCGGACGTCGGCGCATCGTGGTGCTGGTCACCAAAGAGGCGCACTGCCTGGGCGATCTGTTGATGAAAAGCGCCTATGGCGGCCTCGACGTTGAGATCGCCGCCGTAATCGGCAACCACGACACGCTGCAAACGCTGGTGGAGCGTTTCGATATTCCTTTCCATCTGGTGAGCCACGAAGGATTGACGCGCGAACAGCACGACCGCGAAATGACGGCCAAGATCGATCAATATCAGCCGGATTACGTGGTGTTGGCCAAATACATGCGCGTGCTGACGCCGGCCTTCGTGCAACATTATCCGAATCAGGTGATCAACATTCACCATTCGTTCCTGCCGGCGTTTATCGGCGCGCGGCCTTATCACCAGGCCTACGAACGCGGCGTGAAAATCATCGGCGCCACGGCTCACTACGTTAACGACAATCTCGACGAAGGCCCGATCATCATGCAGGACGTGATCCACGTCGATCACACCTATTCCGCCGAGGATATGATGCGCGCCGGCCGCGACGTAGAGAAAAACGTGCTCAGCCGAGCCCTGTATCAGGTGTTGGCGCAGCGCGTCTTCGTCTACGGCAATCGCACCGTTATTCTGTAATCGCTCAATAAATCGGTGCATTTCGTTCAGGGATGCACCGCCAAGAATAAAAAAACGGCAAACGATTCATTTTCTGCATTTCAATGCTTTACACATCCGCTTCATTTGATATGATGCGCCCCGCTTACCGAGACAGCGCTCTCGCAAGCAAGGCCAGTTAAATAGCCATGTATATGGTGGGGTTCCCGAGCGGCCAAAGGGAGCAGACTGTAAATCTGCCGTCACTGACTTCGAAGGTTCGAATCCTTCCCCCACCACCATCTTCTCTCTGTTGATGAAATTGAAGCGAAAGCTGAAATATCATTAAACGCCGAGGGGGAGGATGAGAAGCTTCGACAAGGTTCGAGCCGAGCGCAGCGAGACAACGCGCTTTAGCGCGGTAATCCTTAGAAGCACACAATAGGAATTTAGCCCATTCCTTAAAAAATCAGCAAATCCATGAATACCATGGTGGGGTTCCCGAGCGGCCAAAGGGAGCAGACTGTAAATCTGCCGTCACTGACTTCGAAGGTTCGAATCCTTCCCCCACCACCATCTCTTGCAGAAAATCCCAAAACGACTTAAAACATATTGCATCCAGAATGCTCCGTACCGGGGAAGGATGAGAAGCTTCGACAAGGTTCGAGTCTCACGCAGTGAGACAACGCGCTTCAGCGCGGCCCGCAGGGTGAGGCGCGCAGCGACGAATCATCCTTCCCCCACCACCATCCCTTGCAGAAACCCCCAAACCGAATTAAAAGCACATCGCATCCATAATGCTCCGTATTGGGGAGGGATGAGAAGCTTCGACCAAGATTCGAGTCTCACGCAGTGAGACAACGCGCTTCAGCGCGGCCCGCAGGGTGAGTCGCGCAGCGACGAATCATCCTTCCCCCACCACCATCTCTTACAGAAAATCCCAAAACCCACTTAAAGCACATCGCATCCAACACGTTGCATCCAATGTTCTCGTATCAATAAATCAAGTTATCTCCCCCTTATTAACCGCTTTCATCCAGACGTTTTATTTCTCTCCCCCGCCCGTAACTTGAACTCCGGCCGACAATTCGCTATACCACTGGCTTCTTTAGTGCAGTAAGGAACAGGTGGATGCGAAACAATATTTGCGTTTTTTGTGGCGCCAGCGAAGGCGTCAATCCCGCTTATGCCGAGCAGGCTCGCCAACTGGGGCAATTGCTGGCCGCACAGGGGCGCCGTTTAATCTACGGCGGCGGCAAAAAAGGACTGATGGGGATTGTGGCGGACGCGGTGTTGGCGGCGGGCGGTGAAGCTGTCGGCATTATCCCCGAGCGCCTGGTTGAAGCGGAAACGGCGCATCGCGGCCTGACTGAATTGGAAGTGGTGCCAGACATGCATACGCGCAAAGCCCGTATGGCGGCGCTGGCGGACAGTTTTATCGCCCTGCCCGGCGGCATCGGCACGCTGGAAGAGCTGTTTGAAATCTGGACCTGGGGGCAAATCGGGTATCACAACAAACCGGTCGGCCTGCTGAACGTCAACGGTTTCTACCGCCCACTGAGCCAGTTCCTCGAACACGTCGCCGATCAGGGCTTCATGCGCCACGACTATCTCGGTACGCTGCACATCAGCGAATCGGCGCAAACGCTACTGCAACAGTTTGACGACTATCAACCCAAAAATTACGACCGCTGGGCGAAATAAAGCCGGCTGCGCAGTCAGCGGGCTCGCCGCTGTCTGCGTTACATTTCCCGCCAAACTCTGCTACTATCACAGCACATTTTTCTCGTGAAAACGGCACCGCTCATGAAGTTTGTCTCTTTTAATATCAATGGACTGCGCGCGCGTCCGCATCAGCTGGCGGCAATTATCGAACAGCACCAGCCCGACGTGATCGGTCTGCAGGAAACCAAAGTTCACGATGACATGTTCCCATTGGAAGAAGTCAGCCAGCACGGCTATCACGTGTTCTATCACGGGCAAAAAGGCCATTACGGCGTGGCGCTGCTGACCAAAGCGGAGCCCCTGGCCGTGCGCCGCGGCTTCCCGACCGATGAAGAAGACGCGCAGCGTCGCATCATCATGGCCGATCTGGCTACGCCGCAGGGCACGCTGACGGTGATCAACGGCTACTTCCCGCAAGGTGAAAGCCGCGACCACCCGATCAAATTCCCGGCTAAAACACGCTTTTATCAGGATCTGCAAAACTACCTGGAGCAGCAGCTGTCGGCGGAATCCCCGGTGCTGATCATGGGCGACATGAATATCAGCCCCAGCGATTACGATATCGGCATCGGCGAAGACAACCGCAAACGCTGGCTGCGCACCGGTAAATGCTCCTTCCTGCCGGAAGAGCGCGAATGGATGGATCGCCTGCTGAACTGGGGCCTGGTCGATACCTACCGCCACGCCAACCCGGGGCGCAACGACGAGTTCTCATGGTTCGACTACCGCTCCAAAGGGTTCGACGACAACCGCGGCCTGCGTATCGATCTGCTGCTGGCCAGTACCCCGCTGGCTTCGCGCTGCATCGCCACCGGCATCGATTACCAAACCCGCGGCATGGAGAAACCTTCCGACCATGCGCCGGTCTGGGCGGAATTTACGCTGTAACCCCATCACCCCGGCGTCCGCCGGGGTTTTACTCTGTGAAGCCAATGACAATTATCGACGTGGTAGCCGCCATTCTGGAAAAAAATGGCCGCATTTTGCTGGCCCAGCGCGGCGCAGACAGCGATCAGGCCGGTCTGTGGGAGTTTCCCGGCGGCAAAGTTGAGCCGGGTGAAAGCCAACCGCAGGCGCTGGCGCGCGAACTGGATGAAGAATTGGGGATTTGCGCCCGTATCGGCAACTATGTGGGCAGCAATCAGTGGCAGCAAGGCGAACGCCTCATCCGGCTACACGCCTGGCGAGTCGCGGAGTTCTCCGGTGAATTGCAGCTGCATTGTCACTCAGCGCTGGTGTGGGTCACGCCGCAACAGGCGCAGGAATATACCCTGGCCCCGGCCGACGTTCCACTGCTGGCGGACTATATCGCCGCGCAAGGCGATGCACGCTGAGCGCGGCGATAGGTTACATGGTCACTTCTTCAATCGCACCCAAATCAAGGGGTTGGTGCCGATGGTGTTAGGCTCACGCACGCACTGCAGCACTTCTCCTTCGACTTTGAGCACCGCGCCTTCGGAATAGTTTTGATTCTGGTAGACGCAACAGCGGTTGCAGGGTTGCGCCGGTGGCGAATTGGCGCCGTTTTTCGCCGTGCCCCAAATCTCCGGCGAAACCGGCAACACCACGTCCACATCGCCCCGGTTGGCGGCCGCCAGGCCGCAGTACGCCAGGGCAGCGGCAGCCAGCACCCCATTGAGTCCGTGCTTCATTCACTCTTCTCCTGCGCCTTACCGGCGCTTTTCCTGCGTTTTTTGCCTCCGCTGGAAGGCGGCGGCGGCAACCCACGAAACGCCATGCTCGCCCGGCTCTGCTTAGCCTGATAAATCAGCTCTTGCAGCGTGCCGACCAACGGCTGCATAAAGTCCTGATAACGGCAGGATTTCTCGCTGATTTGCGTCAGCGTTGCCTCCCAGTTGGCCGTCATATCAGGACGCGCAGCAAGATCCGGCAGCGAGTGAATCAACGCGCGCCCGGTTTCGCTGGAGTGAATATAGCGTCCCTTCTTGTACAGAAACGCCCGTTTGAACAGCAATTCGATGATCCCCGCTCGCGTCGCTTCCGTACCTAAACCATCGGTCGCCCGCAGGATTTTCTTTAGCGCTTTATCTTGTACAAAGCGCGCGATGCCGGTCATGGCCGACAACAGACTGGCGTCGGTAAACGGCCGCGGGGGCTGCGTCTGGCGCTCCACCACCTCACCGCGCTCACACAGCAGCTCATCATCTTTAGCCACCACCGGCAGCGGTGCGCCTTCGTTTTCTTCGTCGCGCTCCTTGCTGCCCAGCAGCGTACGCCAACCGGCTTCTGCCAGGAAACGCGCCTTGGCGATAAATTTGCCGCCGGCGATATCCAGCTCAATCACGCATTTGCGGAATACCGCATCCGGACAAAACTGCATCAGATACTGGCGCGCCACCAGCCCATACACGTTCCGTTCATCCTGCGTCAGATTAATCTTGCCGGCACGGGCGGTGGGAATGATAGCGTGGTGCGCATCGACTTTTTTATCGTCCCAGCAACGGTTGCGGCGATCGCTGTCGATCACCGGCTGCGGGTACAGTTCAGGCTGGTGCACGCTGATGGCGTTCAGCACCGCGTGGCGGCCGGCGAAATGTTCTTCCGGCAGGTAGCGGCAGTCGGAACGCGGATAGGTGATCAATTTATGGGTTTCGTACAACCGCTGGCAAACGTCCAGCACCTGTTGGGCGCTGAGGTTATAACGCCGGGCCGCTTCGATTTGCAGCGTGGAGAGCGAAAACGGCAGCGGCGCGGTATCTGATTCCCGTTTATCGTTATAGGACGTGACCAGCGCCGGCTGGCCCTCGATGCGCTTGACCACGTGCTCCGCCAACGGCCGGTGCAGCAAGCGCCCCTCTTCGTCCTGATAAGGCTCGCACGACTCGCTGGGCTGCCACAACGCCACGAAACGCTCTTCTTTCGGCGTAACGATGTGCGCCTTGACCTCAAAGAAGTCTTTCGGCACGAAGTTTTCGATCTCTTCATCGCGCCGCACCACCAACCCCAGCACCGGCGTCTGCACCCTGCCCACCGACAACACGCCGTCATAACCGGCGTTGCGGCCCAGCAGCGTATAAGCGCGGGTCATATTGATGCCGTACAGCCAGTCGGCGCGTGAGCGCGCAAGAGCGGACACGCACAATGGGATGAAGTCACGGTTGTCGCGCAGACGTTCAACCGCGCGTTCCACCGCCTGCGGGTTGAGATCGTTGATCAGACAGCGGCGCACGTTCTGGCGTTTTTCCGGCGTCAGATCCAGGTAGTCCAGCACCTCATCCACCAGCAGCTGCCCTTCGCGATCCGGGTCGCCGGCGTGAACCACTTCATCGGCTTCAAGCAGCAACTTTTTAATGGCGTTGAGCTGTTTACTGACCGAAGGCCGCGGCTGCAACCGCCATTTTTCGGGAATGATCGGCAGATCCGCCAACGACCAGCGCGCATAGCGGCTGTCATAAGCGTCAGGCTGAGCCTGCTCCAACAGGTGGCCGACGCACCAGGTCACCACATCGTTGTTGCCGCAGGCGATATACCCGTCGCCGCGGCGATGCGGCTTGGGCAATACGTCGGCAATGGCGCGCGCCAAACTCGGTTTCTCGGCTATGAACAGTCGCATTATTCACCGTTTTTCTGGCTGAACGTCATCAAGAATTCTCTTACTTCTGCATAGTTCCCACGGAAGACAATCCGCTGGGCTTTCTTTTCCAACTGATAGCAATACATCGGATCGTAGTACTGCTGCAACAGGGGCGCCAACCACTCGCGGTGCGCCTCGCCCTGGCCGCTGAGCCGCTGTGTCCGCAGCGCCGCTTCCAGTCGTTGCGTCAGCTGCTGGAAGCGTTCCAGCCCCAGGCGGCGGCGTATGGCGAACAGGCCGTGGTGCAGATAGTTGTCGTACTGTCGCCAGCCCTCTTCCATGCCATAGGCCTGTTCGAACTGTTCGCGCATGCCGTCGATATATTCCGCCTGCAAACGCGCCAGGCGAATGTCGAACGGATCGTCGATCACCGCCACCGGCGCCTGCTGCATCCCATTGAACAACGGCAGCGGCAAATTGTTGCTGCCGATGATCCGCCCTTCGTCTTCCAGCACCCAACGGCGGCTGCCACCATGCTGTTTTTTCAGCAATAACACAGCCAGACGATTCTCAAAATCGATCTGCGAGCTCTGGCCCGCCAGCGTTCGACCAAAAGATGAACCGCGATGGCGCGCCACGCCTTCCAGATCGACGCCGTCGGCCAGTTCGTTGACCAGCAACGTCTTGCCGCTGCCGGTATTGCCGCCCACCAGGGCCATCGGCAATGCCGCGCTTTGCGCCAGCACGCCGAGCAAATAATTGCGCAGCGCCTTATAACCGCCAATGATCCGCGGGTACTCGACGCCGGCCTCATGCAGCCATTGCTGCACCAGCTGTGAGCGCAAACCGCCGCGGAAGCAATAGAGATAGCCTTCGGGCCGCTGCGCACAGGCCGCCAGCCAGGCGGTGGTGCGCTGTTCGCGCAGTTTGCCGTTCACCAGACTGTGGCCGAGCGCGATCGCCGCTTGCTGCCCATGCTGTTTATAGCAGGTGCCCACCGCCTGCCGCTCGCTGTCGAGCATCAGCGGCAGGTTCAGCGCCTGAGCGAAGGCGCCCTGCTGAAACTCGATCGGCGCGCGCACGTCAATCAGCGGCACGTCCTGCAGAAAAATGCGTTGGTAATCGTCGCTGTCCGGCCTTCCTTGCATGTTGGACACTACACGACCTCGATCAGCGGCTTATCGGCCGATGCCACATGCAGCTCGCCGATGGCGTTGAGCGTAATGCCATGCTGCTCGGCAATCGCCAGCACCTGCGCTTCCGCCTCCGGCAATACCGCCAACAGCAAACCGCCGGAGGTCTGAGGATCGCACAGCAACTGGCGCTGCAGATCGCTCATCTCGCCCACCAGATGGCCATAGCTGTCGAAGTTGCGCCCGGTACCGCCCGGCACGCAGCCCTCGGCGATATACGCCTCGACGTCCGGCAGCTTCGGCACCCGATCGAACCAGACCGTCGCCTGCAGCCCGGAACCCTGACATACCTCGCTCAGGTGGCCCAGCAGGCCAAAACCGGTGATGTCGGTCATCGCCGTGACGCCCGCCACCTCGGCAAAGTCGGCGCCCGGCTTGTTCAGGCGGCACATCACGTCCGTCGCCAACCCCTGATGCTCGGGGCGCAGCTTGCTTTGCTTCTCGGCGGTCGTCAGCACGCCGATGCCCAGCGGCTTGGTCAGATAGAGTTTAGCCCCGGCCCGCGCGGCGCTGTTCTTCTTCACCCGCTCGGTATTGACCACGCCGGTTACCGCCAGGCCGAAGATAGGTTCAGGCGCATCGATGGAGTGGCCGCCAGCCAGCGCGATCCCCGCCTGCTGGCAGGCGAAACGCCCACCGTCGATCACCTGCTGCGCCACCTCCGGCGGCAGTTTGGCGATCGGCCAGCCGAGAATGGCGATCGCCATGATCGGTTTGCCGCCCATGGCGTACACGTCGCTGATGGCGTTGGCAGCGGCGATGCGGCCGAAATCGAACGGATCGTCGACGATCGGCATGAAGAAGTCGGTGGTGCTGATAATGCCGACGCCGTTGCCGATGTCATATACCGCCGCGTCGTCGCGGGTTTCATTGCCGACCAGCAGACGCGGATCGACAAATTTCTCCCGCTCGCTGTGCAGGATGGTTTCGAGAACTTTCGGTGAGATTTTGCAGCCGCAGCCAGCGCCATGGCTGTACTGGGTTAAACGGATCGCTGGCGATGTCATAGTCCACTCCCTTCGATAACGGCACTCAAGATAACATAGGGTAGCGCTTGCCGAGGGGATTGATAAGAGCGTGCCGCCGATAAGCGAGCGGCCTGCTCAGAAACCATGCAATTTTGCGGGGTTTGGCGCATTTTCACCGCGCCCCGTTGGATAATACTTAGAAATAGCTGACGAAAGGCGTGCTGTCCGGCGGCGTCACTTTGGTGGCGGCCTTCAGCTGCGGCGTGCCCAGATAGAGGAAACCGACGATCTCATCCTGCTCGCGGCAACCGAAGGCTTCACGCACCAGCGCATGCTCGGTCCAGGCGCCGGTGCGCCAGATGCCGTTAAAGCCCTGCGCCAGCGCCGCCATCTGCATCGCCTGCACGGCGCAACCGGCGGAAACCACCTGCTCCCAGCGCGGCACCTTGGTCTCTTCAGTGCAATGCGCGATGACGGTGATGATCAGCGGTGCGCGGAACGGCGCCTTGGTGGCTTTTTCGATCGCCGCCTCATCCATCTGATCTTGCTTCGCCGCCGCCTGCAGCAGCTGACTGAAGCGCTCCAGGCCCTGATTCTCGATCATCACGAAACGCCACGGCTGCAGCGCGCCGTGATCGGGCGCACGCAGGCCCGCGTTGATGATGTTTTGGCGCACTTCCCCCGCCGGCGCCGGTTCCGCCAGGCGCGAAGCCGAGCGACGATTCAATAAAAGATCCAGAGCATCCATCGTAAACTCCTGATAACAATTTTCATTCCGGCCACGTTAACATAGCTAAACGGCGAGTTACAGCCTCGGCGATAGCGTCTGTGTGCCACGATTTAAAGCTGACATTTACCCGGCCGCTCATTAGGATAGCGGAACATTCTCGACTCTTGTTGGAGAGCACATGCGCACATTGTGGCAAATTATTGCCGGCATTTTCCGGTGGACATGGCGTCTGCTGAATTTTATCAGGGAACTGATCCTTAACCTGTTCCTGGTCCTGCTGATCCTGGTTGGGGTCGGCATCTATCTGTCCTTCCAAAGTTCCTCCACCTCAACGGCCCCGGCGCGCGGCGCGCTGTTGGTCGATTTAAGCGGCGTGGTGGTCGATCAGCCTTCGGTAAACAACCGGGTGCGGCAATGGGGGCGTGAACTGTTGGGCGCCTCCAGCAGCCGCCTGCAGGAGAACTCGCTGTTCGACGTGGTGGACAGCATCCGCAAGGCCAAAGACGACAAAAACATTACCGGCATGGTGTTGCAGCTGAATGACTTCGCCGGCGCCGATCAGCCCTCGCTGCGCTATATCGGCAAAGCGCTGCGCGAGTTCCGCGACAGCGGCAAACCGATCTTCGCCATCGGCGACAGTTACAATCAAACGCAATACTACCTGGCCAGCTACGCCAACAAGGTCTACCTCTCGCCGCAGGGCGCGGTCGATCTGCACGGTTTCGCCACCAACAACCTGTATTACAAGTCGTTGCTGGACATGCTCAAGGTCACCACCAATATCTTCCGCGTAGGCACCTATAAATCGGCGGTCGAACCGCTGATCCGCGACGACATGTCCCCGGCGGCGCGCGAAGCGGACAGCCGCTGGATTGGCGGTCTGTGGCAGAACTATCTGGAAACCGTGGCGGCCAACCGGCAGCTGACGCCGCAGCAGCTGTTCCCCGGCGCCGCCGGCGTGCTGAGCGGCCTGCAGGCGGCAGGCGGCGACACCGCCCGCTATGCGCTGGACAATAAGCTGGTGGACGAGCTGGCGTCGCGCACCGCGATCGAAAATCAGCTGGTCAAAACCTTCGGCTGGGACAAACAGGCGAACGATTTCAACGCCATCAGCATCTACGACTACCAGCCGAAGCCGGACGCCAACCAGGGCGGCAAGATCGCCGTGGTGTTCGCCAACGGCGCCATCATGGACGGCCCTCAGACGCCGGGCAACGTTGGGGGCGACACCACCGCCGCCGAGCTGCGTCAGGCCCGTTTGGATCCGGCCGTCAAAGCCGTGGTGTTCCGCGTCAACAGCCCTGGCGGCAGCGTCAGCGCGTCCGAAGTGATCCGCTCCGAGCTGGCCGCCGTGCGCGCCGCCGGCAAACCGGTGGTGGTGTCGATGGGCGGCATGGCCGCGTCGGGCGGTTACTGGGTCTCGACGCCGGCCGACTACATCATCGCCAGCCCGAGCACGCTGACCGGCTCCATCGGTATTTTCGGCATCATCAATACCTACGAGAAAACCCTGGATACGCTGGGCGTGCACACCGACGGCGTGGCGACATCGCCGCTGGCCGATATCGCGGTCACCAAGGCGTTGCCGCAGGAGTTCTCGCAGATGATGCAGCTGAATATCGAAAACGGGTATAAGAACTTCCTCGATCTGGTCGCCAAATCACGCAAGATGACCCCGCAGCAGGTTGACCAAATCGCGCAGGGCCACGTGTGGCTCGGCAGCGACGCCAAGGCCAACGGCCTGGTCGATCAGTTGGGCGATTTCGACGACGCGGTGAAGAAAGCCGCTGAGCTGGCGAAACTGCAACAGTGGCAGCTCGACTGGTTCGTCGACACTCCGAGCCTGAGCGATATGGTGCTCAGCCAGTTCGGCGTTTCCATTCACGCCATGCTGCCGGCGGCGATTCAGGCCATGCTGCCTGCCCCGCTGGCCTCGGTCGCCAATGCGGTGAAAGAGCAGCCGGGTTTGTTCAATAACTTGAACGATCCGCAGAACCGTTACGCGATCTGTCTGACCTGCGGAGAAGTCCGCTAACAAATAATTCTGCTGCCCGGCCTCCGCCGGGCTTTTTTTCTGCCGCCATGTCCCTATAATTCAGCCCATCTTATCTTTGTTAAAATCATAACCATGCAAAAGAAATCCATTTACGTCGCCTACACCGGCGGCACCATCGGCATGCAGCGTTCCGAGCACGGCTATATTCCGGTTTCCGGCCACCTGCAGCGTCAGCTGGCGCTGATGCCGGAATTCCATCGGCCGGAGATGCCGGATTTCACCATTCATGAATACGCGCCGCTCATCGATTCCTCGGACATGACGCCGGAAGACTGGCAGCACATCGCCGACGACATCAAACAGAACTACGATCGCTACGACGGCTTCGTGATCCTGCACGGCACCGATACCATGGCGTTCACCGCCTCGGCGCTCTCCTTCATGTTGGAGAACCTGGCCAAACCGGTGATCGTCACCGGCTCGCAGATTCCGCTGGCGGAGCTGCGCTCCGATGGCCAAACCAATCTGCTGAATGCACTGTACCTGGCGGCCAACCATCCGGTGAACGAAGTCAGCCTGTTCTTCAACAACAAGCTGTTCCGCGGCAACCGCACCACCAAAGCGCACGCCGACGGCTTCGACGCCTTCGCCTCCCCGAATCTGCCGCCGCTGCTGGAAGCCGGTATCCACATTCGTCGCCAGCACGGCATCGACAGCCCGGTTTGCAACGGCGCGCTACAGGTACATGACATCACGCCGCAACCGATCGGCGTCGTCACCATCTATCCGGGCATTTCCGGCGCGGTGGTGCGCAACTTCCTGCTGCAGCCGGTCAAGGCGCTGATCTTACGCTCCTACGGCGTCGGCAACGCGCCTCAGAAGGCCGAGCTGATCGACGAGTTGCGCGCGGCTTCCGAACGCGGCATCGTAGTGGTCAACCTGACGCAGTGCATCTCCGGGCGCGTCAATATGGAAGGCTACGCCACCGGCAACGCGCTGGCGCACGCCGGGGTGATCAGCGGTTTCGACATGACGGTGGAAGCCGCTCTGACCAAGCTGCACTACCTGTTGAGCCAGCCGCTGACGCCGGAACAAATCCGCGCCCTGATGCAGCAAGATCTGCGCGGCGAGCTGAGCATCAACGGTTAACCTACCGATCTTTGGAGCGGCGATGAAAACGGCCCTGTTGTTGATCGATCTGCAAAATGATTTCTGCCCCGGCGGCGCGCTGGCGGTCACGGAGGGCGACGCCGTCATCCCGGTCGCCAATCAGGCGATCGCCGCCTGCCTGGCGCGCGGCGAACCGGTGGTGGCCAGCCAGGACTGGCATCCCGCCAATCACCGCAGCTTTGCGGTGAACTCCGATGCGCAAGTCGGCACCCTCGGTGAACTGGAAGGTTTGCCGCAGGTGTGGTGGCCGGTGCACTGCGTGCAAGGGAGCCTCGGCGCCGATTTTCATCCTCAACTGCAGCGGCAACACATCAATGCCGTCTTTCGCAAAGGACAGGATACGGACATCGACAGCTATAGCGCGTTCTTCGATAACGGCCACCGGGCGCAGACCGAACTGCACGGCTGGCTGCAATCGCAGGGCATTCAGCGGCTGGCGATCATGGGCCTGGCGACCGACTATTGTGTGAAGTTCAGCGTGCTGGATGCGCTGGCTGCCGGCTATCCGACGCAGGTGATCGTCGACGGCTGCCGCGGCGTGAATCTGCAGCCAGACGACAGTGAGCAGGCGCTGCAGGAGATGGCGCGCGCCGGCGCGCAGCTAGTTACCCTGTCACAGTTTCTCGCCAACTAAATCCGCTCTGGCGCCACCGGCGCCCTCTCTGCGCGGCGGCGAAATTATCGACGCTGCTCACAATACCGCCTTTCTTCTTCCCCAACGGCTTGTGACCGGCAGGCGCTTTTGCTGTTATGGCAGCGACGCTTTTGGCGTCAATCGGTTATACGCATCCGGGGCCCGCTGAGCCCGGCTTTATTGTGACCGCTACTAGCGGTACGGTCGGCCTTGCCGATCCCAAGGAGACAAACATGAAAATAACCCGAAAACTGCTGCCTTTACTGGCAGCGGTGCAGTTGGCTATCGCCGGTACTGGCGCGGCTCAGGCGGCCTATCTCTCCGTCGGCTACTTCAACGGCGGCGGCGACGTCACCGCCGGCCCCGGTGGTGACATCGACAAGCTGGACGTGACGCAAATCACCCACCTCAACTATTCGTTTGGCCTGATCTACAACGACGAGAAAGACGAAACCAATGCGGCGCTGAAAGACCCCGCTCGCCGCCACCAGATCTACCTGTCGCCGAAAGTCACGGCCGATCTGCAACGTCTGCCAGTGCTGCGCAAACAGAACCCCGAGCTGAAAGTGCTGTTGTCGGTCGGAGGCTGGGGCGCACGCGGTTTCTCCGGCGCCGCCGCCACCGCGGAAAACCGGGCGATTTTCATTCGCTCGGCGTTGCAGGTGATCGAGCAGTACCGGCTGGATGGGATCGATCTGGACTGGGAATATCCGGTAAACGGCGCCTGGGGCTTGGTGGAAAGCCAACCGGCAGACCGCGACAACTTCACCCTGCTGCTGAAAGAACTTCATCAGGCGCTGGGTAAAGGCAAACTGTTGACCATCGCCGTCGGGGCCAACGTCAAAAGCCCACGTGAATGGGTCGATGTGAAAAATATTGCGCCCTACCTCAATTACATCAATCTGATGACTTACGACATGGCTTACGGCACGCAGTACTTCAATGCCAACCTGTACGATTCAACGCGTTGGCCAACCGTAGCCGCCGCCGATCGCTACAGCGCCGATAACGTAGTAAAGCATTATCTGGCCGCCGGTCTGAAACCGGCGCAGATGAACCTCGGGATCGGTTTCTACGGCCGGGTGCCGAAACGGGCTACCGAAGCGGGTATCGATTGGGACAAGCCGGACGCCGCCAACCATCCGGTGACGCAGCCTTACTTCAGCGCGCGTGAAATCGCCCTGTTCCGCACGCTGGGATTGGATCTCAGCAAAGACAGTTATTTTAAATACCGCGATATCGTCAACAAATTGCTCAACGATCCGCAGCAGCGTTTCCGCGAGCACTGGGATGACGACGCCAAAGTGCCATACCTGACGCTGCAATCCGCCGAGGGCAAGCCGCTGTTCGCCATCTCGTTCGAGAACCCGCGTTCGGTGGCCATCAAGGCCGATTACATCAAAAGCCAGGGATTGGGCGGTGCGATGTTCTGGGAATACGGCGCAGACGACAATAACCGGCTGGCGCAGCAGCTGGCGGAATCGCTGGGCATAAAGGGCGAGAAACGTTGAATCGACGGGGCGATGGCGACATCGCCCCGCTTTAGGGGTGGAGCCTTACTGCGGCTTGAGTTTCACCAGCGGCTCGGCAACGAACTGCTGCTTCAGCTCTTGTTTGCTCTTCATCACGATCTGCCCGTCGGTGCCGATGCTCATATGCTGCGGATCGACGTTGTTCATCGACTGCCACAGCATCACCGCCTGCAGGCTGTTTTCCTTTTGCTCCGGCGTCAGCGCCACGCCGTCCGGCCATTTGCCCAGTTCAACCGCCTGCACCAGGCGTTGGTATATCTCGGGCGTCATCGCCGCAATCAGATCTTTCACGTCCATCAGGGCCCTTCTCGCTTACGGAAGAATAATTAGCTGAATCGATTTTGTTAGTTAAATTACCGCTTAACCGGCCGTTTGATCGCCATTTTCGCCATCGGTGAAACTCAGCGAGGCGGAATTGACGCAGTAACGGTCACCGGTCGGCTGCGGGCCATCGGGGAAAACATGCCCCAGGTGCGCGTCGCAGTGGCCACAGCGGATTTCAACACGATGCATATTATGTGAATTATCATCAAGATAACGGATTGCATCGGCGGAAACCGGCTCGTAAAAGCTGGGCCAGCCGCAGCCGGAATCGTATTTGGTTTCGGAATAGAACAGCGGCTGGTTACAGCACAGACAATGGTACACGCCCTCACGCTTGTTATGCAGCAATTTGCCGCTAAACGGCGCTTCGGTGCCACGCTGTTGCGTGACATAACGTTGGATTTCATTCAGTTCCGTGACCGGATGAGCGGGGGTTGTCTCTTTAGCCATTTGTGCTTATCTCTGAATGTGGATAATGTCAACGAAAACAATGATTAATAATAACAAAAAATTAACACCGCTGCAGGGTTTTTTGGCCTAAACTGTAGCCCATAAAGGCCACGTCACGATGATATGTGATAGCGATCACACATCTTGCGTATGCTGACTTTATACTTGGCGGCTTGTCCCCATATAACGGATGAGGCCGAGCGCAAATGGACTGTGCAATAAGCGTGCAAAACCACCCTTCCGGTTTGACTTGCCGCAAGTATTGACACGATTCCGCTTGACGCTGGGTAAGGTTTTTGTAATTTTACAACCAACCTTTTATTCACTAACAAATAGCTGGTGGAATATATGACTATCAAAGTAGGTATCAACGGTTTTGGCCGTATCGGTCGCATTGTTTTCCGTGCTGCTCAAGAGCGTTCTGACATCGAGATCGTTGCAATCAACGACCTGTTGGACGCAGAGTACATGGCTTACATGCTGAAGTATGACTCTACTCACGGCCGTTTCAACGGTACGGTAGAAGTTAAAGACGGCCACCTGGTTGTTAACGGCAAAACCATCCGTGTTACCGCAGAGAAAGACCCGGCTAACCTGAAGTGGAACGAAGTGGGCGTTGATGTGGTTGCTGAAGCGACCGGTATCTTCCTGACCGACGAAACCGCGCGTAAACACATCACCGCCGGCGCTAAAAAAGTGGTTCTGACTGGCCCATCCAAAGATGCGACCCCAATGTTCGTTCGCGGCGCCAACTTTGACAAATATGCCGGCCAGGACATCGTTTCCAACGCCTCTTGCACCACCAACTGCCTGGCGCCGCTGGCTAAAGTCATCAACGACAACTTCGGTATCGTTGAAGGCCTGATGACCACCGTTCACGCGACCACCGCTACTCAGAAAACCGTTGATGGCCCGTCTCACAAAGACTGGCGCGGCGGCCGCGGCGCATCCCAGAACATCATCCCTTCTTCTACCGGCGCAGCGAAAGCGGTTGGCGTGGTTCTGCCAGAGCTGAAAGGCAAACTGACCGGCATGGCGTTCCGCGTACCGACCCCTAACGTGTCCGTTGTTGACCTGACCGTTCGTCTGGAAAAAGCGGCTACCTACGAAGAAATCAAGAAAGCCATCAAAGACGCCGCTGAAGGCTCTATGAAAGGCGTTCTGGGCTATGTTGAAGACGACGTGGTTTCCACCGACTTCAACGGCGAAGTGCTGACTTCCGTGTTCGATGCCAAAGCCGGTATCGCACTGAACGACAACTTCGTGAAACTGGTTTCCTGGTACGACAACGAAACCGGCTACTCCAACAAGGTTCTGGATCTGATCGCTCACATCTCCAAGTAATGGCATGATGTTAAGCTGATAATGAGGGCGACATTTTTTTGTCGCCCTTTTTTTACCCGTCATCTTTCGAGTCACAGCGTTGTTCGCTGCACACACTCACCTCAGTCACTGTCTAAGCATGCGCCTGAGGGCCTGGTTGTGACCCGAAAGCTAATAGGGTCCATTTCTATTTCCGGCAAACAATAGGTTATGAAATGAACGAGAAAATTTTCACCCTGCCCGTTTCCGAACAGATTTCTCCTTATATCAGCCAGCGCCAACTCGATGAGCTGGGCGTGGTGGTCGTGTCGCACCCGAAAGTGCGCGCGGCGGTCGCGCTGCAGGGCGCGCATTTGCTGGCCTGGCAGCCTAGCGGTGAGCAGCCGGTAATTTGGCTCAGCAACAACACGCCTTTCGCCAAAGGCAAGGCCATCCGCGGTGGCGTGCCGATCTGTTGGCCGTGGTTCGGCCCGGTGGCGCAACCCTCCCACGGGTTCGCTCGCAACCAGCCCTGGAGCCTGACGGCGCACGATGAAGATGACAACGGCGTCATCCTGACCTTTACGCTGAAAGACAATGAGCAGACCCGCAAGCTGTGGCCGCACGCCTTCACGCTGATTGCTCGCTTCAAGCTGGGTGAAGAGTGCGAGATCGAACTGGAATCGCACGGCGATTATCAAGCCACGGCGGCGCTGCACAGCTACTTCCAGGTTGGCGATATCGATCGGGTCAGCGTGGCGGGCCTGGGCGAACCTTATATTGATAAGGTGGCGGGCGGCGTCGAAGCGCGTCAGACGGGCGAAGTGACCTTCGTCGGCCAAACCGACCGCGTCTATACCCGTCCGGAGGCCTTCAGCCTGATCCGCGATCCGGCGCTCGCACGCACCATCGAGGTTCATCACCATCATATGAGCGACGTTATCGCCTGGAACCCCGGCGTAGAGCTGTCCTGCAGCATGGGAGACATGCCGAACGACGGTTACAAGACCATGGTCTGCGTTGAGACCGGGCGCGTCAGCAAACCGCTGCTCGCCGCCGGCGAACAACCCGCCCGTTTGGGTGTGACCTTCCGCAGCCGTAAAAAGGCCTGAAACCCCGTGCGCGTCAGCGCACTACGGATGTGCAAAAGGGGCGCTCGCGCCCCTTTTTGATGCACGCCATGCACACTTATCGTGCAATGCGCGATTAGAAGGTGTAGCTCACACCCGTCATCAGCAAACCGGTGTAAGATTTATCCACCATCGGGCTGTCTTTCACTTCATCCGACAACTTCACATAGCGGCCGAGGAAGAAGGCGTTCCAGCTCTTGTTGATCTGGTAATTGGCGCTCAGCTCGAGATACGGCGCCCAGCTATCGCTCGGGGTGTAGCTGTCCAGACCGCTGCGGCGCGATTCATTGGCGCTGACGCCATAGTAATATTTGTTCTGGTTTTTGCTGTTCCACATCACGCCTACGCCCGGAACCAGCGTCAACGCGTCCAGATCAAACTTGTACAGATAAGCCACATCGCCCACCAGCCCGTTGCTGTAGTTCAGCGTGTCGCCGGTGAAGGTGGTGCGAATGGTGCCCCACTCTGCGTTGTGTGAATAGGCCAGGCCGGCCATCAGCGTGCCGCGACGCTTGTCGAGACGCTTCATGCGATCGTCGTCGCTGTCGCCCGGACGGTAGCCCCATGGCGTGTAATACCCCATGATGCTCAGCTGATTTTCTTGATCTTTCCACAGGTAGTAACCGGCGGTCAGAGTACGGAAGTAGAAGTCGTCACCTTCATAGTCGATGACGGGCACCGGATAAACGCGATCCTGATAACCGCGATACGGGTCCGGGCTAACCAGCGCGGCAGCACCCAGTGACCAGGTTCCCGCCTGGGCACTTTGCGCACAAACCATTGCGGAAGCGATAATTGCTAGCGTTTTGAGTTTTGAAATCTTCACTGGTTCTTTTTCCATAAATTACAGGGTTAATAGCCGCAATAGTTTATGTGAAAATTTAGTTACGCGCCTAATCTTTACAATAGAAAACGACCAAGATCGAATAACTTATAGCGGAATTATGAATTAATCATGGCGGAACGATGACGATTCATGCCGCAGGCCGCGCCAGACAAGGCATTTGGTTATCCCGGCAATAACTGAGTCATTGATATGACTTAAAAAAAGCTTTTTCTACGGCAGGAAATTTTCCGGCAAGCAAACTAAGCTTAAATCAGAAGGTGAATTTATCCTGGGCCCAGTGGCATACAGCGCAACTCGCGATAATAAGCGCACCAAGTTGGCATACGGGTTGCTGTACTCAGGCGTATTCTCATCTTTCGGGAGCCAGAACACTATCACACGCTCTCTTTAACCTGTGCTAATAACGAAAGGACGGGCATCATGAACATATTTGACCACTATCGCCAGCGCTACGAAGCTGCCAAGGACGAAGAGTTCACACTGCAGGAATTTCTTACCATTTGCCGGCAAGATCGCAGTGCCTATGCCAACGCGGCCGAACGTCTGCTGATGGCTATCGGTGAACCTGTGATGGTCGACACTGCGCTAGAATCACGCCTGTCGCGCCTGTTCTCCAACCGCGTGATCGCACGCTATCCGGCCTTCGAAGAGTTCTACGGCATGGAAGAGGCCATCGAACAGATCGTCTCTTACCTGAAACACGCCGCTCAGGGCCTGGAAGAGAAGAAACAGATCCTTTACCTGCTGGGCCCGGTGGGCGGCGGCAAGTCCTCGCTGGCGGAACGTCTGAAAGCGCTGATGCAGCGCGTGCCCATCTACACCCTCAGCGCCAACGGCGAACGCAGCCCGGTCAACGATCATCCGCTGTGCCTGTTCAATCCGCAGGAAGATGCCACGATCCTGGAAAAAGAGTTCAATATCCCAAGTCGCTATCTCGGCACCATCATGTCGCCGTGGGCGGCGAAGCGCCTGCATGAGTTCGGTGGCGATATCACCAAGTTTAAAGTCGTGAAAGTGCGCCCTTCCATTCTGGAACAGATCGCCATCGCCAAAACCGAGCCGGGCGATGAGAACAACCAGGACATCTCGGCGCTGGTCGGTAAAGTGGACATCCGCAAACTGGAGAACCACGCGCAGAACGACCCGGACGCCTACGGCTATTCCGGCGCCCTGTGCCGCGCCAACCAGGGGATTATGGAATTCGTCGAGATGTTCAAAGCGCCGATCAAGGTGCTGCATCCGCTGCTGACCGCAACCCAGGAAGGCAACTACAACGGCACCGAAGGCATCTCCGCCCTGCCGTTCAGCGGCATTATTCTGGCGCACTCCAACGAATCCGAGTGGGTGACCTTCCGTAACAACAAGAACAACGAAGCGTTCCTCGACCGCGTGTATATCGTCAAGGTGCCTTACTGCCTGCGCGTGTCGGAAGAGATCAAAATTTACGACAAGCTTCTGGATCACAGTGAGCTGACCCATGCGCCCTGCGCGCCGGGCACGCTGGAAACGCTGGCGCGCTTTAGCGTGCTGTCGCGGCTGAAAGAGCCCGAAAACTCGAGCATCTACTCGAAAATGCGCGTGTATGACGGCGAAAGCCTCAAAGATACCGACCCGAAAGCCAAGTCCTATCAGGAATACCGCGACTACGCCGGGGTTGACGAAGGCATGAACGGCCTCTCCACCCGTTTCGCCTTTAAAATCCTCTCGCGGGTATTCAACTTCGATCACGCCGAGGTGGCAGCCAACCCGGTGCACCTGTTCTATGTGCTGGAACAGCAGATCGAGCGCGAACAGTTCCCGCAGGATTTGGCGGAGAAATACCTGGAGCACCTGAAAGGCTATCTGATCCCGAAATACGCCGAGTTTATCGGCAAAGAGATCCAGACCGCCTATCTGGAATCCTACTCGGAATACGGACAAAATATTTTTGACCGCTACGTCACCTATGCCGACTTCTGGATCCAGGATCAGGAGTATCGCGATCCCGACACCGGCCAGCTGTTCGACCGCGAGTCCCTGAACGCCGAACTGGAGAAAATTGAAAAACCGGCCGGCATCAGCAACCCGAAAGATTTCCGCAACGAAATCGTGAACTTCGTGCTGCGCGCCCGCGCCAACAACAACGGCCGCAATCCGAACTGGACCAGCTACGAGAAGCTGCGCACCGTGATCGAGAAAAAGATGTTCTCCAATACCGAAGAACTGTTGCCGGTGATTTCGTTCAACGCCAAAACATCGACGGACGAGCAGAAAAAACACGACGACTTCGTCGATCGCATGATGGAGAAAGGCTATACCCGCAAGCAGGTGCGCCTGCTGTGTGAATGGTATCTGCGGGTCAGAAAATCCTCATAACGCCTCAGGTAAGCGGCATTATCAGGGCCATGTCCACAGTCATGGACGTTGCAGCGCAGCCCACGGAGGGGCTGACACATTGCGCTGCCGCGCCGGGACATGAAGAGTTGGCAACGTCGTTTGGGGGAAGTATGGCCTATTTCATTGACCGGCGGCTGAACGGCAAAAACAAGAGCACGGTGAACCGCCAGCGCTTCTTGCGCCGTTACAAGTCGCAAATCAAACAGTCGATTGCCGAAGCCATCAACAAGCGTTCGGTCACCGACGTAGACAGCGGGGAGTCAGTCTCTATCCCCACTGACGATATCAACGAACCGATGTTTCATCAGGGGCGCGGCGGCACGCGCCATCGCGTTCACCCGGGCAATGACCACTTCGTGCAGAACGATCGCGTCGAACGGCCTCAGGGCGGCGCAGGCGGTGGCGGCGGCCAGGGCAACGCCAGCCAGGACGGTGAAGGCCAGGATGAGTTCGTCTTCCAGATATCCAAAGACGAGTACCTCGATCTTTTGTTCGAGGATCTCGCCCTGCCCAACCTGAAAAAGAATCAGTACAAGCAGCTGACCGAGTTCAAAACCCACCGCGCCGGCTATACCGCCAATGGCGTGCCGGCCAACATCAGCGTCGTGCGTTCGCTGCAAAACTCGCTGGCGCGGCGTACCGCCATGACCGCCGGTAAAAGGCGCGCGTTGCACGAACTGGAAGACGCGCTGACCCAGTTGGAAAACACCGAGCCGGTGCAACTGCTGGAAGAAGAGCGGCTGCGCAAAGAGATTGCCGAACTGCGCAAGAAAATCGAAAGCGTGCCGTTTATCGACACCTTCGATCTGCGTTACAAAAACTACGAGCGTCGGCCGGAGCCCTCCAGCCAGGCGGTGATGTTCTGCCTGATGGACGTATCCGGTTCGATGGATCAGGCCACCAAAGACATGGCCAAACGTTTTTACATTCTGCTTTATCTGTTCCTGAGCCGAACCTACAAAAACGTCGAGGTGGTCTATATTCGCCATCACACCCAGGCGAAAGAGGTGGACGAGCAGGAGTTCTTCTATTCGCAGGAAACCGGCGGCACCATCGTCTCCAGCGCATTGAAACTGATGAACGACGTGGTCGAAGAGCGTTACGATCCGGCGCAATGGAATATCTACGCCGCGCAGGCGTCGGACGGGGACAACTGGGCCGACGATTCACCGCTGTGTCACGAGCTGTTGGCGAAGAAGATCCTGCCAATGGTGCGGTACTACAGCTACATCGAAATCACTCGCCGCGCTCACCAAACGCTGTGGCGCGAATACGAAGATCTGCAGGCGAAATTCGACAACTTCGCCATGCAGCATATCCGCGAACCGGACGATATCTATCCGGTATTCCGCGAACTGTTCCGCAAACAGACCGCGTGAATAATATCGCGGTAATCATAGCAGCCGGAGAACCCGTTTTCCGGCTGTTTATTTTTCACCCTGATATATCCCTCACACATAAATTTTGACCTTCACCGGCAAAATAATAAGCCGCATTATCCCGAATGACGACCTCTATTATTATTTCTTCTGAGGTTATTCCTAAACCTTCACATCCTCCCTCATGCGTCTTGATGGGAATATTCCCATTCAGTTATCGTTAACACACGCATCGGGTTCCACCCTAAGCGAAATTTGACTCATTTTATTTTCTATGGCTTCTCAGCCCGCTTCGGCGGGCAATTTACCTGTCAGCAGGTTAGACACCATGATCGATTACACCCTCTATGGCCTCAACAAGAATGATGTTGATGAATACCATAAGCAAATCTGCTGCCTGCTCGGCAAAAGCGTGCTGCTGGTGCTCATCGCCAACAAACCGATCACCAAACAGAATCTGCTGGCCAGTCTTATTCAGGAAGTTGAACAACAGCACGACGAGTATTTTCAAAAATTGCATCGCGCGGCAATAGAAATGATCGGCGTTAACGGGCGCTAGATCGATATGCGCAAGGCGGAAATCTACGCCATTATTGCCGCCGTCGTGGTGTTGATTATGCTGTTAATAATGAACTCCGGCAGCGATATCAGCGCTTATCCCTAATGCGAAGCGAAGCACTCCTTTACCGCAAGGTGCCTCTTTTTTGGCCCGAAGCGCGTTTCTGCCCGGGTTTTATTTTGAACCGGCCGCTTCGTCAATCAATCCCGCCACGTCATCGGCATGGGAAACCAGCGAGGCATGACTGGCCTTCAGCACCATTACTTTCTTAGCCTGCAGCCGCTGCGCCATACGCCGTTGGTTCTCCGGCGCTATCATGCAGTCGTCGCTGGAGAGTTGATACCACGACGGTTTATGTTTCCAGGCGGGCTCACCGAGGGGGTTGCCGAAGGTATCGGCCAATGGCGCCTTCTGCGTCGCCGCCATCACCAGAGCCTCGTCGGCGGTAAGATCCTGGCAAAAGCTTTCGTGAAACTTGTCGTTCTTGATCCACAGATAACCGTCGCTGTCCGGAATCAGATTCGCGACTGCCGCGGGAGGATGCGCTTGCGTAATGCCACCGGGGCTTTCACCGGCATCCGGCGCAAACGCGGCAATGTAGACCAGGCCGACCACGTTAGGCTGGTTGCCCATTTCCGTGATCACCGCGCCACCGTAAGAGTGCCCCACCAACAATACCGGTCCCGCTTGCTGCGCGACCATCTTGCGCGCCCGTTCCGCATCCTCAGCCAGTGAGGTCAGCGGCATTTCCACCGCGTGAATCGTCGAATAGCCCCTGCGCGACAACTCGATAATCACCTTACTCCAGTGCGCGGCGCCGCCCCAGAATCCGTGCACCAGCACGATGGTTGGTTTTGTGCTCATTGCCGACCTCTTCATCTCATTTGGAGGCGCTGTAGACTGATCAACAGCCGCCCTACAGGGACGCGCCTTGCAGCCGGCGACGTCGTGCGATCTCCATTTATATAGTTAGCACTGCGGCATTCGACAATAGCTACGACGGGTTAAGGCGCTCGGTTTACAGGCGTCGTCATGACTTGCCGAGGCAGCGTACGCCGTGGCGGCAGTGCAAAAAACGGGATTAAAACTAGGATTTTTACCCATACCGATCTAAAATCCCACGCAAAAACAAAGACAAGTAAATTTGGTTCATCGGGAAAAGGAATGAAGTTGTGAAGGAAATGATCTCCATCGTATTGATGACATGCCTGCTGGCGCTGCTGTTTTCGTGGCTGTTCGTCTACGGTCTTAACATTCATTAAACCTACAGCAACACCACCCCCCCCCTTCCTGGCTGACCGGCAGCGCATCCGGACGATGCGCTAAAAACCCCTCTCCCCGACATGTTTTTATCCCATCATTCGCCCGTCGACAGCTAAAAAGAACCCAAAGCTCGCCGGCGCAACGCGATCTCGCCTTCGTCTGCTCGCCCACTTAAACATCAATAAAATTTATGAGTGATAGCCTCGTCGCGTTTCCGGACGTCTGAATGACTATTTTGCTTCTTCACACCGTTCCCGCCTGAAATCAGGCTGACAACCTTAAAATGTTACCGGTAACTATGTTGTTGATTTCTTTTCGTAATAAACATAAAGCCGTTAATAACCTTACATTCTTTATAGAAATAAATTATGCATTCTTATGGATAAAGGCATGAATTAACGGCCTTCGGTCATTGATTATCGCCCGCCAAGCTCCTAAAATTCGCGCGTAAAAATACAACTGGGATCGAGTTTCATGTCGTCGCTGTGGGTTGCAACGCAATACTGTTATTTTATTGGTCTGTTAGTTTCAATGATTTTCACCTACCTGGTAAGCAGGGACACCGTCAAAATTCGTTGCATCAGCGCGCTGACCATCGGGTTAACCTGGCCGTTGAGTCTGCCTGTCGTCTTGCTGTTTTCGCTGTTCTAACGCCCTAACAGGCTGTGCCGCCACGGATGCTTTTAAACAGCCGTGCTAATGTAATGGGTCGGCCAACGACGCTGCCCCCTCACCGGCGAAACAAGTGACGATACGGCGCATTGTTAAATGAAAGGCCATTTCCCCGCGTAATGTTTTACTTGGGGGGTAGACTATTCGCCGCGCCGCGATCGCCAACGGCGGTACAGCCGCCCCACGCCCCATACCATCAGCCATAGTAAAATATTCCCCCCCAACCAAAGCATCAGCAGGTAGAGGAAAGTCTGATAACCGGGTATGCCCCGATCGGCGAAGAACGGATTAAAGTGCAAAAATTTGACGATCGCGAAGGGATTAAGATTGAAACGGGTGAAGACGCAGGCGGTCAGCACAGGCGGCAACAGGATGTAAAACGCCAGGGTGAATATTAGCAGCAGCCTGGTGCCATGCGTGTTTTTATAATCTTTCATATCAGCGTATTGCTTGCTTCATCTCAGTGCGAGAATCGCCTGGCGATCGCTCGCCAATCGACCCTGCGGGCCAAAAATAGTTCCGCGCAAACGCGGGAATAAAGCCGGTTCAGCGTTTAATTCTCATTTAGCGCTCGGGTGATATATACCCTGTGGATTATAAATTACGATGCCGACGCGCCGCCTTCAACTGCAGCGTTTGCGTGGCGTCATCAGGAGGCCCTAATGAAACCGGACGCACTCTCCCTGCCGCCGAGCGCCAAAAAACTCAAAGTGATCTACGGCTGGTATATTTACGTGATCTATATCCTGCTGGTTTTCAACATTTACATGGCGGTCTACAACGTCTGCGTTCGGCATCCGATCGAAGCCCCGCTGCTATCGCTGTTTCACAGCCTGTTTCTCGCGCTGATGTTGCAACAGGTGCTCAAGAAAAACGTCGTTTTCGCCTGGATCTTGTTGGGCTATTTTATTCTGATGCGCCTGTATTACGCCAATGTGCTGCACATTGAGTTCACGCTGGTGAGCCGTGGCCTGGTGCTGCTGATTCTGACGCTGCTGCTGACCGGCACCGTGGCCGTCGGGCAGCTGGCCACGCCGCCACAGCGGCATGACTGGCTGGCTCGCCTAGGCTGGCGGCAATGGATGACGCTCGCGGCGCTGGCAGCGATCCTGACCCCGCTGATCACCACCGATTACCTCGGCTAAACGCGGTGCTATCTGGGGATATGGGGCTCTGAAATGTCCACGATGCGGCATATTTTGGTGTAGTTGCCTGCCTTCTCACAGATCTTGTCCGTGACGAACACGCTAAGGTAGCCCAGCAGCAGCAAGTAGCCAACCATGCACAAAATAAAGATAAGCGTTCTCACCGATAGCGACCAACCTGACAAGAGTATCTCCAGCATCATAACCTGAACGAGGCGCTTTAAAAGGATTTCATGTGCGCACTGGCCGCATCGGCGCACGTTCTGTAGTAACATTAAGCCACCACGCCAACCACCGGAAACGCCGATGCACCATCTGATGTTAGACATTGAAACCCTGGATATAAAACCCAGCGCCGTGATTTTG
The DNA here is from genome assembly GCF_051172315.1 of Serratia sp. B501. NCBI lineage: Bacteria > Pseudomonadati > Pseudomonadota > Gammaproteobacteria > Enterobacterales > Yersiniaceae > Serratia > Serratia sp. B501. The sequence continues at coordinate 1,060,664 of NZ_JBPIZB010000001.1, forward strand.
GTGGTCGCGGCGGTGTTTTTCGATCCCCGCACCGGCGAACTCGGCGCCGAATTCGAGGCCGCCGTCAGCAGCCAGAAAGATCAGCCGGGACGAACCATAAGCCTGGACACGGTTGCCTGGTGGACGAAACAATCCGATGAAGCGCGCAAGCTGGCCTTCGGCGGCACCGAGAGCCTCAAGCGCGTGCTGAGCAGTCTCAGCCGTTTTATCCATATGAACAGCACCGATACGGTAAAGGTCTGGGGCAACGGTAAAGAGTTCGACTGCGCGATCCTCGAACACGCCTTCCAGCAGTTGGAGATGCCCTGTCCGTGGAAATTCTGGGATACCCAGGATGTGCGCACGGTGATAACGCTGGCGGAACTGCACGGCTTTAACCCGAAAAAGACCCGTCCGTTCGAAGGCATGCCGCATCGCGCGTTGGATGACGCTCGCCATCAGGCCCGTTATGTGGCCGATACCGTCTCGGCGCTTTATCTCCGCCCGAGAGCGCAGCGCTGACCCGCTTTGCCCCTTTTCATTTGCCGCCAGAATCTCTACTCTAGCCCTCTTTGTCACTCGGACGTGCCTTTCCTGCTATGCAAAAGTTCCTGTTTCTGCTTCTCAGCCTGGTGCTGCTCGGCCCATTGGGCATCGATCTCTATCTGCCCACCATTCCCGCCATCGCCGTCGGCCTGGGCAGCAGTGAAGCGCTGATCCAATCCACCATTTCGCTATTTATTCTGGTGCTCGGCCTCGGTCAAATCATCGCCGGTCCGTTGGTGGATAACTATGGCCGCAAACCGGTGGCGCTGGCCGGCATTATTCTCTACACGATCGGCGCGGCAATGGCGGCGCTGGCCACCAGCCCGACGATCTTCATCGCGTCGCGCCTGTTGCAAGGGGTTGCGGTCTGTTGCACCGCCGTCGTCGCCTTCAGCGGCGTGCGCGATCGGCTGAATGGCGACGACGCCGCCCGCGCCTTCGGCTTTCTCAACGGCACGCTGAACATCATCCCGGCATTGGCGCCGCTGCTCGGCGGCCTGCTCGCCGAAGCCTTCGGCTGGCGCGCGCCCTTTTGGTTCCTGGCCGGTTACGCGCTGCTGGTGTTGGTGCTCATCGCGCTGCGCCTGCCGGAAACTCGCCCCGCCGACACCGTGCCCGTCAAAGGGCTGCCGGTGCGCCAATACGCGCGCATCCTCAGCGAACGGCGTTTCCTCTCTTTTGCGGTGGTGAACTCCGGGGCGATGGGCATGGCGCTGACCTACGTTTCTCTGGCGCCTAACGTGCTGATGGGCACCGCGGGCCTGACTCCGCTGCAATTCTCGTTGGTGTTCGGCGCCAACGGCTTCTGGATCATGTTGGTCAGCTTCTTCGCTAACCGCATCATCCACAAAGTCGGCCGTCCGGTTTGTCTGGCGACCGGCGGCATTTTGATGGGGTTGGGCTGCCTGGGCCTGCTGCTGGGCGTCATGTGGCTTCCCGCGGCGGCGCAAGCGCACTGGCTGGCGTATATGCTGCCGGTCGCCAGCGCCTGCGCCGGGTTGGCGTTCGTGATGGGCCCGGCCACCAGCTATGCGCTGGAACCGTACTCCAATGAGGCCGGCGTCGCGTCCGCGCTGGTCGGTTTCGTACAGATGGCCGGGGGCGCCGCGCTGGGGCTGCTGGCGATGGCGCTGCCGCTGCAACCGAAGCTGTCGCTGGCCTTGGTCATGCTGGCGGGCTGCCTGCTGGCGCTGCACGCGCGGCGGCTCAGCAAGCAGATTAAAGGACAGATCAGAAAAGTCGCCTGAGCCGCGGCTCAGGCTTCGGTAACAACCGGCACGCGTGCCGCCAACGCCGACAACAGTTCATAGCCTAACGTCCCTGCCGCCGTGGCCACCTCGTCCACCGGCAGGCGTTTTCCCCACAGCTCCACCTCGGCGCCCAGTTCAACGTGGGGACAGGGCGTCAAATCCACCGCCAGCATATCCATCGATACCGTTCCCAGGGTGCGCGTCAACACGCCATCGACCCATACCGGCGTTCCGGTCGGCGCATGACGCGGATAGCCGTCGGCATAACCGCAGGCCACCACGCCGATACGCTGCGCGCCGGCTGCGCTGTAACGGCCACCGTAGCCCACGCGATCGCCAGACTTCAGCTGCTGAATGCCGATGATCTCGCTGCTCAGCGTCATCGCCGGCTGCAACCCCGTCGATGCGATATCGTTCCAGCATCCGCTCGGCGAAGCGCCATAGAGAATGATCCCAGGGCGCACCCAGCTGCCGTGGGTCGCAGGATGCCACAGCGTAGCTGCCGAGTTGGCCAGGCAACGCGGCAGCGGTACATCGGCCGCCGCCGCCTCGATGGTGGCCATCTGCTGAGTTACGCCTTCCGGCCCGTCGGCGGTGGCGAAGTGACTCATCAGCGTAAGCTCGGCAATATTGGCGACAGCCTGCGCCCTGCGCCACACCTCATGCAGGCGCTCGGGCGCAAACCCCAGCCGATTCATGCCGCTGTTCACTTTCAGATAGACATCAAGCGGCGCACTCAGCTTCGCGTCGGCGATCGCCGCCAGTTGCCAGTCGCTGTGCACCGCCGTCGTCAGGCGATAACGATCGAGCAAGGCCAGATCCTGCCGCTGGAAGAAGCCTTCCAACAACAGGATCGGCCCCTGCCAACCGGACTCGCGCAGCAGCACCGCTTCGGCCAGATCCAGCATGGCGAAGCCGTCGGTTTGCGCCATGCTGCGCCAAACGTGTTTGATGCCGTGGCCATAGGCGTTGGCCTTGACCACCGCCCAGACTTTGGCGCCGGGGGCGAAACGGCGCACCACCTGCAGGTTGTTTTCAATTGCGCCGAGATGCATCGTGGCGGTTATCGGGCGGGGCATCGCTTCTCCTTGGGGCAGCGTACAGCGGCCACGCGCGCCTGCGCGTGGCCGAAAAAGTCTATGACAGCGTCGACGATTAACGTGCGGGATGCACGTCGTTCAGCGGAACCGCGTGTTGCTGGCGAAATCCGGCGCTGTAACGCGCCACCGCCAGGTCATCGGAAGGGATTGCCGGCGTAATGCCGGACATCAGATCGGACAACAACTGCCCGGAACCGCAGGCCATGGTCCAGCCGAGCGTGCCATGCCCGGTGTTGAGGTACAGGTTTTTCAACGAGGTGCGGCCGACGATCGGCGTGCCGTCCGGCGTCATCGGGCGCAGGCCGGTCCAGAACGTCGCGTCTTCCACTCTGCCGCCGTTCGGGTAGAGATCGCGCACCACCATCTCCAGCGTTTCTCGCCGCTTTTGCTCCAGCTGAGTATTGAAACCGACGATCTCCGCCATGCCGCCGACGCGAATGCGCTGGTCGAAGCGCGTGATGGCGATTTTATACGTCTCATCCAGAACCGTAGAGAATGGTGCCGCCGCCTCATCGACGATAGGGATCGTCAGCGAATAGCCCTTCAGCGGGTAAACCGGAATAGACACCAGGCCGCGCAGCAGCGCCGTGGAGTACGAACCGAACGCCACCACATAGCTATCGGCTTTGAACACTTCCTCGCCGCACTGTACGCCGGCGATCTTGTCCCCCTCCACCAACAGACGGTCGACGCTGCGGTTGAACAGGAAGGTCACGCCCGCCTGCTCAGCCATCTTCGCCAACTGTTGCGTAAACAGTTGGCAATCGCCGGTTTCGTCGTTCGGCAACTGCAGGCCGCCGGTCAGCTTGTGCGCCACCTGCGCCAGCGCAGGCTCAACGCTACCGAGTTGGCCGGCCTCCAGCAATCGGTAAGGCACTCCGGCATCTTCCAATACCGCAATATCTTTCGCGGCGTTTTCGAACTGTTGTTGGGTGCGGAACAGCTGCAGCGTGCCGCCCTGACGGCCTTCGTACTGGATGCCGGTTTCCTGCCGCAGCGCCTTGATGCAGTCGCGGCTGTATTCCGCCAGGCGCACCATGCGGCCTTTGTTGGTCATGTAGTGTTCGGTGTTGCAGTTTTTCAGCATCTGCCACATCCAGTTCAACTGGAAGCTGCTGCCGTCGAGACGGATCGCCAGCGGCGCATGGCGTTGGAACATCCACTTAATGGCCTTCAGCGGCACGCCCGGCGCCGCCCAGGGAGCGGCATAGCCCGGTGAAATCTGCCCGGCGTTCGCCGCGCTGGTTTCCAGTGCCGGGCCGGGCTGACGATCGATCACCGTCACCTCATGCCCAGCCTTCGCCAAATACCAGGCACTGGCTACGCCCACCACTCCACTACCTAAAATTACCACTCGCATCGCTGACTCCAGCCCAAGGCTTCACAAAGCACAATCTTCTGCTAACAGGAAATTAACTCAGTGAAAAAATCCGTCCAACAACTTCGTCATCAAACGTGACAATATTCACAATTAATTTATCGTCGATGGCCCGCGCATTTGCAATAGCCGCCAGAAAATAGCGATAAGATACGGTTTAAGGGGGTTTATGGCGCGAGGTCACCCCTGATTCGCTAGCATTGCTATCATTGATGTCATGGAAAATTGGCGTGATAAGCAACATGGATTTAACAGAATATAAAAATATCAGCCAACCTATAAATAGAATAAAAAACCACAAAAACAAAAAATACCAAAACAACTGGCAAATAACGGCACCACCCGCTGCAGCAGAAAAATCGCGTAAATTTTCAGCCCTTAATAGCCTTATTTTTACTGTTGGAATAAAGCGGCGTTCACTGTGGCGCCATCTTGTTTTCGCTGCAGCACGATATGAACGTTCAAGCCCCCAGCCGCGCCTAGAGTTCATACTGTCGCTATTCAGGAGAACCTCGCATGTTCATCGCTCTCTATCAGTTCTCAGTCAAAACCGGACACGAACACGCTTTTCGCCAGGCCTGGCTTGAATTGACGCAGGGCATCTATCAGCAACGCGGCAGCCTGGGCTCGCGCCTGCATCGGGAGGTGAACGGCAAATATATCGGCTATGCGCAGTGGCCAAGCCGCTCGGCATGGGAAAACGCCGGTGATATTCAGCTGGATGAACGGTACCGAGCGGCTCGGGATCGCATGCGCGCCACTTTATTGGCGGATGAAACGCTATTTGAAATGGACGTCACGGACGATTACCTGCAAATCAGGCCGTTCGACTGACCACAAGCCCACGCGTGCGGGCTTGTGGTGGCAGAAGAGAGAAGCATCAATGATGCAGCATCTCATCCACGACTTCTTTGGTCTGCAGCTGGAATGGGTAGTAGGTCGGCCAGTTATCCATCTCTTTCAGCAACGCCTCCTGCGACGTGTTGCCCATAAAGATATGGAAATGCGCCGATTTGCGCGGCCCGATAATGTGATCGCTGAACTGTACGAATTTCGGCGCCTGGCTGTCGGCATCCTGGCACTCGAACAGATAACGCACGCCTTTCTTACCGGAGACATACGTCAGGATCTTATGCCCGGCGTACTTGTACTGACAGGCGCTGGATTGGTCGCCACGGTGAAATTCCATGATACCGTTCTCAATGCCAATGGTATCCACATCGGTGGCGTAACCTTTGCGGTAATACGCCTTCACCTCTGCGAAGGTTTTGCTCTTATCCTGCGCCGCTTTCTTCTTGAACACCGGGTCAAGATCCCCATTGATCAGATACGGATACACGGATTGCCATACGCCCTCCCAATCAGCCAGGTCGCGATCTTTGACGTCCTTATCGTCGAACACGCCTCCCTCCGCATTTTTTTCCACTTCCGTCAGCGGCTTGCCATGTGAATGATGCCCGTGAGCCAACGTTTGCCCACTGATGAACAGCGCCGCCAGCGCCACTGCCAATTTGCCCAAATGCCTCGTCAAAACGCGCTCCTTGTCCGTTATTGAGAAAAATGAAAAGTTACAATATAACATAACAGTTTTCAATCCCTGTCGCACAGCAGGCAATGTGTTGCACGCCCCTGCCGCAGGGCTATACTCGGAGAAGATGCGCGGTGTTGCACCGCCTTCTGCCGGGACGGGCGCCGGATCGACCGCCGTTCGCTCCTTTGCGTACCGGCATTTTTATTTCACTGATTTGCAATGGTTAATTATGACTTGAACTATGCTTGTTACAGGGTCTGCCGTTTGAGCAAGGCCCGTGAATAATGAGGGTGCGCTGATGACTACTTCAACACATGACAAGGTTAAGGATGATAAACGTCTGAGCGATGGACCGGACTGGACGTTCGAACTGCTGCAGGTGTATTTGGAGCAGATCGACCGCGTCGCCAAGCATTACCGGCTCGACACCTACCCCCATCAGATCGAGGTGATCACCTCAGAACAGATGATGGACGCCTATTCGAGCGTCGGCATGCCGATCAACTATACCCATTGGTCCTTCGGCAAAAAATTCATCGAAACCGAGCAGCGCTACAAACAGGGCCAGCAAGGGCTGGCGTATGAAATCGTCATCAACTCCAATCCCTGCATCGCCTACCTGATGGAGGAGAACACCATCACCATGCAGGCGCTGGTGATGGCGCACGCCTGCTATGGCCACAACTCGTTCTTCAAGAATAACTACCTGTTCCGCAGTTGGACCGACGCCAGCTCCATCGTCGATTACCTGCTGTTTGCTCGCCACTACATCAGCCAGTGCGAAGAACGCTACGGCGTCGAAGAAGTGGAACGGCTGCTGGACTCCTGCCATGCGCTGATGAACTACGGGGTCGACAGGTACAAACGCCCGCAAAAAATCTCTTTGGTGGAAGAAAAAGCGCGCCAGAAAAGCCGCGAAGAGTATCTGCAAAGCCAGGTGAATACGCTGTGGAAGACCCTGCCACGCGTCGAGCGCGAAGAGTCGCCTGAGCAGGCGCGCCGATATCCGAGCGAACCGCAGGAAAATATCCTCTATTTTATCGAGAAGAATGCGCCGCTGCTGGAACCGTGGCAGCGTGAGGTGCTGCGCATCGTGCGCAAAGTCAGCCAATATTTCTACCCGCAAAAACAGACCCAGGTAATGAACGAGGGGTGGGCGACCTTCTGGCACTACACCATCCTTAACCATCTTTACGACGAAGGCCGGGTGACCGAGCGGTTCATGCTGGAGTTTTTGCACAGCCACACCAACGTGGTTTATCAGCCGCCGTACAACAGCCCATACTATAACGGCATCAACCCCTACGCGCTGGGCTTCGCCATGTTCCAGGACATCAAGCGCATCTGCCAATCGCCGACCGAGGAAGATCGCTACTGGTTCCCGGACATCGCCGGTAAAGACTGGTTGGACACGTTGCACTTCGCCATGCGCGACTTTAAGGATGAGAGCTTTATCAGCCAGTTCCTGTCGCCCAAAGTGATGCGCGACTTCCGCTTGTTTACCGTGCTGGACGACGATCGCAACAACTACCTGGAAATTGCCGCGATCCATAACGAAGCGGGCTACCGGGCAATCCGCCAGGAGCTGTCGGCTCAATACAATCTGAGCAACCACGAGCCGAACATTCAGATCTGGAACGTAGACCTGCGCGGCGACCGTTCGCTGACGCTGCGCTACATCCCGCAGGAGCGCGCGCCGCTCGATAAGAGCCGCCGCGACGTGTTGAAGCACCTGCATCGCCTGTGGGGCTTCGACGTGATCCTCGAGCAGCAAAACGAAGACGGCAGCGTGGAATTGCTCGACCGCTGCCCGCCGCGGCCTACGCCGCTGTAACCGCCATAACGACAAAGGGCGCCAACACGGCGCCCTTATTATGTCATTCGCGCGGCATCAGCGGCGCGCTTCGGTCAGATCGCTCGGCATGGTGCCCTGCATGCTCTGCCAAATCGCCCCGCTGTCTTTACCGTAGTTGCGCACGGTGTCCATCACCTGGTCGTACAGCTTCTCATGGCAAAGCGTAGACAGCTTGCTGTAGAAAGTCAGCGCCAGCTTGCGCGCTTCCGGGTTGGAGAAGTAGTAACGGCCCACGCGGGTGTACAGCCCTTTCAGGCCGTTGAAAATCAGGCCATAGATCGGGTTGCCGGAAGCGAACGCCAGACCACGGAAGATCTCATAGTCCAGGACATTGAAGGCATCCGCCTGATCTTCCACCTCGGCGGCTTTCGCCAGCACTTCCTGCGCCTGCTCAGGATGATTGCGCACCGCAGCGCGAATAAAGATCGATGCGATATTGGTACGCACGGACAGCAGGTTATCGATCAGCTGCGGGACGCTTTTGTGATCGAGACGAGCCACGGTCTCAAGGATATTGAGGCCGGACGTTTCCCAGAAATTGTTCACTTTGGTCGGTTTACCATGCTGAATGGTCAACCAGCCATCGCGGGCAAGACGTTGCAACACTTCACGTAACGTGGTGCGCGTGACGCCAATCAACTCCGAAAGCTCACGCTCCGCGGGCAAAATAGAGCCAGGGGGGAAGCGATTATTCCAAATACTCTCAATAATGTACTCTTCCGCGAAACCGGCAGGACTCTGCGCCTTTATGACCATGTGTTTGACGTTCCGTTGCGACGATAAAATCAGTAAAAGTAATCAGCTCATCATACCAGATCACACAGACATGACATAGCGTGAGCGAAAAACAATAAACGAAAGTGTGCATAAAGTGGCAAAAAACGCGCAAAAACACCGGCCCTGAGAAATTTGCCGCCGTAAAACAAGCTCCGGTTGCGCCCGCCCCCGCCGCGTTGTTAGGGTACGTGCTACGACTGATTTAAGGATGCATAAAGGACAATGGAAACAACCTTGCGCAGCGCCCTGCTCAAAAACTTCCTGGGGCAATCTCCCGACTGGTACAAACTGACCATTCTCATTTTCCTAGCGATCAACCCGCTGGTGTTCTTTTTCGCCAGCCCGTTTCTCGCGGGTTGGCTGTTGGTGATCGAGTTCATCTTTACCCTGGCGATGGCGTTGAAATGTTACCCGCTGCTGCCGGGCGGCCTGCTGGCGCTGGAGGCCGTGGCCATCGGCATGACCAGCCCGGCGCAGGTTTCGCAGGAAATCGAACATAATCTGGACGTGCTGCTGCTGCTGGTCTTTATGGTGGCCGGCATCTACTTTATGAAGCAACTGCTGCTGTTCGTGTTCACCAAGCTGCTGCTCAATATCCGCTCGAAAACGCTGCTGTCGCTGGCGTTCTGCCTAGCGGCCGCTTTCCTTTCCGCCTTCCTCGATGCGCTGACGGTCGTCGCGGTAGTGATCAGCGTCGCCACGGGGTTCTATTCCATCTATCACAATGTGACGTCGAACCGCTCCGACGGCGACATCGGCGATGACAGCGATTTCACCGGCGAAGAGCGCAAGCAGACGCTGGAGCAATTCCGCGCCTTTCTGCGCAGCCTGCTGATGCACGCCGGCGTCGGCACCGCGCTCGGCGGAGTCATGACCATGGTGGGCGAGCCACAGAACCTGATCATCGCCAAAAGCACGGGCTGGGGCTTTATCGACTTCTTCCTGCGGATGGCGCCGGTCACTTTGCCGGTGCTGGCATGCGGCCTGCTGGTCTGCTGGCTGGTAGAGCGTTTTCGCCTGTTTGGCTACGGCACGCCACTGCCGGAAGCGGTGCGTGAGGTGCTGAAAGAGTATGATCGCAAGGCCACCGCAGGCCGCAGCAAGCAAGAAAGGCTCAAGCTGGTGATGCAGGCGCTGATCGGCGTTTGGCTGGTGCTGGCGCTGGCCTTCCACCTGGCGGAAGTCGGGCTGATCGGCCTGTCGGTCATCATTCTCGCCACATCGCTGTGCGGCGTGAACGACGAACACGCCATCGGCAAAGCGTTCCAGGAGGCGCTGCCGTTCACCGCCCTGCTGACGGTATTTTTCACCGTGGTGGCCGTGATCATTGAGCAACACCTGTTCAGCCCGGTGATCCAGTTTGTACTGCGCGCCGAGCCCGCTTCTCAGCTTTCGCTGTTCTACCTGTTCAACGGTCTGCTGTCGTCGGTTTCCGACAACGTATTCGTCGGCACGGTTTACATCAACGAAGCGCGCACCGCGCTGGAAACCGGCGCCATTGCGCTGAAACAGTTCGAACTGTTGGCGGTCGCCATCAATACCGGCACCAACCTGCCTTCGGTCGCGACCCCTAACGGCCAGGCGGCGTTCCTGTTCCTTTTGACGTCGGCCTTGGCGCCGCTGGTGCGTCTGTCGTATGGCCGCATGGTGTGGATGGCCCTGCCTTATACGATCGTATTGACCGTGGTCGGCCTGCTGTGCGTACAGTTCACGCTGGAGCCGGCGACCGAACTGTTGACACAGTGGCACTGGCTGACGCTGCCGCCTGTCGACGCCATCGGCCACTGATGCGGCGCCGGCAGGGTAAACCGACTATTTTTACGCTGAAACCGGCCCAGGTGGCTGGCAGCGAGGGGGAATTGGTTTACACTGCCGGTTCAATTGCTTACTGCATGGAAGAATCTAGATATGTTGCAATTCTTTAACCGCTGTTCACAAGGACGCGGCGCCTGGCTGCTGATGGCCCTGACAGCGTTGGTGTTGGAACTGGTCGCGCTCTATTTCCAGCACGTTATGCTGCTGCAGCCCTGCGTCATGTGCATTTACGAGCGTTGCGCGCTGTTCGGCATCCTCGGCGCCTCACTGGTGGGCGCCATCGCGCCGAAAACGCCGCTGCGCTATGTGGCGATCCTGCTGTGGATCTACAGCGCCTGGGAAGGCGTACAGCTGGCGTGGAAACACACCATGATCCAACTGCACCCCTCGCCGTTCAATACCTGCGATTTCTTCGTCAGCTTCCCGTCCTGGCTGCCGCTGGATAAATGGCTGCCTGCGGTGTTCCACGCTTCCGGTGACTGTTCCGTGCGTCAATGGCAGTTCCTGACGCTGGAAATGCCACAGTGGCTGGTGGGTATCTTCGGTGCCTATCTGCTGGTGGCGCTGATTGTGCTGATCGCGCAATTTGTTCGCCCACGCCGCCGCGATTTGTTCGGCCGCTGATAGGCCAACAAACAAAAAACGGCGCCTCAGGGCGCCGTTTTTTTAGGGTATTACTGTTGAATTCAGAGATAACCCCATTTCAGGTATGTGTAAGGAAGTAAACGAGCACGATCAGTGCCCCAGCTACGGCAAACAGACGGACCATTTTCATTGTTATGCTCTCGAACTTGCGGGAGAGCGGCCAAATTACCCAACTTATCGTTTAAAAAGAAGCATCCTGGCTCGATTAAGCGCGTAATTTACATAACATTAAACTTCTGCGTTGCCAGCGGGCCAACACATGCTGTGCAGGCACTTTCCTCACGGCCTGCGGGCATCAATAAATTACCGTTATTTATGAACGGCTGCGTCTTTGTCACATTCAGAGCACAATATTTTGGTGAAGTTTGCCCATAAAATCCTTATAGTATCGGCAAAGTGAGTACTACCGATTTCCCTGGTGTTGTTGTGTGTCTTGCCCCTCATCTTTGCAGGGGCTTTTTTCCTTCTCCCCCCAACCGTCAGTCCCCGCTGCCTTTAAATAAATCATTCAAATTTAACTCTGCGCGGTATCACTCATCGGCCATCGCTCGCGCACTAATGATTAAAATCGTTCGTGATTCTTTCCTTATGCTGAATGCAGTAGGCCAATGATATCAAGGACACGATTTATGCCGGATAGCACCTTTCCCCCCACGTCTCAGCGCCCGTTCCTGCGGCGCATGCTGCTCAAAGCAGGGAAAAAATTCCTGCGCTGGAACGGCGAATTTCAGACTCGCCATTCGCTCATCTCCACTACGCCGCGGATCGGTAATCATGAATTTAATTGGGTGACGGCGCTGGAAGCCCGTTGGCCTGCCATTCGCCAAGAGTTGGATCGGTTACTGGAGCACCCGGAGGACATCCCCGCGTTCCACCAAATATCACCGGATCAGAAACGCATCTCCAAAGGGGATAATTGGAAAACCTTCGGGCTATTTGTCTACGGGCAGCGCGTTGATGAGAACTGCGCCATTTGTCCGCACACCGCACGGGCGGTCAGCGAGATCCCCGGCATGCGCACTGCCATGTTTTCGATCCTTAAGCCGCACTATCACATCGTCCCCCACAAAGGCCCGACTCGTGCCGTGGTGCGCGCGCATTTGGGATTGATCGTGCCAAAGGATCGGGAAAAGCTCTGGATCCGCGTCGACGATCAGATCCTGCACTGGGATGAAGGCAAGGTCATTTTGTTTGATGACTCTTATGAACACGAGGTGCGCAATGATACCGACGAACTGCGTGCGGTGCTGTTTCTCGATATCGACCGGCCGATGGACAAAGTGGGGACGGCGGTAAATAAACTGCTGTTCAGCCTGATTAAAGCCAGCCCTTACGTGAAGCAGCCGCTGAAAAATCTGGCCAACTGGCGCCGCCGCGACAAAAAAGAGTGAAGTGACGGCTTATGCCATAACCTCACGTCTGCCGGTTAGCGCAATTGCAGAGGGCGGCGTGTCCTGACACGCCGCCCTCTTGCATGAAAACGCGTCTTGCTGCGCAAGGGGTCCGGCGTTATCTGGCCCAGTCCGGCTTGTTGAGGATATGGTCCTGCCAGTCCACCACTTCGCTCTCGCGCACCGCGATATGCCGCACCGTGATGCGCTCACCGTGCATCGCCGCCTTGGAGCCGCTCAGCAACGGGTGCCAGGGGAACAGCGGCTTGCCCTCACCGATCAGGCGATAGGCGCAGGTCGGCGGCAACCAATCGAAGGTGGTGAGGTTTTCGCGCGTCAGTTTGATGCAGTCCTCTTCCAGCTCGAAGCGCCGCTCGTAGTTACGGCATTGGCAGGATTTGATGTTGAGCTGGTTGCAGGCTACGTTGGTAAAATAAATCTCGTCGGTATCTTCGTCGATCAGCTTATTCAAACAGCATTGCCCGCACCCGTCGCACAGCGATTCCCACTCTTGTTCTGACATTTCCGCCAGCGTTTTCTGTTGCCAAAAAGCGAGTTGTGACATGTTAGCGTCCGGTTTCGGTAAATGGATAACTCACCTGCGCACAGGTTCGAGGGGGGACTATATAGACATTTTAGCCGCGAGATGCAAGTTTTGCCGCCGACGATGCCGGCGGCCAACAGCGATCAGATCACCCGGGTGCTGAGCGCTTTACCGTTCAGACTGATTTTCAGCATGTCGCCGGAAGCCATCGGGCCTACGCCCTGCGGCGTGCCGGTCAGGATGATGTCGCCGGCGCGCAGCGTGAAGAAACGGCTCATGTAGCTGATTAGCGGCAGGATCGGCGTGATCATGTCACGCGTATTGCCCTGCTGGCGCAGTTGATCGTTGACGGTCAACGACAGCTCGGCGTTTTGCGGATCGCCGAATTCCGCCACCGGGATAAACCCTGACATCGGACAAGACCCGTCGAAGGCCTTGGCCTTTTCCCACGGCTGACCGGCCTTTTTAAAACCGGCTTGCAGATCGCGCAGCGTCAGATCGAGCGCCACGCCGTAACCGGCAATCGCACGCGCCACGCGATCTTCGTTGGCCTGTTTCAACGGCGTGCCGATCAGTACCGCCAGCTCTACCTCATGGTGCACTGAACCAAACTCTTTAGGGATGGCCACCGGCTGGCGGATATCGCACAGCGCCGTCTCCGGTTTGATAAACACCACCGGCTCGACGGACACCGCACTGCCCATTTCCTTGATGTGATCGGCGTAGTTACTGCCGACGCAGACCACCTTGTTCACCGGGAAATCGAGCAGCGAACCCTGCCAGTCTCTATGTTGATACATACCGCTTCTCCCAAACTGTAGAGGCTTGGCGCGCCAAGCCGATTATTGGTGTACCGGATCAATGCCCGATCGCGTCTGCCATCATACCCACGGCGATAGCGAAATAGTAAGAGCGATTCCAGTGCATCAGGGTGCGGAAATTATCATAGACCAGGAAGGTCCGCCCCTGCAGATCATCCGGCGCGATGATCCAGCCGCGCTGCACGGCGTGCGGCAACGCGCGGCCATCCGCACGGCGCACGCCGCGTTTCTGCCAGTCGTTGACGCTGCGCGCCTGCGCGTCTTTCAGGCCCAGTTCGGCTCGATTGAAGCCGGCGGGCAGTTTGACCTCGCGCCCCCAACCGATGCCGGGCTGCCAGCCCTCTTTGGACAGGTAGCTGGCCGTGGACGCGAAAACGTCGTCAATGTTATTCCAGATATCGATGCGTCCGTCACCGTCGCCGTCCGCCGCATAGCGCAGGAAGGAGCTTGGCATAAACTGACATTGCCCCATCGCGCCGGCCCAGGACCCTTTCAGTGGCGTATCGCCAACGTGCCCCTGTTCGACTATCTGCAACGCCGCCAGCAGCTCCCGGCTGAAAAAGGCCTCGCGGCGCCCTTCGAACGCCAGCGTCGCCAGCGCGGACACCACGTCCTCCCGCCCCTGGATCTTGCCATAGGCGCTCTCCATGCCCCACAGCGCGATGATATAACGCCCCGGCACCCGATAGCGTTCGCTGGCCCGCAGCCATTGCGCATGGCGCTGCCGGTACAGTTCGCGCCCCTGCCGCACCTTGGCGGGCGACATCACCCGCCGCAGATAATCGTCCAAAGTGATCTTCTGCTCCGGCTGATTGCGATCGGCCTTGATCACCCGATCGACGAAATGGATTTGCGCAAAGGCGCGGTCAAGGGTGGCCTGACTGATGCCCTGTTCCCGCGCCCGGCGCTTCAGTTGCTCGACATACGCCGGGAACTGCGCCGGATCGCGCCCGCTGGTCGCCAGCATCGTCTCCTGCGCCGCCTGCGGTGCGCCCGGCATCATCGCACCGCCCAGCGCCAGCCAAACGGCCAACGCGGTACTTCTCGCCGAACGTGTCATCATGCCTCCCCTGACCGTGGCGGCGGTCTCAGGCCTTGTCGCCCGCCAAATGCTGATTGAGCAGGTTTTCCACCGGCGGCGGGAACTGCAGGTAATAACCTTCATCTTTCAGCGCCTGTTTCACCTTTTCGATATCCGCCGAGGCCAATTTCTTGCGTTCATCGAGTGAAAGCATCATGGCGAATTGCGGTACGCCGAAACTTTTCATCAGCGCTTCCGGCACACGAGAGAAATCGTCTTTTTTTTCGACATAAAGATAAGTTTGATCGCGTTTCGGGCTTCTATAGATCACACAAAGCATTTTTTTAACTCTATTTAATTGAGGGAGCGTCTTGCCTGGATATAACTCTGACTATAACATGCTTATAGTACATCGGAATATCGCACCCCGAGTGGTATTCCGGGGATTTAAAGTTGCTGAGACTGAGTCAGGATAGATGTCACAATCGCCAATTGAGCTAAAAGGCAGCAGTTTTACCCTATCGGTTGTTCATTTGCATAATTCGCAGCCCGAGGTAATACGCCAGGCGTTACAGGAAAAAGTTGAGCAAGCGCCCGCTTTTCTGAAAAACGCCCCTGTTGTTATCAACGTCGCAACGCTGGATGGCGATGCGAACTGGAAAGAACTTCAACAGGCTGTCGCGGCGGCAGGTCTGCGCGTTGTGGGTATCAGCGGTTGCAGAGATGAGCGTCAAAAGCGCGCGATAGCCCGTGCCGGGCTGCCGTTGCTGAGCGAAGGCAGAGGCCAGAAAATGGCGGCGCCGGAGCCTGCACCTGCGCCCGTGGTGGCGGAAAACGCCCCCGCCAAAACGCGTATCATCAGCACCCCTGTCCGTTCCGGCCAACAGATTTACGCCCGCAACTGCGATCTTATCGTGACCAGCAGCGTCAGCGCCGGCGCCGAACTGATTGCCGACGGCAACATTCATGTCTACGGCATGATGCGCGGTCGCGCGCTGGCAGGCGCGTCAGGCGACACGCAATGTCAGATTTTTTGCACCCACCTGGCGGCTGAGCTAGTCTCTATCGCAGGGCAGTACTGGTTGAGCGACCAAATCCCGTCCGATTACGTCGGGCAGGCCGTACGACTCAGCCTGTTGGATAACGCTTTAACCATACAACCTTTAAATTAAGCCCTTTTGACAAGGAATCCATTTCATGGCACGCATTATTGTTGTTACATCGGGTAAAGGGGGCGTTGGCAAGACCACTTCGAGCGCGGCCATCGCTACCGGCCTGGCCCAGAAAGGCAAGAAAACCGTCGTGATCGATTTCGATATCGGCCTGCGTAATCTTGACCTGATCATGGGCTGCGAACGTCGGGTAGTTTATGATTTCGTGAACGTGATTCAGGGCGACGCCACGCTGAATCAGGCGTTGATCAAAGACAAACGCACTGAAAACCTCTATATCCTGCCGGCTTCGCAGACACGCGACAAAGACGCGTTAACCCGTGAAGGCGTTGAAAAAGTCCTCAACGATCTCGGCGAGATGGATTTTGACTTCGTGGTCTGCGACTCACCGGCCGGTATCGAAACCGGTGCGCTGATGGCGCTGTATTTCGCCGACGAAGCTATCATCACCACCAACCCGGAAGTCTCTTCGGTACGCGACTCCGACCGTATCCTGGGCATCCTTTCCTCCAAATCGCGCCGCGCCGAGAAAGGCGAATCGCCTATCAAGGAACACCTGCTGCTGACCCGTTACAACCCGGGCCGCGTCAGCCGTGGCGACATGCTGAGCATGGAAGACGTGCTGGAAATCCTGCGCATTCCACTGGTGGGTGTGATCCCGGAAGACCAGTCCGTACTGCGTGCTTCCAACCAGGGTGAGCCTGTCATTCTGGATGCCGAGTCAGACGCCGGTAAGGCGTATGACGATACCGTTTGCCGCTTGTTGGGGGAAGAACGCCCATTCCGCTTCATTGAAGAAGAGAAGAAGGGTTTCCTGAAACGCCTTTTTGGGGGATAAACCATGGCCTTATTAGACTTCTTTCTGTCCCGCAAAAAACAGACAGCCAATATAGCCAAGGAACGGCTGCAGATTATCGTCGCAGAGCGTCGTCGCGGGGACAGTGAGCCCCCGTATCTGCCTGATTTGAAACGCGATATTCTGGCGGTTATTTGCAAATACATTCAGATCGATCCTGAAATGCTGCATGTGCAGTTCGAGCAGAAAGGGGACGATATTTCGGTACTTGAACTTAACGTGACATTACCGGAATCGGAAGAAGCAGCTAAATGATTGCGACGCATTAATTACCCCCTGTATATTTTATGCAGGGGGTAACTGTATGTGCATCCAGTTATTAAGCATTATCGGCAGCAAAAAATCGATTTTTCCCTTTGGGACAATTCCCAATTAACTTTGCCGCCACCTCGTTTAAAGTAAATTCTGGCCAGATTTACCTTCAACGCATTATTTCCTGCCTATATTCACCCGAGCAGAGTTTCCCTACCCTGCCCTGGTGATAGCCAGCGATTAATAATCTTTCAGGATGTCCTGCAACGGCGCCATTAATAAATCGCCGCGCCAGCCGCTGATTAATTCAGGGCGACTCTCGCCGTCCTTCAGTTTCCAATGCCAGTTCAACAATTGGTTAATTTGGCGACGGGATGCCAGCAGCTCGCTGCTCAACCCGCTTTGCTCGCTGACGGTGGCGATAGCGGCCTTGATGTCCTTAAACACCTTCTTGTAGCCCGGCTGATCGATAAGGTTAGCCAACGGCGCCGGCAACTCGGACTCCTCCAGCGCTTCAGCTTCGGCCACCAGCGCCAACAGCGTTTTGCCGTGATAACGGATCTCCGGCCCGCTCAGGCCCAGCGAATCCAGTTCTCCCAGCGAAGACGGCATAAAGCGCGCCACCTGCCACAGGTTCTCCTCGCGAACCACGAAGTTCACCGCCAGATCGCGCTCGCGCGCCTGGCGCAACCGCCATTCCGCCAACTTCTGCAGACACCCCAGCTGGCGCGGGCGCAACTGCCAGGCATTGCTGATTTCGCGATAGGCCACTTCCGGCGCCAGCGCCTCGCTACGGCGTTGGCACAGCAGCAAGCACTCGTTATTGGCCGCAGCGGTCCAGCCGGCCTCTTCGGTCTCCTGCACCAGCTGTTTGGCCATCGGCAGCAGGTAGAACACGTCGGCGGCCGCATACACGCACTGTCTTTCAGTCAGCGGGCGCGCCAGCCAATCGGTGCGCGACTCGCTCTTGTCCAGTTCAACCTTCATGTACTCCGCCACCAGCGTCGCAAAGCCGCAGGAGAGCGGCCGACCGGTAAAGGCCGCCAGGATCTGAGTGTCGATCATCGGCGTCGGCAGCGTTTTAAAGGCGTTGAGAAACACTTCAAGATCTTCACTGCCGGCATGCAGGAACTTCACCACGGCGGTGTCGGCCAGCAGCTCGACAAACGGTTGCCAGTGCTTGATCGGCAGAGGATCGATAAGGGAGAGTTGTTCACCGTCGTAAAGCTGGATCAGGCCCAGCTGCGGATAGTAGGTACGCGTTCTGACAAACTCGGTGTCCAGCGCAACCTGGGCATGCTTTCTCGCCTGCTCGCAGACCTGCTGCAATCCGGCATCGGTAGTGATCAACTGATAATTCAAAACATCATTCTCTTGTAGGATTCAAACACAACAACGCCGGCATTCACCGGCGTTGTTGATAGGCTGACGCGAGAGCAAAACCTAGGCGGCATCAGCCGGCTTAGGCGCTTTTTGCTCATCGCGCAATTCTCGCCGCAAAATCTTGCCGACGTTCGACTTCGGCAGTTCATCGCGGAACTCAACAATTTTAGGCACTTTATACCCGGTCAGGTGGCGTCGGCAATGGGTCAACAGCTCTTCCTTGGTCAGCGAGGCGTCTTTCTTCACCACGCAGATCTTCACCGTTTCGCCGGAGGCCTCGCTGGGCACGCCGATTGCCGCACATTCCAGCACTTTCGGGTGCTGGCTGACCACATCTTCAATCTCGTTCGGATACACGTTGAAACCCGAGACCAGGATCATGTCTTTCTTTCGGTCGACGATGCGTACAAATCCCTGATCGTCCACGGTCACCACATCACCGGTCGCCAGCCAGCCGTCTTTCAGCACTTCGTCGGTGGCATCCGGGCGCTGCCAATAGCCTAACATAACTTGCGGCCCTTTGACCCACAGTTCGCCCGGCTCGCCCGGCGGCACATCATGGCCGTTGTCGTCCACCAACCGAATGTCCGTCGACGGCACCGGCAGACCGATGCTGCCGCTGTAGTGTTTAAGATCGTAAGGGTTGCCGGCCACCAGCGGCGCGCACTCCGTCAGGCCGTAACCTTCCAGCAGGTGTTTGCCGGTGGTTTTCTCCCACTTCTCGGCCACCGATTTTTGCACCGACATGCCGCCGCCGACAGAGAAACGCAGCGTAGAGAAATCGAGCTTGTGGAAGTCTTCGTTGTTCAGCAACGCATTGAACAGCGTATTCACCCCGCTCATGGCGGTGAACGGGTATTTGCCCAATTCTTTCACCAGACCTGGAATGTCACGCGGGTTGGTGATCAGCAAATTGCGCCCGCCCAGATCGATAAACAGCAGGCAGTTCACCGTCAGCGCGAAAATGTGATACAGCGGTAGCGCCGTCACCACCAGCTCCTGCCCTTCACGGAACAGCGGCGAATAGGCGGCCTTGGCTTGCTCAAGGTTGGCCTGCATGTTGCGGTGAGTCAGCATTGCCCCCTTCGCCACCCCGGTGGTGCCGCCGGTGTATTGCAGGAAAGCCAGATCGGCATTAATGATGTCCGGTTTTACATATTGCAAACGGCGGCCGCGCTGCAGCGCGCTGCGGAAGGAAATGGCGTCCGGCAGGTTATATTTCGGCACCAGACGCTTAACGTATTTGACCACGAAGTTGACCAACGTGCCCTTGGCGGCCGACAGCTGATCGCCCATGCGCGTCAGGATCACGTGTTTGACCTGGGTGTTGAACACCACTTTTTCCAGCGTATGGGCAAAGTTGGAGACGATGACGATGGCGCTGGCGCCGCTGTCGTTCAACTGGTGCTCCAGCTCGCGCGGGGTATACAGCGGGTTGACGTTGACCACCACCATGCCGGCACGCAGAATGCCGAACAGGGCAATGGGGTATTGCAACAGGTTAGGCATCATCAGCGCGACGCGGTCGCCCTTCTTCAGGCCCAGCTCATTTTGCAGGTAAGCCGCGAAAGCCCGGCTGCGTTCTTCCAGTTTGCGGAAGGTCATCACCTCGCCCATATTGATAAAGGCGGGCTGATCGGCATAGCGCTGCACGGCATGCTCAAACATTTCGATCAACGACGAATAGCGATCGGCATCAATCTCTGCGGGCACATCTGCCGGATACCGTTTTAACCAGACCTTATCCAAGGTATTACTCCTGAAATCATTACTAATTATCATCGCAGCCCTCAAACTCGCAGCCTAACCATAACAATATTTTAACTCAGCAGACCAGTTCGGGTTTTAAACATTACTCAGGTTGCGATGTACGTCACTAATTGTCGGATATTCCTTATCCCAAAAAACAAAAGGGCGGCCTGAGCCGCCCTGTCAAATTTGTTCACATCAAGCGTATGTTACTCGGTTACGATGGTTTGCACCTGTGCCGGGCCGGGGTTGTACCAGCCATAGCCTGCGCCCCAGCCGGGTCCCCACGGGCCACCGCGCCAGCCCCAAGGGCCCATCGGCGCAGGCGGCATCACCACCTGCTGTATCAGATGCCAGCGCTTGAAACCGGTCACGTTCATCGTTACGAAGCGATATGGCGTCATGCCGATCCGCCCCTCTTTCAGGCCGGTGATAGGGCCGACGACGGTCACCAGTTGGCCTTTGAAATCAACCGGTTCGAGGAAGCCGTTCACCGTGGCCAGCAAGCGGCCGTTCGACGGTTCACCCAGTATCGGCCGCGCACCGCTGTCGAGCGGCACCGCCGCGATCTCCAGCAGCGTGCGCCCTTGTTCGTTGGCGACGTTCACCACGGTGCCGCCGAAGCGGGCTTCCGCGCCGGTAAACAGGTTCGGTGCATTTTGTACCGAGGAAAGCTGAGTCACCGGCGAAGGACTGGAGCCTTTGATCGCATCCGGTACGGTGACGCACCCGGTCAGAACCAGCGCGCCGCAGGCGACGGCCAGCAGCGACAGCTTTTTACTTGCAGTGCGGATTAACATGGTCGCAATCTCCTGAAATGCCTGTAACTTTGACCGCGTTTCAGCGCTCAAGTTGCAGGCCTTCATCGCCCGGCATCAACATCAGCACAATAACGCCGCGATTACTCGCGGCCCGGCAGTTTTTTCCAGGTCACTTCATTGCGCAGGTAGGTCGGCTCGGCGTTTTCCACCGCCACCGCCAGCCCCTGTTGCCAGGCGTGCAGCGCCAGCGGCAGCATGTCTTCCGCCTGCGGCAACAGCATCTGGCCGTCGCGCACGCTCAGCGTGGAACCGTTGACCAGATCGGGGTAGGTTTGCCAGCCGGTGCCGACGTGGGCCCATTCGCCCTGCAGGCGCTGTGCACGCTCGAGCGCCTGCGCCGGCGACAGCACCGCCTCGCCTTCGCTTTCCAACCAGCGGCCGTCGGCCTGACGTTCGAACTGCCCCCAGTAGACCTCGCCCATACGCGCATCGATCGCCGCCAGCACACGCTCCGCGCCGCTGACGCGCCAGGCGCCCTGCGCCATGGTTTGCAGCGTAGAAACGCCAATCATCGGCAGATCGGCGCCCAGCGCCAGGCCCTGAGCGATGCCGATGCCGATGCGCACCCCGGTAAAACTGCCGGGGCCGCGGCCGAAGGCCAGCGCATCGAGCTGGTTGAGCGCCAGGCCGGATTCCGCCAGCACCTGCTGCACCATAGGTAAAATACGTTGCGTATGCTCGCGTGGGCACAGCTCAAACAGGGCGTGGATTTCGCCTTGATTCCAGACGGCGACGGAACAGGCTTCCGTCGCGGTATCGATCGCTAAAATTCGCGTGGACATGCCAACCTCTGGCGGGAATAAAACTGGGTTTTTCATACAGGGCGCGCATTGTAGCACAGCCCCGTAAGCCCTTCATCTTTCACGTGGCCGACGTATCAGCGGCCTGCAAGAAGGCGATCGCCTGCTTCAGATCGCGGGTACGCGGCGTAGGCGGCAGGCTATTGAGGAACACCTCGCCATAAGGGCGCATCACCAGACGGTTATCGCAGATCACCAGCACGCCGCGATCGTCGGTATCGCGGATCAAACGGCCCACCCCCTGTTTCAGGGTGATGACCGCATCCGGCAACTGCACGTCATTGAACGGATCGCCGCCGCGCAGGCGACAATCTTCAATGCGCGCCTTCAGCAGCGGATCGTCCGGTGAGGTAAACGGCAGCTTATCGATGATCACGCACGACAGCGCATCGCCACGCACGTCCACCCCTTCCCAGAAGCTGCTGGTCGCCACCAACAGCGCGTTACCGGCGGCGACGAACTGTGCCAACAGCTGCCCTTTGCTGGTTTCCCCTTGCAATAAGACCGGCAGCGTCATCGTAGCGCGGAACTCTTCCGCCAGCTCGCGCATCATCTGGTGCGATGTGCACAAGAAGAAGCAGCGGCCGTTGTTGGCTTCGATTAATGGGCGCAGCATACGCGCCAGCTGGCGCGCCCCGCCGGGCTGATTCGGCGAAGGCAAAAAGCGCGGCACGCACAGCAACGCCTGTTTGGCATAGTCGAACGGGCTCGGCAACAGCAGCGTTTTGGCCTTGGTCAGCCCCAGCCGTTCGGTGAAGTGACCCAACTGATCGTTAACCGACAGCGTGGCCGAGGTAAAGATCCAGCTGCCCGGCTTCTCGTCCAGCATTTCGCGGAAACGATCGGCCACCGTCAGCGGCGTCAGCGCCAACACGAAGTGGCGCGAATTGCACTCATACCAATAGCTGTAGCCCGGTTCCGTCACCGCCTTGAGGCGTTTGAGACGCGCGCGGTACAGCGTGGCGCGCTCAAAGGCGGCGTCCAGCAACGCCGAACGCCCCAGCGACAGTTTCATGACGTCATAACACAGCTCCAGCGCGTCATCGAGCAGCAACAAAGCGCGCTGCACGTTCGGTTCGCCGAGCACATCCCGCAGGTTGCCGCGAAAACCCGGCTCCCCCAGATTCAGACGGAAATCTTGCGTGCTCAGGCTGAGACGGTCGGCGCTTTTTTGCAGTTGGGCGGCATCGCGCACCTCGGTGCGGTAGGCGATGGTGATGTCCTTCGCCAGATCCAGCAGTTGGCGGCTGGTGAGCTGCTGGCCGAAATACTGGCTGGCGATGTCGGGAATTTGGTGCGCCTCATCGAAAATCATCACCTCGGCTTCCGGGATCAGCTCGGCGAAGCCGCCCTCTTTCACCACCATATCCGCCAGGAACAGGTGATGGTTCACCACCACCACATCCGCATCCATCGCGCGGCGGCGCGCTTTGACCACGAAGCAATCCTGATACAGCGGGCAGTCGCTGCCGAGACAGTTGTCATTGGTGCTGGTCACCAATGGCCAGACGAAGCTGTCTTCCGCCACTTCGCTGCAGGTGCTGATATCACCCTCTTTGGTCTGCGACGACCACTTGCGCAGTTGCACCAGATCGATCAACGTCTGCCCCGCCAGCTCCCCGCCGGCCATCGACTGTTGCTCAAGACGCTCCAGACACAGGTAGTTGGAGCGCCCCTTCAGCAGCGCCAGCTTGCCTTTGTACTTCAGCGCCTTGGCGACGGTGGGCAGATCGCGCGCATACAGCTGATCCTGCAGCGCTTTCGAACCGGTGGAGATGATCACTTTGCGATCGGCACGCAGCGCCGGCGCCAGATAAGCGAAGGTTTTGCCGGTGCCGGTGCCGGCTTCCACCACCAGTTCCTGCTTGAAATTGATCGCTTCGGTAACGGCTTGCGCCATCTGCCGCTGCGGCTCACGCGGTTTGAATCCCTTGATAGCCTGCGCCAATGCGCCGTCTGTTGCAAAATCGTCTGTCACGCTGTCTCTCTGCCGGTGTCATTCAGCGGTGATTATGCCAAGCCTGCCGCCCGGCTACCACCCACTTTATCGCCGCGCTTTTTCATCACCGGCTGTGCTACCCTTAGCGGGACTATGATATGGAGATAAGCAAATGAATATCGAAAGAATTGATCCCGATCAGCGCTGGTCCGAAGCCGTGGTGCACAACGAGACCGTTTACTACACCAGCGTGCCTGAGAATCTGGACGATGACGCGACCGCGCAGACCGCCAACGCTCTTGCCGCCATCGACGTGCTGCTGGAACGCGTAGGGTCGGACAAAAGCCGTATTCTGGATGCCACCATCTTCCTGGCCAATACCGCCGACTTCGCCGCGATGAACGCCGCCTGGGACGCCTGGGTCGTCGCCGGCAGCGCGCCGGTGCGCTGCACCGTGCAGGCCCAGTTGATGAATCCGAAGTACAAGGTGGAAATCAAAATCATCGCCGCGCTGTAAGCCACGCGCAGACGAAAAAAAACCGCAGACGGCAACGCCTGCGGTTTTTTATTGCCCGCTATCAGGACAGTTTGAGGATCACCATCCCCGTCAACAGCAGCGCCAGGCCAATCCAGCCTTTGGCGTTCAACCGCTGGCCGAACATGATCCAGCCTGCGGCGATGGTGGCGGCGATACCGAAACCGCCCCACAACGCGTAAGCGATTGACAGATCGATGCCCTTTACCGCTTGCGCCAGGGCGCTGAACGCACCGAGTACCGACAGCAGCGACAGCAATCCCAGCCAAATTTTACGGAAACCGTCCGACATCTTCAGGAAGATGTTGGCGATGATTTCCAGCACGATGGCCAATCCCAGGAACCCAATGTGGTACAACTCAAACTGTTGCATGGTTGTCACCTCGCGGGCTGACCTGTTTTCGCTCTTTGCGGGTACCGGATTTCACCAGCATGATACCGGCGATCAGCGTAGCCAGACCCAGTACCTTCAGCGCCGAAATGGGCTCGTCGAACCACAGCACGCTGAACAGGGTAATGAACAGAATGCCGATACCTTCCCACAGCGCATAAGCCACGCCCAACGCCACGCGTTTTACCGCTACTGACAGCAACACATAAGACGCGGTGATCATCACGTACATCACGATATGCCCAATCATGCCGCCATTGACGCTGGCGTATTTCATCGACAAGGTGCCGATGATTTCGGTCATGATGGCCAAACCTAAAAAGATCCAATAAATCATAATTTTTCTCCCAAACGGCGAATAACGCGCGCCAAGGCATATTTATCCCGATTTATCTCGTCGAACGGCCGCAGTACGGCCCGCAAGACGCAGAGATCCCTGGGGATAAACTGACCCAAACGCAAAAAGAATGTTTGCCCGGCTGAACGGTAGAGCGAAGGCGTAAGCCCGCTACCAGCACCGGTTAAGGGAGAAAGACGCTATAGCTCGCTGCACCAGTGATGCTCACTGGCAAGGATCGCAGACAGGAAGAGTTGGCACGTAGAGGTTCTGAGGGTAGTTCCGTTAATAGTCATCATAATAGTTCTCTATTATCAGCCGCACACCGTGCGATTTGCCCAATATCCTCATAAAAGTAAAATTTTCAACTGAGATATTTTTACCACAGCCAAAATAAGAAAGCAAACTGCCGTTTTCATAAAAAAGCAGAAAAAAACGGGTTAAAAATAAGAAAGTTAATCGCAATAAAAATTAAAAAAGGCCCAACGGAGCGTTGAGCCTTGCGATATCCGCGGGTGAGCAAATAAGCGCCAACCCCAGGCCTAGTGCGGGTTACAACGCGGCGCCGCTGACGGCGCTGCGCGCCAGTTCAGTGATGCGCGCGTAGTCGCCGCTTTCGAGCGCATCGGCCGGCACCAGCCAGGAGCCGCCGATGCACAGCACGCTTTTTAGCGCCAGATAATCGCGGTAATTGTTCGGCGTAATGCCGCCGGTCGGGCAAAAGCGCACCTGCGGGAACGGGCCGCCGATCGCCTGCAGCGCCTTCACGCCGCCGTTGGCTTCCGCCGGGAAGAATTTGAATTCGCGCAGGCCGTAATCCATGCCCAGCATCAGTTCAGATACGGTGCTGATGCCCGGGATCAACGGAATTGACCCCGCCGTCGCCGCCTGCAGCAAAGCGTCGGTCAGCCCCGGGCTGATGGCGAACTGCGCCCCGGCCTCGGTCACCTCCCGCAGCTGCTGTGGATTGATCACCGTACCGGCGCCGATGATCGCCTCCGGCACCTCTTTGGCGATAGCGCGGATAGCCTCCAGCGCACAGGCGGTGCGCAGCGTCACCTCCAGTACCCGCACGCCGCCGGCAACCAACGCTTTCGCCAGCGGCACCGCCTGTTCCAGCGTGTTGATCACGATAACAGGCACCACCGGCCCCGCCGTCAGGATCTGTTCAGCGCTGGTTTTCCAGTTTTTCATCATTCTTTCTCCATTACTCGCGGTTAACAATGGCACGCCCCTGCCACAGGGCTCCGCGCAAACGCGCGAACGTCCGGCCGTACCGTAAGTGATGTGGCCCACGCGCAGATCGCAGGCAAAAAAAAGCCGGCAGACGGGCTGCCGGCATTGCGCATTACTCGAACTCGTTCCAGGAACGGCCGTCGCGGGTGATCATCGCCACCGAGGCCACCGGCCCCCAGGTGCCCGCCTGATAAGGCTTAGGCGCTTCGTTGTCGGCTTTCCACGCGTCCATGATGGAGTCGACCCACTTCCAGGCCTCTTCCACTTCGTCACGGCGCACGAACAGCGCCTGAATGCCCCGCATGGTCTCCAGCAGCAGGCGCTCGTAGGCGTCCGCCACGTGCTCCTGGTTGAAGGTTTCCGAGAAACTCAGATCCAGCTTGGTAGTCTGCAGGCGGTGCTTGTGATCCAGCCCCGGCACCTTGTTCAACACCTGAATTTCGATGCCTTCGTCCGGTTGCAAACGAATGGTCAGCTTGTTTTGCGGCAGCTGCTGATAAGAGTCGCTGAACAGGTTAAGCGGCGGATTCTTGAAGTACACCACCACTTCCGAGCATTTGGTCGGCAGACGTTTACCGGTACGCAGATAGAACGGCACCCCGGCCCATTGCCAGTTGTCGATGTCCACGCGGATGGAAACGAAGGTCTCGGTGCTGCTGCTCTTGTTCGCCCCTTCTTCTTCCAGATACCCCGGCACTTTCTTGCCCTGAACGAAACCGGCGGTGTACTGACCGCGCACGGTGGTTTCCCGTACATTGGTCTGATCGATGCGGCGCAGCGAACGCAGCACCTTCACCTTCTCGTCGCGGATGCGGTCGGTGGTCAGATCCGCCGGCGGCGACATGGCGATCATGGTCAGGATCTGCAGCAGGTGGTTCTGGATCATGTCGCGCATTTGGCCGGCCTGATCGAAGTAGCCCCAGCGCCCTTCGATGCCCACCTCTTCCGCCACGGTGATCTGCACCGAATCGATGGTGCGGTTGTCCCAGTTGGACGCGAACAGCGAGTTGGCGAAACGCAGCGCCAACAGGTTCAACACCGTCTCTTTGCCGAGGTAGTGGTCGATGCGGTAGACCTGGGACTCGTTGAAGAACTCCGCCACCTGATCGTTGATCACGCGGGAGGACGCCAGATCGGTGCCCAACGGTTTCTCCATCACCACGCGCGCCGGCTCATGGTTCAGCTTGGCTTCGCCCAACCCTTTGCAGATGGCGCCGAAGGTGCTTGGCGGCATGGCGAAGTAGTTGATGGTGGTGCGGTGCTTCTGATCCAGCATTTTACCGAGTTTGGTAAAGTTCTTGCTGTCGTTGACGTCCAGATTGCAGAAGTCCAGGCGCGCGCTCAGCGTGGCCCAGAGTTCGTCATCCAGCTTTTCCTTCATGAAGGTGCCAAGCGCTTCCTTGACCACTTCGGTATAGGCTTTTTTATCCCACTCCGCGCGGCCGACGCCGATGATCCGCGTATCCGGGTGGATGTGTCCGGCTTTCTCTAACTGGTACAGGGAAGGCAGCAGCTTACGGCGCGCCAAATCACCTTTCGCGCCGAAAATAACCAGGTCACACGCCTGGGCTGTAGAGGTTACCGCCATGTTCAT
Source organism: Serratia sp. B501 (assembly GCF_051172315.1). Classification (NCBI taxonomy): domain Bacteria; kingdom Pseudomonadati; phylum Pseudomonadota; class Gammaproteobacteria; order Enterobacterales; family Yersiniaceae; genus Serratia; species Serratia sp. B501. The sequence goes on from NZ_JBPIZB010000001.1 coordinate 1,088,382, forward strand.
CTCCTCGTTGCAGGATATTTGTAATTTTCTTACATTACTAATGTACTCTGTTTGACTACGGCCAGCAAACCCGGCGCAGAAGCAGAAAAAAGACGTTAAGATCTCAGTGGTAACGCCACTGCGCGCCGGCGCCCTCACAGGCGGGCAAAACTGTAATTTTTCGTCTTTTTTGACGCTCTGTTACCATTATGAAAGTTAGACACAGGTCATATTCTGGTGAAAAAAGCCTGCATACGCCCTGTCGAGACTGCCAACGGTTACCAGCACGTAGTATATTTTCACTAAACCGGCATTGATTTCTCCTTTGTTTGCAATCGACATACCCTATCGATTTCAGGTTACAGCCGCTCGTTTGGCGTCTGCTTGCACGGCGAACACGGGCGAAATTCGGCGCTGTTGCTTGAAAGCCACAGGGATAAAACCATGAGTGACTCTCGTTATATGAATACGCTGGACAAAATCCAGAGCCATCTGGAGCTCCTGAGCAAATCTGAAAGGAAAGTCGCCGAGGTGATCCTGGCCTCCCCGCAGACCGCCATTCACTCCAGCATCGCCACGCTGGCGCGCATGGCCGACGTCAGCGAACCCACCGTCAACCGTTTTTGCCGTCGCCTTGATACCAAAGGCTTTCCCGACTTCAAACTGCATCTCGCCCAAAGCCTGGCTAACGGCACGCCCTACGTGAACCGCAACGTCGAGGAAGATGACAGCGTCGATTCCTACACCAGCAAGATCTTCGAATCGGTGATGGCCAGCCTGGATACAGTAAAGGCAAATTTGGATATTGCCGCAATCAATCGTGCGGTTGACCTGCTCACCCAGGCAAAAAAGATCTCTTTCTTCGGTCTGGGCGCCTCCGCCGCCGTGGCCCACGACGCGATGAACAAATTTTTCCGCTTCAATATTCCGGTGGTCTACTTCGATGACATCGTCATGCAGCGCATGAGCTGCATGAACTCCGGCGAGGGCGACGTGGTGGTGTTGATCTCTCACACCGGCCGCACCAAGAACCTGGTGGAAATGGCCCACCTGGCGCGAGAAAACGACGCCACGGTACTGGCTATCACCTCGCGCGACACCCCGCTCGCCCAGGCGGCGACCCTCGCGTTGCTGCTCGACGTGCCTGAAGACACCGACGTTTACATGCCGATGGTGTCGCGGATCGCGCAATTAACGCTCATTGACGTGCTCGCCACCGGATTTACCTTGCGCAGAGGGGCTAAATTCAGAGATAACTTGAAGCGGGTCAAAGAAGCGCTCAAAGAATCGCGCTTTGATAAAGGCGTAGTCATTCCCAACAGTTTTGACTCGTAACCCGACGAAGAAAAAAGTCGCCGTTCAACAGACATTTGAATGGCGACATCAGAGGCTGTACCCTGTTAATACGCTCATGCGGGTAACCCGGGTGAAATATCAGTGTTGTAAAATTACATTTCACGCCTGGTTTCGTTATCCGACGTTATCGCAACACCAATATTTGCTTCACCAGTCAACGGAGTAATACATGTCCAGACGGCTCAGAAGAACCAAAATCGTTACCACCCTGGGTCCGGCTACAGACCGCGACAATAATCTGGAAAAGATCATTGCCGCCGGCGCCAACGTAGTTCGGCTTAACTTCTCCCACGGCAGCCCGGAAGATCACCAGGCTCGCGCAGACAAAGTTCGCGAAATTGCTGCCAAACTGGGACGTCACGTCGCTATCCTCGGCGATCTGCAAGGGCCGAAAATCCGCGTTTCCACCTTCAAGGAAGGCAAAATCTTCCTCAACGTGGGCGATAAATTCCTGCTGGACGCCAACCTGTCAAAAGGCGAAGGCGATAAAGAAAAAGTCGGTATCGACTATAAAGGCCTGCCTGCCGACGTCGTGCCGGGCGACGTCTTGCTGCTCGACGACGGCCGCGTTCAGCTGAAAGTGCTCGAAGTTCAGGGCATGAAAGTATTTACCGAAGTCACCGTTGGCGGCCCGTTGTCCAATAACAAGGGCATCAACAAACTCGGCGGCGGCCTGTCGGCCGAAGCGCTGACCGAAAAAGACAAGGCGGACATCGTCACCGCCGCCAAGATCGGCGTCGACTACCTGGCGGTCTCCTTCCCGCGCACCGGTGAAGATCTGAACTATGCTCGCCGCCTGGCGCGCGACGCAGGCTGCAACGCCAAGATCGTGTCCAAGGTCGAGCGCGCCGAAGCGGTCTGCAGCGACGAAGCGATGGACGACATCATTCTGGCCTCCGACGTGGTGATGGTCGCCCGTGGCGATCTGGGCGTCGAAATCGGCGATCCGGAGCTGGTCGGGATCCAGAAGAAACTGATCCGCCGCGCCCGTACTCTGAACCGCGCGGTGATCACCGCGACTCAGATGATGGAATCGATGATCACCAACCCGATGCCGACCCGCGCCGAAGTCATGGACGTGGCCAACGCCGTGCTGGACGGCACCGACGCCGTCATGCTGTCGGCGGAAACCGCTGCCGGCCAATACCCGGCGGAAACCGTGGCGGCGATGGCGCGCGTTTGTCTGGGCGCCGAGAAGATCCCGAGCATCAACGTTTCCAAACACCGTCTGGACGTGCAGTTCGACAATATCGAAGAGGCGATCGCCATGTCTTCGATGTATGCGGCCAACCACCTGAAAGGCGTCACCGCGCTGATCGCCATGACCGAGTCCGGCCGCACCGCGCTGATGATGTCACGCATCAGCTCCGGCCTGCCGATCTTCGCCATGTCGCGGCATGAGCACACGCTTAACCTGACCGCGCTGTATCGCGGCGTGACGCCGGTGTATTTCGACAGCCATAAAGACGGCGTCATCGCCGCCAACGAAGCCGTCAATCGCCTGCGCGACAAAGGCTTCCTGGTCTCCGGCGATCTGGTGATCGTCACTCAGGGCGACGTGATGGAAACCGTCGGCACCACCAATACCAGCCGTATCCTGCGCGTCGAGTAATTCACGCCGCAGACGAAATGCCGGCCGGCCCACCTAGGCCGGCATTTTTTTTGCTCTTACACTGCCATTACGACGGAGAACGCCATGCTCCACCAGCACAATTCCGCCTCGGCCTGTGATGAGCTCGAGCTCGATGGACGCGGCCTGACGCAGCTCGACGAATCGCTGTTTGCCGGCCACGCGCTGCGCAAGGTCAGCCTGTACGACAATCGGCTGACGGTCTTCCCTACTTCCCTATTCCGGCACCAGAACCTGCAGGTGCTGAATATCTCCTGCAATCAGCTCGAGCGTCTGCCGCCGGAGATAGGTCAGTTGCAACAGCTCGAGATGTTCGATTTTGGTCACAACCGCGCGAGCGAACTGCCTGAAACATTGGGGCGACTGCACCGGCTGAAATACCTCTACCTGAGCGATAACGGCTTTAGCGACCTGCCGCGTGCGCTGGCGCAACTGCAGCAGTTGGTTTACCTCAACGCGACCGATAACCAGCTGACCGCCTTGCCGCAGGCAATACCGAGGCTGGCGGCGTTGCAGGAGCTGCGTTTATACAACAATCGCATCCGCAGCCTGCCCGGCGAAATCGGGCAACTGCGCGCGCTGCGCGAGTTGCATATCATGAAAAATGCCCTGACCACGCTGCCGGCGGAAATGGCTCTGCTCGGCGAGCTTGAAGTACTCGATGCGGCCAACAATGCCATCACCGAACTGCCGGCAGCCTTCTGCCGCCTGCCGCGATTGAGCGAGCTGAACCTGCGTTTTAATCAGCTGACGCGCCTGCCGGAAAATATCGGTGAGCTCACGGCGCTGAGAAGTCTGGATCTGCGCGCCAACCGCCTGAGCGATCTGCCGGAAAGCCTCGGTGAACTGAGCCGGCTGCGCAAGCTGGATCTGCGCTGGAATGATTTCACCCACACGCCCAACGTCATTGAGATCCTGCGGGCGCGCGGCTGTATGGTGCACATCTGAAGTGACGCCGGCCAGGGTGTGGCTCGACCGGCGTTAGCGGTAGATAGGATTAACGATACAGATCATCGCGCGAGTAGGGTTCAATCTCCCCTTCCTTGCGCGTCTTCAACAGTTTGAGGATCCAGGTGTACTGCTCCGGGTTCGGGCCCACCAGATTCTCCACCTCTTCGTTCATGCGGCGGGCAATGCGCGGATCGTCCGCTTCGGCCAGATCGTCCATCGGCTCGCGAATATGAATATCCAGCATGCTGGTTTTGCCGTCGTACACCGGGAACAACGGCACGATCGCCGCACGACACACTTTCATCAACCGCCCAACCGCCGGCAACGTCGCCTTATAGGTGGCGAAGAAGTCGACAAACTCACTGTGCTCAGCGCCGTGATCCTGATCGGGCAGATAGTAACCCCAATATCCCTGGCGAACCGAACTGATAAACGGTTTGATGCCGTCATTGCGCGCGTGCATGCGGCCGCCGAATTTACGACGCACGGCATTCCACAGGTAGTCGATCAGCTGATTGCGCTGATTGTGGAACATCGCCGCCATCGGTTGACCGCGCGCGGCCATCAACATCGCCGGCACATCCACCGCCCAGCCATGTGGCACCAGGAAAATCACGTTGCGCCCTTCCGCGCGGATCTTGTCCAACACCTCTTCACCGTGCCAACGCACGCGCTTGAGCACTTTTTCCGGTTTGGTGCAGGCCAGTTCCGCCATCAGCACCATCGACTGCGGCGCACAGGCGAACATCTGGTCGATAATGTGCTCACGCTCGCTTTCCGGCAGTTCCGGCAAGCAATACAGCAGGTTGATGCGGGCACGACGACGCGCCCCTTTCGCCAGCTTGCCGGCCAGTGTGCCGATCGCCCCCAGCACAGGATCGCGCAGGCGCGCAGGCACCAGCGAAACGCCAGCCATCAGGCCGGTTCCCAGCCACACGCCCCAGTAGCGCGGGTATAAAAAGGCTTTTTGAAACTGCGGGATGAACTCTACGTTCGATTTCTTCTCGTTTTGCATGCACATGCTCTTCGCTTAGCAATTCGGCTAATCATAATTGCCATCACCAATTTTGCAATTAACAACCGCGAACCGCCCAGATAAAACAGCATCGGCCCGCAATCAGGCCGATGAAATTAACGGCGCCGGAGCGCCGGAATAAGGGGGACGTTAATCCAGTTGCAGCTGAGGAACCACTTCCTTCACCTGCGCCAGATAATCGCTGCGGTCTTTGCCGCTCAGGCCTTCGGAACGCGGCAGCTTGGCCGTCAGCGGGTTCACCGCCTGTTGACCGGTCCACAGTTCAAAGTGCAGGTGCGGCCCGGTGGAACGGCCGGTGTTGCCGGAGAGCGCTATGCGATCGCCACGCTTCACCTTCTGGCCCGGTTTCACCAGCAGCTTTTTCAGGTGCATGTAGCGCGTGGTGTATTGGCGACCGTGGCGGATCGCCACATAGTTGCCGGCTGCGCCGCTGCGCTTGGCGATCACCACCTCGCCGTCGCCGACCGCCAGCACCGGTGTGCCGACCGGCATGGCAAAATCGACGCCTTTGTGCGGCGCCACGCGGCCGGTCACCGGGTTCACCCGGCGCGGGTTGAAGTTGGAGGAGATGCGGAACTGTTTCATGGTCGGGAAACGCATGAAGCCGCGTGCCAGGCCAGAGCCCTGGCGATCGTAGAACTTGCCGTCCTCGGCGCGGATCGCGTAGTAATCTTTGCCGCCCGTGCGCAGACGCACGCCCAACAGTTGGCTTTGCGATTTCTTGCCGTCGAAATGTTCGCGCGACATCAGCACGGAGAACTGGTCGCCCTTGCGCAGTTTGCGGAAATCGAGCTGCCATTGCAGCGCCTTGATCACCGCATTGATTTCGTTACGGCTCAACCCGGCGTCGCCGGCGCTGCTGACGAAGCTGCCGTTAACGCGGCCGCTGATCACGTTGTTGCGCCATTCGCCCTGCTGCGCCTCTTTCGACTCTTTGAAGCTGTTGCCGACGCGATCGTAGGTGCGGGTTTCTCGACGAGAAACCTCCCAGGTCAACTGCTGCAGATCGCCCGCTTCGTTCACGGTCCACGACAGCTGTTGGCCGATCTTCAGGTTGCGCAGATCGCGGTTTTGCGAAGCCAGCAGCGTGACATCCGACATATCGATGCCGTACTGCGTCAGAATGCTGCCGAGGGTATCGCCGGTGGAAACCACATATTCATGCACGCCATCATCGCCGGCATCCTTCTGGTCCAGCTCATCCTGCGGGATTTCGTCATCGGGGGTGGGTTGGTCGGCATCTATCGGTTCACTGGCTTCGGGGAGCAATGACCGCAACTGGCTGGATTCTAACTCGACGCTCTTGGCGATGGGATTGTGTTCTGGGTGGTAAACAAAAGGCCGCCAAACAGCGACGGCCAATGTGACGACTGTCAGCGACCCCAGCATGACGCGGTGGGGCCGTGGCAGGTTGTTATACGCCAGAGCGATAGTTCGGACTATCTGCTGCACTCGATATTATCCTCATAAGCTTACTTCAGGCAGCTCACGTACTGGCTTGACAACTGTGTCAGGAATTTCCCGTAGCTGTCCTTCCCCAGCGCGATGCCGATGCCCAGCGGGTCCAGCGTTCCGGAACGCACAGTGGTACCCTTGGCGACGGCATTGATTACGGCCGGCCTGAATTGTGGCTCAGCAAAAACGCATACCGCTTTCTGCTCAACCAACTGTGTTCGAATTTGGTGTAGGCGCTGTGCTCCAGGCTGAATTTCGGGATTGACGGTGAAATGGCCCAGCGGACTCAAACCGTAGTGTTTCTCAAAGTAGCCGTAAGCATCATGAAAAACAAAATAACCCTTACCTTGCACAGGCGTAAGCATGTTACCAACATTTTTGTCAGTTTGCGTCAGCAGATTCTCGAACTGGCGCAGGTTTGCGTCTAATTTGTCCTTATTTTGCGGCATAAGTTCCAACAATCTGTCGTGAATCGCGATCGCGGTCACTTTTGCCACCTCCGGCGACAGCCAAACGTGCATATTGTACTCGCCGTGATGATGCCCATGATCGTCATCAGCATGGTTATGCGCCTCGCCTGCATGATCATGATCGTCGTCATCTTCGCCTTTCATCAGCAGCGGCTTCACCGCGGGCAGTTCGCTGATGGCGAGTTTGCGGGTTGCCGAGATAGGCACCAGCGCCTTGGTCAGGAACGCTTCCATGTCCGGTCCGACCCACAGCACCAGGTCGGCAGAACGCAAACGCTGAATATCGGAAGGCCGCAGCGCGAAGTCGTGCGGCGAAGCGCCATCCGGCAGCAGCACCTCGGTCGGCGTCACGCCGTCGGCGATAGCCGAAGCGATAAAGCCCAGCGGACGAATCGTCGTCACCACCGCCGCGGAAGCGCTGCTCAGCGGGCCGGCCATCACGAGTGCGCTGGCCAGCAGCGTGCGCTGCAGCCATTTATTTTTCTGTGCCATCATCAGTAATCCCATCGTTTTCATCAACAAGGCGTGATATTATAACATTCGCTTCGTTCTGCAACCTGTAATCTCGAGATGTCTACACTGATAACGCTAAAAAATATCTCCGTCGCCTTCGGCAGCCGCAAGGTGCTGTCGAATATTTCCCTCAGCCTGCAGCCTGGCCGCATTCTTACCCTGCTGGGCCCGAACGGCGCGGGTAAATCCACGCTGGTGCGCGTAGTGCTGGGATTGGTAAAACCGACCGCCGGCACGCTGGAGCGTGAGCCCGATCTGCGCATCGGCTACGTGCCGCAAAAGCTGCACCTCGACGCTACCCTGCCATTGACCGTCAGCCGCTTTATGCGCCTGAAGCCGGGCGTAAAGAAAGCCGACATTCTGCCGGCGCTCAAACGCGTGCACGCCGCCCACCTGCTCGACCAGCCCATGCAAAAGCTCTCCGGCGGCGAAAACCAGCGCGTGCTGCTGGCGCGAGCGCTGCTGAATAAACCGCAGCTGCTGGTGCTGGACGAACCCACGCAAGGGGTGGACGTCAATGGCCAACTGGCGCTGTACGATCTGATCGATCAGCTGCGCAAGGAGCTGGGGTGCGCCGTGCTGATGGTCTCGCACGATCTGCATCTGGTGATGGCGAAAACCGACGAGGTGTTGTGCCTCAATCAGCACATCTGCTGCTCCGGCGCGCCGGAGGTGGTCTCGATGCATCCCGAATTCATCGCCATGTTCGGCAACCGCGGCGCAGAGCAGCTGGCGGTGTATCGCCACCATCACAACCACCGTCACGACCTGCAGGGAAGAATTGTCTTGAAGAAAACCGGGAGCCGCGAAGCATGATCGAATTGTTACTTCCCGGCTGGCTGGCCGGGGTGTTGTTGGCCGGTGCCGCCGGGCCGCTGGGCTCCTTTGTGGTCTGGCGCCGCATGTCCTACTTCGGCGATACCCTGGCGCACGCCTCGCTGCTCGGCGTCGCCTTCGGTCTGCTGCTCGACATCAATCCTTTCTATGCGGTGATCGCCATTACGCTGCTGCTGGCCCTGGCCTTGGTGTGGCTGGAGCGCCGCCCGCAGCTTTCGGTGGATACCCTGCTCGGCATTCTGGCCCACAGCGCGCTGTCGCTGGGGCTGGTGGTGGTGGCGCTGATGTCCAACGTGCGGGTCGATCTGATGGCCTATCTGTTCGGCGATCTGCTGTCGGTCACGCTGAGCGACATCGTGATGATCGCCGGCGGCGTCGCCGTGGTGCTATTGGTGTTGTGGTGGCAATGGCGCGATCTGCTGTCGATGACCATCAGCCCTGAGCTGGCGCACGTCGACGGCGTCAATCTGGCGCGGGCGCGCACCGTGCTGATGCTGGTCACCGCCTTGACCATCGGTCTGGCGATGAAATTCGTCGGCGCGCTGATCATCACCTCGCTGCTGATCATCCCGGCGGCCACCGCTCGCCGCTTCGCGCGCACGCCGGAGCAGATGGCGGGCATCGCGGTGCTGCTCGGGATGGCGGCGGTTACCGGTGGCCTGACCTTCTCGGCGTTTTACGATACGCCTGCCGGCCCTTCGGTGGTGCTCTGCGCCGCCGTGCTGTTCACGCTGAGCCTGTTTAAAAAACAGCAGGCTTGATTAAAGCCGGGATATGACAAGGGCCGCATCTGCGGCCCTTTCTTATTGGCGGATTAAAAACTTACGCTTCGCGTTCGAGGCCGAAATGCCGGTAGGCGTGCTGCGTCGCCAGACGGCCGCGCGGCGTGCGCTGGATAAAGCCCTGCTGGATCAGGAACGGTTCGATCACGTCTTCGATGGTCTCGCGCTCCTCGCCGATCGCCGCCGCCAGGTTATCCAACCCGACCGGGCCGCCGGTAAACTTGTCGATAATCGCCAACAGCAGTTTGCGATCCATATAGTCGAAGCCTTCGGCATCGACGTTAAGCATATCGAGCGCCTGCGCCGCCACCGCGCCGCTGATCACGCCGTTGGCGCGCACTTCGGCGAAGTCGCGCACCCGGCGCAACAGACGGTTGGCGATACGCGGCGTGCCGCGCGCGCGGCGGGCTACCTCATGGGCGCCCTCGTCGGACAGCTCCAGCCCCAGGCACCCGGCGCTGCGTGAGACGATGTGCTGCAGATCGGCCACCTGATAAAACTCCAGCCGCTGGACAATGCCGAAGCGATCGCGCAGCGGTGAGGTCAGCGAACCGGCGCGGGTGGTTGCACCCACCAAGGTAAACGGCGGCAGATCGAGCTTAATCGAGCGCGCCGCCGGCCCTTCGCCGATCATGATATCCAGCTGATAGTCTTCCATCGCCGGATACAGCACCTCTTCCACCACCGGTGACAGACGGTGAATCTCATCGATGAACAACACGTCATGCGGTTCAAGGTTGGTCAGCATCGCCGCCAGATCGCCCGCCTTCTCCAACACCGGGCCGGAGGTGGTACGCAAATTCACGCCCATTTCGTTGGCCACGATGTTGGCCAGGGTGGTTTTCCCCAGCCCCGGCGGACCGAAGATCAGCAGGTGGTCGAGCGCGTCGCCGCGCTGCTTGGCCGCCTGGATGAAAATCTCCATCTGCTCGCGCACGTGCGGCTGGCCAACGTATTCGGTCAACAGCTTGGGACGAATGGCGCGATCGAGGACTTCTTCCTCGTTGAGCGGTTCGGCGGAGATCAGGCGATCGGCTTCAATCATTATCTACCTCTTAGCGGCCTTACAAAGCAGCGCGCAACGCGTCGCGGATCAGGGTCTCGCAGTCGGCACCCGGTTTGGCAATTTTGCTGACCATGCGGCTGGCTTCCTGCGGCTTATAGCCCAGCGCCACCAATGCCGAGACCGCTTCGGCCTCCGCATCCGCCTCAGGCGCTTTCTCAGCGGCGGACGGCAAGCTGATCTCGCTGCTGTTGAACAGATCGCCGTTGAGCCCTTTGAAGCGGTCTTTCATCTCTACCACCAGGCGTTCGGCGGTTTTCTTGCCCACGCCCGGCAGCTTGACCAGCGCGGTGATCTCTTCACGCTCCACCGCGCTGACGAACTGCTGCGCGGACATGCCCGACAGGATCGCGAGCGCCAGTTTCGGCCCGACGCCGTTGACCTTGATCAGCTCGCGGAACAGCGCGCGCTCTTGCTTATCGTTGAAACCATACAGCAGTTGCGCGTCTTCGCGCACCACGAAGTGGGTAAACACGATGGCCTCTTGCCCCAGTTCCGGCAGCTCGTAAAAGCAGGTCATCGGCATGTGCACTTCATAGCCCACGCCGTTCGCCTCCAATAACACCAGCGGCGGCTGCTTTTCCAGAATATTTCCTCTGAGACGACCTATCATTTACCCTCCTGCAGAATGACCGGGCATGGCGCCCTGCCATGCCGTTGCTGGTAAAGCTTATAACATAAAAAAGGCTGGATGAATATCCAGCCTGAGCAATCATCGCTTCGCGTCAGCGCAAACGCCCGCGCGCCAGGTTAAGCCGCCCTTCGCTCATCCGCAGCACGTTCTGGCTGAGGTGGCAGTGGGTGATGGCGATGGCCAGGGCGTCGGCGGCGTCCGCCTGCGGGTTGGCCGAGAGTTTGAGCAGCGAGCGCACCATGTGCTGCACCTGCGCCTTTTCGGCTGCGCCGGTGCCGACCACGGTTTGTTTGACCTGCCGCGCCGCATACTCGAACACTTCCAGATTCTGATTCACCGCCGCGACGATCGCGACGCCGCGCGCCTGGCCGAGCTTGAGCGCCGAATCCGGGTTCTTGGCCATAAACACCTGTTCGATGGCGAAGAAGTCTGGCTGAAACTGGGTGATGATCTCGCTGACGCCGGCGTAAATCAGCTTCAGCCGCGTCGGCATGTCGTCCACCACCGTGCGGATGCAGCCGCTGGCGATATAGCTCAACTGGCGGCCCTGCTGGCGGATAAGGCCATAGCCGGTGACGCGTGAGCCGGGATCGATACCGAGTATGATCGCCATATCTACATCCACCTTGCATGCACGGCGCCGCCTGATGGCGGCGCCCGTTTTACCGGATTACAGCGTCGCCGCCACTTCGTCGGAGATCTCACCGTTATGGTAAACTTCCTGCACGTCGTCGCAGTCTTCCAACATATCGATCAGGCGCAGCAGCTTAGGCGCCGTTTCCGCGTCCATGTCGGCCTTGGTCGATGGGATCATCGACACTTCCGCCGCTTCGGCTTCGAAGCCCGCCGCGGTCAGCGCGTCTTTCACCGCGCCCAGGCTTTCCCAGGCGGTGAACACGTCGATGGCGCCATCGTCATAGGTCACGATGTCTTCCGCACCGGCTTCCAGCGCCGCTTCCATCACGCTGTCTTCATCCAGGCCCGGTGCGTAAGTGATTACGCCCTTCTTGGTGAACAGGTAGGCAACGGAACCGTCGGTACCCAGGTTGCCGCCGCATTTGGTGAAGGCGTGACGCACTTCCGCCACGGTGCGGTTACGGTTGTCGCTCAGGCATTCGATCATGACGGCGGTGCCGCCAGGGCCGTAGCCTTCGTAGATGATGGTTTCCATGTTGGTATCATCATCGCCGCCCACGCCACGCGCGATCGCCCGGTTCATGGTGTCGCGCGTCATGTTGTTCGACAGCGCCTTGTCCATCGCCGCGCGCAGACGCGGGTTGGAATCCGGATCGCCGCCGCCCAGCTTCGCGGCAGTGACCAGCTCACGAATAATCTTGGTGAAAATTTTACCGCGCTTGGCGTCCTGCGCCGCTTTACGGTGCTTTGTGTTGGCCCACTTACTATGACCTGCCATAAAAAATCTCCGAAAAAAACTACTGGACTGAATTGATCACGAACTCTTCAATCGCCTGCTGATTGCTCCACGACTTGGTCAACTTCACGGCCTCGGCCGCCTCAAGCCATTGGTAAGCGTGATGCTCGGTAATCACCGGATCGCGCTCCTCGGGCAACGCCAGACAGAACCAGTGCTCTTTATTGCGCGTGGTTCCCGGCGCATAGCGATGTCGCAAATGGACAAAGAGTTCAAACTCCACGCAGCGTTGGCAATCGAACAACGGCAGGTGCTCTGCTTCGATATCGATGCCGACTTCTTCCATGACTTCACGCCGCGCGGCATGCGGTGGCGACTCATCCTGCTCCAGACTGCCGGTGACCGACTGCCAGAACTCGGTATCGTCGCGCCGCTGTAACATCAGCACCCGACCACTGGATTTCGCGTAAATCACTACCAGGATAGATTCAGGGCGCTTATAACTCATCACTCGCTCTCTTGTTCCGCACCGGCTTTCTTTACCACGCTGATCGCCAGCTCCTGCAGCGACGCCGGGTTGGCGAAGCTCGGGGCGTCGGTCATCAGACAGGCCGCCGCGGTGGTTTTCGGGAAGGCGATCACGTCGCGGATATTGTCGGTGCCGGTCAGCAGCATCACCAGACGGTCCAGGCCGAAGGCCAGGCCGGCGTGCGGCGGCGTGCCGTACTTCAGCGCGTCCAGCAGGAAGCCGAACTTCTCGCGCTGTTCGTGTTCGTCGATGCCCAGAATGCTGAATACCGTCTGCTGCATTTCGCTGCGGTGAATACGCACCGAACCGCCGCCCACTTCGTAACCGTTGATGACCATGTCATAAGCGTTGGCGATAGCGTTGACCGGCGCTGCTGCCAGCTCTTCCGGGCTCATGTCGCGCGGCGAGGTGAACGGGTGGTGCATCGCCGCCAGGCCGCCCTCTTCGTCTTCTTCGAACATCGGGAAGTCGACCACCCACAGCGGCGCCCAGCTATCGAGTTGGGTCAGCCCCAGATCGCGCCCCAGCTTCAGGCGCAGCGCGCCCATCGCATCGGTGACAATCTTGAAGCTGTCTGCGCCGAAGAACAGGATGTCACCGGTCTGCGCGTCGGTACGCGCCAGGACAGCTTCCAGCACTTCCGCGCTGAGGAATTTGGCGATCGGGCTCTGCACGCCTTCCATGCCGGCGGCGCGGTCGTTGACCTTCAGCCAGGCCAGGCCTTTCGCGCCGTAGATGTTGACGAAAGCGCCGTACTCATCGATCTGCTTGCGGGTCAGCTGTGCGCCGCCCGGTACGCGGATCGCCGCCACGCGGCCTTTGGCGTCGTTGGCCGGGCCGGAGAACACTTTAAACTCGACGTCCTTGACCAGGTCGGCCACGTCCACCAGCTCCAGCGGGTTACGCAGGTCCGGCTTATCGGAACCAAAGCGACGCATCGCTTCGGCGAAGGTCATGACCGGGAAATCGCCCAGATCCACGCCCTTCACGTCCAACCACAGTTCACGCGCCAGTTTCTCCATCACTTCACGCACCTGGTCGGCGGTCATGAAGGAGGTTTCGACGTCGATCTGGGTAAATTCAGGCTGACGGTCCGCACGCAGGTCTTCGTCACGGAAGCATTTGACGATCTGGTAGTAACGATCGAAGCCGGACATCATCAGCAGCTGTTTAAACAGCTGCGGAGACTGCGGCAGCGCGTAGAATTTGCCCTTGTGCACGCGGCTCGGCACCAGGTAATCGCGGGCGCCTTCCGGCGTCGCTTTGGTCAGCATCGGCGTTTCGATGTCGAGGAAGCCGTGGCTGTCCATGAAGCGGCGCACGAAGCTGGTGATTTTGGCGCGGGTCTTCAGACGCTCGGCCATTTCCGGGCGGCGCAGATCCAGGTAGCGGTATTTCAGGCGCGCTTCTTCGCTGTTGACCTGGTTGGAGTCCAGCGGCAGTGGCTCGGAGCGGTTGATGATCTCGAGCGCGTGGGCAAACACTTCCACTTCGCCGGTGGCCATATCTTTATTGATCTGGCTGTCCGGACGCGCACGCACGGTGCCGACGATCTGGATGCAGAACTCATTGCGCAGGTCGTAGGCCTTGTCGAACGCCACTTTCTCGTCCGGATCGAAGAACACCTGCACGATGCCTTCGCGGTCGCGCATATCAATAAAGATCAGGCCGCCGAGATCGCGACGACGATTGACCCAACCACACAGAGTGACTTCCTGGCCCACGTGGGACAGATTCAACTGCCCGCAATATTCAGTACGCATACGCTATCCTTTTACACAGCCGATGCCGCGCCGGGCTACTGCGCCCCTGTCGCGCGGCTGTTATCTGATAAATTCTACTTGTTACCCGGTTTAAAATCCGTCGCATACCAGCCGGTGCCCTTAAGCTGGAAACCGGAAGATGAAATCAACTTGGTCAACGCGGGCTGCCCACACGCCGGGCAGTCTGCCAGCGGCGCATCGGAAAATTTTTGCAATTTCTCTAACCGATGGTTGCAAGCACCACATGCATATTCATAAATCGGCATAGGTCGTTGGATTAAAGAGTGTTGAAAAAAGGGAGTCATTATAAAGGAAATTCATCCGCCCGATAAGTGCGAACACAGCATTGTTACTGCACTAAATGGCGCGTTTTTGTTCGAATCAACACATCGGTTAACAAATTTCCCATTAACCTGCGACAGTTTTTTCACGTAGCCTGATTCTCCCCCGGTTTTGCGCCGAACGCAGCTCGCCCGACGCGCCGAACAGTTTTTATCCACTTCGCAACGAGATGAAATCCATGCTGAAACTTGACGCCCAAACCACCGCTCTGGTGCTGATCGATTTGCAAAACGGCATTCTGCCCTACGCCGGCGGCCCGCACGGCGCCGACCAGGTGGTGGCGAACGCCGCCCTGCTGGCCGCGCGTTTTCGCATGCTGGGCGCGCCGGTGCTGTTGGTGCGCGTCGGTTGGTCAGACTCCTTCGCCGAGGCGCTGAAACAACCGGTGGATAAACCGGCTCCTGCGCCCGCCGGCGGTTTGCCGGCCACCTGGTGGGAGTTCCCCGCACCGCTGGCGGTCTGCGACAGCGATATTCTGATCACCAAGCGCCAATGGGGCGCCTTCTACGGCACCGATCTGGACTTGCAGCTGCGCCGTCGCGGCATCAAATCCGTAGTCTTGGGCGGCATATCCACCAATATCGGCGTGGAATCCACCGCCCGCGCCGCCTGGGAACACGGCTATGAGCTGGTGATCGCCGAAGACGTCTGCAGCGCGCAGAACGCGGAAATGCACCGTTTCGCGTTCGAACACATCTTCCCGCGTTTGGCGCGGGTGCGCGACACCGGCGAAATTCTTGCCGCGCTCGATCGGTAACGTTAAGTTGTAGCCTGATAAGCCAAGCACAAGTAAAGGAAGACGAGCCGTGATCTACATCGGACTGCCACAGTGGCAACATGCAGCCTGGAACCGTATCGGGCTGCGCGACTTGGCGGATTACAGCCGCTACTTCAACTGCGTGGAGGGCAACACCACCTTCTATGCGCTGCCGAAGCTGGAAATCGTGCAGCGCTGGCGCGACATGACCGGCGACGATTTTCGCTTTTGCTTCAAATTCCCGTCGGACATCAGCCATAAGGCCGCCCTGCGCAACTGCGCCGCCGAGCTGCAGGCGTTTTACCACTGCCTGAGCCCGGTGCATCAACGCATCGGGCAATTGTGGCTGCAGTTGCCCGCCGCCTTCGGCCCCGATGAGCTGCCGCGCATGTGGCAGTTCTTCGACAGCCTGCCGCAGGAGTTCACTTACGGCGTCGAAGTGCGTCATCCGGCATTTTTCGCCAAAGGCGAGGAAGAGCGCGCGTTGAATCAGGGGCTGCATCAGCGCGGCATCAATCGGGTGATCCTCGACAGCCGCCCGGTGCATCACGCCGCCCCCAATACCGCCGCCGTGCGCGATGCCCAGCAGAAAAAACCGAAGCTGCCGGTGCACGCGCTGGTCACCGCCGACCAACCGCTGGTGCGCTTTATCGGCGGCGACCAATTGGCCGACAACCTGCGCTGGTTCGAAGCCTGGCAGCAAAAACTGCCGCTGTGGCAGCAACAGCATCAACCGTATCTGTTTATTCATACGCCGGACAACGGCGATTCGCCCCAGCAAGCGCAAAAAATTTGGCAGCAGCTGCGCCGGGCGATCCCCGATTTGCCTGCGCCGCCGGACTGGCCAGAGCAAGATGCACTGTTTTGACCTATTAATCTGACCAATAACATCAAATATTTCCCCGCGACAGTGAATACAATGACGGCTATGATGCTGGCTGCCAGTTTTGGTTAGGGAACGGAGTTAAAAATGGTAAGCGCGCTTTATGTGGTGCTCGGCGCATTGTTGTTGATCAAACTCTCTTATGACGTTGTCAGATTAAGGATGCAGTACCGCGTAGCCTACGGCGACGGCGGTTTTTACGAATTGCAGACCGCCATCCGCGTGCATGGCAACGCCGTTGAATACATTCCTATCGCTGCTGTATTGCTGGTGATTATGGAAATGAACGGCGCGGAAATCTGGATGATCCACCTTTGCGGCCTGATGCTGATGGCCGGGCGACTGGTGCATTACTACGGTTTGCGCAACCGCGAGGTTCGCTGGCGTCGTTCGGGCATGGCCGCGACCTACATCTCTTTGTTGTTGATGGTTCTGGCAAATATCTTCTATCTGCCCTGGGATCTGATTTTCAGCCTGCATTGATCCCGTTTTATCATCAGGCGGCCGCGCCGCCTGCTTCCGCTCCGCTTTTTTACGCTTTTCTGTTAGACTACGCAGCTTCGAATTCTGAACTGATTTGCCGCTATGCCAAACCGCGATACTCTTTTCTCCGCCCCCATCGCCAAACTGGGCGACTGGACCTTCGACGAACGTGTCGCCGAAGTGTTTCCCGACATGATCCAACGCTCCGTTCCCGGCTATTCCAACATCATCTCGATGATCGGCATGCTGGCCGAACGTTTTGTGCAACCCGACAGCCGGGTGTATGACCTGGGCTGCTCGCTGGGCGCGGCGACGCTGTCGATGCGGCGGAATATCAGGGTGCCCGGCTGCACTATCGTCGCCGTCGACAATTCGCCGGCGATGGTGGAACGTTGCCGCCGCCATATCGACGCCTTCCGCGCCGACACGCCGGTAGACGTCATCGAAGCCGATATTCGCGACATCGACATCGAAGACGCCTCGATGGTGGTGCTGAACTTTACGCTGCAGTTCCTCGAACCGGCCGATCGCCTGCGCCTGCTGGAAAAAATTTATCGTGGCCTGCGCCCGGGCGGCGCACTGGTGCTGTCGGAAAAGTTCAGCTTTGAAGACGCCGAAGTCGGCGAGCTGCTGTTCAACATGCACCACGATTTCAAGCGCGCCAACGGGTACAGCGAGCTGGAGATCAGCCAAAAACGCAGCATGCTGGAAAACGTGATGCTCACCGACTCGGTGGAAGCGCACAAGGCGCGTCTGCAACAGGCTGGATTCGAGCATGCCGAAGTGTGGTTCCAGTGCTTCAACTTCGGTTCATTGATCGCTCTGAAAGCGGGGGATGCGCAATGATCGAGTTTGGTGACTTCTATCAGCGGATTGCCAAGAGCCCCCTCAGCCACTGGCTGGATACGTTGCCCGCTCAGCTGAGCGCCTGGCAGCGCGAATCGCTGCACGGCAAATTCAAGCAGTGGTTCAACTCGGTGGAGCATTTGCCGACGCTGACTCCCACCCGTCTCGATCTGCTGCACGGCGTGCGCGCCGAGATGGAGCCGGGGCTGTCGCCGGGCCAGCTTGAAGGCATCGAGAAAATGCTGCGCACCCTGATGCCGTGGCGCAAAGGGCCCTTCTCGCTGTATGGCATCGATATCGATACCGAATGGCATTCCGACTGGAAATGGGATCGCGTACTGCCGCACATTTCTCCGCTGGCCGGCCGCACCATTCTCGACGTCGGCTGTGGCAGCGGCTATCACCTGTGGCGCATGATTGGCGCCGGCGCACACTTCGCCGTGGGTATCGATCCGATGCAGCTGTTCCTGTGCCAGTTTGAAGCCGTGCGCAAACTGTTGGGCGGCGATCAGCGCGCCCATCTGCTGCCGCTCGGCATCGAGCAGTTGCCGGATCTGGCGGCGTTCGACACCGTGTTCTCGATGGGGGTGCTGTATCATCGCCGCTCGCCGCTCGATCATCTCTATCAGTTGAAAAATCAGCTGGTGGCTGAAGGTGAGCTGGTGCTGGAAACGCTGGTGGTGGAAGGCGACCGTCACCAGGTGCTGGTGCCGGGCGATCGTTATGCGCAGATGCGCAACGTGTATTTCATCCCTTCCGCCGAAGCGCTGAAATGCTGGCTGGAGAAGTGCGGCTTTGTCGACGTGAAGATCGCCGATATGTGCGTCACCAGCCTCGAAGAGCAGCGACGCACTGACTGGATGACCAGCGAATCATTGGCCGAATTCCTCGATCCGAACGATCGCAGCAAAACGGTCGAAGGCTATCCGGCGCCGCTGCGCGCCGTGCTGACCGCCAAAAAGCCCTAGCGCACGCTAATCGGGCCGGCCTGCGCCGGCCCGCCTTCACCCGTTACTGACATCGACAATCCGCAGTTCATAAACCATCGTCGCGTTTGGCGGGATCTGCGGCGCATAGCCAGTTTCACCGTACGCCAACGCCGGCGGCACCACCATCGTCAGCGAGCCGTGATTTTTCAGATGGCCGATAGCCTCGCGGAACAACGGCGGATAGGCGGAGAGCGGCTGGGACATCACCTTCCCACTGCGATCCATATCCTGAATCACGCGACCGTCGGTTAAACTTTCTTTCACCACGATATCCACCCGCGCGTTTTCTGTAATGGCTTCATCACCCGCATAATCGATGCGATACCAGAAACCGGAAGGCGACTTCTGCGTGCCCTTCTTCTTTTGGAACTCGGCAACGAACGCCTCACCTTTGCTGGCCTGCGTCTTCGCAGCCTGGTTTCTGGCATCGTTCACCGCTTTTTCCGACTCCGCCAGTGCGCTGGTCAACTGCGCATCGCTCAACTGGTAATGGCCGTTGAAGGTATCGATCACGCCCGCCAGCAGCGCGGTTTTGTCGGGCGTGATACCCCAATTTTTACGTTCCGCCAGCATTGTTTGAATATCGCGCCCCAAAGCGACACCGGCGGCATAGCTCTGTTGCTCCGGCTTTTTCTTCAGCGCTTGCCTATCCGGCAGCCATTTGGCCCGCGATCTCAGCCCGTCCAGTTCCTCACGCAAGGCTTGCTGCGCCTGATGCGCGGCCGCCAGCTCCGTCGCCGTTTTATCTGCCTGTTGCGCCGCTTTATCCCGTTGCTGCGCAGCCTGCGCGCTTTCCGCCGTCAGCGCCGCCAGACGCTGTTCCAGCGCCTTAGCCTGCTCGGTTTGCGTCTTGTTTTTTTCCTGCAGCTGCGCCAGCTGCTGCTGAAGTTCACCCGCCGCTTTGGCGGCCTCGGCCTTTTGCTGCTCCAGCGCCATCTTCGGTTTTTTCTCTTGCTGCTCGGCCTGCTGGCGTTGGTCATCACGCTCTTTTTGCAGCGCTGCCAACTGCTGTTGAAGTTCGCCCGCCGCTTTGGCGGCCTCGGCCTTTTGTTGCTCCAGCGCCGCCTTCAGGTTTTTCTCTTGCTGCCCACCCTGCTGGCGTTGGCTTTCCTGCTCTTTTTGCAACTGCGCCAATTGTTGTTGCAGTACGCCGAGCGCCTTGGCGGCTTCGGCCTTCTGCTGTTCCAGTTCAGCGGCGGCCGCTTTTCGGTCCTGTTCATAACGCTGGCGCGCTTTATCGTTGGCAGCCTGCGCCGCCGTCAGTTTCTCCTGCCAAACCTGTTGCTGCGCGTTATCAGACTGTTTTGGCAACGCCGCCAACCGTTGCTCCAGCGATGCGATGTGTCGATCCCGCTCCTCGGTTTGCTGCTTTTGCCGCGCTAACGCCGCTTGCGCCTCGGCGATTTGCGCCTGAGCCTTACGCTCCTGCGGCGTCAGGTTCAGCGCCTGCCGCACGCCGCTGGCAAAGTCGCTCAACGCGCTCAGATCGGGCGCCGGAGCCGGTTTATCGGCAGCCGCCAGGGAAGACGCGACGCGCAACGCGGTCAGCTCCTGCTGCAGAGATTGAATGGAAGCCTGCTGTTGCTCCAGTCGGGCATCTTTCTCGCGCAGCGCCTTTTGCCACTGCGCCAGCTGCTGCTTCTGCGCCGTCGCCTCACGCGTTTGAACCCGGCGGGATGCCGACTTCTGGGGGGCCTGGGGTTGCGTGACGGCGGCATCAGCCTCCGCTGCCGGTGCATCCTGCCGCTGGTAGCGCTCGGCAAACTGCAATAACGCCGGCACATCGCCATCCGCAGCGGCCACCGCCGGCGCAAACGCCAACGGTATCATCAGGCTCAGTAACGCCTTTCTCGCACGCGGGGTCATTGGGTGCGCTCTCCACGCTCAGCCAGACCGGTCATCATGGCAGAACTGATGTCTGCGCACAGACGGCTGGTGCGATAACGATACAGGGCGTCAACGGTTTCCTGCGTCCCCGTGTTGACCCGCTGACGCACCCCGGCATACTGCGCGGCGCCGCCCATCAAAGCATCGAATTCGCGTTTGAATTTTTGGTATTTTTCGTTATCCATGCCGCGCATGGCATCCAGCTCGCGCTGGCACTGCTGCATGCGTTCGGCCTCACGTTGCCGTTTGTCTTGCTCCGCAATTTCTTCTGCGCTGGGGGGCTTACTTAAGGTAGAAACAGGCCGCTTGGTGGTCTGGCAGCCGGTCAGGGCCAAGGTCAGCAAAAGCGCAGCGGTCAAACAGTGTGCCGTTCGGGTCATTATCGTTATCTCCTTGTAAAGTCCGCCGTCGACGTGCTCTGTGGCTGCGCCGACGGCTCTCCTCATTGGTGCTGTGATGTTCCGGCCATAAAAACCGGCGGTGAATAGGTATAAAATGCAGACGCGATAATGAACGGCAGAGCGCAAATCATTCACCACGCCAATACATACCAAAAAATCATTTAATATTATGATATTTAAAGGATTTTAACTCATAAACTTATCAGCAGGGCATGACGAGCGCAAGAGAAGAGATGGCGCCTGACCGACCGATAAACAGCGCAGGAACGGGCGCGGTGTCTTAACAAGGCATAAAAAAAGCCCCGGCAAAACGCCGGGGCCTGGTACTTGCGTGATCGCCGAAGGCTCAGTGACACGCAAAGGGGTCTTACGGCCCGGAAACCGGTTATCAAACGCGGTTAGCTGCGTGTTTATGCGCTTTGCGCCAAGGGGTCAACCAAGGCCAGCGCGTTTTTCATCGCCTCCACCATTTCGCCATCCACGCAATAATGGCTAAATTCGTCAAACTCGTTATCGGAACACATGGTGACCCCCGCCTTGCGATAACGCATGGTCGATGGCACCAGATGGCCGGAAGAGCTGTGCAATTCATGCAGGCCGATATCGACAAACTTGTGCAAATTGCTCAGACGCACGCCGGCGCCCGCCATGATCACCGGGCCCTGGCTGGCCTGACGCAAATCACGCAACAGCGGCAGGCCCAGTTCGGCGCTCTGCTGTTGACCGGAAGTCAGAATGCGCGCCACGCCCAGGTCGGTTAGTTGCTCCAGCGCCACCATCGGGTTTTGACACATGTCGAATGCGCGATGGAACGTGACGGCCATCCCCTCGCACAACGTCATTACCTCGCGCATCCGCGGCAGATCGATATGCCCTTCTTCGTCCAGCATGCCGACGACCACGCCGGGGAATCCCAACTCGCGGATCTGGCGGATATCCTGCTTGATCACCTCGAAATCCACCGCGCCATAACAGAAATCGCCACCGCGAGGGCGTACGATCGGATGAACCGGAATCGAAACCCGTTCCCGCGCCAAACGCAGCGTGCCATAACTCGGCGTCAATCCGCCCTCGCTCTGGCTGGCGCATAACTCGATACGATCGGCGCCCGCCCGTTCGGCCGTTAGCGCGCAGTCGACGCTAAAGCAACAAACTTCCAGTTTTATCATTGTCACCCCCAGATAACGGCCAACATACGGCGGCAATTGTTCATTTCTTCATTTCTCACGTAGGCTCATGCTTAGGCATAAACCGGCTCAGGGTTGTAACTATGGCATTCAATTTTGATCAATGGGTAGACCGCAGTCACAGTGACAGCGTTAAGTGGGATAAATATCGCGACAGCGACATCATTCCGCTGTGGGTCGCCGACAGCGACTTCGCCTCCCCGCCGGCGGTCATCGACGCCTTGCAGCGGCGCGTGGCGCACGGCGTGTTCGGCTACACGCACCCATCCCCCGATCTTCTTGAGGTTTTTACCCGCCGCATGGTAGAGCGCTACCGCTGGCACATCAAGCCTGAATGGATCCTTTTCCTGCCCGGCCTGGTGTGCGGCTTAAACCTGTGCGTGCGCGCCTTCACCGAAGACCATCAGAGCACGCTCGCGCCCAGCCCCATTTATCCGCCATTTCGCAAAGCGGCCAAATTCGCCGGGCGCAAGCACCTCTCGGTACCGCTGGCGGCAACAGGCCAACGTTGGGTGCTGGATTTTTCCGCGCTGCATGGGCAGCTCAGCGGCAATGAGAAGCTCCTGCTGCTGTGCAACCCGCAAAATCCCGGAGGCACCGTTTATCGTCGAGAAGAGCTGTCGCAGCACCATCAGTTCGCCCGCGAGCACGATTTAATCGTCTGTTCGGATGAAATCCACTGCGAATTGCTGCTTGAACCCGGCGCACGGCATATTCCTTTCGCCACCCTGAACGAAGACGCGGCCCAACGCAGCGTGACGCTGATGTCGCCGTCAAAGGCGTTTAATCTCGCCGGGCTGGGCGCCTCGATAGCGATCGTCCCTAATGAGGCGCTGCGACAAAAGCTGAAACGCGCGCGCAGCGGCATCGTGCCGGAGGTCAATCTGCTGGCGCTGGTCGCCGCCCAGGCGGCCTATCAATACGGGCAACCCTGGCTGGACGAGCAGTTGATTTATCTGCGCGCCAATCGCGATCGGGTGACAGAGCGCATCAACGCCATGCCGGGATTGAAGTTGTTGCCGATTGAAGCCACCTATTTGGCCTGGATCGACTGCGGCGCGTTGCCGGTGGACAATCCGCATCAGTTCTTCGAGCGCGCGGGCGTTGGATTAAGCGCCGGTTTGGATTTCGGCGATCGGCGCTTTGTACGACTGAACTTCGGTTGCCGGCGGGCTCTGCTCGATGAAGCGCTCGATCGCATGGCGCGGGCCTGCGCCACGCTGTTCGACTAGCCTTGCTCGCTGGCGACAATGTCCCGAATGGAGTAAGGATGAAACTTGATCGTGACCGTTCCATCGGTGATGGCCAGCGTCGGGTTCGGCAACCGCTCGCCCTCGCCTTTTGGCGAGCTTTGCTTCAGTTTGATCCCCGGCGCCAGCAACGCTTCATCAGCGAGATGGCTCAACGCACGGGCGTGCAACGTCTGCGGATCGCCGCTCAGCACTAGCTCGACATGTTCCCACCCTTCATGCGGATACCGTTTCTCCCCGGGATACGGCAGCTCGACGCAATCTATCCGCCACGGCCCCATGGCCAGCGGCTGCTGTAAATCAAACAGACAGATAGGCCGCCCGTTGATCATCGATTCGGACAACAGTGTCCCGCACTGCATCAATCCCTGGCGCCAGCGTTCGGCGGTAGCGTTCTGGTGACAGCGCAAGGAAATGTGATCGGCGGTAAACGAGGACAGGTCAAGCTGCAATCTGGCGGCGAATTGTTGCAACGCCTGCTCGAAACGCGGCAGGTCGAGCCTCAGATCGTCAAGCTCGGCAATGGCCTGCAAGGGATTGGTCATAGAAACCTCAAAACAACGAGCGCAAAGTTAAAGGCCGTAATTTACACGGTGGCGACGGCGCTCGCCAGAGTGGCGAGATTTTTCAGCGGCAGTACAGCATAATTTTCGGTTCTGGATGGGGGACGAAAAACCCAGCGCTTATTGAGATGGCAGCTTATTAATTCGGCAATTAAATAAAAAATAGGATTTTTCGCAGGCCATTATATCATTTCCTTATGACAGTAAGATTTAAGTTATTTTGCACAAAACCCTCCGCCACCTGCGGGCTAAATCGATTGATTTTTTTCGCTTAATCAAACCTCACCCACTTATATAAGTCACACAAAACATGAAGTTTAACCAATTGTAAACAAAGAGAATGCCGCGCAAAAAATGATGGAAAACTAAGGATTATCTTAATTTAATGCCGGGCAATTGATTCACCCACTCAACTCGGCTACTTTGGGGGAAATTTAAATTAGAGATGATCATTATGTTATTGCTGACGATATCCTTGGTGTTGATAATTATCGCCGTATACGCCATCTACCGTCATTTTAAATCTCGCAGCACCAATACGCTGGATTCCGGTCGCCGCAATAAAAAACGCTAGTCCCTCATTTTTTCCACCGTATATCTTCTCTCGGTTGTCCATCTTTTATCCCCACGGCAATAACGCGCGCCTCCGCAACTGTTTCATCGCTGCGGTCGCGCCAACTGCTGACGGGCTCCCTCAGATCGGTTACAATTGCAGGCTGTTTTGTGGAGGTCGCCGCCGCCCGCGCGCCGTTGGCCACCACCGTTGAATCCCTCGGGGGCTGGTTTCGGCCCCTCGTTCGTCATTAAGGTAACCCGGTGAATATTCAGGTTCTTCTTTCAGATAAAGTCAGCCAGGCGCTGATCGCCGCTGGCGCGCCAGCCGATTGCGAAGCGCAGGTCCGCCCATCCGCCAAGGCGCAGTTTGGTGATTACCAGGCCAACGGCGTGATGTCAGTCGCCAAAAAGCTGGGCATGCCGCCCCGTCAGCTGGCGGAAAAAGTGGTGCAACTGCTGGATCTCGGCGACGTCGCCAGTAAAGTGGAAATCGCCGGCCCCGGCTTTATCAATATCTTCCTGAACAGCGACTGGGTCGCCCGCCAGGCCGACCAGGTGCTGAACGCACCGAAATTGGGCATTGCGCCGGTTGAACCGCAAACCATCGTTATCGACTATTCCGCGCCGAACGTGGCGAAAGAAATGCACGTCGGCCACCTGCGCTCCACCATCATCGGCGACGCCGCAGCGCGTACTCAGGAGTTTCTGGGCCATAAAGTGATCCGCGCCAACCACGTCGGCGACTGGGGCACCCAGTTCGGCATGCTGATTGCCTACCTGGAAAAAATGCAGAATGAAAACGCCAGCGATATGGGCTTGTCCGATCTCGAGCAGTTCTACCGCGAAGCCAAGAAGCATTACGATGAAGACGCCGAGTTCGCCGAGCGCGCACGCGCTTACGTCGTGAAGCTGCAGGGCGGCGATCAATACTGCCTGAAAATGTGGCGCAAGCTGGTCGACATCACCATGGCGCAAAACCAGCTGACCTATAACCGCCTGAACGTCACGCTGACCGAAGACGACGTGATGGGCGAAAGCCTGTATAACGCGATGCTGCCGGGCATCGTCGCCGATCTGAAAGCCAAAGGGCTGGCGGTGGAAAGCGAAGGCGCCACCGTGGTGTTCCTCGACGAATACCAGAACAAGGACGGCGACCCGATGGGCGTCATCATCCAGAAAAAGGATGGCGGCTACCTCTATACCACCACCGATATCGCCTGCGCCAAGTATCGCTACGAGACCCTGGGCGCCAATCGCGTGCTGTATTACATCGATTCCCGCCAGCATCAGCACCTGATGCAGGCCTGGACCATCGTGCGCAAAGCCGGTTATGTGCCGGAGTCCGTCTCGCTGGAACATCACATGTTCGGCATGATGCTGGGCAAAGACGGCAAGCCGTTCAAAACCCGCTCAGGCGGCACCGTGAAGCTCTCCGATCTGCTGGATGAAGCCATCGAACGCGCCGAACAGCTGATCGCCGGCAAAAACCCGGACATGCCGGAAGACGAAATGAAGACCATCGCTCGCGTGGTCGGTATCGGCGCGGTGAAATACGCCGATCTGTCGAAAAGCCGCACCACCGACTATGTTTTCGACTGGGATAACATGCTGGCCTTCGAAGGCAATACCGCGCCTTACATGCAATACGCCTATACCCGTGTGGCATCGGTATTCAAACGCGCCGGGATCGACGAAAGCAGCCTGACGCTGCCGCTGACCCTGACCGAAGAGCGTGAAATTGCGCTGGCCACTCGCCTGCTGCAGTTCGAAGAGGTGCTCACCGCCGTCGCGCGTGAAGGCACGCCGCACGTCATGTGCAGCTACCTGTACGATCTGGCCGGCTTGTTCTCCGGCTTCTACGAGCACTGCCAGATCCTCAACGCCGACAGCGAAGAAGCCCGTCAGAGCCGCCTGAAGCTGGCGCTGCTGACCGCCAAAACGCTGAAAACCGGCCTGGATACGCTGGGCATCGAAACCGTCGAGCGCATGTAAACCGCGCCGCGCAGAAAAGCAAAAAGGTCGCCGTGGCGACCTTTTTTTTTACACTTTCACTCGGCTCAGACGACCCGGCGCGCGAAATCACGCGGGCGGAAACCCAACCCGGCCAGCACGCCGAAGTAGGCTACCACACCGGCCACCACCACCGCCGCCAAGCGCAGCAAACGCTCCAGCATGTTGCCCTGATCCCAGGCCGGCATCAGCCACATCAAGCCAATCAACACCGCCGACATCACCAGCACGGCAATCACCAGCTTGGTGAGGAACAGCGCCCAACCCGGCTGTGGCTGGAAGATTTTCTGCTTGCGCAGCTGCCAATACAGCAGCGCGGCGTTCAGGCAGGCCGCCAAACCGATCGACAGCGCCAGGCCGGCATGCTTCAGCGGACCGATAAACGCCAGGTTCATCACCTGCGTCATGATCAGCGTAATGATGGCGATCTTGACCGGCGTTTTGATGTCCTGACGCGAATAAAAGCCCGGCGCCAGCACCTTAACCACGATCAGCCCCATCAGCCCCACCGAGTAAGCCACCAGCGCGCGTTGCGTCATCGTCGCGTCAAAGGCGCTGAACTTGCCGTACTGGAACAGCGAGACGGTCAACGGTTTGGCCAAAATACCCAGCGCGATGGCGCTCGGCAGCGCCAGCAGGAAGCACAGGCGCAGCCCCCAATCCATCAGGCGCGAATACTCGTCGTGGTTGCCGCTCGAGAAGCTTTTGGCCAGCGACGGCAGCAGGATGGTGCCCAATGCCACGCCCAGCACGCCGGAAGGAAACTCCATCAGGCGGTCGGCATAGTACATCCAGGACACCGAGCCGGACACCAGGAACGATGCGAAGATCGTGTTGATGATCAGCGAGATCTGGCTGACCGACACCCCAAGGATCGCCGGCCCCATCTGGCGCATCACCCGCCAGACCCCGGCGTCGCCCAATTTGATGCGCGGCAGCACCAGCATGCCGATCTTGCGCAGGTGCGGCAGCTGATAGCCCAGTTGCAGCACGCCGCCGACCACCACCGCCCACGCCAGCGCCAGCACCGGCGGGTGGAAATACGGCGCGGCGAACAGCGCGAAGCCGATCATGCTGACGTTAAGCAGCGTTGGCGCAAAGGCCGGGATCGAGAAACGGTTCCAGGTATTGAGGATCGCCCCCACCAGCGAGGCCAGCGAAATCAATAGAATATAGGGGAAGGTAATGCGCAGCAGCGCCGACGTCAGCGCAAACTTGTCGGGCGTATCGGTAAAGCCCGGCGCAGTGATATAGATCACCCAGGGCGCGGCCAGCATCCCCAGCACCGTCACCACCGCCAGCACCAACGTCAACAGCCCGGAAACATAGGCGATAAAGGTGCGCGTCGCTTCCTCGCCCTGCTGGCTCTTATATTCCGCCAGGATCGGCACGAAAGCCTGCGAAAATGCGCCTTCGGCAAAGATACGACGCAGCAGGTTAGGAAGTTTGAACGCCACGAAGAAGGCGTCCGTTGCCATGCCGGCCCCGAACACGCGCGCGACGATCGCATCGCGGGCAAAGCCCAACACCCGCGAAAACATCGTCATCGAGCTGACGGCAGCCAAGGATTTGAGTAGGTTCATGTGGTTGTCTGATAGGTACCGTAAATATCAACGCCTGCAACAGCAGGCGTCAGTGAAACAATCGGCTCAGTTTACGCATCCGGAAAAGAATAGCTACCGCCATATGTTACATAGAGTTATCGCGTAACAAACGCTCGACCACCCGCTGCGCAACCAGCGCCTGCTCGCCGCCGGTTTCCGGCGCGCTCTGATTGGCGACGGCGCAGAGGAAATGCCGCACCGCCCCGTCGAAACCGCGTTGCACCAGCGTGCTTTGCCAACCCGGCACCGGCTGTTCCAACTCGCCCTGCGCATCTTCGCGCAGCCAGTGCCGCATATCGGTCAACTGATACCGCGCGCCGTCGGTCACCGCCTGCACGCTTTCGCGCTGGTTGCCGCCGCGGCGATGCATACTGGTCGTCACCAGCGTATCGCCACAGACGAAGTGGTGCTCGGCGTACAGCATTTCGCCTGCAGCGTTGGCGCGCACGCTGCCGCTCAGCAGTTGCTCGCCTCCGCCCGCCAGCCACAGGGCGGTGTCCACCACGTGCAGATAGTCATCCAGCAGGGTAAAGCGCAGATCGTGAGGGCCGACGCTGTCCGCCCGATGTTTATCCATGCGAATGGAGGCGGGCTGATTCATTTGCTGCTTGAGTTGGCGGTAAAGCGGCGCGAAACGACGGTTGAACCCCACCATCAGCGTTTTGCCCCGCCGCTCGGCCAGCTCAAGCAACTGCTCGCCCTGCTCCAGCGTTTCCGCCAGCGGTTTATCGACGTAAACATGTACGCCACGGTTAAGCAGCTCGCCAATGACCGAAAAATGGCTGGCGGTGCTGCTGTGGACAAAGACCGCATCGCACTGTTCGGCCAAGCTGTCCAGCCGAGGGAAACAGGCCATGCGGTAGCTGTCGCACAGCGGCTGCGCTTTCTGTTGATTAGGCGAGAAGCCGCCCACCAGCGTCCAGTCCGCCGCCTGACTGAGGATCGGCAGGTAGGCCTTCTGCGCGATGCTGCCCAGCCCCACCACGCCCACGCGCAATTTAGTCATGCGTTTCCCTCACCAACAGTTGCTGCACCTGCCGTTTCAGCTCCGCCACGTCGTTTTCCAACGCGCTGACCCTGGCGCTCAATTCACCGTCGATCTCCGACTCGAGCGCCGGCGGCGCCTCATCGATTGGCCCGCTGAACAGATGCATGAAGCGGCTTTCGCGCTTGCCCGGCTCGCGCGCCAGGCGCACCACGAACGGGCCGTCTTCGCGCGTGGTCAACTGCTGCAGCACCTGTTCGACCTCGCTGACATCGCTGAACTCGTGCATTCGGTTGGTGCGCGTGCGCAGCTCGCCCGGCGTTTGCGCGCCGCGCAGCAGTAAGGTGGCGATCACCGCCAGTTCGGCGGGAGAGAGCTTCAGCTGGCCAAACTCGGAATTGCAAAACCGCTGCTCGTATTTCACGACCCGATTGCCGAACCCGCTGAGGGTGCGCAGGAAATGTTTGCGCAGCAACAGATCGAGGAGTTGCTGCACCTCGCTTTCGCTCAGATCCATCACCGGCTCGCGGTTGGTCTTTTGGTTACAGGCCAGGGTAATGGCGTTAAGCGAAAGCGGGTATTGGTCCGGCGTCGTCACCTGTTTTTCCAACAGGCAGCCGATGACCCGGGCCTCTTTGGCGTTCAATTCATATTTCATCGTTTGGCCTCAACGTGGGGGTAGCCACTCTTTATTGGTGTATGCCGTCAAAACGTGGTCTTGCCACTTGCCGTCGATCAGCAGGTAATCTTTGGCGTAACCTTCGCGTTCGAATCCCAGACGCGTCAGCAATGCGCCGCTGCGCTGGTTATGCGGCATATAGTTGGCCATGATGCGGTGCATGCGCTGTTGGCGCAGCATATAGCGGATGGCGGACTGCAAGGCTTCGAACATCAACCCCTGCCCCTGCCATTTCTCCCCCAGCGAATAACCGAGGAAGCAGGCGTGAAACGAACCGCGCAACACGTTGCTGAAGTTCGCCACGCCGCGGACTTCCTGCTCTTCCGGATCGAGCAGGATAAAATAGTAGGCGCTGCCCTGCTTTTGCATTTCAGCGATCATCCCCAGGCGCGCCTGCCAGCCGGACGGATAACAATGGCTTTCATCGCGCACCGGCTCCCAGGGTTTGAGAAAGGTCCGGTTCTCGGCATAATAGTCCGCCAGACGATAGGCGTCCCGTTCATGCACTAAACGGACCACCATCCGGTCGGTAGTAAGACGTACTTTTGGCGATGCAGAGCGGTAGCCGAACATCATTTCCCCCGCGGTCAAAACGGTTCGATAAGAAGTATTTATTAGGAAGCCTCGTGGATAATTATCCGACGCCGATCTGAGGCCATGACTTTATGTTGCCAATAGCGCCTCAGAACCGCGCTCCCTTGCATTCAATATAACCGTAGGCCGCCCCCGAGGTAAAATACCGGCCGCTCAGTAAATCGCCGAATACGCGTTTTACGGCGTTTTTCCGCCAATTTTGCAGTTCAGGTAACACCTTGACGATAAAAAAATATTATCTACTCCGCCCCTGTCGCCGTCCGCCAATTGGGTAGAGAATGGTGGGGTTGCCTTCCCCCTCTCTCTTAATTGCTCATGGTGATGCATGTCTCTGGTGTCGCAAGCGCGCAGCTTGGGTAAATATTTTCTGTTGCTCGACAACCTGCTGGTGGTTTTAGGCTTCTTTGTCGTGTTCCCGCTTATTTCGATCCGCTTCGTCGATCAACTGGGATGGGCGGCGCTGATCGTCGGTATCGCGCTGGGTTTGCGTCAGTTGCTGCAACAAGGGCTCGGCATCTTTGGCGGCGCGGTCGCCGATCGCTTTGGCGCCAAGCCGATGATCGTCACCGGCATGCTGTTGCGCGCCGCCGGTTTCGCCACCATGGCGATGGCCGATGCGCCGTGGATCCTGTGGTTCTCCTGCGCGCTGTCGGCCCTCGGCGGCACGCTGTTCGATCCGCCGCGCACCGCTTTGGTGATCAAACTGACCCGTCCGCACGAACGCGGCCGCTTTTTCTCGCTGTTGATGATGCAGGACAGCGCCGGCGCGGTAGTCGGCGCGCTGATCGGCAGTTGGCTGCTGCAATACGATTTCCACTTTGTCTGCTGGGTCGGGGCGGCGATCTTCGTGCTGGCCGCCGGCTGGAACGCCTGGTTACTGCCGGCTTATCGCATCTCCACCGTGCGCGTGCCGATGAAAGAAGGCATGTTGCGGGTCGTGCGCGATCGCCGCTTCCTCACCTATGTCCTGACGCTGACCGGCTACTATATGCTGGCGGTACAGGTGATGCTGATGCTGCCGATCGTGGTCAATGAAATTGCCGGCTCACCGGCGGCGGTGAAATGGATGTACGCGATCGAAGCGGCGCTGTCGCTGTCGCTGCTCTATCCGCTGGCGCGTTGGGGTGAAAAACATTTTCGGCTTGAACAACGCCTGATGGCGGGCCTGCTGCTGATGACGCTCAGCCTGCTGCCGATCGGCCTTGCCAGCAGCCTGCAAGGCGTGTTCACGCTGATCTGCTGTTTCTATCTGGGTTCGATCATCGCCGAGCCGGCGCGCGAAACGCTCAGCGCGTCGCTGGCCGATCCGCGGGCGCGCGGCAGCTACATGGGCTTCAGCCGCCTCGGGCTGGCGTTGGGCGGTGCGTTGGGATATACCGGCGGCGGTTGGATGTACGATACCGGGCGGATGATGAACATGCCGGAGCTGCCCTGGCTGCTGCTCGGCGCCGTAGGCTTCGCCACGCTGCTGGCGCTGTACTGGCAATTCAACCCGCGGCGCAACGCGTCGGTGATACTGCGCGGCGGCTAACGCCATAGAAATCCGGCCGAATCGGCAACAGCTGCTATCCTGTTAGTAAAAACACCCACAGGAGCCCGTCGGCATGAGCGAAGAAGCCAAATTACCGCAACTACTCGAACATATGATACTGAACTTGCGCATGATTTATGCGCGCTCCACCCTGGTGGAAAAGGCGCTGGCGCATATCCTCGCCAGCGACGCCGGCCTGAAAAACGATATTATCAAACAGCTGCAGGTCGTCACCGCCGCCAACGAACGCGATCAGATCGATTTGGAACAAGCCCGCATTCACCTGATCGATGTGCTCAACTCGGTACCGGTCAAGAAATAGCACCCCTCGCCCGCGCCTGTTACGCGGGCAATATCGCAATAACGCACCATCCAACACACGCGTTTCAAGACAGCCTCGATAAGCTGTGGTAACTATTGCTGTTAAAACCTGACAACCCGGAGCAAGCATGAAACTGTTCATTTACGATCATTGCCCATTCTGCGTTAAAGCCCGCATGATTTTCGGCCTGAAACATCTGCCGATTCGCCTGGTCACGTTGCTCAACGACGATGAGACGACCCCGTTTAATCTGATTGGCAAAAAAATGGTGCCGATCCTGATCAAAGACGACGGCGAAGCAATGCCGGAAAGCCTGGATATCGTGCGCTATATCGATGGCTTGGACGGCAAACCGGTGCTGACCGGCCGCACCAACCCGGCCATCACCGAGTGGTTGCGCCGGGTCGACAGTTATGCGGCCAAATTGCTGTTGCCGCGTATTGCGCATGCCGATTTCGAAGAATTTGCCACCGACAGCGCCCGCCGTTACTTTATCGATAAAAAGCAGGCGTCAATAGGTGATTTCGCCGAGCATCTCGCCAACAGCGCCGATCTGATCGCCGAACTGGAGGCCGACCTACAAACGCTGTCACCGCTGATCGTCTCCGCCGACGCCGTGAACGGCGAGCTTTCTGAGGACGATATTCATCTGTTCCCGCTGCTGCGCTCATTGTCGATCGTCGCCGGGGTTGCCCTGCCGGACAACGTGGAAGCCTACCGCAACCGCATGGCGCAGCGCAGCGAAGTGCCGTTGCTGCTGGATATGGAACAATAACGTTCGACAGTCACAAAAAGGATATGGCGTACTGATGCTGAAAATGGTGCTCGCCACCGCTCGCGATCGGGCGCGGCTGAAGGAAATTACTTCCGTTCTGATTCGTTATGGTTTGCAAGACGTTCTGCGCCTGCTGGGCCTGGGGGCGTTGCTGCGTGGCGCCCGCAGTGAGCCCGCCCGGCAGAGCGCGCAGCCCCTTCCTCAGCGGCTGCGCGAAGCGCTCGAGGCGCTCGGCCCAACCTTCGTCAAATTCGGCCAGATCCTGGCCACGCGTTCTGACCTGCTGGATCCGGCCTGGACCGACGAACTGGATCGCCTGCACAGCCAGGCGGCGGTGTTGCCATGGGAAATGCTGGCACCCCAGATCATCGCCGATCTCGGGGATGATCCCGAGCAGCTGTTTGCCGAATTCGATCGCACACCGCTGGCCGCGGCGTCGATGGCGCAAATCTACCGCGCACGCCTGCACAGCGGCGAACAGGTGGTGGTGAAAGTGCTGCGCCCCGGCCTGGCAAAAACCATTCACGCCGATCTGCGGCTGCTGGCCTCGCTGGCGGAAACCGTGGAGCAGCAGAGTCAGGCGCTGGCGCGCTATCGACCACGGCAGATGGTCAGAGCGCTGGCGACGGCGCTCAATCATGAACTGGATTTGACCCATGAAGGGCATAACTGCGATCGCGTCGCCGGCATGTTTGCGCGTGAACCCGACGTGGTCGTGCCGAAAATCTATTGGCAATGGTCTTCCCCGCGTCTGTTAGTGCAGGAATACTTGCCCGGCACCGCGCCGGAGAACCCCCGGCAGTTGGCGGAAGCGGGATTTGACGGCCCGCTGCTGGCGCGGCGCGGCGCCCGCGCCTTTATGAGCATGGTGCTGGAGCACCGGCTGTATCACGCCGATCCGCACCCCGGCAACGTGATGGCGCTGAGCGGCGATCGCGTCGGCTTCATCGACTTCGGCATGGTGGGCCAGCTGTCCGAACGGCGGCGTAACCAGTTGCTCCTGCTGCTGCAGGCCATCGCCGATCGTCAGTCCGAAGGCATCGTCAACACGCTGATCGCCTGGTCGGACAGCGAACCGCTGGATCTGATGGACCTGGAGCTGGCGGCGCAAAACTTTCTCGACAAGCAGGCCGCCGCCTCCCTAACGCTCGGCAAAGCCCTCACTGACCTGTTGGTGATGGCGCGTGAGCACCAGCTGGCGCTGCCGCCGGATCTGGTGCTGCTGTTCAAGGCCTTAATCACCGCCGACGGCGTGCTGCACCGGCTGGATCCGGCCTTTGACATCGTCGCCACGCTCAAACCGATGCTGCAACAAACGGTGCTGCAACGCTATGCCCCTGACGCCGTGCGCCAACGACTCTTGGCCCTGGGCGGGGAAGCGCTCGACGCCGGAGAGGAGCTGCCGCAAACCCTGCGGCTGTTGGTGCGCCGCCTGAAACGCGGGCAGCTCAATGCCGACATTAACGTCAAGAACCTCGGTCAGTTGAGCAAAGCGCTGGAGCGCAGCGCCGTTACCCTGGCCATCGCCATGGTCACCGCCGCTTTTGCCCTGGGGCTGGCGCCTTATCTGATGCATTCGTCGCTGCGGCTGTGGGGCATTCCGCTGTTCCCGCTGTTGGGAGGCGCAGCCTGCCTGGCCGGCGTGATCCTCTTGGCGCTGCGATTACGGCGCTGACGCTTTCGGCGTTATCCGATAGGTCTCGCCCTGTTTTACGCGCACTATTCCCGCCATACCGCCGCCTGCCGTTTTCACGCGCAGGCGGAGCGTTTATAATGATTAATCAATTATCTGCAGCACTTTTCGCCAGCAGTCGCAATGAGGCATTAATGAAGAAGATCCTGATGGGCGCAGCCGCCCTGCTGTTCGCCGGCGTATTGGCCGGTTGCAATCAACTGACCCAGTACACCCTGAGTGAGCAGGAAGTGAATGACTACCTGCAGAAACATAACGACTATCAGAAGCAAATCGGCGTGCCCGGCCTGCTGGACGCCAACATCGTGCTGACTCAGTTGCAAAGCCAGATCGGCCGCAGCGAACCGGGTAAAGTCACCCTTTCCGGCGACGCCAAGGTCAACATCACGTCGATTCTCGGCCCGCAGACCGCTGATCTGAAGCTGACGCTGAAGGCGCAGCCGGTTTATGACCGGGCGCAGGGTGCCATTTTCCTGAAGGACATGGAGCTGACCGATTACAGCGTGCAGCCGGAAAAAATGCAGACGGTGATGAAAGCGCTGACGCCGTATCTGAACCAGTCGCTGAAATCCTACTTCGACCAAAAGCCGGCTTATGTGCTGAATCCTGACAACAGCAAAACCGAAGCGCTGGCGAAAAAACTGGCGAAAGGGTTGGAAGTGAAACCGGGTGAATTGGTGATTCCGTTCAGCGACTGACGCCGCCTGAGAACATCAAGCCCGCCGCTCGGCGGGCTTTTTACTGCCGGGAAAGCGTTACTGCGGGGCGCTGTAGGCGATTTCGCCGGTGTTGCAGTTGAGCGTCACGTTGTAGGTTTTATCTGCCTTGGTGCCACGCACCGTCAACGGCACCTGCCATACCTGATCCTTGCCGCTGATGGCATCCGGGCTAACCCAGGCAATCGGCGTTGCGGTACCCAGCAGCTTTTTGTCCGACTCCCAGCGCGTAATGCGGTTCTGCAAGAAGTCGCGCTTGACCTGGGCGGCGATATCCGCCGGCTGCAGGCCCGCACACTGCCCCACCTTGGCGGTGCGCTGTTCGTGATCCTGCGCCCACACCGTCGTCGATGCTCCCATCATGGCCAACAAGGCGATAGCCAAACCCGTTTTTTTCATATGTCCTCCCGTTGTGATTAGCGCTATCCGGGCGCCCATCCCTGGCTCACAACAGGGCTTCGGCAAAGGGTTACCGTTTGACGAACTCAATGACAAACAGCGCATCCAGGCCCGGATAGATTTCCTTGATCACCCGCTTCAGTTCGCCGAGCGACATGTTCTCCTGCTGTGCGTGGCGTTCGGTCAGCGCATCCAGGCGCACCGGCGTTACCGACAGCACTTCGATAAAGCAGAAAAATACGCCGTCCTCTTTGCGGCTGACGCGCAATACCTCGCCCGGTTCAAAATGCGATTCACTGGCATCCCGAATGGTGATGGTTTTACGCCCGGCCAGAATGTCTTGCTCAAAGCGGCTGAAGAAAGTTATTTCACGGCTCATTTTAGATCCTTTTTCATCACAACACCGCAACATAAGTCATTATGCCGCCTGCTTTTCTGACGCAGATCCCTCTTTTGGGGTAGAGGCCGCTTTTTTCGCTTTGCTTTCCGCTGGTTTCTTGAGGGTTTCCGCCGGCGATGCGCCGCGCAGAATCAGACCCAGCGCATCCTTGTTTTCCGCCAGGAAGAAGCTCAGCCCTTCGCGCTGTTCGTCATCCAGGTTCAGTGGCGCGTGCTGCAGCCACTCCCCAAGGTTGTCCGCCAGATCCAGCATTTTGTCGTAGGCGTCGGCTTCTTTCTTGCTCGCGAAAGTCATTTTTTCCTCACCGTTTCTCACCACCACATATTTAACTTCAACCGCCATGCGTGCGTCCTCAAACACTCAAATTACTGTGATTATATACAGTATAAATAGATCGTGGCGGGAAGGCAAACCGCCACCCGCCTTCGGCTTATTTCAGCAGCCGCACCTTGCAGCTTTTGCCTTTGATTTTGCCCTGCTGCAACTGTTGCAGCGCCTTGCGCGCGCTGGCTTTGCGGATCGCGACATAGGCATGCACCGGGAACATATCGATCTTGCCCACTTCCGCCGCCGTCAGCCCGGCATCACCGGTCAGCGCCCCGAGAATATCGCCGGGACGGATCTTCGCCTTGCGGCCGCCGTCGATGCACAGCGTCACCATTTCCGCCTCCAGCGAGCCGTTGGCCGCCCCGCTCAGCTCGGACACCGGCGACCAGTCAACGCTCATCTGCAGATAGTCTTCAATCGCGTGCGCACGCGCCATTTCCTGCGGCGTGCACAGGCTGATCGCCAACCCGCTCATGCCGGCGCGGCCGGTACGGCCAATACGGTGCACATGCACTTCGGGATCGAACGCCAGCTCGTAGTTGACCACCAGCTCCAGCTCTTTAATATCCAGCCCGCGTGCGGCGACGTCGGTCGCCACCAATACCCGGCAACTGCGGTTGGCGAAACGCACCAACACCTGGTCGCGGTCGCGCTGTTCCAGATCGCCATGCAGCGCCAGCGCGCTGATGCCGCGGGCCTCCAGGGCCTCAAGCACCGTCTGACAGTCGCGTTTGGTATTGCAGAACACCACGCAGGACGCGGGTTGATGATAGCGAATGGCCGACACCAGCAGCGCTGGGCGCTGATCGCGCGCGGTCTCATAAAAGCGTTGTTCGATGGAGGTCTGCGCTTCGCCATCGTCCACCTCGACGCTCAGCGGCTGGCGTTGAACGCGCGCGCTGATGCGCTCGATGCCTGCCGGGTACGTGGCGGAAAACAGCAGCGTCTGACGTTGCGGCGGCGTATAGCTGATCACATCGTCGATGTCGTCGGCGAACCCCATGTCCAGCATGCGATCGGCCTCATCCAGCACCAGCACCTTCAGCTCGTCCAGCTGCAGCGTTTTCTTGCGCAGGTGTTCCTGGATACGGCCCGGCGTCCCCACCACGATGTGCGGCGCATGCACCAGCGAATCGAGCTGCGGCCCCATCGGCTGGCCGCCGCACAGCGTCAGGATCTTGATGTTTTGCGTAAAACGCGCCAGGCGACGCAACTCTTTGCTCACCTGATCGGCCAGCTCGCGGGTGGGACAAAGCACCAGCGCCTGCGTGGCGACCTGACCGACGACGATACTGTTCAGCAAACCAATGCCGAAGGCCGCCGTTTTACCGCTGCCGGTTTTCGCCTTGGCGCGCACGTCCCGCCCTTGCAGGATGGCGGGCAATGCGGCGGCCTGTACCGGCGTCATTTCGGCGTACCCCAGTTCGTTGAGGTTGGCCAACTGTTCGGCTGGCAGCGGCAGGGAAGAAAAAGAAACTGTGCTCACGGCGATAACTCTTATATGACGAATGGAATGGCGGCGCGCCCGCAGGTAAGCGCCGAATCAGCGGTAAATGATAACAGAGATGGGCGGCGTTACGGGGTGCGGGCATAAAAAAACCCGCCGGCGGCGGGTTTCTCGGCAACGCAGTCGTTAAATCGCAACGACGTTGGCTGCGGCTGGGCCACGTTGGCTGTCCTGGATGGAGAACTCAACCTGCTGGCCTTCAGCCAGGGTCTTGAAACCATCGCTGACGATAGCGGAGAAATGAACGAAAACGTCTTTAGAGCCGTCGGCAGGGGTGATAAAGCCGAAACCTTTGCTTTCGTTGAACCATTTAACGTGACCAGTGATCTTGCTCATTTGTGTTTCCTTTACTTGATAAACCTGCCTTGACGGCACGAGACGCGAAAACCTTTCGATAAGTAGGCCTTCTTTCGCCGTCGGTTATTAACGCACAATCGCTCATACAGGGCAAATATTTCTGTTTGTTATAAAAACAGCCAGTTAGCAACAAAACCGGCGCGGCGGCTGCGCGCGCAATCGTTTTCGTATATACTGCCCGCCGATCATCAATCCGCTTACTTTCACCGATCCAGGTACGAAACTATGTTAACGATTGGAACCGCCCTGCGCCCTTCCGCCACCCGCGTCATGTTGCTCGGCTCCGGCGAGCTGGGTAAAGAAGTCGCCATTGAATGCCAGCGCCTCGGTCTGGAGGTGATCGCCGTCGATCGCTACGCCGATGCGCCGGCCATGCATGTGGCGCACCGCAGCCACGTCATCAATATGCTGGACGGTGACGCGTTGAAAGCCGTCATCGAACACGAGCGGCCGGACTATATCGTTCCCGAAATCGAAGCGATCGCCACCGCCATGCTGGTCGAGCTTGAACGCCAGGGCCACCGCGTAGTGCCCTGCGCCGAAGCCACACGCCTGACCATGAACCGTGAAGGCATCCGCCGTCTGGCGGCGGAAGAGCTCGGTCTTCCCACCTCCAGCTACCGCTTTGCCGACAGTGAAATCGCTTTCCGCCAGGCGGTTGAGCATATCGGCTACCCGTGCATCGTCAAACCGGTGATGAGCTCTTCCGGCAAAGGCCAGAGCCTGATCCGCACGCCCGAACAGCTGCAAAGCGCCTGGGATTACGCCCAACAGGGCGGCCGTGCCGGCGGTGGCCGGGTGATCGTCGAAGGGCTGGTAAGATTTGATTTTGAAATTACGCTGCTGACCATCAACGCCGTGGATGGCGTGCATTTCTGTGAGCCGATCGGGCACCGTCAGGAGGATGGGGATTACCGCGAGTCCTGGCAGCCGCAACGCATGTCGGCTACGGCGCTGAGCCGGGCCCAGGCTATCGCCGAGAAAGTGGTGAAGGCCCTGGGGGGCTTCGGGCTGTTCGGCGTGGAGCTGTTCGTTTGTGGCGACGACGTGATCTTCAGCGAAGTGTCGCCACGCCCGCACGATACCGGCATGGTCACGTTGATTTCACAGGATCAGTCTGAGTTCGCCCTGCACGTGCGCGCGTTTCTCGGTTTGCCGATCGGCGCTATCCGCCAGTTCGGCCCTTCCGCTTCGGCGGTGATCCTGCCACAGCTCACCAGCACCGATGTGCGCTTCAGCGGATTGGAAAACGCGCTGCGCGGGCACAACCAGCTGCGTCTGTTCGGCAAGCCGGAAATCGCCGGCCAGCGCCGCCTGGGTGTAGCGCTGGCGACGGCGGACACCACGGAACTCGCGGTAGAGCTGGCGAAACAGGCCGCCGCCGCCGTAGCAGTCAACCGCTAAAACTGACGGGGCCGCTTGCGCGGCCCCGATAACATCAATAGTCTTCGTCTTCTTCAGCATCGTCATCCCGCGACGCCTCCGGCGCGGCATCCTGCTGTTCGTCTTCGTCATCGAACAGCACCGCGACATGAGCGCCCTGATGCTTCTCACGAATTTCCTGCGCAACGCGAGCAATGGCCTCACCGCTGCTCATGCCCTGTTCCATCAGCTGATGGATGCGATCCGCCGCTTCCTGCTGCTCCGCGTGGCTCAGTAATGGCATACCTGCATGCATGTGTCGTTCTCTCCGGCAAAAGGGAGAAGGAGTATACGCGCTAACGCGGCGGATCCCAACGTCTTGTGCCTCAGGCCGGCTGTGAACAGCCGTTATCGTTGCGCCACTGCTTTAAACGGTGCCGCCACAGCATGACATGCCACCCCTGCTTCACGCCGCGCGCATTGGCGAGCATCGCTCTGTCGATGCCACGTTGGTAAAACTCTTCGGTAATCTGATTCTGAGCGGCCGGATCCGGCTCACGGCGAATGCTGTGGCAAATCCCCAGCGCTTCACGGGTGATCTGCCAATGAAACGCCGGCCGAATGGCGATGGTGCTCGCATAACGCAGGTTGAGCCGCTCCAGCATTTCGACGATTTTCATATAGTGGCGCTGATAATCCACGTTAGCCTTGCCGGTGCGACGGCGATTGCTGATCGACTTGTCGTGCACCCGTTGGCGGTACAACGGCGTGCTTAAATATTTGACCCGCTTGGCATTAAACATGACCTCCGTCGTCCAGGGAATATCCTGGTGATGTAAGCCCGGTTCAAAATAGAGCCGATGCTGGCGGATAAAATCGAGACGATATATCGCCAACCACACAACGTGAATAAACTTTCGCGATTTCAACGCGCGTTCGAACCATTGAACGCCAGTGATAACATCAGTGGTGCGTAAACGCTCCTGAGGAAAAATCGGCTGCAATTCGTCCTGGCTGGCAAAATAGCGTTCGCCATTGCATTGCATCACGTCTAGTTGGTGCTGTTCGGCCTGCTCCAGCAGCGTGGAATACATTTCCGGCGCCAACAGATCGTCAGCGTCGGGAAACGCCACGTATTTTCCTCGGGCAACGGCGAGCCCGGCATTACGCGCACTGGAAACGCCGGCGTTCGCCTGATCGATAACCCGAATATGCGGATGCGCCGCCGCATAGCGGTGGGCGACCTCCCCCGAACCATCGGTGGAACCATCGTTAACGATGATCACCTCCAACCGCTGTTCTCGTTGGGCAAGCAACGAAGCCAGGAAAGGCTCTAACAGTTCTCCCGCATTGTGCATCGGGACGATGACGCTCAGCATTAACGACATAGGCAGCTCTTCAATAATAATGTAACAAAATGATAATTTTATTTTTTTGAAAAAAAGAAATCGCTTCAGCGCCCGAGCGAAATATGACGCAAACATTCACATTTCCGCCGCAAGCTAAATAAGATTCATCTTGTTTGTCTTTTCATGCTTTCTATAAGAAAAGCGTTCCACAACAAGGAATAACTTTCACAAGACGGCCACCGTAAAAAACACAGGCAAAACCGTTTCGCATCGCCCGCTTAATAACAGCGAGCAACAATAAAAGTGTGAAATTAACGAGTTGTCTTTATATTTCTCGGGTCTTGCGCCCTCGGTGAAAAATGCTTCCAGTTATTTTGACGTTAAATTTTT
The DNA here is from genome assembly GCF_051172315.1 of Serratia sp. B501. Lineage (NCBI taxonomy): Bacteria > Pseudomonadati > Pseudomonadota > Gammaproteobacteria > Enterobacterales > Yersiniaceae > Serratia > Serratia sp. B501. The sequence goes on from NZ_JBPIZB010000001.1 coordinate 1,129,895, forward strand.
AACATATCGAAGTATAAACAATGGCGCAAAAAATGCCTTATTTCAGGTTTATTGAACTGCCGTTTATGTGAGGTGTGCTGCATGTCTCGCATGGCAAAACATGCATGCCATGGCCGTCTATGGCACACTAGCCGCCAGATATTGCCGTCTTCACAGCCAGGTTTATTGACGTTCATGAGCGTAACCGCCCCAAACATAAAGTCTTTGCCCTACCATCGCAGCGCCCTGATGACGCTTTTTGCCCCGCTTTCATCGCAACCTTGGGCGATGCTGCTGCACTCGGGCTTTGCCGACCATTCGCACAACCGCTTCGATATTCTGGTCGCGCAGCCGCGCATTACTCTCACGACTCATGGCGCCACCACGGAAATCATAAGTGACGACGTAACAATACGGTCGCAACAAGATCCGTTTGAGTTGTTGCAACAGCAGATGGTGGCGCAAGGTTGGCAACCGGCCTTTAATCCGGATCTGCCGTTTCAGGGCGGCGCACTGGGGCTGTTCGGCTACGATCTTGGGCGGCGGGTGGAAAGCTTGCCGCAGTTGGCCGAAGCCGACATCGCCTTGCCGGACATGGCGGTGGGCATTTATGACTGGGCGCTGATCGCCGACCACCGGCTGCAAACGCTGACGCTGCTCAGCTATGGCGACGTGGAACAGCGCTGGCGCTGGCTCAATAGCCAAACCGCGCCTGCGGCACGCCCTTTCACGCTGCTGAGCGACTGGCGCGCCAATATGAGCCGGCAGCAGTACGGCGAGAAGTTCCAACGCATTCAGCACTACCTGCGCAGCGGCGACTGTTACCAAATCAATCTGGCGCAGCGATTCTCCGCAGACTATCAAGGAGATGAATGGCAGGCGTTTTGCCAATTGAGCGCCAGCAACCGCGCGCCGTTCTCCGCGTTCTTGCGTCTGCCGTACAACAGCGTGTTGAGCGTTTCTCCCGAGCGCTTCCTGTGGCTGGAGCAGCAGCGCATCCAAACCCGCCCGATCAAGGGCACGCTGCCGAGGCTGGCGGACGCGGAACAAGACGCCGCACAGGCTCGTCGTTTGACCGGTTCACCCAAAGACCGCGCTGAAAATCTGATGATTGTCGATCTGCTGCGCAACGATATCGGCCGCGTCGCCCAGCCCGGCAGCGTGCGCGTGCCGGAGCTGTTCGTCGTGGAGCCGTTCCCGGCGGTGCACCACCTGGTGAGCACCATCACCGCAACCCTGCCGGACACCGCCTCGGCGACCGAACTGCTGCGCGCCTGCTTTCCCGGCGGCTCGATCACCGGCGCGCCCAAGGTGCGGGCGATGGAAATCATCGAAGAACTGGAGCCGCAGCGTCGCAACGCCTATTGCGGCAGCATCGGTTACCTGAGCGCCTGCGGCACCATGGACACCAACATCACTATTCGCACGCTCGTCACCGAAAACGGCCGCATCCATTGCTCCGCCGGCGGCGGCATCGTGGCGGACAGCCAGGAACAGGCGGAATATCAGGAGACCTTCGACAAGGTTGGCCGCATTCTGCCGCAGCTCGGGGAGTGCGCCCAGTCGTGATCCCACCAAATGCACCGGCTTCACTGCACGCCTTTATCAGCCGTTTCCAACTGCAGCTACCTCAGGCGGCGCAGATCTCGCACAATGTGCGCCCGGCCGCAGTGCTGATCCCGATCGTCTGCCGCGCCGAGCCGACGCTGCTGTTGACCCGCCGCGCCGACTCGCTGCGCAAACATGCCGGCCAGGTGGCCTTCCCCGGCGGTAAAACCGACGCTGAAGACGGGTCGGCGATCGTGACGGCGCTGCGAGAAGCGCAGGAAGAAGTGGCGATACCGCCGCAGGCGGTTACCATACTCGGCCAAATGGCGCCGCTCGACAGCAGCACCGGATTTCAGGTCACGCCTATCGTCGGCCTGGTCTCGCCGGACGTGCAGTTCCGCGCCAACGAAGGCGAAGTGGCTGACGTGTTTGAAATGCCTTTGCGGGAGGCGCTGACCCTGTCGCGTTACTACCCGCTGGACATTCATCGCGCCGGCCATACGCACCGGATTTACCTTTCCTGGTACCACAGCCAGTTTATCTGGGGGCTGACCGCCGCCATCATTCGCCGCCTGGCGCAGCAAGTCAGTATTTAGCCGGCATTGCGTGATCTGACTCGCAATCTGGCACGGTTGCCGGCCTCCGCTGCGGGTAAAGCGATCGAAATCACTTCATTTGATCGCTTTTTCAACTACCGTTCCGGTTGAATGGTTTTAAAAAAACTGTAAACCCTCTCTTAAACCTTACGAAATACCTGTAAAATACCACCGTCCGAGATAAACCACTGTAGAAACAGGGATTAAGCCGGCGGCGTTCAGCAAGGAAAGCTGGCGCGATTACCGTTAATGGAGCTTGGGCGAAAGCGGATGCCCCGCACAAGGGTTCGCCCCGGGTAATCAGTAAAAAAAGCGACACCACGGATTATTTAATTTCATGCGAAAAAGGCAGCCGAACCCGCACGGCCCTTTTACAATATCGCTGTTCCCTGCGCGGTTTTTAACCGCCGCAGCCATAACAATACGTCTCTTTAAGGAGTTTTAGCGTGATTAGCGTTTTCGACATGTTTAAGATCGGCATCGGCCCGTCCAGCTCTCATACGGTTGGACCGATGAAAGCCGGCAAACAGTTTGTCGACGATCTGGTAAATAAAGGCCTGATGCCTTCTATCACGCGTGTTGCCGTAGACGTTTACGGCTCACTCTCATTGACCGGCAAAGGTCACCATACCGATATCGCTATCATTCTCGGCCTGGCCGGCAACATGCCGGACACCGTCGATATCGATAGCATCCCGGGTTTTATTCGCGATGTAGAACAACGTCAACGCCTGATGCTGGCCAACGGCCTGCATGAAGTCGATTTCCCGCGCGACGGCGGCATGGTCTTCCGCAGCGACAACCTGCCGCTGCACGAAAACGGCATGCAGGTCCACGCCTTCGCCGGCGATAAAGAAGTGTACAGCAAGACCTATTACTCTATCGGCGGCGGCTTCATCGTCGATGAAGAGAACTTCGGCAAGGCCGCCGAGCAAGAACTGCAAATGCCTTATCCGTTCAATTCCGCGCGCGAAATGCTCGACCACTGTCGCGAGACCGGGCTGTCGCTGTCCGGCATGGTGATGCAGAACGAACTGGCGCTGCACAGCAAGCAAGAGATCGACACCTACTTCGGTAACGTCTGGCAAACCATGCGCGCCTGCATCGATCGCGGTCTGAACACCGAAGGCGTGCTGCCGGGCCCGCTGCGCGTGCCGCGCCGTGCCTCCGCGCTACGCCGCATGCTGGTGGCGTCGGATAAACTGTCCAACGATCCGATGAACGTGATCGACTGGGTCAACATGTTCGCGCTGGCGGTTAACGAAGAAAACGCCGCCGGCGGCCGCGTCGTCACCGCGCCGACCAACGGCGCCTGCGGCATCGTGCCTGCCGTGCTGGCTTACTACGATCACTTCATCGAGTCCGTCAGCCCGGACATCTATATCCGCTACTTTATGGCGGCGGGTGCCATCGGCGCGCTGTACAAGATGAACGCCTCCATTTCCGGCGCCGAAGTCGGCTGTCAGGGTGAAGTCGGCGTTGCCTGCTCCATGGCGGCGGCCGGCCTGGCCGAACTGCTGGGCGGCAGCCCTGAGCAGGTATGCGTGGCGGCGGAAATCGGCATGGAACACAACCTGGGTCTGACCTGCGATCCGGTCGCCGGCCAGGTGCAGGTGCCGTGCATCGAGCGCAACGCCATCGCCTCGGTCAAGGCGATCAATGCCGCCCGCATGGCCCTGCGCCGCACCAGCGAACCGCGCGTTTCGCTGGATAAGGTGATCGAGACCATGTATGAAACCGGCAAAGACATGAACGCCAAGTATCGAGAAACATCACGCGGCGGCCTGGCTATCAAGGTGCAATGCGACTGACCGACAACCCCGCCACCCGGCGGGGTTTTTTATGGGTAATCAATTCATTGAGCGTTTTTGTGACAATGTCACCAGAAAAAATCCTGCATTTTTCTCATCGATCCGGCGGTTAGCCTGCAAATTGACCTTCTGTTTTGCCAAATCGAAATAATTTACTGAGTTACCATCAATCTTGTATAACCTCAGGCTAGAATTAGCCGAGCGCAACTTAAGGATCTATGGCCTGACCGTGACTCGGAGCTGGATTACCGAACAAGGATTTACCGGATGTTGATGACCCACCTCGCCGCGTCCCAATATCGTTACTACCGTTGGCTGCTGGCCGGAGCGGTGGGCGCGGCTATTCTGTTGGTATCGCTGTATACCCGTTACTATCAAGAGGTCAAAAGCATCGAGCAGAGCCAGCAAACGTTGGCCACCCGCACCGTCGGCAAGATTGACCAGCTGCTGTCCCCCGCGCAGCTGCAGGCGGAACGCAGTATGGACATGCTGGAACAACCCTGCGAGAACGTCTCATCGACCCTGCGCTTTCGCGCCGCGCAAAATCAGGCGCTGCGCGCCATGCTGCTGGTAAAAAATGGCGTCATCTACTGCTCCAGCCTGTTTGGCGCCCGTCATTATCAGTTGGCCGCCGTGCTGCCGATTTTCGTCAACAGCAACGTCAAGCTGGCGCTGCGCCCTTCGTTGGCGGTGAGCAAAGGACTGCCCACGTTGGTGATGTGGACACCCTCCCCCGGCGATAGAACCAGCGGCGTGCTGCACGTCTTCAATATCGAGCTGTTATCGAACTTTTTACTCGAACCGCAGGAGCCTTATGTTCAGCGAATGGTGCTGAACGTAGCTGACAGCAGCCTGGAATACGGACGCCGTGAAATCCTGCGCCGCGACACCCTGACCAACGATCTGCGTTACACCGCCGGTTCCGAGCGGTACCCGTTCTCGATTTCGCTGTTTGGCCCGCAGGTCGGCATGCTGGCGTTTTCCGCACTGCCGCGCCATATTCCTCTGGCGCTGTTGATCAGCCTGCTGGCGGCCTATGTGGTCTACCTGCTCACCGCTAACCGTATGAGCCTGTCTTATCACATCGGTCATGCCATTACCCACCGGGAGTTCCGCGTTTACTGCCAACCGATCATTCACAGCGATACCGGCCGCTGCGCCGGCGTCGAGATGCTGCTGCGTTGGAAAAAGAAACGGCAGGGATGGATATCGCCAGACGTGTTTATCCCGCTGGCCGAGCAGCATGAGCTGATCATTCCGCTGACCCGCTATCTGATGAACACCGTGACGGAAAATCTGCAGCTGTTCCCGCCGCGGCCGTCGTTCTACATCAGCATCAACGTCGCCGCCGAGCATTTTAAAACGCTCAACATCATCGACGATATCCGCCAGATTTGGCTGCCAGCGCACCCGATGCCGTCACTGATGCTGGAGCTGACCGAGCGCACCGCGCTGTCGGCCATCCAGCACGACCAAATCCGGACGCTGAAAGACATGGGTATCATGCTGGCCATCGACGATTTCGGCACCGGCCACAGTTCGCTGAGCTACCTGAAAAACCTCAGCCCGGACGTGTTGAAGATTGACCGCGGGTTTACCGCGGCCATCGGCACCGACGCGGTTAACGCCACGGTGACCGACACCATCATTACGCTGGCGCAGCGGCTGAAGCTGAAGTTGGTGGCTGAAGGGGTAGAAACGGCGGAACAGGCTGACTACCTGCGCTCACGCGAGGTCAATGCCCTGCAGGGGTATTATTTCGCCAAACCGATGCCGATCCACGTTTTCCCGCTATGGTTGCAACAGTACGAATCGCGCGTCAGGCATGCGCAAGAGGATCCGCCGGAGGCCTGAGCCTCCGGCGAACGGGTTACGACTGCGACGGCTCGTCAAAGACGACGCGGGTGACACGCACCAGTTCGATGCGGTATTCGGAGACGTCCACAATATCGAAACGCAGGTGGTTCAGCTCGATAGTATCCCCCACCACCGGCATCTGGCCGTAGTGGGCCAACAGCAGCCCCGCCAGGGTGGCGTAGTCCGCGGTGGGGCTCACCAGATCATCGCAGGCCAGCGCCTGTTCCAGCGAGTGCAGGTCGGTCCCGCCCTTCACCAGCCAGCCGTCGCCTTCCGCCACAATGTCCGGGGTTTCATCTTCGTCCGGGAATTCACCGGCAATCGCTTCCAGCACGTCCAGCGGCGTCACCAGCCCCTGCACGACGCCGAACTCGTTGGTGACCACCACCAGACGCCCTTTGGCGCGACGCAGCACCGCCAACAGCTTGATGACGTCCATGGTTTCCGGCACCACGATCGGCGGCGTGCGGGCGGCGAACTCGGCGATATCTTCACCCAGCTCCAGTGCCACCAGCAGATCCTTGGCGCGCACCACGCCAACAATCTCATCCACCGAATCGCGGCACACCGGGAACAGGCTGTGCGGCGTGTCCAGCAGCTGTTCGCGCACCTCTTCGCGGGAGCGCTCGCAATCGACCCAGGAAATCTCGGTGCGCGGCGTCATCACGCTGCGCAATGAGCGCGAGGCCAGCGTCAGCACGCCGCTGATCATATAACGCTCTTCCTCCGCAAAGGTTTCATCCCGCGGCAAGGCGACCGCATCGTCCGTCTGCTGCGCGCGCTGCTGCCCCATCAGGCGCATGATCGCTTCCGCAGTGCGCTCGCGCATCGGGCGACGCGCCTGATGCTTGATGAAGTTGCGACGCGCGATCTGGTTGAACAATTCAATCAGGATCGAGAAGCCGATCGCGGCGTACAGATAACCTTTAGGAATATGCAAGCCGAAGCCTTCGGCGATCAGGCTCAGGCCGATCATCAACAGGAAGCTCAGGCACAGCACCACAATGGTCGGGTGCGCGTTAACGAAGTTAGTCAACGGTTTGGACGCCAACAGCATCACCGCCATCGCGATCACCACCGCCGCCATCATCACCGGCAGATCGTTCACCATGCCCACGGCGGTAATCACCGCATCGAGCGAGAACACCGCGTCGAGGATGACGATCTGCACCACCACCGCCCAGAACTTGGCGTAACCGCGGTTGGCGCCGTCCTGGTGCGTCTGCCCTTCCAGCCGTTCATGCAGCTCCATGGTGGCTTTGAACAGCAGGAACACCCCGCCGAACAGCAGGATAAGATCGCGGCCCGAGAAGCTGAAATCGCCGACGCTGAACAGCGGCGTGGTCAGCGTCACCATCCAGGAGATCACCGACAACAGGCCCAAACGCATCAGCAGTGCCAGCGACAGGCCGATGATGCGCGCTTTATCACGCTGCTTCGGCGGCAGCTTGTCGGCCAAAATGGCAATGAACACCAGGTTGTCGATGCCCAGCACGATTTCCAGCACCACCAGCGTAAGCAACCCCGCCCAAATAGAGGGGTCCATTAAAAATTCCATATCAGACTCCAGAGAAAAGTGGGAATGAGCGCAGGAGGCTCAGACGTGACGATGCCGCCGCTGCATGGGCGCAGTCGACAATAGCAAGGTGACGGGATGGGATTACCGGGTGGTGGCCGAGCGGCCGAACAGCATATGTAACGCCAGCAGGTGGCGGGTGAAACCTGGAAAAACAGTAACTTCGGTGACAGTCCATAGGGAGGGCTGAGGCCCTTCACTCCTTAGTGATGAAAGAGGAAATTACTGTATCAGGATTTTTCTGGCGGACAAAGCGGCTTTTTCAACGGCGGTTTAAGGTTGCGCCCTGTCATCTCGCCCACGACCGTTAAGATTTATCCGAGCATTCAATAGCGGAGCAGCGTCACAAAAAATATTTTTTCACTCACTAAAATAAATCTCGCGTTCGTGAAGTATCACGCACAGGCATTTGAAACTGCGTGAGAAATGTTAGGCGTGCGTTTCTTTTTTTCTACCATAATGTATCTGAACCGCGGAAGTGACTGCCAAGACGGCACGGAAGAACGATACACACCGTGCCTGGAGTTCAACGAGGAGGTAGCGAGTGGCAATAGCTATTATCATCGGCACACACGGGGCTGCAGCGGAACAACTGCTGAAAACGGCGGAGATGCTATTGGGCGAGCAGGACAACGTCGCCTTTATAGACTTCGTTCCCGGTGAGAATGCCGAAACGTTAATCGTCAAGTACAACGAAAAAATCAGTGGATTGGATACCAGCGGCGGCGTGCTGTTCCTGGTGGATACCTGGGGCGGCAGCCCGTTCAACGCCGCCAGCCGCATTGCGGTCGATAAAGACAACTATGAGGTCGTCACCGGGGTCAACATTCCGATGCTGGTGGAAACCTTCATGGCGCGGGACGATAACCCCGCTTTCGATGAACTGGTGGCGCTGGCATTGGAAACCGGCCGTGAAGGCGTGAAAGCGCTGAAAAAACCGCAAGAAGAACCCGCAAAACCCGCAGCACCCGCCCCGAAAGCCGCTGCTCCTCAGGCGCCGTTGGGGCCGAACGATCACATGAAAATCGGCCTGGCGCGTATCGACGATCGCTTAATCCACGGCCAGGTCGCCACCCGCTGGACCAAAGAGACCAACGTCAGCCGCATCATCGTCGTCAGCGATGAGGTCGCCGCCGACCATGTGCGCAAGACCTTGTTGACCCAGGTTGCCCCGCCGGGCGTCACCGCTCACGTGGTGGACGTGGCGAAGGCCATCCGCGTCTGGAACAACCCGAAATACGCCAACGATCGCGTGATGCTGTTATTCACCAACCCGACCGACGTTTGGCGTCTGGTGGAAGGCGGCGTGGAGATTAAATCCGTCAATATCGGCGGCATGGCGTTCCGTCAGGGGAAAACCCAGGTGAACAACGCCGTTTCCGTCGATGAAAAAGATATCGAAGCGTTTAAGAAGCTGAACGACCGCGGTATCGAGCTGGAGGTGCGTAAGGTCTCGTCCGACAGCCGGCTAAAAATGATGGACCTGATTAACAAACTCAATTAGTGGCGCCAGCCGCTGATTATTTTACTCAGAGCTTTTTTGGTCATAGGAGAAGTGCAATGGAGATCACCACTCTTCAGATTGTGCTGATATTTATCGTTGCCTGTATCGCCGGGATGGGTTCCGTCCTCGACGAGTTCCAGTTCCACCGCCCGCTGGTCGCCTGTACCCTGATCGGCTTCATCCTCGGCGACATGAAAACCGGCATCATCATCGGCGGTACGCTGGAAATGATCGCCCTCGGCTGGATGAACATCGGTGCGGCGGTCGCGCCGGATGCCGCCCTGGCGTCCATCATCTCGACCATTCTGGTCATCGCCGGTGGGCAGAGCGTCGGCGCCGGTATCGCGCTGGCCATTCCGCTGGCGGCGGCCGGCCAGGTGCTGACCATCATCGTGCGCACCCTCACCGTGGCCTTCCAGCACGCGGCGGACAGCGCGGCGGAGCGCGGCAGCCTGCGCGCCATCACCTGGATCCATATCGGCGCCCTGCTGCTGCAGGCGATGCGTATCGCCATCCCTGCGGTCATCGTCGCCATCTCGGTCGGCACCGCCGGGGTACACGCCCTGCTCAACTCGATCCCGGAAGTGGTCACCAGCGGCCTGAACATCGCCGGCGGCATGATCGTCGTGGTCGGTTACGCAATGGTGATTAACATGATGCGCGCCGGCTACCTGATGCCGTTCTTCTATCTCGGTTTCGTTACCGCCGCCTTCACCAACTTCAACCTGGTGGCGCTCGGCGTCATCGGCGTGGTGATGGCCGTGCTGTATATCCAGCTCAGCCCGAAATACAACAAATCTCAGGTTGTCCAGGCCGGCCCGGCTAACGCGAACGATCTCGATAACGAACTCGACTAGGAATAGGTGAGAGAAATGGTTGATACAACTGCTCAAAAGAAACTCACGCCGGCCGACATTCGCGGCGTATTCCTGCGCTCTAACCTGTTCCAGGGGTCATGGAACTTCGAACGCATGCAGGCGCTGGGTTTTTGCTTCTCGATGGTGCCGGTGATCCGTCGCCTGTATCCGGAAAACAATGACGATCGCAAACAGGCGATCAAACGCCATCTCGAGTTCTTCAACACGCACCCTTACGTGGCGGCGCCAGTGCTCGGCGTGACCATGGCGATGGAAGAGCAACGCGCCAACGGCGCGCCGATCGACGACGGCGCGATCAACGGCATCAAGGTCGGTTTGATGGGGCCGTTGGCAGGCGTCGGTGACCCGATCTTCTGGGGCACCGTGCGGCCGGTGTTCGCCGCGCTCGGCGCCGGCATCGCCATGAGCGGCAGCCTGCTCGGGCCGATCCTGTTCTTCGTGCTGTTCAACCTGGTGCGCCTGCTGACCCGTTACTACGGCGTGGCCTACGGTTACCGTAAAGGGGTGGATATCGTCAACGACATGGGCGGCGGTTTCCTGCAAAAACTGACGGAAGGAGCGTCCATTCTCGGCCTGTTTGTGATGGGGGCGCTGGTCAACAAGTGGACGCACGTGAATATCCCGCTGGTGGTGTCCAAGATAACCGACCAGACCGGGCATACCAACGTCACCACGGTGCAGACTATCCTCGACCAGCTGATGCCGGGCTTGGTGCCGCTGCTGCTGACCTTCGCCTGCATGTGGCTGCTGCGCAAGAAAGTCAACGCGCTGTGGATCATCATCGGCTTCTTCGTCATCGGTATCTTTGGCTATTGGATTGGCCTGCTGGGCCTGTAATCGTTCGGAACGGCCGGGGGGCAACCCCCGGCTTTTTTATGTGTGGAGCAAGAGATGTCACTGACCGACGCCGTACTGATGCTGTTTATCGCCCTGCTGTTGCTGTATTCGCTGTATGACGAATTCGGCATGGATCTGCTGAAAGGCAAAACGCGGCTCAAAGTGCCGCTCAAACGCCGCAACCGGCTCGACAGCCTGATTTTCGTCGGCCTGATCGCCATTCTGATTTACCGCAACGTCACCACCAACGGCGCGGTATTAACCACCTATCTGCTTATTTCTTTGGCGCTGCTCGCCATCTATATCGCTTATATTCGCTCGCCCAAGATGGTGTTTAAAGCGCACGGTTTTTTCTTCGCCAATGTGTTTGTCGAATATAACCGCATTAAAGCCATGAATTTATCGGAGGATGGCATTCTGGCCATCGACCTGGAACAGCGCCGGCTGTTGGTTCAGGTAACTCACCTGGACGACCTGGAGAAGATTTATCACTTTTTCGTTGATAATCAATAAATAAAAATAAATCCATTCCGTTATCGCTCAAACCCCGCGCTGCTTGTGGACAATTAATCGGCAGCGCCATTTCTTTTCTGACTATTATTTCCGCAACATTGTTACCCCCGGCTACATTATATTCCCCCATGAACTCAGATTAATGAAAACGAGTCTCAATTAAGAGCCAATATTGCCAAAGAATAAGGTTGTCGATGGCTGAAATAATATGGTATGGTTGCGCCGTCATTGGGGAGTAGCCGGTTTCTGGAGAATAAAAACCAGAAACGCCCGTATCAACATACTCGTTTCGCCGTATGAAACGTGGTGCGGGCAGCCAGGTAAGGTTGGCGAGACCATAGACACGTAACTCCGTCGTTTGGTTGGGGGTGGGTTACGTGTATATGGAGCCACCCGGCCGAGGCTATTTCACATGAACCTTTCAGCAACGCTTATTCTCGCTTTCGGCATGTCCATGGATGCTTTCGCCGCTTCAATCGGCAAAGGCGCCAGCCTGCATCAACCCCGTTTTCGCGAAGCGATCCGCACCGGCCTGATCTTCGGCGTGGTGGAAGCGATCACCCCGCTCATCGGTTGGGCCATCGGCCTGTTCGCCAGCCAATACATCATGGAATGGGACCACTGGGTCGCCTTCTCGCTGCTGTTCATTCTCGGCATGCGCATGATCGTCGAAGGGGTGCGCAACAGGCCCGACGAAGAAGAGAAGGTCAAACGCCATGGTTTCTGGTTATTGGTCGCCACCGCCATCGCCACCAGCCTCGACGCCATGGCGATCGGCGTCGGCCTGGCCTTCCTGCAGGTGAATATCGTGCACACCGCGATGGCCATCGGCTGCGCCACCATGATCATGGCGACGCTGGGCATGATGATCGGCCGCTTTATCGGCCCGCTGCTCGGCAAACGCGCCGAGATCCTCGGCGGCGTGGTGCTGATAGGTATCGGCGTCAACATCCTGCTGGAACACCTCGGCTACCTGGCCTGAAGCGACCGAACTGCAAAAAAAAACCTGCCGCGGCAGGTTTTTTGTTTCTGGACGCCGCGCCTTTTAAGCGCGACGTCGGTACAGCGCCAGGACGAAATCCGTCTCGCACACAAACTCCCCGCCCTCGGCCAACCGCTGTTGCACTTCCGGCGTGGCGCGCCAGGCGAACGGCGTCATCTGCAGCAGGTTGGCGGCCTGCGCGCCCGGCAAGGTCATCGTATAGGCCAGCGCCTCTTTGCGCTCGCAGTCGAACCCATCGAACTGTTCGTCCTGTTCGGCATGCAGCTGCACCTGCTGGTACACCCGCTCTTTCAGCTGGTACAGATGACGCGGGCCCGGCGAAACCGTCACTACCACGCCGCCCGGCTTCACCACCCGCGCCAGCTCCTGCGCCTTGCAAGGGGCGTAGATGCGCAAGACCGCATCCAGCGCCCCGTCGGCGAACGGCAAACGGTGGCTTGAGGCGACGCAGAACGAGACCGCCGGATAACGTTTGGCGGCATAGCGGATCGCCACCTTCGCGACATCCAGCCCGTAGACCGCCATATTGCGCCCCTGGGCCAGCCGTGAGGCCACGGCGGCGGTGTAATACCCTTCCCCACAGCCTATGTCCAATAACGCGCCAGCATCGGCCGCCAGCGCCACATCCAGCCACTCGGCCACCTGCGCTTGCAGCGGCTGATAATACCCACCGTCGAGAAACGCACGCCGCGCCTGCATCATTTCCGCGCTGTCTCCCGGCTGCTTCGATCGCTTGTGCTGTACCGGCAGCAGATTGACGTAGCCCTCTTTGGCCTGATCGAACTGATGATTGCCGTCGCAACGCCATTGTTGAGATGAAAAATGCAGCGGCTGATGACACAGGGGACATTGATAAGACATGAATGGGCTTCCAGAGAGACAGGGCGCGGCTAGTCTAAAGAAGGCGCCGGTTTGATGCAAGGCGCATCCCCGCTCGCTTTCATCGCCAACAACACCTGGCCAAGCGGGGAAAAAGCTGGCTACACTGAGAGTCTGTTTTCTCACGCAGGTGAAAATAATTTATGAGCGATCGTTCCGCGCTGCTCGATGCGGTGCCCCACATTCAGCACGGCTTCGGCAGCAAACTCGCGCTGCTGCCGGGGCATCTGCTGCCCTACAGCGCCACATTGCCGGAAAAGAAGCAGGTGCATGGCACCCGCATCGTCGATGTGCTGCAACCGGCGCAGGCGTGCGGTGAGGCCGATGGCTTCTACACGCGCCAGCCCGGCATTCTGCTCAGCGTGCTGACGGCGGATTGCCTGCCGGTGCTGTTCAGCCGTCGTGACGGCGGCGCCATCGCGGCGGTGCACGCCGGCTGGCGCGGGTTGCTGGACGGTATTCTGGAACAGATGGCGGCCCGCATTCGCCAGGACGGCGACACCGCCGATTGGGTGGCCTCCATCGGCCCCGCCGCCGGCCCGTGCTGTTACGAAGTTGACGAAGCGCTGGTGGAAAACTTTAAACAGCGTCTGCCGCTGCCCGCTACGCTGATCAGCCCGCACTATCGGCATCTGGATCTGGCCGCGATCGCCGAATACAAGCTGACGGCGCTCGGCTTCGCCGCCGTTGACCGCTCAGGCAGTTGCACTATCTGCACGCCGGACGTCGATCCGCAGCGGCCGCAGCGCTTCAAATACACCAGCTATCGCCGCAACAGCCATCGGCGCGCGCAGGATCCGACGCATCCGGGCATTAAAGGCCGCAACCAGTACGCCGGCATCGTCATCGTCGCCGAATGACGGAAACGAAAAAGCCCGCGCGAAGGCGGGCTTTTTGTACAGCTGACGCTGATTAGATAGCAGTAACGTTTACTGCAGATGGGCCTTTCTGGCCATCTTGGATTTCGAACTCAACGTTCTGGCCTTCAGCCAGGGTTTTGAAGCCGTTACCCTGGATTGCAGAGAAGTGTACGAACACGTCTTTGCTGCCGTCAGCCGGGGTGATGAAACCGAAACCTTTAGACTCGTTGAACCACTTAACTTGACCTTTGATCTTTGCCATCTTGAGTATTTCCTTTGGATTGTTTAAACCGCCCGTAGGCGTTACATAGACAAACTAGAGTCGTTACTGCTTGAGGCACTAAGATAAGGATCGGCAGAGAAGCGGTATTCAACGCTAACGTCTTTACTCAGAACTTCTTTACTGAAAATGCCACACATATACAGAACTGTACCTCGTTTTACCCAGATGCGTTATCACATACTCTGTATGCGATGGCAAGCCATTTTTAATCACTGAACGACATGTCGCACATATTTGAAACGGTCGAGAGCCACATTTGCTTAAATAGGCCAAAAGATGTTGAAGCATCGGCTATTTTCTGCTTGCCAAAATCACTGCGCCAGACCCCGCATTCTGCTGGCGTTTTAACAAAACTTTCATCGTATTGACGCCTATCTGCCTCATCATTTCCGCTTTTTTGCCGCTTATAGCGTTAAAAAATTTGAATCTTTATGGAATTTGATATGCAACATTTGAATATCGATGAACGGGGGCCAATTTATTCATCGCTCCTCCGACCATTTACCGCCGGAAAGCCCATTCATCATCGGCTTTCAGCCCTGCCGCCAAACGGCGCGGGCGAGCACGGCGCACGGGCCAGCGGTAACACATCCGCCCTGCACAACGGATGCATAAACATGCAAAGCGCCGGCACCTCTCCCGCTTGCCGGTGGGTTCATCATAAATAATCCGAATATCATTAACCTCAATAGCCGGAATAGTCTTATCAATAACGAAAGTTCAACGTTGAATTAAATCCTGAAAACAAGGGGGTTATTTGAATCACCACCCGCGCTTATCAATTCGGCTAATTACAGCCGCGCTTTCAAACCGTTGGTTTTATTCATCCCGCAGCGCCGCCGGGTGATGAGGTAACGCAGACGGTGAGCCCTGCAACGCGATGCGCTCGCCAATCTTCAGCGGATGGAATTGATGCTGCTCCAGCCCCGCTTCACTCAACGCCAGGTTCAACTGCTGCGGCGGCTCGTCCAGCGATTCATCCGCCAATTCGAACACCCCCCAATGAATGGGAATGGCGCGCGGCTGATTCAGTTGACGGTACAGCGTCACCGACTGCTGCGGATCCATATGCTGTTCCTGCATAAACCAGCGCGGCGCATAGGCGCCGATGGGCAGCGCCGCCACGTCGAACGGCCCCAGCCGTTGACCGATCTCCGCCAACCGTTCCGAATAGCCGCTGTCGCCGGAAAAATAAAACCGCAGCGCCGGATGGTGGATCACCCAGCCGCACCACAGCGAGCGATTGCGATCCCACAGCGTGCGCATGCTCCAGTGCCGCGCCGGCGTGGCGTAGACCGTCAGCTCGCCCAACGGCAGACTCTGCCACCAGTCCAGCTCATGCACCTTCAGCCGATAACGGCGGAACCAGCGCTTCAAGCCGAGCGGCACGATGAACTCGGCCTGAGGGAAACGCCGCGCCAATTGCCGCACCGTGCGCCTGTCAAGGTGGTCATAATGGTTATGGGAGATCAGCACCGCATCCACCGCCGGCAGTTGCTCCACCGTCAGCGGCGGCGGCGTTCTGCGCTTCGGGCCGTAAAAGCTCAGCGGCGATGCGCGTTCGGACAACACCGGATCGATCAGAATATAGCGCCCGCTCAACCGCAGCAGCATCGAGGCATGCCCCAACCACCAGACGCTGTCGCCACTGCCGCTGAGATCGGCCGGCTGCCACCAGCGTTCGGTAAATTGCGCGTAGCCCTGCTGCGGCGGCTTGGGCAACCCCTGGCGCTTGCGCTCATCTTGCCAACGTTGAAGATCCCCCTCCTGACGCCGCGAAGGTTCCGGGTTGCAAAATCCCTCCGGCGTGTGATGCGCCTTGGCCGCGTCGTAATAACGGTTGATTCTTTTCATCCAGCGTCTTCTCCCGACCCTCAGCGCCCTGCACGGGCATGACTTTCAGTGTAACAAACCCGATGAAGCTCGCACTTCGTCAGCCGTGCGCTGCATTGAGGGAGCTTTTGCCGTATGCTGTTGTCTCACTTCGGTGAGACAGCCAGGGCCGCCAAGAGCCCGTTAAGACTCTCTTAAGAACTTTGTGATTGACTTGTAGGGCATACAGAAAAGGAGAAGTTATGAGTCGTTCGACATCCCGCAAATCAGGCGCAGGCCTGGGGCGCCGTATTCGCAGCGCGCTGCTGGCGCAGAAGCAATACTGGAAAATGTATTTCGCCATGAAGCTGCGCCGCGTGCGCGTGCCTGCACCGCTGGTGCTGCTTGGCGGTTCGCTGCTCGGGTTCTTCATGCTGACCCTGCTGATGCTCAGCGTGGTGACCATCGACGTCATCAGCACCCTGCTGCTGCTGTGCCGGAAACTGCTGGGACGGGGTGACGGTGAGGGGCGCGCCTTTATGCCGCGCAGCTGACGAGAAGAGCGCGGAGGCGCAATACGCCTCCGCGCGCAGATTAACGCTTGGCGCCTTTGCGGCGCGTCAGCATGAACCCGCCCCACAGCACTGCAATCCACACCGGCATCAACAGCACCGAAATGCGGATCCCTTCGCTGAAATACATAATCACTAAAATCAGGCCGAGGAACGCCAGGCACAGATAGTTGCCGAACGGATACCACAGCGCCTTAAAGCTCGGAATGACGCCCTGACGGTTCTTCGCCGCACGGAATTTCAGGTGCGCCAGGCAGATCATCACCCAGTTGATCACCAGGGTGGACACCACCAGAGCCATCAGCAGCTCAAACGCCTTGCCGGGCATCAGATAGTTGATCAGCACGCCGATCGAGGTAATCAGCGCCGACAGCGCGATGGACAGCACCGGCACGCCGCGCTTGTTGACGCGCGTCAGCGCTTTCGGCGCATTGCCCTGGCTGGCCAGCCCGAACAACATGCGGCTGTTGGCATAAACGCCGCTGTTGTAGACCGACAATGCGGCGGTCAGCACCACCACGTTGAGCACCGTCGCCACCAGATTGCTGTTCAGCGCATGGAAGATCAGCACGAACGGGCTGCCGCCCTCCACCACTTGCCCCCACGGATAAAGCGAGAGCAGTACGGTCAGCGAACCGATATAGAAAATCAGAATGCGGTACACCACCTGATTGGTCGCTTTAGGAATGCTGCGACGCGGATCGGCGGCTTCCGCCGCGGTGATGCCCACCATCTCCAGCCCGCCGAACGAGAACATGATCACCGCCATCGCCATCACCAGCCCCGAGAAGCCGTGCGGCATAAAGCCGCCCTGCTGCCACAGGTTGGTGATGCTGGCCTGTGGCCCGCCGTTGCCGCTGGCCAACAGCCAGGCGCCAAACACGATCATGCCGACAATCGCCACCACCTTGATGATGGCGAACCAAAACTCGGTTTCGCCGTACAGGCGCACGTTCACCAGGTTGATCAGATTGATCAACACAAAGAACAGCGCGGCGGACGCCCAGGTGGGGATCTCTGGCCACCAGTACTGAATGTAGATGCCGACGGCGGTCAATTCCGCCATGCCGACCAGAATGAACATCGCCCAGTAGTTCCAGCCGGAAAGGAAGCCGGCGAAATCACCCCAGTATTTATAGGCAAAGTGACTGAAAGATCCGGCGACCGGCTCCTCCACCACCATTTCGCCCAGCTGGCGCATGATCAAAAACGCGATAAAACCGCCGATGGCGTAGCCCAAAAGCACGGCGGGACCGGCCATTTTAATGGTTTGCGCAATGCCGAGAAATAAACCGGTGCCGATGGCGCCCCCGAGGGCAATAAGCTGTATGTGTCTGTTTTTTAATCCGCGTTTTAGCGGGGTATCCTGATGCTGACCGCCCATCTTATCCTCATATGGCGTACCTCCTTGCCGTTATCGGCCAAGATTTCACCAATCAATAAATGTATCTGCGGGCGGCTTTTTAACACTTAACCCCGTGAGCATCAAGGAGTAGCGCCCCGAGACGGCAGACCGGAGCGCGATTTTTTAACCGAGGGAGAGCGGGTAACGGCGGCGTTCAGCCAGGCATACCGCACAGTTTGGTCAGGTTGCGCGCGCCGATCATCAGCGTGGCGACATAAGATTGGCGACGCGTAACCACTTCCACCGCCACGCGATCGTTTTGATATTTTATCAGATAGGTCGAGGGCCAGCCCTGACGGCGCTGGCCGAAGCTTTCGGCATGACGATCGATCGCCGCATGGGCAATCACCAGATGAGACAAGTTTTTATCACCTTTGATAATGCGCTTCATAAACAGCCTCCGCCAACGACAGCTCTGTTATTAGAAAAAGGAGAAACTCTTACCAATCACCGGTATTTTTGCGAATCAGTTAGCCTGTCGGCTCATCAGAAAACAGATCATCGCCGCGCGCAGCGGGCTGGCGCTGTCGGCCTGCCATTCACCGCCCTGGGTGCTCATGCGCGCCTGCCACTGTGGGCTGTCGCTGTGGTTGTCGGGGTTCAGACTGATTTTGTTGGCGCAAATGATCGGCCAGGCGTCGGAGGGATTCTTGCAGTAATCTTTACCTTTCACGCCGCCGTAGGGATACCACTTGTCCGGGTTCTCCCCAGTCAGCAGCGCAATGCTGCGGTTCACTTCGGCATCGCTTTCTTCGTACCATTTAATCATCGGCTTAATCCATCTTTTGTAAGGTTCGCGCTACATTACGATGTCTGTAAGACAGTTTTATGACAGCGTCGCCGGTTTTCACATTATCTGCACTAATGTTTCGCCCCCTTTAACTTTTCTCCCCTTCTGCGTACACTTTTCGTCTGTTTAGCGCCCAGGAAACGCACACATGTTGACCGGCCTCAACCACCTGACGCTCGCCGTCAGCGATCTCGATCGCAGCTTCGATTTTTACCGCCATCTGTTGGGGTTCACCCCTCACGCCCGCTGGCAAGGCGGCGCCTATCTGTCGTTGGGGGCGTTGTGGCTGTGCCTGTCATTGGATGAGGCTCGCACGCAACCACGGGCGCGTGATTACACCCATTACGCCTTCAGCGTCGCGCCGGAACACATTGAACGGGTCAGCGAGCGGCTGCGCCAGAGCGGCGCAGAAGAGTGGAAAAGCAATCGCAGCGAGGGCGAGTCGCTCTATTTTCTCGATCCTGATGGGCATCAGTTGGAGATCCATGCCGGCGATCTGGCCAGCCGCCTGGCGGCATGCCGGGAAAAACCGTATCAGGGCATGGTATTTTACTGAAGCGCCCCGGCGGCGCAGCGCCGGCCGGAGCAGGGTGTTCAACGTTCGGGGATAAAACCTTTGAAATCCAACGCGGGGCTGAGATCGTCGTCATCAGCATCGCCGCCGTCGGCGCGAGCGCTGTGCGCCAAACGCTTCAACAGCGCCGTTTGTTGACGTTGCTGCTCGGCAATTTCCTGCAGCAGGCGAATCTGCTCGTTGGCGCGCACGCTGGCGCGGTTCACCAGGAACCAAACCCAGAGCCCCACCAGCAACGCCACGGCGGCGAGAGCCAACGACAACAGGCCGTTCTGGCCAAAACCTAAATCGTACATGGACAACCCTATCTACTGCGAAATTCAGGCCGCCATCTTAACACTCGCGGCGGCCGGGCGAACATCCCTGCCAAAAATTGCTTACCAGGGTACGAAGCGCGTCACCGAACAGATGCCCAGCGCAAAATTTCCACCATCGTCGCAATAACTGTCCAGCGCCAACAGGTAGAAAAACAGGCAGGCAGCGACGGCCGTCATTATCACGAGGATTTTTTTTCGCAACAAATTTAGCAGCCTCATTGTTATCAGGATGGTCTATCGCGCATGTTATCACAGCAAAGTTAAACGAAGTTTAACTTGTCGTTTAGATTTCTGGCTATCGCCCGGTTTTCAGACTGTTACCCTTGCCCTCGAGCTGGCGCCGTGGCTAGATGAACCCTCAGGGATAACGAGGAAACGCAATGAGCAGACTGATTAAGTGGGTACTGGTATTGGCGGTCATTTACGGCGGCTTTTTGATCTCGGGCTACGGCGTGCTGATCGGCAGCAACAAGAACGTCGGCGGATTGGGATTGCAGTGCAAATACCTGACGGCGCGCAACGTGGCGATCGCCCAGTACGTCAATGGCGACAACGGTTTCATCGGCGTGACCGACTGCCCGCTGTTCAAGAAAATCGAAACGGTGGTGGATTAACCGCCACCGCCCGACGCCGTCGCTCTGCGGCGGCTCCGCCTCAATCGCGGGTAAACTTCAACTCGATCAGCGCAATCGCCTTGTCAATCGCTCTGCGGGTCACCGGATCGGCGCCGGCGGGATGCGTGGAGAAATCGATGCTTTTGAGCTGGCCCGCCATCTTGTCGCGCACTTCGGTCGGCGCAATCACGTCGATAACGTCCAGAATCTGTTTAATGACCAGTTGGCAAGCGACCAGATCGGAAGCCAATTCCTGCTCGTTGCTCAGCATGTCAGACATAATAACTTTCCCTCTTGATTCAAACGCCGCACAGAATAGCATGCCGCCTGCGCCATTGCCCGCCCTCCCCGCCTTTTTCCCCATTCTGCGCACCGCCGGGCAAAAGCCCGCGGCAGATTAGCCTATACTTGCAGCATGACGGTGATAAAAACATCCGTAACCTAAGCCACAACCAACAGGAGATAGTTATGGCGAATCACAATGTGAAATCCTGGGCAACAGTGCGTGAAACTTCGGTGGAAATTGCCGAAGCTATTTTTGAACTGGCAGGGAACGATGAAGTGTTGGCGCAGAAGATCTGGGAAGAAGGCAGCGATGAAGCGCTGGAAAAGGCTTTTGCCAAAACCACCGCAGACCAGCTTTATTGGGGAGAGGAAACCGTCGAGCGTAAAAACGTTTAAGCCGCCAGGCAACAAAAAGCCCGGGTTTCTGGCCCAGGCTTTCCCGATTAGCGCTCACCCCGCTCAGCGGCGTGCATCTCTGCTTGCTCTCACGGTTCTTCACCTCCCACACCTTCCGCATTTTTCATGCTCATCACCGGCGTCGCCATAAAAGCGCCGACGCCCACGATTACAACCAGAGTAATAATCACTGTCATTAACATGCGATCACCCCATCAACGTTGAGTTGTTACGGCTGACTCTGTTTTGGCGGTTCTTGCTGCGGTCTGCTCCGCGTCACCCACCGCGGCGGCGACAGTCTCAGATTAGCCGTTTTTCCTTTCGGCTGACAAGCGGCGGTTCAACGGTTTTTCCGAATCATGCCCCGTCATCGGCGGCGTTTTTTGTCCGCGGCGGCAAGTTGTGTATACTTCACCGCTATGTAGATCTCACACTGACGCACTGATGATACAAGAACACCATCTCTCATTGGTCTGCGCCCTCAGCAAATGGGTCGAAACTCACCTCGGACGAGTGATCCATCTCGAAGAGCTGGCCGAGTACTCCGGCTACTCGCTGTGGCACATGCAGAAGCTGTTCAAAGAAGCGACAGGGATTTCGCTGGGCAAATACATTCGTGAACGCCGTCTGGCCGGCGCGGTCTATCAACTGCGCAGCAGTGAAGCGTCGATTTTCGATATCGCCCTGGACTTTGGCTTCGGCTCACAGTCCCACTTCACCTACATGTTCAGAAAGCGTTTTAATATCACGCCTTACGATTTCCGCCAGGATCTGAGCGTCGATCTGCACATCGATCCGCCGCTGCACGTCATTCACCAAAAATCCGCCTGATTTTCGCCCGCCGTCAACCGGCGGGTTAACGCGCGCCCCAGACCGCCAGCAGCGCGATCGCGGCCGGCAACGCCTGCACCCACAGGATCTTGCGGCTGGCGGTCAGCCCGCCGAACACGCCGGCCGCCAGCACGCAGCCGAGAAAGAACAGCTGCAGCGCCACATCTTCACGCCAATAGCCCCATACCAGACCCAGCGCCAGAAAACCGTTGTACAGCCCCTGGTTGGCGGCCAAGACCCGCGTGGCCGCGGCGAACTCCGCCGTCGTCCCGAATGCTCGCCTGCCGATCGGCGCGCGCCACAGGAACATTTCCAATACCAGGATATAAAGGTGGAGCGCCGCGATAAGCAGCAGAACAATGTCGGCAATGAGCTTCATGATTATCCAAATAGCGAAATGGGGATGCCGTCAAGTATAAGTGATGGGTGAATATCGCTCACCATCCAAGATAAAAAAACCCGCCGAAGCGGGTTTATGCAGGAGTCATTTTTTGAGGTTAGTGTAATACGGCAACCAACAATGCCGCGACAGAGACCCAAAACAGCGCCGTGGCAACCACGACATGGGACAGTCTTGCACGATAAAGAACTTGGCTCATAATGACCTCACTGACATCAGACTAACGGGAGACAACCTGACTTCCTGAGGATTATCCTAATCTTCTTCCGTTTATCATTATATGCGTCAGATCACTATTTCGTTGAGAAACTTTATATTGTCGTGAAGCTGGAGCCGCGATCACATTTATTGCGCGTTATTAGAGCGAAATAAGTCGAATAATCTCGGCGATTATATCCTAACGCTATCAAACTTCGCTCCACGGCAGGCGTGGCGCGACCATGCGCTCACCGGAATAACCGCTGACCGCCGGAAAACGATCCGTTTCCTGCTCCCAATCGCGCTGAGCCTGAATAATTTCCGCTTTGGTATGGCCAACGAAGTTCCACCAGATAAGGATCTCTTCATTTAACGGCGCTCCACCGATTAATAATCCTCGGCTGCCCTTCTCTGCATTTAACTCAATAGAGTTATTACCCATGCCTAAATAGGCGAATGCGTCAGGTGAAAATGTTTCACCATTAAGTTCAAATGCACCAATCAGGGGCAAAAAGCCGATTTCATAATCATCGCGCAGCGGCAATTGCGCCGTCGCCGCCTCTTGCCATTCCATATCAATGGCGATTAATGGCGAAAGAGTAAACACCGGTGAACGATAAGCGCCAAATTCCCCGACCAGCAAACGGTGATTCACGCCGTTATTCCGCCACTGCGGCAAATCGGGATAATGATCGAATCGCGGCGCCATGTCGGCATATTCGGCCGGCAACGCAATCCACAATTGTGCGGCGTGCAGTCGTCGGTCCTCGCCCACCGACTGTTCCGTATGCGCGATGCCGTGCCCTGCGGTCATCAGATTGACCTGCCCCGGACGGATCAACTGTTCGCTGCCGAGGCTATCGCGGTGCAGCACCTCACCCTCGATCATCCAGGTAAAGGTTTGCAGACCGGTATGCGGATGCGGCCCTACGTCCATGCCGGGCGCGGTGCCGTTGAATACCGTCGGGCCGGCGTGATCGAGAAAACACCAGGCGCCGACGGTGCGCCGCTCCCGGGTTGGCAACGCGCGGTTGATAGGAATGCCGCCCACTTCGGCATTGCGCACGGCAATGCGCTGGATCTGGCGCGCGCCGTCAACGACAGGGCACTCGCGTGAGGGTGAAAAGCGCGTAGGACGTGACTGACTCATCGCAAAGACCTCCTGAATGGCGCCGATTCGCCAAGGATAATCGCCCCAGCTTAGCACAGGACAACGCCCCCTGGAGAGCGACGACGCTCAGCCGCGCTCACGCGGATTAAGGTGTTTTGATGTAGCAGCTTTTAATATCGATATCGTCGTGGGCATGCCTGAGATCGGAGAAATAAGTCACTCCGAAGAGAATCGACACGACCAGCAGTACAGAAACCAACAGGCCGATAATCGCCAACAGTTTGGTTTCATCGTGGAGATTAGGCTCCATTTTCTCTCCCCTAGTTAATGACGTCAGGTCAGCCACAGCGTAACCGCCAACGTAAAAATGATCAGTGAGCAGGACGCAATCGCCAAAACGACGATCGCAAATTGCGCATCACCCAAGGTTTCTCTGTAGTTTTTATCCGTCAAGGCGTTACGCTGCTGTTTCACTAAATCGGCTTTCACTCGTTCAACTGCTGCATTGCTGTTTGATGGGGCAAGACACCCCCTCAGAATGGGGGAGCGAAATCCCCCTTCGGCTGCTCAGTCCGCAACCGGGCCATGACGCTACCAACTTTCCCCCCCAGGGTCAACACCGCCGCCGCGGGCCGGCGAGCGCAGGCACACGGTATGTGTAACTTTTATTTAGAGGGAAGGGAAATAAGAGATGCTTATAGCGGAGGCAAAAAAAAGCCCGGCACATCGCCGGGCCAGGGGAGACAGAGGCGTTATTGCGGGACACGCAAAACCTGTCCCGGATAGATCTTGTCCGGGCTCGACAGCATCGGCTTGTTGGCTTCGAAAATTTTGTTGTAAAGATTGGCGTTACCATACATCTCTTTGGAGATTGCGCTCAGCGTATCGCCCTTCTTCACGGTATAGAAGCGGCTCTCGGCGTCGGATTGCGCTACCGCCACCTTGTCTTCCACACCGCTGATGCCCGCTACGTTGCCAATCGCCACCAGAATCTTCTCTTTCAGCTCCTGGCTGACGGCATCGCCGGTCACCACCGCTTTCCCATCGACCACCTGCACATTGACTTTGTCGGTGCCCGGCAGGCCGCTCTTATCGAGATGCTCCTTGAGTTTGGCGCTTTGATCTTCGGCGGAGGCATTGCCGGTGACTGTGTCCCACAGTTTTTCGCCCGCTTCTTTGACAAAGTTAAACAAGCCCATATTCACTCCTTTTGATGGTTGCACTAATGCGTTGATGTAAGGCTTGTTAAGCTTAGCATCGTCAAAAGGATCTGCCATCCGCTCTCCCCCCCAGAAACGGCTGGAGAATTCCGAAAGTGCCGTCTGCGGCGCCTCATTGGCGTTTTATCGCGCAATGATGCTGAAAAATCGCGCTTTTTTACCTACACTGTTGCAGACAAGGCGGCTCGACGAAGGAGGCTGCAAGATGTACGCATTGGTGATGTTTGTCTGTTATCTGGATGGCGGCTGCAGTGAAATGGTGGTGGACATATTGCGCGACGAACCGCAATGCCTGGTGGCGATGAAGGAACAGAACCTGCGTCACGCCGGCTGTTATCCCATGGAAGAATTTATTGACGGCTTCTGGTTGCCGGCCAGCGAATACTCGGATTTTTGATCCCCTCCCCGCCTGATGCTGAGGAATTTCTGATTTCATCGGAAACTGCATCTTCCTCCGAGGCACAAGGCCGCTGTTTTGCTAAATTGCGGCTCCCGAAGAAGAAAGACAGAGAAAGGTCATGTCAGCATCGGCTCATTCCAACGAGCAATATGAAATTCTGCTGCGCAACGTCAGCCTGGCGTTAGGCGACGCAGTGTTGCAGTTAATCAAAAACCATAAAAAGGTATCCGGCGGCAATATTCTTTCGCAGCTGGTGACAGAGATAGAGCGAGAGCAGGATCAGCAGCGGTTTGCCGCGCTGCGTTCGGCCATCGAGCTGGTGGGGTTGGCGCCAAAAGGCTGAGCGCGCGATACAAACGAAGGCAGGGCTTGCGCCCTGCCTGATTACCGATCCCGACACAGGATGAGGGTAATGGAATTGCAGCTTAGAAGCGGTAGGTCAGGTTGACGGCAACGATGTCGTCAGTGCTCAGCTTCAGTTTGTTGTCGTCGTTCAACTGGTTGATCTTGTAGTCGACGTAGGTGTACATGTTTTTGTTGAAGTAGTAAGTCGCGCCCACTTCCACGTATTTCACCAGATCGACATCGCCAATCCCTTCAATATCCTTGCCTTTTGACTGCACGTAGGCCAGAGACGGACGCAGACCGTTTTCGAACTGGTACTGGGCCACCACTTCGAAGTTCTGCGTTTTGTTGGCGAAGCCGGAGACGCCATTGCCGCTGATCGGCGTCATGTTGCGGGTATCGGCATACATGGCCGCCAGATAGACCTGGTTGGCGTCATATTTGATTGCGGTGGTCCAGGCGGTGGCCTTGTCGCCTTTACCGTACTGCAACGCTTTCTGAGCGCTGGTGCGGTTGGAATCGGAGAACGCCGCCGCGACGCCGATGCCGGTGCCGCCGATGTCCTGATAGTCCAGAGACATGCCGTAACCGTCGCCGTTTTGCTTGGTCACGCTGCGGCCGTCACCGTCGTTTTTACCCTGGTACTGCAACGCCAGATTCAGGCCTTCCACCAAACCGAAGAAGTCACGGTTGCGGTAGGTCGCCAGGCCGTTGGAGCGCGCGGTCATGTAGTTGTCGGTGTAGCTGTAGGAGTCGCCGCCGAATTCCGGCAGCATGTCGGTATAAGCTTCGGCGTCGTACACCACGCCGTAGTTACGGCCGTAGTCGAACGAGCCATAGTTGGCGAACTTCAGGCCGGCGAAGCCCAGACGGGTTTTGGTGCCGGTGGTGCCCTGCGCTTCATCGTGGTTGGCCTGAACGTTGTATTCCCACTGGCCGTAACCGGTCAACTGATCGTTGATCTGGGTTTCGCCTTTAAAGCCCAGACGAACGTACGTTTTATCTCCGTCTTCACTTTTATCTTTACTGAAAACGTGTTTGGCCGAAACGCGGCCGTACAGGTCGAGTTTATTGCCATCTTTATTGTAGATTTCAGCCGCGTTGGCGAAGGAGGTGACCGCCCCGAGGGCGACAGCTAAGGCTAATACACTGCGTTTCATCATTTATTTTCCTAGATATTATAATTAAAACCCTGCCCGTCACGCCCAATTTATAATTTGGGCTGTGATTTTATCTTTTGGTATTTTATGAGCTCCCCTAATGCTGGGGTGATGTGACATTAGCATCATGAATCAAAACTTAAAATCAAAAAGTTCATGAAACAACGAGGAGAAAGCATGTTTATTTGTAACCATATATTTCAAAAAAGAGATTACATAACCCATTGAATATAAGAAATTTTTATCACATAACTTATAACCAAAACGGTGCAACGCACCAATTTAGTGCATTTTGGTTTCGTTTTGCGTGCTTTCTGCGCGATTCAAAAGTAACAACAAGATTAGCATGGTTATTAAAAACGTTACTTATTTCACATTTTTATCTTAACAAAGTTACCAGGCAATTAAGGCTTTCCGATAACGGCTGAATATGGCCTTTATTCATTCACGTAAAGAAATCCCTATAGGACGAATAAAATTCGATTTATAGCCATTTAAATAGCGGGAAATAGCAGATTAAAATAATGAAAGGAATAAACGGCAGCGCGCTGACGGCGCCGCCGAGGATAAATCAATACAACGTAGAACGGGAAACTTCGCTCAACAGCATGCCGGCGCGCAGCCCCAGCGCCACAGTGGGGTTAGGAAACAGTATCCACGCGCCCTCTTCGCCAACGCGATACTCCTCCTGCGGCTGCTCGCACAGCAACATCCCCGGTTTCAACTCGGTGAAGTTGGCGGTGTCATCATCCAGATGCAGCTTGAAATCCTCGCTGTGTTTGATCAACGAGTGCATCACACGGAATACCCGGATTGCCTCGCCCGCGCGCTCCGGCAACGGCCCCTCGCTGACCGCCGCCCGCAGAGCGCGATCGATGGCGGCGAACTGTTGCAGATCGTTGCTGCCGAACGGCCGCGCCTTGCCCAGCTCGAGCGTACAGCTCGCCGCATTGAGATGCTCGCTGGAATAGTGGCTGAAAGTCCCGCCCGGCGCACTGTGTACCACCAGCGCATCCAGATCGGCGGCATCCAGCAGCTTTAGCATCGGTTCGCTGTACGGGCGCTTCTGGAAGGGCAAAATGCCAAAGCGCGGCAAATGCGACTCGCGAATGGCGGTGTGCAGATCGTAATGGAAACGCGCCGCCTGTTCGCCATCAAAAAAAGCGGCGAGCGTGCGCTCCAACTGCTGGGCGCGCGCGGTTTCCCCGCTGGCGGCGAAGTTGCGGTAGCGGCCGCCGAACATGCGGTTCATGTCGCTGTGCAGATAGCGCTTGCCCGCCCGCATCGCCGCCGGGTTGCCCAGCACCACCAACAGCCGCACCGTCAGCGGTAACCGGCCGGCAAGGAGATCGCCGACCAGTTGATTGAGCAGTTCAATCGGCGCGGTTTCATTGCCGTGTACGCCCGCCGACACCACCAACGCCTGGCGATAACGCTGCCGCGGCGTGAGCTCCAACACCCCTTCCCCCAGCCAACGCCAGCGCAGCTGCGGCGTTTCGCCCTGCCATTCGGCGGGTTCTTTCCCCTCCAGCGTCAGGGGCAGTAGATCGATCATGCAGCCTCCCTTATCGTTGGAACGGATAGATGGACCCGAGACCGAGGATCGACGTCAGCGAATCCAACGCCTCGCGCCCTTCGCGCAGCAGCAGCGGATCGGCCAGGTCATCCTGCGTCAGGCGATCGCGGTAATGACGATCCACCCACTCGTTCAGCGTCGCGAACAGCCGATCGTTCATCATGACGCGCGGGTTCACCGCCCGCAGCTCTTGATCGTTGAGCGCCACCCGCAGCCTCAGGCAGGCCGGGCCGCCGCCGTTGCGCATGCTTTCGCGCAGATCGAACACGCGGATTTCATCGATCGGGCCGCCGCTACCGACCATCTCGTTCAGATAACGCCACACGCCGGCATGCTGGCGCGACTCTTCCGGCACCACGATCATCATCTTGCCGTTCGGCTTGGTGAGAATTTGGCTGTTGAACAGATAAGTCGCCACCGCGTCCGCCACCGAGACGCGCTCCGTCGGCACTTCGATCGCCACCAGCTCGCTGTCCAGCGTCGCCATCTTGCGGCGCACTTCATCCAGCGCCTGTTGCTGACGGTAAAACGCCTGCTGGTGGTGGAACAGCACGTTCTGGTTGCTGACCGCAATCACGTCGTTATGGAACACGCCCTGGTCGATCACCGCCGGGTTTTGCTGCACGAAGACCGTATGCTGCTCGTCCAATTGGTGCAGGCGAGCGATCGCCTCACCGGCTTCGCGCGTCTGGCGCGCAGGATAACGCGCCGGCGCCGTTTCGCCGCCAAACTCCTGGCGACCGTAAACGAACACCTGCACGCTGCGCCTGGCGTAATCGCCGCCCAGCCGGTTATGGTTGGCCGCCCCTTCGTCCCCAAACAACGCCACCTGCGGCAGCGCTTCATGGTGGGCGAAATGCCGGTCGTCGTTAAACATCGCCCGCAAAACGTCGGTGGTCGTTTCCGCTTCAATGGCGCGGTGGAATTTATTGTTCAGGTTGGCGGCGGTGAAATGCACCTTGCCGTCTGCGCTGTCCGCCGAGGGGGACACCGTGGCCGCATTGGCGGTCCACATGCAGGACGCCGAGCTGAGCGCCGACAGCAAACGCGGCGATTGACGCATCGCCTGCGCCAGCACCGCCTCATCGCTGCCGCTGAAACCCAGGCGACGCAGCATCGGCAAATGCGGCCGCTCCTGCGGCGGCAATACCCCTTGCTGGAAACCGAGATCGGCCAGCGCCTTCATTTTCAGCAGCCCCTGCTTCGCCGCCAGCTGCGGGTTCGATACGCTGTTTTGATGCTGCGTAGAGGCCTCGTTACCGAACGACAGCCCGGCATAGTGGTGCGTCGGCCCCACCAAACCGTCGAAATTGACTTCATATCCTGACATGGCTATCCCCTGGGGATGGCCTGCGGCGACGCCATGACGCCGCCGCAGACGATTAACGGAACGACAAGCCCGGCGAGAGCGTCGCCGGCAGCGACAGGCTTTCGCTTTCCAGCGACGCCATCGGCCAGGCGCAATAGTCCGCCGCATAGAAGGCGCTTGGGCGATGGTTGCCGGAAGCCCCCACGCCGCCGAACGGCGCCGCGCTGGACGCCCCGGTCAACGGCTTGTTCCAGTTGACGATGCCGGCGCGCGCTTCCAGCAGCAGCCTCTCGAACAGCTCGCGCTGCGGCGAGACCAATCCCACCGACAGGCCGTAGCGCGTCTGGTTGGCGAGCCGCAGGGCCTCGTCGAAATCGCGGTAACGCACGATCGTGGTCAACGGCCCGAAGTACTCTTCGTCCGGCACGCCGGCCACGCCGGTCAGCTCGATGATGCCCGGGCTGAGCAGCGAACTGCCCGGCTCCAGCAGACGCATGGCCAGCAGCGATTTGCCGCCCAGCGCCAGCAAGCGCTGCTGCGCTTTCAGCATGTTTTCCGCCGCAGCCGCCGACACTACGCCGCCCATGAACGGCTGCGGTTCGGCATCCCAACGGCCAACGCGCAGCTCGCCAGCCACCTGAACCAAACGCGCGATAAAGGCGTCGCCTTCCGCCCCCTGCTTAACCAAAATGCGGCGTGAACAGGTGCAGCGTTGGCCGGCGGAGATAAACGCCGACTGGATAGCCAGGTTGACCGCCGCGTCGCGATCCTCGAAACCATCGACGATCAGCGCGTTGTTGCCGCCCATCTCCAGCGCCAGGATCTTCTCCGGCTGCCCCGCCAATTGGCGATGCAGGTGGTAACCGGTGCCGGCGCTGCCGGTGAACAACAGGCCGTCGATATCCGCACTGGCGGCCAGCACCTCGCCGGTTTCCCGGCCGCCCTGCACCAGATTGATCACCCCGTCCGGCAGACCGGCCTTCAGCCACAGCTTCAGGGTCTCCTCGGCGGTCAGCGGCGTCAGTTCGCTCGGCTTGAACACCACGCAGTTTCCGGCCAGCAGCGCCGGCACGATATGGCCGTTCGGCAGATGGCCGGGGAAGTTGTAAGGCCCGAACACCGCCAGCACGCCGTGCGGGCGATGGCGCAGCACCGAAGCGCCGTCGGCCATCGCCGTCTGGCTAAAACCGGTGCGCGCCTGATAGGCCTGCAGTGAAATGCCCACCTTGCCGATCATCGCCTGAATTTCGGTCAGGGTTTCCCAGCGCGGTTTGCCGGTCTCACGGCTGATGGTTTCCGCCAACGACTGTTTATGTTCTTCCAGCAAAGCGGCGAAGCGTTTCACCAGCTGTTCACGCTGCTCGAACGGCGTACGCGCCCAGCCGGGGAATGCGGCGCGCGCGGCTTCGCAGGCGGCGGCGACGTCATCGGCGTCGGCGGCGTTGGCGCGCCACAGCGGCTGATTGCCGACCGGATCGGCCTTGCCGAACTCCGCGCCGCGGCCCTGCCGCCAGACGCCGTTAATCAACAGTGCAGGATGGGACATCATGCTTTCTCCTGTGCAATAAGGGGGAGCACCCGCACCGGGCTGCCCTGTTCGACGCCCAGCGCCGCAGCGGTGGCGGCGTTGATATGCAGGCGGTCGTCATACAGATCGGCATTGACCAGCAGTGCGCGGTAATTCTGATAGTTGTCGTTGGCGACCAGATGGACCGGCGCATCGGCGCGCATCGGCGTGTCATCCAGCACCACTTTGACCAGGCGGCTCTGCTTCACCGCACGGATGTGGTCGATTTCGGCTTCCAGCGTCGGGCCACCGTCGAAGATATCGACGTAGCCCTGATAGCTCAGGCCTTCCGCCTCCAGCAGGCGGCGCGCCGGCAGGGTTTGCGGGTGCACTTCACCGATCACCTTCTGCGCGTCTTCGGCCAGGAAATCGACATACAGCGGATGTTTCGGCATCAGTTCGGCGATAAACGCTTTTTGTCCGGTGCCGCTCAGGTAGTCCGCCTTGGCGAACTCGATGGAGAAGAAACGGTGGCCGACGCTCTCCCAGAACGGCGAACGGCCGTTTTCATCGGAGAAACCGCGCATCTCGGCGATCAGACGGCGGGAGAAGCGTTCACGGAACGCGGCGATAAACAGGAAACGCACCTTCGACAGCAGCTTGCCGTTCTCGCCGTGACGATAGTCCGGATCGAGGAACAGCGTGCACAGTTCCGAATGCCCGGTATGGTCGTTGCTGAGGAACAGCGTCGGCACCGATTTATAGACGTTCAGCTGTTTGGAAGCGTGCACCTGCGTGCCAACGCGGAAGCTGTACCAGGGTTCCGCCAGGCCGACGGCCACTTCGATCGCGCAGACCCCCACCGCCTGCCGGCGCTCGCTGTCTTCCAACACGAACAAATAACACTGGTCACTTTGCGGAAGTTCGCCTTGCCAGGTTTTTAACGCCCGCTCAATGCGTGCCGACAGGGTATCTTCATTTTGCGGCAGCGACGTGAGACCGATACCGGATTTGCCGGCAAGCGTCAGCAAATCCGCCAAATCGCGGCGCTCTATAGGGCGAATAATCATCATAATGCGAACCTCTTCTGAATCAGGCTGCGCCGATGAAGGCGCAGCCCGCTGATTAGCTGCAAATGCGCGCCACGGCGCGCGCGAATCGCGCCAGCCCCTCTTTCACATCCTGCTCAGGGATGATCAGCGACGGCGTGAAACGCACCACGTCCGGGCCGGCGATCAGCGCGATAACGCCTTCTTCGTTGGCCAGTTGGGTGATCTGCTTCGCTTTGCCGGCATAGTCTTTCTTCAGTTGGCAGCCGATCAGCAAACCGCCGCCGCGAATCTCGGCGAAGATCGGATACTGACGGTTGATGTCGTTCAACCCGTCGATGAACCACTGGTGGCGCTGCTTAACGCCTTCCAGCACTTCCGGGGTATTGATGATGGAGAACACTTCCCCCGCCACCGCCGTCGCCAGCGGGTTGCCGCCGTAGGTGGTGCCGTGAGTGCCGACACCCAGCGTTTTCGCCAGCGCATCGGTGGTCAGCATGGCGCCGATCGGGAAGCCACCGCCCAGCGCTTTCGCGGTGGTCAGCACGTCCGGCACCACGCCGTACTGCATATAGGCATACAGGTGGCCGGTGCGGCCGACGCCGGTCTGCACTTCGTCGAAGATCAGCAGCGCGTTATGGCGATCGCACAGTTCACGCAGCCCCTGCAGGAAACTGGCTTCCGCCGGCAGCACGCCGCCTTCGCCCTGGATAGGCTCGACGATTACCGCGCAGGTGCGATCGTTGATAAGCTCGGCCGCCGCGGCCAGATCGTTATACGGCGTATGGGTGATACCGCCCGGCAGCGGCGCAAAGTCCTGCGAATATTTTGGCTGGCCGCCGGCGGACACAGTAAACAGCGTACGGCCGTGGAACGCGTTGTTGAACGCCACAATCTGATCTTTACCGGCGCCGTGCTGGTCGTGCGCATGTTTGCGCGCCAGTTTCAGCGCCGCTTCGTTGGCTTCTGCCCCCGAGTTACAGAAAAACACCTTGTCGGCGAACGTGGCGTCGATCAGTTTCTTGGCCAGGCGCAGCACCGGTTCGTTGGTATAGCCATTGCCCAGATGCCACAGTTTGCCCGCCTGCTCCACCAGCGCCGCCTTGACCGCCGGGTGCGCATGGCCCAACGCGTTAACCGCGATGCCGCCGGCGAAATCGATGTAAGACTTACCCTGTTGATCCCACACCTGCGATCCTTCACCCCGCACCAGAATAAAATCGGCAGGGGCATAAACCGGGACCATCCAGTCATCGAAAGACTGGCGGGTAACTGCGATTGGCTGTTCCATAGTGACCTCATAATCTCAGCAAAGGCTGAATTTTGACTGTAAGGACCGCGCAAGCCCGGCTAGGCCGCCACAATGCAAAAAAACCGCTGTTCAAAACCGACTTTCCCGGCGGAGAAAATGCTGTCTCTCACCGCTGATTTAGAAACAAATCTGTTACATAAAATCGGTTTTTCACTATTTATGGCGCTTATCCGGTCCCTGAGCGGGGAGTAAATGTTAACGAGCAGTTAAAATACATGTCGTTTGATAAAGAGTGTAGAGCAGCTATCGTGCCAAAACGGGATTTTTGCCGGATTTTGCTATTTTTTACGTTAAAACAACGGCTTATAATGCATATTTATTCATTTTATATGCATTTGCAATGCATAATTTAAAAAATAAGGCCTAAAATCATCATTGCTCGCGAAATCCTATTCAATTGCGAAAAACTTCAGGATTTCTGATCGCGCTCGCAAAAATAATTTCATCCGATTTGCTCGCCATCACACTTTTTGCCCCAACCCGGTGCAGCGCTGCGCCAGGATCGGGCAATGCGGCGACGAAGCGCCTATTCCATCGGCAGCGCCCCGGAAAACGAACCGCGCCGATCGCCGCCGGCCGTGGCTCCCGCTTTATGCGCCAACGACTACACTGTGATTCTGACCGCACTTTTTCTTCTGCGCACAAGGAGTCACCATGCCCAAACGAACCGTCGATCTCAGCCGGCCTCTCCTCCAGCACGACATCCGCGCGTTTCTCGAGACGCTGAATGCCGCCGGCGGTAAACCTATGGAACAAATGAAGCCCAAAGAGGCGCGCAGAGTTTTGGAAGCGGCGCAGCGCAGCGTAGACGTGCCGCTGCGCGAGGTGGAGATCAGCGAGAAAACCATTCACGTAGAAGGCCAGGATATTCTGCTGCAGCTGGTGCGGCCGGCCAGGGTCAAGGAGACATTGCCGGTATTCATGTTCTTTCACGGCGGCGGCTGGGTGCTGGGCGATTTTCCCACCCATGAACGGCTGGTGCGCGATCTGGTTTACAGCTCCGGCGCGGCGGCGGTATTCGTCAACTACCCCCGCTCACCGGAAGCGCACTATCCGCAGGCGATCAATCTGGCTTACGCCGCCACGGAATGGGTGGCCGAATATGGCGAAAAAATCAACGTCGACGGTTCACGGCTGGCGGTGGTCGGCAACAGCGTCGGCGGCAATATGGCGGCGGTGATCAGCCTGATGGCCAAAGAAAAAGGCCTACCGGCATTGCGTTGCCAGATCCTGCTGTGGCCCGTTACGCACGCCCATTTTGATACCGATTCCTACCATCAGTTCGCCGAAGGCCATTTCCTGACCCGCAATATGATGAAGTGGTTTTGGGACAGCTATGCGCCCGATAAAGCGCAGCGCAAAGACATCTACGCCTCGCCGCTCAACGCTACGCCGGAACAGCTGCGGGGCTTGCCGCCGGCGCTGGTGCAGACCGCCGAGCTGGACGTGCTGCGCGATGAGGGCGAAGCCTACGCGCGTCTGCTCGACGCCGCCGGCGTCGAGGTCACCTCCACCCGCTACAACGGGCTAATCCACGACTACGGCCTGTTGAACCCGCTCGCCCACGTCCCGGCGGTGCATTCGGCGATCCACCAGGCCGGGCGCGCGTTGAAACACTACCTGTCCTGACGCTAACCGACCAGGTGGCAAGCCACCTGATGACCGGGCGCCACGCTGCGCAGCTGCGGCGCCTGTTCGCGGCACTGCGCCGTGGCCAGCGGGCAGCGGGGATGGAAACGGCAGCCGCGCGGCGGGTTGGCGGGGTTCGGCGGCTCGCCGCCGGCCACCCACGCCGGCGCGCGTTGCGCATCCAGCGTCGGCACCGCCGCCAACAAGGCCTGCGTGTAGGGATGCAGCGGTTGGCGGAACAGCGCATCGCGATCGGCGCTCTCAACGATCTGCCCCAGATACATCACCGCCACATCCTGGCACAGATGCTCCACCACGCCGAGATCGTGCGAGATAAACAGCAGCGTCACCCCCTGCCGCTCCTGTAAATCGGAAAACAGATTGATGATCTGCGCCTGAATCGACACGTCGAGCGCCGATATCGGCTCATCGGCGACGATAAATTCCGGTTGCAGGATCAACGCGCGCGCAATGCCGATACGCTGCCGCTGACCGCCGGAAAACTCATGCGGAAACCGCCCGTAATGCTGTGAGGACAACCCGCAGATCGCCAGGGTATCGAGCACCCGTTCGCGCAGTTCCGCCTTGCTCGCCAGGCCGTGTTGCAACAGCGCTTCCCCAATGGCGTCGCCCACGCGCAGACGCGGATTCAGCGAGCTGTAAGGATCCTGAAACACCAGCTGCATTTTCGGCCGCAGGGCGCGCAACGCGTCCTTGCTCAGGCCGTCCAACGCCTGCCCTTTGAACAGCACCTCACCGGCGGTTTTGTCGTGCAGGCCGAGCAGCGTGCGGCCAACGGTGGTTTTGCCGCTGCCGGACTCGCCCACCAGCCCGAAAACGCGCCCCTTGCGGATGCTGAAGCTGACATCATCCACCGCCTTCAGTTGGCCGGTGGTGCGCCCGAACAGCCCGTCGCGCAGCGGAAAATATTTCTTTAACCCCTTTACCTCCACCAAAGGTTCAGTCGACATACGGATGCCCTCCGGCATTGAGAAAACAGGCGGACTGACGCTGACCGGAGCCGTACAGCGGCGGAATGCCGTCGCGGCAGCGAGCGGAGGCCTGCGCGCAGCGCTCGGCGAAAGCGCAATGCTCCGGCAGCCGCGCCAGATCCGGCACCTGACCGGGAATAGAGTACAAGCGGCGTCGCCGCTGCCCCGGCACCGGCCGCGAGGCGATCAGCCCCTGCGTATAGGGATGTCGCGGCTCGTCCAGCACTTCCCGGGTCGTTCCCTGCTCGACGACGCGCCCGGCGTACATCACCGCCAGCCGATCGGCCATCTGGGCGATCACCCCGAGATCGTGGGTGATCAAGATCATCGCCATGTTGTGTCGCCGGCTCTGCTCACGCAGCAACGCCAGGATCTGCGCCTGTACCGTGACGTCGAGCGCCGTGGTCGGTTCGTCGGCGATCAACAGCGCCGGGCGGCACCCGATCGCCATGGCGATCATCACGCGCTGCAGCATGCCGCCGGAAAGCTGATGCGGGTAGCAGCGCATCAGCGCCTCCGCGCGCGCCAACCCCACTTCCGTCAAGAGTTGAATCGCCTGGCGCCAGGCCGCTTTCGGCGACAGGGTCAGGTGGCGAATCAGCGGCTCCACCAGCTGTTCGCCGAGGGTCAAGACCGGATTCAGCGCGCTCATCGGCTCCTGAAAGATCATCGCCAGCCGGTTGCCGCGCAGATCCGCCATCTTGGATGCCCGCAGCGACAGCAGGTTTTGCCCTTCAAAGCGAATCTCACCGCCGTCTACCTGCGCCAGCGGCTGCGGCAACAGCCCCATCAGCGCCATGGCGGTCACGCTTTTGCCGCAGCCCGATTCGCCGACGATCCCCAGCGTTTGCCCGGCCTGCAGTTCAAGGCTGACCTGCTGCACCGCCCGCACCGGCCCCTGCTCGCCATGAAACGACACCGACAGCCGGTCGAACGCCACCAGCGGTTGACTCATCGTTTTACCCCGCTCATTTTCGGATCGAGCGCGTCCCGCAGGCCGTCGCCCAAGATATTGATCGCCACCACGGTGACGAAGATCGCCAGCCCCGGCGGCATCCACAGCCAGGGGCGGCGCTGAAAGTCGATCAGGCTATTGGCGGCGTCCATCATGTTGCCCCACGACGGCGTCGGCGGCACCACGCCCAGCCCAAGGTAGCTCAACGCCGACTCGCTGAGGATGGCGTTGGCCACCGCCATGGTGGCGACCACCACCAAAATCGGCACGGTATTGGGCAACAGATGGCCGAAGAGGCGCCGCCGAGTGGAGAGCCCCAGCACTTCGGTGGCCAACATGAAATCCCGCTCGCGCAGCGACAGGATCTGGCCGCGCACCAGCCGCGCCAGCGACGGCCAGCCCAGCAGGCTCAGCATGATCATCACCATGTAGATACGGTAGTCCGGCGACACGTCGAGTTCGGTCAGCATCGCCCCCATGATGATCAGCAGCGGCAGGCCGGGAATGGTCATCAACAGATCGGCGAAGCGCATGATCAGCCGATCCGCCACGCCCCCCAGATAACCGGCGAACGCCCCCAGCACATAACCCAGCGTCACCGACAGCAGCATCGACACCAGGCCGATGGTCAGCGATATTCGCCCCGCCAGCAGCAGCCGGGTGCAAATATCGCGGCCGAGAAAGTCGGTGCCCAACCAATGCGCGCCGCTCGGCGCCTGATTGATGTTCAGCACATCGCCGGCGTCGTCAGGCCACGGCGACAGCGACGGCCCAATCAGGCACAGCAGCGCCAACAGCACCAGCAGCGCCAGCGAGATCATCGCCGGTCGGTGGCGACGCAGACGGCGCCAGGCCTGCGCGGCGGGCGGCGGAGACAGCTGTGCCAGCGCCGGCAACTGCGCCTGGCGCCAGCGGCGACGGCGCCCGAAAAACAGCGTTACCCACATCGTGTTACCTCAAGCGAATGCGTGGATCGGCGTAGGCGTACAGAATGTCCGCCAGCAGATTGCCGAGAATGGTCAGCGCCGCCAGAAACAGCGTGAACCCCATCAATACCGGATAATCGCGCGCCGCCAGCGAATCGATATGGATATGCCCGGCGCCCGGCCAGTTGAAGATTTTTTCGGTGATCAGCGCGCCGGAGAACAATCCCGGCAGCTCGAACCCCAGCAGGGTGATGATCGGCAACAGCGCATTGCGCAGCGCGTGTTTGAGGATCACCGTTTTCTCCCTGAGCCCTTTGGCGCGCGCGGTGCGGATATAGTCCATGCGGATCACCTCCAGCATGCTGGCGCGAAAATAGCGCGTCAGGCTGCCGGCCTGCAGCATCACCAGCGCCAGCACCGGCAACAGCAGGTGCGCCGCCACCTCCAGCGCCCAGGCCAGCCCGCTCGCTTCGCTGCCGGTGCGCAACATGCCGCCCGCCGGCAACCAGTGCAGATCGACGGCGAACCATTTGATCAGCAACAGGCAAAGGAAAAACGTCGGAAACGACATGGCGGCGAACACCGCCACGGTGATCAGATGATCGAACAGCGAATAGGGTTTCATCGCCGAGATCACTCCTACCGCCAGCGCGATGCCCCAATACAGCACCATCGCCACCGCCGCCAGCAGGAACGAGTTCCAGATGTATTGATTCAGCAGCGTGCTGACCGGGATCTGATACTGCAGCGAGAAGCCGAGATCGCCCTGCAACAGCCGGCCAAGCCAATGCAGGTAACGGCTGAACAAGGGCTGATCCAACCCATACAGCGCCCGCAGATCGGCGGCGCGTTGCGCGGTCAGGTTGATATTGCCGTCGATAAAGTCGCCGGGCGCCAGGGCGAAGATGCAAAAAATCAGCAATGAAGCCAGCAACAGCATCGGGATAGTCTGCAACAAACGGCGCAGGATAAAATTTCTCATCGCGAATTCCATCGCCGCCGCCCGGAATGGCGCGGCGGCATCGGGGCGTTACGGCGCCGGTTTGACGTTCGGCAGGCTGCCGACCAGTCCGTTGTAGATATCCGGTTTAAAGCCGGTGACGCGCGCGCTGCTGGCGCTCAAGATTTCGCGGTTGCCGAGCAGGATCACCGGCGGATCGTCCGCCAGCACCTGATACAGCTGATGGTACAGCGGCTTACGCTGCGCGATATCCAGCGTGGCATTGGCTTTGGCGATCAGCGCGTCCACCTGCGGGTTGTGATAGCCGGTCTCGCTCTCGCGGCTGATGAAGTCGCGTACGCCGTCGTGCGGATCGTTCAGCGTGCTGGTGCTGAGAGACGCCAGGTCGTAATTGCCCGCCTTGCGCTGCGCCAGCAGCGCGTTGAAATCCAATACCTGCGGTTTCAGCACCACGCCGAGCCGGCGGTAGTTATCCTTGGCGATCGGCACCAGCGCGTCGTTGATCAGCTTTTTGGTCACCAGTAGCGTCAGCTCCAGCTTTTTACCGTCTTTCTGCCGGATGCCGTCAGCGCCCACCTGCCAGCCTGCCTCGTCCAACAGCTTTTTGGCCTTATCGAGATCGTAAGCGTAAGGATTGATGCCGTTGGCGTCGTAAGCCCAGGAGATCGGCGAAATCGGCTGGTTGGCGACCTTGCCGTACCCTTGGTACACCACGGCGATCAGTTTTTGCCGATCGAGGCCGTAGATCAGCGCCTGACGCACCCGCTTGTCCTGCAGCGCCGGGCGTCTGAGGTTGAAATCAACCCGGCTGTAATCGCTCGAGCTGTAAAGGTTGATATTGGCGAAACCGAGCAGCTTGAGCTGTTCGATATCGTCCGGCTTGGCGGTAAAGGCGTCGTAGTCGGTCTCACCGGTCTGGAACAGCTGGAAGTTGGTGGCCGGGTTGGTGACTCGATAGATAAAGCGCGCCATCGGCGGCGGGCCGAGGTAGAAGTTCGGGTTGGCGTGGAAGCGGATTTCCTGCCCCGGCACGTACTTGTCGTAAATGTAGGGGCCGTTGCCGAGCGGCTTGCCGTTCAAGGCGCGCACGCCGTCGAGCTTGCCGCGCTGATAGTCTTTGCCGTAGTAAGCCCGCGACAATACCGGCCCGCCAATCAGTTGCAACGTGGTCGCGCCCGGTTGGGTGGTGACGATCTGAATGGTGCGATCGTCGATCACCTTCAGCCCGCTGATGCCGGCCGCGGTGCCGTTTTTATACTCGGCGCCGCCCTGAATGTGCGCCGGCGTGATATCGGTATCGCCGTCATAGGCCGGGTCATGCAGCAGCGTCAGGGTAAAGGCGATATCGTCGGCCTTCAGCGCCGAGCCGTCGCTGTAGACCAGATTCGGCCGCAGCTTGATGGTGTAGGTCAGATTATCGGGGCTGACCTGCCAGGACTCCGCCAGGCGCCCTTCCGGTTTGCCCTGGCTGTCCAGGCCGATCAGCCGGCTGAAGATTACGTCGGTCACGTTCTCGTCCCAGCCGTTGGTGAACAGATACGGGTTGAAAATCCCCTGCGGCTCCGAGATGCCCGCCACGACGGTATCTTTGCGCAGTTTGGCGGCGGCCGGCACCCGAGCGGCGTCGCTGGCCGGCGTAATGCCTTCGGCCAGCGTTTCCGCCTGCGCGGCGGCGCTCAGCCCCAGCGCGCAGACCAACGCCAGCGGCGTCAGCCGATAGCGCAACAGTTTGTTTAGCTTATTTTTTATTCCACTCACCCACTGCCCCTCGTCTACCCGTTGATAAAAATGTGACAAAATTTATCGCAGAGTAATGGGCGGCTGGAGGGCTGTCTAACAACGAAACCGGCATTCCATTGCCGAAAAAAGCATTATGAATTTTTCTGGGGCGAAGCGGCGGGAAAAACGCGATTCAGCCGGCCGCCGCCAGCCCCCGGATAAGTTTGGCTAAGGTTTTTATCGCCTCTTCAAAGCGGTCATTCCATTCAAACGAGGCGTTGAGACGGAAGCAGTGGTTGAAATGGTCGCCGGTGGTGAACATGCGCCCCGGCGCGATGCTGATGCCCCGTGCGAGTGCGCGCCGGTACAGCTCCATCGACGACAGCGCCGGGTCGAGTTCCAGCCACAGGAAATACCCGCCGTCGGGCTGACTGACTTTCACCGTCGGCGGAAAATGGTGGGCGATCGCCTGACGCATTGCGCTTTGGCGCTGGGCCAGCAGGCGTCGCAGCCGCCGCAGATGGGTGTCGTAGCCGCCGTGCAGCAGATAATCCGCCAGCGCCATCTGGGTCGGCACGCTGGTGGAAACGGTGCTCATCAGCTGCAAACGCTGGATCTGTTGCGCATAACGCCCCGCCGCCACCCAGCCGACGCGAAAGCCCGGCGCCAGACATTTGGAAAATGACGAGCAGTGCAGGATCTGGCCGCCGCTGTCGAGCGCCTTCGCCGGCAGCGGCCGTTCGGCGCTGAAGTACAGCTCACCGTAGACGTCGTCTTCGATCAGCGAGATCTGCCGTTCGCGCAGCAGCGCCACCAGACGCTGCTTGTTGGCCTCCGGCAGGGTGGCGCCCTGCGGGTTCTGGAAGTGGGTCATCAGCCAGCAGGCTTTGATCGGATACTGCTCCACCGCCTGCTGCAACGCGTCCAGATCGATACCGTCCTGCGGATGCGTGGCGATCGCCACCGCCTTCAGCCGCAGCCGTTCCAGCGCCTGCAGCGCGCCGTAAAACGCCGGCGACTCGATCGCCACATAGTCGCCCGGTTGGGTCACCGCCTGCAGACTGAGGCTGAGCGACTCCATCGCCCCGGCGGTGATGACGATCTCGTCCGGCGCGACCTGCATGCCGCTCAGCGCATAGCGTTGGGCAATGTGCCGTCGCAGCGCGTCGTTGCCCGGCGGCAGGTTGACCAGCGAACTGTGCGGCGTGAACTTGCGCGCTACGCTGCTCAGCGCCCGCGCCAGCTTCGGCTGGGCGAACAGCGTGGCGTCGGGAAACGCCGAACCGAAAGGCACGATGTCCGGATCCTTGCAGGCCTGCAGCACGTCGAAAATAAAGGCGTTGATGTCCACCTGTTCGCTCAGCAGCAGTTTCTCGCCGCGCGAAGGCTGCGGCAGCGGCTGCGGGCGCGCCGCCACATAGTAGCCCGACTGCGGCCGGGCGACGATCCACCCCTGGCTCTCCAGCAGTTGATAAGACTGCACCACCGTCATCAGGCTCAATCCGGCGCGTTTGCCGCTCTCGCGCAGCGAAGGCAGCTTGTCGCCCGCCCGCCACACCCGGTTCTGGATCTGTTCTCTAATCTGCTGCGCAAGCTGCTCGTATCGGGTCATAACCATTAACTGTTATATGAAAAAGTAAAATAACTGTCACTATTATAGGCACTGTACTCCGTGCTTAACTTAACGCCAAGCATTTCACATAAAAATGACAGCTATACTCAAGAGGTTAATTTATGTTCAACCCTAGGAGGCGCCATGCTGGGTCTTGATGCACTGGAACTTGCCAGAATACAGTTCGCCTTCACCGTGTCTTTCCATATCATTTTCCCCGCCATCACCATCGGTTTAGCCAGCTATCTGGCGGTGCTGGAAGGATTATGGTTGAAAACGCACAATGAAGCCTATCGTGAGCTTTATCACTTCTGGTCAAAGATTTTCGCCGTTAACTTCGGCATGGGCGTGGTATCCGGGCTGGTGATGGCTTACCAGTTCGGCACCAACTGGAGCTTCTTCTCCGAGTTCGCCGGCAGCATTACCGGGCCGCTGCTGACTTATGAAGTGCTGACCGCCTTCTTCCTCGAAGCCGGTTTCCTCGGCGTGATGCTGTTCGGCTGGAACCGCGTCGGCCCCGGCCTGCACTTCTTCGCCACCTGCATGGTGGCGCTCGGCACGCTGATCTCCACCTTCTGGATCCTGGCCTCCAACAGCTGGATGCAGACCCCGCAAGGGCATGAAATCATCAATGGCCAGGTGGTGCCGGTTGACTGGCTGAAGGTCATCTTCAACCCGTCCTTCCCGTACCGCCTGCTGCACATGTCCACCGCCGCCTTCCTCTCCTCGGCGTTCTTCGTCGGCGCGTCCGCCGCCTGGCATCTGCTGCGCGGCCGCGACACGCCGGCGATGCGCAAGATGCTGTCGATGGCGATGTGGATGGCGCTGATCGTCGCGCCGGTGCAGGCGCTGATCGGCGATGCGCACGGCCTGAATACGCTGAAACATCAGCCGGCGAAGATCGCCGCCATCGAAGGCCACTGGGAAAACCCGCCGGGCGAAGCCACGCCGCTGATCCTGGTCGGTTGGCCGGACATGCAGCGTGAAGAGACCCGCTTCAAGCTGGAAGTGCCCTATCTCGGCAGCCTGATCCTGACGCACAGCCTGACCGAGCAGGTGCCGGCGCTCAAATCGTTCCCGCCGGAAGATCGCCCCAACTCCACCGTGGTGTTCTGGTCGTTCCGCATCATGGTCGGGCTGGGCATGCTGATGATCCTGGCCGGGGTGTGGAGCCTGTGGCTGCGCTGGCGCGGAGGGCTCTATCAGTCGCGTCCGTTCCTGTATTTCATCCTGTGGATGGGCCCTTCCGGGCTGCTGGCGCTGCTGGCGGGCTGGTTCACCACCGAGATAGGCCGCCAGCCGTGGGTGGTGTACGGCCTGCTGCGCACCAAGGATGCGGTGTCCGCGCACGGCGATCTGCACATGAGCATCAGCTTGCTGGCGTTCATCATCGTCTACTGCTCGGTGTTCGGCGTGGGCTACTCCTACATGATGCGCCTGATCCGCAAAGGGCCGCAGCCGCATGAACACCAAGAAGACAATACCGAGGGCCGCCCGGCGCGTCCGCTGTCCGCGGTCAACGACACTCTGGACGACAGGAGCTGAACATGGGTATCGATCTTCCGCTGATTTGGTTTGTCATCATCGTGTTCAGCACCATGATGTACGTGGTGATGGACGGTTTCGATTTGGGCATCGGCATTCTGTTTCCGTGGGTGAAGGCGAGCGGCGACCGCGATCTGATGATGAACACCGTCGCCCCGGTGTGGGACGGCAATGAGACCTGGCTGGTGCTGGGCGGCGCGGCGCTGTTCGGCGCCTTCCCGCTGGCCTACTCGGTGATCCTCGACGCGCTGGCGATCCCGCTGACGCTGATGCTGATCGGGCTGATTTTCCGCGGCGTGGCCTTCGAGTTTCGCTTCAAGGCGACGCCGGAGAAGCGCCATATCTGGGATAAAGCGTTCATCTGGGGCTCTCTCTTCGCCACCTTCAGCCAGGGTGTGGTGGTGGGCGCCGTGATCAACGGCTTCCCGGTAGAAGGCCGCACCTACGCCGGCGGCGCACTGGACTGGCTGACGCCGTTCGCGCTGTTCTGCGGGCTGGGGCTGGTGGTGACCTACGCCCTGCTCGGCTGTACCTGGCTGGTGATGAAAACCGCCGGTGACCTGCAGGCGCGCATGTATCACCTGGCGACGCCGCTGCTGGCGATCCTGCTGCTGGTGCTGGCTGCGGTCAGCATCTGGACGCCGATCGCGCATCCCGAAATCGCCGCGCGCTGGTTTACGCTGCCGAACCTGTTCTGGCTGCTGCCGGTACCGCTGCTGGTGCTGCTCAGCGCCTGGGGAATTCAACGCGGAGTGAAACGCGGCGCGCACTACTCGCCGTTTATGCTGACGCTGCTGCTGGTGTTCCTCGGCCTGAGCGGGCTTGGCATCAGCATCTGGCCGCACCTGATCCCGCCGGCCATCAGCCTATGGGACGCCGCAGCACCACCGCAGAGCCTCGGCTTTATGCTGGTGGGCGCGCTGTTCATCATCCCAATCATTCTGGTCTACACCTTCTGGAGCTACTACGTGTTCCGCGGCAAGATCAGCCATGAACACGGCTATCACTGAGGAAGGAGGACGCTATGCAAGATAAAACGGCAGCCGCCGCTCCGGCGCCCTGGTGGAAACGCATCGGTTGGCTGGTGATCATCTGGAGCGCCAGCGTGCTGGGGCTTTTCGTGGTTGCCTCGCTGTTCCGCCTGCTGATGACCGCGGCGGGCATGAAGTCGCATTGACGTGACGCCTTATCTGGACGCGCTGTTGGGAAAGTAAAAAGAGACCACCAGCGTGACCAGCGGCAAGGCGCCGATCTTCACC
This sequence comes from Serratia sp. B501, assembly GCF_051172315.1. Taxonomy (NCBI): domain Bacteria; kingdom Pseudomonadati; phylum Pseudomonadota; class Gammaproteobacteria; order Enterobacterales; family Yersiniaceae; genus Serratia; species Serratia sp. B501. The sequence goes on from NZ_JBPIZB010000001.1 coordinate 1,174,800, forward strand.
AGCTCAAACACCTGATTCAGCGCTTCGTTTTTCTCCCAATACGCGTGGGCGGCGAATACGCCCACGCTGACCGCGAATATCCCGCACAGCACCTGGCGTGCCAGGCGCAGCCGCTCCATTTCGTCGAAGACCAAGACCTGCTCCAGATAAACCTGGCTGGCCTCATCGCGCAGATTACGGCTTTCGATGTTCATGGGAAGATCTCCACGACCCGCCCCACCGCTTCAAGCTGTTCACCCTTCTCCCGTACAATGCCAAGAGAAGTACCATCCTGTTTCATCCAGTACTTATCGGCAAGGGTAATCAGTGCAAACGCCATTTTGATTACCTCGGTTTTTTCCATCCCGTGACGCCGGGCGATATCGTTCAGATCATCATCAATTTTGTTCGATAACCGAATCGGCAAGCTGCGCATAGTCCACCTCCTGTGGCCGTTGATTCACAGAGGGAAAGTCTACTGGAAGGGCAAATATCGTTCAATTAGTGAACTGCGTAACGCCTCGCACAATTCGCATGCAACGCTAGTGCGGCTTGCGGCCCATCGCGCTGAGGAAGCGTTGCTGCAGACGCAACAGCTCCTCCAGCTCCAGCAGGCGGTAGTCGATGCCGAAACGCGGCGCCACCTCGCCGATGATGCGGCTGAGCGCCGGGTAATGGCGGTGGCTCCAGTGCGGAAACAGATGATGCGTCAAATGCAGGTTCGCCCCGCCCAGCCAATAACCCAGCCAGCGCGGCCGAGTCTGCCAGTCGAACGTGGTGGCGAACACATGGTGATACCAACCGTGCGGCATCGCGCCCTGCGCCGGCGCCTGATAAAAGTTGGCCTTGGCCCAGTGGGTGCCGATGATCAACATCACGAACAGCAATGAAGAAAGCATCTGGCTCAGCAAATAGACCAGCAGAATTTGCCCGATGCCGATAGCCGGCGGCAACAGCCAACATGGGATCGCCAGCGCCAGCAGCAGGTGCGCCGCCTTCCCCGCCAGAAACCCGCACCAGCCGCGCACGCCCTGCTGCGCCATGCGCGCCGCCACGCGGGTGCGGCCCGCCCTGTCCAACCAATCGAACAGCCAGATGTAGTACGGAAAAGTCAGCGCCGCCACCAACGGCCAATAGTAACGCTGCGCGCGCATAAAGGGCCGCCAGCGCTGGAACGGCGTTTGCCGCAGCACGCCATTGGCGTCGATGTCGGGGTCGTAATGTTCGATGTTGTTATGGGCATGGTGGAACAACACATGCCGCACGCGCCAACAGTCGGGATCCAGCCCCAGCGGCACGCTCACCAGTGCGTTCAGCCAGCGGTTGGCCCAGGGGCGGCGGAAAAACGCGTTGTGCGAGGCGTCGTGCACCACGTTCACCGTCAGGAACATGCCGATAAAGATAAAGCCGAAATAACAAGCGAAAAACGCCCAGCCGTTTTGCTGCTGCAGGCTCAACCCGTAACACAGGCCGCACAGCGCCAGCAGCAGCGCGACCTTCGCCAGCATGCCGCCGTCGGCGAAGCGGTGATCGCCGTTGGCCGCCAGATAATGCTGTGCGGCCTGCATCAGCGCGCGGTGCAACCCGTTATCGTCGCGCCGATAGGCTAACGGACGCAGCGGTTTCATGGCTGTCCCATCCGGCGTAAGAAGCGCTGTTGTTGCGCCAGCAGTTCACGATAGCCAATGCAGCGGTACGCCATGCCGTGCCGCTGCGCGACCTCCGCCACCGCGGCGGCCAGGGCCGGATAGTGGCGATGATTCCAGCCGGGAAACAGGTGATGGGTCAGGTGATAGTTCAGCCCGCCGGTCAGATGCTCCAGCCAGCGCGGTTCGGGCTGCCAGTCGCAGGCGGTGGCGAAATTGTGCCGATACCAGCCTTGCGGCATGCTGTCGCCCGTCGGCGCCGGGTAAAACTCGGCCTGCGCCCAATGGGTGCCCAGCAGCAAGAACACCACCAGCAGCGAAGCGCACATCTGGCTGAGCGCGTAAGCCAGCAACACCCAGCCCCAGCCGATGCCGTGCAAGTGGCCCACGACCAGCGGCGCCACCAGCACCAGCGCCAGATGCGCGAGCTTGCACAGCACGAACAGCGCCCAACCGCCGCGCCCCGCCAGCACGCGTTTTTCCCGCAGCGGCGTTTTATCGAGCCGATCGGACCAATCGAAAATCCAGGCGATATAGGGCAGCGAGAGCGCGGCGATCAGCGGCCAGTACAGATGCTGATAGCGCATATGGGGCCGCCAGCACTGGAACGGTGTCTGGCGGAAAAAGCCGTTCTCTTCGGTATCCAGATCGTAATGTTCGACGTTGGCGTAAACATGGTGGTAATCCACATGCCGCGTGCGCCAGTAGTCCGGATCGACGCCCAGCGGCAGCGTCACCAACCGCCCCACCAGCCGATTGGCCCAGGGCGCACGCAGGAAAGCGTTATGCGAAGCATCGTGGTTGACGTTGACATTGAGCAGCATGCCCATGGTCACGAACAGGAAATAGCAGAGGAAAAACGCCCAGGGCTGATGCTGCAGCAGGCTCAGCGCGTAAAACCCGACGCACAGCGCCAGCAACAGCGCGGCCTTGGCCAATCGCGCGGCATCGGCATAGCGATGATCGCCCGCCAGAGAGGCGTGGGCCGCGCGCTTAAGATCGCGGTGGAAGGCCTGTTCGCCATCGGCGGGAAAACGCAGCGGCGGCAATGATTCAGCCATGCGGTTCCTCCACGGCGGCCGGTGCGGCTACTCTTCCCCAGCCCAACGCGACGCACAGGGCATGCAACGCCACGGCGGCCATGGCGATATGCCAATAGCGCTGCGGCCAACCGAGATAGCCGATAAACAGCAGCGGCATGCCCAGCGCGATCAGCAGCCAGACGGCGCTCGCCCACCGCCGCCCTTCCGTCATGCCGCCCAGCGCCACCGATCCCAACGCCAGCAGCGCCAACAGCGCCATTTGCGGCCAGCTGATGTCGCTATAGCCGTAACCGTATTGGTAGACGTAACCGACCACCAGCGAGAACAACAGCATGGCGCCGCTGAAAACGCTGAACGCCGAACGGCGGTCGCGTGGCCGGCCCGGCGCCGGGCGCCATGCCAGGCGCAAATAACGCAGGAACGGCAGATTGCTCGCCCAGAATGGGTTGGCGGACGGCCTGTCGCCGCCGACGCCATAGCTGAACGGCGTGCTCGGCAATGCCGGGCAAAAGGTGCCGAACAGCTTGTCCCAGAAGATAAAGCTGCCGCCGAAGTTCTTATTGGAATACGCCATGTCCTTGACGTGATGCACCCGGTGATGCGCCGGCGTGACCAGGATGTTTTCCAGCACGCCGAGCTTCGGCGTCAGCGCATTGTGGTTAAACAGCTGAATGCTGTAATGAAAAATAGAGACCGCAACGAACACCGACAGCGGCACCCCCGCCAACGCCAGCAGCAAAAAGAACGGGATCGACGTCAGCGACGAATACCAGGAGTTGCGCACCCCCAGCGACAGATTAAAGTGCTCGCCCTGATGGTGCACCACGTGCACCGCCCACAGCAGGCGGAAACGATGGTGCAGACGGTGCAGCCAGTAGAAACCGAAGTCCCACGCCAGCAGGGCGAACAGCCACATCAGCAGCGGCGGCCAGGCATCCAGCAGCCCCAGGCTGAAATGCGCGGCCACGTAGCCGTAGCAGGTGATCTCCAACCCGCGGAACAGCCACAACATGATATGGCCGGAATTCAGGTTGAACACCAGATCGTGCCAGTTGATCGGCTCGCGACGCCCCCACTGCAGCGCCACCGCCTCGGCCACCACGATGAACAGCATGAACACTATCGGCAATGCCAGATCGCTCATCCCATTTCTCCTTTAACGACGCGCCGGCGCAGGGTTTTCATGCGCAGGGCCAGCCAGCCGGCGAACAGCGCCAGCAGCGCGCCGCCGGCCAAATCGACAAACAAATGCCGACGCAGTTGCAGAATCGAGAACGCGATCGCCACGCCCCACAGCATCCACAGCGCCGTGCGCACTTTGCGTTCGCCGTCGCTCAGCGCCCACACCGCCAGCACCGTCAGCGCCATATGCAACGAAGGCAGGCAGTTTTGCGGCGAGTCCACCCGGGTTAACGCCGCCAGCAGTTGCGCGCTGATCCCGACGCCATCGTTCTGCGGATAGGCCATGGTGGTCGGCCACAGCAGATAAACCGCCCCGGCGCCCAGCGCGGTCAGCTGCATCGCCAGCGTCAGCCATTTGATCCGCGGCAGCGGCGCCAGCAGATAGCCCGCCGGGACGATGAGGAAGAACGACAGATAGAGCCAGATGGCCGTGGGGCTGAACGGGATCGCCCGATCAAGCGCCGACGGCGGCAACAGGGTTCCCGCACCCTGCAGGCGATCGGTCAGGCTATACACCACGCCGACCGTGCCCCATCCCAGCAGCATGTGCCATAGCCTGAACAGTGCGCTTTTCATGCCTCCTCCGCCCGGCGCACGATGCGCCGCCGCTTGCGATCGAACTGCGGCAGCACCGCTTGCGCCGTCAACCGCCATTCGAGGCGAACGGTGGCGATGCCCTGACGAGCGAACAGCGCCATCAGCTGCGCCTGACAGTGCGCCAACGCCGCCGGGCTGCAATCGGCAATCAGCTCCAACCGCCGTTCGCCATGCTGGATCAGGCGGTAATCGCTGGTCAGCGGTAACGCATTGGCGATCGTTCGGCTGCAGGCATCGGCGAACACCGCCTGCGGTTGCCGCTGCGCATCGGGCAGCATCAGCTGATCGTCGCGCCGCCCCTCGATACGGGCGATCGCCCGCGTCGGTTGCCCGCATGGGCAGGGTTCCTTGCGCAGCACCAATACATCGTCCAGCCGATAACGCACGATCGGCTGCGTACTGCGGGTAAAGTCGGTGATCAGCGGCGTGAAGCGCAGTTCGTCGATCCACTGCGGCTCGATATGCAAAAACTCCTCGTTCAGGTGCAAGGTGCCGTGCGCGCAGGTGGCGGCGAGGAACCCCTCGGTAGCCTGATACACTTCGCCGACCGCCGGAAACACCTGCTGCAGCAGGCGGCGATCCTGTTCTTCAAGCACCTCGGCGACCGAGATCACTTTTTTGACCGACAGCGTCACCTGCCCGGCCAGCACCGCCAACGCCAATGCGCGCAGCACCTGCGCCGGGGCCACGATGATGCTGGGCGCCTGCCGTTCCAATGCCGGCAAGTGGCCGCTGAACGGCGCGAGCAAATCGTAAAACGCCAGGCTCAGCCAACGGTTGTTCACGCTGTGATAGAGATTATTGTCCGCGCGCAGAAACAGCGCGACGCGCTCGCCCGCCGACAGCCCGTCCGGCAGCATTTTCGCCAGCATGCCGCCGGCCCACACCTGCTGTTCCCGCGGGCTGACGACAAACACGCCGCGCTGCCCGGAAGTGCCGGACGACAATCCGACGCTGTAGCGCCCGATCTTCGGCGTGAAATCGCGATCCGCCTCGCTGCGCTGCGCGCAGGCCAACACGGCATCGCGCCGCAGCCCGGCGGTGTTCATGCGGTCGAACTGCGCCATCATCAGCGCCTTGTCCATCTGCGGCCATTCGGCGAACGGCCGGCGGCTGAAGCCTTGAAAATAGGGACTCTTGCTCAGCACCCGGCGGGCAAACCCCTCAAGCTGTCGGGCCTGATGCGCCTCCAGCGCCGCACGATCGCCAAAGCGCAGGCGCCGGGCGCGGAAATAGTGCCAAAGGGTCATGAAGGGGATCACAGGTCCCCCTCGTGGCACAGCAAAATGTTGACCTGACCGCCCGCCCACAGCTGGTTGAGCCGCTCCAGGGTGCGGGTGTAAGCCGCCGCGTCGTCCATCACCAGATTGGCCAGGCGCGAAGGCCCGCGCAGCGTCTGGTAACTCTGCGGCGACCAGGCGGCGTCGCTGGCCAGCAGCGTCCAGCCGGCGTCGGTGAGAATAAAGGCGCCGATATGGCCGGCCGCATGCCCCGGCAACGGCACCAGCACGACCTGCCCTTCACTGCCCGGCAGCGCGTAACCGCGATCGAACGGCGCCAACAGCGCGGGCAACGCCACCGCAGGAAAAGACTCCATAAACTGCAGACGGCTCTCGAAATCCGCCGGGATCAGGCCGGGAATAAAGGCGCGCTTCAGCGCCGCGAAACCGCGCAGCCCACGGGTTTGCTGCCAGCCCTCGCCGGAGCAAATAAAGTCGAGTTGGCTGAAATCCTGCAGCCCGGCGATGTGATCGGCGTGAAAATGCGAGACAATCAGCGCCTGAATATCCCCCTCGGCGTAACCGGCTTCGCGCAGCTGATGCGCCAACGACTCGGCCGGATCGAAATAGACCGGCGTCATGCGGCGGTAAAGGCTGAACAGCCCCGACTGCGTGTGCTGCTGAAAATAACGCGCGTAGCCGGTATCCCACAGCCAGCGGCGCTCCCCCACCTCCAGCAGATAGGCGCGCGCCGGGAATTTGCACACCCGGAATCCGGCGCCGCGCAGCGCCATGCAGCCGATATGCGTGCAATAGCCCACTTCAAACACGGTGACCTTAGCCATGCTGTCCGCCTCCTTGCCGCCGCAGCCACTCGCCGGTCAGACGAATGCCCTCTTCCATCGAATAACGCGGCCGGTAACCCAGCTCTTCGATCGCACGGGTCTGGCTCAGCGTCATGTCAAAATGCACCGCCGCCACGCTGTAGCGCGTCAACAGCGGTTCCTTGCCGCTCAGCGCCGCCCACAGCTCCATGCCGCCGGCCAGCGTATGCAGCAGCGGATAGGACACGGCCTGCAGCCGGTAACTCAGCCCCAGCTCCTGACGCAGCAACGCATCCAGCATCTCCGCCAGCCGCTGCGGTTGGTGGTTGGTGATGTTGTACACGGCGCCGGACGGCAATCCGCGCTGTCGGCTGGCCAGATCCATCGCGTGCACCACGTTGGGGGCGAAGGTCAGATCCAGCAGCGCTTGTCCGCCACCGGGCAATCGCAATACCCCGCGGTCGCGTTCGAGCTGCTGCAACAGCCGCGGCACGATCACCCGATCGTGCGGGCCAAACAGGCCGCGCGGCCGCAGCATAATGTAGGTGGTTTGCGGATAGATCTTCGCCTGCGCCAACAGGCGCTGCTCGGCCGCATACTTGCTGGCGGCATAGTGATTGGCGAAGCGCCGGGCGCGGTAACCCTCGTCAAGATCGTAATGCGGCTGAAAATCGAAGTAGATTGCCGGCGTGGAGATATGCACGAAGCGCCGCACGCCGCAGCGCCCGGCCGCCTCCGCCAGCTTCTCCGTTGCCACGGCGTTGATGCGGTGAAACTCCGCTTTGCCGCCCCAGGGCGAAGACTTGGCCGCGCAGTGCCAGACCCATTCGCAGTCGGTCACCAGCTCCCGACACTGCTGCGGCGTGGCCTGCGCCAGATCGAGCGCGCAAAACTCGGCGCCCAGCTGACGCAGCGTTGCGCCGGCCCGTTCATCGCGGCCGGTGGCGCGCACCTGATGTCCGGCCTCCAGCAACCACTGCGCCGCGTTGCGTCCCAGCCCGCTGGTCGCCCCGGTGACCAGCACCCTCATGGCAGCAACACCATGCCGGCCAGCGCCAGCCCGGCGGCGGTGCCGATCAGCATCACCGGCTGACCGGGATTGAAGCGCCCGGTGGTCACGGCGGCATGCAGCGCCGTCGGGATAGACGCCGCCACCTGATTGCCATGATGGCGGTAGATATCGACCAGCGCCTCGCTGGAGACGTGCAGCCGTTTGCGCATATGTTCGAGCGACAGATGGCTGGCCTGATGCGGCACCACGGTGGCGATTTGCGCCAGGGTCAGGCCGCTGGCGCTCAACAGCCGATCGAGGTAACCCTCAATCAGCGCCGACGCCTGGCGGAACAGCGGCTTGCCCTGCATATGAAACAGGAAGTCTTGCTCACACATGCCGGCGCGCGGGTTGCGACGCGTGCCGCCGGCGCGGATCTCGCACAGTTCGCTGCCGGCGGGGTAGGTTTCCACCAGGCTGGCGAGGATGCCGCTGGCGCCGTCGCCGCGCTCCACAATGGCGCAGGCCGCGCCGTCGCCGAAGATCAGCGACGACTCTTCGTGCTGCCAGTCGATGCCGCGTGAAGCGAGATCTGCCGAGATGATGGCGATGCGTCGATACGTCCCGGCGTTCAGCAGCCCTGCCGCCACCTGCAGCGCAGAGATAAAGCTGACGCAGCTGCTGTTGATGTCGAAGCCCGGCGTGCCCGGCGCCAGCCCCGCCACCTTGAGAATGTGCGCGGCGGTGCACGGCAGCGCCTGCACCGAAATCGCCGAGGCAGAGATCAGCAGATCGATCGAGTCCGCCGGAATGGCGTGGCGAGCCAGCGCATCTTGCAGCGCGGCAGCGGCGAGTTCGGCCTGGCTGGCATCGTCGGCGGCGTGATAGCGGTAAACGATGCCCGAGCGTTTTTCAACGTAGCCGGCCGGTTTCCCCAGCCGAGCGTCGAGCGCAGAGGACGCCACGCGGTTAGGCGGCAACGCGGCCCCGGTGGCGATGATTTTCAGAGGCAGCAGCTCGGGTGAGCGTAATTGTGTGGTCATTATTGTTATTGATTAACCTGACTATCCATAAAGCGATTCTCCCGTACGGCGCGCAGACCACACGGATCATCCCCGGTTTTTATGTCCCAAAATGCCTTTCATCAAGGCGGTATCTCTTGTTATCGGCTACCACAGGCCGACGTCCGTCGGCGGAAGCATAAACGTAACATAACTGAGATAGTGAGTTTACGACAAGGCGACGAGAATGGGCAGACGGCGGGAGAATTATCGGAATAGCGCCGCCGCTGGCGATCGGCGGCGGCGGGGTCAGGCTCAGCGGCGGTTGCGCACCAGCTGGTAACGGCGGGTCAGGTACTCTACCGGCGCACTCCAGATATGCACCAGGCGGCAGAACGGGAACAGCACGAACAGCGTCATGCCCAGCACCATATGCAGCTTGAAGATCAGCGCCACGCCTTCCAGGTGCGCAGAAGCGCCGGCGTGGAAGGTCACGACCGCCTGCGCCCAGGCCACCAGCTTCATCATTTCGCTGCCGTCCATATGCTGGGCGGAGAACGGAATGGTCAGCAACCCCAGGCACACCTGCACCACCAACAACGTCAGGATCATGATGTCGGCGAAGCTGCTGGTGGCGCGCACCCGCGGGTTGGTCAACCGGCGCTTCAGCAGCAGCGCGCCGCCGATCAGCGTCATCAGGCCGCAGGCGCCGCCGGCGATCATCGCCAGCTTCTGCTTCACGTCGATCGGCAGGAAGGCCTCATACATCCAGTGCGGCGTCAGCATGCCGAGGAAGTGGCCCGCGAAGATGCCGATAATGCCGATGTGGAACAGGTTGGACGCCAGCCGCATACCCTTTTTATCCAGCATCTGGCTGGAGCCGGCGCGCCAGCTGTACTGCCCGTAGTCGTAGCGCAGCCAGCTGCCGATCAGGAACACCGCGCCGGCCAGATAAGGGTAGATGTCGAAGAAGAACTGATTCAAAAATTGCATGATTAGCGTCCTTTGGTTCCGGTTAACGCATCCGTCAGGTCCAGATACTGTGGCGCCACCGCGCCGGCGAAGCGCCGCTGGTGCGCCGTCTGCTGGGCGGAGGCGCAGCCCTGCTCGCCGAGAAATTTGACCTGCTCCTCTTCCCATACCGCATCCAGCGCCTGCGGCGTATCGTCGCGCGCCTCTTGCGCCACCTGCGTCTTCAGCGCCTGCGCCTGCGCATCGCTGCCGGACAGCGCCAACAGCAGATCGAACAGCACCGCGTACGGGCTTTCGCGCTGCTGCAAGCGCGCGCCCAGCAGCGCCAGGATCGGCGCAATGTCCTGCAGCCCTTCCCGCGCCTGTGCCGCGCTGCGGCTGGCCAGATACTCCAGGTACAGCGGCAGGAAATCAGGCAGCTCGCGGCTGTCGATCTCCAGCCCGGCGGCGCGGTACTGCGCCATCAGGTCAACCATCGCCTGGCCGCGATCGCGCGACTCGCCGTGCACGTGCTCAAACAGCAGCAGCGAGGTGGCGCGGCCGCGATCGAACAGCTCGCAATAGTCGGCCTGCGCGTCCAGCAACGGGCGCGCGCACAGGCGGCGGATAAACAGAATCAGCAGCGCGCTGTGGTGCAGATCCAGCTCGCTGGCCGGTTCCAGCGCTTCAATCAGCGCCTGCTGATGGTCAAACAGCGCCTGCTCCGGGTAATCCAGCAGGCGGGCGATCACTTTCAGACTGATCATGAGGCATCCTCCGGCCGCGCGGTTTTCGCGGTCACGTCAATGGCATCGATACGACGGCTGTTGAACAAATTGAACTTGCCGTCGCTGCCGTGGCAGCCGTCGCCGAAGCTGAAACCGCAGCCTTTGCTTTCTGGGAAGGCTTCGCGCGCCAGCTCGCGGTGGCTCGACGGCACCACGAAGCGATCTTCATAGTTGGCGATCGCCAGGTAGCGATACATCTCCTGCGCCTGCGCTTCGCTCAGACCGACCTGCTCCAGTGCGCTGATGTCCACCACGCCGTCGACGGTTTCCGCCCGTTTGTAGTGGCGCATCGCCAGCATGCGTTTCAGCGCCAACAGCACCGGCTCGGTATCGCCGGCGGTCAACAGGTTCGCCAGATACTGCACCGGGATGCGCAGGCTCTCGACGTCCGGCAATACGCCGCTGTGCGCCAGCTCGCCGGCGTCGGCGGCCGATTGAATCGGTGACAACGGCGGCACGTACCACACCATCGGCAACGTGCGGTATTCCGGGTGCAGCGGCAGCGCCAGCTTCCAGTCCATCGCCATTTTGTACACCGGCGACTGCTGAGCGGCTTCGATTACGCCCTGCGGCACGCCGTCCGCCAGCGCCTGAGCAATCACCTTCGGGTCATGCGGATCGAGGAAGATATCGAGCTGGCTCTGGTACAGATCCTTGTCGCTTTCCACCGCCGCCGCCTGCTCGATGCGATCGGCGTCGTACAGCAGCACGCCGAGGTAGCGGATGCGGCCGACGCAGGTTTCCGAACAGACCGTCGGCTGCCCGGCTTCGATGCGCGGGTAGCAGAAGATGCACTTCTCGGACTTGCCGCTCTTCCAGTTGAAGTAGATTTTCTTGTACGGGCAACCGGTCAGACACATGCGCCAACCGCGACACTTGTCCTGGTCGATCAGCACGATGCCGTCTTCACCGCGCTTGTAGATCGCCCCGCTCGGGCAGGTGGCGACGCAGGCCGGGTTGAGGCAGTGCTCGCACAGGCGCGGCAAATACATCATGAAGGTGTTTTCGAACTGGCCGTACATCGCCTTCTGCAGGTTGTCGAAGTTCTTGTCCTGCGAACGTTTTTCGAACTCTCCGCCGAGGATCTCTTCCCAGTTCGGGCCGTTTTCGATCTTGTTCATGCGCCGGCCGGTGATCACCGAGCGCGGGCGTGCCACCGGCTGGTGTTTGCCCGGTTTGGCGGTGTGCAGGTGCTGGTAGTCGTAATCGAACGGCTCGTAGTAGTCATCCAGCGCCGGCACGTCCGGGTTGGCGAAGATTTTCGCCAGCACGCCGACGCGGCTGCCCATGCGCGGCTCCAGTTTGCCGTTGATTTTACGGATCCAGCCGCCCTTCCATTTTTCCTGATCTTCCCAGGCGTGCGGATACCCGACGCCGGGCTTGCTTTCCACGTTGTTGAACCAGGCGTATTCCATCCCCTCGCGGCTGGTCCAGACGTTCTTGCAGGTGACCGAACAGGTGTGGCAACCGATGCACTTGTCCAGATTCAGCACCATGCCGACTTGCGAACGAATTTTCATTTGTTGTTCTCCTGCTGACTGCCCTGCGCGTAGTCGTTGCCTTCATCGTCCAACCAATCAATACGGTTCATCTTGCGCACCACCACGAACTCGTCGCGGTTGGAGCCGACGGTGCCGTAGTAGTTGAAGCCGTAGGCCAGCTGCGCATAGCCGCCGATCATGTGGGTCGGTTTCGGGCAAGCGCGGGTCACCGAGTTATGGATGCCGCCGCGTTGGCGTGTGATCTCCGAGCCGGGCAGATTCACGATGCGCTCCTGCGCGTGGTACATCATGGTCATCCCCGCCGGGATACGCTGGCTGACCACCGCGCGCGCCGTCAGCGCGCCGTTGGCGTTGAAGGCCTCGATCCAGTCGTTGTCCGCGATGCCCAGATCTTTGGCGTCGTCTTCGCTCAGCCAGACGATCGGGCCGCCGCGCGACAGCGTCAGCATAAGCAGGTTGTCGCTGTAGGTGGAGTGAATGCCCCACTTCTGGTGCGGCGTCAGGAAATTCAGCGCCTTCTCCTTGTTGCCGTTCGGTTTGCTGTTGAGCAGCGGCTGCGCGGCGCGGGTGTCGATCGGCGGCCTATACGCCAGCAGGCTTTCGCCGAAGGCGCGCATCCACTCGTGATCCTGATACAGCTGCTGACGGCCGCTGAGGGTGCGCCACGGGATCAGCTCATGCACGTTGGTGTAGCAGGCGTTATAGGAGACGTGCTCGTCTTCCAGGCCGGACCAGGTTGGGCTGGAGATGATTTTGCGCGGCTGCGCCTGAATGTCGCGGAAGCGAATTTTCTCGTCTTCCTTGTTCAGCGCCAGATGCCGGTGATCGCGGCCGGTGACGTTGCTCAGCGCTTCCCAGGCTTTCACCGCCACCTGGCCGTTGGTTTCCGGCGCCAGCGACAGGATCACTTCCGCCGCGTCTATCGCGCTCTCGATCTTCGGCCGCCCCGCCGCCGGGCCATCGGCCTTGACGTAGTTAAGCTGCTTGAGGAAATCGACCTCGGTCTGGGTGTTCCAGCTGATGCCCTTGCCGCCGTTGCCCAGTTTGTCCATCAACGGCCCCAAGGAGGTAAAGCGCTCGTAGGTGGCCGGATAATCGCGCTCCACCGCGATGATGTGCGGCGCGGTTTTGCCGGGGATCAGTTCGCACTCGCCTTTCTTCCAGTCCTGCACGCCGTAAGGCTGCGCCAGCTCGGCGGCGGAGTCGTGCTGAATAGGCAAGGTCACCACGTCGGTTTCCTGGCCCAGATGGCCGACGCACACCTCGGAGAAGGCTTTGGCGATGCCCTTGTAGATTTCCCAGTCGCTCTTCGAATCCCAGGCCGGATCGACCGCCGCCGACAGCGGATGAATGAACGGATGCATGTCGGAGGTGTTCATGTCGTCTTTTTCGTACCAGGTGGCGGTCGGCAGCACCACGTCGGAATACAGGCAGGTGCTCGACATGCGGAAATCGAGCGTCACCACCAGATCCAGTTTGCCTTCGCCGCCCTGCTCGCGCCATTCCACTTCCTGCGGCTTCACGCCGCCCTGCTGGCCGAGATCTTTGCCCTGGATGCCGTTCTCGGTGCCCAACAGGTATTTGAGCATGTATTCATGGCCCTTGCCGGAAGAGCCCAGCAGGTTGGAGCGCCAGACGAACAGGTTGCGCGGGAAGTTCTGCGGATTGTCCGGCTGCTCGGCGGCAAAGCCCAGCGCACCGCTCTTCAGGCTGTCGACGGTGAACTCAACCGGCGACTGGCCGGCGGCACGGGCCTGCTCCGCCAGGCGCAACGGGTTAGCGCCCAGCTGCGGCGCCGACGGCAGCCAGCCCATGCGCTCGGCGCGCACGTTAAAGTCGATCAGGCTGCCGCCGAAGCGCGACTTGTCCGCCAGCGGCGACAGCAGCTCATCGGCGCCGACGGTTTCATAGCGCCATTGGCTGGAATGGTTGTAGAAGAACGAGGTGCTGTTCATATGGCGCGGCGGGCGCTGCCAGTCGAGGCCGAACGCCAGCGGCAGCCAGCCGGTTTGCGGCCGCAGTTTTTCCTGGCCGACATAGTGCGCCCAGCCGCCGCCGCTCTGGCCGACGCAACCGCAGAAGATCAGCATATTGATCAGGCCGCGGTAGGTCATGTCCATGTGATACCAGTGGTTGACGCCGGCGCCGACGATGATCATCGAACGGCCGTGGGTCTTCTCGGCGTTTTCCGCGAACTCGCGGGCAATGCGGATGATATTGTGGCGCGACACGCCGGTGATCTGCTCGGCCCAGGCCGGGCTGTAAGCCTTGACCTCGTCATAGTCGGCGGCGCAGTTGGCGTCGCCCAGCCCGCGATCCAGGCCGTAGTTGGCCAGCGTCAGGTCATACACGCTGGTCACCAGCGCTTCGCTGCCGTCCGCCAGCCGCAGGCGTTTCACCGGCAGCTTGTGCAGCAGGATCTCGTCCAGCGCTACGCTGTTGAAATGCTCGCTGTCGGCACCGCCGAAGTACGGGAAGCCCACCTCGGCAACGTCGTCATGCATGCCCAGCAGACTGAGCTGCAGCTCAACCTCCTGTTGCGACTTGCCTTCGCGCTGCTCCAGGTTCCACTTGCCCTTCTCGCCCCAGCGGAAACCGATGGAGCCCTGCGGCGCCACCAGCTCGCCGCTGCGGCTGTCGATAGCGACGGTTTTCCACTCGGGATTGTTTTCCTGGCCCAGTCCGTCCACCAGATCGGCGGCGCGCAGCAGGCGGCCGGCGGCGTAGTGGCCGCCTTCACGCGGCTCCAGCAGCACCAGCATCGGCATGTCGGTATAGCGGCGCACGTAGTCGCGGAAGTAGCCGACTTCGCGGTCGAGATGGAACTCTTTCAGCATCACATGGCCCATCGCCAGCGCCATCGCGCTGTCGGTGCCCTGCTTCGGATTCAGCCAGTGGTCGCACAGCTTGGCGACTTCGGCGTAGTCCGGCGTCACCGCCACGGTTTTGGTGCCCTTGTAGCGCACTTCGGTAAAGAAGTGGGCGTCCGGGGTGCGCGTCTGCGGCACGTTGGAGCCCCAGGCGATGATGTAGGAGGAGTTGTACCAGTCGGCGGACTCCGGCACGTCGGTCTGCTCGCCCCAGGTCATCGGCGAAGCCGGCGGCAAATCGCAATACCAGTCGTAGAAGCTCAGGCAGGCGCCGCCGATCAGCGACAGGTAACGGGCGCCGGCGGCGTAGGACACCATCGACATCGCCGGGATCGGCGAGAAGCCGATAATGCGGTCAGGGCCGAAGGTTTTGGCGGTATAGACGTTGGCGGCGGCGATCAGTTCATTGACCTCTTGCCAGCTTGAGCGGACGAAACCGCCACGGCCGCGCGCCACCTTGTAGCTTTTGGCTTTTTCCGCATCGCCGACGATCGATCCCCAGGCCTCGACCGGATCGCTGTGCTGCGCTTTCGCCTCGCGCCACAGTTTGAGCAGCCGCTTGCGCATCAGCGGGTATTTCAACCGGTTGGCGCTGTACAGGTACCAGGAGTAGCTGGCGCCGCGCGGGCAGCCGCGCGGCTCATGGTTGGGCAGATCGGGGCGGGTGCGCGGATAGTCGGTTTGCTGGGTTTCCCAGGTCACCAGACCATTCTTCACGTAGATCTTCCAACTGCAGGAACCGGTGCAGTTCACGCCATGGGTGGAACGCACCACTTTGTCATGCTGCCAACGGCTGCGATAGCCGTCTTCCCAGTCGCGGTTGGTGTTCAAGGTCTGGCCATGATCGCCAGAAAAAGGCTCCGCCAACTGCTTGAAATAGCGGAAACGGTCTAAAAATTTGCTCATCCGGAATGCTCCTGAAGGCTCTTGTCGTTATAAGAAGACATGCTCAATCTGCCGCCAGCCTACTGACGGCCAACCGGCGGCAGATTGATTGCGATCAAGAGAAAGCGGCGGGCGACGCGTGCGCCGGGCGGGAAATACCACCAAAGTATAGGGGTGAGAAATAGAATTAATTGTTTGAATTAAAATGAATAAATCAGAATATCAATATGAAGGCGAACGGGTGGGAGGCAAGACGGGGTATTTGGGGGTAGGACGCGGGGGAAAACCCCGCGTCGGGTTTCAGAAAGGGACGCCGCGGAAGAAGACGTTGCGCAGAATGTTCTTCATGTAAACGCCGGCCATCACCCCGCTGTTGACGTAGATGATGCCCTTCATGCCGTGCAGCACGCCGCCGAGGCGGCTTCGGCTGTCGGTGATGATGCGCGACGTGATGCAGGTGTGGCGCAGCCGCATCACCTTGCGCGCCCGCGGCGAAATCTGCGGCATCAACCGGCGCTCGAACCGCATTTTGTTGTGATAGCCGATGATGCCTTTCGGGCTGGAGGTAATACGCTCACCGTCGTGATCGTTATGCACCGCCAGGCGCTCGTGCAACGTGCCGATGCGCATGCCCGCCGCCAGCAGGCGATAAATGAAGATATGATCCTGATAACGCGGGGTATTGAAGAACCCGCGCACCGCGATCGCTGCCTCGCGGCGCAGCATGATCATCGGCGTGTAAGCGACGCCGGCCAGCATGAAGTCCTCCAGCCCGTCGCAGCGGGCGCGGTAATAGCGCTCGGCGCTGATTTGGCCGTCCTGCAGAATATCCATATCGCACAGGCTGACGGGGTAATCGCCGCGCTGCATAAAGGCCAGCTGACGGGCGATCTTCTCCGGATGGTAATAATCGTCGTCGTCCAGAAAAGTGAGGTATTCCCCGGTGGCGTGCAGGATGCCGCTGTTGCGCGCCCGCGCCCCGCCGCCGTTGCGCGCGCGCGGGCAATAGACGATCTGCCCGGCGGCAATATAGCCGGCCAGCCGTTCGCGGGTGGCCTGGCGCTGCGGATGGTTCGGCGGATTATCGTCCACCACCACGATCTCCACCGGCTGATGGGTTTGCGCCAGGACGCTGTCGATGGCGCGCGCCAGCAGTTCGCTGCGGCCATAGGTCGGAATAATGACGCTGACTTTGATACTCATAATGGGCTTCCACACGGGTTTATCGTCGTTCGGGCACGGTCAGATTCACCCGAAACGGTTGTAGAGACTGGCCATCAGGTAGTAGACCAGCGGACTGCGGTAGAACAGGCGGTTCTTGCGGCTCAGCATTTGCCGCTCCTCCGCCCGCAGCCGGGCATAGCGCCGTTTCAGCTCGGCGGTTTCCCGCAGCGCGTCGCGCAGGCCGAAGAAGTCCAGCCCGACCAGCAGGCGCGCCTTCAGCGTGGTGACGAACAGCACCGAGTGGAATCCCTTCCCCCCCTCGCGGCGACGCCCGCTGTCAGCGCGCTCGATGGCGTAATCGAGATCGTCCAAATCCCGCCGCTTCGGCGCGCGCGTGATGCCGTTGGGGTTAGCGCGGTATCCTACCAACGGCGTGTCGCACACCACGATGCGGTTCGCTTTCAGATACAGCTGCGGGATCAGCTGGATATCCTCGAAGTTGCGCCCCGCCGGAAACGCGGCGTCGTTGAACAGCGAACGGTGATAAATCCGCGCCCAGGCGTACCACAGGCTGCGGTTAAAACTGTCCGCCAGCAGCGCCATATGCGGCTCGCGTTCCTGTGGCGCGGCGTTGCCGGGCACGATCGCCATCAGGCCATCCGGTTCTATCTTGCCGTTTTTGAGCCGCGAGAAGCGCTGGGCGTTGAACGCCACGATTTCCACCTGCGGGTTATCCGCCAGCAGGCGCCCCAAAATGCTGAAATAGCCCGGCAGCAGCACGTCGTCGGAGTCCAGAAAACCGAGATATTCGCCTTCGGCATGGGCGATCCCGGCGTTGCGCGCGGCGCTCAACCCCTGGTTTTCCTGGCGCAGGATGCTGACCTGCGTTTTCAACGCCGGATAACGGCACAGCACCTCTTGCGCGACGGCGATGGAGCCGTCCGGGCTGCCGTCATCGACGAGGATCACTTCCGCCCAGTCGGGCAATTGACTCAGCACCGAGTCCAGGCACGCTTCGATGTAGGCTTCCACCTTATACACCGGGACGATCAGGCTTAGCGTGATAGTCATGAACGGGTATCCTTATTGATTGCTAGTGTCTCGTTGCACCCACAGCGCGCTGCTGCCCACCGCGGGCAATTTGGCGTCGATCTGCGGCTGCCCCTGCCAGCGCCAGCCGGGCGGCAAGTCAAAACGGGCGGCCATCGGCCGATAGTACGGGTTGGCGATCAGCACCAGGCCGCGCTCGCCGTCGATAAACAGCCGCGCCGGTACGGCGGTGTTGTTGCCGGACAGCGTCGCACTTTCGCCCGAGAGCAGGTACGGCGTGAAGCTGTCGATCTGTTGCGCCACGCGGGCAACCCCTTGCCAGATACCGTCGAATTCCTGTTGGTTGAAATCATCGCTGCGGCGCTTGTAGAACAGGTCGGTATAGGAGTAGAACAGCAGCCCTTTGACGCCGCCGATCAGCCCCAGCCAGGCCTGGTTGCGGATCTCCGCTTCGCTCGGCTGGCGCGGCTTGCGGTGCGGCTCATAGGCGGCGTGATCCATGATCTGCATCACCAGCCAGGCGCCCTTCGCCTGACGCGCCACCTGCACCGTCAGGCGCGAGTATTCCAGCGTGCGCGTCATGTCGGCATCGCGTCCGACCGGATAAGGATCGCTGGCCAACACGTCGGAACTGTTGAAATAGGCGTTGAGCGCGCCGGTCTGATTCAGCGCCTGAAAGGTCAGATGGTCAGGGTCTTGTTGCTTCACCTGCAGATGCATCTGCTCTATCTGCGGCGCGTACTTCGGCGCCAGCTCATCGTTGATGTACCAGGCGAGCAGGTTCGGCTGAGTTTTAAACTTCTCCACATAAGACGCCGTCAACTGCGGGTAGCTCAGGCGCGTTTTCGGCGCAGAGTCGAGGCCGGGGTAGAAATCCTTCAGCGAGAAAATCACCTGCAGCCCGTACTGCTGCGTTTTGCGGAAATAGGCGTACGGGTCGCGCCCTGCGCCGTAGTTGTAATTCAGCACGGTGTTGAAACCGGCGTCGCGGATGCGCGCCAGATGCTCATCGGTCGCCATGTTGCCGTACATGTAGATGCCCAGCGGAAAGAAGCGCTTGCCCTGCCGCAGCGTATAGCCCTGCTCGTCCAACGCCACTTTCGGCGGCGCCTCGCCGATGCTGACCGGCATTTCGCTGCTCCGGCTGTGCTTCGACGCCACGTCCGTCACCTGCTGCTGCAGGCGGTACTCGCCGGCGGCCAGGTTGGCCGGCAGCGAGAACTCTACGCGCTGACGCTCAGCGACATGGTAGCGGCGGCTCTCCTGCCGCACCGCGGTGCGTTGGCTATCGAGCAGCGTACTTTCCACCTGCACTTCCTGAGGCTGCTGCACTTCGATCAGGCTGGAGGCCGATTGCCCGCCGGCTCGCATCTGATACAACGCCGGCGCCGTCGGCTGGCTGCAAACGTAGGCATCGTCGAACCAGGCGTTGCCGGTCGTGCCCATGCGCATATACAGCCCCAGTACGGTGGTGGTGGCCTCTGCCGGCACGGTGAAACTGCCTTCCACCGGCTGCCAACCGCTGCTGCCCAGCAGGCCTTGCGGGTAGCTGCCGGCCAGGTGGCGCCCCTTGGCGTCATAGCTTTCGACGTACACCCCGGCGCCCGGCTGATCGCCTTTGCCGCGCAGGTTATCGCCGCGCACCCACACGCCGAACGCGATCGTCTGGCCCGCTTTCACCTGCAGCGTTTGCAGCATCTGGTGATACTCCGCCGGGTCAGGATTGCTGTAGTACAGGCTGGCGCGGCCGCTGCGGCCGCCGGAGACCACCTTGGCCGGCGGCAGCGACCAGCCCGTCTGTCCCTGCTCAAAGCCGGGGTTGGTCAGCAGATTGGTCTCGCAGCCCGCCGCCCCGGCCTGAGCCGCCAGCCCGCATCCGATCAGCACGCAGGCTGCGTTCAAGATTTTGCTGGTCATTGTCTTTTCATCACCGCGCTGTACAGATAGGAGAAGAACAGGTAGCAGGATTTTTGATAAGAGAGCCCCAGATGACGACGGTAGATCTGCCACTGCCAGTCCGCCGCGCGGATCTTGTTGCCGGACAGCGAATTGGCGGACAGCCGGTAAAACGCCAGCGGCTCCGGAATGCAGTACGCCAGGCGATTGCGCGCACGCTCCAGAATAGACAGCCACATCACGTAGTCTTCATGCCCGACCTTGCGCTGGTAGACCTTGCCGACCCGGCGCTGGTTGTACATGCCGGTCAGGTTGCCGATCCAGTTGCTTTTCAACATGTCGCGGTAGGCGATGATCTCCCCGGCGCCGCGGTAATTTTTCACCTGCGCCAGGTCATTCTCGAAGGTGTAATAGTGCGAGCAGACCACGTCGTAACGCTGGGTTTTAAGGATGCCGACCTGGCGGGCCAGCTTATTCGGGTGCCAAACATCGTCGCTGTCGCAAAACGCGATGTAGTCGCCGCGCGCCGCCTCGATGGCGATGTTGCGCGTTTCGGCCACCCCCTGATTGGCGTTGTTGCGGATGTAGGTCAGCCGATCGTGAATGAACGGCTTGACCACCTCAGCGGTGTTGTCGGTGGAGGCGTCGTCAATCACATACAGGTGATAGTCCTGATAAGTTTGATTCAATACGCCAAGGATCGACTCGCGGATAAAACCGGCGGCGTTATAAGCCGGCATAATGACGGACACTTTTTCCATGATGATTACCTCAGACGATAAGCTCTTGCCACTGGGGGTAAATACGTTCAGGCACAAACCGCTGCGCCTTTTCCAACGCACGGTGGGAGAAGCGGCGACGCAGTTCGTCGTCGCCGATCAGCGCCAGGACGCGCTGACTGAAGGTGTCGACGTCGCCGTCCGCCACCAGATAACCGTTTTCGCGATCGTCGATCAGCTCCGCCGGGCCGGTCAGACAGTCGAAAGCCACCAGCGGCAGGCCGAAGCTCATGGCTTCGATCAGCACCATCGGCAGGCCTTCGTAGCGAGAGGTCATCAGCAACAGGCTCGCCTGCCGGTAATGCCCGGCGATATCCGCGGTGGCCGGCAGCAGCTGCACCCGGTCGTCGAGCCCGTAATCGGCGATCTGCCGTTGCAACGCCGCCCGATCCGGGCCATCGCCGACGATGTGCAGCCGCCACTCCGGCGCCTGCTGCGCCACCTGCCGCCAGGCGGCGATCAGCCGGTCGAAGCCTTTCTGGTGGCACAGTCGGCCGACCGCCAGCGCCACCGGCTGTTGCTGTTCCGGATGCGGCGCCCGCAGCGGAAACGGCGACACGTTCTCAATCACCCGACATTTGCGGGCGGGCACCCAGCGGCCGATATTCGCCAGATCTTTTTGCGTCAGCAGCACGGTGCGATCGCCCAGCCGGTAGATCAGCACCTTCAGCCACTTCATCGGCCACGGATACTGGTGGAAACTGACATGTTCACTCAGCACCAAGCGGCTGCCGGGACACAACAGCCGCAGGTAAGGCACCATGATCACCGAGAGTTTCCCCATCGAGACGGTGATGATGGCGTCATAGCGGCCGCGGCGTAAGAACAGCGCCAGGCGCCACGGCCAGAGCAGCGTCTTGCCGCGCATGAAGCGCAGCGTCACCGCCGGCTCCAACGGATAGAACGCCCGATCCCCGCAGATGGATATCAGTTCGACCTGGTGGCCGAAGCGGGTGGTCAGCGCATTGGCCAGGCTGCTGGCCACCCGTTCGGTGCCGCCTTTGCCGCCGATGTCTTCGATTACAATTGCGATTTTCCGCGGTTGCATGTCACCTCCGTAATCCCTCGCGGGCCGTGCGCAGCAGCCTCCCCCCCAATGGAAACAGTCCCAGCCTGGCCAGACAGTCGCCATACAGCTTGATCGCCTTGAATTTGCCGCTCAGGGTGTGGCGCTCCATGCGCGATGAGTAGTAGTTGAAAGCCTGCAGATCTTCGCTGTACAGCGAAGCCAGCAGGTGTTTACAGGCAAAGCCGCTGATATAACGGCCGCTGGCCTGCAGATAGGTATCGATAAAGCGTTCGCTGGCGTCGATGTTCAATCGGCAGCGGTTCAGATCCTCGTCGCCGCAGCGGATGAACACCCCACCGCCCTGATCGTGAACCACCCGGGCGCCCAGGTTGGTGGCGTTGACCAAAAACCCCCAGTCCTGGTAACGGGCCAAAAACTCCGGAAATAAAAACCGCCGGTCTTGTTTCTTGCGCACGCTGATGGTCGAGGTGCGAATATCTCCCATCTCGATAAATAAGAAATCTTCCCCGGCCACGCCCTCTTGATAATTAAACACGTAGCTGCGCACATTCTTGTCGTTGACCGTGGTGTAATTGCCGAACACGATATCGATCCGCGTGTCCTCATGCCGTCTCAAGCGCCGGATGATATAATTGGTGCCAAACATATCTTCCGGTTCCAGAAAAAAAACCACCTCAGAACGCGCCAGGCGAAAACCGATATTGCAGGCGACGGCGATATTGCCGCGCACCCGGCTTTCATGCAGCCTGGCGCGATGATTCGCCGCCAACAGTCCGTGTATTTTTTCCGACTCACCGGCTTCCGATGAATAATCGACCACGATAATTTCATAATCAAAACCGGCGCAATAATGGGTCATGCGCGCCAGCGTGGCGGCGAGATGGTTTGAATTATTAAAAGCGGGAATAACAATTGATAAGTCCATTTAATACCTCAAAAGCTATTATCAACTGGCGAGTGCAGCCTGATGCCAGAGAAAAAGTTTGTTATCGCAGCATATCCCTGCCCGGTTATCCCCCCGCCTCGGGTCGAGTACGCGCAGCCAACGGCCTGTTTCAGCTACGTATGAAAATACCCTCCCCATTCTTGTTCAATCGTTTCTGGCATCAGCCGTTGTAATCCGGCCCCCGGGGTGAAAGTCAGCTCGCCAAAATAAATGCGATCCTGCACCTGATAAAAATCGACGCGTACGTACGAGAATTGTTCCGCCACCTGGCGCGCCAGCCGCAGCATCTCCTTTAGCCCGCTGGGGCACGACATCGGCACGTCGCTGTTCGGCACGCCCATGCGGATCTCGGTGCGGTTCCAGTCCGCATCAAAGAAATCGCGGCGATGATCGATAAAGCGCTGATAATCGATCTGAATAAAGAAGCGCACCTCACCGTCAAGATTAAAACAGTGGATCTTGATGTCGTTCGGTATTTGCCCTTCGTCGATCAGCATTCTTTCCACCATGATGCAAGGTGGAATATCTTTATAATGCCGCTCGCGATAAACCTGATAAAAACTTTGCCGCAGCCAACTGTTGGTCAACACCCGCAGTTCGTTATAACCGGTTTGGCTTTTATCAAATACCAGCTTGTTATATCCGCTGCCATGGTTGGCTTTAATCACAAACGACTCGGGCAGCTGCTGATACATCTCTTCCGTAAATTCGTTGCCGTGCGCGTAAAGATCGATCAAATACTCTTTGCCCCATAGCTGTTCGATATACTCTCTCACCCGATATTTATCGGATAGCTGCGTATATATCGCCAGTGGATAAACTTTCCTACGCATCAGTTTTTCGCTGTACCCCACCGGATGAGCCAGATGCGGCACCTTGCGGAAAAACATTGCGTATTTTAACTGATGATATATTGCATCGGGCATACGTCGGTATAACCCTTTCACCAGATTATTTAACATATATTTCTCGTACCTTCCCTATTAATTGCGGAAAACACCGATAGCAAGTCACCTGCAAACGCGTAATTTTTCCTCCTCTGAAAAAGCTGTTGAGCACAAAGAATGAAATAAACTCCGTGATCAACGTCGATATCGCCGCGCCCATGATCCCGTAGCGCGGGATCAGGATGAAATTCATCACCACGTTGGCCAACGCCGCCAGCGGCATTTTGATGGCGATGAATCGATAGCCGCTGAACAGCACGATGGCGCGGTAAGACACCGTTCCCATCACCGAGAACAGCGACGTCACCGAGCACAGCGCCAGAATGGTCGCCGTTTGCCGGTAACTGTCGCCGAACATCAGCGCGACTATCTGCTGCGGAAACAGCGACAGCACCGCTATCACCGGCATCGAAAGCACCAGCACCATCAGATACAGCTGGCGAATGCGCGCCTCTTGTTCCTGCTCCGAACCGGCGTTCGCCACGCCTGGCATCATCGACATGATCAGCGCGATAGGCACGAATACCCACCCCTGGCTCAGCGTGATGGCGGCGCTGTAAAGCCCGACGCTGTGTTCTCCCAAATAGTTGCCCAGCATGATCTGATCGATGCGCGTATAAATGACGATCGACAGGCTGGAGATCGCCAGCGGCAAGCCGACGCTGAACAGGTAGCGGCCGTAGCGCCGTTTGTGTCTGCCGCTGATCGCCGGCATCTGCGCCTGCTCGCGACGGAACAGCACCCAGCGCACCGCATAAGGCAGCAGGCTGCTCAGCACATAGGGCAGCGCAAACCACACCAGCGGCAATTGCGCGTACACCAGGCCGAGCCGCATCACGATCGACAGCAACAGCGCGACGTTGTTGATCAATGTGTTCAACTTCGACTTCAGCAGCGCGTCGTAATAGATTTTGTAGACGTCCTGCACGGAGAAATACGCGCTGATCAACATCAGCAGCATCATGATTTGGTTGGTGCGATCCTGCGTCAACAGCGTCCAGGCCATCAGCGGCAGCGCGATCAGCGCAAACAGCTGGCGGCGGATGCGCATCGAAGCCAGCATCAGCCGCATGCCGCTCCGGCGCCGTTTGGCGACGCGGTTGAACAGCACCGCGTCCGCCCCCAGTTGCACCAGCGGCACGGCGATGGCGATCACCGACAGCAAGTAGTTAATCAAACCGTATTGCGCCGGCCCGAGATAGCGCGCGACGTACACCGAAACGAAAATCCCCGACAGACTCAGCGATACCCGCTCCAGCATTAACCACAAAGAGTTCATCAGCATCGCTTTCATGCGCTTACGGCACCTTTTCTTCCTGATGGCTCGGATAGGCGAAGGCGTAGTAACCCGCATCGGTGGCGGATTTTTTTACCATGCCGTTGAGGATCACGCCTTTGATCGCCACCCCATTCTGTTCGAAACGGCGCATGCTGGTTTCGATCTGCTTGACGGTGTTCACTTCAAAACGCACCACCAGCAGCGAGGTGCCGGCGTGATGACCGACGATCGCCGCATCCGTCACCGCCAGAATCGGCGGCGTATCGATCAGCACCAGATCGTAGTTTTGCCCGGCCCAGCGCAGGAAGTCGGCGAAGCGGCGATGCATCAGCAGTTCGGACGGATTCGGCGGCACCTGGCCGCGCGGCACGAAGTCCAGGTTGGCGATGGCGGTTTTTCGCACCGCCTGTTCCGCCATCACGTCGCCCACCAGCATGTCGGACAAACCGCGATGTCCATCCTCGGCCAGCCAGCGATGCAGAAAGCCTTTGCGCATATCCGCGTCGATCAGCAATACCCGCTGCCCGGCCTGCGCCACGACCACCGCCAGGTTGGTACTGGTGAAGCTCTTGCCGCTTTCCGGGCTGGCACCGGAGACCATCAGAATATTGTTTTTGGCTTCCAGCATGGCGAAATGCAGGCTGGTACGCAGGCTGCGGATTGCCTCCACCGACAGATCCGTCGGCTCGGCCACCGCCAGGATCGGCAGGCGCCGGCCGCCGGATTTGGGCAACAGATGACGCTGCTCGCGGTTGCGCTTCACCTGCCACGGCGACAGCGGCACGGTGGCGTAGACGTTGATGCCCCGCTTCTCCAGCGTATCGATATCATTGATGCCGCGGTGGAAGGCCGCGCGCAACAGCACCACCGCAGCGGCGCCCCCGGCGCCCAGCAGCAGCGCCAACAGCACGATCAGCATCTTTTGCGGCTGGATCGGCCGAATGGCGGTTTCCGCTTCATCGATAATGCGCACGTTGCCTACCGTGCCGGCCTTGCTGATGCTCAGCTCCTGCTGCTTGTTCATCAGCTGCATGTAAACCTGCTGATCCACCTGCACATCTCGGGTGAGACGCAGGATCTCCTGCTGCATTTTCGGCAGCGTCTGCACCTGTTTGCCCAGCCGCGCCTTTTCCGCTTCCAGCGTGGCGCGCTTTTCCAGCAGCGCCCGGTAAGCCGGGTGCGCGCGGGTATAGAGCTTGGAGATCTCCGCTTCCTTGAAGGTCAGTTCATTGAGCTGCGCTTCGAGCTGCACCTGCGTGTCCAACACCGATTTGGCTTCCAGCGACAGATCCACCGAGTCGTTTTGCTGACGGAACTGATTGAGCTGGGTTTCGGCGTTGTTGAGCGAGGTTTGCGTTTGCGGCAGTTGCTCTTGCAGGAACGCAAGCATTCGCTGCGCCTCTTCCGTTTTGCGATCCACGTTCTGCTGCAGGTAGTTGTCGGTGATGTTCTTCAGCACCGCCTCGGCGCGCTGCGGATCTTCGCTCGGCAGCGTAAAGGTCATGATGCCGCTGTCTTTACCGCCCGGCACTACGTCAAGATTTTTGCGCAGATCGTCCACCGCTTTCTGGCGCGCGACTTTGACCACCGTGAAGCTGGCGCCCGGCGCCGCGTCCAGCGCCGAGACGGCCATGTTCCATCCGCCCTGCGCCACCGGCTGCCCGACCGCGCCGCTGAACAGTTTGGCGCCGTCATGGCTCAGCTCGTAATGCTGCCCATCGCGCACCGTCAGCGTCAGCGCTTCGCCCTCCATTTCCGGCGGCGTCGTCAACGTGGCGATATCCAGCACCGGCACCTTTTCGCCGCTCAGTCGGGCAAAACCTTTACCGAATACCGGGAAATAGTCCGGCTCGACGCGCACCGTCAGGCCAAGGGCATCCACCGTTTTGCCGAGCACGTAGCGCGACTTGGCCAGCGTCACTTCATCCTGCGTCGCCGAATTCTGCCCCATCGAGCTGTCCAGCGTTTCGCGCAGCAGCGAGTCGCCGGACAGCTGTTTCTCCACCTGCACCACCGCCGTGGCCTGATACACCGGGGTCGCCAACAGGGCATAGGCGACGCCCAGCGCGCCGGCCACGCCGGTTACGACGGCGATCCGCCAGCGGTTATCCCAAAGCGGCCCTACCAGACGCTCCCACTCCAGCTTTTCATCTTGTTCGGCCACCATCACGGACAGCGCATTGTTCTTCATCTTCTGTTCCTTATTCATCCTGCGGATTTACCAGTTGCGCACGCGCAAGGTAGCCTCGCTGAGATCGTTAAAGCTGCTGATGGTCGGCACCAGCTGGCTGATCAAACGGTTCCAGCGCGCGACCGGCGCCGCAGTGACGTACACGACGTCGTAAGGTTGCAGCTGAAATTCAGCGCCCATCGCCAGCGCGCTGGCGTCGGAAAGATCGAACTGATACAGCGTCGCCAGCCGCTGCGGCGTTTTGCCGCCGCTCGGCCGGATCACGAATACCCCGGTCGCATCCGCGACCGTCTGGCTGATCCCTTCGGAAGAGCCGAGGGCCTCGGTCAACGTCATGCCGCTGCGATCCATCTTCAGCGTCGCTTGCTTGCCCACTTCGCCCATCACGAACACTTTCAGTTCGTCATTGCGCGGGACGTAAAGGATGTCACCCGGCTGCAGCAACGCGTTCTGACTGATGTCGCCGCGCTGCATCAGCGCCTGCAGCGAGATGGCCCGATCCTTGCCCTGATGGGTCAGCACCACGTTGCGCCAGTCGGCGTTCTCCGTCAGGCCGCCGGCGGCGTTGATCGCATCCAGGATGGTCAGCGGCACGTTAGTGATCGCCTGCTGGCCGGAGGTTTTCACCTCACCGGTCACATAAGCCTTCTGCGAACGGAAAGCGGCGATGCTGACATCCACCTGCGGGCTTTCCACATACTGCGCCAGACGGCCGGCGATCAGGCTGCGCACTTCGGTGACGGTTTTGCCCACCACCGCCACTCGCCCGATATAGGGATAAAAAATCGTGCCATCGGCATGGACCCAGTTACCGGTGTCGCTGGCGCTGCGGTACTGCCCGGCCGGCGTAGTCAGCTCAGGGTGATCCCAGACGGTGACGTTCAACACGTCGCCGACGCCGATACGGTATTGATAGTTCTGCAGCCGCTGATCCAGCGCCGGGTTCGGCCGGGCGACCGGTTCTACGCGCCGCATTTTCTGCAGCAACATCGGCGACATGCGGTAGACCTGCACCTGGTTATTCAAATCAAAACCGTCGTCTTGCTGCACGACGACGGCTTTTCCGCTGGTAGGTAAATGTGAGCCGGGAATCACCGTACACCCGCTCAACAGCGCGGAGGTAAAGGCCAACGGCATCAAAAGAGGCAAATGAAAATTCATGGAAGTACCGTGATAAACGGGCTGCCGCCGCAGCCCGTGAGGGGATTAACGGCCGACGGTCGGATTATCGCTGAACACCGTCGCCTGACGCGGCTCGCGCAACAGGGCGAAATAGCCGCAAAAACAGAGCAGAAACGCCACCAGCATCAAACTCTCTTGCAGTTTCAGCACTTCGCTGCAGATGCCGATGCAGGCCAGCGTCACCGCCAGCATGGTGCTCATCGCCAGCGCCTGGCGCGCATTCAGTCCGCGACGCATCAGAATATGGTGCAAATGATCGCGCCCCGCTTTGAATGGGCTTTGGCGGCGCAGCAGGCGGCGCACCATCACCGACACCATGTCCATCAGAGGAATGGCGATCAGCCACAGCGCGGTCACCGGGCGCATCACCGCCTGCGGTCCCTGGGTCGCCAGCAACACCAGCCACAGCACGCTGAAGCCAATCACCATGCTGCCGGCATCCCCCATAAAGATCTTGCTACGGGCACCGAACAGACTCAGGTTGAACAGCAGATAAGCCGCCAGAGCGGCGATCAGGCCCAGACACCACAGCGCCAGGTCTTCCCGGCCGCCCAGCCCGAACACGATGGCCAGCGCGACGAAGGTGACGCAGGACAAAGCGCCCAACTGCCCATCGATGCCATCCACCATGTTGTAGGCATTGATCGCTCCCCATACCGCCAGCGGCGTGAGCAGCAACGCGCCATAGCCGAGCATCACTTCCTGATGCCCCCAGACATAACCCAGCGAGGAGAGTTGCATCCCTGCCGCCAGCATCATCGCCAGCGCGATCCCTCCCTGCACCATGACGCGCGGCGCCACGGGCAGATCAAAGCGGTCATCCAGCACGCCCAACACCACCAGCGCCGTTATGCACAGCAGGTAGATCGTGCTTTCGGGCAGCCAGGCGGGTTGCCACAGCGTCATCAGCATCAGCGTCAGGTACACGGCGATGCCGCCGACCAGCGGAATGTGCCCCAGATGTTGCTTGCGCGCATTGGGCTTATCCACTAACCCCACCACCAAGGCGGCGCGGCGGGCAATAAGCACCCACGCCACCGCCAGCACAAATATCACGCTCAGTTGATATAACATCGTTCCTCCTGCGAATAAGCACGCTACCGCCCTTGAGTTACAGCTCCCAATGCGCTATTAACAAAAACAAAATTGATCCGGCCAGGATATAAGTCAGCATGCGCTAATCCTGAAAATGCAGATTTATCCGCTTGTCAGCGAAAATATCGAAATAACGTCAGCGTGCGATTAAGTTATCTATCAGAAAACTCATGTTTAATGGTTCTTTCGATTGCCGAATCAAGTTCGACCGGCGCCACGAAATTATTCTGCACATTGCTTTTAAATTGCGTTCTGGCGCAGAATTTCTGCACTCTGACGCGACTGATTGGAAATTTCTTTCGACTTATTTTACTCACGACATCCAATGCGGTTGCGCCGCATATTCCCAAGGCGTAAGGAATGCGAATCGTCTTATTTTCTCTGCCCAATGAAGAGGAAATAACGTCGACCAGCTGATTCATCGTAAAGTCCGGTTTATCGACATAGTTGCTGACCTGATAACTGGACTGCTGATCCAACGCATGCTCCAACCGTGCAGCAATATTCTCGACGTAAGCCATCGACTTCATATTATTGCCGCTGCCAATCATCACGAAGCGGCCGCTGGCGATCTGGCGGAACAGGTTATACACGTTGCCGCGGTTGCCTTCGCCGAACACCACCGTCGGACGGATGATGGTCAATTTATTTGCGGCGTCTGCCTTGCGCCAGGCCTCATAAACATATTCCGCCTCGAGCTTGGACTTGCCGTAATGGTTGAAAGGTTCGAAACGCCCTTCTTCGCCGGTTTCCTGCTTGACGAACCCGTAAACGGCGACCGAGGAGGTGAAAATGATTTGGCGGATATTCAATGCAGAGGCGGTCATGCAGACATGACGTGCGCCTTCGACATTGACCTGATAATAGAGCGAAATGGGATCGACATTGTCCTGATGCTCCGCCGCCAGATTAATGATGGCGTCACAGCCCGCCAGCGGTTCTTGCAAAGTCTGAGGTTGAGTCACATCGCCATACTGATAAAGGGATGGAAAATGTGCACTGGGTTGCTTATCGACGATGACCAATGTCAGATCATCGCGCTTACTGAGACGTTTCGCCAGGCGTGTTCCGATAAAACCGGAACCCCCGATAATAGCTACTTTACGCTTATCCATAATTTGTCACTCAGCAGGTTCTCATTATTCCCGTCACCCGATTGGGACAGGCGCTAATACGCGTTAGGCAATGAGTTCCAGACTGGACAAATCGAACCTGGCTTTCAAATAACAAATAATGAAATAAAAGATTTCATCAAATGTAAAATTATCGCTATAGATAAAACCTCATTCAGCGCTAATTTTTAACATCGTAAGCAACTTGATATTGCAAGGTTTTATTCGGCAATATGAGATTAATCCGACCTTTACCGGTGGAGGAAGAGGTCTCATATTTTACCGGCAATTTCAGCTGGCCTTGTTTAGGATCGACACATTCGATGGTGGCCTGATCCATGTTCTCTCCCTGGTACAGACAGAACAGCGTTTGCGGGCTGTTGGTATGGGGATTATTCAGCGTCAGCGTCAACACCACGCGCGTGTTGTTCTGAATATCATTGATCACCGGCGGACGGGTTTGGTTGCCCAGGACATATGAAAAATGTGAAATAACCAGTAACGAGGCGAACACCGTCAGGTATTTCACCACGCGACTGGCAGGCACGCTGAAAAAACGGCGCACGGATAGCGACTTCTTTTCATGCGCCGGATCTTGAGAGGAATCCATCGCCGCAACAGGCGCAGAAACGAGGGTCGATTTACGCGGCTTAACTATTTTCTCGTCGTTGGCTACAGGCGATTCATTTTCACTTTCAGAAAGTTCCGCTTGAATATCAACGTCAATATCATCGTTACCGTTTAATATATCATCATCGGCGTAGTCTTCATCTTCAGATATAAAGTGAAAAGCCGCTTGATTTTCCACCTTGTAACCCAAGCGTGGAATGGTTCTGATAAGCGTGTGTTCCGAATCGCTAATTTTCTGACGGATGGATTTAATTGTTTGATTTATCGTTGAATCTGAACAATAGGTTCCTTTCCAGATATTTTCTATAATTTCCGTTCGGGTAACCAGCTCGGGGGATCTGGCGACAAGCAGCGAAAGAATTTGATACTCCTTCCAACGCAGACGGAATTTCTCCCCGGCAGGAGTCAGAACATCGAGATTCCTAATCTTTATTCTTTTATCAAGATTCACTTTTAATTTCCTTAGCGTGCCTGTCCTGCACACTTTGTATAGAAATATCAAAAAATGTTCAAGAAATTAAATGTAAACTCAACAGGTTGCACTCATCGGATATTGGCTTTTATAAAAATTTTCTGATTTCATTTTTTACATTAAGCCTGATTCAGGATTTTCCGTTTATCCAGACGACTCTATTTCCCTGTTGGTAACATGGATTTCTTTCCTGGCTACCGTAAAATTCAAACCAGCACCTCTTTGATTTAGAAAGAAAAAACTAACGGCGTTGCTTAATTGTTAATCGAATGAAATTGTGAAATTTCATTCTACGCCCTGAATTCATTCTGTTTTTCCACCTAATCTGAACGTCAGATAGACTACAAAAAGACGGAAAAAACAGAATGAGAGTTATCTGATTTAACTCCGGCGTTCATTCCATCCAACGGGCGCAGCATCTAAGACAAAACCCTATTGCTGATTTTATAATACGCACATCAATTAGGTATTCTCCTAAGCAATTTCATTTAAACGCAGGAAAAAGCATTAATTGTTTAATAGTAAGAACACGCTCAACAAAACGAAAAAACCGCGTGAATAATATAAACCTTTTGTGAGAAAGGATTCATACATTGAGAGATATAACTATAAAAAAAGAAAAAAACGGCAAGCGGGGGTGAGAATTTTACCTAAAGGCAGAAAATTTCACTGAGGAGGAGAAGAGAGAAGTTTCGGTATGAACGAAATATCCCTCCCCTGTCGGGAGGGATAGAGAAAGTCGTTTGACACTCAGCCTTTTTTCTTGCGGCCATACACCGCCCAGGTGATCACGACGCACAAAATGTAAAACACCAGGAACACTTTCATCGCGCCCGCGGGTGAACCGGTCAGCGCCAGTGAGGTGCCAAAGGCCTGCGGAATGAAGAAGCCGCCGGCGGCGCCAATCGCCGAGATAAAGCCCAACGCGGCGGCGGAATCGGTTACCGCCTCACGCTGCGCGCTTTCATCGCTGCCGCCGGCCGCTTTAACGCGATCGACGGTGATTTTGCGGAAAATAACGGCGATCATTTGGAAAGTCGATCCGCTGCCCAGCCCCGCAGTGAGGAACAGCACCATAAAGATACCGTAGAAGGCGATGAACGACCCGCCCTCGCCCGCACTCGGCAAGGTGAGGAACAACAGCGCGGCAAAAACGGCCATGACCACAAAGTTGATCAACGTCACCCGCACACCGCCGAAACGGTCAGACAACGCGCCGCCGACCGGCCGCGCCAGCGCCCCCAGGAACGGCCCGAAAAACGCGTAATGCAAGATCACCACGTCGGGGAACTGCGTCTTCGACAGCATGGCGAAGCCGGCGGAGAAACCGATGAAAGAGCCAAAGGTCGCGAGATACAGCAGACTCAGCATCCACAGATGCCCACGCTTGAGCACCGGCAGTTGCTGACGCAGCGATGCCTTGGCCGCCGCCAGATCGTTCATGCCGAACCAGGCCGCCAACGTGCCGACCAGCAGGAACGGCACCCAGATCCAGGCGGCGTTTTCCAGCCACAGCTGGCCCCCCTCCACCTGGTTTTGCGCCGTGCCGCCAAACAGGCCGAACAGGCTGAAGGAAATCGCCAGCGGCGCGACCAGCTGCATGACGCTGACGCCCAGATTGCCCAACCCGCCGTTGAGCCCCAACGCCCCGCCCTGACGCGCTTTCGGGAAGAAGAAGCTGATGTTGGCCATGCTGGAGGCAAAGTTGGCGCCGGCGAAACCGCACAGCAGGGAAATAATGACGAACACGCTGTACGGCGTACTGCTGTCCTGCACCGCAAACCCGAGCCACAGGCAGGGCACCAGCAGGAAGCAGGTGCTGATGGCGGTCCAGCGACGGCCGCCAAACAACGGGATCACGAAGGAATACGGTACGCGCAAAATGGCGCCCGAGACCGACGGCAGCGCCGTCAGGAGAAACAGCTGGTCGGTGGTAAAATTGAAGCCGACCTTGTTCAGGTTGACCGCGACGGCGCTGAACAG
Organism: Serratia sp. B501; assembly: GCF_051172315.1. Lineage (NCBI taxonomy): Bacteria > Pseudomonadati > Pseudomonadota > Gammaproteobacteria > Enterobacterales > Yersiniaceae > Serratia > Serratia sp. B501. The sequence goes on from NZ_JBPIZB010000001.1 coordinate 1,208,035, forward strand.
CATCCAGACGCAGAAGGCCAGCAGCAGACAGGGAATGGAAATCCACAGGTTGCGGGTGGCGATGCGCTGGCCACGCTGCTGCCAAAAAGCGCTGTCTTCAGGGCGCCAGTCCTGAATCAGCGCACCGGTTTTCTTTGATGAAGGCGTTGCAAGTTGCGACATAAAAACCTCAGACACGGGGGATCATTCCGCACACCCTAGGGGGCGGCCCCGGCGGCAAAGTTGATGTATATCAACCCGCATGCAAGTAGTTGGCGGCGGAAATAGCGCCTTCATCCCCTTAGGGGTACGCCCTAACAAAAAATTAAATCCATTTAAATCAATAAACTAATCACTATCACTTTCGTTTTCTTGCCGTCTCGACGCGCCCCTGGAAACTAATGGGTACTTCATTCGAGGTATGGGGTTATGCGCAGGGATAATCAAAAATACGGCTGAATCGTGACTTGTTTAGCCCCATCGCCGCCTTCGCCCCTGAGCTTCAGCGGCGCCAAACGCCAGGAATCCGCACTTATGAAACGCCTGTTGGCCCCGCTTTCGATCGTGAATCAGGTCGCCCTGCTGATGTTGCTGTCGGGCATGCTGGGCGTGGCCGGCATGGGGATTTCCGCCTGGATGTCGCAAAGCATTCAGGGCAACGCGCACGCCATCAACAAGGCCGGCTCGCTGCGCATGCAAAGCTACCGGCTGCTGGCGCAGGTGCCGCTGGATGAACGGCACGAAGCGCTGATCCGGGAACTGGAGCGCGACGAAAACAGCCCCGACCTGCAGCGTTCGGTGGAGCAGGAAGGGTTGACGCAGCCTTTCAACGCCCTGCGCGACTATTGGCAACAGACGCTGCAACCTCGCCTGCGCAGCGCGCAGCAGCCGGCCGACGCCGCGCCCCAGGTCGCGCACTTCGTGCGGTTGTTGGATAAGCTGGTGTCGGATATCGACAGGCAAACCGAACGCCGCCTGCTGATGGTGACGCTGGTGCAGGCCGACTTTATTGCGCTGACGCTGCTGCTGTTGATCGGCACCACCTGCTACCTGCGGCGCCGGTTGCTGCATCCCTGGCGGCAACTGGTGGAGATGGCCCTGGCGGTAGGCCGCGGTGATTTTAGCCGCCGCTTTGCGCAGCGCGGCCATCAGGATGAAATGGCGTCGCTCGGCGGCGCGTTGAACACCATGTCCGACGAGCTGTCGGCCACCTACAGCGGGCTGGAGCAGCGCGTGGCCGAGAAGACCGCCGACCTGCAGCAGAAAAATCAGGTGCTGAGCTTCCTCTATCGCGCCAGCCGCCAGCTGCACGCCAGCGAGCCGCTGTGCAGTCGCCTGACGCCGCTGCTCAACCAATTGCAAACCCTGACGCCGCTGCGCGCCATTCAGGTGCGGCTGTATGAAAACGACAGCCGGGAACCGCTGCTGCAGCTGAGCGGCAACCAACCGCTAAGGCCGGAGCATTGCCATAACCCGGTGTGCAGCGCCTGCCTGAACGACAGCGACCGCCAGTATCCCAACAATCCGTCGCTGAGCTGGAGCCTGAGCGACAAGCTCGGCGACTACGGCGTGATCGTGGCGCAACATGCGCCGCAGCAACCGCTGAACGATGAACATCGCCAACTGATCAATACCCTGGTGGAACAGCTGACCAGCGTGCTGGCCATCGAACGTCAGGTCGACCACCAGCAGCAGCTGATGCTGATGGAGGAACGGGCGGCGATCGCCCGCGAGCTGCACGACTCCATCGCCCAATCGCTCTCCTGCCTGAAAATGCAGATCGCCTGCCTGCAGATGCAGGGGGAAACGCTCTCTGCCGCCAGCCAGGCGCTGGTGCAACAGATGCGTGAAGAGCTGAACGGCGCCTATCGCCAACTGCGCGAACTGCTGACCACCTTCCGTCTGCAGTTGACCGAACCGGGTCTGCTGGCGGCGCTGCAATCGACGGTCGCGGAGTTCAACCCCAAACTGGGCCTGACCATCAGCCTCGATTATCAGCTGGGGCCGCGCACGGTACCGGCCTATCAGGCCATACACCTGCTGCAGATCGCCCGCGAGGCGCTCAGCAACATCCTTAAGCATGCCGCCGCCAGCGAGGTAAGCATTCAGGTCATCAATAAACGCGGCGAAGTGACCCTGAGCGTATGCGACAACGGACGCGGCCTGCCGGCCGAGACCTCTCGCCCCGACCATTACGGCTTGATCATCATGCGCGATCGCGCCAAGAGCCTGCACGGCCGCTGCGACATTTTACCGCGCAGCGGCGGCGGCACCGAGGTGCGGGTCAGCTTCACGCCGGATAACCACGCCATCGACTAACGGAGACACCATGACGACAGAAACCGCCGCCACCATCTTACTGATCGACGACCACCCCATGCTGCGCAACGGCGTAAAACAGCTGATCGGCATGGACGCTCGCCTGCAGGTCATCGCCGAAGCCAGCAACGGTGAACAAGGGGTCGCGCTGGCGGAGCAGCACGATCCGGATCTGATCCTGCTCGACCTGAACATGCCCGGCATCAACGGGCTGGAAACGCTGGATCGCCTGCGTCAGACCGACCTGTCGGGGCGCATCGTGGTGTTCAGCGTATCCAACCATGAAGACGACGTCGTCAGCGCGCTCAAGCGGGGCGCCGATGGCTATCTGCTGAAAGACATGGAGCCGGAGGATCTGCTTAAGGCGCTGCATCAGGCGGCGGCCGGGCAGATGGTGCTCAGCGAAACGCTGACGCCGATCCTCGCCGCCAGCCTGCGGGAAAACCGCCCGAGCGCCGAACGCGATATTCAGCAACTGACGCCGCGCGAACGGGATATCCTGAAGCTGATCGCCCAGGGGCTGCCGAACAAACTGATCGCCCGCCGCCTGACCATCACGGAAAGCACCGTCAAGGTACACGTCAAACACCTGCTGAAAAAGATGAAGCTGAAATCCCGCGTCGAGGCCGCCGTGTGGGTGTTGCAGGGTAAAAACGGTTAATCGTCGCCGTACAGCGGCCCGGTTTGCGCCGGGATCGGCGGCGGCGTCAGGGTTTGGATCGGCGGCTGATCCGCTTCATCACCGGCGGTCGCCGTCAGCGGCGGCGCCACTTTCAGTTCTATCCAGTTGGACGTCACGCGCTGCTGTTTGTCGTCCTCCAGCGTGACCGACAGCCGATAGCTGTTGGCGGCGCCCGGGGCGTCATCCCACGGCGGCACGATCGCCGTCCAGCCCTGCGGGTCGTTGGCATTGTGCGGCGGCGTCAGGCTCAGCGCCTGCGTATCCCCCTGCCAGCTGACGTGAGAAATCCCGTGCAACGCCTTGATTTCCAATACCAGCGGCACGGTTTCCCCCGCCTGCAGGCTCCACGGCGGCGTGGCCAGGAACACCTGCAGCGTCTTGCGCTGGCGGAACTCCAGCACCGGCACGTTTTTACGCTCGACAGGATCGTAGCGGCTGCCGCGCAGCGACTTGGCCTGAGCCACATACTCCGGCGAAATCTGCTTGACCAGCGGCACCCCGAGCCGGTAGCTCAGCGCCAATTCCACCTGATCCTGGCTCTGCCCGCCCGCACCAATCTTATGCAACGCCTTCATCGTCACCAGCGGCACCGGGGTATAATTGAGCCCCAGTTGCATCGCGCGCGGATCGTTCTGTTTCTTGCCGCTGCCGAACAGATCGACATTCTCGCCCAGGTACTGTTCATAGCTGAGCGAACCGCCGATTTGGCGATAGAACGGCAAATAGCCCTGCGTCGTGATGTCGTAACCGCGCGCCGGACGGTTGAAAAATACCCCATCGCCGGGCTGTTGCGACAGCGCCGACAGCGGATAGTAATAGTTGGTGGAGAAACGCAGGTAGTCCCCCCAGGCTTCCGCCCCCACGCTGCCGCGATTGCGCTGCCGGGCGAAATCGCTGTCGAGCGCCGTGTTGTAACCCAGCAGCCAGTCACCGGCGATCCAGCGTTGCCCCAGCGCGACATTGCCGAGCGCCCCGGTGCTTTGCTGCAGCCAGCCGATTTGGCTGTAGGTCAACAACCCATCGACGTCGTACAACGGGCTGAAGAGCTGGCCGTTGCTGCCGGTAAAATCGCCCTCGCCGTTCATCTTCAGCGACAGCCGGGCGGTTCCCAACGGAGACAGCAGTTCTTGCGCCTGTTGCTGCAGCGCGCCAGTCGCCTGCCCCAGCAAATAATCTTCAGCGCGGCTGCGCATCTGCTGACGTGAAACGTTGTTCAGATCTTTTTCGCCGAGCTGTTTGGCCATCTCGGCCCACTGCTTCTCGCGCGCGGCATCGTCGGGCGCACCGCCCAGTTCGGGCAAGTTCGCCGCCGGATCTGCGCCGGCCTGTTCGGAAGAGATAACGCTGTCCGGCGCCGGTGGGGATTCGGCGCACGCGGGCGCCGCGCCGGCCAGCCACACCAGCGGCCCGGCCAGCCACGCCGTCTGGCGTCGGTGCCAGAATCGCTTTTTAGTCTTGATGAGTACTGCCTGAATAACGTCTTTCATGACATCGTTGGCTTCCCTCCTTCCTGGAGCACGCCAACCCACTGCTTTGCCGCCGCCATTCCCGCGACAGCGCTGAAAAACCTCACGCCCCCCAGCCCGGCGGGGGCGCCTATGTCCTCATAGCCTAACGGCTTGCCGAGCAGAAACAATAGGATAAACCCCAATCGCTCCCCAGTGACGTCGTCACTTGTACCCTTTACCGATCCATTCCGGCCGCCAGGTGAATTCACCGCATTTTAGCGCCGATTTTGCCGATAAAAAGCACAGTACCCCGTGGCTGCGCGCCACCGCGCAGGGCATTGTACACCCCTGCAATACGCAGCGTGGCGATGCGAACGCCTGCGCATTCCTCACAACCGACCGCGTTTTCCCCTGATGAAATACGCATTTTGCCGTTATTTTAGCCGTCTGTTCTACGACTGGCGGAGTCCGGATGTTGCTTTCTTTACTGTGGCACGCGCTGTTTTTCACCGCGCTGCTGTCGGCGGGCCTGATCGCCTTCGCGCTCATTACGTGGCTGGAACGCGTGGAGGGCGTCAACGATCGCCCACAGAGGTTGCGCCTTCAGGGGCCGCTGCTGACGGCACTGGGGCTGGCGTTGGCGACGCTGCCCCTGAGCCTGGCTGCAGCGCCTCGATGGGGGTTAGTGCCGGCCGCGGCGCTCCTGATCGCCCTGGCCTGGCTGGACTGGCGCCATCGGTGGCTGCCGGATCGACTGACTCAGCCGCTGCTGTGGGGCGGGCTACTGTGCAACCTTGACGCTCGCTGGGCGCCGCTGGAAGACGCCGTGCTGGGTGCCGTCGCCGGTTACGGCGCGTTATGGCTGCTCAATGCGCTCTACCGGCTGACGCAGCGGCGTGACGGCATCGGCCAAGGCGATTTCAAACTGCTGGCGGCGCTGGGTGCCTGGCTTGGCTGGACGATGTTGCCGCTGCTGGTCTTTCTGGCGGCGGCGTTCGGATTGGGCGTCGCGTTGGCGCGTGGCCTGCACAACCGCCGAGCCTGGCGAACGCCGCAACCTTTCGGTATCGGGTTAGCGGCGGCCGGCTGGCTATGCCTGCTGACCGGTCCCGGCTCACCTGGCCCGCAGTGGAATTTCATTTATTTCACAGCATCAACCCCACATGAAATCGAGGCAGAACGCGGTTCTGCGCATTTCGCACCGTTTTTACCCAGCCTCGCCGACGGCCATTTTTCCGCTGCCGGCAAGGGATGATAACCCGGTGAAATTTTGCCTATTTCACCAAAACTCACTGTGTCCCTTTAGGCCCCCGGTGTTATGTTCCCCAGCTGGATCACGCCATGGAGCATCCCATGCAAAACCCGGTCAGGCCACTCGCCGCCCTTCCCGACAGCGAACAGGCGCATTCTTCCGTGCAATGGCTGCTGCTGGGCGCCGTCGCCATCACAGGCGTTTGGTTCGCCCCCTATTTATCGTTGGTGATTTGCAGCGGCTTGATCGCCGCCTTTATGCTGCTGCGCCAGCAACCCGATCGCGTGCTGAATCTCACCGCCTTCCTGCTGCTGACCGTGATATCCGCGGTGCCGCTGGCGACGAAGAACCTCGAGCCGGTGATGAACGACAAGGTGAACTACTACCTTGAGATGCAGCAGTACAGCGGCTACGGCCTGATGGACTGGCTGGCGCAGTTTTCCGGCACCGACTTTGTCTCGCACCTGTTGTTTAAACTGACTGCCACCTGGTTTGGCGTCGGCAATGGCGCATTCGCCGCCTTCTTCCTGATCAGCTTTTCGCTGCTGGCGCTGGGCGTTTACCGCCTGTCGCGCACTTACTTTGCCGTGATCCTGTTTTTGTTCTGCTGCCAGTACAATTTCCAGGGGCTGTACGGCAACCTGTTGCGGCAGGGGCTGGCGCTCTCTTTCCTGGTGCTGGCCGTGTCGGAACAGCACCGCGGCCGCATGCTGCTCTGGATCGTGATGGCGTCCTTCAGCCATTTTTCCGCTTTCCTGTTTCTGCCCTATCTGCTGCTGCCCGCGCGCTGGCGCACCGTGGGCACCCTGCCGGTGCTGGCGCTGTTCGCCGCCTGTTACCTCGGCGGCGCGGTGCTGATGCCTAAACTGATTGCCGTCGTCGGCAACGACTTTCTGGCCTCGCGCGCCGAAGCCTACGTCAGCGGCGACTTCGGTAATAACCCGGTGCGCAAAATCCAAATCACGCTGCTGTACGTCGGCGTGGTGGAGGCGCTGTATCAATTCGCCCGCTACAAGTTCCGCACGCCATCGCCTCAGTTTGTACAAGCCGCCTATGCCGTGCGCCTGATGTTCCTTTATAACTGCGCGGTGTTCTTCGCCACCATCAGCTTTGAAGAGGTGGCCAACCGTTATTCATTCAACATGATGATCTTCGTGCTGATCTTTATGGTGATGGTATGCGGCAATCTGAAAGACGCGATAAGCCGGGTGCTGCTAACGTTGCTGTGCTTCTCGCTGGGCATCGCGTCCTATCTGTATATCAACCAGGTCGGCGTGCAGCAGTTTTGGTACGGCGATCTGCAGGCGCTGGTGACCGACAGCCTGCCGACAATCCTCAATAAGCTGAATCTCGCCGGCACGCCGTGGTGAGCTCGCCGCGTTAACACCGGCCAGGCCCCCCTCTCCTCTCGGCGGCGAGGGGGCATTTTTCGTTCACGGCTGCGTTTTATTCACCCGATCCAGATACAGCATGCTGTTGGCGATATCCACCCGGGCATCTTCAACATTGTCCCGTAATGCCACCAGCGTTTGCCCCTGCAGCGCCAGCACATAAGGCGAACTGGCCTGCAGTTCCCGTTGCAGCGCGGCGTAACGTGCGCTGCGCGCTGCGCTGTCGCCTTCCGCAGCCGCCGCACGCGTTTCCGCGCTGATGGCGGGAATGCTCCACTGGGTGCGCCAGGCCAGGGTCTTCGGCCCGCCCGGCACATTGTAGGCAAAGGCGCTGGCGTTGGTGTTCGGATCCAGATAGTCGGCACCCCAATAGGTGAAGATCGCCTGGAAATCGCGGCCGCGCATCTTGCCCCACAGATCGCTCTCCACCACCGGATGAATGTCCAGCCGCAGCCCAGCCTGCGCAAAGCTGGCCTGCAGCGCCTGCGCGATGTCGGTATACGGCGGCTGGTTGATGACGATCAGGCTGATGCTTGTGCCCTCGGCGATGCCGGCATCGCGCAGGATCTGTTTGGCCTTGTCCACATCGAGCTTAAACGGCCGCTCGTCGAGCGCACCGTCCAATCCCTGCGGCAAGAAGGCCTGATGCACGCGATATTGCCCTTTCAGCAACCGTTCGGCGATGCTCTGATAATCCACCAACCAGCGCGCCGCCTGCCACAGCGCCGGATTGCCCAGCGCCGGGTTGTCTTTGCTGCCGGTATTGAAACCGAGGTAATACACCTTGGGCGCATCGGCCTGCTCAATGCGCACGCCCGGCGCTTTGCGCAGCGAGTCGAACTGGTCGGCGCCCAGATCGTAGGCCACGTCGGCATCCCCCTTCAGCAACAGTAAACGGCGGGTGCCGGCATCGCTGACGTTCTTGAATAACACCGTTTTCAACCGGGCCGGCGACGGCGCGTAATCGTTGCGGCCAAACAGCAGCGCCTCATGCGGCACATAGTTATTCACCCGATACGGGCCGCCGCCGGCCGAATGGTTGCGCAGCCAGGCGTTCCCGAAGTCCGCCTGCTGCGCGTGTTCGCTCAACAGCTTCTCATCCACGATCGAAGCCACGTTCGCCGTCAGCAGCCGCAGCGCCAGCTCGCTGCCGATGTTGGCCGACCAACTGAGCTGCACCTGGTTATCCCCGATCTTCTTCAGCTGCTGCTCGACGTTATCCGGCGTCCAGCCAAACTCAGCGAGAATAAAGGACGGCGCCTTGTTCAGCTTCACCGCACGCACCAGTGAGTAAATCACGTCCTCGGGACGCAGCGGATTGCCGGAAGCGAAATGTTGTTGCGGCTTCAGGGTAAAGATCAGGCTGCGCCCATCGGCGCCCGCTTGCCAACGGGCGGCGGCGTCCGGCGCCAACTTTTGCGGCGCACCGCGATCCGGCGCCACCAGGCGCTGATAGAGATTGACCAAATTGGCCGAGCTGACGGTTTCAAAGCTCTCCGCCGGATCGAGGCTGATGATGCCCTCCAGCGAACTGACCACCACCAAGGTATCCGGCGGGGTGGCGGCCTGCGCGCCGAAAGCGGTCGCCAGCGCGCCATACAATAAGGTTGGGATTAACCGTTTCATCGATACACTCTCCACAATCACGCGGTTGCGTTGTTTTTCGAGTGTAGGGGGTAAGAATTAACAGAAGAACGACGATAAATTGCTTTATTTATTACCAAGATGGATATGCCCGCCGCATTGACGGGCATTGGCTCAGGCAAGGAGACGGCCGTGCGCCATCGCCACCGCACGATCGCACATATGGTCGATCACATCCGCATCGTGACTGACCAGCACCAGGGTCAGATCGCCAGCCTGTTTCAGCTCGTTGAGCAGGTTGAGGATCTCCGCCTGCACCGACATGTCCAGCGCCGAGGTCGGCTCATCCAGCAGCAGCAGCTTCGGCCGCAACAGCAAGGCGCGCACGATCGCCACGCGCTGCCGTTGGCCGCCCGACAGCTGGTGCGGATAGCGATCCAGCAGGCGCGGATCCAATCCTACCTGGCGAAAGCCCGCGCTGATTTTGCGTTCGATGTCGCTTTCCTGCAGCAGGTTGAGCGGTTCCGACAACGTGCGCAACAGCCGGTGCTTGGGGTGAAGCGAAGCATAAGGATCCTGAAATACCATCTGCACTTCACGCCGCAGTTCGCCGGTAAACGCCTGCCCCGGCTGCAGCCGCCGCCCGAGCAGTTCAAAACCGCCGCGCCAGCTGTCGTTCAGCCCGGCCAATACCCACAGCAGCGAGGACTTGCCGCAGCCGGAAGGCCCCACCAGGCCGAAGCACTCGCCCGGTTCGATACGCAGGTTAACGTCGTGCACCACGGTGCGCTGTTCATAACCCTGGCGATGGCTGACGCTGAGGTTCTCCAGTGCAATCACGCTCATTTCAATGCCTCCAGCAGCGCGCGATCCAGCACCGGCAGCGGCTTGCCGCGCGTCTCGCGGCTCGGCCGACACGCCCACAGCGTGCGAGTATAAGGGTGCGTGGCCTGCGCCAGCTCAGCTGCCGGCAGCTGATCCAACAGCTCGCCTTTGTACATCACCAGTACCCGCTCGCAGTGGTGCGCCACCTGCTGCAGATCGTGGCTGATCAGGATCAGCCCCATATTACGTTGCGCCACCAGATTTTCTATCAGCTGCAGCACCTGATCGCGCATCTGGTGATCCAGCGCCGAGGTGGGTTCGTCGGCAATCAGCAGCTGCGGATCGTTGATCAGGGCGATGGCCAGCATCACCCGCTGCCCCATCCCGCCGGAGAGCTGATGCGGATAGCGGCGACACAGCGCCACCGGATCGGGCAAGCCCACCGCCGCCAGCATCTCCAGCACTTTTTCACGCCGCTCGGCGCGGCTCAGCTTGGCATGCAACACCAGCGGCTCCTCCACCTGACGGCCGATCGGCTGATTGGGATTCAACGCATGCTTGGGATCTTGCATCACCATCGCCACCCGGTCGCCGCGCAGTCGGCTCCACTGGCGCTCGCTCAGGCGCGTCAAGTCTTCGTCGCCCAGCGTCAGGCGCTGCGCCCGCAGCTGCAACGGCGGTGGCAATAGCCCCATCAGCGCACGCGCGGTCAACGATTTGCCGGAGCCGGACTCACCGACCAGCGCCAGCCGCTCCCGCCCCATGCTGAACGAAATATTCTTCACCAGCGCCGCCGGCTGCGGCCCCGGCACGCCGATCGCCAAACGTTCAACGGTCAATAAGGTGTTATCAGTGCCCATGACGAGGATCCATTTTATCGCGCAGGCCATCGCCCAGCAGGTTAAAGGCCAGGCTGGCGAACAGGATCGCCCCGCCCGGTGCGGCGGCGACCCACCATTGATCGAAAATCACTTTACTGCCTTCGGCCACCATCGAGCCCCATTCGGCGGTCGGCGGCGCGACGCCCATGCCGAGGAACCCCAGACCGGCGGCGGACAGGATGATGCCGCCCAGGCTCAGCGCCGCGCGCACCACCGCGCTGGGCAGGCATAAAGGTAAAATGTGGCCGACCATCAGCCGCAGCCCGTTGATGCCCTGCATGCGCGCCGCCGCCAGATAATCGCTGCGGCGCAGCGCCAGCGTTTCGGCCCGCGCCTGGCGGGCAAAGGCCGGCCAGCTGGTCAGTGCCAGCGCCAGCGCGCCGTTCATCAGCCCCGGCCCCATCACCGCCACGAACGCCAGCGCGATCACCAGGCTAGGCAACGACAGGAAAATATCGGTCAGACGCATCAAGATGCGTTCTGCCCAGCCGCCGAGATAACCGGCGCAGATGCCCACCAGCAGACCGATAGGAATGGTCAGCACCAGAATCAGCGACACCAGAATCAGCGTCGGCCGCGCGCCGTAAATCACGCGGGAGAGCAAGTCGCGGCCGAAACCGTCGGTGCCCAACCAATGCGTGGCGGAAGGCGGCAGCAGCCGCAGCTCGATATGCTGCAAATTGGGATCGAAAGGCGCCAACCACGGAGCCAGCAGTGCGGTGACGATCAGGATCGCCACCAGCGCTGCGCCGAGCGTCAGCGTGGTCAGCCGCTGACCGGTGCGATAGCCGACGGCCGGCTCGCTTTGCGGTTCGTGTTCAGAGAGATATTGGCTCATCGGGTTCGCGGATCCACTAGATAGGTCAAGGCATCGGCCAGGGTATTCAACAGCACGAAACAGGTGCCGATCAGCAGCGTGGCGCCGAGGATCGCCGGGGTGTCGGCGGCAAACAGCGCCGAGGTCAGATAGCGCCCGACGCCGGGCCAGGCGAACACCGTTTCGGTCAATACCGCGCCCTCCAGCAGGCTGGCATAGGAGAGTGACAGTACGGTGATCAACGTCCCCAGCACGTTGGGAAACACGTGGCGCAGCAGAATGCGCAGGCGGCCGGCGCCTTTGGAACGCGCCAGCGTCACGTATTCCTTGTTGCACTCTTCCAGCATCGCCGCGCGCAGCAGCCGGGTGATGCCCGCCATCGACAGCAGCGCCAGCGCCACGACCGGCAGCCACAGGTGGCTGATGGCGTTGTAGAACATCTCGCGATCGCCGGACAGCCAGCTGTCAATCAACACGAAACCCGTACGCGGCTCCATGCTGTACAAGTAAATGTCATCCAGGCGCCCCGGCCCCGCCGACCAGTGCAGCGTGGCGTAGAACAGCAGCAGCCCCAGCAGGCTCAACCAGAAAATCGGCACCGAATAACCCACCAGCGACAGCAACCGCGCCGCATTATCCAACCAGCTCCCCGGTTTGAGCACCGCCAGAAACGCCAGCGTAATACCGCCTAACGCGCCGAGAATAATGGCGCAGGTGGCCAGTTCCACCGTTGCCGGGAAGGTACGCAACAGATCGCTCAGCACCGGCTGGGCGGTAATGCGCGAAATGCCCAGATCGCCGTGCGCCAGATGCGCCAAATAGCGCCAAAATTGCACCGGCAGCGGCTGGTCCAGCCCCAGGTCATGACGCACCTGCGCATAGGTGGCTTCGCTGGCGTGATCGCCCGCCACCTGCAGCGCCGGATCGATCGGCGCCAGGTGCGACAGCATAAAGGTGAACAGCAGCAGGCCGAGCAGCGTTAACGCCAGCGACAACACGCCGCCGAGCAGCCGCCCGCCCCAGCGCCAATACCGCCGGGCTAGCCCGGCGGAGGCGGAGAGTTCAGCGGCCATTACTTGCTGACCTTGCTGTAGAACACCATGTCAGGGTTGATGCCCTGCACATAGCCCTTGAGGTTGTCACGCACCGCGATCAGGCTGCGCGCCTGCAGGCCGATGACAAACGGCGAACTTTGCTGCACCTGTTTCTGCAGTTGCTGATAGTCAGCCACCCGTTTGGCGGTGTCGTTTTCCGCAGTGGCGGCCAGCGTCAACTTGCTCAGCGCCGGGATCTTCCAGTTGGCTCGCCAGGCCAGCGTCTTGCTGCCGTCCTCCGGGTTGTAGGCAAAGGCGGCCGCGTTGGTGTTGGGGTCGAAGTAATCCGGCCCCCAGGAGGTCAGCGTCGCATCGTAGTTAAGCGCTTTCACCTTGGTGGAGACCTGCGAGCTGATGCCCGGCACCAGTTCGACCTTCACGCCGCCCTGAGCAAAACTGGCCTGCAGCGCCTGAGCGATATCCAGGTACGGCGGCTGGTTGTTGACGTCCAGACGGAAACTGACGTTGCTCAGCCCCGCTTTGGCCAGTATTTCTTTGGCTTTCTGTGGATTGAAGCTGTATGGCTGCTCCTTGAGCGCCCCCAGATAACCGTCCGGCAGGAATGCCTGATGGCTCTGGAACTGCCCTTTCAGCAGATCGTCGGCGATGCCTTGGTAATCGAACAGCCAGCGCGCCGCCTCCCAAAACGCCGGGTTGCCGAGCGCCGGCGACGCCTTGGCGTTGAACTGCAGGAAATAAAGCGAGGCGTAAGGAATGGCCAACGGTTTGACGCCCGGCTTGCCCTTCAGGGCCGCCATCTGGTCCGCCCCCAGGTTGCGCGCGATGTCGGCATCGCCCTGCTCAATCAGCAAACGGCGCGCGGCCGGATCGGGCACGTTTTTGATCAGGATGGTTTTCAACGTCGGCGCCCCTTCCGGCGAGCCGGGGTTCGCGTCCAACACCACCACTTCGTGCGGCACATAGGTGCGGATTTTGTAAGGGCCGCTGCCGGCGGAGTGGCTGTTCAACCATTGGTGCCCCAGATCGTCGCCCTGCTGGTGCGCCAGCGCCTCTTTGGCGTCGACGATCGAGGATACCGGCGCCGACAGCAGACTTAGCACGAAGGCCGGGCTGACGTTTTCATCCCAGCTGATTTTTACCGTATGGTCATCCACCTTGGTCAGGTGTTGATCCACGTTCTTCGCGTTCCAGCCCAGCTGCGTCAGGATAAACGACGGTTCGAGATTGAGTTTCACCACCCGTGAAAGCGAAAAGATCACGTCCTCCGGCCGCAGCGGGTTGCCGCTGGCGAATTTGGCGTCCGGGCGCAGGCTGAAGGTCAGGCTGCGGTTATCGGCGCCGGCCTGCCAACGGCTGGCCAGGGTCGGTTTGAGATCGACGGGATTGTGCGGATCGGACTGGATCAGACGTTGATACAGGCTGTTGAACGACTGCACCGTGGTTAACTCAAATCCCTGAGCCGGGTCAAAGCTGACCACGTCATCGATAGACTGCGCGATCACCAACGTGTTGGCCGGCGTCGCCGCCTGTACGTCAACGCTGGCCGCCACGGCCAAAAACAGCAAAGAAGGAACGAGCGCTTTCATCTGAAACTCTCCAAGCGGATGGAATTTATAATAATTTCGCGAGTGTATGCGAGCGTGATCGGCAGCTGAAGGTACTTAAATCACTATAGATATTCTTTTTATGTATATAGATGGGGTTTTGATTATTAGAGCGAGGATTGCGCGGCCGATCGCACTCTCGCGGCACCTCGCAGCAATTGCCCATTGTCTTTGCGGCGCGATTCGCAGCGATGAAAGTCGAGGTTTGAGTCTGTTTCATCGGGTGATTAACGTGAGCTCGGTCACCCAAAGGACGGGCAAATGGAAAACCATCCATCAGAAAATGGCTTCTCAATCCGGCATGAGAGAGCGATAGAGCAAACATTGGCAGATATGAACAGCGTGCTGCTTGAGTCGGATCTCTTTATGACTCGTCTGACGGTACAAGACCGGCGCTGGCAAAAAGGCAGAAAAAACGGCCATACGTTAAATTGGCGCTCTCTCTTTAAATATCATGCCCAAATGCCCATAACTTTCGCTTTTGTCTACCGGCGAATAACCAGCCCGCTGAGCCGTGCAGGCTTTTGTCTGTGCCGTTATCTCCAGGCCGAGAACGTTATTGAACTTGTCGCGCTGGAGAATTTCTCCTTGCGCGAAACGCAACATCCACTGAAAGGCAATATGCTGCGCAACTGCTTGCAGGCTCTGTATCTGTATGGCCTGAACCTGCAAGAGCAGGGGCTGACGCCGGCGTCTCCGCCGGACATGCTGATCAGCCACGCCATTAATCACCGCGTGTTGGCGCTGTATACCCGTCAGGCCGCCTTTGAAGTGATACCCGGTACCATGACATGTAAAACCAGCTTCAACGCACTGAAAAAGTACATACAATCGCTGGAAAAATACGGTGCCAAATGTGATAAGGTGCGTACAAATAACGCGCAAAAAGGAAGCAAAAATGAAAAATAAGGATCTGACCGACCCGACGCTCTCCATTCAAGAGCAAAAACGCATCGCCATAGAGATTCTACGTCAGTACCATCGCTGGGAGATGGCCAACCCTCGCCCCCCCGAAGAACTCCCTGAATGGGAAGCCATCGGCCCGTTCAGAAAAAGTAAACGTCATCTGATCGAACGTACCGACGACTGATCCCGCATTAGCCCGCAAGCAATCCGGTCCGGCAGGGCAATGACGCGCTGTTAAATCTGGTAATCAATCACCGCGTCCAGCTGCGACGAGAAGACCTTGTCCTTGATTTCGGTCAGCGACAGCGTCGGATTGCACAGCTGGATAAAGCGCCAGGCATAGTTGCGCTGCAGCTGGCTGCGTTTCAGGCCCAGCCATACCGTATTAGGCTCAAACAAATGCTCGGCGTTGAGACTGACCAAGCCGCGATCGCGCTCTTTTTCATACGACATGTCCGCCAGCACGCCCACGCCTAACCCCAACTCGACGTAGGTTTTAATCACGTCGGAGTCCTGCGCGCTGAGCGCGATGTCCGGAGTCAGGCCCGCCGCTTTGAACGCCGCATCCAGCTTCGCGCGCCCGGTAATGCCCTGGCGGTAAGTGATCAGCGGCAAGGTGCTGAGCATCTCCAGCGTCACCTGCGGCTGACGCGTCAACTCGTGCCCTTCCGGCACCAGGATGGTGTGATGCCAGCGGTAGTAAGGGAACGCCGCCAGCGATTCGTCACTCATCAGCCGTTCGCTGGCGATGCCGATATCGGCTTCTCCGGCGGCCAACATCGAGACGATCTCCTCAGGGCTGCCCTGATTGAGCACCACCCGCACCCGCGGATAAAGCGCGCGAAACTCTTTGATTACCCCCGGCAGACTGTAACGCGCCTGAGTGTGCGTCGTTGCGATATGCAGCTGCCCCGAGTCGTTGCTGCTGAAAACGTCCGCCAGGCGACGGATGTTGTTGGCGTCGTTGAGAATGCGCTCCGCCACCACCAGCAGCTCTTTGCCGGGTTCGGTCATGCCCAGCAGCCGTTTGCCGCGGCGAATGAATATTTCAATGCCCAGCTCTTCTTCCAGCTCGCGAATATGCCGACTGACGCCGGACTGCGAGGTAAATAACGTATTGGCGACCTCAGTCAGGTTGTAGTTGCAGCGCGCCGATTCACGAATAATTTTTAATTGTTGAAAGTTCATCCCCGTCTCCCTGTTTCTTCCAGTAGCGTTAGCCATATTGATACGGAGTCCGACGAGTCTGAACAAATAAGAAATAACCTTTACTTATGCAATTTAATACTAAGTCGGTCATTCTGCTTCGCAGGTGGGGTGGGAAACTGACAAAAAACAGCTAATGACTTTAAAAATAACGGGATAGATAACCACAATAAAAACATGCCTTAAATCGCTGTGCAAATTAAAGTTATTAAATATAGGCATTAGATATAAAAAAGGGCTCAGCATGCTGAGCCCCTCACCGTTCGTATTCCCGCAGCAGCCTCAGGCGGTGGCCTCGCTGCCGATGCCGCCGGTGCGGTTCTGCTGCAGCCACTGCTGTACACAGCGCACCAGATCGCCGATGCAATCATCCTGCATGCCGTGGTGCTTTAACTCGTTATCCAGCGCAAACAGATATTGCGCGTTGGTGCCCAGCGGGCCGCTGGCGCTGGCGATCAATGGCGCGATCACCTGGTAGCTGGTGTCTTCTTCAAACAGCGGATGCTGCGGGTTCATCACGAACACCAACGCAGTAACCTTCTCGCCGCCATCCAACTGCAGCTCGCACCAGGTGGGCACGTAACAATCGGTCACCATTTCGCGTTTCCAAAGCAGCTCCAACTCTTCACGCAGCTTGCTTTCCGGCAAACGAAACGCCAGCCCCGTGGTGTGGCCGCCGGCTTTTAACGCCAGCATGCGCCCCGGCTGATGCAGCGTGCCGCGCCCGGCGGTCAAGCGCATGCAGAACGCCCGGTGCCAGCCCTGCAGCGTGGCCGGCCGCACTTCTTCCGATTCGAAAACCGGGTTCCACATCAGCGAACCGTAACCGAATATCCATACGGGGCTGTGATCCGGCCGGCGCGATAAGGTGCAATCCAACGAGGCTGCACGCTGTTCAGGCGTCAGCAACAACGACTCCTCAATAGCGCCGAATGCAGTTTTGCAATCCGCTTTTTGCAGAAAATCTCGCGTTAACACTGATATTACCTCCCGGGAATACGATTTCTCGCCTTCCCTCGCCACTGCTGAACCTTTGATGTTTTATTTTCGGCTGCGGATTTTTATTAATTCAATCACCGCGCCTTATAAGAATGACCTTATTCTTTTCCTGACGTGCAATCAAGTTACAAAGCGGCGTTAAAGTGAAAAAGTATTTGTACTGAGCAGCAATAATATTAATTGCCGGGCTCCACATAATGTCTGCGCGATTTTACTGCGTGATAATTCGTTACTTTTTATGCCAGCGTTCGTCGTCGCCCTTGCGATAGCTTTGCTTGACCGCCGCCCAGGCCACCTTATGCGCCGTCTCTTCCCGGCTGTCGTCACCGCGCCGCTCATCGGGATCCCGGTATTGTTGCCAGGCGCTGTTGAACGCTTCTTTATAGATCGCCTGCGCATGTTCCGGCAGCACATGCTTAACGTTGTCCGGCAAGTCGTTCGTGCTGTGGTAGGGCATATGGCCTCCCCTTTCAGGATGAGTGAACCTTAAGCCTAGCCCACATGCGGTTTCGTCTCAATTAGCAAACAATTCTCATTATCAAACGACATGTTATACTCACCGCCAAACGAACTATAAGGAGAATCCCGTGACTACCGAAGCCCCTCGCTCACGCGCCCCCTACCTGATCGCCGTCAGCCGCGTACAGGACATTACGCCGCACCTGCGCCGCATTACCTTTACCGCTCCCGATCTGCGTTACTACCCGGCCAATGCCGCCGCTGCACACATCAAAGTCTTTTTGCCGCTCGCCGGCCAGACGCAGCCGGACCTGCCGACGCTGACCGAAAACGGCCCGCGTTGGGCTGCGGACGCCGTGCGCCCGATCGTGCGTACCTATTCCATCCGCGCCGTGCGCCCGGAACTGGCGGAAGTGGACATCGAGTTCGCCATTCATGACCATCAGGGCCCGGCGGTGGACTTTGCACGCCAGGCGAAAGCCGGTGATAAAATCGGCATCAGCAACCCGGGCGGCCCCAAGCCGATGCTGCCGGCCGCCGACTTCTACTGCCTGGCGGGCGATCCTTCCTCACTGCCTGCGCTGGCCGCACTGCTGGAAAACCTGCCGCCACACAGTGCCGGACGCGCTTTC
This sequence comes from Serratia sp. B501, assembly GCF_051172315.1. Classification (NCBI taxonomy): domain Bacteria; kingdom Pseudomonadati; phylum Pseudomonadota; class Gammaproteobacteria; order Enterobacterales; family Yersiniaceae; genus Serratia; species Serratia sp. B501. The sequence goes on from NZ_JBPIZB010000001.1 coordinate 1,226,074, forward strand.
GTCCGCGTCGACAGCAACGCTGACGTCATTGACCTGAAGAAACCCGCCGACGTTGAGGTCAATTGGGTCGTCGGCGGCACGGAGAAGACCGACGAGTTGGTCGCTCGGTTCCGCGCGCAGTCCCTGCCGCAGGGCGAAACCCACTTCTGGCTCGCCGGTGAAGATCGCCTGGTGGTTGAGCTGCGCCGCTACCTGCGTCGCGAACGTCAATGCGATCGTAATCGTCTTTATGCTGTGCCTTACTGGCGTGAGGGGCTAAATGAAGAGGGTTACCACAATAAACGGCATGAAATCATGGATAATATTGACGACTGACGGTCTCATTTTCCTTGATTAACCACGAGCTAAACAAGTAAACACGACTTTTCTCAAATCTAACGCTAAAAATTGGCGTTATTGCGTAAAAGTAAGTAAATAAAACCGCACCCCGTGCGGTTTTTTTGCTACCCTGATCACATAAGCAAGCAATTGCTTTCTCAGATAAAACAACATCACACCGGCGCCGCGGGTGTATCCTAATATAAAATACCTACTGGAAACGCAACGTTGCCGTATTACGGCGACCGGCGCTGACGGGCTACGCTGTTTGAGAAGGAGTGCCACCCTCATGAAGTCGCAACACGATCCTGGCCGATCCACCAAATCTCGCCACACCGAATACTCGCTGATCTTCCCTATCGCCGCGCTGGTGGTGTTAAATCTATGGGGCAGCACCGATAACTTTCCGCTGATCGTCGGCATCAATATTCTCGCGCTGGTGGGGATCCTCAGCAGCGCCTTCAGCGTGGTGCGCCACGCCGACGTGCTGGCTCACCGATTGGGCGAACCCTACGGCTCGCTGATCCTCAGTTTGTCCGTCGTGATCCTCGAAGTCAGCCTGATTTCCGCGCTGATGGCCACCGGCGACGCCGCGCCAGCGCTGATGCGCGACACGCTGTACTCCATCATCATGATCGTTTCCGCCGGCCTGGTCGGCTTTGCGCTGCTGCTCGGCGGGCGCAAGTTCGCCACCCAGTACGTCAACCTGGGCGGCATCAAACAGTATCTGATGGCGATTTTCCCGCTGGCGGTGATCGTGCTGGTGTTCCCGAGCGCGCTGCCAGGCGGCAACTTCAGCACCGGGCAAGCGCTGCTGGTGGCGTTGATCTCCGCCGCCATGTATGGCGTGTTCCTGGTGATCCAGACCAAAACCCACCAGAGCCTGTTCGTGTACGAGCATGAAGACGACGATGGCGACCCGCACCACGGCAAGCCCTCTTCGCACAGCAGCGCCTGGCACGCCGCCTGGCTCATCGTGCACCTGATCGCGGTTATCGCCGTCACCAAGTTCAACGCCAACCCGCTGGAAGGCCTGCTGACCAAGATGAATGCACCGGCGCAGTTCACCGGTTTCCTGGTGGCGCTGTTGATCCTGTCGCCGGAAGGCCTGGGCGCGCTGCGCGCCGTGTTGAACAATCAGGTGCAACGCGCCATGAACCTGTTCTTCGGTTCGGTGCTGGCGACCATCTCCCTGACGGTGCCGGCGGTGACCATCATCGCTACTCTGACCGGGCAGACGCTGATCTTCGGCCTGCAAACGCCGCATATCGTGGTGATGTTGACGGTGCTGCTGCTGTGCCAGCTGTCGTTCTCGACCGGCCGCACCAACGTGCTGAACGGCACCGCCCACCTGGCGCTGTTCGCCGCCTACATGATGACTATCTTCGCCTGATCAAAAAGGGGCGCACTCTGTGCGCCCCTGCCTTCGCTATACCGAGAAGAATATCGCCGCGGCGATCCCCCCGAACAAAATCCACTTGATGATGTAATAACCGGTGCGGTTCCAGGCCTTCAGGCGTTTCCCCACCCGGCGTATCGCATAGATGTATTTGAACATCTTGTTGACGCCGCCGGTGCGATCACCCTCTTCATTCGGCGCCGTGGCGGCGCTCATCAGGTTGCGCCCCAGCCAGTGATTCACCGCCTGCGCCCAGCGGTAACGCATCGGCCGTTCGATGTCGCAAAACAGGATCAGACGGTTCTGCCCGCTCTGGTTTTCCGCGTAGTGCAGATAGGTTTCATCGAACATCACCCCTTCACCGTCGCGCCAGCTGTAGCGCTCACCGTCCACCTCAATGAAGCAGCGGTCATCGTTGGGGGTAATCAACCCCAGGTGATAGCGCAGCGAACCGGCGTAAGGATCGCGGTGGCGCGGCAAACGGCTGCCGTCCGGCAGTTCGGCGAACATCGCCGCCTTGACCGAAGGCAGGCTGCGCAGCAGTTCCGTGGTCTGCGGGCACAGGGTCATGGCGGAAGGATGGCTGTCTTCATACCATTTCAGGTAGAAGCGCTTCCAACCGGTCTTGAAGAACGAGTTGAAACCGGCGTCGTTGAATTGATCGGACGCTTTGATCTGCTGAATCTCCATCAGCTTCTGTCCTTCGTCGCGGATGGTTTCCCAGTTCTCCCGCAGTACCGCCAGCTCAGGGAACTGCTCCGGCTTCAGGTACGGCGTAGTCGGCACACGAGAAAACAGATACATGAAGACGTTCAACGGTGCGGTAAAGGTGGAATGGTCAGACAGCTGCCGCCAAACGTTATAGCGCACCCGTCCGCGGTAATGCACATAGACGACGCATAAAATAAGCAAAATCAGAATGATATATTTCATGTTTGAATCGCAGCAAGGAACCCACACTCAATGCGCCGTGCGGCGCACACCCCAGAAAATGTCCTTTTGGCGGCGCACGCAAACTGCGCGCCAATCTGGAACCCATTAATCATTAACGCTAACTCAACGAAAATCTATACAAAAAGCCACAATAATTTACACAAAGGCTAAACGAGATGAAAAAGAGGGGGCGATAAAAAAGGCCGCCGAAGCGGCCTTTCCATTAGCGGATAGGTTAACTGTAAGCGTTGAGCGTGCGTTGGCACAAAGCGGAACGCACGCAGTCCTGTTTTTCAAAGCGGATAACGCCGATCATCTCATCCTCTTCGAAGCGCTCCAGGGCATCGCTGAGACCGGATTTCACGCCGCGCGGCAAGTCGCACTGGGTCACGTCGCCGTTAACGATAACCGTCACGTTTTCCCCCAGGCGGGTCAGGAACATTTTCATCTGGCTGGCGGTTACGTTCTGGGCTTCATCCAGGATAACGACCGCATTTTCAAAGGTGCGTCCGCGCATATAAGCGAACGGCGCAATCTCTACCTTGCCGATTTCCGGGCGCAGGCAGTACTGCATAAAGGAAGATCCTAAACGACGTACCAGAATGTCATACACCGGGCGGAAATAAGGCGCGAACTTCTCGGAGATATCCCCCGGCAAGAAACCGAGGTCTTCATCCGCCTGCAAAACAGGACGGGTAACGATAATCCGATCCACCTCTTTATGGATCAGCGCCTCCGCCGCTTTGGCGGCGCTGATGAATGTTTTGCCACAGCCGGCTTCGCCGGTGGCGAAGATCAGCTGCTTATTCTCTATGGCTGATAAGTAATGACCCTGAGCTTCGGTTCTAGCCTCGATGGGTGAGCTATCGCGCTTGTCTCGCGCCATACCGATAGACTCGACTCCCCCCATTTGCACCAGCGAGGTCACAGACTCTTCTTCCAGCTGGCGATGACTACGAGCGTCACGACGAATAACGCGTTTCGCTTCACGACGTGCTTTGATCACTGCTTTCTGTCTACCCATAGTGGCACCTTACAGTTTGTTTCACCTACCGCAACGGCCGGGCCGCGCGATTATGTTTCACACACGTATTAGGTTTTGGCCTCCTCCGAGCCAATCAGAGCCAAGGGACAATGTGAATTGACGGCAACGCTTAAGCGCCGTTTCTTCACGGGACAACGCGGACTGCATCAATAAACGTGGGGTAAAAAGTGGTGAGATTCGGTAGCGATAAGAGTGCGGAGTTGCCGGTAAAAGAGAGTCGGAGAGAGAACCCTCGTTACAACGAGAAATCAGGGGAGATGTGTTATTTTTTCTTTCCAGCCCAACCAAGGACTTTACCATTAGCGATCCCCGCAGTGATATTTACAGCTTCAAGCTGTGCACCGTGTGAAAACTACCGCCAGATGATTACAGTATAATGACATTCAATCCTGTCGCGTTACTAAAATGTAAAAAAATTTTATATGTTTTGTTTTTAGTTATCGCTAAAACACTATATCACGCGCGACACGTCATTCCATAAAATTTTTTAATATATAAATTTCAATAGATTACAATTAAAATCCGCGAATGACACTTTGGTTTCCTGATTAAATTTTACACAACGCAAAACGCGGGCGGTGCGTACTTTTTAATCCATAGGCCAAGTGTCGAATTGACTTTCGACGCTCAATCTTCCGTACGGCAGGCAACACAAAGTAAAACGAGGCAGGCGAGCCCGCCTCGGCATTCCGGGTTCAGGCCTTGAGCAGGCCGCTGGCCAAATAATCGCCGCGCTCTTTCACGCCCGGCAGCACGAAGAAATACCCGCCGCCAATCGGCTTGATGTATTCCTCCAGCGCTTCGCCGTTCAGCCTTTTTTGCACCGTCAGGAAACCTTTCTCCAGATCGGCCTGATAGCAGACGAACAGCAGCCCCATTTCGAGCTGACCGGCATTGGATACCCCCAGCGAATAGCTGTAGCCACGTCGCAGCATCAGATTGCTTTGGCTGTCCGGCGTGCGTGGGTTAGCCAAGCGAATGTGCGCGTCCATCGGGATCACTTTACCGTCGGGATCGTTCGCGTAATTCGGCTCGTCATGTTCATGCTTCATGCCCAGCGGCGCGCCGCTGTGCTTCTCGCGGCCAAAAATGGTTTCCTGCTCCTGCAGCGGCGTGCGATCCCAAAACTCGACGCGGAAACGAATAATACGCGCCGCCTGATAGCTGCCACCCGCCGTCCACGCCGGTTCACCGACGTTGTCGCCGACCCACACCACTTTATCCATCAGCGGTTTGTCGTCGGTTTTCGGGTTGGCGGTGCCGTCTTTGAAACCCAACAGGTTGATCGGCGTCTCTTTGCCTTTGCTGCGCGCCGCGTGCGCGGAGATGAACCCTTCCCGCTTCCAGCGCACGCTGAGCAGATCCGGCGAGTGCTTAATGATGTCGCGCAGCGCGTGGAGAGCGGTTTCGTTGGTGTTGGCGCAGATCTGCAGCAGCAGGTCGCCGTGGCAAAGCGCGGCGTCCAACGCATCGTTGGGGAAGCGCGTCATCTTCTGCAACCGCAGCGGTTTATGTGCCTGCAGACCAAAGCGTTCGTCGAACAGCGATGCGCCAACCGAGACGGTGATGGTCAGATTGTCCGGGTAAATCTCCGGCCCCATGATGCCGGAATCGAGTGGCGGCAGCTTGGCGTCCACCTCGGGCGCCTTGCCGCCGTGGGTCAGGAAGGCAATGCGATCGGTCAGCAGCCGGAACAGGCGCTCCAGCCCCGCTTTGTCGGTCGCCAGCACATCGAACGCCACCAGCATCATCGCCGCCTGTTGCGGCGTCAGCACGCCGGCCTGATGGCGGCCATAAAACGGCTGTTTCTGCCAGCGCTCATCCTGCGGCGTCGCCAACGGCTCCGCCGCGTTGCCCGCCGCCTGCGCCAGGCGGTTGCCGCCCAGCGCCAGCGCGCCCAGTCCCAACCCTTGCAGCAAACGGCGCCGCGAAGGCGATGCCGCCCCCTGGGATTGCGAATGCGGCCCGTTGTTCGGGCCTGCCTTGTTGCTCATAACCGTATGCCTCAGTCCAGACCCAATACGCCGCGCAGTTGGGAAAGATCTTCCGCCAGCGTGGTGATCGGCCCTTTCAACGCATTGCGATCGGCATCGGTCAACTTCTCATAGGACTCATAGCCCTCTTTGGTTTGGTACTTCGCCAAGATGGTGTCCACGGTTTTGAAGTTGGCGTCGATCTTGTCCAGCAGCGGCTTATTGGCCTTGACCAGCAAAGGACGCAGCAGGTTGACTATCTTCTGTGCGCCGTCGACGTTGGCCTGGAAGTCCCACAAATCGGTGCGGCTGTAGCGGTCTTCTTCACCGCTGATCTTGCTGGCCGCCACCTCTTCGATCAGCCCGGCTGCGCCGCCCACCACTTTGCTCGGTGGGAAGGTCAGTTCACTCACGCGTTTTTGCAGCTCTACGGTATCGTGGTAAAGGCGGTCGGCGTAGGCGCCCATGTCTTTGGTGGAGTTGTCGGCAAACAGCGCCTTCTCCAGACGGTGGAAGCCGGTGAAGTTCGGATCCGCCGATTTCTTCTCGTAGTCGTCTTCGCGGGCGTCGATGCTGCCGTCCAGATCGGAGAACAGCTCGGCGATCGGCTCGATGCGCTCATAGTGCTGGCGGGTCGGCGCATACAGCTTGCGCGCTTGATCCACGTTGCCGGCCTTCACCGCATCGGTGAACAGCTTGGTCTGTTTCACCAACCCGTCGACTTCTTTGGTGACGTAAACCTTGTATTCGGCGATCGGGCCAACCAAGTCCAGCGCGTTCGGCTTGCCGTCGGTGGCGCCGTTGGCCGCTGCGGTGACAGTCAGTTTGCCTTTCGGGTTGCTGAGCAGCCCGCAGGTCATGTCATATTCGCCCGCTTCCAGCGTGGCGGTCATTTTCTGAGTAAAGCCCGGCGCGATGTTCTCACGCTCTTCCACCACCATCACCCCTTTCAGGATTTCCCATTCGACGTTTTTCTGGCTGGTATTGTGCACCACAAACTGCGTTTTGCCGGCCGGCACCGTCAGTTGCATCGGTTCGCACTGCTTGTCGTTAACCGTAACCTTGACCTGCGGCACCTCCGCCGCCAAGGCGTCGATGCTCAGCGCAAACGCCGGGATAGCCAGTAATGCTGCGTGCAACGCCTTGCGGCGAAATAACGGAGTAGACATACGAGATTCCCTATTAAACATTAATGATTGATTTTACGTTGCGCCGGGGCCGCTGCCGGCTCCGCACGCTGCGGCAGAAAGAAGAAAATCAGCGCCGGGATCAAATACAGGAAGTAGACCGCCACTTCGCTGACCGTCGGCGCTTCCTGATAACCGAGGATGCCTTCCAGCAGGGTGCCGAACAGCGAATGTGTCGACAGGATGCTGCTGAAATCGAAGGCGATGTCCTGGAAGTGGTTCCACAGACCGGCTTCGTGGAAGGCGCGGATCGCCCCGGCGGCCAGCCCGGCGGCGACGAACAGAATGAACAGGCTGGTCCATTTGAAGAATTTGGCCAGGTGCAGCTTCACCCCGCCCCAGTAAATCATCATACCCAGCACGATGGCGGCGACCAGGCCGAGCACCGCACCGATCGGCGCCGCGGCGCCCACGTCTTGCTGAAACGCCGCCAGCAGGAAGAACACCGACTCCAGCCCTTCACGCGCCACGGCGAAGAATACCATCGCCACCAGCGCCCAACCCTGCCCTTTACCGGCGCTGAGCGCCTGATCGATCGCCCCTTCCAGATGCACCTTGACCGACCGGGAGACTTTGCGCATCCAGAACACCATATAGGTGAGGATCAGCACCGCCACCACCGCCACGATACCTTCGAACAGCTCTTGCTGTTTCTGCGGGAACTCGCCGGTGGTCTCGTTGATGAAGATGCCGAGCGCCAGACACAGCGCCGCCGCGACAATCACGCCGATCCACACCGCGCCCAGCCATTGGCTGCGCTGCGTGCGCTTCAGGTAGCTGGCGATCAGGCTGACGATCAGCGCGGCCTCCAACCCCTCACGGAACATGATAAGAAAGGGAACGAACATAGATAATCACCCCTGAAAAGACCGCGGCGGCAGAGAAAACCGGCTCGCAATGAGCCGCGGCGAGTATGTAAAGAAACGTAAAATACAACGAGAGTGATTATCATTCTGCCAAAAAGAAATACAAGAGGCGCAAGCGTGATTTTTTCTAATCAAATGTCGCCAGGTGTTACAAGGCGGAGAGCGCAGAACGTTCATGAAGAGCCATGATATACTGCAGTGAGTGGAATACCCCGCCCTGACACGGTAAACCTGAGGGATATGCCGGCTCTGTTCCTTATGAGCAACACAGAAACGGTGTGGCAGCAAACTTATCATGATCGACATGGAAACGATTTAATCCTGCCGTCAGAACCTGGTTAACCGGCATGAGGCGAGCCTGCAGCGAGTAAAATGGAGTGAAAATGAAGATATCTGCCATCGTTCCGGCATTTAACACGGAAAAATACATTGGTGAATGCGTTAGATCCTTACTGCAAAACGATCATGAGAAAATTGAAATCATCTTGATCAACGATGGTTCAACCGACAAAACCGGCACGATACTGGATAGCTTCGATGTACCATGCATTAAAGTGATCCATACCGAAAACCAAGGCCAATCGGCGGCCCGAAACACGGGGCTTGCCGCTGCATCAGGCGATTATGTGATCTTTGTGGATAGCGATGACAAGCTCGCCGACAATGCCTTGGATCGTTTGACTGACATATTAAAGGATACCCAAAGTGACGTCGTCTTCTTTGAGTCTTCCGTCTTCTTCGCCGATGAAAAACTGGCTGAGAGATTCAACCCAAAGTATGAAAGAAACGGTTTATTGAGTAATTTCACCTGCTCCGGTACGCATTTTTTTCAGCAAGCTGTTAATCTCGGCAATTACATCGTCAGTCCTTGCCTTTACATATCCAGCAGAAAAGCTTTAAAAAACATCCAGTTCAAAAATGGCATCGTACATGAAGACAACATATTCACTACGCGCCTTCTGCTTGAAAATGATATTACCGTTCATTGTGTCAATGAAAAATTCTATTTACGCCGCGTGCGGCATGGCTCAGTAATGACGCAAAAGAAAGGCGATGAACATATCAACGGCTACTATAACTGTATCATCGAACTGATTAATCATCCTCCAGCCAATGCCAATCAGGTGCAGGACGAATACAATAAGTTCATTTGTCATATGGTCGATTGTTTCAAGTACACCAATAGCGACATTATCGCCGACCTGAAGGGTGAACTCATCAAACACAATGACATTGTGTCTGGTGAGGTAGCGGGATTGAAACGAGAAATCGATGAGCTGCGCAACTCGACATCCTGGAAGATGACCTCACCATTAAGACGCATGGTGACTTTCTTTAAAGGGTAATGCCTGCGGCTTGGTCAAAAAAAGGGGCGCCGTGGGCGCCCCTCGTTATTTATCGTCAGTTATACCGTTTTGTACTCGGCTTCCGCCTGATCGAAACGTTCGGTCATGGTGGAAGACGGCTGGCGGCCCATCAGGCTCACCACCACAATGGCCAGACAGCCCAGGATGAAGCCCGGGATGATTTCGTACAGGCCCAGCCATTCGTACTGTTTCCAGACGATCACCGTCACCGCGCCGACCAACATGCCGGCCAGCGCGCCGTTGCGGGTCATGCGCGACCACATCACCGAGATCAGCACAACCGGGCCGAAGGCGGCGCCGAAACCGGCCCAGGCGTAGCTCACCAGGCCCAGCACACGGTTCTCCGGGTTGGCCGCCAGCGCGATGGCGACCAACGCCACCACCAGCACCATGACGCGGCCGACCCACACCAGTTCACGCTGGCTGGCGCCTTTGCGCAGGAACGCTTTGTACAGGTCTTCGGTGATTGCGCTGGAACAGACCAGCAGCTGGCAGCTCAGGGTACTCATAACCGCCGCCAAAATCGCCGACAGCAGCACGCCCGCCACCCATGGGTTGAACAGCAGCATCGCCAGTTCGATGAACACGCGCTCGCCGTTTTGCGACACGTTGCCGGCCTGATCCGGGTTATTGGCAAAGTAAGCGATACCGAAGAAACCGACGGCGATGGTGCCGGCCAGGCACAGGATCATCCAGGTCATGCTGATGCGGCGCGCGCTGCGGATGGTGCGGTGAGAATCCGCCGCCATGAAACGCGCCAGGATGTGCGGCTGGCCGAAGTAGCCCAGGCCCCAACCCAGCAGCGACAGGATGGCGACGAAGTTCAGCCCCTTCAGCATGTCGAGGTTGGCCGGGTTCTGCGCCTGGATCACCAGCATCGAGGTATCGATGCCGCCGACGGCGAAGATCACGATCACCGGGGTCAGGATCAGCGCGAAAATCATCAGGCTGGCCTGCACGGTGTCGGTCCAGCTCACCGCCAGGAAACCGCCGATGAAGGTATACAGAATGGTCGCCGCGGCGCCGGCCCACAGGGCGGTTTCGTAGCTCATGCCGAAGGTACTTTCGAACAGACGCGCGCCGGCCACGATGCCGGAGGCGCAGTAAATGGTGAAGAACACCAGGATGACGATGGCCGAGATCACCCGCAGCAGCTTGCTGTTGTCTTCAAAACGGCTGGTGAAATAATCCGGCAGCGTCAGGGCGTTGTTGTTGGCTTCGGTATGCACACGCAGCCTTCCTGCCACCAGCTTCCAGTTCAGGTAAGCGCCGATGGTCAGGCCGATGGCGATCCAGCTTTCGGAGATGCCGGAGAGGAAGATGGCGCCCGGCAGGCCCATCAGCAGCCAGCCGCTCATGTCGGAAGCGCCGGCGGACAGCGCGGTCACCACGCTGCCCAGACTGCGGCCGCCGAGAATATAGTCATCAAAGTTATTGGTTGCCCGGTAGGCAAGCAGGCCGATCAGCACCATCCCGAAAATGTATACCAGGAAGGTCACCAGCATAGGTATGCTCATTGTCATTTAATTCTCCACTTTCATTATTATTCGCGTTTCGCTCCGGCCAAGCCGGCGCCGGTAAACCCACGCGCAATGCATTTCACTGGCCGCCGCGCCGGAACGTGGCGCAGCCTGCGAGCAAGTGCAGGTAAAATAGTTTCTGCCCGTAATTGTTGACCGTTGGTTATCCTAGATGAGCCTTTCATCAACCAACAAGATATTTAACAACAAAGTTACACAAAGTTTACCCTGCGTCACATTTACCAGGCTCAAAGGTTGCACTCACGACAAGCAAAATGAGTTGCACCCTGCTATTACCCTTATATACCGCAAGGTAAAGCGCCTTCGGCGTAATAAACCCCGCCGCGTTCGCTCAATAACGCAACATTCATGCCAACTGCCCGTGTTAAAAAATCGATGAAACTCACACTTCGCTCATCCGCCTGATTTAACAAGGTTGCACAAAGTTGCAACATGCAGGATATTGTCTGCATTCTTGACACCACACATCTCACGAACCTATCCCAACAGGCTTTCCGGCCTGCTGTTTGTCTAGCCTGATGGGATAGGTTCTAAACACAGGAGTTGGATAGGCATGGGCACTACCACAATGGGCGTGAAACTCGACGAGGCCACACGCGACCGGATCAAGAGCGCCGCGCAGCGTATCGATCGCACGCCGCACTGGCTCATCAAGCAGGCCATCTTTAATTACCTCGAGCGTCTCGAGAGCGGTACCGATATTCCTGAAATTCCAGCGCTGGCCGCAGCGGGTCAGCCTGAAGCGGACGACATTATGCCGCAAGCGCAGGAAGAGTCACACCAGCCATTCCTCGATTTCGCCGAACAAATTCTGCCGCAGTCGGTGACTCGCGCCGCCATCACCGCCGCCTATCGCCGCCCAGAGACCGAAGCGGTGCCGATGTTGCTCGAACAGGCGCGATTACCCGCCGATCTTGCACAGGCTACTCATAAAATGGCCTATGGCATCGCCGAGAAATTGCGTAACCAAAAAAGTGCAAACGGCCGCGCCGGCATGGTGCAAGGCCTGCTGCAAGAGTTCTCCCTCTCCTCGCAGGAAGGCGTGGCGTTAATGTGCCTGGCGGAAGCGCTACTGCGCATTCCGGACAAACCGACCCGCGATGCCCTGATCCGCGACAAGATCAGCAACGGCAACTGGCACTCGCACCTGGGGCGCAGCCCGTCGCTGTTCGTCAACGCCGCTACCTGGGGCCTGCTGTTCACCGGCAAGCTGGTGTCGACCCATAACGAAGCCAATCTGTCCCGCTCGCTGAACCGCATTATCAGCAAGAGCGGCGAGCCGCTGATCCGCAAAGGTGTGGACATGGCGATGCGCCTGATGGGCGAACAGTTCGTGACCGGCGAAACCATCGCCGAAGCGCTGGCCAACGCGCGCAAGCTGGAAGAAAAAGGCTTCCGCTACTCCTACGACATGCTGGGCGAAGCCGCCCTGACCGAAGCCGACGCCCAGGCCTACCTGGTTTCCTACCAGCAGGCGATCCACGCCATCGGCAAGGCCTCCAACGGCCGCGGCATCTATGAAGGCCCCGGCATCTCCATCAAGCTGTCCGCCCTGCACCCGCGCTACAGCCGCGCGCAGTACGAACGCGTCATGGAAGAGCTTTACCCGCGCCTGCTGTCGCTGACCCTGCAAGCGCGTCAGTACGATATCGGCATCAATATCGACGCCGAAGAGGCCGACCGTCTGGAGATCTCGCTCGATCTGCTGGAGAAGCTGTGCTTCGAGCCGCAGTTGGCCGGCTGGAACGGCATCGGCTTCGTGATTCAGGCCTACCAGAAACGCTGTCCGTTCGCCATCGACGCAGTGATCGACATGGCGCAACGCAGCCGCCGTCGCCTGATGATCCGTCTGGTGAAAGGCGCCTACTGGGACAGCGAAATCAAACGCGCCCAGATGGACGGTCTGGAAGGCTACCCGGTTTACACCCGCAAGGTGTACACCGACGTTTCCTACCTGGCCTGCGCCCGCAAGCTGCTGTCGGTGCCGAACCTGATCTATCCGCAGTTCGCGACCCACAACGCCCATACGCTGAGCGCTATTTACCACCTGGCCGGCAATAACTACTACCCTGGCCAGTATGAGTTCCAGTGCCTGCACGGCATGGGTGAACCGCTGTACGAACAGGTGGTGGGCAAAGTGGCCGACGGAAAACTGAACCGCCCTTGCCGCATCTACGCGCCGGTCGGCACTCATGAAACGCTGCTGGCTTACCTGGTGCGCCGCCTGCTGGAAAACGGCGCCAACACCTCGTTCGTCAACCGCATCGCCGACGCCACCCTGCCGCTCGACGAGCTGGTGGCCGATCCGGTCAGCGCCGTGGAAGCGCTGGCGGCCAGCGAAGGACAACTTGGCCTGCCGCATCCGCGCATCCCGCTGCCGCGCGAGCTGTACGGCGAGAAGCGCACCAACTCCAGCGGTCTGGACCTGTCCAACGAACAGCGTCTGGCTTCGCTGTCCAGCGCCCTGCTCACCAGCGCCAGCCATCCATGGCGTGCGGAACCGATCATCGACGCCGAGTTGGATCAGGGTGTGGAGCAGCCGGTGATCAACCCGGCCGAGCCGGGCGATGTGGTCGGCTACGTGCGTGAAGCCACCGAAGGCGAAGTCAGCCGCGCGCTCGACGCCGCCGCGGCCGCCGGCCCAATCTGGTTCGCGACACCGCCTTCGGAGCGCGCCGCGATCCTCGAACGCGCCGCCGAGCTGATGGAAAGCCAGCTGCAAAGCCTGCTGGGCATTCTGGTGCGCGAAGCGGGTAAAACCTTCAACAACGCCATCGCCGAAGTGCGTGAAGCGGTCGACTTCCTGCACTACTACGCCGGCCAGGTGCGCGACGATTTCGCCAACGACAGCCACCGCCCGCTGGGCCCGGTGGTCTGCATCAGCCCGTGGAACTTCCCGCTGGCGATCTTCACCGGCCAAATCGCCGCCGCGCTGGCGGCGGGCAACAGCGTGCTGGCCAAACCGGCGGAGCAAACGCCGCTGGTGGCCGCGCAGGCGGTGCGCATCCTGCTGGAAGCCGGCATTCCGCAAGGCGTGCTGCAGCTGCTGCCGGGCCAGGGTGAAACCGTCGGCTCGACGCTGGTCAACGACGCCCGCGTGCGCGGCGTGATGTTCACCGGCTCCACCGACGTCGCCGGCATTCTGCAGCGCAGCATCGCCGGTCGCCTGGATCCACAAGGCCGTCCGACGCCGCTGATCGCCGAAACCGGCGGCCTGAACGCCATGATCGTCGACTCCTCCGCCCTGACCGAACAGGTGGTGACCGACGTGGTGGCCTCCGCCTTCGACAGCGCCGGCCAGCGCTGCTCCGCGCTGCGTATCCTGTGCATTCAGGAAGACGTGGCCGAGCACACGCTGCAAATGCTGCGCGGCGCGATGGCCGAATGCCGCATGGGTAATCCGGAGCGCCTGTCCACCGACGTGGGCCCGGTGATCGACGCCGAAGCCAAAACCGGCATCGAACGCCACATCCAGGCAATGCGCACCAAAGGCCGCAAGGTGTACCAGGCCGCCAAAGGCAACGCGCAGGATGAGAAAGAGTGGGCGCGCGGCACCTTCATCAAACCGACGCTGATCGAACTCGACAGCTTCGACGAGCTGCAAAAAGAGATCTTTGGCCCGGTGCTGCACGTGGTGCGCTTCCAGCGCAACAACCTGGACGCGCTGGTCGATCAGATCAACGCCGCCGGTTATGGCCTGACGCTCGGCATTCACACCCGCATCGATGAAACCATCGCCCGGGTGACCGAACGCGCCAAGGTCGGCAACCTGTATGTCAACCGCAATATGGTTGGCGCCGTGGTCGGCGTACAGCCGTTCGGCGGCGAAGGCCTGTCGGGCACCGGCCCGAAAGCCGGCGGCCCGCTGTACCTGTACCGTCTGCTGGCCAACCGTCCGGACGACGCGCTGCAACGTACGCTGCACCGCCAGGACGAAGAGCGCCCGATGGAAGCCACCGCGCGGCCGCAGCTGCTGGGCGCGCTGCAATCGCTGGAGAAGTGGGCGGTCACCAGCCAACAAGGCGAACTGGCGGCATTGGCGCAACGTTATGCGGAACTGGGCCAGGGCGGCACCGTACGTCCGCTGCCGGGCCCGACCGGCGAGCGCAACACCTATGCCCTGCTGCCGCGTGAACGCGTGCTGTGCCTGGCGGATAACGAAACCGACGCGCTGATCCAGCTGGCCGCCGTGCTGGCGGTTGGCAGCTGCGCGCTGTGGCCGGAAGCGGAACTGCAACGCAATCTGTTCCGCCGCTTGCCGAACGATGTGCAGGCGCGCATCGCCTTCAGCAAAGACTGGCAGCAGGACAAGGTCGAGTTCGACGCCGCCATCTACCACGGCGATGCCGACCAGCTGCGCACCCTGTGCGAGCAGATCGCCCAGCGCGGCGGCGCCATCGTCTCGGTGCAGGGCTTCGCCCACGGTGAAACCAACATCCTGTTGGAACGCCTGCTGATCGAACGTTCCCTGAGCGTCAACACCGCCGCCGCCGGCGGTAACGCCAGCCTGATGACCATCGGTTAACGCATCCTCAAGGCTGCACGCGTTGCAGCCTGATGGGCTTACCGCTACGCAAACCCTGCACTCGTGCAGGGTTTTTTATTGTCCGCAGGCCGATCGGCCGTTAGCGCCTTGTTATCCTTACAGA
Organism: Serratia sp. B501; assembly: GCF_051172315.1. NCBI lineage: Bacteria > Pseudomonadati > Pseudomonadota > Gammaproteobacteria > Enterobacterales > Yersiniaceae > Serratia > Serratia sp. B501. Next base: position 1,241,352 of record NZ_JBPIZB010000001.1, read on the forward strand.
GTGGGGCGTCGCTCATGGACGATAACAACATAGACGGATTATTCTGTTTGAAAGCGCGTCAGAGCGCTACGAGACGCATTGACTTTCGGGTTCGGTAATAATCCAGGATACGGCAGCCGCAGCGGATTTCTCGCCGCCGCCGCGCGAAACGAATGGTTGAAAGCGGAGTGAATGCGGTCGGGGGAAACGCCCCCGACGCCTTATTGATTCCGGAACTTGTCGAGGAATTGCTGGGTGCGCTGATGCTGCGGATTGGCGAACAGCGCTTTGGCCGGGCCCTGTTCGACGATGCGGCCGTGATCCATAAAGATAACCCGATCGGCCACGTCGCGAGCGAAGCTCATCTCATGGGTGACGATCACCATGGTGCGTTTCTCTTCCGCCAGTGAGCGCATGGTATTGAGCACTTCCCCCACCAGCTCGGGATCGAGCGCCGACGTCGGCTCGTCGAACAAAATCACCTCCGGCTGCATCGCCAGCGCGCGCGCGATAGCCACCCGCTGCTGCTGCCCGCCGGACAGCCGACGCGGATAAGCCGCCTCTTTGCCGCTCAGGCCCACTTTGGCCAGCAACGCGCGAGCACGCTGTTCGGCGCTGGCTTTCGCCTCGCCTTTAACGATAACCGGCCCTTCAATGATGTTTTCCAGCACCGAACGGTGCGGAAACAGGTTGAAGTTCTGGAACACGAAACCGACCTGCTGGCGCAGCGCCCGCACCTGATTTTTCTGTTTGCTCAGCGGCTTGCTGCCGTCGATCCGGATATCGCCGACGCGGATGGTGCCGGAATCCGGCTCCTCCAGCAGGTTGATGCAGCGCAACAAGGTGGTTTTCCCGGAACCGCTCGGCCCGATGATCGCCACCACTTCGCCGGCGTCCACCGCCAGATCGATCCCATGCAGCACCGTCTGACCCTTGAACTGCTTGGTCAATTGCTTAACTTCAATGGCACTCATGCGCTACTCCTGATCCTGGCGATTAACGTGGGCTTCCAGACGGTTTTGCAGTGCGGAAAGCAGGGTCGCCATCACCCAGTAAATCAGCGATGCCGCCAGGTACATGGTGAACACTTCCAGCGTGCGCGAGGTGATCAGCTGCGCCTGGCGGAACAGTTCCGGCACCTGAATGGTGGCGGCCAGCGAAGTGTCTTTCACCAGGCCGATAAAACTGTTGCCCAGCGGCGGCAAGGCGGTGCGCGCCGCCTGCGGCAAGATCACCCGGCGCAGGGTTTGCCAACGAGTCATGCCGATGCTGGCGGCGGCTTCCCACTGCCCTTTATCGATCGACGAAATCGCCGCGCGCAGCGTTTCTGAGGTGTAAGCGGCGGTATTGAGCGACAGGCCAATCAGCGCCGCCGGGAAGGGATCGAATTCAACGCCGAACTGCGGCAGACCGTAATAGATCATAAACAGCTGGGCGATCAGCGGCGTGCCGCGGAACAGCGATACGTAAATGCGCGACAGCCACGACAGCGGCCAAAGCGGCGAAAGGCGCATCAGCGCCAGCAGAAAACCGAGCAACAGGCCGAACGCCATACCGCCCAGGCTAAGCTGCAGCGTCAGTATTGCGCCCTTCAATAAAAATGGCGCTGAATCCAGCGCCAGTTGAATACTTTCGTGCATTATTTAGTTACGTCCGCGCCAAACCATTTTTCGGAGATCTTCGCCAGCGTGCCGTCTTTTTGCATCTCGGCGATCGCCTGGTCAATCGCGGCCAACAGCTCTGGGTTATTCTTGCGCAGCGCCACGCCGGACTCCTGGCGGGAGAATGCCGGGCCGGCCACCGCCAGCGTATCGCCGGTTTTCTTCACCAGATCCAGCGCCGCCAGGCGGTCCACCAGAATGGCGTTGATACGGCCGACGCGCAGATCCTGATACTTGGTCGGATCATCGTCGTAAGTGCGCACGTCTACACCCTGCACGTTCGCACGCAGCCATTGCTCATAGTTGGTGCCCAGGCCAACGCCGACCTTCTTGCCCTTCAGGTCTTCCGGCTTGGTGATCGTGCCTTCGTTGCCCTTTTTCACCAGCGCCTGAATGCCGGAAACGGTGTAAGGGGTGGAGAAGTCATATTTCTTCTTGCGCTCATCGGAGATTGTCACCTGGTTGATCACCACGTCGATGCGTTTTGACTCCAGCGACGCCAGCATGCCGTCCCACTTGGTCGGGTTCAGCTTGGCTTTCACGCCCAGATGTTGCGCCAGCGCGTTGGCGAAATCCACTTCGAAACCGGTCAATTTGCCGTCTTCACCCTGGAAGCTGAACGGCGGATAGGTGCCTTCCAGCCCAACGATCAGCGTGCCGCGCTGTTTCACCTGCTGCAGCAGGTTATCGGCGGCGTAGGTTTGCGTCGTCACACCGGCGGCCAACGCAATACCCACCACGCCCAACAACCATTGACGACGAACTTTCGCAAACATCATAAACACCCCTGTGTGTTATTTATCTTTTTTGATATCAGCACTTTAACAGTGCGACCGCCCGCATAAAGGAATATAACTTTATAAATATAGTTCAAAATGGAATAACAAGCGGCATTTACACCTGCGGATGGTAGGCGAACAGCGCCGGCGCACCGCCGGTGTGAACGAACAGGATGGGCCCTTCGTCGCGGAAACGCCGCTGGGCGATGCCGTCGATCAAACCGGCCATCGCTTTGCCGGTATATACCGGATCCAGCAATACCCCCTCTTGCTGCGCCAGCAGCTGCACCGCCGCCATGCCTTCTTCATTCGGCATGCCGTACTGCGGCGCGAAGTAATCGTCCCACAGCGCGATCGGCGCCAGTTCGTCGATATTCAGCGAACAGGCCAGGGCTTTCTGGATTTGTTCCACCTTCGGCAACTGATCGATCACGGTGCGCGAGACCGTCACGCCGATCAACTCGGTTTCGGGCAGCAGCTGTTGCAGCCCCACCGCCAGCCCGGCGTGGGTGCCTGCGCTGCCGGACGCCACCACCACCGAACTGAACGCCACGTTGCTGCGTTGGCTCTGTTCGGCGATTTCCAATGCGCACTGCACGTATCCCAGCGCGCCCAGCGCATTGGAGCCGCCCACCGGCACCACGTAAGGCCGGAAGCCCTGCGCCTCGAGGCGCGTCGCCAGCTCCGCCAGCTGCTGCTGCGGATCGTGCAGCGCTTCGCACATCACCACTTCGGCGTTGAACAAGCCGAGCAACAGGCGGTTGCCGTTGGTCAGGTAGTTTTCCGCGCGGGTATCGATAGGGTTTTCCAGCAGCGCGACACAGTGCAGGCCCAGTTTCGCCGCCACCGCCGCCGTCTGGCGCACGTGATTGGATTGAATGGCGCCGGCGGTAACCAGCGTATCGGCGCCTTGCCTCAGCGCATCGGCAGCCAGAAACTCAAGCTTTCTCAGCTTGTTGCCGCCCATGGCCATAGGGGTGACATCGTCACGTTTAAGGTAGATTTCACGGCCGAGATAATCGGAGAGACGGGACAGTTTTTCCAGCGGCGTGGCGACGCCAACCAGATCCAGACGCGGAAATTGCGCCAGTTGTTGTTGCAGGTTCACTACTTCCCCCCAGGGAATCGAGTATCAACATCTGATAACCGATAGATTTAGCAGATGTGAACTGAATAATCATCCTTTATCACGGGGGGATCCGCAGACCCCGGCCCAGCGGCCGGGGAAAATCTCAGTAGCTGCGCTGCCAGGCGAGATACTGATCGTATTTGCGCAGCGCAATGCGGTAGTTGTTGTGCGCTGCGGTAGGCAGATCGTCGATAATGCGCTGATGGCTGGCGCAGTTGGCGAACTTGTCCGCCGGGTAATTACGCGCCACCAGCATTTCGTCCAGCCGGCGTAGCCGCACCACGTACTCGCGAATGGTGCTGTGGCTCATCTCGGTCTGTTCGAACAGATACTGCTTGAACGCCATGATGTCGAAATAGCTCGGGTGGCTGTTGCAGGAAATCTCGCTGCAAAAGCGGCACAGCGCGGTCAGCTCATGCTGCACGTTTTGCCAGACCGCATCGTCGATCGGCTGATCCATGCGCGCGATGGCTTCTTTATTGATTATCTTGCCGCGAAACACCAGCGCCATGCGGTCCAACAATTTACCGCACTGGGAGCAATGGGTCTGGCTGTGCTTGTAATCTTTCAGGTAACGGCTAAGCGGCCGTTTCTTCAACAGTATTCCTGGCATAAGGGGCAGTCCGATTGTCGCATGAGTCATCGAGTTGAGGGGGCGGCAGCCCGCCGTCAGGTATCGTTCGCAAGCCGCGCACGCAGCCGTTTGATCGCCTGACTGTGCAGTTGACTGACGCGGGATTCCCCGACGTCCAGCACGGCGCCGATCTCTTTGAGATTCAACTCTTCCTGGTAATACAGCGTCAGCACCATTTTTTCGCGCTCCGGCAACGCCTCGATGGCGTCGATCACTCGCTGGCGCAGGCTGCCTTCCAACAGGTGATGCAGCGGGTTGGCCTCTTCATGCCCTTCCAGCATCGGTTCCGCGTTTTCGCCATGCTCCTCGCGCCATTCGTCGTAAGAGAAAAGCTGGCTGTTATTGGTGTCCAACAGAATTTGACGGTACTCATCCAGCGAGATATTCAGCGTCTGCGCCACTTCCGTCTCGCTCGCCGGCCGGCCATAACGCTGTTCCAGTTGCCGCATCACCTGCGCGACCTCGCGCGCGTGGCGCCGCACGCTGCGCGGCACCCAGTCGCGGCTGCGTAGCTCGTCGAGCATCGCGCCGCGAATGCGCTGCACCGCATAGGTGGTAAAGGCGGTTCCCTGTAGGGCGTCATAACGCTCAACGGCGTTCAATAACCCGATTCCCCCGGCCTGCAGCAAGTCGTCAAGCTCCACGCTGGCGGGCAACCTGACCTGCAGGCGCAGCGCCTCGTGGCGCACTAACGGGACGTAGCGCAGCCAGAGAGAATTTTTGTCCATCACGCCTTCGGCGGTATACAGATCGCTCACTATGTCTTAAACCTGCGGATAAGAGAGTCAGCGCTATTATGCGTAGGGGGCGAAATGCCAATCGGCTGAACAGTCGCACAAAACGGGCTTTATTTGCGCCATGTAATAACCGCGCGGTGCGCGAGCATAAAAAAACCCCGCCGAAGCGGGGTTTCTTTGCGACAGTTAATCGGGAGAGACGATTAACGCAGCAGGGACAGAACGTTCTGAGTAGACTGGTTAGCCTGTGCCAGAACAGAGGTGCCAGCCTGTTGCAGGATGTTGGCACGGCTCATGTTGGATACTTCGGTCGCGTAGTCAGCATCCTGAATACGGGACTGAGAAGCGGACAGGTTGTTCACGGTGCTGTTCAGGTTGTTGATAACAGAATCGAAACGGTTCTGTACCGCACCCAGGGAAGAACGCAGGCCGTCAACCTGTGCCAGCGCTTTGTCCAGGGTAGCCAGTGGATCTTTAACGTCAGTAACGTCAGCACCCTTGGTTACAACGCCTTTGTCGTCGATTTTCGCAGTGGCGTAGGTTTTTGCGCCAGTCGCTGCATCAGTAGTCTGAATGTAGTAACCTTCTTTACCGTCTTTGTCTTTACCGGAAACCAGAGTCGCTTTCTCTAAAGCGCCACCAGTTTTGGAAGATTCAGCCAGGTCGAAAGCAACATCTTTACCGGTGTCATCTTTAACCATGGCTTTATCGGCAATTGCAGAGCCAATTTTGGTGCCTTTTTCGGTTACATCGAAACCAGTCAGACCCAGTTTGCCAGAATCGATCTTCTGCAGGTCGATATCGATGGTTTCACCGTCGTTAGCGCCAACCTGGATAGTCAGTTTCTGATCGCTGCTCAGCACTTTCACGCCGTTGAAATCGGTCTGCTCGGAGATACGGTTGATTTCCGACATGCGCTGAGTGATTTCGTCCTGGATGGATTTCAGGTCGCTGGTGGAGTTAGAACCGTTCTGCGCCTGTACGGTCAGACGACGGATGTTCTGCAGGTTGTCGTTAACTTCGTTCAGTGCGCCTTCAGTGGTCTGCGCCAGAGAGATACCGTCGTTGGCGTTACGGGAAGCCTGAGTCAGGCCTTTGATGTTCGCGGTGAAACGGTTGGAGATAGCCTGACCCGCAGCATCGTCTTTCGCGCTGTTGATACGCAGACCGGAAGACAGACGCTCAATCGCAGTGCCCAGAGAAGACTGAGATTTGTTCAGGTTGTTCTGCGCCATCAGCGACAGGCTGTTAGTGTTGATTACTTGTGCCATTGTTTGCTTTCCTTACGAGTCAGTTGCGTTCTTCGCAACACAGTTAAAAGGTTCGGGCTTGTTTGCCCACGGCGTCAACCACCGTCCCCTCAGGTATCGGCCCTCCCCTAACAACCTTTAGAATTTTTTTAATTTTTTTTGCGTCCGCCGCAATGGCGGAAATAACGCGGTTTTTCCCTCTTCTATTGCGCCATCGGTTTTTTGTTTTTTTCGGTAAACTTTTTCATCACTGGGCCGATAACGCGTAAAGCGAATAAAGTCATAATCAAGGAGAATTACCCATGGCAACGATCAGTTCATTAGGTCTCGGCTCAGGACTCGACCTCAATGGCCTGCTGGACAAGCTGACTAAAGCGGAACAACAGCGCCTGACCCCTTACACCACCAAACAATCCAGCTATAAAGCCCAGTTGACCGGTTACGGCACGCTGAAGGGCGCGTTGGAAAAGTTCGACAACCTCAGCAAAGAGATGGCGAAAGAGGACTTCTTCAAGGCCACCACCGCCACCGAACACGACGCCTTCAAGATCACCACCAACGCCAAGGCGGTGCCGGGCAACTATGTGGTGGAAGTGAAGAACCTGGCGCAGGCGCAAACCCTGACCACTCAGGCGAAAGTCAGCGACCAGGGCGCCAAGTTAGGCACCGAAGGCGCCACCGACCGTTCCCTGACCATCACCGCCGGCAACCCGCCGAAAGCCACCAAAATCCCGCTGAGCGACGATCAAACCTCGCTGGTTGAAATGCGCGACGCCATCAACGGCGCCAAGGCCGGCGTCACCGCCAGCATCATGCGCGTCGGCGACAACGACTACCAGCTGGCGATCAGCTCTTCCACCACCGGCGAAAACAACAAGATCTCCCTCCAGGTCGACAATGACGACAAACTGGGCGATATCCTGAACTACAACGCCACCCGCGGCACCAGCACCGCCATGAAGCAGACGGTCGCGCCGCAGGACGCGGAGCTGATGGTGAACGGCACGGCCATCAAACGCAGCACCAACTCGATCAGCGATGCCCTGCAGGGCGTCACCATCGATCTGAAAACCAAAACCAAAACCGATGAACCGCAACACCTGGTGATCAGCACCAACACCGCCGGCACCACCGACAAGATCAAAGAGTGGGTCGACAGCTATAACTCGCTGCTGGACACCTTCAACTCGCTGTCCAAGTTCACCCCGGTGAAAACCGGCGAAGCGCCAAACCCAACCAACGGCCCGCTGCTGGGCGACAACACCCTGCGCGGCATTCAGTCGTCGATCAAAAGCGCGCTGAGCGCCGCCCAGGACAACCCGGAGTTGAAAGGCCTGGGCAACCTCGGCATTTCCACCAACACCAAAACCGGCAAGCTGGAAATCGACAGCGCCAAGCTGAAGAAAGCGATGGATGAGAAGCCGGATCAGGTCAGCAACTTCTTCGTCGGTAACGGCAAAGACACCGGCATGGCCACCGAGATCCACAACGAGATCCAGAACTACATCAAATCCGGCGGCATCATCGAGAACTCGACCAAAAGCATCAACACTAACCTCGATCGCCTGAACAGCCAGATCACCACGGTCACGGCCAGCATTCAAAACACCATCGATCGTTATAAACAACAGTTCGTTCAGCTGGATACCATGATGTCGAAAATGAACGGCACCAGTAACTATTTGGCTCAACAGTTCAAATAACCCTTTAACAAGGCAAAGAAAACAGCATGTATAACCGTAGCGGCACTCAGGCCTATGCACAGGTCAGTCTGGAAAGCGGCGCCATGAGCGCCAGCCCGCACCAGTTAATCGTGATGTTGTTCGACGGGGCGCTCAGCGCCCTGCTTCGCGCACGCATCCTGATGAACCAGGGCGATATCGCCGGCAAAGGCATGGCGCTCTCCAAAGCCATCAACATCATCGACAACGGCCTGAAAAGCGGCCTCGATCCTCAGCAGGGCGGCGAGATCGCCGAAAACCTGGCGGCGTTATACGACTATATGAAGCGTCGCCTGATGCAGGCCAATCTGCACAACGACGAAGCGGCGATTGCCGAGGTGGTCAAACTGCTGGAAAACATCGCCGACGCCTGGCGCCAGATCGGCCCCAACTACCAACCTTCGCAGGACGCCGTGTAATGGAACGTCAACAGCAGCTGTTAGCCGCTTATCAACAAATTTACACCCTGAGCAGCCAGATGATTGCGCTGGCGCAAACCGGACGCTGGGAAGAGCTCGTCGAGCTTGAATTCGCCTACGTGACGGCGGTGGAAAAAACCGCCGCCTTTACCGGGCAAGCCGGCCCGTCCATGGCGTTGCAGGAGATGTTGCGCAATAAGCTGCAACAGATCCTCGACAACGAAACCGAGCTCAAACGTCTGTTGCAGCAACGGATGGATGAGCTGAAAACGCTTATTGAACAGTCAACGCGCCAAAACGTGGTCAACAACACCTACGGCCAGTTTCATGACCGCGCGCTGCTGCTGGGAGAGCCACAGGTCCGATAAGATCGACAATACTGACGAAAATGGATTAAATAGCACTATGCGCTATTACCCTCGGGTTACGTTAGGATATTAATCTATGGCATTTGAATTATTCAGTTTATGGGTAATTGGTAAAATGCGCGCTTCGAGCCTGGCTCTCACTTTAATGGATAAACATCATCCCGACACGGACGTTTTCTGTTCATCAGGAAATTGATTTTTGATAGATAAAACTCGCCGCTGTGTTTCACGGCCCATGGAAAAATGTTGCTCCAGCGCGGATCAAAGCGTAAAGATATTCCCAGATAATGGCTGCGAAATGAATATCGATGGAACGTACAATTAATCTCTGTCCTGGAATTGGCGCCTCAGCGCACATCATTCAGTATACTGAATTATTATTCCCTTCAGTCTATTTTGAGCAACCACATCTGTATCTGATACAACAAGGCCATAAGCGCGTACGCTGGCAACAACACGAAGTGGTCGCTCATCCCGGCGAGCTGTTGATTATCGACGGCGGGCAAACGGTGGACATTATTAACGGCCCGTCCGAAGACGGCGTATTCAGTTGCCAACTGCTGACCTGCGATCCCCTGTTGCTCACCGTCCAGCCTCCGGCCGAGGAAACGCCGGCGGCGATGCCGTTCGATGCCGTCCTGGCGCTGCGCAACCTGCCCTGCGCCCTAAAGCACAGTTTTGAAACCACCGGCCTGGCGCTGACGCTGCGGCAACGCTTTCCCACCATCATCGTGCGGCACAAAATGCTGGAAATTCTGCTGTGGCTGGCCCAATTCGGCATTCGCTTTATTCACAACGAAGCCAAGGATCTGACGCAGCGCGTGCGTCGCTGCCTGGCGACCGATCCGCACAGCATTTGGACGGCGGCCAAAGTCGCGGAGAGCCTGTCGATGAGTGAGGTGATGCTGCGCCGCAAACTGTCGATGGAAAACACCGCGTTGCGCAACCTGATGATCGACGTCCGGATGAGCAGCGCGCTGGCCCTGCTGCAATCGACCGACTGGCCGATCTCCGCCATCGCGCAGCATGTGGGTTATGAAAGCGCGTCGCGTTTCGCCGAACGTTTTCGCAAACGCTTCGGTTTCGCGCCTACCGCCATTCGCGGCCACCAAAGGATTATGGAACCCGGCTCTCAGGGCGTTGAGGCGATGGTCGCCGGAGAAACATAAATAGACGCGCAACAAAATGGCTTTATTTAACACAAGTCCCCAACGGTTGTAACAACGCTAAGATACGCTAAGCCACGTCTATCCGCCGAAAGCGAATTAAACGATGCGCAATGAAAAGCGATTATTTTCTCTGGCAATAATGTTGTTGGGGCTGTGGCTGCTAGCCTTACTGTATGAAGAAGACATGATGCGTTTACTGGCCGCACAATAAAACGGCCAGGTTTTTTATCGCCTGGTCAGACTTCAATCCAGTTTGACCAACACGCCAATTAACGCGACTAACACCGCCAGCATTAAAATACTGATCAGGCGCCATCTGGATTCGCTTTTACTGCTCATTGACCTGCCTCGAATAATAACCCTACTAATAAGGCCATAATAAACGCTCACCGGCACATTCAATAAGCCTGACAGCACAATCTTCGCCCCTCTATTCGGGACATTGCCCCCATTTCCTGTCGGTTGCAACGCGGTGATTACCGCTGCGATAACGGCGGCGGCACAAGCGCCAATTTTGCGGGCAGCTCAGCCACCAGTTTGTCCACCGCCAGCCGCACCTTGAGCGGCTGGTAAGGCATATAGGGCCACACCACGTTGACCGGGAAACTGAGGTTGGACTCACCGCGCATGATCTCCACCAACGTCCCCGCCATCAGCCGCTCGCGCACCAGCCACTCCGGCAGCCAGGCAATGCCGGCGCCGGCGGATATCGCATCGACGATCCCCTGCATATCATCCATCATCATCTTGGCCGGGGGGCTGAATGATTGCAGCTCACCGTTTTCGCCACGCAGCTGCCACGGCAGCACGGCGCCGGCGTGCAGATACCCCACCGCCTGATGCCGGCTTAACGCTTCCACCGTGCTCGGCTCGCCGCAGCGCCGCACGTAGTCGGGCGACGCGCACAGGAGCATGCCATGTTCGCCCAAACGTCGGGCAACCAAACTGCCGCTGTCCGCCAGTTCGCCGATGCGCACTGCCAGATCGAATCCCTCGTCGACGAGATCGATCCTGCGATCGCTGAATGAGATTTCCAGCGTCAGTAACTGATGCTCATTCGCCAGCGCCGTCAACAAGGGCGCAATGCACAGGTGGCCGAACAGCACCGGCACCGAGACTCTGAGCCGGCCGCTGACCTGCATCTTGCCGCTGTCAAGCTGGTTTTCCGCCGCCTGGATGTTCGCCAACGCCTGTCGACAGTGTTCATAGTACAGCGCGCCTTCGTCCGTCAGGCTCAGACTGCGCGTCGTGCGCATAAACAGCATCACGCCCAGCCGCGCCTCCAGACGCGACACGATTTTGCTGACCGCAGAACGCGTCAGATGCAGTTTCTCTGCGGCGGCGGCGAAACTGCCGCCTTCCGCTACGGCAACAAAGGCCGGCAGCGCACTCAGATCGCTTTTCATCTTAATGTTGCCAATATGGAATCAATTAGGTGAAAACCTATCACCACTGGTGAACCTTAAGCAATGATAACCTGCAGTCATTCCGGAGTCCCCGGTGAAAACCACAGATTACCGTCAGAGGACAACAGCATGAAAAAAATACTGGCTCTCAAATCCAGCATTATGGGAAATGACTCGCAGACCAATAACCTGATTGACCGCTATCTGGCGGCGCGCAAAGCGAAAGGATACGACGATCGGATCGTCGAACACGATCTGACGGCGCTGGATCTGCCGGTGTTGGACGGCGAGCTGTTCAGCGCGCTGCGCGGCGCGGAAAATGTCAGCCCGCGCGCCAAAGCCACGGTGGCGCTCTCCGATCAACTGATTGCCGAACTGAAAGAGAGCGACCTGTTGCTGATCGGGGCGCCGATGTACAACCTCAACGTGCCGACTCAGCTGAAAAACTGGTTCGATCTGGTGGCCCGCGCCCGGATGACTTTCAACTATACCGCCGCCTACCCGGTGGGGCTGGTGGAAGGCGTCAATGCGGTGGTCTTCAGTTCACGCGGCGGTATGCACGCCGGGCATCCGACCGACGCCGTAACGCCCTACCTGCGCTCGGTGCTGGGGCTGATGGGGATCGGCGACGTGCAATTCATCTATGCCGAAGGGCTGGACATGAAACCGCACGGCCGCGACCAGGGGCTGGCAAGCGCCCACCAGCGCATCGTGACGTTAGCGGGCTGAGGCAAACGCACGGCAGCATTGATTTGTTATAATATAACAAATATGATGTTCGCGTTGACGCACCTCGAACGTGCGTCGGCGCTCCTACATCACATAAATGTTTTATCGCACCTTCAGCCAGCTATTTCGATAGCTGGCTTTTTTTTGTCCATCGACTGGCGTCACGGCTTCAGTCTTACCGGGCGGCGCGTTTCATTTCACGCTCGCCGGGCGACTGTGTCTTCACCGACAGCGGCGCGACAAACGCCTTCCACTCTTTGCCGGCATCCTGATGAGACGCCGTTTTTTGCGCCGATGGATAGTCATCATTCTGGCCGGCGCATCCAGACAACGCCATCATGGCCAGAGCAAGGCACAGCGATTTACACATTATCCTATCCCTCCTATAACCATCGCCATAGGCTAACAGCGCCGAGCCAAATTTCACTGAAAAATGGACGGCACGTTCATCACACCGGCATGTTCATGATGTCCTGGTAGGCCGCCACCAGCTTGTTGCGCACCTGGACGCCCAGTTGCAAAGACACCGACGATTTCTGCAGATCGACCATCACATCGTTCAGGCTGATGCCCGGCACGCCCAGCTCAAAGTCCTGCGCCTGTTTGCGCGCCGTCTGCTGGGTATCGCTGATCTTGCCGAGCGCCGCGGTCAGTTCGCTGGCGAAGCTGACGCCCTGCGGCGCCGCATTTTGCCCCATCTTGCCGGCCTGAACCGCCATGGTCTGCATCTGCTGCAGTACCCCTTCAATGCCCTGAATCGCCATCTGGTCCTCAATCCTCTCGTCTCGCCGGGTGACGTTTTCACCCTGTACTTCTCCAATGATGCACACCCTAGCACAGCGTTTTCGGACCTAAAGCGGTTAATTAACTGCAAAAAACCCGGCTTATCGGGCAATCGGAATTGTCTGATAAGGCGAATAATGGCCTGCCCAGAAATGGGAGCGCCGCTATTTAGAAGATATGTGTATCAGGGAGTCTGTTTTGTCACACAACGCTAACCATACCGTTCATCAGCCTGGCAGGGAGCTGCTCAGCGGCCCGTACGGGATCGTGAGCGCCATTGAAGGACGAGACCTAAAATGAGTGCTTCGATAACCGCCGGCGAAAGCCGCGACAACGGCCTGCAGGCCATCTGGAACCGTCTGCGCGCCAACCCGAAAATTCCGTTGCTGGTCGCCGCTTCCGCCGCGATCGCGATCGTCGTCGCACTGCTGTTGTGGGTGAAAAGCCCCGACTACCGCGTGCTGTACAGCAATCTGAACGACCGCGACGGTGGCGCCATCGTCACCCAGCTGACGCAGATGAATATCCCTTATCGCTTCGCCGAGAATGGCGCAGCGCTGCTGATCCCGGCGGAAAAGGTGCATGAAACCCGTTTGCGCCTCGCGCAGCAGGGGCTGCCGAAAGGCGGCGCCGTCGGCTTCGAACTGCTGGATCAGGAAAAATTCGGCATCAGCCAGTTCAGCGAGCAGATTAACTATCAGCGCGCCCTCGAGGGCGAGCTGTCGCGCACTATCGAGTCGCTGGGGCCGGTGCAAAACGCCCGCGTTCACCTGGCGCTGCCTAAACCTTCGCTGTTCGTGCGCGAACAAAAATCCCCTTCCGCCTCGGTAACGCTGACCCTGCAACCCGGCCGTGCGCTGGACGACGGCCAGATCAACGCCATCGTTTATATGGTGTCGAGCAGCGTCGCCGGTCTGCCGCCGGGCAACGTGACCGTGGTCGATCAGGCCGGCCGCCTGCTGACCCAGTCCGACGGGACCGGGCGCGATCTCAACGCTTCGCAGCTGAAATACGCCAACGAAGTCGAAAACGGCTTCCAGCGCCGCATCGAAGCGATCCTCGCCCCGGTGGTCGGCAGCGCCAACGTGCGTGCGCAGGTCACGGCGCAGATCGACTTCGCCACGCGCGAACAAACCGATGAACAGTACCAACCTAACCAGCAGCCGGATAAAGCCGCCATCCGCTCACAGCAAACCAGCCTGAGCGAGCAGATAGGCGGGCCGCAGGTCGGCGGCGTGCCGGGCGCGCTGTCCAACCAACCGAGCGCTCCGCCTACGGCGCCGATTGAAACCGCCAAGCCGGCGGCGGGCAATAACGCCAACGCCACCGCGCAAAACGCCGCGACCACCCGCAGCGCGGCGGCCAGCGGCGTGCCGCAAAATACCCGTCGCGACGCGACCACCAACTACGAGCTCGATCGCACCATCCGCCATACCCAGCAAAAAGCCGGCACCGTGCAGCGTCTGTCGGTCGCCGTGGTGGTCAACTACCTCGGCGCGGATAAAGACGGCAAACCGCAGCCGATGAGCAAAGAACAGCTGGCGCAGATCGAAGCGCTGGTGCGTGAAGCGATGGGCTACTCCAGCAGCCGTGGCGATACCCTGAACGTGGTCAACACGCCGTTTACCGACGCTCAGGTGACCGGTGGCGAACTGCCGTTCTGGCAAAGCCAGTCGTTTATCGATCGCCTGATCGACGCGGGCCGCTATCTGCTGGTGCTGCTGGTTGCCTGGCTGCTGTGGCGCAAACTGGTGCGGCCGCAGCTGCAACAGCGCCAGGCGGCGCAACAGGCCGCCATCGCCGCCGCCAACGCGCCTGCCGCCAAAGCGGTCGACAGCAGCAAACCGAGCAACGAGGAGCTGGCGCAGCGTCGTAAATCGCAGCAGCGCGTCAGCGCAGAAGTCCAGAGCCAGCGGATCCGCGATCTGGCTGACAAAGACCCGCGCGTGGTCGCTCTGGTAATCCGCCAATGGATGAGTAACGAGATATGAGCCTGACCGGAACCGACAAAAGCGCCATCTTGCTGATGACGCTGGGTGAAGATCGCGCGGCGGAGGTGTTCAAGCACCTCTCCTCGCGCGAAGTACAGCTGCTGAGCGGCACCATGGCCGGCATGAGCCAGGTGTCGCACAAACAGCTCGGCGAAATACTGACCGAGTTTGAAGACGACGCCGAGCAATACGCGGCGCTGAGCGTCAACGCCAGCGACTATCTGCGTTCGGTGCTGGTCAAGGCGCTGGGCGAAGAGCGCGCCGCCAGCCTGTTGGAAGACATTCTCGAATCGCGCGAGACCACCACCGGCATGGAAACGCTCAACTTTATGGAGCCGCAGAGCGCCGCCGATCTGATCCGCGACGAACACCCGCAGATCATCGCCACCATTCTGGTGCACCTCAAACGCGGCCAGGCGGCGGATATTCTGGCCCTGTTCGACGAACGCCTGCGCAACGACGTGATGCTGCGTATCGCCACCTTCGGCGGCGTGCAGCCGGCGGCGTTGGCGGAGCTGACCGAGGTGCTGAACAACCTGCTCGACGGCCAGAACCTCAAACGCAGCAAAATGGGCGGGGTGCGCACCGCCGCCGAGATCATCAACCTGATGAAAACCCAGCAGGAAGAAGCGGTCATCGACGCGATGCGCGAATACGACGGCGAGCTGGCGCAGAAGATCATCGACGAGATGTTCCTGTTCGAAAACCTGGTGGAAGTCGACGATCGCAGCATCCAGCGCCTGCTGCAGGAAGTGGAAGGCGAGTCGCTGCTGATCGCGCTGAAAGGCGCCGAACAGCCGCTGCGCGAGAAGTTCCTCAAGAACATGTCGCAACGCGCCGCCGACATCCTGCGCGACGATCTGGCCAACCGTGGGCCGGTGCGCATGTCTCAGGTGGAGAACGAGCAGAAAGCCATCCTGCTGGTGGTGAGACGCCTGGCGGAAACCGGCGAAATGATCATCGGCGGCGGCGAGGACACCTATGTCTGATCGCATTAACACCCTGCCCTGGCAGCCCTGGTCGCTCAACGATTTGGGCGAACAGAAACCGGCGTTCGAACTGCCGCCGTTGCCGGATCTCGAACAAAGCGATCCGTCGCCGGACGCGCAGGCCGAATTGCAACAGCAGTTGGCGACGCTGCGGCTGCAGGCCGAGCAACAGGGCCAGCAGTTGGGCTATGCCGACGGCCAGCAAAAAGGGTATGAGGCCGGTTTTCAGTCCGGTCTGGAAGAAGGCCGTCAGCAAGGTCTGCTGGAAGCGCAGCAGCAGCAACAGCCGCTGACCGCCCACTGGCAGCAGTTGGTCACCGAATTCCAGCACACGCTGGACGCGCTCGACAGCGTGATCGCTTCCCGGCTGATGCAGCTGGCGTTGACCGCCGCCAAACAGGTGCTGGGCCAGCCGCCGGTGTGCGACGGCACCGCCCTGCTCGCGCAGATCCAACAGCTGATCCAGCAGGAGCCGATGTTCAACGGCAAACCGCAGCTGCGGGTCCACCCGGACGACTACCCCCGCGTCGAGCAGCAGCTGGGGGTTACTCTCAGCCTGCACGGCTGGCGCCTGCTGGCGGACGGCGAACTGCACCCGGGCGGCTGCAAGGTCAGCGCCGAAGAAGGCGATCTCGACGCCAGTCTGGCGACGCGCTGGCATGAACTGTGTCGCCTGGCGGCACCGGGAGAAGTCTGATGACCGCGCGTCTCGGCCGCTGGCTGAGCTCTCTGGATACGTTGGAAAAACGCATCGCCCGCGCGCCGACGGTGCGCCGCTACGGCCGCCTGACCCGAGCCACCGGGCTGGTGCTGGAAGCCACCGGGCTGCAGCTGCCGCTCGGGGCGACCTGCCTCATCGAACGGCACGACGCCGGTGAAGTGCAGGAAGTGGAAAGCGAAGTGGTCGGCTTCAACGGCCAGCGGCTGTTCCTGATGCCGCTGGAAGAAGTGGAAGGCATCGTGCCGGGCGCGCGGGTTTACGCCCGCATCGCGCCGGAAGGCCAAAGCGCCGGCAAACAGCTGCCGCTCGGCCCGGCGCTGCTGGGGCGCGTGCTGGACGGCAGCGCCAAACCGCTAGACGGCCTGCCGTCGCCGGAAACCGGTTACCGCGCGCCGCTGATCACCGCGCCGTTCAACCCATTGCAGCGCACGCCGATCGAGCAGGTGCTGGACGTGGGAGTGCGCACCATCAACGGTCTGCTGACCGTCGGTCGCGGCCAGCGCATGGGCCTGTTCGCCGGTTCCGGCGTCGGCAAGAGCGTGCTGCTCGGCATGATGGCCCGTTACACCCAGGCGGATGTGATCGTCGTTGGCCTGATCGGCGAGCGTGGCCGCGAGGTCAAAGACTTTATCGAGAACATTCTCGGCGCCGAAGGCCGGGCGCGCTCGGTGGTGATCGCCGCGCCAGCGGACGTATCGCCGCTGCTGCGCATGCAGGGGGCGGCCTACGCCACCCGCATCGCCGAAGATTTCCGCGATCGCGGGCAGCACGTGTTGCTGATCATGGATTCCCTCACCCGCTACGCCATGGCACAGCGTGAGATAGCCCTGGCTATCGGCGAACCGCCGGCGACCAAAGGTTATCCGCCTTCGGTCTTCGCCAAACTGCCTGCGCTGGTGGAACGCGCGGGCAACGGCATCAGCGGCGGCGGTTCCATCACCGCCTTCTACACCGTGTTGACCGAGGGGGACGATCAGCAAGACCCGATCGCCGACTCGGCGCGCGCCATCCTCGATGGCCACGTGGTGCTGTCCCGACGCCTGGCGGAGGCCGGCCACTACCCGGCTATCGACATCGAAGCGTCAATCAGCCGCGCCATGACGTCGCTGATCGACGAGGAGCATTATCGCCGGGTTCGCACCTTCAAACAGATGCTGGCCAGCTATCAGCGCAACCGCGATCTGATCAGCGTCGGCGCCTACGCGGCCGGCAGCGATCCGTTGCTGGACAAAGCGATGACGCTGTACCCGCAGATGGAGGCGTACCTGCAACAGGGCATCTTTGAACGCAGCGGCTATGATGAAGCCTGTCAACAGCTGCAGCAGTTGATTGTTTAACGTCACAGAGGCGCAGAGCGATGAAATCACAGTCACCCCTGATTACCCTGCGCGATCTGGCGCAGGACGCGGTGGAACAAGCCGCGCAACAGCTAGGCCAGGTTCGGCAGGCGCAGCAGGCGGCGGAGCAACAGCTGTCGATGCTGCTCAACTATCAGGACGAATACCGCCAGAAGCTGAATCATACGCTCTGCGACGGCATGGACAGCTCACGCTGGCAAAACTACCAGCAGTTTATCGGCACGCTGGAACAGGCCATCGACCAGCACCGCCAGCAGCTGCTGCAGTGGGGGCAGAAAGTGGATCATGCGGTGAAGCAATGGCAAGACAAACAACAGCGGTTGAACGCTTTCGAGACCCTGCATACCCGCGCCTTAAATGCGGAGCAGCAGCAGGAGAATAAACGGGATCAAAAACTGATGGATGAGTTCGCTCAACGCAGTGCACAAAGGAATATCAACCCATGAATCTGAACGCCCTGCCCGGCCTGGCCTTACCCGGCGATGCCGGCGGCCTGGCCGAACTGACGTCGGCGCTGGATGAGAGTCAACTGTCGACGGCATTCGCCCAGCTGCTCGGCGCGCGTTTCGCGCCCGCCGCCGATGGCAAACAGCCGCCGGTCGCGCTGAGCGCGGACGATGAACGCGCCCCGGCCCTGAGCCGCAACCAGCTCAATCAACTGCTGGCCGCCTTCGGCGAGCGCGGCGGCCTGCTGGAGAACCCGGTAATCTCAGCCGATGCGCTTTCATCTGAACGCCCCGAGACCGATGCGCCCCTCGCCGGCGATAAACCGGCGCAGCCGCCGATCGCCGCGGCCAAAGAGCTGGATGCCGCGACGCTGCAGGCGCTGTACGCCATGCTGCCGGCCGCGATCGTCGCCCAGACTCAACCGGCCGACGGCCAGCGGCCGCTGCCGGTGGAAAACGCTGACGATGCGACCGCGCTGCAGCCCGGCAACGGCCTGCTGAACATCGCGGCGGCCGGTGATAATACCGCCGCGCGCTCGTCGGCGTCAGCCGCCACGACGGTGACAAACGCTAAAGCCCCGGCCCCGGACGGCGATAGCGCCACGGCGGCGCTCCCGCAGCCGACCAGCGGCGAGCGCGCCAGTGCCGCTCAACCGCTGCCGGCGAGCGATACGCAGCAGCCGACGACGCTCAATCACGCCGTCGCCCTGGCCGCCGCCAGCCCCACGCAAATGGCCGCCCCGGCCGGCGCGCTGGTGACGGCGCCGCCCGCGCCGCAGTTAAACGCGCAGCTGGGCAGCCCGGAATGGCAGCAGGCGTTGAACCAGCAGGTGCTGATGTTCCACCGCAACGGCCAGCAAAGCGCCGAGCTGCGCCTGCACCCGCAGGAGCTGGGCGCCTTGCAGATCACGTTGAAACTGGACGATCAGCAGGCGCAATTGCACATTGCCTCCGCCCACGGTCAGGTGCGCGCGGCGGTGGAAGCGGCGATGCCGCAGCTGCGTCACGCGCTGGCCGAGAGCGGCATCAACCTGGGGCAGAGCAGCGTGGGCGGCGAGTCCACCCCGCAATGGCAACAGGCGCAGCAGCAGGCTTCCAATGGCCAGGGGCGTTCCAGCTATGCTGAACACGCTGGCGGCGAGGCTGCGGCCGCCGACGGCGTCAGCGCGCCGGTGGCGTTGCAGCGCATGGCCAGCGCGGTCAACGGCGTCGATATTTTCGCCTGAGCCGCCGCAAACGCCCAAGCTGGCACCCATTTGCGCGTCTATTCAGGCTATTGCACGCCGCGATAGACGCGATAATACCTTTACATGTCATGCGTGCGGCTTTGCCGCGCGCTATGCCCGCCGCCACGCAGGCCGCGGGTGGAACAACAGGAATTAGATTTGGCTATGTCTCAGAACTCCCTTCCGGCAGCACCGAAACGCCCCCTTCTGGTCATCCTGCTGGTATTGATCAGCGTCGTCGCCTGTGGCGCCGCGGGCTACAGCTGGTGGCTGCTGCAACAGCATAAAAACGGCGCCGAACCGGCCGCCGTCAAACAGCAACCGCCGGCCGCGCCGGTGTTCATGCCGCTCGACACCTTTACCGTCAACCTGGTGACGCCGGACAACAACCCGGATCGCGTGCTGTATATCGGCCTCACGCTGCGCCTGCCGGACGAAAGTACCCGCCGTCAGCTGAACGATTTTCTGCCGGAGGTGCGCAGCCGCTTGCTGATGCTGCTTTCCCGTCAGGAAGCGAGTCAGTTGGCCAATGAACAAGGGAAGCAACAGCTGGTGGCGCAGATTAAGGACGTGCTCAGCCCGCCGCTGGTTAAGGGACAACCGAAGCAGGTGGTCAGCGACGTGCTGTTCACCGCCTTCATACTGCGGTAATCACTATGGGCGATAGCATTCTTTCACAGGCAGAGATCGACGCCTTGCTCAACGGCGACAGCGCGGGTGATGAACCCGAAGCGGTGGTCGGCAAAGAGAGCGAGGTCAAGCCTTACGATCCGAACACCCAGCGCCGCGTGGTGCGCGAGCGACTGCACGCGCTGGAAATCATCAACGAACGTTTTGCCCGGCAGTTCCGCATGGGGTTGTTCAACCTGCTGCGCCGCAGCCCGGACATTACCGTCGGCCCGATCAAAATTCAGCCGTATCACGAGTTCGCCCGCAACCTGCCGGTGCCGACCAACCTGAACCTGGTGCACCTGAATCCGCTGCGCGGCACTGCCCTGTTCGTGTTCGCGCCGAGCCTGGTGTTCATCGCCGTCGATAACCTGTTCGGCGGCGACGGCCGCTTCCCGACCAAGGTCGAAGGCCGCGAGTTCACCCCGACCGAACAGCGGGTGATCAAGCGCATGCTGCGCCTGGCGCTGGACGCCTACGGCGACGCCTGGAGCGCCATCTACAAGATCGACGTGGAGTACGTGCGCGCCGAAATGCAGGTGAAGTTCACCAACATCACCACCTCGCCGAACGACATCGTGGTCACCACGCCGTTCCAGGTGGAGATCGGCGCGCTGACCGGCGAGTTCAACATCTGCATTCCATTCGCGATGATCGAACCGCTGCGCGAACTGTTGACCAACCCGCCGCTGGAAAATTCGCGGCAGGAAGACAGCCACTGGCGCGAAACGCTGGTGAAGCAGGTGCAGCACTCCGAACTGGAGCTGATCGCCAACTTCGTCGATATCCCGATGCGGCTGTCGAAAGTCCTGAAGCTGCAACCGGGCGATGTATTACCGATAGACAAGCCGGAACGCCTGATCGCCCATGTGGACGGCGTACCGGTTCTGACCAGCCAATACGGCACGTTAAACGGGCAATACGCCCTGCGTGTTGAACATTTGATTAACCCTATTTTGAATGCTCTGAGTGAGGAACAGCCCAATGAGTGATCCTAAGCAACCGTCTGGCGAAGGAAAGGAATCCGTAGACGATCTGTGGGCTGATGCGTTTAACGAGCAGCAGTCTTCAGAGAAATCCGGCGCGAGCACCGAAGGGGTGTTCAAGTCGCTGGAAGCTCAGGATGCGCTCGGCAGCCTGCAGGATATCGACCTGATCCTGGATATTCCGGTCAAGCTGACCGTGGAACTGGGGCGCACCAAGATGACCATCAAAGAGCTGCTGCGCCTGTCGCAAGGCTCGGTGGTGGCGCTGGACGGCCTGGCCGGCGAACCGCTGGATATCCTGATCAACGGTTACCTGATCGCGCAAGGTGAAGTGGTGGTGGTGGCCGACAAGTTCGGCGTGCGCATCACCGACATCATCACCCCATCCGAACGCATGCGTCGACTGAGCCGCTGATGACCGCCGCGGCGCCCGTTACCGTCCAAAGCACCCAACCGCCCGCCGCGCCGGCCCTGCCGGCCGGTTCGGTGTTGATGCAGGTCAGCAGCGCGCTCGGCGGCATTCTGCTGCTGATCCTGCTGGCCGGTTGGCTGTTCCGTCGGCTGGGTTTCGCCCCGCAGGCGCGCAACAACAAACTGCTTAACCTACGCGCCAGTTGCCAGGTCGGGCAGCGCGAGCGCGTGGTGGTGGTGGAAGTCGACGACACCTTGTTGGTATTGGGCGTCACCGCCCAGCAGATCACCCCGCTGCACACCCTGCCCGCTCCGCCGAAAGACGAGGGCGAGACCGACGCGGCGACACCGGCGGACTTCCGCCAACTGATGCAAAAAGTTCTGAAACGCCCGGAAAAATCGGCATGACCTCGACTCTTCATACCCTCGTCCGCCGCCCGGCGGTTTGGCTCCCTGCCGCCCTGCTGTTCATCAGCCCGGCGGCTTTCGCGCAACTGCCGGGGCTGATCAGCCAGCCGCTGGCCAACGGCGGCCAGAGCTGGTCGCTGCCGGTGCAGACGCTGGTGCTGTTGACCTCGCTGACCTTCCTGCCGGCCATGCTGCTGATGATGACCAGCTTCACCCGCATCATCATCGTGCTCGGCCTGCTGCGCAACGCGCTGGGCACGCCGTCGGCGCCGCCGAACCAGGTGATGCTGGGGCTGGCGCTGTTCCTGACCTTCTTCATCATGTCGCCGGTGTTCGACAAGGTTTATCAGGATGCCTATCTGCCGTTCAGCCAGGACAAAATCGGGCTGGAAGTCGCGCTGGATAAAGGCGCGCAGCCGCTGCGCGAATTCATGCTGCGGCAAACGCGCGAAACCGATCTCGCGCTGTACGCCAGGCTGGCCAATCAGCCGCCGCTGGCCGGCCCGGAAGCGGTGCCGATGCGCATCCTGCTGCCCGCCTACGTCACCAGCGAACTGAAAACCGCCTTCCAGATCGGCTTTACGGTGTTCATTCCGTTCCTGATTATCGACCTGGTGGTCGCCAGCGTGCTGATGGCGCTGGGGATGATGATGGTGCCGCCCGCCACCATCTCGCTGCCGTTCAAGCTGATGCTGTTCGTGCTGGTCGATGGCTGGCAGCTGCTGCTCGGCTCGCTGGCGCAGAGCTTCTATTCGTAACCCCTGACCGGAGAAAGCGAGATGACACCTGAATCGGTTATGGCGCTCGGCACCGAGGCGATGAAAGTCGCGCTGGCGCTGGCCGCCCCGCTGCTGCTGGCGGCGCTGATCAGCGGCCTGGTCGTCAGCCTGCTGCAGGCCGCCACCCAGATCAACGAAATGACGCTGTCGTTCATCCCTAAAATTCTGGCGGTGGTGGCCACCATCATCATCGCCGGTCCCTGGATGTTGAATCTGTTGCTGGACTACATGCGCACCCTGTTCAGCAACCTGCCTACCCTGATCGGCTGACCGTGCTCACTTTCGACAGCGCCCAGCTCACCGTCTGGCTCAGCCACTACTTTTGGCCGCTGCTGCGCATTCTGGCGCTGATAAGCACCGCGCCGATATTCAGCGAAAAGCAAATCAGCAAAAAGGTCAAAATCGGCCTTGGCGGGCTGATCGTCATCCTGATTGCGCCGACGCTGCCCGCCAGCAATATTCCCATCTTCTCCGCCGCCGGCCTGTGGCTGGCGATTCAGCAGATTCTGATCGGCGTGGCGCTGGGGTTGACCATGCAGTTCGCCTTCGCGGCGGTGCGCCTGGCGGGGGAAGTGATCGGCATGCAGATGGGACTGTCGTTCGCCACTTTCTTCGATCCCAGCGGCGGCCCGAACATGCCGGTGCTGGCGCGCCTGCTCAACCTGCTGGCGATGTTGCTGTTTCTCAGCTTTGACGGCCATCTGTGGCTGATTTCGCTGCTGGCGGACAGCTTCCATACCCTGCCGATCCAAACGCAGCCTCTGAACGGCAACGGCTTCCTGGTGTTGACTCAGGTCGGCTCGCTGATCTTCATCAACGGCATGATGCTGGCATTGCCGCTGATCTGCCTGCTGTTGACGCTCAACATGGCGCTCGGCCTGCTCAACCGCATGACGCCGCAGCTGTCGGTCTTCGTGATCGGTTTCCCGGTCACCATGACCTTCGGCATCATGACGCTGGGCATGATGATGCCGATGTTGGCGCCGTTCTGTGAGCACCTGTTCGGTGAAATCTTCGATCGACTGGCGGCGGTGATCGGCGGCATGACCTTCTGAGCCCCTGCGGCCCCTTCCTTTCCCCCTCTTCCGCCTGAGACAAAATGGCAATAAAAACGTTTTCTTGGGACAAAAGCCTGAGAAACGTCTTTTATCCGGATTAAGGTTCAAATGTCTCCGGCGGCTTGAATAAATAAAACCCCGACCTAAAATAGACCCGATAGAAAAAATATCGCCCACACCCCGTCAGTCACCCGTGGCGATAATATAAAATTATTGGTTAGAGAAAAATAAAATAACACAGCCACGCAGAGTTAAATGCGCGGCAGATAACTTACACCCTGAATAAATGCGTCCGGCAGCCTGCCGGCTGCAGGGCGCAGCATCGACCTTTGCTAACTACAGGAGCGAGATCATGATTAAAGCGAAAAGCAACCGCAAAGCACGCCGGTTATTCGGCATGGCCCACTGGAAAAGCAACAAATTTAAAGTTGCCATCAGCGAAACGGCCGCCGGTGAAAAATGGAAAGTGGTGAAGAAAAAGAAATAGCACCGCTATTTATCGTCAGGAAAATAATATCCATCGCGATTTTCCCGCCACTGATTTCAATAATGCCATTGCGCATTAAACAGGGGTGACAATCGTATTATTTCTTCCCTGATGAAAAAAAGGCGCGTCACTCAGTCAGTAGTGGGAGAACGAGCGACGCGCCAAACGAGTGCGCCCGGTTTCAAGAAGCCTCCCTCCCCGCGGGGCGGAGAAGGCGTTTTCTAAGCGCACTAAAGGGAAACCCGTCGCGGTCAGGCAACGGGGTATTGCTCTTAACGATTCATCTGGAACAACGACATGCCCTGCATATCGCTGAAGGTTTTGTACGACGCCTGCAGCGCCGCCTGCTGCATGAAGTAGGACGAGATAGACTCGGCCAGGTCGGCATCCGTCAGCGCGCTCATCTGGATCTGATTGGTCATGTCACGCTCTTTACCGATGCTGTCCAACTGATCCATCTCCTGCAGCTGGCTGCCCAGCTCGGCGCGCACGCTCAGCACGTTGTTGTAGGAGTTGTCCAGACCGCGGTTGGCTTTCGCCAGCGCATCGTTCACCTGCTGCTTGGTGGCCTCGTCGGCGCCCTGCAGCGGGGTTTTCAGCGCGTTCAGCGCAATATCAATGCTCTCGAATACGTTGCTGACCGGCGCGCTGCCGTCCGGCTCGGGCTTCGGATTGCTGGTCAATGACATGAACACCGCGTTGCCGGTATGGCCGATGGTCATGGTGCGGTTAGCGTCCACTTTCTGCTCAACCGTCTTGTCGCCGCCCTGGTAACTGACGGTGCCGCCGTTGTCGACGAACGGCGCCTTGTCGTTCACATACCCGCCGAACATATAGCGGCCGTTGCCGTCGGTGCTGTTGGCCTGGTTCAGCAGCTGATCTTTCAACCCCTGCAGCTGGGTGGCCAGCGACTGGCGATCGTTATCGCTTTCGGTGCCGCCGGCGTTGACGATCAACGCCTTCATGTCCGCGATGGTGGAGGTCGCGCCGGCCAATACAGTTTCTTCCATCGACACGTTCTGACGGGCGAAGGTGCGCGCCAGCGTGTATTGACTGTTTTCCGCCTGCGACTGCGACAGCATCACCGCGCGCGACGCCGCCAACGGATCGTCGGACGGGTTGATCACCCGCTTGCCGGAGGAAAGCTGCTCGGCGGCCTTCATGAACAGCGACTGGTTGCCCGTGATGCCGTTCATGTTTTGTTGGTACATCATGCCGGTACTCATGCGCATGCTGTGGGTTCCTTACTCTGAGCGACCGGCGCCGTTATCGGCGCCGATTAACAATGAAATCAACGAATGTTCAGCAGCGCGTCGAACAGCGAGCTGGCGGTCTGAATCACCTGCGCGTTGGCCATGTAGTACTGCTGGAAACGCAGCAGTTCACCGTACTCTTCGTCAAGGTTGACGCCGGACATCGACTGCTGTTGCGCGCCCAGCTGGGTGACGATTTTGGCCTGCGACGTGGCGATGGCCTTGGCGGCGGCGGTCTGGTTGCCGACGCCGCTGACGATGCCGGCGTAAGCGCCGCTCAGGGTCGCTTTGCCGTCCACCAGGTTTTTGGTTTGCAGATCCAGCAGTTTCTTGGCGTTCTCGTTATCGCCGCGGCCGCTGTCGTCTTTACCGGCGGCGGCGATCTTGGACGAATCGGTGATGGCCACTTTCAGGTTGCCCGCCACGTCGCTGACCGGTTTCACGGTGAAGCTGTCTTTGGCCTGCGCATTGCCGTCGATGCTCACTTCCAACCCGTCGAAGTTCAGCGTCGGTTTACCGTCGGCGCTGGTGCCCGGCGTCGCGTTAACTTTCACGTTGTCCGGCAGGCGACTGACCTGCCAGTTACTGCCGTCGAACTCGACGCGATAATCGTTGGCCTTCACTTTGCCGGTATCGGTGTAAGAGACCGACAGCGACGCGTCGCCGGTGTTGCGGGTGTTATCCACCACCCGGCCGCCGCTGAAGCTGAAGAAGTCGCCGCCCGCGTCACCGTTCAGATCGAAGCCGGCACGATGCTGTTGGTTAAAGCTGTCCGCCATCGCCAGCGCCAACTGGCCCAGCTGATTGCGCACGCCGTCCAGCGTTTCGCTGCGGAATTTCAGTACGCCGCTCAGCGTGCCGCTGGTGATCTGGCCTTCCGGCACTTCGCTGGCGCCGTTGCCGCGGTTATAGCCGATGGTCAGACGGGAAGGATCGCTGCTGGAAGGCACGGCTTCCACCTGATACGTATTGCTGCCCTGTACCAGGGTCAAACCGTTGGCGAAGGAAACGGTATAGGCGTCGCCGTCCTGTTGCGTGACCTGTACGCCCACCAGCTGGTTCAATTCGGTGACCAGCTGATCGCGCTGATCCAGCAACGCATTCGGTTCGCCGCCGGCGCTGCCGCGCAAACGGGTGATCTCGTCGTTCAGCTTGGCGATCTGTTGGCCGTAGCTGTTGATCTGCTGCGCCGTATCGCTGATCTGCTGATTGACGCCGTTGTCCATGTCGCGCAGGAATTTGTCGGTGTTGTTGAACTGGTTCACCAAGCCGTTGGCCTTGCCCAGCACCGTCTGGCGCGCGGCGTCGTCACCGGCGTTGCTCACCAGGTTCTGCAGGTTGGTAAAGAAATCCTGCATGTTGGTCGACAGCGGGTTGGTCTTGCTCGCCAGCAGGTTGTCTATCTGCGAAATCTTCTCGTAATAGGCGTTTTGCGCCCCGAACGCGCTTTGCGCGCCGCGCAGCTGGTTGGTGATGAACTGGTTGTACTCGCGATTAACGCTGGTGACGGTCACGCCGTTGCCGATAAAGCCGCTCATGGTGGCCATGCCGCCGTTCTGCGCCAGGATCGCGGTCTGACGGTTGTAGCCCGCCACGTTGTAGTTGGAGATGTTGTTGCTGACGGTACTGAGCGCCACCTGAGCCGCATTCAGCCCGCTCATCGCGGTATTGATTAAGCTATTGGACATCGGAATTCCTTATGCTGCGGCGCCGGTGGCCCACAGGGTTCTTAATTGAGCTGCTGAGCCTGTTCGCTCAGCCTGTTTCGGTTATCGGCAAAAATGAGAAGAACTTGAGGAAAAAAAGCGGCAATGCGGTCAGCATCCAGCGAGCCTCCATTGCCGCCTACCCCCTAAATAATTGGCGCCGCAGCGGCGTCAAGAATGACGGGGATTTAGAACAAATCTTTCAGATCGTGGGTGTAAGCTTTCACCGCCTGTTCCCCCGCGCTCTTCATCTGCTGAATCACGCTGACCAACTTGCTGGCGTACTGCGGATCGGTGGCGTACCCGGCGCGCTGCAGCGCATGCGCCGCCTGCTCCGGGCTGCGCGCGGCGGCCACGTCGGCGTAGCGCGGGTTGTTGGTCAGCAGTTTGACGTAATCGGCGATCGCTTCGACGTACGACCCGTAAACGCGGAACTTCGCCTTCACCTTCTTCGCCGCGCCCTGTTCGAACTCGGTGGTGGTGATCTCCGTCACCGGCCCGCTCCAGCTGCCGCCGGCCTTGATGCCGAACAGGTTGTAGCTCGGCGTGCCGTCTGAGGTTGGGATCTCGCGCTGCCCCCAGCCGGATTCCAGCGCCGCCTGCGCGACGATCAGCTGATGCGGAATGCCGCTCTGCTGGCTGGCGACCTTCGCCGGTATCGACAGACGAGCGACGAAGTTGCCGTTGTTGAGCGACAGCGGCGCGGCGGCCGGCGGGGCTTTCGGCATCGCCCGGCGCACCATCTGCTCCAGCGCCTGGTTCGGCAGCGTTTGCAGCACCTCGTTGTCCAGCGCCATCGGCGACATGCCCGCGGTTTCGCTCGGCACCGCGTTGGCGTTGCTCATCTGCTTGACCATCATGTCGGCCAGCCCCAGCCCTTTTTGCGACATCTGCTGGGCGATTTGCTGATCGTACATCGAGGTATAGAGCCGCGTTTGATCGCTGCTCAACACCCCGTCCTGCGGCAAAGCGGAACGCATGCTTTTCAGCATCATCTGCACGAACATGCCTTCCACCTGCTGGGCCACCTGCTTGAGGTTGCCCTGCGGGTCGGCCGCCGCGTCGCGCTTCAGGCCGTTCAGCGCCTGGGCGTCATAGGCCGCGCCCGACATCGCCATCAGATCGCCCGCCATCAGATGATTTCCAGCTTGGCGCGCAGGCAGCCGGCGCTCTGCATCGCCTGCAGGATCGACATCAGATCGATCGGCGTGGCGCCCAGCGCGTTCAGCGCGCGAATGACGTTGTTCAGGTTGGCGCTGGCGTTCACCTTCTGCAGCGACCCGCCCTGCTGTTGCACCGAAATCTGGGTGTTTGGCGTCACCACCGTTTGGCCGCCGCCGAACGGCGTCGTCGGTTGGCTGACGGTATTTTGCCGATCGACCACCACCGACAGGTTGCCCTGGGCGACGGCGCAGGAATCGAGGATCACATCGCGGTTCATCACCACCGACCCGGTGCGCGAGTTGATGATCACTTTGGCGTCCATCGCGCCGACGTTGACGGTGATGTTTTGAATCTCCGCCAGGAAGCGCACCTGAGAGCTGTTGCCCTGCGGCACCAGCACCTGGATCGTACGGGCGTCGAGCGGCGTCGCGGTGCCGCCGCCGCGTTGGCGGTTGATGGCGTCGCTGATCTGCTGCGCCAGCGTGAAGTCTTCGTCGTTCAGCTGCAGGTTGAGTACGCCGCCGCTGCCGAAGGTGGTCGGCAGTTCGCGCTCGATGGTGGCGCCGTTGCTGATGCGCCCGCCCGCCAGCTGGTTGACCTGCACGCTGCTGCCGCCGGCCGCCGCGCCCGCGCCGCCGACCAGCACGTTGCCCTGCGCCAGCGCATAGACCTGGTTATCCACGCCTTTCAGCGGCGTCATCAGCAAGGTGCCGCCGCGCAGGCTCTTGGCGTTGCCCATTGATGAGACCACCACGTCGATGTTCTGCCCGGCGCGCGAGAACGGCGGCAGTTTGGCGGTCACCATCACCGCCGCCACGTTTTTCAGCTGCATGTTGGTGCCCGGCGGCACGGTGATGCCCAGCTGCGACAGCATATTGCTCAGGCTTTGGGTGGTGAACGGCGTCTGCATGGTCTGGTCGCCGGAGCCGTCCAGTCCCACCACCAGGCCGTAGCCGATCAGGGCGTTGTCTCGCACGCCCTGCACCGTCACCAGATCGCGGATGCGCTCCGCCGCCGCCGGCAAGCACACCAGCCCGACGCACAGCGCGATAAACCATTTTTTCAGCATCAGTCAATCCTTAGAACGGTGAAACATTTAAGAAGAAGCGCTGCAGCCAGCCCATGGTCTGCGCTTCGTTGATATAGCCATTGCCGACGTATTCGATCCGCGCGTCCGCCACCTGCGTCGAGGTGACCGAGTTGTTGCCGCTGATGGTGCGCGGGTTGACGACGCCGGAGAAACGAATGAATTCGGTGCCCTGGTTGATGGCGATCTGCTTTTCCCCCACCACGTGCAGGTTGCCGTTGGCCAGCACCTGGTTGACCGTCACCGTAATGGTGCCGTTGAAGGTGTTGTTGGCGTTGGCGCCGCCCTTGCCGCCGAAGGTGCTGTCGCCGGAAATGTCCATATCGGCGCGCGCATTGCCCAACAGGCCGTCAAGGTAACGCGGCGAGGTGGCGACGCCGAACTTGCTGGCGCCGTTGCGGCTGGCATTGGCGGAGGAGCTCTTGCTGGCGCTGACGTTTTCCTGCAGCACGATGGTCAGGGTGTCGCCGACGTTGCGCGGCCGGCGGTCTTCGAACAGCGGCTGATAGCCGTAGTTCATCGGCTGCACCGTCTGGAAGATCGAGCCGTTCGGCATCGGCGCGCTGGCCGGCGCGGGCTGCGCCGTGGTCGCACCGTCCACCAGCGGTTTATGCGGAATATAAGCGCAGCCGCTCAGCGTCAGCATCACCATTCCCGCCAGCCAGCGTTGTCCCTGCCGCGGCAGGATTGCCATCGAATATGTGGTTACCACGGGTATCGCCTTTGTTTCACGAAAGAGAATGACGGGCGCGGCAAGCCGGGCCCGTCAATGACAGATTACAGTTGCGTCAGCTTTTGCAGCATCTGATCGGAAGTCGATACCGCTTTGCTGTTGATCTCGTAAGCGCGCTGAGTCTGGATCATGTTGACCAGCTCTTCCGCCACGTTAACGTTGGAGGTCTCCACGTAGCCCTGATACAGCAGACCGGCGCCGTTCAGCCCCGGCGTGCTTTCGTTCGGCGCGCCCGAGCTTTCGGTTTCCTGATACAGGTTCTCGCCCACGCTCTCCAGACCGCTGTCGTTGACAAAGGTCGTCAGCGTCAGTTGACCCACCTGCTGGGCGGCGGTTTGCCCCTGCTGGGTGACGCTGACGATGCCGTCGCGGCCGACGGTGATGGACAGCGCGTTAGCCGGAATGGTGATCGCCGGCTGCACCTGGAAACCGCTGGAGGTGACCAGCTGGCCGTTCTGATCGATCTGGAACGAGCCGTCGCGCGTGTAGGCCTGGGTGCCGTCCGGCAACATCACCTGGAAGAACCCCTGCCCCTTGATGGCGACGTCTTTGCTGTTGTTGGTCTGCGACAGGTTGCCCTGGCTGTGCAGCCGCTCGGTCGCCACCGGACGCACGCCGGTGCCGATCTGCAGACCGGAAGGCAGCGTGGTCTGCTCGGAGGACTGCGCCCCCGGCTGACGCATGGTCTGGTACAGCAGATCTTCAAATACCGCACGCTGGCGTTTGAAGCCGTTGGTGCTGACGTTCGCCAGGTTGTTGGCGATCACGTCCATGTTGGTCTGCTGCGCGTCCAGACCGGTTTTGGCAATCCATAAGGATGGAATCATCGGTTATTTCCTTGCTGCTTAGCTCACTGAGAGCAGTGAGTTGGCACGCTGTTCGTTTTCATCCACGCTGTGGATGACCTTCATTTGCATTTCAAAACGGCGGGCGTTGGCGATCATGTCGACCATGGTCTCCATCGGCTTGACGTTGCTGCCTTCCAGCACCCCGGGCATCACCCGCACCTGCGGATCGTTTTGCAACTGATTGCCGCGCAGCTGTTGGGTTTCCGGCGTCAGGCGGAACAGCCCGTCGTCACCGCGCATCACTTCGCGCGCGTCGGCTTTCACCAGCTTCAGGCGGCCGATCTGCGCGATGGTGTTCGGCGGATCGCCGGCGTTCAGCGCCGAAATGGTACCGTCGGCGGCGATGGTGATCTCCGCCGACGGTGGCACCTCGATCGGCCCCCCGTCGCCCATCACCGGCAGCCCCTGCACCGTCAACTGCCCGGTGGAGGAGATCTGGATGTTGCCGTTGCGGGTATAGGCTTCACCGCCGCCCGGCAGGCTCACCGCCAGGAAACCGTCCTGCTGCAGCGCCACATCCAGCGGGCGCGCCGTATAGTTCAGCGCCCCCTGGCTCATGTCGGCACCCGGCGTCGACGCGGCCACCAATGTGCGCGTCGCCAGGCTAGGCCCGTCAACCGGCACCGCGCGCAGTGCGGCGAGCTGGGCGCGAAAGCCCGGCGTCGACGCGTTGGCCAGGTTGTTGGCGGTAATGGACTGCTGCTCCAGCGTTTGGCGAGCCGCACCCATCGCGGTATAAATCGCGTGATCCATAACTCGACCCTATTAGCGCAGGCTAACCAACGTCTGCAGAATGGAGTCCTGCGTCTTGATGGTCTGGGCGTTGGACTGATAGTTACGCTGTGCGACGATCATGTTCACCAGCTCCTGGCTCAGATCGACGTTGGAAGACTCCAGCGCGCCGCTGGTCAGCTTGCCTAAACCGCCGCCGCCCGCAAGACCGACGCGCGGCTGACCGGACGCGCCGGTTTCCTGCCAAACGTTATCACCCTGCGACGCCAGCCCTTCCGGGTTGGAGAAGTTAGCCATGACGATCTGGCCCAACAGCTGGGTCTGCTGGTTGGAATAGACGCCCACGATGGTGCCGTCGTTGTTGATCTGATAGCCCGTGTATTCACCGGCGGCATAACCGTCCTGCGATACCTTGCTCACCGAGTCGCTGCTCACGTTCTGCTGCATGCTGCCGGCGAAGCTCAGGGTGAAGTTTTGCGCCGGCGCGCCGTCTTTGGCGGTCATCGGGATCACCATGCTGAACTCGCCCGGCGCGCCGTTGGTGCTGGTGGTTTTCACCAGGGTACCGCTGGTGCTGAACTCCATGGTGCCGGCGTTCACTGGCGCTGCGCTGCCGTCCTGGGTGTAGACCTGCCATTTATTGTCTTCGGTCTTCACGAAGTAAGCGTTGATGTTGTGCGCGTTACCCAGTGAGTCGTAGGCGGTGATGGTATTGGTATAGTTGTAGCTGTCCTGTTTGGTCGGATCGAAGGTCTTGTTTTCCGGCACCTTATGGGTCGACATCAGGTTGGCGACCATCTGGCCGGAAGTGGACGCTTTCGCGTTCATCATGCCTTCAGGAATGCTCAGCGGCACCGGGTTGGCGCCCTGCTGAATGGTCGGCGGGGAGCCGGCCGCCGGGTAGCCGGTCAGCTGCAGACCCTGCATGTTGGTCAGATTGCGGTTCTCGTCCAGCTTGAACTGGCCGTTGCGGGTATAGAAGATGCCGCCGTCTTTATCCTGCATGCGGAAAAAGCCGTTGCCGTTGATGGCCACATCCAATGAACGGCTGGTGCCGGTGGTGGTGCCGCCCTTGAAGTTCTGGGTGATGCCGGACACTTTGACGCCCAGACCGACCTGCGAACCGGCGAACATGTCGGCAAAGGAGACGCTGCCGGATTTGAAGCCCGCCGTCGCGGAGTTGGCGATGTTGTTACCGATCACGTCCAGGTTGGTTGCTGCCGCGTTCAAGCCGCTGACTGCCTGAGAAAAAGCCATGTTATTCTCCGAATAGTGGTCAGGCTATCGTCCGATTGAGCCTGATGCTTAGGGTTATAAGATCTGTCGCACGTCTTCCAGGGTGGCGTTGCCCGCCAGGCCGAGATCCAGCTTGGCGCCGTTGCCGTCGCGGATCACGCCGTTCACCAGGCCGAAGTGCAGGCTGCGCGCCACTAACTGCTCGCCGTTGCCTTTGGCGTTAATCGCCACTTTGTAGGCGCCGTCGGGCGCGGTGGAGCCGTCATCCAGCGAACCGTCCCAGGTGAAGGCATGTACGCCGGCGGTCAGACCGCCGATTTCGATGGTGCGCACCACCTGCCCGCTGGCGTTGGTGATGGTGGCGGTTACCTGATCGGCGGCGCGCTCCAGTTCCACGCCGAACGGCGTGGTGCTGACTTTGCCGTCCTTGCTGCCGACCAGAATGTTGCTGCCCGGCACCATCACGCCGTGGCCGATCAGCGCGGTGGCCTGCAGCGACTGATTGCTGTTGATCTGGCCGGAGATCGACC
Organism: Serratia sp. B501; assembly: GCF_051172315.1. Lineage (NCBI taxonomy): Bacteria > Pseudomonadati > Pseudomonadota > Gammaproteobacteria > Enterobacterales > Yersiniaceae > Serratia > Serratia sp. B501. Next base: position 1,274,934 of record NZ_JBPIZB010000001.1, read on the forward strand.
CCAGCGTAGTGTTGAGTTTTTCGATGCCCTGAACGGTGTTGATCTGCGCCAGCTGCGAGGTCAGTTCGTTGTTCTGCATCGGATTGGTCGGGTCCTGGTTTTTCAACTGCGCCACCAGCAGCGTCAGGAAGCTGTTGTGCAGATCCTGGCTGTTGGTATTTTTGCTGTTGTTACCGATGACGGTATTGTCCAACGACTCGTTCGTGGTTGCGGCGATAGCCATGGGAACCTCCGGTTACTGACCCAGCGTCAGGGTTTTCATCATCATCGACTTGGTGGTGTTGAGCACCTCGACGTTGGCCTGATAGCTGCGGGAAGCGGAGATGGTGTTGACCATTTCCCCCACTACGTCGACGTTCGGCATGCGCACATACCCCTTGGCGTCCGCCAGCGGGTTGCCCGGCTGATACACCAGGCGCTCGGGCGCCGGATCGTCCACCACCTGGGCGACGCGCACGCCGCCGGTCGGCTGTCCCGGCGCCGCCGCGACCTGGAACACCACCTGCTTGGCGCGGTAAGGTTCGCCGTCCGGGCCGGTCACGCTGTCGGCGTTGGCCATGTTGCTGGCGCTGACGTTCATGCGCTGGGATTGCGCCGATAACGCCGAGCCGGAGATATCAAAAATATTCAGTAAAGACATGCGCCTTATCCTTGTTGCAGTACGGACATCATCCCTTTGATCTGACCGTTGAGTAGCGTCAGGTCGGTCTGATATTTCAGGCTGTTATCGGCAAAGTTGGTGCGTTCGCGATCCATGTCCACCGTGTTGCCGTCCATCGACGGCTGATCCGGCACCCGGAACAGCAGATCGAGCTGCGGCGGCTGCAGGGTCTGCGCCGGGATATGGCGCGCCGCCGTCAGGTTGAGCGCCATGCCGTTGCCGCTGACGCGCCCCTGCTCCATCACTTTGTTCAATTGGCTGGCGAAATCGATATCCCGCGCCTGATAACCCGGTGTGTCTGCGTTGGCGATGTTGGCGGCCAGAATTTCCTGCCGCTGGGCGCGCAAGTTCAGCGCCTCTTGGCCAAAGCGCAGAGCCGCGTCCAGTTTGTCGAGCATGCTCCCTCCGCGAGGTTAGAATTTGGAGTCGACAGCATAAACGCCCCCCGCGCTACCCTATCGCGGGAATAAACGCAAAATGGGGCGCTATTTATCTGCTTAGCCTGCGCGCGCTGCGGGTACACTTACGCGTATCCCGATGAAGCTTGAGAAGATCTTGAGAAGATGACGATGAAAGGTAAAATGCTGCTGCTTATCGGCCTGCTGTGCAGTCTGAACGCGCGCGCCGACGATCTGGCGACGCAAATCGAAAGCTTCATCCAAGGCAAGTTCAGCGGCGAACCGGTGCAGGTAAAAGTGCGGGTGCGCACGCCGCCGAACCAATGGCCCGCTTGCGAACTGCCGCAGCTGTCGCTGCCGCCCAACGCGCGGATCGGCGGCAACGTCAGCATTTCGGCGCGCTGTGGCCAGGAGCGGCGTTTTATCCAGACGCAGGTGCAGGTGTTCGGCCGCTATCTCGTTTCGGCGCGCGGCATCACCGCCGGCAGCCGGTTGACGGCGGCGGACCTGACGTTGAAAGAAGGTCGGCTCGATACCCTGCCGCCGCGCGCGCTGACCGAAGCGGGCAAAGCATTAGGCGCCGTCAGCCTGCGCAATATCAGCCCCGGCCAGCCGCTGACCCTCGCCATGCTGCGCCGGGCCTGGATTATCAAGGCCGGGCAACCGGTGCAGGTCAATGCACAGGGCGAAGGATTCAGCATTAGCGGCGCGGGCAAAGCGATGAACAACGCCGCCGCCGAAGACAGCGTGCGCGTGCGCATGGCGTCCGGGCAAATCGTCAGCGGCGTGGTCGGGGACGACGGCGCGATTCGCATTACGTTATAAAAAAGTAAAGGTTCCGCAAACCTTGCCGATAAGACAAATCAAGCAGCATTTTATTGGCCATCAGGGCCGCAACACTTTCATTGCAGCGTCGTCGCCCGAGTGCGGTCACGGCGTAAACGGAGATGGACCATGAGTATCGATCGCACCCAGCGGTTACAGCCGGTTTCCACTGTGCAACCGCGTGAAACCCCGGCCGACAACCCGCTCCAGCCGCGTAAGGCCGCCGTGGCCGAAACCGCCGTCAGCGGCACGCAGGTCAAACTGAGCGAGGCGCAGGCGCGCCTGATGCAGCCGGGCACCCAGGATATCGATATGGGCCGGGTCGAGGCCATCAAGCAGGCGATCCGCAACGGTGAACTGAAGATGGACGCCGGCAAAATCGCCGACGCACTGCTGCAAGACGCGCAGAACGATGTTCAATGGATCGCCGGACGCGACTGACAACGCGGCGGCGGGTAGCGGTAAAGGATAAGTCATCACTATGGAAAAGCTGGCACAACTGCTGGACAAACTGTTGGAAACGCTGCAGGCGCTCAATGGCGTGCTGGAAGAAGAGCACGATCTGTTATGCTCCGGCCAGCTGCCGGGCGTGGCCTTGCAGCGCGTAACCGATGCCAAAAGCCAACTGCTGGCGACGGTCGCCTACCTCGAGCAACAGCGCCTGGGGCAGGAAAAAACCTGCGGGCAACGCGCGCCCTATGCCAGCCACGCCCCCCTGGCCGACCGTTGGCAGCGCGTTCAATTGCTGAGCCAAACGCTGCGCGAAAAGAACCAGCACAACGGCCTGCTGCTCAATCAGCAGATCGACCATAACGCTCAGGCGCTGGCCATCCTCAGCAAAAACAACAAATCGCTGTATGGCCCGGACGGCCAGTCGCACGCCGGCAGCCTGCTCGGCAGAAAAATCGGCGTCTGACCTGACTCATTTCGCCCGGTGAGCCTATCACCGGGCATGCGTTAACCGGCTTCTGCGCATCCCGTCGCATTTTCTCCCTATCACTCTTTGAATTCACTTAAGGCTTTGCGCCAGGCTGCGCATGGCGTGAATTTGGCTGTTTCTTTCCCTTTGGCCGCTTGTCACCCTGTGGTTATTTTTAAACCACTTGAAATATACCCTTAACGGGTATAGATTCGCAGGGAGAGCGAATGGCCGACATTTATCTCACCAAAACCTTTCAGGGTTTTGCCGCACGCGAGCGCATTAGCGACGCCAGGATAGTGAAAGCGGCGCGAGAGATGCAACATCAGCTGTACGACGCCAATCTTGGCGGTTGCGTATACAAAAAGCGCATCGCTCGGGCTGGTGCGGGCAAACGTGGCGGCTATCGGGTACTGATCGTTTTTCGCGATGAAGACCGCCTGTTTTTTATGCGCGGCTTTGCCAAAAGCGAGAGAGAAAACATCAGTGCGGATGAGTTACAGGGATTGAAACATCTGGCTGCGCTGTATCTGGATTATTCGCCATTCAGACTCTACCAGCTGGTCAACAACAGGGAGTTACGGAGGCTAAGCGATGAGTAAAATTCTTGCCGAGATCCACCAGGAAGTTCAGGGCCTGCACCGCGCCGGTTTCGTCGACGACGTGACCATGCGCACTTTCGACATGCTGTGCCTGCGGCCGGTGAAGCAGTTCGGGCCGGCCGAGATCCGCGCGTTGCGCGAACGGGAAAACGTCAGTCAGCCGGTGTTTGCGCTGTATCTCAACGTCAGCAAAAAGGCGGTGCAGAAATGGGAGCGCGGCGAAGCGCAACCGAACTCCGCCGCGATGAAACTGCTGACGCTGGTGGAACGCAACGGCCTGCAAATTCTGGCCTGATCTTACTGATAATTGACGATCACCTGATTGCCAATCACTCGCAGCGGCGGATTCAGCCCGCCTTGCGACTGCACGTAATAGACAAAACGCAATTCCGCATTGGCCGGCTCGCCCTGCAGACCGATGCTGCTGCCGCTGCCGCCGCCGAGCGGAATGCAGCGGTTTACCGTGCAAAGCTGGGCCTGCAGCCCCACGGGCTCCGGCCCCAGCAAACGGTAGCGCCAGCTGACGCTGGTGATGCGCGCATTGGCATCCGGCAGCGCGTTCGGCGGCCGCAAACCGGCGGATTCATCGCGCATCCCGCCCTGTTCCAGCGTGACCCCCGCCCCTTCAGCCACCCAGGAGCCGGACACCGCGCCGGCGGCTAGCGGCGCCAGCAAACACAACAAGGACAGACAGCGTTTCATCAGGCGGCTCCAATGGTCGAGGTCATGCGAATCTGGCGATCGTCGTTGATCTCCAGGTTGGACAGCACAACGAGCTGCGGCAGGCTGCGACGCAGGAAGCGCGCCAGTAAAGGACGCAGCGCATGGTTAACCAACAGCACCGGCGGCGCGCTGAGCATCTCTTGCCGTTGCAGCGCCTGACGCGCCTGCTCCAGCAGACGGTCAGCCAGCCCCGGCTCCAGACCGCCACCGCCCTGCAACGCCTGCAGCAACAGGCGCTCCAGCTGGGTATCCAAGCCGATAACCTGAATCTCGCCGTTACCCGGGAACCACTGCTGCGTGATCGCCCGGCCCAGCGCCACCCGCACCACGGTGGTCAATTCGTAAGGATCGCTCTGCGCCGGGGCATGTTCCGCCAGCGTTTCGACGATGGTGCGCATATCGCGGATGGACACGCGCTCGGCGAGCAGATTTTGCAGCACCTTGTGCAGCGTCGTCAGTGACACCACGCCCGGCACGAAGTCTTCGGTCAGCTTCGGCATCTCCTGCGACACGCGATCCAACAGCTGTTGGGTCTCCTGGCGGCCGAACAGCTCGCTGGCGAACTGGCCAATCAGGTGATTGAGGTGCGTCGCCACCACGGTGCTGGCTTCCACCACGGTAAAGCCCTGGATTTGCGCCTGTTCGCGCAAGGCGCTGTCTATCCACACCGCTTCCAGCCCGAAGGCGGGATCGACGGTTTTGTCTCCCGCCAGCTCGCCCACGGCATTGCCGGGGTTGATCGCCAGCCAGCGGCCCGGCTGCGCTTCACCGCTGCCGATCTCGACGCCTTTCATCAGGATGCGATAGCTGGCTGGCGGCAGTTCCAGGTTGTCGCGAATGTGCACCACCGGCGGCAGATAACCCATGTCCTGGGCAAATTTCTTGCGGATCCCGCGGATACGTCCAAGCAGCTCGCCGTTCTGTTGAAAGTCGACCATCGGAATCAACCGGTAGCCCACTTCCATCCCCAGCGGATCTTCCAACTGCACGTCGGCCCAGCTGGCCTCGGCGGCCTGCGGATTCTCCGGCATCACCGGATCTTCCACCGTTTTCGGCGCCTGCTGTTCACGGCCGCGCAGCCACCAGGCGAGGCCCAGCAGAGCCGCGGTAAACAGCAGGAACACCAGGTTCGGCATGCCCGGCACCAGGCCCAGCAGGCCCAGCACCCCGGCGCTCAGCAGCATCACGCGCGGATTGTTGAACAGCTGGCCCACCATCTGCTCGCCGACATCCTGATCGGTCGCGACGCGGGTGACGATGACACCGGCGGCGGTGGAGATCACCAATGCCGGGATCTGCGCCACCAGGCCGTCACCGATGGTCAGCAGCGTATAGCTTTCCGCCGCCGCACCCAGTTCCATGCCGTGTTGCACCACGCCGACCAACAGGCCGCCGACCACGTTCAGCACCATGATCATCAGGCCGGCGATGGCGTCGCCGCGCACGAATTTACTGGCGCCGTCCATCGAGCCGTAAAAATCGGCCTCCTGGGTCACTTCGGCGCGGCGTTTCTTCGCTTCGTCTTCACCAATCAATCCGGCGTTCAAATCGGCGTCGATCGCCATCTGTTTACCCGGCATGCCGTCCAGCACGAAGCGCGCGCCCACTTCGGCGATACGCCCTGCACCTTTGGTAATTACCATAAAGTTGATCAGCACCAGGATGATGAACACCACGATGCCGATGGCGAAGTTGCCGCCCACCAGGAAGTGGCCGAAGGCTTCCACCACGCGCCCGGCGGCGGCGGAACCGGTGTGGCCTTCCAGCAAGATGATGCGCGTCGAGGCGACGTTGAGCGACAAACGCAGCAACGTGGAGAACAGCAGGATGGTCGGGAAAGCGGCGAACTCGAGCGTACGCTGGGTGAACATCGCCACCAGCAGCACCATGATCGACAGCGCGATGTTGAAGGTAAACAGCAGGTCGAGGATAAACGCCGGCAGCGGCAACACCATCATCGACAAAATCAGCAGGATCAGCACCGGGCCGGCCAGCACCTGCCACTGCGTATCTTTAAAATTGCCCGGCAAACGAAGCAGGGAGGCCAAATTAGCCATCAGAGTCACTCTCTCTCGCAAAATCCAGTGCTTCCGGCACCGGTAAACGTTCAGGTTTTTTCGGGATCAGGCCGCCCTCGCGCCGCCAGCGGCGCAGTTGGTATACCCAGGCCAGCACTTCGGCGACCGCGGCATACAGGGTGGCCGGAATGTGTTGTCCAATCTCGCTGTGCCGATACAGCGCGCGCGCCAGCGGCGGCGCCTCCAGCATCGGAATGCGGTGCTCCGCACCGAGCTCACGAATGCGCAAGGCGATTTCGCCGGCCCCCTTGGCCAGCACCTTCGGCGCACTCATTTTCTTGTCGTTGTACTGCAACGCGACGGCGTAGTGCGTCGGGTTGGTGACGATCACGTCCGCCTTAGGCACGTCGGCCATCATGCGGCGCCGGGCGATCGCCCGCTGCTGCTGGCGAATGCGCCCCTTGACGTGCGGGTCCCCTTCCTGGTCTTTGAATTCGTCGCGAATATCCTGCTTGGTCATCTTCAGCTTTTTGAAGTGGCTCCACAGCTGATAGAACACGTCGAACGCCACCATCGGCGTCAGCCCCAGCACCACCAGAAAACCGCAGAACAGGATCATCTGCAGCGCATTGCCCAACGCGTCGAGCGGCTGTTGGGTCATCAGATGCAGCATCGCCGCCCAGTTGTGCCATAGATAGAGGCCGGTCACCCAGCCGACCAACGTCGCTTTCAGGATCCCTTTCAGCAGCTCGGCCAACACCTGGCTGGAAAAGATACGCTTCAACCCGGACAGGGGGTTTAGCCGCTTCATATCGAACTTGATCGACTTGCCGCTGAACAGAATGCCCCCCAACAGCATCGGCGCGGCGAGCGCCACCAGCACCAGCCCCGCCATGATCGGCAGCAGCGCCAGCACCGCCTGACGCAGCAACATGCCCAGTTGGCGAAGCATCTGCTTGTCGTTACTGACCATGCCGTGGTCAAAGTTCAGCCCTTGCGTTAGCATCGCCGCCAGCTGTTGCGCCATGTTGCTGCCGGACATCAGGATGATCGCGAGGCCCGAGAGCAACATCAGCACCGAGGTCAGCTCGCGGGAGCGCGGGATCTGGCCGTCTTCACGCGCCTTCTCCAGCCTGTGGGGCGTGGGGGCCTCGCTTTTTTCCAGATCGCTGTCTTCAGCCACGAAACGCCGTTCCTGTGTCGGGAGGGTAAAGAATGGCGGTCAGCATGCCAAAAAATTGGCGATGTCATTGGCGGAACAACGGGGAAAAAGGCGGGTTATTTAGGGGATGAGACGAAAACTGCGTGGCTTGTTGTCGGGGCGCGCCGTCGCGCGCCCCGAAAGGCCTCAGAAACCGAGGCTGTCGAGCAGATCGTCGACCTGCGCCTGGTTGGCGATCACGCCGACGCCGTTCTGGTCGAGCTGCGGGCCGTTCAGCAGGCTGTCGTTCGGCCGTTTTTCCTTCACCGGCTGCTCCGGCATGTTTTCCATCAGCACCATCAGCAGCTGCTTTTCGATCTCCTGCACCACGTCCATCATGCGCTTGATCACCTGACCGGTCAGATCCTGGAAGTCCTGCGCCATCATGATTTCCAGCAGTTGAGCGTTGGTGAAGGCCGTATGGCCCGGCACCTGATCCAGATACTGACGCGTGTCGTTGACCAGAGAACGCGCGTCGTCCAGTTCGATGGGATTGGCGAACCACTCGTCCCAGCGCCCTTTCAACGCGTTGGCGCCGGATTCCAGCTCCGCCTGGCGCGGTTGCGCCGCCTCCACGCAGTTCAACGCCCGTTCCGCCGCCTGCGCCGTCATGGTTACGACATAGTCAAGACGGTCGCGCGCATCCGGGATCGCCTCTGCCGCCTGGGCAATCGCCTGATCGAGCCCCAGTTCGCGCATGCTGTCGCGCAGCATTCGGGTCAGTTGGCCGATGCGGGAGATGATCTCTCCCGCGGTCGCTGCATCGCTGGCAGGCATTGGAATGTCTCTCATCGCCCTCTCCTTACATGCCCAATTTTTCAAAAATCTTGTTGAGCTTTTCTTCCAGCGTCGCCGCCGTAAAAGGTTTCACCACATAACCGCTGGCGCCGGCCTGCGCCGCCGCGATGATATTTTCTTTCTTGGCTTCCGCCGTCACCATCAGTACCGGCATCGCGGCCAGCGCGCTATCAGCGCGGATGGTCTGTAACAGTTCGAGCCCGTCCATGTTCGGCATGTTCCAGTCGGACACCACGAAGTCGAAACCGCCGGCACGCAGCTTGTTCAACGCATCCGCGCCATCTTCAGCTTCTTCGACGTTGTTGAAGCCCAGCTCTTTCAGCAAATTTCTGACGATGCGGCGCATGGTGGAGAAGTCGTCCACAACCAGAAATCTGAGGTTCTTGTCTGCCATTGTTACTCCTGAAATAGTTAACCGTTTAATGATGCAAAACCGCAGGCCGCCGCGCGGCGACCGTAGGTCATATCGCCGCCGGGCAAACCCTGCGGACTGAAATCAAATGCGCAATGCCTGGCCGCCGGAAATCTGCGCCAGCATGCGCTGGCTCATCCTGTCCAACTCGACCACTTCGCTGACGCCGCCGCCGGCGATCGCCTCGCGCGGCATGCCGAACACCACACAGCTCGCCTCGTTCTGCGCCAGGGTATAGGCCCCGGCGCGGTGCATCTCCAGCATTCCCGCCGCCCCGTCGTTCCCCATGCCGGTGAGGATCACCCCCACCGCATTGCGGCCGGCATATTGCGCTACCGAGCGGAACAGCACGTCGACCGACGGACGATGGCGGTTGACCGCCGGGCCGTCATGCAGCTTCACCTGATAGTTGGCGCCGCTGCGCGCCAGCTCCAGGTGGCGATCCCCCGGGGCGATGTAAGCGTGGCCCGGCAGCACGCGCTCGCCGTCCTCCGCTTCTTTCACCGTGATCTGGCACAGCTTGTTCAGCCGTTCGGCGAACGAACGGGTGAAACCCGGCGGCATGTGCTGGGTGATCAGCAGCGCCGGACTGGTGGCCGGCAGCGGCTGCAGCACCTGGCGGATCGCTTCGGTGCCGCCGGTGGAAGCGCCGATGGCGATCAGTTTTTCACTGCTCAGCAGCGGCGCATGGCTGAGGATCGCCGGCGCCGGGCTGCTGGATCGCTGCGGCAGGCGCGCTCTGGCGGCGGTGCGGATCTTCTCGGCGATCAGTTCGCTGTAGGCCAACATGCCCTCGCGAATGCCGAGCTGCGGTTTGGTGACGAAATCCACCGCGCCCAGCTCCAGCGCACGCAGCGTGATCTCCGAGCCTTTACCGGTCAGCGAAGAAACCATCACTACCGGCATCGGCCGCAGGCGCATCAGCTTCTCGAGGAAATCCAGCCCGTCCATGCGCGGCATCTCGACGTCCAGCGTCAGCACCTGAGGATTAAATTTTTTGATCAGATCGCGCGCCACCAGCGGATCCGGCGCGGTCGCCACCATTTCCATGTCGGGGTGGCCGTTCACGATTTCCGTCATCAGCTGACGCATCAGTGCCGAATCGTCTACGCATAACACTCTGATTTTACTCATTACCTCTCCTTGGTCAGCCCATACACGGTCTGCCCACGCAAGTAGAAATCCCGGCTGATCTGGCTGAAGTTCTCGGAGTGGCCGGCGAACATCAGCCCCCCCGGCTTAAGCAAGGGAACGAAGCGGCGCAGGATGCGCTCCTGCGTCGCCTTATCGAAATAGATCATGACGTTGCGGCAAAAAATGGCGTCAAATTGCCCCGGCAGCGCCCATTCCGGCGCCAGCAGGTTCAACGGCTGGAAGTTCACCCGCGCCGCCAGTTCCGGCCGCACGCGCACCAGCCCCTGATGCGGCCCGGTACCACGCAAAAAATAGCGCTGCATTTGGGTCGGCGTCAGGGTGCGCAGATCTTCCTGGCGGTAAACGCCCGCTTCCGCTTTTTCCAACACCTGCGTGTCGATGTCGCTGGCCCAGACCTGGCAACTGCCGGCCCGCTGCCCCAGGGCATCGCTCAGCGTGATGGCGATCGAATACGGCTCTTCGCCGGTCGAGGCCGCAGTGCTCCAGACGCTGTAGCCGTTCGGCCGCGAGCGCGCATGCTCCGCCAGGATCGGGAAGTGATGCGCCTCGCGGAAAAATGCCGTCAGGTTGGTGGTCAATGCGTTGATGAACGCCTGCCACTCCGCGCTGTTCGGATCGCTTTCCAGCAGCGCCAGATAGTCGCCGAAATCGTGCAATCCCAGCAGCCGCAACCGGCGCACCAGGCGGTTGTAAACCATCTCGCGCTTATGCTCCGCCAGCACGATGCCGGCGCGTTGATAAATCAACTGGCTGATACGGCGAAAATGCACGTCCGACAGCGGCAGGCGCTGCACCATTTGCGTCAACATCGACGCAGTATCCCGGTTAGAAGTAGACGGCGCCTGTTTCATGCCGCCTCACCGGAGAAAAACGTGCTGTTTATGCGGTTTAACAATCTTGGGCTTCCTTTACCACGGGTGAAACTGCGTTGTTGCTGTTACCTGGCGCGACGACGTTATCGTCCGCCAGACGGAATACCGCGACCGCGTCGGCCAGGGTAATGGCCTGCTCTTCCAGCGCGGTGGCGGCAGAAGCGGATTCTTCCACCAGCGCGGCGTTCTGCTGGGTAACCTGGTCCATCTGGGTCACCGCCTGCGTCACCTGTTCGATGCCGCGGCTTTGTTCATCCGAAGCCGACGCGATCTCGCCCATGATGTCGGTCACGCGAGTTACCGAACGCACAATGTCCTGCATGGTGGCGCCGGAGTTTTCCACCAGCACCGAGCCGTGTTTGACGCGGCTGACCGATTCGTCGATCAGCACCTTGATCTCTTTCGCCGCCTGCGCGCTGCGGCTCGCCAGGTTGCGCACTTCACCGGCGACCACCGCGAAACCCCGCCCCTGTTCGCCGGCGCGCGCCGCTTCCACCGCGGCGTTCAGCGCCAGGATGTTGGTCTGGAAGGCGATGCCGTCGATCACGCTGGTGATAGCGCCGATTTTCTGCGAACTGTTGGCGATATCGTGCATGGTGGTGACCACGTCACCGGCCAGTTCGCCGCCCTTGGCCGCGGTGGCCGAGGCGTCACGCGCCAGCTGAGACGCCTGCCGCGCATTGTCGGCGTTCTGTTTCACCGTCGCGGTCAGCTGTTCCATGCTGGCGGCGGTTTCTTCCAGCGACGCGGCCTGCTGCTCGGTGCGGGAAGAGAGATCGTTGTTGCCTTCGGCGATCTCCTGCAGACCGATCAGAATCGACTCTGCCCCGTCGCGCACCGCGCCGACGGTGCCGATCAGCGACTGCTGCGTGCGTTGCAGGCTGGCGAACAGCAGGCTGATTTCATTACGGCCGTACACCTGAATCGGCGTCGCCAGATCGCCGGCGGCGATGCGTTCAAAGTGGCTGCGGATTTGGTTCAGCGGCTGTATCAGCATGGTGCGCAACCACCACATGGCGCTGCCGGTCACCACGATCAGCATCAATACCGCCCCCGCCAGCATCAGGCCCGCCAGCGTGAAGGAGAACTGATTAGCGTCTCTGGCCTCGCTGATGTCACCGTTCACCAACTGCAGGTACTGCACGAAGTCGGCCTCGAACAGGTCCTGGGTTTTCTGCGTCGGCTGATCCATAAACGCCTGCAGCTCGCCCTTTTCCAGGAAGCCGATCAGCTCGCGCAGCGCGCCGCGCAGCCGCTCGTAGCTGGCCTTGGTGGTGGCCGTCTGCTGGTTCTGCTGTTCACTGCTGCGTTCAACCGCCATAAACTGATTGAAATAGAGATCGGCCTTCTGCAGCGAACTGCGGGCGTTGCTCATCAGCTCGTTCACCTGCTCCTGCGGCAGTTTCAGCGCCGCGCGGGTGCCGGCGCGGTTCAGCGTATTGCGCGCCTGCAACAGCGACACCCAGCTCAGGCTAAGCGAATCGCGCTGCTGGCTGCCGAGGGTGATGATGTCGAGGTTGTGGTTATCGGAGCGAAACGCGGAATACGACAGGCCGCTGCTGGCCAACTGCAGAATGCAGAAGGTCATCAACAACAGGAATAAGCTGGTAGAGATACGGATTCGGTTAAACACTTGAACCTCCTTGCAGCCGGCCGGCGACCGGCCTACGTAGGGAAAAGGGCCTCTGCGAGAGAGGCCCGATACCGGTCAGAACGTTTCCCAGTTATCCTGCAGATCGCTGGCGTTCATTTTCTTATGATTGATTACCGGTGTTACCGACGCCTTGCTGGTGACAGGCGCTTTAAATTCTTCCTGGCCTTCCTGCCTCAGACGGAATACCGCTACCGACTGGGTCAGCATGCTGGCCTGTTCTTCCAGCGCCGCCGCCGCCGAGGCGGATTCTTCCACCAACGAGGCGTTCTGCTGGGTGACGCGATCCATTTCCGCCACCGCCTGGCCAACCTGATCGATGCCGCGGCTCTGCTCGTCCGACGCCGAGGCGATTTCGCCCATGATGTCGGTCACGCGGGTGACGGCGTTGACGATGTCGCCCATGGTTTCCCCGGCGCTCTCGACCAGCACGGAACCCATATCGACGCGGCTGACCGAATCTTCGATCAGGCCTTTGATCTCTTTCGCCGCCTGTGCGCTGCGCTGCGCCAGGTTACGCACTTCACCGGCCACCACCGCGAAGCCACGGCCCTGTTCGCCGGCGCGCGCCGCTTCCACCGCGGCGTTCAGCGCCAGGATGTTGGTCTGGAAGGCGATGCCGTCGATCACGCCGGTGATATCGGCGATCTTCTGCGAGCTGCCGGCGATGTCATGCATGGTCTGCACCACGTTAGCCACGACCTTGCCGCCTTTCTGCGCGGTTTCAGAGGCGCTCAGGGCCAGTTGCGAAGCCTGACGCGCGTTTTCGGCGTTCTGTTTCACCGTCGCGGTCAGCTGTTCCATGCTGGCGGCGGTCTCTTCCAGCGACGCGGCCTGCTGCTCGGTGCGGGAAGAGAGATCGTTGTTGCCCGCGGCGATTTCGGACGCGCCGCTGTAGATGGCGTCTGCGCCCTGGCGCACGCCGCTGACGGTTTCAATCAGTTCGCCTTGCATGTGTTTCAGGCTGGCCGCCAGCACGCCCATTTCGTTGCGGCTGTTGACGACGATCTGCTGAGTCAGGTCGCCGGCGGCGATCTGTTTGATGTGCTCGATCATGCGGTTCAGCGGGCGTACCAGGATGTGATGGATACCAGTCCAGACCAGTACGATCACCGCCAGCACCACCACCAGGATCACGATCAGCGTCCAGATGGCCGAGTTGTAGGAGCTGTTGCTGCCGTCGACCGCGATTTGGTACAGCTTGCCGTTTTGCTCCAGGTAAACGTTGTAGCTCTGCTCAAAGTTGTCCTGGTAACTCTGCGTAGGTTGATCGAAGAACGCGTTGATTTTGCCTTCGCCCAGCAGTTGGATCAGCTCGGAGAGCGCGCCGTACAGCACATCGTACTGATGCTTGAGGCGTTCCGCCGCCTGAGGATCCTGACGCGGGTCCTGAGGGATTTTCTCGTACGCGGCGTAGTGTCTTTCCGCTTCGCCCAGCTCTTCCTTCGCCTTGGCCAGCAGTTCATCAATGGTGGCGCCGCTGCCGATCTTGTTGGTATCCATCATGTAGCGAATACCGGCACGGTTCAGGGAGTTGCGCGCCTGCAGCAGGTCAACGCGGCTTTCGCTCAGCTGCAGCTGCTGCTGACGAATAGTTTGCAGGACGGTAAAGTTTTCCTTATCGCTTTTCAGCGAGGAGAAAAAGAGTCCGCCCGAAATCAACTGCAAGGCGCCAAACAGCACCAACACCAGCAACAGGCTGGTGACCACCTTCATACGATTTAACATGATTTCCCTTGTTGAAGCCCGCGCAGACAGGCTCTGATGACGTTGAATGTGAGAGTTATCGGCGCAGCGCGGCAAAACTTTATGCGGGAAAGTAACTATTTTTAGTGGGGGTTCCGGGCGCGGCGGGCGGCATCGCGACAGGTCAGGGAACGTGAAGGTTGAAGGGGGCAGCGCCCTGCCCCCTTGAGTCTTGGATCAGACGCTTTTCGCCACGCTGTCGACCAGCGACATCTCTTCGCTGCTCAGCAGCTTTTCGATATCCACCAGGATCAACATGCGCTCGCCCAGCGAACCGAGGCCGGTGAGGTATTCGGTCGCCAGGGTCACCGCGAACTCCGGCGCCGGACGGATCTGCTCGGCGGTCAATGACAGCACGTCGGAGACGCCGTCAACCACGATGCCCACCACGCGCTGGCCAAAGTTCAACACGATCACCACGGTGTTCTCATCGTAGGAAACGCTCTGCTGGGAGAATTTCACCCGCAGATCGATGATGGGAACAATCACGCCGCGCAGGTTGGTGACGCCCTTGATGAACGCCGGGGTGTTGGCGATGCGGGTCACCTGATCGTAGCCGCGAATTTCCTGCACCTTGAGGATATCGATGCCGTACTCCTCGTTGCCCAGGGTAAAAATCAGAAACTCTTGCCCTACCGTTTCGCCAGCCAATTTGCTGACGGCTGCCAATCCTGCCATATCATTCACCTTTTAAATCAATAAACTCATTATTATGCGGCGGCGTCCGTCAGACGCTTTTCACGGTTCAAGGTTTGCAACGCCGAGACATCGACTATCAAGGCCACGCTGCCGTCGCCCAAAATGGTCGCGGCGGAAATGCCCGGCACTTTGCGGTAGTTGCTTTCCAGATTCTTCACCACCACCTGATGCTGGCCAATCAGCTGATCCACCAGCAACGCATAGCGGCGGCCGGCGCTTTGCAGGATAACGACGATGCCCTGCGTGGCGTCGGTTTTGGCGCCTTCCACTTCGAATACCCGATACAGTTCCACCAGCGGCAGGTATTCGCCGCGCACCTGCAGCACGCGTTCGCCGCCGGCCAACGGATGCAAATCCTCCGCCTGCGGCTGCAGCGACTCCATCACCGCGTTCAGCGGCAGAATAAAGACTTCGTCGTTCACTTTGACCGACATGCCGTCGAGGATCGCCAGCGTCAACGGCAGCAGGATGCGGATGGTGGTGCCTTTACCGGCCTGCGAACGGATCTCGACGTGGCCGCCCATCTCCTGAATATTTCTTTTCACCACGTCCATGCCGACGCCGCGGCCGGAAACGTCGGTCACCTGCTCGGCGGTGGAGAAGCCCGGCGCGAAGATCAGCATGCCGACCTCTTCGTCGCTCATGCTGTCGCTCACCGCCAGCCCTTGCGAAGCGGCCTTGGCGAGAATTTTTTCGCGGTTCAGGCCGGCGCCGTCGTCGATGACCTCAATACAGATGTTGCCGCCCTGATGTTCGGCCGACAGCACCAGATTGCCCACCGCCGACTTGCCGGCGGCAATGCGGGTGGCCGGCTCTTCGATACCGTGATCGAGGCTGTTGCGCACCAGGTGCGTCAACGGGTCGATAATCCGTTCGATCAGGCTCTTATCCAGTTCGGTCGAGCTGCCCTGCAGCGTCAGCTCCACCTGTTTGTTCAGCTTGCCGGCCAGATCGCGCACCAGACGTGGGTAGCGGCTGAAGACGTATTCCATCGGCATCATGCGGATCGACATCACCGACTCCTGGAGATCGCGTGCGTTACGCTCCAGCTGGCTCATGCTGTTCAGCAGATCGCCGTGGTTCACTGGATCCAGCGTGCCGGAACGTTGCGCCAGCATCGACTGGGTGATCACCAGCTCGCCCACCAGGTTGATCAGTTGATCCACCTTTTCCACCGCTACGCGAATGCTGGTGGATTCGCTCGCCTTGGCGCGTGCTTTTGGTGCTTCCGCCGCTGCGGCCGCCGGTTTGGCGGCAGGCGGCGCAGCGCTGGCGATCGGCGCTGGCGCCGGTTCCGGCGCAGCGACCGTCTCCGGCAAGTTCGCCTCCGCGACGGCCGGCGCGCTTTGCGTCGGCGTCGAGAAGCTGATTTGTTCCGGTTCCAGCACGAAGCACAGCACGGCGCTGATGTCGTCTTCGCTGGCGGAGGTGAGCAACGTCACGTCCAGGCTGTGTTCCGTCTGATGCGGGTCTTTAACTTCGCCGAGGTTGCCCAGCTCTTCCAACATCAAGGGGATTTCACTGGCTTTCAGCCCGTTCAGGCTGATGCGCATGCCGCCTTCAATCGCCGCCGGCGCGGCCGATGGCTGAGCGACCGGCTGCTGAACGGCGGGTTGAGCCGCAGGCGCCTCCTGCTGCTGTTGCGCTTCCAACGCCAGCTGACGCAGCGCCTGGCAAATGTATTCAAAGCTTTCAGCGTCAGGCTGTTGCGAGGTTTTATAGGCGTCCAGTTGCTCCTGCATAATGTCTTTGGTTTCCAGAAACAGGTTGATAATCTCGGTGCTCAGGCTCATTTCCTGGCGTCTTGCACCGTCCAGCAGGTTCTCCAGCAGGTGGGTGGTTTCCTGCAGCACCGAAAAACCAAAGGTCGCCGCGCCGCCCTTGATCGAATGCGCCGCGCGGAAGATGGCGTTCAACGGCTCGATATCGGGAGCCAATGGATCCAGCTCCAGCAGGTGTTGCTCCATGTCGGCCAGCAACTCGTCCGCCTCATCAAAGAAGGTCTGATAAAAATCGCTAATGTCCATGCTCACGGGGTCACCTCTGGCTGTGAGTCGCGGTTAGTCGGTGCGGGTGCGGCCGCCGGTGGTTCCGACGCCTGGTCGGCCGGGGCTATCGCCGGGGACGCCTGCGGTGGAGCGCTCGGCGTTGGCGCCGCGGGTTCCGGGGCTGTCGTCGAGGATTCCGGCGTTTGGCTGGCCGGCGCGGTCGCCGACGGCGCCAGCTGCTTCAGGCCGTCCGGCTGGGCAATATCCAGCGCGTTGCTTTCGGCATTTTCGTGCTCGATGCCCTCTTGCGTTTGCTTGTTCAACACCAGTACGGTGATGCGGCGGTTAATCGCATCATCGGCGCCATGCTGTTTCAGGCTCATGGTGGCCGCCATGCCTACCACCCGCAGCACTTTGCCTTCCGCCAGGCCGCCGGCGATCAGCTCGCGTCGCGACGCGTTGGCGCGATCGGCCGACAGTTCCCAGTTGCTGTAGCCGCGTTCGCCGGTGGCGTAAGGGATGTCATCGGTGTGGCCGGACAGGCTGATTTTGTTCGGCAAGTCGTTAAGGATCGGCGCTATCGCCCGCAGGATATCGCGCATGTAGCTCTCGACCTGCGCGCTGCCGGTTTTGAACATCGGCCGGTTCTGGCTATCGATAATCTGGATGCGCAGCCCTTCGTCCATCATGTTGATCAACAGATGCGGACGCAGCGCCTTCAGGCGCGGATCGGACTCAATCAACTCATCCAGCTTTTCGCGCAGCTTGTTCAGGCGCAGCTCTTCGGCGCGCGAGTCCGGCGAATCGACCTGTTTTTTCACCAGGCCATGCTGTTGCGTTGGATCGTCGCCGCCGCCAGGAATGGGGCTGCTTTCGGAACTGCTCTTGTCGCCGCTGGTCAAGGCAACCTTGAGCGGCGTGCGGAAGTATTCGGCGATTTGCGTCAGCTCCTGCGGGCTGGCGATCGCCAGCAGCCACATCACCAGGAAGAACGCCATCATCGCCGTCATAAAGTCGGCATAAGCGATCTTCCAGGAGCCGCCGTGATGGGCGGCATGATGCGACTTGCGCTTTCTGACCAAAACGACCGGATGATTCTGTTTCATGCTTCTTCTTCTTCCGTCGCCTGCTGCGCCGGCGCTTTCACGCGGCGCACGTGTTCTTCCAGCTCAACGAAAGAAGGACGTTCGGTGGTATACAGCGTTTTACGGCCGAACTCGACTGCGATCTGCGGCGCGTAACCGTTCAGGCTCGACAACAGCGTGACTTTGATGCACTGCATCATCTTGACGTTTTCGGCGCTCTTCTGACGCAGCAACGTCGCCAGCGGCGAGATGAAGCCGTAGGCCAGCAAAATGCCGAGGAAAGTACCGACCATGGCGTTAGCGATCAGCGCGCCCAGTTCAGCGGCCGGACGGTCAGCCGAAGCCAGGGCGTGCACCACCCCCATCACCGCCGCGACGATGCCGAACGCCGGCAAGGAGTCGCCCACCATCGCCAGACTGCCGGCGGGCACTTCGCTTTCCTGCTCGTAGGTTTCGATCTCTTCGTCCATCAGCGCTTCGATCTCGAACGCATTCATATTGCCGCTCACCATCAGCCGTAAATAGTCGGTAATGAACTCCACCAGGGTGTTATCGGCAAGGATGCGCGGATAATTAGAGAAAATTTCACTTTCTTGCGGATTATCGATATCGAACTCGAGCGACAGCATGCCCTGCTGACGCGATTTGGCCAGCAGACGGAACAGCAACGCCATCAGATCCATATACAGATCTTTGTTGTATTTGGAACGGCGCATCAGGCGCGGCAGGGCGCGCAGCGTCGCTTTGATCGCCTTGCCGTTGTTGCCGACGATGAAAGCGCCGACCCCCGCCCCGCCGATAATCAGAAACTCCGCCGGCTGATATAACGCACCGAGATGACCGCCCACGATCAGGTAGCCGCCAAACACCGCACCCAATACCACGAGATAACCCAAAATAACTAGCACACGCATTCCTTAAATTAACAATGTGGATGGAAGGTGGGGCAAACGCGCCCTGGCGCGACAGACCAGGCTGCATGTCTGGGGGCGGCATGCCGCCCCTGCGTATCACACGTCGGTATTCATTGCCGAGAGCCGGCAACGTGGCGGCTCAAATGGCGCGTTTGACCTGCTCGTCCAGCAGTTGAGGAATAATATCGGCCAGTTGCGGCGAAAGTTTACGTCTTTTTACGGCGCGGGATGGGGGTTGGCATAAACTGCAGATGAAACCGTTCAGCGGCTGGTGCGCGTGGGTGATAAATGCGCCGCCGCAGCAGCTGCAGGCGGAGAGCTGCAACATGCCGCTGTCGACGAAGCGCACCAGCGTCCAGGCGCGGGTCAACGCCAGCAACGGCGCCTCGCCGGCCTGCTGCGGGCACTGCTCCAGGTAGAGGCGATAGGCTTTGATCACCGCTTCCACCCCGCTGCACTGTCCGCTTTTCATCAGAAACAGGTAGGCGTTATAAAACATCGAGGAATGAATATTCTGTTCCCAGGTCATAAACCAGTCGGTTGAGAACGGCAACATTCCTTTTGGCGGCGGGCTGCCGCGCAACTCCTTGTAAAGTTTAATCAAGCGCCCGCGGCTGAGCTGGGTTTCACTCTCCAGCATCTGCAAACGGGCCCCCAGCGAAATCAGCTCCATGGCGAGCTGAATGTCCTTGGCTTCTTGAACAATGCTTTTCTCAACCATCATCAGGCTCTTTTCTTCGTCGGGCTAGCGTCTTTACTCGATAGCTCTTGCAGTAAATGGCTTGATAGCAAAATGCCGGTATGGATTTGTTGCAGATCGTCGACGCGCGACTCTTTGGTCAGGCGTTCGATGGTCTGGTGATCGTTAAAGCGGAAGTGGCAAACCAGCTGGTTGGTCTCGGCCAGTTTGACCATTTGCGGCAAAGTCAGCTGCGCCAACGCATCGGCCATGGTCTCATCAATACCAAGGCGGAACATCGCGGACGCTTTTTCATCGTTGATCAAACGCTGTGCTAAAAGTAAATATGACAAATTGATGTCATAAATATGCTTAAGTAATTCAGACGTACCCATATTCCCCATCCCGACAGACTATGTTTAAAAACATACGCTGGGTGATAAATTTTATCGCCCGTGACCTGGGTTGTTTCCCAAAGTTGGCAAATTAATCTCTCAAAAACGACTGCTATAATTTTCGCCAATCGCTAAATTCGACCACTGTTCAGTATTTGCTACGAGCGTAAACCAACGTGTATGGATGTACAGCATTCTGCTTCGATAGTGTTTAGTCACCATGAAACTATTTTTACAAATTTAATAAGATTATTCCTAAAGCAGCGCAACTCTACCCCCGAACCATTAGCACACACAATGTAAGTGAGAGGCAATTTTAAATACAATGTGACATAGATCACAAAAATAAAAAATAATTAAGCCAAATACCCCTAAATTCGCACATTTTATGACCCGCATTTTGCTCACAAAATCGCCTTAGGTAAAAAAACGTCTTAAAAACAATGTTTATCAGCCAAAAAATTATCTTTTTTAGATCAATTCGAACAAAACCATCACCAAACCAAAATAACAGAACAAAAATCTGCATATAGGCAACAATCTTAGTATAAATAACCATTTGAGCCGCTAAAAAATATCCGAGGTGAAAAATAACCAATGTAAACTATAAGGTTATTAGCTATCGGATTTGACTTAAACCCTCCGCAGAGGGTTGTTCTAATTTTCAACATCAGGTGATTATGGCTTATCAATGATTCGCTGGCGTAGTGAACAAGCCAATAGACGTAACGATATGTTTCCGTATTAGCGCGGCGCAAGAATGGTTTTTTAACGTTAAATTACCCCAAAACGACATATCGGCAGCACATCCTAAAGCTTTAGCGTTTTTTTATTTCTTTTTTGCCGGCACATTAATTACCACGCCGTTCCAGACGTTATTAAAATTCCCGCGCCCCATCGTTTTATTGCAATAAAATAAAACGCAGTTTTGTTTTACTTGCCATAATCGCGCAGGCCAAACAGGCGTAGTTTCAATGCCGACAGCGGCAACATACATCGCCTCGTGCTGCGACCGCCCTCCGGACAGGTGAAAAAAACGCCGCCAAAGGAGAGCGAGCGCGGCTTCGCGCGCTTGCACGCAGCGGAAACGTCGACGCTTAAGCTTCTCGTTCGTGACGCATCGCCCTGAGACTTTCCCTATTTCTTCATTTATCAGCAGGATGAGATTGCTGATGGCGCACTTGCATATTATGATTTATCCAGCGCCGCCACGGGCGGCGTCACATTATTACCCAGTGCAATTTATTCACTTGAAATGATTTTTGTCAGGTCGTACATCGCTGCCTCGACGGCGTCGCCGTGAGCCGCTATGTGTTATTCACCCGGCTTTAACTATTAACAGGCTATATTTTAATCATGACCGATACGCTCGAATATCTGCTGACATTCCGTAAATGCTCCTCTTTGGACAGCCTGGAGAAGGTGTACGACAAACTGAACTATTCCATTGAAAACGATACAGAAATGAGCAATATGTACCGTGCTGCCGACCACCGCCGCGCCGAGCTGGTTGCCGGTAAATTGTTCGATCTGGGCAAGGTGCCGAAAACGCTGTGGGCGCAGGTGCTTTAATTCAGTGAAATTACGTGCGGCAACGGTTTTATCTTTTATTGCTATATAACCGGAGCAAACTCAGCTTTTATTGCCGCGCGTGATGCGAAACACATTTATTCCCCCCGCCAGGTTCTACCCTTTATCCGAGCGCAGCATTTCATCCAAGGCCCCGACGCGGCAGCCTGAAACACGACGGATGCAACAAGGAGTGGAATATGGGGTATCAAAACGTTCTGGTTACCGTCGCCGTCGCGCCTGACAGCCATCGCCTGGTGGAAAAGGCCGTCTCTATCGTCCGCCCCTACGGCGGCAACATCACCCTGTTAAGCACCCTCGCCAATCCGGAAATGTACAATAATTTCGCCGGGCCGATGCTGGCCGATTTGCGCACGCTGATGGAAGAGGAAACCCGGCTGTTTATGGAGGAACTGCGCCAACGCGCCGGCTACCCGATCGCCGATACCCTTATCGTGCATGGCGAGCTTGGCGACAGCCTGGAATTCGCCAGCCGCCGTCAGCCGTTCGACCTGCTGCTCTGCGGCAATCACCGCGACAGCATGATGAACAAAGTCTCCTGTTCCGCCGCCCGCTTCATCAACATCAGCCATATCGACGTGCTGATCGTTCCGCTCTGAGGCTAAGCACATTCGGTAACGTTGCCTTGGCGCCCCTGGACTAGGCTTAACGAACCTTGTTTGTCGCAACACAAAGGAGCTTTCGATGTCCCCTTCTCAACAGAACCGCCGCTTTCTGCTGGCCTCGCGTCCGCACGGCGAACCGACGGCGGCGAATTTCCGCCTCGACACGGTCGCCGTGCCACAACCCGAGGCCGGCCAACTGCTGCTGCGCACCGTATATCTGTCGTTGGATCCTTATATGCGCGGACGCATGAGCGATGCACCCTCCTACGCGCCGCCGGTGGAGATCGGTCAGGTCATGGTGGGTGGAACGGTCTCTCGCGTGGCGGCCTCACAGCATCCCGATTTCAACGTCGGCGATTGGGTATTGGGCTATGACGGTTGGCAGGATTACGCGCTGTCCGACGGCAGCGGCCTGCGCAATCTCGGCCCACACTTGCCGCACCCTTCCCGCCTGCTCGGCGTGCTGGGCATGCCCGGTTTTACCGCTTACATGGGGTTGCTCGATATCGGCCAACCGCAGGCGGGTGAAACGCTGGTGGTCGCCGCCGCCAGCGGCGCGGTCGGTTCAGTGGTCGGCCAAATCGGCAAACTGAAAGGCTGCCGCGTCGTCGGCGTTGCCGGAGGTGCGGACAAATGCCGCTATGTGGTGGAAGAGTTGGGTTTCGACGCCTGTATCGATCACCGCGCCCCCGACTTTGCCGAACAGCTGGCCGCCGCCTGTCCGCAGGGCATCGACATCTATTATGAGAACGTCGGCGGCGCCGTATTCGACGCCGTGTTGCCGCTGTTGAACGCCAAAGCGCGCATTCCGGTCTGCGGCATCATCGCCCATTACAATGCCACCGGGTTACCCGCCGGGCCGGACCGCTTACCGTTGCTGGAAGGGCTGATCTTACGTAAACGTATCCGCATGCAGGGCTTTATCATCTTCGACGATTACGGTTCACGCTTTGATGAATTCCTGCAACAGATGAGCAGCTGGGTCGAACAAGGAAAGATCAAGTTCCGCGAGGACATCGTCGATGGGCTGGAGCAGGCGCCGCAGGCCTTTATCGGCCTGCTGCAGGGCAAAAACTTCGGCAAACTGGTGATCCGCGTCGCTGACGAATAACGCGCATCAGGGCGTGGCGCGCCACGCCCTGCTTGTCAATGCACGGCACCGTCGCCGAATTGCACATCTTCCTCTACCGTGAGCGTCACCTGCACGAGAGTGCGCACCGCTTCCACCATCGTCGCCAGCGCCATACTCGGCTTGCCCGGATGCGCCGCCGCCAGTTCATGGCTGTACGGAATGTGCACGAATCCGCCCCTGGCCCGCGAATGCTGCGTCTCCAGATAGTGACGCAGACCATAAAAAATATGGTTGCAGTTATAGGTGCCCGCCGTGTAAGAAACGCCCGCCGGGATCCCCTGCCGGCGCAGTTGCTGCACCGCGGCCTTGACGGGCAGCGTACTGAAATAGCCCACCGGCCCGCCGGCAACCACCGGCACGTCAATCGGCTGTTTACCGGCATTGTCGGGAATGCGGGCATCGATCAAATTGATGGCTACCCGTTCCAGGGATATTTCGGCCCGGCCGCCGGCCAGCCCCAGACAGATCACCGCCAGCGGCTGCAATGCCTCAATCGCCGCGATCAGCTGCTGGTTGGCCACGCCCAATACGCACGGCAACTCGAGCACCGCGATCTCCGCGCCGGCAATACGCTCTCCGGCCAATGCCTGCGCGACCTGCCAGGAAGGGTTCACCGCGTCACCGTCGAACGGCTCAATGCCGGTGATTAACACTTTGTTCATCATTTCCCCTGATTGAAGGCTAAATTCGTGTGCTACCAGCCTAGGGAACGCTGTAAGATTCTGGAAATGGATTATCTGTATATAGAGTATTCATAAAATGAATTTAGCCAACGTCGATCTCAATTTACTGGTAGTGTTTGAAGCGCTGTATCAGACTCGTAACGTCACCGCCGCAGGCCGGCGTCTTAACCGCGCGCAACCTTCCGTCAGCAATGCATTGGCGCGACTGCGCATTCTGCTCAACGATCCGCTGTTTGTCCGCAGCGGCGGCGGCATGGCGCCCACGCCGCGCGCCCACCAGCTTATGCCGCAGATACAGCGGGTACTTGAGCAAATCCATCTGGCGTTGGCCCCACCGGCCCGTTTCGATCCGGCCACCGCCGGGCAACGGCGTTTTACGCTGGCCGCCGGCGACTATGCGGATATTTTGCTGCTGCCCGCCATCATCAGCCGTTTGCGTCAGGCGGCACCCGGCATCGATATTCGCGTTTCGCGTCTGGATCGCCGCAATATTTACCGTCAGTTGGATAGCGGGGAGGTAGATGTCGCGCTGGGAGGGCATCTTTCCGGGGCGGAAAGTCACTATGTGCGCACGTTGTTTGAAGAGCATCTGGTCTGTATCGCCAGCCGTTCACACCCGCAATTGGCGGATGGCCGCTGGGATCTGGCCCGCTACCTCAGCCTGCCGCACGGGCTGTACGCGCCGGCTGACGACGGCTCTGCCAGAGGCTTGGTCGACCGCCGTCTGGCGGAAATCGGCGGCCAGCGGCGCGTCGCCGTGACCTTTTCACACATTGTCGCCCTGCCGGCGGTGGTCGCCGACAGCGATCTGATCGCCACCCTGGCCGCCAGCGTGGCCCGGCGTTTTTCCGATCCGCAACGCGTACGCATTCTCCCGCTGCCTGAGGAGTTGGCCATCGCGCCTTTCCCCATTGAGCTGATCGCCGGCCGACAGGCGCAACGCGACCCGGCCTTAATCTGGCTCTGTGACCTGATAAGCCGACTTTCCCTCGATCCCCTTCCGCGCTAACCGCATCAATTGCTGCTTTATCAACCATTCAGACTCACCGTCGGAGGCCCGCACCGCGGGCTTTTCACGTCGGCCAAATAGGAATCATCCGAATTAACATTCGGTAAATTTATATATTTGATCATCTTTAACTAACGAATGGTAAGGATAAAAAATACTCAGTGACTTTTTTCACGGAAAAAAAGAGTTGTTTTATAAACACGTTGACTTAAGTGTTACAGATTTATTATTTGGTATTACCATTTTCCCAATAATTTGGGATAAAAAAAGATCTGCTCGTATCTATATGTTTTAGATAATAAAAAAGCAGATCGTGAGCGAGTTAACGAATTGAGCATTGATCCACAAGGCTATTTTGCAAATGCAGAGCTCTATTGTAGACTGCACAAATCGTGCCTTTGTGTAAACTTTGTTAAATCTTTCGTCAGCCCCTGTCTCAATTCGTGACAGATACGCCATCGGGATCGCGCGTCAAATCTCGTGCGGTAGCTATGCCTAAACCGGGGATATAGTATGGATCGCCTTATCATTGCGCACACGCCTTTGCCCGCCCATCAGCTGTTGTTCAGAAGCCTTTCCGGTGAGGAAAGACTGGCCGGGCTGTTCGAGTTCGACGTCGAGCTGCTCAGCCCTGACAATCGCCTCGATCTGAAAGCGCTGCTGGGACAAAAAATCACGCTGGAGCTGCGGGGCAACCCGATGGCCCCGCGTTATCTCAACGGCAATATCACGCGTATGACCCTCTCCGGACGAGAAGCCGGCGGCAACCGCTACTATATCTACCGCGCCGTGCTGCGCCCCACGCTGTGGTACCTGACGCAAAACCGCGATTTTCGCATCTATCAGGAAAAGACCGTTCCCGACATCCTGACCCAGGTGCTGGGGCAGTATCAGGTGAAGATCGATAACCGTCTGAGTTACGACTACCGCATCTGGGGGTACTGCGTGCAGTACCAGGAGAGCGATTTCGATTTCATCAGTCGTCTGATGGAACATGAAGGCATCTATTACTATTTCACGCACCAGCAGGACGGCCATACGCTGGTGCTGGCCGACGCGCCGGCGGCGCATCAGGAACTCGCCGGCTATGCCAGCATCCCCTATCAGCTCGCGGAAGGCGGTCTGGTGGAAAACAAGGACAGCATCAACAGCTGGAGCGTCTCGGACGCCATCACGCCCAGCCTGTATAGCCTGGATGACTACGATTTTCGCAAACCGCGCGCGCGGTTGCTCGAGGCCCGGCAGAATCCCGCCTCGTTCGCACAGGATAAAGCCGAGGTGTTCGACTGGCCCGGGCGTTATACCGATCACGCCCACGGCCAGTTTTACGTCAAGGTGCGCCAACAGGAGTTCGAAGCGCAGCATGAGCAGATGAGCGGCGAAGGCAGTTCGCAGGGCATTGCGCCCGGCTACCGTTTTCAGCTGATCCAGGCGCCGCGCATGGAAGACAACCGCGCCTATCTGGTGGTCAGCGCGCGTTACTTCATGCAGGAAAACAGCTACGCCAGCAACGATAACGACGTTGGCGAGCAACATACCGAATTTCAGGTGGTGCCGGCGGACATCAACTGGCGCCCGGCGCGCACCACACCCTGGCCGAAAACCCATGGCCCGCAGACCGCCGAAGTGGTTGGCCCGGAAGGCGAAAGCATCTGGACCGATAAATATGGCCGGGTGAAACTCAAGTTCCGTTGGGATCGCCACGGCAGCGGCAATGAAACCAGCTCCTGCTGGGTGCGCGTCTCCAGCGCCTGGGCCGGCTGGAAATACGGCGGGATCCAAATCCCGCGCGTGGGTGAGGAAGTGGTGGTCGACTTTATCAACGGCGATCCGGATCGCCCCATCATCACCGGCCGCGTTTACAACGAAGACAGCATGCCGCCTTGGGATCTGCCCGGCGACGCCACCAAAATGGGCTTTATGAGCCGCAGCAAAGGCGGCGGCATCGACAACGCCAGCTTCCTGTTCCTGGAAGACTCGCCCGGCAACGAATCTTTCGACATGCACGCCGAACGCAACATGAACATGACGGTGGAAAACGACAAGAACGTCAATATTGACGGCAGTCGCACCACCACCATCGGTCGCCAGCAGAACGATACCGTCACCGGCGACGCCACGTTCCTGTACAAAGCGAAACGCACCACCACCGTCGATGGGCTGGAAACCGCCAACCTGAACGCTCACCAGACGGTGAACATCAAAGGCGGCCGCGCCCTGACGATTATCGACGGCGGCGATAAGATTGACATCACCGGCAATCAGTCCTTCAAGCTTGACGGCGCGCAGACGCAAAACATTACGCAAACCCAGCATGTCACGGTGAAAGGCGACCAGACCCTCGACATTACCGAGGGGCAACAGACCAACACCATCAACAAGGGGCAGACGGTCAACATCACCTCCGGCGGGCAGCACACCACCATCACCGCCGGCGGGCAAACCACTACCGTCACCGCAGGCGGTCAGACGCTGAAGGTGGAGGCCGGCGGCCAGACCAGCGACATCACGGGGAATGTCAAAGAAACCTACAAAAACGATCAGCAAACGACCATTAGCGGTTCGCTGACCATCACGGCAAAAACCATCAGCATTACCAGCGAGGACGGCGTGTCTATTTCGGCGCCCACCTGGAAAGATAACTGCCACGGCTATAAGTGGACCGCGATAGGCGCCAACCTTGCCTTAACGGGGCTGAGCGTCAAGCACACGATGTTCGATGTTTCCCATAACCCGCTTTCGATCAGCAAAACCAATTTCAAGCTAAGCAACGATCCCATGACGTTCACGCAGCTTGGGGCCTTAATCACCAACGGTTCGTTGCGATTGAGCAGCAAGGCGCTGGCGATCTTTTTATAAGTAGGGATGCCCATGTCCAAAGCCAAAAATATCTTCACCGTAATCGGTTTGATTTTATTGGCCCCTATTCTCAGCCTGGTGGGTTTTTTCAAATTCATCACGGTCGATATCTGGGGCTATTTCAAACACATCGGTTCTTCTCTCAGCGTGATGGAGAACGGAGTTTCCGCCTCCGGGCAAATCGTCAGCATCCGCCAGACCAACCTGTGGGACGGGAATCGGCCGGTCTGCGAAGTGGAAGTCAAATACATCGCCCAAGACGGAAAAAACCATACGGCCGTCGCGAAAGGCCCGATCAGCGTCGTTGATCTGCCGCGTTATCAGCCGGGTCATTTCACCGCGATAAAGTACGATCCCAAGAACCCCAAAAAAGCGGTGATCGAAGAGTTATCCCGACTTTGAGCGAAAAGAACCTTTTCAATCAACGCGATCCGATTTCAACGTTGTGAAAACGACTTGTCGTCCATCAGTTCGCTAAATCACCTTGCATAAGGAAGTGTCACGATGGGCGCGTTTATTGCCTTTTCGACGCAGGACAGCCTCGGGGGACAAATCCTGTTTACCTTCTTAGGCATCCTGGTTGGCGGCGTATTGATCGCCGCCATTTGCAAGACCGTCTTACCCGCGGGCAGAACGGCGGCATTGTCCGTCCGGTTGCTGATCTTTGTCGCACTGATGCTGGCGATCCTGAAGTATAACCAGCAGGTGATGTCTGCGGTGAACGCGCCCGCGGAGCTGATCGGGTTCCTGATTTTGCCCGGTTTTTTGATGGGTTACCTGGGTGCGGCGGCCCCCGGCAGACTGGCGCTGGCGATAGAACTGTGCTGTTTTGCCCCGCTCGCCGCGCTGCTGATTCTGGGCACCGCCGGCGTCGGCTTTTTTGCCCCCTATCATCTGGAGAGCACAGGCCAATTTACCGCCAAGGCGATCGCCGCGGCATTGTCCGTCGCCGTCGTACTGCTGGCTCGTAAAATAAGCGGGAAGGACAACGCACTGTCCTCTTGATAATCCCTTTGACGCGAGGAAATGCTCCCCGCATTCGCGATCGGCTCTGGACGCCGCATCGTTTTCTTCATCTGTTGTGACATAGCCTGATATCTATTAAACCGAAAAACGGATTGTTTTTGAGCAAGCAGCCTGGCTGCCGGCTGATATCCACAGGAAGCTTTACACACACAATGAAAGTCGTAAAACCTCTGCGCCTCAGCGCGCTTCATCGCCCCTTCTCTTGGCAAGGGCAAAATCATCTGGGCGTTTCCATTTTGGCCTTGGCCGACATGGGGGCTTCCCCGCGCCTGCGCCCCGAACCGGAGCTGTGGCAGTTGGCCGCCGACGAACTTACGCTGAGCGGCGGTGTGCTCGATTTGGCTATTCCGAAAGCCTGTGCGGAGTTTCTCGCCACCGGCAACGCCTACACCCACCATCAACAAGACAAAACCGCCTGCGCCGTGAAGATCCAGCTTGATTCGCTGGAGAAAACGCTGGTGGTTTTCGGCGATCGTCATTGGATCAACGATCGCCCCTCCTCTCCTCTCCCTTTTGCAGAAATGCGTCTGGACTGGCGCCGGGCTTACGGCGGGGCTCAGTTCGCCGATAATCCGCACGGCATCGGCGCCACTCCAGAAACATTTCCGCAGGGCCGCATTCATCGCCTACCCAATGTTGAACCGCTGCAGGAGCGCCTCGCGTCTCCTCGGCAAAGCGCGCAGCCGGCAAGCTTTGACGCGTTGGATATCACCTGGCCGCGCCGCTTCTCACGCATCGGTAAAAACTACGACGCCGACTGGTTGAAACACGGTTTTCCCGGCTTCGCCAACGATATCGACTGGCGCCTGTTCAACATGGCGGAAAGCGATCAGCAGTTTCCCCAACGCGACAGCTTGCCGCTTCAGGCTGCCTACCGGATATGGAACATGCACCCTTCAGAGCCGGTTCAGCAAGGCCGTTTGCCGGCGTGGCGCGCACGCTGCTTCATTAACCGGCTGCGCGGCGGCGAAGCGCATTTCGGGGAAGTCGCGATGCGCCACACCACCGTGTGGTTCTTTCCCCATCGCGAACAAATGCTGTTGATCTACCAGGGCAGCCTTCCCATCAATGAAGACGATGCCGCAGACGTCATGCAGCTCATGCCGGCGCTGGAAATTGAGGGTAAAAGCCGCACCGTCGCGCATTATCGGCAGGTGCTCGATCGGCGGCTTGATAAAGAGCATGGCGCTCTGCACGCTTTTCGTGAAAAAGATTTGCTGCCGGAGTGCTGTATCGGCCCCTGGCTCGATACGGAAACGCCGACGCAGCAAAGCCCGATGGTGGAAAACATCGCCGCCTACGAGCACCACCAACGCGAACAACACCGCCAACGTCTGCAGCGCGAAGGCCGAGACATCGACGACATGTTTGCCGCGCCGCCAGCTGAACCGATGCCCGCTTTGGATCAGCTGGCCGAGTTTGTCGAGGGCATGGAACAGCGCGCTGAAGCGCATTACCGTGAAATCCGCGATGACGCGCAGGCAAACGGCATTGATATTGACGGCCCTGGCCCCGCCGACCTTTCCGGCGCGGAAAGCTACCAACAGCAGCGCGACCAGCTGTTTCAACAGGCGCGTCAACGCCCCGACGCGTTTAGCGACAAGCAGTTGGGGGAAAGCGAGCGCGCGCTGCACCAAATGTATTTAATGTCGGCACAGGCGCAAAGCCCGGCGCTGCGTTTAAGCGGCGATCTGGCACAGATCATTCGCCAACGCGTCACCGCGGCCATGCAGCGCGATAAAGATCTCAGCGGCCTGGATCTCACCGGCGCCGATCTGTCCGGCATGGACCTCAGCCATGCCACCTTGCGCGGCACGTTGCTGGAAAACGCCAATCTGCGCCAAGCCCGGTTGGTGGGCTGTGACCTTCGCGAGGCAATGCTGGCGCGCGCCGATCTCTGCGGTGCCGTCTTGCAGCAGGCGGATCTGAGCCACGCCTCTTTGGCCCTGGCGAAATGCGAAGCGACGGATTTCGGCGGCGCACAGCTGCATGAAACCAACATTCAACAAACGTTGTTTCAACGCTGCGACTTCACGATGGCGTCCTTACGCGATTTGCTGGGGTACGAAACCTTGCTTGGACAGTGTGATTTCAGCCGCGCCACGTTGGCCAACATTACGCTGATGGAGCTGCAGCTGGAGCAACTGACATTCAGTCACGCCCGGCTCGACAAAGTCAGCTTCATCAAATGCCGGCTGCTGGCGGTGAAATTCGAGCAGGCACGGCTGGAAAGCTGCGCCTGGGTTGATACCGAAACGCAAAACCTCAGTTTCCGCGCCGCGCGCCTGACGGCCTGCGCCTTTGCGGCAAAGACGCTGTTGCCCCAGGCGGATTTCAGCGACGCGACGCTGAACCAGTGCAATTTGCGTCAGATGCCGTTGCAGCGGGCAAGTTTCAGCCGCGCGCGCCTCAACAATTGCGATCTGTCGGAAACGCGGCTGAACGAGGCCGACTTCAATCAGGCCAACGGCAGCGGCAGTCTGTTCATTCGCAGCGATCTGACGCGCGCCAACCTGCGCGACGCCAACTTTATTGCGGCGATCCTGCAAAAGTGCGTGCTGTCAGGCGCCGACCTGCAGGGCGCCAATCTGTTCCGGGCCGATCTGTCGCAGTCGAAAGTGGACAAGGCGACCCGGCTCGACGATGCCTATACCGCCAGAGTGAAAACATTGCCTCGCCACAACGGGAAAGAAGTATGACCTCAACGCCAGAGCAGATACGCCAGCGTGTGAAACGCGGCGAACCGATTTCCGGTGAGGATTTGCACGGCCTGTCATTCGCGGGTATGGATTTGGCCGGCGCAATGTTCAACGCCCTGAACCTGAACGGCGTGGACTTCTCCGATTGCGATCTGCGCGACAGCGTATTCAGCGATTGCCGGCTCGAGCACGCTCTGTTTACTCGGGCGAACCTCAAGCAAACGGCCTTCAATCAGTGCGCCATGTCCGCCAGCCGCTTCAGTGAGAGTCATATCGAGCTGACGATGTTCAACGAATGCCGGCTTGAACAGGGTGATTTCAGCCGTCTGCCGCTCACCCAAAGCCACTGGATGTCATGCCAATTGGCCGGCGCGAACTTTTCCGCCACTCAGCACGATCGCACCACGTTTTACGAAAGCCCGCTCGACGGCGCTACGTTGGAGCATGCCCGACTTTCGCTTGTCACGTTTTTTCGCTTAACCCTCTGTAACACAGAATTTGCAGGAGCAGATTTCGACCGCGTCACGTTTTTCGAATGCGACCACCGCGGCAAAAGTTACGCCGGGCAGCGCCTGATCGCCTGCCAGTTTACCGATAACCAATTGGACGACGTCGACTTCAGCCAGGCGACGCTGCGCCAAAGCAACTTCAAGGGCGCTTCGCTGCGGCGCGCCAACCTGACGGGCGTGCAGGCGCAGCAGTCGCTGTGGCTGGAGGCCAACCTGACTCAGGCGCTGTGCCGCGGCGGGCAGTTCGATCAGGCGATTTTCAGCGAAGCGACGCTGGACGCCGCCAACTTCAACCAGGCGCGTCTGTATCAGAGCGTGTTCCAGCACAGCCGCGCGGCGCGCTGTGATTTCAGCGACAGCGACCTAACCTACGCCGATTTTTGTTATGCCGACATCGGCGCCGCCGATTTTCGGCGTGCGCGCTTCATGCGCACCCGCATGCACCGCGCCCACCAGCAGCAAACGCGCTGGGGCGACCGCAGCGGCATTCTCGAGCGCGACGAAGAGCTGTACGCCGCCGAAATCTGGAGCGCACAGCGCCAGAGCCGCATTTGAACGTATTGACCACTTCACGAGGGGATCACCATGAGCGTTGTCAACACTACTCGCGCCGTCAACATCGCGCCGCCCCAGCAGGCCGCCGGTCAGGTCGTCAACCTGTTGCCGGACGGCAGCCTGGTGGTGGAATGTGAAGGCCGCGGCTGGCATTGCCGCCGTGCGGCCAGCTGCCTGCTGACGCCGGCCCTCGGCGATAGCGTGCTGGTCGCCGGTTGCGGCCACCAGCTGTGGGCGATCGCCGTCCTCGAGCGTGCGGAACCGCAAAACGCGGCGCGGCTGAGCGTCGAAGGCGATCTGCACATTGAAACGCTGCACGGCTCGCTGTCGCTGCACGGCGCGCAGGCGCTGAACCTGAGCGGCGACGCCATGACCCTGCAAGCAAACAGCGGCGACTGCCACGTCGACAAGATGAAATACAGCGGCGAAGAGCTCTCGGCTTTCGTCAGCATCAGCCGCCTGGTCGGCAAACGCTGCGAGTCACTGTGGCATTCGGTCAGCCAGATCAGCCACTCGCTGTTTCGCAAAGTGCGCCAGACCGAGCACGTGCGCGCCGGGCAGCTGGATTATCAGGCGGAAGATTACGCCCGTATTCATGCTCGCAACACGCTGATTACCTCGAAAGACATCACCAAGCTGGATTCGGAACAGATCCACGTCGGATAACCTTGCGGAGGCCTTTTATGTTTGCCAATAGCCAAATGATCGGCGTGGACCTGGCGTTTCCCGACGTCTGTCTGACGCCAAGCCCGGCGCCGGTGCCCATTCCCTACCCGGATATCGCCCTGGCGCCGACCGCCATCCCGAACGCGTTCAACATTCTGTTCGTCGGCACCCCGGCGCACAACATGGCGACGGTGACGCCACTGACCAACGGCGACAACCCCGGCGTGGCCACCGGCGTCGCTTCCGGCACGGTGATGGGGCCGTCCCGCCACCTGACCGGCGCCTTTACCGTGCTGCTCAAAGGCACCCCGGCCACCCGGCTGACCAGCCTCAGCCTGCAGAACTCCACCAACGCGCTCGGCATGCGCATCGTGCCGAGCCAATTAAAAGTGTTGCTGCTTGCGCCCTGATGACGGCGCTTTATTACACAGCCATTCAATCAAGAAAAAGAGGACATTGTGAAAACACGGATTACCCTGACGTTGTTGACCGCCCTGACGCTTGCCGGTTGCTCCACCCCACCGCCACCGCCGCCGGCGCTCAATAACGACGCCATCGTCAGCAGTGAAGTCAACGGCGTCACGTTAAAGCACCGCGCCGCGGTGAGCGCGCCGAAACAGTTCAAACCGATCGGTGAGGAGTACCGCAGCCTGTACGCCGCCAGCATCATGAGCAGCCCGAATTATACCGGCACCGCCGTCGGCAGCCTGGACAACGCCGCCGCGTTCTACGCGCTGGGCGAAGTGGAAAACAACTGGCTGGCGATCTCCGCCATACGTGGCGGCGATCTGGTGGGGTATATCCAGGCCAACGCCGGCGTGCCGGAAGCGCGCTACAAAGCGACGCTGCGCAAAGATCTGCCGCGCCGCGCGCGCGCCGCCAAGCAGGACTGCGTTAAAGTCGGCGGCGACAGCAAGGCGTGCAAAAACGCCGGCTCAGCCACCTGGATCCTCCAGTAGTCAGCACGCCTGCGGGCGACGAGATTCCCATGACGACGACCCCTATCGCTTCCCGCTGGTGCGGGATGCTGTTTCTGCTGCTGGGCGCGCTGGCGCTCGGCGGCTGCATGTCTTCCGCGAAAAGCGTGCCGGCGCGTTACAGCCTGGTCTTCGACGCTGACCGCCAGGTCAACGCCGCCGCCGGCGCGCAACCGGCGCCGATCAAAATTCGCGTGCTGCTGCTGCGCTCGGATGCGGAATTCATGGAAGCCGACTTTTTCAGTCTGCAAAACGACGCCAAAAGCGTGCTCGGCAACAGCCTGCTGGACAGCGATCAGTTCTTCCTGACGCCGGGCCAGACCGGCAAAAAGCTCGGTGGGCAAAGCACATTGGACGCACGTTACATCGGCGTGATCGCCGAATATCAAAATCTGGACGGCAAGACCTGGCGCATTTCACTGCCGCTGCCGGAACCCACCGAAACCAATTTCTACAAGGTATGGCAATTCTCGCCGGATGAGCTGGAAGCGCATATCGTCGCGGGCGTGAGTGGCCTGCGCCCCGTAAAAAAGGTCGACTGACCTACCGCTGCGCTGAAGCGAAGTAACTATAGGTGTGATGATGAAAGATGCTCATAAGGTTGTCTGGACTGAGGGGATGTTTTTGCGCCCTCACCATTTCCAGCAGGCGGAAAACTATCTCGAAGGCTATATGCGCAACTGGGGCCAGGCCCACAGCGGCTGTTTCTGGGGATTTCTCACCCTGGATCTGGACCAAACGCTGCTGCGCCAGGGCAAGATCGCGCTCAACGCCGCCAGCGGCATCATGCCCGACGGCACGCCGTTTCGCTTCTCCGGCGCCCAGCAGGCGCCCGCGCCGCTGGCCATCGCCGACAACAAGACCGGTGAAAACGTGGTGCTGGCTCTGCCGACCTATCGCGCGGGGCGTGAAGACGTGATCTTTCAGGAAAGCCCGGAAGCGCTGGCGCGCTATCTGGCTTACGAGACCGAAGTCGACGATCTCAACGCCGTCTCGGTGGGCAGCGCGGCCTTGCAATTCGGTCGCCTGCGCCTGCGGCTGATGCTGGAGAGCGAGCTGAACGCCGAATGGACGGCGCTCGGCGTCACCCGTGTGCTGGAAAAGCGCGGCGACAACAGCCTGCGTCTCGATACGGCGCAAATCCCGCCGATGCTGAACTGCCAGGGTAACCCGGTACTGAAGACCTTCATCAACGATCTGCAGGGTCTGCTGCAACAGCGCAGCCAGCAGATGAGTCAACGCCTGCTGCAACCGGGCCGCGGTGGCAGTTCCGAAATGGTCGATTTCATGCTGCTGCAGCTGATCAACCGCCATCTCGGTCAGGTGAGCCATGCCTACCACCTCGACCATCTGCACCCGGAGCGCCTGTTCGCCGATTGGCTGCAGTTCGCCACCGAACTCGCCAGCTTCTCGGCGCAGCGCACCCCGGAAGGCCGCCTGCCGGTGTATGACCACGACAACCTGGCGCTGTGCTTCGGCAAGCTGATGCTGTTGCTGCGTCAGGGCCTGTCGGTGGTGCTGGAGGACAACGCCATTCAGCTGACGCTGGTCGAGCGCTCCCACGGGCTGAACGTCGCCACCGTGCAAGACGCCAAAATGATGCGCGACTTCGGCTTCGTGCTGGCGGTGCGCGCCGACGTGGCCGCCGAGGTGTTGCAGACCCACTTCCCGGCGCAGATGAAGATCGCCCCGGTCACACGCATCCGCGATCTGGTGCAGCTGCAGCTGCCGGGCATCGGTCTGCGCACCATGCCCGTCGCGCCGCGCCAGATCCCTTATCACGCCGGCTACACCTATTTCGAGCTGGAAAAAGGCGGCGACCTTTGGAAACAGATGGAAAAATCCAGCGCCTTCGCCCTGCATCTGGCCGGCGAATTCCCGGGGCTGGACATGGAATTTTGGGCGATTCGCAGCCATACGGACCGGTAACCTATGACTCAGGAAAATAGCATGGCGCCGGCGGCCAACCCGCTGGTGGACGCCGCCAACCCGCTGCTGAACGCCATTTCGCAGATCCGCCAATCGGCCACGCACGCCAACCCGGCGCAGCTGCGCCAACAGCTGATCGACGAAATGCGCCGCTTCGAGATCCGCGGCCAACGCGCCAACCTGCCGTACGAAGTGATCATCGGCGCGCGTTATTGTCTGTGCACCGCGCTGGATGAAGCGGCGGCGCTGACCCCGTGGGGCAGCAACAGCGTGTGGTCCGGCAGCGGGCTGCTGGTGACCTTCCATAACGAAACCTGGGGCGGCGAGAAGTTCTTCCAGCTGCTGGCCAAGCTGTCGCAGAGCCCGCGCGAGCACATCAATCTGCTGGAGCTGATCAATTATTGCCTGCTGCTGGGCTTTGAAGGCCGCTACCGGGTGATGGAAAACGGCCGCTCGCAGTTGGAAACCATGAAGCAGCGCCTGCTGCAGCTGATTCGGTCGGTACGCGGCGGCTACGCCCCGCCCCTGTCGCCTCATGCGTTGGATCTGCCGGTACAACAGAAACTATGGCGTCCGCTGGTGCCGCTGTGGGCCTGCGTGGCGCTGACCGGCTTCCTGGCTTCGCTGCTGTTTATCGCCCTCAACTGGCGGCTGGGCGACAACACCAGCCCGGTGCTGGCAGCGATTTACCAAACCAACCTGCCGCAGGTGGCGATCGGTAATCCGGCGCCGGCCGCGCCGCCGACGCTGAGCCTGAAAAGTTTCCTGCGCAAAGAGATCGCCGAAGGGTTGGTGGTGGTGCGCGACGAAGCGCAGCAAAGCGTGGTGATCCTCAAAGGCGACGGGCTGTTCGACTCCGCCGCCACCACGGTGCGCGCCAACTACATTCCGGTCATCGATCGCATCGCCGCCGCCATGAACGGCGTCAGCGGCAAAATCCTGGTCACCGGCTACAGCGACAACGTGCCGATCCGCAGCGCCCGCTTCGCCTCCAACTGGGAGCTGTCGCTGGCGCGCGCCGAAGCGGTCAGCGCCCGCTTGCAAAAACACCTCGCCAACCCGCAGCGGGTCAAGGCCGAGGGCCGCGGCGAGAGCAACCCCGTCGCGCCGAACGATAACAAAGTGAACCGCGCGTTGAACCGCCGGGTAGAAATTACGCTGTTGGTCGCCCCGGAAAACACCCAGGCGGAAATCAACGGCTTGCCGCAAGGAACCGGAAAGTAATGCTCAGTACGTTATTCTCCATCATCACCAGCCGCCTGCTGTGGGGCTTTGTCGGCATCACCGCGCTGGCGTTCATCATCTGGACGATCGGCCCGCTGGTCGCCATCGGTGACTATCGCCCGCTGGAGCCGGAACTCAACCGCCAGATCGCCATCGGCGCTATCTACCTGATTTGGTTCCTGTGCCGCCTGATACCGCGCCTCTACAGCGCCTGGTTCAACAGCCGCCTGCTGAGCAACCTGCGCGCCGCCGAAGCGGTGCCGGCGGAAGACGGCAAGCCCGAGATCAAACCAGACGATCCGCTGGCCCAGCGTTTCGACGAAGCGGCGCAGCTGTTGAAAAAGGCGCGCTTCGCCCCGGGCCAGGGCGACGGCAAACATCGCTGGATGACCCGCTTCAGCCGCCAATATCTGTATCAGCTGCCGTGGTATGTGATCATCGGCGCGCCCGGCGCCGGTAAAACTACCGCGCTGGTCAACTCCGGCCTGCATTTTCCGCTGGCGGATCGCTTCGGCAAGTCCGCGCTGCGCGGCGTGGGCGGCACCCGCAACTGCGACTGGTGGTTTACCAACGACGCCGTGCTGCTCGACACCGCCGGCCGCTACACCACCCAGGAAAGCCAGCGCGAAGAAGACGCCGGCGAATGGCAAAGCTTCGTCGCGCTGCTGAAAAAATATCGCACCCGCCAGCCGATCAACGGCGTGATGGTCACCATCAGCGTCGCCGATCTGCTGAGCGACAGCGCGGAAGCGCGCGCCGCGCAGGCCAGCGCGCTGCGCAAACGCCTGATAGAACTGCACGAACAGCTGGGCATTCACTTCCCGGTCTATGTGCTGGTGACCAAAACCGACCTGCTCAACGGCTTTATGGCCTATTTCGGCAGCTTCGACAAAGCGCAGCGCGACCAGATCTGGGGATTCACCTTCCCTTACGAGCGCTCGCGGCAGCCGGACTTCAACCTGAACGCCGCCTTCGAACAACAATACGCCCTGCTGCAACAACGGCTGGATGCGGCGCTGCCGGATACGCTGCTGATGGAGCACGACGCGCGCCAACGCGCCGAAAGCTACCTGTTCCCGCAGGAGTTCGCCGCGCTGCGCCCGCTGCTCGGCCAATATCTGGAACAGGTGTTCGCCACCTCCAGTTTTGAAACCCGCTTTACCCCGCGCGGCATCTACTTCACCAGCGGCACTCAGGAAGGCCTGCCGTTTGACCGGGTGATGGGCGAACTGAACCGCTACCTGCAGCTGCCGCCGGCCAATTCAGGGGCGCAGGCCAACGCGGCCTGGGACAGCGTGGGCCAGGAAACGCCGATCCCGGCAGCCAAAGGCCAGAGCTTCTTCCTGAAAGAGACGCTGGAATCGGTGGTCTTCCAGGAGTCCGGGCTGGCGGGCAGCAACCGCTGGTGGGAATACCGCAACCGCGCCCTGCACTGGGCGGGGTACATCGCGCTGGCGGTGATCCTGGCGGTGCTGGCGATGTTGTGGTTCACCAGCTACGGCAACAACAAGGCCTATCTGGCGGAAGTGGCCGCCAAGGTGCCCGGCGTCGAGCGCCAGGGGCAAAGCCTGACCCAGTTGGGCAACGGCGATATGTTCTCGCTGCTGCCGTTCCTCAACAGCCTGCTGCATCTGCCGGACAGCCAGAACTTTTCGCTGGACGATCCGCCGTTCACCTATCGCATGGGATTGTTCCGCGGCGATCAGGTCGGCGACGCCGGCAATGCCCTGTACCAAAAAGCGCTGAAAGAACTGCTGCTGCCGCAGGTGGCGCAACAGATCGCCGCCACGCTGCGCAACGACAACCACGGCGACGCGGACTTCAGCTATGAAGCGCTGAAGGCCTACCAGATGCTGTATCTGCCGAAGCAGTACGACGGCAAATTCCTGCGCGCCTGGGTGATGCTCAACCTGCAGCGCAACCTGCCGCAGGGCAGTACCCAAAAACAGCTGCAGCAGATCGAATGGCACCTGAGCCAACTGCTGGATACACAGATCCAGGCCTCGCCTTACGCCAAAGACGAGCCGTTGGTGGCGCAGGCGCAGGCCGCGCTCAATCGGGCGCCGCTGTCGCAACGCGTCTACGGCCGCCTTAAGCGTCTGCTGCTGAAACAGACCGACATCAAGCCGGTCAGCCTGGTCGATTTGGCCGGTCCGCAGACCGAACTGGCGTTCAGCCGCAAAAGCGGCAAACCGGTGACCGACGGCGTGCCGGGCCTGTTCACCTCGCAGGGGTATTGGAAAGCGTTCAACGACAACATCGATCCGGTGACCGATACCCTGCGCAAGGAAGACGTCTGGGTGTTGAACAGCCAGACGCCGGAGCAGAAAAGCGCCGATCTGACCAAGACCATCCGCCAGCTGTACATGCAGGACTTTATCAGCGCCTGGGATGAGCTGCTGGGCGATATCCAACTGGCCAACATCGGCAACCTGACCCAGCGCATCAGCAGCGCGCGCCTGCTGTCCGGCAATCCGTCGCCGATGCGCAATCTGCTGGTTAACGTCAGCAAAAACGTCACCCTGCGCGACGAGAAAAGCGACGCCGATTCCCGCTCGCTGCTGGCCAAAACCGAAGACAAACTGAATCAAAACGCCAATCGCACGCTGGAGGCGCTGTTCACCAACCGGCCGGCCAACGCCGACGGCGACGTGTCGGCCCAGCCGGAACAGCTGGTGATGGCGCACTTCGCGCCGCTGCTTGAGCTGGCGCAAAGCCAGGGCGAAGGCAATAAGGCGATCCCTTTCGACAGCGTGCTGAAACAGGTCGATGAGCTGTACAGCTACCTGACGGCGGTGCAAGGCGCGGCCAACAGCGGCATGTCGGCGCCGCCGAGCGACATCATCCCGCGCCTGCAGGCCGAATCCGGCCGCTTGCCGGTGCCGTTCAAACAGATGCTGCTGTCGCTGGCGATCGGCGCCAGCAGCGACACCCAGCGCAAAGAGATGGAGAACGTGAAAAAGCGCATCAGCTTCGAGGTCGGCAGCTTCTGCCGCCAGGCGATCGCCGGGCGTTATCCGTTGGTGGCCCGGGCGCGCCAGGAAGTGACGCCGGACGATTTGGCGCGCATGTTCGCGCCGAACAGCGGGCTGATGGACAGCTTCTTCCGCGACAACCTGCAGGGCAAGGTCGATACCACCCGCGCCAACTGGCGTTTCACGCCCGGCGTGGACGGCAAGACGCTGCCCGGCGGCGAAGGCATCCTGCGGTCGTTCCAGCAGGCGCAGCGCATCCGCGACGCCTTTTTCGCCAACGGCACGGCGACGCCCTCTTACCGCGTGACCGTGCGGCCGGTGCGGATGGATAACGACATCCTCAACCTGACGCTGGATATCGACGGGCAGCTGTTCAAATACAGCCACGGCCCGCAGGTGCCGCTGGTGGTCAGCTGGCCGGGCACCCGCAATACCAACCAGGTGCATCTGCAGCTGGCGCTGGCCAACGGCACCACCGCCAGTCTGGTGACCAGCGGGCCGTGGGCGCTGAACCGCCTGGTGGATATGGCGCAGTCTTCGGGCACCGGCGGCCTCGGCCGTCAGGCGACGTTCAATCTCGACGGCCACCGCGTCACGCTGGAGTTCACGCCCAACAGCATTCGCAATCCGTTCCAACTGCCGGCCTTCTCGTGCCCGTAGCCCCGAAAGGACATGACCATGAGCACTGATTCAAGCGCCCCGACGAGCATCGGCTGGTACGGCAAACTTCCTTCCGCCGGTGACTTCCTGCAACGCCGTTTGCCTGACCCGGTGGTCAACAACTGGGCCCACTGGTTCCATAACGGGCTGGTGAATTTGCAGCGCGATGCGCAGGGGCCAAACGATCACCCGTTCAGCAACGCGCCGGTGTGGAACTTCGTGATCCCCGCCACGCTCGGCAGCCAGTACGTGCAGATGGGCTGCCTGTTGCCGGCGCGCGACCGCGTCGGGCGGCGTTACCCCATCTGCGCGCTGCGCCTGTTCAGCCAACAGGATTGGCGCCCGCAACAGCTGAACATGGCGGCGAGCTGGTACCAACAGCTCGGCCATACCCTACTGAACGGCGTGCGCAACGGCTTCTCCGCCGAACAGATCGACCGCACGCTGCAGGCGATCCCGGCGCTGCCCAGCCCGCCGGCGGAAGCGGACTCCGAGATCTTGTCGATTATCGGTTTCCAGCATCCGGACGTACCGGGCCTCGGCTGGCAGCAGGCCGCCGACTGTTTCGATCCGGCGCAGTACACCAGCTTTTGGTGGAC
Organism: Serratia sp. B501; assembly: GCF_051172315.1. Classification (NCBI taxonomy): domain Bacteria; kingdom Pseudomonadati; phylum Pseudomonadota; class Gammaproteobacteria; order Enterobacterales; family Yersiniaceae; genus Serratia; species Serratia sp. B501. The sequence continues at coordinate 1,316,372 of NZ_JBPIZB010000001.1, forward strand.
CAATCAGGCCGACGGGCACCCGCTCTACACCCACGTGCACAGCGGCAACCTCACCGTGCAGCTGTTTTCATTGCTGTTCGAACCCAACGGCTGGGCGCGCCCCGGCCGCGGCGGCCAGTACCCGCAAATGTTTGATTAACATCGCTCGTTGAAGGAAATCTTATGGCTATCGACACCGATACCCTGCTGGCCCCGGTTGACGCGGACACGCCCTGCGGCGACAACCTGGAATACGACGCCGACTTTCTGGCCATGGCGCGCGCCGCCACCGGCAAAGCCGAACAGCAATTCGGCAGCACCATCATTCCGGAAGAAGCGCCGGATTGGGTGCAGGTCGAGCGTCTCGCAAGCTCGCTGCTGGCGCGCACCAAAGACCTGCGCGTCATGCTGTATCTCACCCGCGCCTGGACCCAGCTGCGCGGATTGCCGGGCTACGCCGACGGGCTGACGCTGATCCACCAGGCGATACTCCGCTACTGGGATGCCCTGCAGCCGCCGCTGGAGTTCGACGGCGAGGCCGACCCGCTGTTTCGCATCAACGCGCTGGCCGACCTTGGCGACAAGGCCGCGCTGGCCGCCAGCGTGCGCGCCGCGCCGCTGCTGAAAAGCGCCGCCGGTGAAATCTCGCTGCGCGATGCCGGCGCCCTGCTCGACGGCAGCAAGCAAGAGTGCCCCAACTTTCCCGGCGGCCGCGCACGGCTGCAGGATGAGCTGGCGCAACAGGATCGCCCCGAAGGCGCGCTGGTGATGCATATCGCCAACACCCTGGCCGCCATTCGCAGCGAAGTCACCCGCCATCTGGGTGAAAGCGCGCTGCCGGAAATGAGCGCGCTGACCAAAGTCTTTTCGCTGGTGGCGCTTGCCGGCCAGAGCGAGGCCCCGGCCGCCACCGAAGCGGACGCCACACAGGAAACCGCCGCTGAGCAGCCACCGGCCGCCGTGCAGAGCGCCTCTGCCTCACTCAACTGGCGCAGCGCGCAGATCCAGTCGCGCGATGACGCCCAGCTGATGCTGGACAAGGTGAAAAACTATTTTCGTCTTCATGAGCCAAGCCACCCGGCGCCGCTGATGATCGATCGGGTACAGCGACTGATTACGCTGGACTTTATGCAAATCGTCCGCGATTTGGCGCCCGATGGGCTTAACCAACTGGAGACCATTCTCGGTCGCCCCGACAACGAGGAGAACAGCTAGCCGCCGACTTTTGTTCTCTTGACGACACCCGATACCGTCTGCCCCTGCGCAGACCCGAATCAGAACCTGACTCTCCCAGCCGGACGAGGCGCGTTCCCAATCGCCATTAGATGGAGTAAATCATGTCAAACTCGAAATCCCGCAGCGGGCAGAAATTCATCGCCCGCAACCGCGCGCCGCGCGTACAGATTGAATACGATGTCGAAATTTATGGCGCAGAGCGCAAAATCCAGCTGCCGTTCGTGATGGGCGTGATGGCGGATCTGGTGGGGAAAGCGGTCGATCCGCAAGCCAGCGTGGAGGAGCGCAAGTTCATGGAAATCGACGTCGACAACTTCGACGAGCGCATGAAATCGCTGAAGCCGCGCGTCGCTTATCAGGTTGACAATACCCTGACCGGCGAAGGCAAGCTGAACATCGATCTGACCTTCGAAAGCATGGAAGACTTCTCCCCCGCCGCTATCGCCCGCAAGGTCGACGCGCTGGACAATCTGCTGGACGCCCGCACCCAGCTTTCCAACCTGCTGTCCTACATGGACGGTAAAAACGGCGCCGAGGAGCTGATCTCCAAGATCCTGCAAAACCCGGCGCTGCTGAAATCCCTGACCGACGCGCCGAAGCCGGCGGTTAACGATGACAACAACGAGCGTGAGGATTAATCGATGAGCAACTCGCCTCAGCAACAAAATGCGTTGCAAACCACCGAGACTTTTTCCAGCGATGAGTTCAGCGCGCTGTTGAACAAAGAGTTCCGGCCGAAGACCGATCAGGCCAAAGAAGCGGTCGAGAACGCGGTGAAAACTCTGGCGCAGCAGGCGCTGGAAAATACCGTCACCGTTTCTTCCGACGCCTACCGCACCATCCAGGCGCTGATCGCGGAAATCGACGAAAAGCTGTCGCAGCAGATCAACCAGATCATTCACCACGACGATTTCCAGAAGCTGGAAGGCGCGTGGCACGGCCTGCACTACCTGGTCAACAACTCTGAAACCGACGAGATGCTGAAGATCCGTTTCATGAGCATTTCCAAGCAGGAGCTGGGCCGCACGCTGAAGCGTTATAAAGGCGTGGGCTGGGATCAGAGCCCGATCTTCAAGAAAATCTACGAAGAAGAGTATGGCCAGTTCGGCGGCGAGCCCTTCGGCTGCCTGGTGGGCGACTACTACTTCGATCACAGCCCGCAGGACGTGGAGCTGCTGGGTGAAATGGCCAAGATCGGCGCCGCCTCACACTGCCCGTTCATCGCCGGCACCGCGCCAAGCGTGATGCAGATGGAGTCCTGGCAGGAGCTCTCCAACCCGCGCGATCTGACCAAGATTTTCCAGAACACCGAATACGCCGCCTGGCGCAGCCTGCGCGAATCGGAAGACGCGCGCTACCTGGGCCTGGTGATGCCGCGCTTCCTGGCGCGCCTGCCGTATGGCATCCGCACCAATCCGGTGGACGAGTTTGACTTCGAAGAAGATACCGACGGCGCGACCCACGGCAACTACACCTGGACCAACGCCGCCTACGCCATGGCCGCCAACATCAACCGTTCGTTCAAAGAGTTCGGTTGGTGCACCGCCATTCGCGGGGTGGAATCCGGCGGCGCGGTGGAGAACCTGCCGTGCCATACCTTCCCGAGCGACGACGGCGGCGTGGACATGAAGTGCCCGACCGAGATCGCCATCAGCGATCGTCGCGAAGCCGAGCTGGCCAAAAACGGCTTTATGCCGCTGGTGCACCGCAAAAACTCCGACTTCGCCGCCTTTATCGGCGCGCAGTCGCTGCAGAAGCCGGCGGAATACTACGACGCCGACGCCTCCGCCAACGCCCAGCTTTCCGCGCGCCTGCCATACCTGTTCGCCTGCTGCCGCTTCGCGCACTATCTGAAGTGCATCGTGCGCGACAAAATTGGCTCCTTCCGCGAGCGCGACGATATGGAGCGCTGGCTGAATGACTGGATCATGAACTACGTGGACGGCGATCCGGCCAACTCATCGCAGGAAACCAAGTCGCGCAAACCGCTGGCCGCGGCGGAAGTGCAGGTGGAAGAGATCGAAGACAACCCGGGCTACTACAGCGCCAAGTTCTTCCTGCGCCCGCACTACCAGCTGGAAGGCCTGACCGTCTCCCTGCGCCTGGTGTCGAAGCTGCCTTCGCTGAAGCAAAACGACGCGTCCTGATGGACTGGAGTCAGGCCGCGATCCCGCGGCCTGATAAATAAAACATGGAGGTAAATCATGGGAACAAGACCCCGTTTTCTGGCTGCCTGGACTGCGGCTAAAAATATTTATGACCCAAACGATCCTCTGGGAAAAGTTAAAAATACGATTGGCGGTGCCGTAAAACGAAACTTTGAGATACCCGCCGAATCAGGTGGCTGGGAAAACAGCTGTGCTGTAAGGATGAGTTACGTGCTCAATTACACAGGCCATCCAGTTCCCAGAATAGGTCAGTTAACCGTCTCAGGCGCAGATAAAAAATGGTACTTTTTCCGCGTGCGGGATTTGATTCCCTACCTGACTAAAACGTGGGGAAAACCTGACATGATTGTTAATTACCCTCAATTACCTGTTACGCAACTGGCCAACAAAAAAGGATTAATACTTTTTGAAGTATCAGGTTGGGGAAATGCGGGCGGGCACGCCACTTTCTGGAACGGAAACAGTTGTTCAGATCATTGCTATTTCAATGAGCCCGGAACCAATTACTCTACTCCGCGAGCCAATTTTTGGGAGTTGCCATGAACAAGTTAATCACAATCGGATTGGCAACTACCTTGTTGGGGCTCTCGCAGTCATCGCTCGCCAAGGACATTCAAGATCCGGTGGCATTTATCAAACAGATGCCTTATCACCAGGTCGTAAAAGAACTGGCATTGTCACGCTGCCTGGCACAGGTCTCCGATTCGGATAAAGCGTTCTCTCTTGATGCAGCCAGAACGGCGAATGCGATGAGAGAATGGATGCCATTCGATATCGAATCAGGTGATGAGAAAATCAATGCTCTCATCGGCAAATATAAATCCAGAGTCAATGAGTTTCACAGTGAAACCAAAGGCAAGAGTCAAGGTGTCACCTTAAACTGCCTGCGGTTGTACCATAGTCCGGAATTGGACAAGCTTTCCCGACAGCTCATTGCAGGCAATCCAGATCGCACGTGGAATCAAGATAACGCGAAATAATTAAGCATTGAGCCATTAGCACTTAATAGTGGCTCGGTAACCCGTACCGATAGTTTTCGGTATTTAAGAAGGTGCATGGCACAAGGATATAAATTGGTAATGCATTACCACACTTGCAATTCCTGCTGCTATTACCTGAGTTTTTCAACGTAACGTTAATACTACTGTTAACCCTTAATAAAGAGTGAAGAAACTATGGCTATTGATATGTTCCTGAAAGTTGAAGGTGCCAGCGGCGAATCCAAAGATTCGAATCACAAAGGCTGGACCGACATTACTTCTTTCTCCTGGGGCGCTTCTCAACCGGGCAATATGGGCGTTGGCGGCGGCGGTGGCGCCGGTAAAGTGTGCTTCAACGATCTGCACGTCAACGCGCTGATCGACAAGTCAACCCCGGCCTTGCTGAAACACTGCTCAAGCGGCAAACACCTGACCAAGATTGAGCTGTCGGTTTGCAAGGCGGGCGGCACCCAGGTTGAATACGCAAAAATCACCCTGGAAGACGTGCTGGTCACCGCCGTGCAGTACACCGGTGCAGGCGGCGAAGACACCGTGGGCGTCACCTACTCCTTCCAGGCGGCGAAAGTGAAACAGCAGTACTGGGAGCAGAGCGACAAAGGCGGCAAAGGCGCCGAAAGCAGCGCAGGTTGGAACATCAAGGAAAACCGCGAAGCTTAATTGTTATACAACCTCCCCATTATGGGGAGGTTTATTAGCAAACTAAGGACAGTATTTTGCAGAGATAAGGACATCACTCAATTGAGTAAACATCAATTTCTCATCAGTAGCGTCTTATTATCGTTCAGTACATACGCTGCAGAAAAAAACGTTAATGCCTCAACATCATCAACTATTGATGGCTTATGGCAAGTGACTCAGGTCAACATAGATAATGAGACTACCCGCACGCTTAGCTATCAATTTAACGATCCTCGATTACTAGGAAGAGTGATCAATATTTCCGCTCAATCAATAGAAAACAATCTGCCGGAAAAAGACGTCTGCACAGCGCCAACCTTAAGTATTGAGAGAGGCACGCTAAATCAATTCATCGGCAAGTCGATGGGCGGAGATAAAAGCATCTCGGCTAAAAACTATGCATTGAAAGAAAACGGCCAAGCAGAAGTCTCTCTTTTCAAGATCGATTGTCACGCCGGATCATTCGGCCCAGCCGATAATGGTGCAGGCTCCAGCTTTGCCGCTCTCAATCCACAAAAAATGCTGGTTAATTGGTACGATGGTTCGCTACTGCAATTAGAACGGTTACCGAAAGATCCTAAACCTGCAGCGTCTTTCGACTGTGCTAAATCTACAAGCGTTGTTGAAAAAACTATCTGCTCAGACTTCAATTTATCCGCCTATGACAAAAGCGTTTCCCAAGCTTGGCTGTTGGCAAAAAAGCAGGCGACCGATGTAGGGGATAAAAAACTGGCGGCTTCTTTAAACAGCACGCAAAGATCTTGGTTACTGCAAAGGGATAAATGCCGAGATGACAAAGATTGCCTGGCCGATACGATGCAAAAACGAATCGATGCACTTACGTCACACGATTAAAACTGCGTTCCTACTCATGTTGGCGGTATTGAATGCTGAAGCTTACGCCAACGGAAAGTATTCCCCTGCCGAGTACCTCAAAAACTACGCGCTTAGCGTTTGCATCGCCGAGGGGTACTCAGCAAAAGAAGTCAAAAACGATGCCGCCGCCGCTGCTCGGGGTTATATGGAGTTCGGCGATTATTCTCTGGAGGCGCATACCGCCGTCAGGGCGCTGGCAAAAGAATTTCTGGCAAAGCCCTATGACAGTATGTCAGGGGAGCCGATGACGATGGCAAAGTGCATCGATCTTGTACATAGCCAAGCGTTGCAAGCCATCATCAAGAAGTACCAAGGGAAAGACGACAACTGATATCAGAGTTGCTCAAACGACGGCTCATATCAAAGGTTATCTCGGATGAGAAGATACACGTACTTTTTAATGTCTCTGCTGCTCGGAAGCCATGTAGCCCTTGCTGAAAACTCACTCAATATTTTATCGCAAGAGGCACTATATAAAAATTGGTTAGTCAGCCGCTGCATTGGGAAGTCCACTGACTCAGAAAAAACCAAGCAAGACGCCTTCCGTTCCGCTTCCGCCTATTTAGAATTGAGTAAACTGCCGATGGATGCATTCGAACAAGGCGAAAAGCTGGCTGAACAGTACGCCAATAAAAATAGCCAAGGCTCAGTTAAAGGAAGTTATCATATTTTAGATTGCCTTTTACTGCAGAACGCCAGTGAAGCTGAAGCCATTTTTAAACGTTACTCAAAGTAATAGCCGCAGTGATAGAATTCATTTTTTGCAGCCATCAGCCTCAAATTAATTACATTTTTATCACTTATAATTTATTACTTGAAAATATACCAGCACCATTAATCATCAGTCATTGGGAAAATATTCCTTGACTTTCTATTACTCAGTACAAACCATATGGAATTTTAGAGCATTGGGATAAGGAAAAAACAGTGTTCGATGACGTCACGCTTTCCACCTACTCTTACTCATTTGTGTTTTTATACTTTTTCCTGTCAGTCTTAGTATTTGTCGGGCTTTATCACCTAAAACAAAAAACCAACAATAGAAAATCCTATTCCCTTTTTGTGATAGCTACCACAGTAAATTTATTTGCAAGCATCATCCAAGGTTTAGTATTTAACTATGGTTCTGAGATACTGGATCCAATGCTCAATATAAAACTTCAAGATTATGACGAGGTCTGGTACGCCAGTATTATATTCGCCCTTACTTACTTATCTCAACTACCGACTAATCTCTATTACAAAAGAAAGGGTAAGAACAATGAGAGTAATAGCAAAGACATCACCTGACATATACAGCCTCACGTTACTAAATTGAAGCTTGCGAACATATAATGCGTTAACCAAAGAATTTAGTCACTCAAATTCAAAGCTCTCTCTTAGGAAAGAAATCAAGTCAAACTCATCCAGTTATCGAGTTCCACTGTCTGGCCATAAGATCTTATCAGCAGGAATGCCTTATGCGATTTTCCATTGTAAAAAATAAAAGCGGCCAGGTTCCGCCGCAGAGCAGTTGCGATTTTCTGCCGCCGGGCGGCACCATCGGCCGCAGCGTGGACAACAACCTGGTGCTGCCGGACGAAGAGCGCGCCATTTCCCGTCTGCAGGCGATCGTGCACATTTCCTCTGACGGCGAATGCCGCATCACCAATCGCGGCAACGTCACCCGCGTGCTGCTGAACGATATTCCGCTGGAACGAGGCCGCCAGGTTGAATTGCAGGATGGCGACGTGCTCGGCATCGACGATTACCAGATTGAAGTCAGCGCGCTGCAACAGCACGCCGCGCCGCAGGCTCAACCGGTGGCCAAGGCCGTTGCCGCTGCTGCGGCCCCTGCAGCCGCCGCCAAAGAAAAATCCGCCGCGCCGATCCCCAACGAAATCTGGGACAGCCTGGTGGAAGAATTTACGCCAAACGCGCCGACCGCCGTCACACCGCCGCCGATCGCCAATCCGGACAATCATCCGCTGCTGGATACCCCCGCTCGCGAGCTGAACCCGGCCGATCCGCTGGCGCAGCTGGCGGGCGATGTCGATCTGCGCCAATTGCAGCAACAGCAAACCGATCCGGCCGCCTTGTTCAACACCGACTCCACTTTTGAGCGTGAGCATATCCTGGCCGACACCACTCCCAGCGCGCTGCTGGCGGAGCAGGCTGCGCCACCGCGCCCGGCTCCCCCCGTCCAGAATGCGCAGCAACCGGAACAAGAGCTGGATCCGCTGGCGCTGTTCGGCGGTTCATCCGCGCCCGCTTCGCCAGAGACGTTAAACAGCAACGACCCGCTGGGGCTGTTGATGGGCGGCGCCGTGCCACTGGCTCAGCCGGAGGAACCGGCACAACCGCCGTCCCCACCACCGGCGCCGATCGCCACACAACCGCAAGCGCCGCGCCCTCAACCGACGCCGACGCCTCCGCCGGTGCAGAGACCCGAGCCGCAACCCCAACCCGCGCCGCAGTTCAGCCAGCAGGAACCGCCTGCGCAACCTCCGCGCCCGCGCCAGGGCAACCGCCTGGGCATCGATCCGGTCGCCTACCAGTCCGCCCAGCGGCAGCAAGCTGCCGCGCCGAATGGCGACACCTTGGAGGGGCCGCTGCTGACGGCGCTGTTGCAAGGCATCGGTCTCGACGATCTGCAGCCGCAGCCGCATTTCGACGAACAACAGATCCGCCAGGCTGGCCGCCTGCTGAGCCTGTTCTCGCAAGGCACCGTCGCCCTGCTCTCATCCCGCTCGATCCTCAAGCGCGGCGTGAAGGCTGAGATGACCATGATCCTCGACGAGGCCAACAACCCGTTCAAACTGCTGCCTTCGGGGAAAACGGTGCTGATGCAGATGTTCGGCAGCCAGATGCCGGGCTTTATGCCGCCGGAACAGGCGGTGCGCGATGCACTGATCGACCTGCAGGCGCACCAGCTGGGGATGATCGCCGGCATTCGCGCCATCATCGCCGCCATGCTGCAGTCCTTCAACCCGGAGCGCCTCGAAGAGGAAGCGCGCAAGGAAGGCGTGGCGCCGCGTCTGTCGCTGCCCGCCAACCGCAAGGCCGCGCTGTGGGACTACTTTGTGAAGAACTATCAGCAAACCTCCGGCGAGATCGAGGACGATTTCCACACCCTGTTCGGCGAAGCCTTCCTGCACGCCTATGACGTTGAAGTGAATCAATACAAAGACTCACAGACCAAACCGGACGCGTAATGAATATCACCATAGCCTCTACCTCCAATCAGGGCGGCCGCGCCTCCAACCAGGATCAGACCGGCGAGGTGCTCGGCAACCGCGCCGCCTGCTTCGTGGTGTGCGACGGCATCGCCGGTTTTCCGGGCGGCGATATCGCCGCCAAACTGGCGCGCGACACCATTTTGCAAAACTTCGACGGCGAAAAGCACCTGAACGCCCAGAGCATTCGTCAGCACATTACGCGCGCCAATGCCGCCATCCACCAGCAACAGCGGCAGTCGGACGAATACAGCAAGATGGGCACCACGCTGGTCAGTCTGTTTATCGATCGCGATTACCAGCTGGCCTACTGGGCGCACGCCGGCGACAGCCGCCTGTACCTGTTCCGCCGCGGCTACCTGCATGCCGTCACCACCGACCACAGTCTGATCCAACAGATGCAGGACGCCGGCTATCAGACCAACGGCATCAACAGCAACCTGCTGTATTTCGCGCTGGGGCTCAACGAAGAGCGCGACGCCACCTACAGCGACGTGCTGCAGCTGGAAGACGGCGACGTTTTCCTGCTGTGCACCGACGGCTTCTGGCACAGCTTCAGCCAGGCCGAACTGGAACAGTCGCTGCACATGGTCAACTCCCCCAGCGAGTGGATCGCCCTGATGCAGCAGGCATGGAAGAAAAACAATAACAGCGATAACTACAGCGCTATCGCCGTCTGGATTGGCTCACCGCAGGAAACCACCCTGCTGCATTCGCTGGCGGATGCGGAACGGTTTCTCATCCGCGACTGAGTCGGCGCACATTCACAGCAAGGTTCACTATGAAATACTGGATGCCGGGGCTCGTTGCCCTGATGGCGGTACCGACCGCGCAGGCGATGAACTATCGCCTGGTTTACTCCCCCAGCCAGAAGCTGGAAGTGTTTATCGATGACGTCAAGAACAGCAATCCGGAAAGCTGGTGCGGCAAAAGCATCCCGCTGCGCATCGTCTCGGCGCAAGGCAAAGATCCGGCCGTGTTGAACGACTTTCTGCCCCGCGTCGGCAATCTGCTGGAAAAGCAGTGCCCAAAAGCCGGTCATCTGCCCTGGACGCTGACCGACAAGCGCGGTGAGAAGCTGGCGACCGGCGAAGCCGCCAAAGCGCGCGGCTGGAAACCGGTGGTCAAACAAGAGACCGCCGAGCAGCCGCAAACCCCGCCGCCGCCGACCATTCCTGCGGCGGTGGCCGTCACCTCTGCGCAGGCGGACACCGCGCCGCCACAGCGTTTCAGCCTGCCACAGGGCTGCCACTTCCGCACCTTCTGGGGTGACGACGCCACCGGCGGCGCGCTGTTCATTCCCGCCGGCGACGCGCTGCGCTGCGGCGAGGACGGCTGGCTGCAGGGCAGCGGCGCGGTCACGCTGCAACACGGCGGGCAAACCCTCTCGCCGACGCTGTGGTTCCTGCAAGGTTACCCGCTGGCGAAGATTAACGGCGGCGATCGCGCGCTGACCGTCGTCAGCGCCAACGCCCAACGGCTCATTTTGGGCGGCAACCCGCAGGCGCCGGGCAGCTTCCTGCTGCTGACCTTCGAACCGCAGTTGCATGCCTGGGCGTTCAACGGTGAAGCGATCGTTGAAATGCCGCGTGTCGACGCCGCCGACGAGACCAAGATCACAC